>JBNMQV010000018.1:0-129066 GCA_050205545.1 Mycolicibacterium celeriflavum
GGGCAGCCGGCGCATTCGGATCGGCCGGCGGTGCCGCTGGTGCATTCGGCGGGGTGTACGGCCGGATCGAGTTCGCCAGCGTGACCGCTTCTTCCTTCGGCACAGGGTTGTTCGCGGTGCCGAGCCACACCACGAACCACCGCTCGGGCGTGCGCTGACCGCGCGGCGTGCCGGGTTCGACCGGATTGCCGACGACGCCCGCCCAGATCTGGCCGTTCGGCTTGTTGGTGTCGGTGAACTTCACCTCGTAGTACGACGCGACACCCGGCATGCCGTCGGCATTGAGTTCGGCGGTCTCCTGGTTGATCCGGGTACCGGGGAACGGCATGAAGAACTCGCCCATGTCGGAGGCCAACCGCTGGGCGGCCTTCGTGTTGTCCGTCTCGGCGCCGGCGAAGAGCTTCAGGTCGAGCCGGCCGAGCAGAATGCTTGTGTCATTGGGCGGTTCGGCGCCCTCCGGGGCGTCCTTGGTCAGCAACGCCTGCCCGTAGGACAGTTGGGTCGAGTCCGCGACCTTCCACCCCGCAGGCACGACGTAGCTCATGCCGCCTGCGGCCGACTCGACGCGGCCGGGCTCGCCGGGCGCGGGAGCCGGTGCGTTGGGGTCGCCGGGTGCGGGTGCCGGAGCGTTCGGATCGCCGGGTCCCGGTGCGGGTGCTGGGGCCCCTGGCGCCGGTGCCGGAGCGCCGGGTGCCGGAGCGGGCGCCGGGGCGCCGGGAGCGGGAGCGGGCGCTCCCGGGGGCGGAGGCGGCGGCGGTCCCTGCAAGAAGGTGTTACCCGTCGGCGGCGGAGGCGGCGGCGCGGGCGTCGGCTCGGGCTGGGCCTGCGCCACCGTCGGCAGCGCGAGCGCCAGCGCGGTCGCCCCGGTCAACGCCGCGGTCGCCAACGTCCTCGAGAGCCCCTTGCGCGGGGGTGAAATCGCATCCGGCTGATCCATGGGGAAGAAACTACCGTGTTACCGCCGTGACGCAAGTGTGAATTGCTAAGAATGTGCTTAAATCTGACGTAGCTGAAGCAACAAAAGACAGTGATAGCTACGTCGAGCACGCTTTGCTGGCACCGGAGCATCCCCGCGCGTGGCGCGGGGTGGCCGAACCGCTGTCGGCGCCGGTGATTCGACTGTGTTTCGCCCCCGCCCGGATATGTGTTACTCGGCCGGATGCAGGGTGACCTCCTGCGCCTTGACCGCGAAGATCACCCGTTCCCCGGGGGCGAGCCGCAGCTCGGCCGCGGAGTCCGCGGTGATGTCCGCGGCGAGCCCCGGGCCGCCGTCGTGCTGCTCCTCGGCGCGCACCCGGATCGCCGGGCCACGCCCGTCGAGTTCGGCGACGGTCACCTCGACGGCGTTGCGGGGGCTGCCGTGCGGCCGCTCGCGGTACACCGCGACCGCCGCCGGGTGGAACAGGGCCACCGCGGGCGTCCCCGCCGCGATGTCGGATGCCGCGGTTCCGTGCCACGCGGCGCCCGCGCCGGTGATCAGGGCGCCGTCGCGGTCCGCCGTGCCGCGCACCAGGTTCACTCCCGCGAGCCGTGCCCCGAAGCCACTCCGAGGAGCAGCCAACACCGTTGCGGCGGGGCCGGTTTCGACGATCCGACCGGATTCGAGCACCAGCACCCGATCGGCGAGGGTCGCCACGTCGAGCACGTCGTGCGTCACCATGACCGCGGATCGTCCGTCGCGTGCGAGCACCTTGCGCAGCACCTTGCGCATCGCGGCGGCCGCCGCCACGTCGAGACCCGCCAACGGTTCGTCGAGCAACAGCACGTCGGGTTCGGCCGACAACGCACGCGCCAGCGCGACGCGCTGGGCCTCGCCGCCGGACAGCTGACGCGGCCTGCGGTCGGCCAAGTCCGCCGCGTCGACCTCCGCCAGCCAGTGGTCGGGGCGTGTGCTGCCGGGCGGAAAGGCGACGTTGGCGGCCACGTCGAGGTGCGGAAACAACAGCGGATCCTGTAGGAGAAGTCCCACCCGGCGATCGTGCGTCGCGACGTGGACACCCGCCGCGGTGTCGGTGAGGACCCGATCCCCCACACGCACGACGCCGGCGTCGGGACGCACCAGCCCCGCGATGACGTGCAGGGTCGTCGACTTGCCCGCGCCGTTGGGGCCGAGGACGGCCAGCACCTCGCCGGCGGCGACGTCGAACGCGACGTCCAGCCCCCGGCGTCCGACGACCGCGCGGACGCTGATGCCGGTCACCGCGCGCTCCACGCGTTGTCGCCGCGCAACCGTCGGGCCCCCAGTCCCAGCACCACCGCGGCGGCCACCACCACGAGTAGCAGCGACAGCGCCACCGCCGCGTCGGGGTCGCTCTCCCGTTGCAGGTAGATCTCCAGCGGCAGGGTGCGCGTGACGCCCTCACGCGAACCCGCGAACGTCAACGTCGCCCCGAATTCCCCGAGCGACCGGGCGAAGGCCAGCACCGCGCCGGACACCAGACCGGGAGTCAACAGCGGCAGCGTGACGCGCCACCACACCCGCGACGGTCGGGCGCCCAGCGTGGCGGCGACCGTCTCGTAACCGATGCCCGCCGTGCGGGCGGCACCCTCGAGCGCGATGACCAGAAACGGCAGCGACACGAACGTCTGCGCGAGCACGACGGCCGTCGTCGTGAACGCGATCGAAACGCCCGCCGCCTCCAGGTACTCCCCGATCAGGCCGAGCCGACCGAACGCGTAGAGCAGCGCGATGCCGCCGACCACCGGGGGCAGCACCAGCGGCAGCAGGATCAACGGTCGCGCCGCGCGCACCAGGCGGCTGTCGCTGCGCGCGAGGACCAGGGCCATCGGAACACCGATGATCAGGCACAACACGGTGCTGGCGGTCGCCGTGCGCAGGCTCAGCATCAGCGCGGTGACCGAGGAGTCGCTGGTGATCAGTTGCAGGATGTTCGGCCAGTCGACCCGGGTCGCGATCGCGAATAGCGGTACCACGACGAACAGCGCGCCGACCGCGGCGGGCAGATAGAGCCAGCGCGGCAGACCAGCCGGACTACTCAACGGCCTCCCACCTCACAGGCCAAACCCTATGGGACATGCGCCAGCGCGCCGGTTTCGTGCTATAGCTACTGTCCAGTAACATTGCGGGGAATCGCTGGGTTCAGCGTCGAACACCAC
Organism: Mycolicibacterium celeriflavum; assembly: GCA_050205545.1. Taxonomy (GTDB): domain Bacteria; phylum Actinomycetota; class Actinomycetes; order Mycobacteriales; family Mycobacteriaceae; genus Mycobacterium; species Mycobacterium celeriflavum_A. The sequence continues at coordinate 3,118 of JBNMQV010000018.1, forward strand.
AGGAGGTCCTCGCGATGGAGGTGCTCGTCACCGCAGGTGACACGGATCTGGGTTGCACGATCGCCGAAGGCTTCCGGGATGCCGGTCACCGGGTCGTGATCGCGGGCGCCCGCCGCGACGAGCTCGAGGTCGCCGCGAAGGAGCTCGACGTGGACGCGATCGTGCTCGACAACACCGATCCGGACAGCCTGGAAGCGGCGCGGTCGCAGTTCCCGCACCACCTCGACACGATCATCAACGTGCCCGCGCCCGGTTGGGACGGCGGCGACCCGCGCACCTACTCGCTGGCCGACCTGGCCAGGGCGTGGCGCGCGGCGCTCGACTCGACCGTGGTGTCCGCGGTGCTCACGGTGCAGATCCTCGGCGACCATCTGCGCTCGGGCGGTTCGATCGTCAATGTCGTCCCCGAGGCCCCGACCCCCGGCACCGCCGAAGCGGCGATCAAGGCCGCGCTCGCCGACTGGACCGCCGGGCAGGCCGAGCACTTCGGCACCCGCGGCATCACGGTCAACGCGGTGGCCTCGGGACGTCATGCCGAGCCCGGCTACGAAGGCCTCTCGCGCACCCCGCCGGCGGTCGCCGACGAGATCGCCCGGCTGGCGCTGTTCCTGACCACGCCGGCGGCGCGCCACATCACCGGCCAGGTCCTGCACGTCAGCAAGGGCGCGCTCGCGAACTTCGGCTGATTATTCCGCCGTTCGCCCGAAGCTAAACGGGGTGATCGCTCCGCTTAGGTGTGGTTTCGTAATTCTGTGACCATCAAACTCGGACTCCAGATCCCCAACTTCTCGTACGGCACTGGCGTCGCGGAGATCTTCCCTACCGTGATCGCCCAGGCGCAGGAAGCCGAGGCCGCCGGCTTCGACTCGGTCTTCGTGATGGACCACTTCTATCAACTGCCCGGACTCGGAACGCCGGACCAGCCGATGCTGGAGGCGTACACCGCGCTGGGTGGGCTGGCCGCCGCGACCGAACGCGTCCAGCTCGGCACCCTCGTCACGGGCAACACCTATCGCAATCCGACCCTTCTGGCGAAGGCGATCACCACGTTGGACGTGATGAGTCAGGGCCGCGCGATCCTCGGCATCGGCACCGGCTGGTACGAGCTCGAACACGACAGCCTCGGGTACGAGTTCGGCACCTTCACCGACCGCTTCAACAAGCTCGGCGAGGCGCTGCAGATCATCCTGCCGATGCTCGAGGGGCAACGGCCGACATTCGAGGGCAAGTACTACCGCACCAAAGAGGCGATGGCCGAGCCACGCTTGCGCGACCACATCCCGCTGATGATCGGCGGCAGCGGCGAGAAGAAGACGATCCCGCTGGCGGCCAGGCACTTCGACCACCTCAACATCATCGCCGGGTTCGACGAGCTGCCGCGCAAGGTGCAGGTGGCCAAGGAGCGGTGCGAGGAGATTGGTCGCGACCCGGCCACCCTCGAGACCAGCATGCTCGTCATCGCGATCATCGACGACAACGTGACCGGCGACATCATCCCCGACGACTTCAAGCAGCAGGCCGTGTTCGGCAGCGCCGAGCAGGTCGCCGAGCAGATCAAGACCAAGGTCCTCGACGCGGGCATCGACGGGGTGATCTTGAGCCCGGTGACGAGCCTCAACGGGTACCACCCAGGTGGTATCACGGCCGTCGCCGAGGCACTGCTACCGCTGCTGAACGGGTGATTCGTTGGCCAGGGGTGGGATGTAACCGGGGCCGGTGGGTGGGATATAACCGGGGCTGGTGGGTGGGATATAACACAGCAACCCTGTTCCCCGATCTGGTGTTCAGGCGACTACCTTTACGGGTAGAGAACTGCACGTGGAAGCACCGTCGAGGAGCCCAAGATGAGCCATCCCGGAGCCACTGCATCTGATCGGCACAAGGTCGTCATCATCGGGTCAGGGTTCGGCGGGCTGACCGCTGCCAAAAAGCTGAAACGCGCCGACGTCGACGTCAAGCTGATCGCCAAGACCACCCACCACTTGTTCCAGCCTCTGCTGTACCAGGTGGCGACCGGCATCATCCCCTCCGGTGAGATCGCGCCGCCGACGCGGATGATCCTGCGCAAGCAGAAGAACTGCCAGGTGCTGCTCGGCGACGTCACCCACATCGACCTCGCCAATCAAACGGTCAAGTCGGAGCTCCTGGGCCACACCTACGTCACCCCGTACGACACGCTGATCGTCGCGGCCGGCGCGGGCCAGTCCTACTTCGGCAACGACCACTTCGCGGAGTGGGCGCCGGGCATGAAGTCCATCGACGATGCCCTGGAACTGCGGGCACGCATCCTGAGCGCCTTCGAACAGGCGGAGCGCTCCAGTGATCCGGCACGGCGCGAGAAGCTGTTGACGTTCACGGTGGTGGGCGCAGGCCCGACCGGCGTCGAAATGGCCGGGCAGATCGCCGAATTGGCCGACCACACCCTCAAAGGCGCGTTCCGCCACATCGATTCGACCACCGCGCGGGTGATCCTGCTCGACGCGGCGCCCGCCGTGCTGCCCCCGATGGGCGAGAAGCTCGGCAAGAAGGCGCAGGCGCGGCTGGAGAAGATGGGTGTCGACATCCAGCTCGGGGCCATGGTCACCGACGTCGACCGAAACGGCATCACCGTCAAGGATTCCGACGGCACGATCCGGCGCATCGAGTCCGCGACGAAGGTGTGGTCGGCGGGCGTCGCCGCCAGCCCGCTGGGCCGAGACCTGGCCGAGCAGTCCGAGGCCGAGGTCGACCGGGCCGGCCGCGTGCTGGTGCAACCGGATCTGACGCTGCCCGGCCACCCGAACGTGTTCGTGGTGGGCGATATGGCGCACGTCGAGGGCGTTCCCGGACAGGCGCAGGGCGCGATCCAGGGCGGCAGGTACGCCGCCAACGCGGTCAGGGCCGAACTCAAGGGCGCCGATCCCAGTCAGCGCGAACCGTTCCAGTACTTCGACAAGGGCTCAATGGCCACGGTGTCGCGGTTCTCGGCGGTCGCCAAGATCGGACCGCTGGAGTTCGGCGGCTTCATCGCCTGGCTGGCCTGGCTGGTGCTGCACCTCGTTTACCTGGTCGGCTTCCGGCGCAAGCTCACCACGCTGCTGCACTGGACGGTGACGTTCCTGTCGACGCAACGCGGCAACCTCACCATCACCGAGCAGCAGGCCTACGCCCGCACCCGGATCGAGGAACTCGAAGAGATCGCCGCGGGGGTACGGGACACCGAGAAGGTCGCCGGCTAGAGCCGCGGACCCTGCCATGTCGTCAGGCATCCGCCCGCGGCCAACGCGAGCGGTGTTCCTTTGGCATCGGTACCGACGTCGGGATAGCGCAGTTCGCTGATCGCGGCCATCGGCGCGTCGATCTCGTCGTGAGCGACCGATCCGGCGCCCAGTCCGATGCGGTGCCGCAACAGCGGGACGCCGTCGACGTCGGCGTGCAGCGAGCCCGACCAGAACCCTTGGCGCTCGCCGGATCTGCCGATCTGCACCCGCTCACGCAGCCTGATGCGCCCGTGCGCCCCGACGCCGAGACGGATCGAGGTGTGGTGTCGCGATGCCGCGGCCACCACCGTGGGTTCGGGATCGAGGTCCAGCTCGCCGGCCACGTCGAGTTCCCAGATCGCGTGGGAATCCAGGGTTTTCACTCCCGGCAGGGTGACCGTCGCCGCGGCGGTGCGGATTTGCAATCGGGCCTCGGGTTCGACGACGACGCGGAAGTGCAGCACGTCTCCGCCCAGCGGAGTCGCCGCCGCCGACACGAGATGGACGGTGTCGGGCCCGGTCAGCCGGGCGGCCACCCCGCCCGCACATTCGATGCGCGGTCGGCGGTCCCGGCGCGCAACGATCAGCACCTCGGATCGCACTAGACGGGCACCCGGAGCTGTTCGCGCACCCAGTCCAGCACCGCGGAGGCCGCGGGGTCGTCGGTCAGTGAGATCATCACGAAGGGACGCTCGCCGCGCACGGCCGTCGCGTCGCGTCGCATCACCTCGAGATCCGCCCCGACCAGCGGTGCGAGGTCGGTCTTGTTGATCACCAACAGATCTGAGTAGGTCACCCCGGGCCCACCCTTGCGGGGCACCTTGTCGCCGCCGGCGACGTCGACGACGAAGATCTGGACATCCACCAGGCCGGAGGAGAACGTCGCGGTCAGGTTGTCCCCGCCGGACTCGACCAGGATGAGGTCCAACCGGTCGTTACCGGCGATGAGGTCGTCGATCGCGTCGAGGTTGGCGGTGATGTCGTCGCGAATCGCGGTGTGCGGGCACCCGCCCGTCTGCACCGCCGCGATCCGCTCGTCGGGCAACACGGCGTGGCGGCGCAGGAAGTCGGCGTCCTCGGTGGTGTAGATGTCGTTGGTCAGCACCGCCAGCGACACCTCGTCACGCAGCTGCCTGCACAACGCCGCCACCAGCGCGGTCTTGCCCGATCCGACCGGGCCACCGACCCCGATGCGCAGCGACTCCCCCGGTTGGCGCGCCCGCCTGGGGCGCTCGAGATGGTGGTGCGGCTCGCCGTCGATGAAATGCGGTGGCATGACGGTCCTTTCGGGGTTATGAGACGAACAGCGGGCGCTCACGGCGGGTGTGGCGCTCGGCCAGCACGTCGAGCACCGGATCGGACAGGTCGGCCAGTTCCTTGGCTGCCGCGGCGGCCGTTTCGTCGCAGAGAGCCGACAGCTCGAAGGTGAGCGCGGCGACGTCACCGGGATCCAGGGCGAGCAGGCGCTGGGCGGCCGTCGCCGAACCCGTCATCGTGGTGTAGACGATGGAGAGGGCGGTCTGTTCGGCGGTCAGTCCCGCCGCGCGTCCCGCCCAGCCCGCCGCGACGGGAAGGTGAGGTGTCGCGCCGAGCGCGTCCCAGTCCTCGTCGGGCCACACCCGGCGGGCCAGCCGGACGAGGCCACGGCCCTGCGCGCGCGACGCCTGGCGGGCCGCGGGCGCCGGTGTGCGGGCGTCGGTTTCGCGGTCGGCGGCGACGGGTCCGAGCGTTCCGGTGTGTACGGCCGCGGCCAGCGAGGCTGCGACGAGTCCCTGAGTCCGGATGCGGCGGCGCAGATAGGCTCGTAGCGTGGTCAGGTCGGCGACCAGTCCGCTGGTGACCGCCTCCTCGACGCCCCCGCTGTGCACGTGGCCCCCGGTCGGCAGCCGCGAGTCGGCCAGCGCGAGCAGCGTCGTCAGGTTCGTCATGGCGGTCAGAAGAGGAAATACCGTTGCGCCATGGGCAGTTCGGTCGCGGGCTGCTCCTGCCACACCTCGCCGTCGATGCGGACGGTGAAGGTGTCGGGGTCGACCTCGATGCTCGGCAGCGCGTCGTTGAGCGGCATATCGGCCTTCCCGACCTTGCGGACATCCTTGACCGGCACCAGGCGCCGCTTGACGTCGGTCCGGTCGGCCAGCCCGTCGTCGACGGCCTGCTGCGAGACGAAGTGCACGGACGTGGCCGCCGCGGCCGACGGGGCGGCGCCGAACATCGGACGCGGAAGCACCGGTTGCGGGGTTGGTATCGACGCGTTGGCGTCTCCCATTGCGGCCCAGGCGATCATGCCGCCCTTGAGCACGGCGTGCGGCCGGACGCCGAAGAACGCGGGTTCCCACAGCACCAGATCGGCGAGCTTGCCCACCTCGATCGATCCGATCTCGCCGTCGAGTCCGTGCGCGATCGCCGGGCAGATCGTGTACTTGGCGACATAGCGGCGCGCGCGGTGATTGTCGGACGCCTTCGGCCCCGTCGGGTCGCCGTCCAACGCACCGCGCCTGCGCTTCATGACGTGCGCGGTCTGCCAGGTGCGTATGACCACCTCGCCGATGCGCCCCATCGCCTGCGCGTCGCTGCCGATCATCGAGATCGCGCCGATGTCGTGCAGCAGGTCTTCGGCGGCGATCGTGGAGGGTCGAATGCGGCTCTCGGCGAACGCGAGATCCTCTGGGACGCTGGGGTTGAGGTGGTGGCACACCATCAACATGTCGAGGTGCTCGTCGAGCGTGTTGACCGTGTGCGGCCGCGTCGGGTTCGTCGAACTCGGCAGCACGTGCGGTTGGGCGGCGACGGTGATGATGTCGGGCGCATGCCCGCCGCCCGCACCCTCGGTGTGGTAGGCGTGGATCGACCGGCCGGCGATCGCGCCGACGGTGTCCTCCACGAACCCCGCCTCGTTGAGGGTGTCGGAATGGAGCGCGACCTGAACGCCCGATGCGTCGGCCACGGTGAGGCAGGCGTCGATGGCCGCGGGTGTGCTGCCCCAGTCCTCGTGCAGCTTGAAACCCGAAGCGCCGCCGCGCAACTGCTCCCACATGGCCTCGGCGCTGACGGTGTTGCCCTTGCCGAGCAGCGCGATGTTCATCGGCCAGGAGTCCAGCGACTCGAGCATGCGGCCCAGATGCCATTCGCCGGGGGTGACGGTGGTGGCCTTGCTGCCCTCGGCGGGGCCGGTGCCGCCGCCGATCATCGTGGTGATGCCGCCACCGAGCGCCTCGGCCATCGTCTGCGGGCAGATCAGGTGCACGTGGCAGTCGATGCCGCCGGCGGTGACGATGCGGCCGTTACCGCCGATGACCTCCGTCGAGGGCCCGACCACCAGATCGGGATGCACACCCGACATGATGTCCGGGTTGCCGGCCTTGCCGATCGCGGTGATGCGGCCGTCGCGAATGCCGATGTCCGCCTTGATGATCCCCCAGTAATCGAGGATCACCACGCCGGTGATGACGGTGTCGGGAGCCCCGTCCGCGCGTGTCGCGCGACCCTGCCCCATCGACTCGCGCAGTACCTTGCCTCCGCCGAAGACGGCCTCGTCTCCCGCGAACTCCGGTCCCCCGCTGCGGTCCTCGGTGATCTCGATGACCAGGTCGGTGTCGGCCAGCCGGATCCGGTCGCCGGTCGTCGGCCCGAACAGTGCGCCGTATCGGGCGCGTGACAACCGGGTCATGAGGCGTCCAGCCGGCCGGGCGGGTTCAGGCTCAACCCGTGCACCTCGCGCGCGCCGCCGAGCGGGACGAGCGAGACGGTCTGGGCCACACCGGGTTCGAACCGCACCGCGGTCCCCGCGGGGATGTCGAGCCGGTGCCCGTGCGCGGCGGCACGGTCGAAGGACAGCGCGGCGTTGGCCTGCGGCAAGTGGACGTGGCTGCCGACCTGCACGGGACGGTCGCCGGTGTTGACGATCTCCATCGCGAGCCGCGGGGCGCCGGCGTTGATCTCGATATCGCCGTCCCCGTACAGGATCTCGCCGGGCACAATGGGTCCGGTCATGGGATCGGATGGTGGACGGTGACGAGCTTCGTGCCGTCGGGGAACGTCGCCTCGACCTGGACGTCGTAGAGCATCTCGGGCACGCCCTCCATGACGTCGTCGCGCCCCAGAACCTCCCGGCCGCTGGCCATCAGCTCGGCCACCGTGCGCCCGTCACGTGCGCCCTCGAGGAGGTGGTCGGTGATCACCGCGACCGCCTCCGGATGGTTGAGCTTCAGGCCCCGGGCCTGCCGGCGCCGGGCGAGTTCGGCCGCGTAGGAGATGAGCAGGCGGTCCTGCTCATGCGGGGATAGACGCATAGTGGGCGATATTGCCACGGAGCGCGGCGATCAGCAGCGCACGCGACTCGCTACTCGGCGGGCATGTTCTGCAGCCGCACCTGCCCGCGGGCGACGAGCTTGTCGTTGTCGTCGGTGATGGTGATCTGCCACAGCTGCTGGCGTCGGCCGCGGTGGATGGGTGTGGACACCGCGGTGACGGTGCCCGACGAGATCGCCCGAAGGAAGTCGGTGTTGTTGTTGACGCCGACGACGTTGCCGCCGCCGTGGTCGGCGAGCCAGACCGCCGCCGACACACTCGCCAGGCTCTCGACGATCGAGCAGTACACGCCGCCGTGCACGATGCCGTAGGGCTGCAGCAGCTTGTCGGTGATCGTCAGCTCGGCGCGGCCGCCGTCGGGACCCAGGTCGAGATAGGTCAGGCCGAGCTCGGAGTCGAAGCCCTTGCCCAGGTCGGTAGGCAGGTCGGAAGTCACGCAACGTGTTTACACGCTGCCCAACACCGTGACCGCGCCGGGTGCCGCGAGTTAGGGTCGGCCATGGCCAAGACCGCGAAAGATCTCGTAGAAGCCGCCAATGCCGTGGTGCCCAAGATCTCCCACGACGAGGCGAAGGATTTGATCGCCAAGGGCGCGTTGGTCGTCGACGTGCGCGACGCCCCCGAACTGGAGAAGAGCGGCAAGGTGGCGGGCGCCGTGCACGTCCCCCGCGGAATGCTGGAATTCCGCGCCGACCCCGAGTCGCCGTACCACGACCAGAACTTCGCGAAGGACAAACCGGTGATCGTGTACTGCGCCTCCGGTGGGCGTTCGGCGCTCTCGGGGCAGGCGCTCAAGGAACTCGGGTACGAGGACGTCTACAACCTCGGGGCGTTCGGCGACTGGGCCGAAGGCGGAGGCGCCGTCGAGAAGGTGTGACCGACATGGTCTGACGCAGCGCGCATTCGGCAGGAATGCGGACGGGCCCCGCACCAATGGTGCGGGGCCCGTCCTCCGTGTGGACCGGGGGTCTCTGCAGCCCTCAGGACTCCGGCGCGGTCCGGTGGTTCAGTTGTCGATCACTGCTAAGAGCATAGGCAAGGCTTGCCTAATTAAGCAAGACCTTCCCCGCATTCGACCGGGAGGTGCCCCGGACGGGAAGTCCGAAGCCGACCAGCGCGTCGAGCACGGCCTGGCTGCGCCGCATGCTCGTCCATTCGCTCGAGCCGGCGAGCAGCGGCACCTGGGTGGCCGCGCTGACCACGGCGCCGCCGACGACGTGCCACATCGACGCGACCGCCATGGCGCCGCCGCTGATGTCGGCCAGCTTGGTGAACAGCGGCGCGAGCGCGCGGTGGCTGCGGTGCGCGACCCAGGTCGTCAGCGCCGCCTCGCTCGGCAGCGCAACGATGCCCTCGCGGGTCGAGCGCGCGATGCGAACCGACCCGCGGTCGAAATGCGGATCGTCCGGGAGGGCCCGCAGGGTCGGGTCGACGACGCCGACCCAGTCGATCGCGCCCTCGGAATCCACGTGCACACAGAGGTTCTCCAGCCCGGTGTCCCATGCCCGGCCTTCGAGCACGATCAGCGGCACGACGCGCCCGACGACGACGTGAGCCAGGGTGGCGGCCAACTGATGCGCCACTGCCGCGCGACTGTCGGTCTCCTCGGCCGCCAGGTCGAACATCGTCTTGAGACGGTCCGTGGTCAGCGCGTCGGCCAGCGGCCACCACCGCCGACGGGACAGGTCCCCCATCACCGCGACGCCGTACACGCGTGGACACTCGGGATAGAGCTCGCGCAGCCGTCGACTCGACTCATGCAGCGGCAATGGCCGGCGGATCGCCATGCTTGCGATGAGTGGATCGTCGACCAGTACCGTCATGGAGCCTCCCGCGCTTCGAGTTAGGTAAGGCTTACTATAGCTACGCGCGTCACGACGACCAGACCCTGTGACTGCTTTCACACAGCCCGGCAAACGGGCGGTGACCACGGCGAAGGGATTGGTCGAACGGCGGTGGAGGCTTGTCCACCAGGCGAAATACGACGCACGGTAGTAACTGGTAGTACGCTGGACCAATAGCCTCTAGGAGAAACGGACCATGGCGAAGTTGACGCGTTTAGGGGAACTGGAACGCGCGGTGATGGATCACCTGTGGTCCTCGCGTGAGCCCCAGACCGTGCGCCAAGTTCACGAGGCGCTCGCCGCCGAACGCGACCTGGCGTACACCACGATCATGACCGTGCTGCAGCGGCTGGCGAAGAAGAACCTCGTTGTGCAGCACCGCGACGACCGCGCCCACCGCTACGCACCGACCCACGGCCGCGACGAACTGGTTGCGGGCCTGATGGTCGACGCGCTCGACCAGGCCGCCGACTCCGGCAGCCGGGAGGCTGCGCTCGTGCATTTCGTCGAGCGGGTCGGCGCGGACGAAGCCGCCGCACTGCGGCGCGCGCTCGCCGAGTTGGAAAGCAAGGATCGCGTTACGCCGCCCGCTGGTAATTCGGGCACCGGCTGAGAGAGACTTACAGCGTGTCCGCGCTGGCCTTCACCATCCTGGCGCTGGTCCTGTCGGGACCGGTGCCGGCTCTGCTGGCGCGCGCTTCGTGGCCCTTCCGCGCCCCACGGGCGGCCATCGTGCTGTGGCAGGCGATCGCGTCGGCCGCGGTCCTGTCGGCCTTCTCGGCCGGGATAGCCATCGCGAGCAGGCTTTTCGCGCCGGGTCCCGACGGTCGGCCCACCGCCGGCATCACCCGCGAGATCGCCGTCATGGGTTGGCCCGTGTGGATCGCATACGTGGTGGTCTTCGCGCTGACGCTGGTGATCGGCGCCCGGTTGATCACCTCGGTGCTACAGGTCGCGATCGCGACGCGGCGCCGTCGCGCGCATCACCGGATGGTCGTCGACCTCGTGGGCAAGTCGCAGACGTGGGCCCGCACGCATGCCGGCGGCGGGCTGCGCATCCTCGACGTGGACCAGCCGCTGGCGTACTGCCTGCCCGGCGTGCGCAGCCGAGTCGTGGTCAGCGAGGGCACGCTGACGACGTTGGAGGACAACGAGATCGCCGCGATCCTCACCCACGAACGCGCGCACCTGCGCGCCCGGCACGACCTCGTGCTCGAGATGTTCACCGCCGTGCACGCGGCGTTCCCCCGGTTCGTCCGCAGCGGGAGCGCACTGGATGCCGTGCGGTTGCTGGTCGAGATGCTGGCCGACGACGCGGCGGTCCGCATCGCCGGACCGACTCCCCTGGCCCGCGCGCTCGTCGCATGTGCTGCCGGCCGCACACCGTCGGGTGCGCTGGCCGCGGGCGGACCGACGACCGTGCTGCGGGTGCGCCGCCTCGGCGGGCGGCCCAACAGCCGGGTGCTGGCCGCAGGCGCGTATGCCGCCGCGGCCGCGGTGCTCGTGGTCCCGACCGTCGCGGTGGTGCTGCCGTGGCTGACCGAACTGCAACGGCTGTTCACCGCTTAAGGGACAAGCCACTCGCGAACGATGCGTTCACACAACAAAACAACGAAAGGCTGCCCGAATGAGCTCTGACGCTTCCGCATCGACCACCGGTACCGCTCAGATCGGGGTGACCGGGCTCGCCGTCATGGGGTCCAACATCGCGCGCAACTTCGCCCGCCACGGCTACACCGTCGCGCTGCACAACCGCTCGGTGGCCAAGACCGACGCGCTGCTCGAAGCGCACGGCTCCGAGGGCAAGTTCGTGCGCAGCGAGACCATCGCGGAATTCCTCGACGCGCTGGAGAGGCCGCGCCGGGTGCTGATCATGGTCAAGGCCGGAGACCCCACCGACGCGGTGATCAACGAGCTCGCCGACGCGATGGAGGAAGGCGACATCATCATCGACGGCGGCAACGCGCTCTACACCGACACGATCCGCCGCGAGAAGGCGATGCGCGAACGCGGTCTGCACTTCGTCGGCGCGGGCATCTCCGGCGGCGAGGAGGGCGCGCTCAACGGCCCGTCGATCATGCCCGGCGGCCCGGCGGAGTCCTACAAGTCGCTGGGCCCGCTGCTGGAGGAGATCTCGGCGCACGTCGACGGCGTGCCGTGCTGCACCCACATCGGACCCGACGGCGCAGGCCACTTCGTGAAGATGGTGCACAACGGCATCGAGTACTCCGACATGCAGTTGATCGGCGAGGCCTACCAGCTGCTGCGCGACGGCCTTGGCAAGTCGGCCGGTGAGATCGCGGATGTCTTCGACGAGTGGAACTCCGGCGACCTGGACAGCTTCCTGGTCGAGATCACCGCGAAGGTGTTGCGCCAGACCGACGCCAAGACCGGCAAGCCGCTGGTCGACATCATCCTCGACGAGGCCGAGCAGAAGGGCACCGGGCGCTGGACGGTGAAGTCGGCGCTCGACCTGGGTGTCCCGGTGACGGGTATCGCCGAGGCCGTGTTCGCGCGCGCCCTGTCCGGATCGGTGACGCAGCGCAAGGCCACCACCGGGCTGGCGACGGGTAATCTCGGTGAAAGGCCCAGCGACGCAGAGAAATTCACCGAAGACGTTCGTCAGGCGCTGTACGCGTCGAAGATCATCGCCTACGCGCAGGGCTTCAACCAGATCCAGGCGGGCAGCGCCGAGTACGACTGGGGCGTCACGCCCGGCGATCTGGCCACCATCTGGCGGGGCGGCTGCATCATCCGGGCGAAATTCCTCAACCGGATCAAGGAGGCGTTCGACGAGGACCCCGACCTGCCGTCGCTGATCGTCGCGCCGTACTTCCGCAGCGCGATCGAGGCGGCCATCGACAGCTGGCGCCGTGTCGTCGTCACGGCCACCGAGCTCGGCATCCCGATTCCGGGCTTCGCCTCGGCGCTGTCGTACTACGACGCGCTGCGCACCGAGCGCCTGCCCGCCGCGCTGACCCAGGGGCTGCGCGACTACTTCGGCGCGCACACCTACGGCCGCATCGACGCCGACCCCGCCAAGCGGTTCCACACGTTGTGGAGCGGCGACCGCAGCGAAGTCGAGGCCTAGGTTTCTTCGGCCCCGAATTAGGCAGGTTTACGTCTTCTCGGCCGACTACTGGCGCGCAACTAGACTTGACCTGACATGCGATTCCTGGAGGGCCACCGGCCCGCATACGACCTGACCTACAACGACGTCTTCATCGTCCCCGGGCGCTCCGATGTCCAGTCGCGGATGGACGTCGACCTGTCGACCTCCGACGGCTCGGGCACCACGATCCCGGTCGTCGTCGCGAACATGACCGCCGTCGCCGGCCGCCGGATGGCCGAGACCGTGGCCCGCCGCGGCGGCATCGTCGTGCTACCGCAGGACTTGCCGATCTCGGCGGTCCAGGGCACCGTCGACTTCGTCAAGAGCCGCGACCTCGTCGTCGACACCCCCGTCGTGCTCTCCCCCGACGACTCGGTGTCCGACGCGACCGCGCTGATCCACAAGCGGGCGCACGGCGCCGCGGTCGTCGCGTTCGAGGGTAGGCCGATCGGCCTGGTCACCGAGGCCAACTGCGAAGGCGTCGACCGCTTCACCCGCGTGCGCGACGTCGCGATATCGGATTTCGTCACCGCGCCGGTGGGAACCGAGCCGCGCAAGGTCTTCGATCTGCTCGAACACGCGCCGGTCGACGTGGCGGTGCTGACCGAGAGCGACGGCACGCTCGCCGGTGTGCTGACACGCACCGGTGCCGTCCGCGCAGGCATCTACGCCCCGGCGGTCGACGACCGGGGGCGGTTGCGGATCGCCGCCGCGATCGGCATCAACGGCGACGTCGGCGCCAAGGCCCGCGGCCTGGCCGAGGTCGGTGTCGACCTGCTGGTGGTCGACACCGCGCACGGACACCAGGTCAAGATGCTCGACGCGATCGAGGCGGTGGCGTCGCTGGACCTCGGACTCCCGCTGGCCGCGGGCAACGTGGTCTCCGCCGACGGCACCCGGGACCTGATCAACGCGGGCGCGTCGATCGTGAAGGTCGGCGTCGGACCCGGGGCGATGTGCACGACCCGCATGATGACCGGTGTCGGCCGGCCGCAATTCTCCGCTGTCGTCGAATGTGCCGCGGCGGCAAAGGAATTGGGCGCGCACGTGTGGGCCGACGGCGGCATCCGGCACCCGCGCGACGTCGCGCTCGCACTGGCCGCCGGCGCGTCCAACGTGATGATCGGCTCGTGGTTCGCCGGCACCTACGAGTCCCCCGGCGACCTGATGCGCGACCGCGACAACCAGCCGTTCAAGGAGAGCTACGGCATGGCATCCAAACGCGCGGTGGCCGCCCGCACCGCCGGTGACGGCGCGTTCGACCGGGCCCGCAAGGCGCTGTTCGAGGAGGGCATCTCGACGTCGCGGATGGGCCTCGACCCATCCCGCGGCGGCGTGGAGGACCTGCTCGACCACATCACCTCCGGGGTGCGCAGCACGTGCACCTACGTCGGCGCGGCGAACCTCGCCGAACTGCACGAGAAGGTCGTGCTCGGCGTGCAGTCCGCGGCCGGCTTCGCCGAAGGACATCCGCTGCCCACCGGTTGGTGATCCCTACCCCGCGCCATCACCCGTTACCATGGGTTTCCTTCAGTCCTCTACGCGAAAGGGATCCCGTGCCGCAGGCACCCGTCGAGGTCCGGGTTGCAGAGGGGCCCGACCGGGCCGAGCGGCCCGAGCCTCCCGACGCCGAGCCCTCCTCTAGACGGCCGGGCGACAGGCCCGGCATCCGCGCGAGGACCACCCGATGAGCGTCGTCTCGTCGCTGCTGGCCCTGCTCGCTTTCGTCCTGCTGACCGCGGGCACCGCGGTCTTCGTGGCGGCCGAGTTCTCGCTGACCGCGCTCGAGCGCAGCACCGTGGAGGCCAACGCCCGCAGCGGCCACCGCCGCGACCAGTTGGTCCAACGGGCCCACCGCACGCTGTCGTTCCAGCTGTCCGGCGCCCAGGTCGGCATCTCGATCACCACACTGGCCACCGGTTTCCTCGCCGAACCCGTCGTGGCCCGGCTGATCCACCCGGCGCTGGACGCGATCGGCGTGCCCGCGGCCTACACCGGCGGCGTGGCGCTGGCCCTGGCGATCCTCATCGCCACGTCGCTGTCGATGGTGTTCGGCGAGCTGGTGCCGAAGAACCTGGCGGTCGCGCGGCCGGTACCGGTGGCGCGCTGGTCGGCCGGGCCCCAGCTGCTGTTCTCCGCGCTGTTCACACCGTTGATCCGGCTGACGAACGGCACCGCGAACACGATCCTGCGCCGGCTGGGCATCGAACCCGCCGAGGAGCTGCGCTCGGCACGCTCGCCGCAGGAGCTGGTGTCGCTGGTGCGCAGCTCGGCCCGCAGCGGCGCGTTGGACCCGATCACCGCGGTGCTGGTCGACCGGTCGCTGCGGTTCGGCGATCGCTCCGCGGAGGAACTGATGACGCCGCGGCAGAAGATCGAGTCCCTCGACGCCGACGCGACCGTCGCCGATCTGGTCACCGCCGCGATCCGCACCGGATACTCGCGGTTCCCGATCATCCGCGGGGACCTCGACGAGACGATCGGGATCGCCCACGTCAAGCAGGTCTTCGAGGTGCCGATGAACGAGCGGGAGACCACCCGGCTGGCCTCGCTGGCGCTGCCGGTCGCCAAGGTGCCCTCGACGTTGGACGGCGACGCGGTGATGACGCAGATCCGCGCCAACGGCCTGCAGACCGCGCTGGTGGTCGACGAGTACGGCGGGACCGCGGGCATGGTCACCGTCGAGGACCTCATCGAGGAGATCGTCGGCGACGTCCGCGACGAACACGACGACGAGGCGCCCGACGTCGTGCCCGCGGGCCGCGGCTGGCAGATATCGGGGCTGCTGCGCATCGACGAGGTCGCCGGCGCCACCCCGTTCCGCGCCCCCGAGGGTGACTACGAGACGATCGGCGGCCTGGTCCTCGAGAAGCTGGGCCACATCCCCGAAGAGGGCGAGTCGATCGAGCTCGAGGCATTCGACCCCGACGGTGCGCCAGAGGACCCGAAGCGCTGGCTGGCCACGGTGCTGCGGATGGACGGCCGCCGCATCGACCTGCTCGAGCTGACCGAACTGGGTCACAGCGGCGAGGCCGTCGACGGGAGGAGCGTCGATGGGTGACATCCTCGGTGTGCTGCTGACCGTGCTGCTGCTGGCCGTCAACGCGTTCTTCGTCGCATCGGAGTTCGCGCTGATCTCCGCGCGGCGCGACCGGCTCGAAGCGCTGGCCGAACAGGGCAAGAAGAGCGCCGTCACCGTGATCCGCGCCGGCGAACACCTGTCGCTGATGCTCGCGGGCGCGCAGCTGGGCATCACGATCTGCTCGATCCTGCTCGGCCGCGTCGGCGAGCCGGCCGTCGCGCACCTGCTGGAGAAGCCGTTCGACGCCCTGGGTGTCTCCGATGCGGTGCTGCACTCGGTGTCCTTCGTCGTCGCGCTGGCCATCGTGGTCGTGCTGCACGTGCTGCTCGGCGAGATGGTGCCGAAGAACATCGCGATCGCCGGCCCGGAGTCGGCGGCGATGCTGCTGATACCGACCTACCTGGTGTGGATCCGGGTGGCCCGGCCGCTGATCGCCTTCTACAACTGGTGCGCCAACGCCACCCTGCGGTTGTTCCGGGTGGAGCCCAAGGACGAACTCGACGTCACCGTGTCGACGGTCGAGCTGTCGGAGATGATCGCCGAATCGCTGTCCGAGGGCCTGCTCGATCCCGAGGAGCACGGCAGGCTGACCCGGGCGCTGCAGATCCGCGACCGCGCGGTCAAGGACGTCGCGTTCCCGCTGCGCGACATCAGGACGGTGGCCGTGGCGCGCGAGGGCGCGGGTCCGACCGTCGGCGCCGTCGAGGAGGCGCTGGCCGAAACCGGTTACTCACGCTTCCCGATCACCGACGCGTCCGGCGCCTACCTCGGCTATCTGCACATCAAGGACGTGCTGGCCTTCGTCAACGACCCCGACGCCGTCCTGGACTTCGCGATGGTGCGCCCGCTGCCGGTGGTGTCCGCGTCGCTTCCGCTGCCCGACGCCTTGTCGCGGTTGCGGCGCACCAACAGCCATCTGGCCCTGGTCACCGGGCCCGACGGCAGCGTGGAGGGCATGGTGGCCCTCGAGGATCTGGTGGAGGACCTGGTTGGCACCGTGCGCGACGGAACCCACCGTGTCTGACGTCGCCGTGTGCGCCCAGACCGTCGAAGTGCTCGACGAAACGGCCTGGACCGCCCGCGAGCGGGCGCACCAGCGTCGAGCCGACGAGTTCTGTGCCCCGCACCGTCGCCGCGCCCGGTCGGGCGAGAAGCACCCGGTCTGGGACTTCCTGTTCACCTACTACAGCCTGCGGCCGGGAAAGTTGCGCACCTGGCATCCCGGCTTCGGCGTCGCCTTGGCCGGCCCTGTCGCGCAACGCTTTCTCCGTCGGTCTGGATACGCGCGTGACCACACCGGCGTGGTGGTGAGCCCCGATTACCTGGCCGCGCGCATCGACACGGTCCGGTTCGTCGCCCGCCTGCTGCGGGCGACCGAGGCGCGTCCCGCCCGGCTGAACTGCTTCGGGCTTCACGAATGGGCGATGGTGTACCGGGCGTCGGCGGTGCGCCACGAGGGCGTGCCGTTGCGGCTCGGTGCGGCGGGCACCGACGCGGTCGTCGACTCGATGCCGTTGCGCTGCAGCCACTTCGACGCGTTCCGCTTCTTCACCGAACCCGCGGCCCGGCGCAACGCCGAGCAGCTCACCCGCCGCGACCAGGTCGCCGCAGAGCAACCGGGCTGTCTGCATGCCGCGATGGACCTCTACAAGTGGGCCTTCAAGCTCGGACCGCTGGTCCCCTCCGAGCTGGTGACGGACTGTCTCGACCTGGCCGCCGAAGCCCGCGAACTCGACATGCGGGCCAGCCCCTATGATCTCCGCGAATACGGATTTGAGCCGATCGAGATCGAGACACCGGCCGGTCGCGCCGAATACGTGCGGATCCAGCAAACCATTGCGGAGCGGGCGGCGCCGTTGCGGGCAGACCTGGCCGATCGGTGCGAACGGCTTCTCGCCGCGGCGGCCCGCGACTACGGACCGGCCTGTTGCGGATAAGCCCGGTTACCGCTGGGTAAGCTGGGGCGACAGTTCGAGGAGGAATGATGACCGATCGCGTGACGGTGGGAAACCTGCGCGTCGCCAAGGTGCTGTACGACTTCATCAACAACGAGGCGCTGCCCGGCACCGACATCGACCCCGACACCTTCTGGTCCGGCGTGGACAAGGTCGTCGCCGACCTGACGCCGAAGAACGAAGAGCTGCTGGCCAAGCGTGACGATCTGCAGGCCCGGATCGACAAGTGGCATCGGCAGCGGGTGATCGAGCCGCTCGACCATGAGGCGTACAAGGCGTTCCTCACCGAGATCGGGTACCTCCTCCCCGAGCCCGACGACTTCACGATCACCACCGCGGGCGTCGACGACGAGATCACCACGACCGCCGGCCCCCAGCTGGTGGTGCCGATCCTCAACGCGCGGTTCGCGCTCAACGCGGCCAACGCGCGCTGGGGTTCGCTCTACGACGCGCTGTACGGCACCGACGTCATCTCCGAAGACGACGGGGCCGAGAAGGGCGACAGCTACAACAAGGTTCGTGGTGACAAGGTCATCGCCTATGCCCGCCGCTTCCTCGACGGCGCCGCACCGTTGGCGGCCGGCGCCTGGAGCGAGGCGACCGGTCTGCGCATCGACGACGGTCAGCTGCTCGTCGACGTCGGCGACGGCAACTCGGTCGGGCTGGCCGAGCCCGAACAGTTCGTCGGCTACACCGGTGAGCTCGGTGCGCCGCAATGGTCGGTGTTGTTGCGCAACAACGGGTTACACGTCGAGATCCTCGTCGACCCGGAGTCGCCCGTCGGCTCGACCGACGCCGCGGGCATCAAGGACGTCGTGTTGGAGTCCGCGGTCACCACGATCATGGACTTCGAGGACTCGGTCGCGGCCGTCGACGCCGACGACAAGGTGCTCGGATACCGAAACTGGCTCGGCCTCAACCGCGGTGACCTCACCGAAGAGGTGAGCAAGGGCGGCAAGACCTTCACCCGCAGGCTCAACGAGGACCGCACCTATACCACCCCCGACGGCGAGGGCGAGCTGACGCTGCCCGGCCGCAGCCTGCTGTTCGTGCGCAACGTCGGTCACCTGATGACCAACGACGCGATCGTGCGAACCGACGGCAACGGCCAAGAGGTCGAGGTGTTCGAGGGCATCCAGGACGCGCTGTTCACCAGCCTGATCGCGATCCACGGCCTGAAGTCCGGGGACGGCAACGGCCCGCTGGTCAACAGCCGAACCGGTTCGGTGTACATCGTCAAGCCGAAGATGCACGGCCCCGACGAGGTGGCGTACACCGTCGAGCTGTTCAGCCGCGTCGAGGACGTGCTCGGCTTGCCGGCGAACACCCTCAAGGTCGGCATCATGGACGAGGAGCGCCGCACCACGGTCAACCTCAAGGCCTGCATCAAGGCCGCCGCCGACCGCGTGGTGTTCATCAACACCGGCTTCCTCGACCGCACCGGCGACGAGATCCACACGTCGATGGAGGCGGGCCCGATGATCCGCAAGGGTGCGATGAAGAGCACCCAGTGGATCCAGGCCTACGAGGACCAGAACGTCGACATCGGCCTGGCGACCGGCTTCTCCGGCAAGGCCCAGATCGGCAAGGGCATGTGGGCGATGACCGATCTGATGGCCGACATGGTCGAGCAGAAGATCGGACAGCCCAAGGCCGGCGCCACCACCGCGTGGGTGCCGTCGCCGACCGCGGCGACGCTGCACGCCATGCACTACCACGAGGTCGACGTCTACGAGGTGCACAAGGAATTGACGGGCAAGACGCGCACCAGCGTCGAGCAGCTGTTGGCCATTCCGCTGGCCAAGGAGCTCGCGTGGGCGCCCGAGGAGATCCGCGAGGAGGTCGACAACAACTGCCAGTCGATCCTCGGCTATGTGGTGCGCTGGATCGACGCGGGCGTCGGATGTTCGAAGGTGCCCGACATCCACAACATCGCGTTGATGGAAGACCGTGCGACGCTGCGTATTTCGAGTCAGCTGCTGGCGAACTGGTTGCGTCACGGCGTCATCACGCCCGACGATGTGGTGGCCAGCCTCAAGCGGATGGCCGCGATCGTCGACAAGCAGAACGAGCGGGATCCCGAATTCAAGCCGATGGCAACGGATCCGGACCACAACGTCGCGTTCCAGGCCGCGCAGGACCTCATCCTGTCGGGCGCCGAACAACCGAACGGCTACACCGAGCCGATCCTGCATCGCCGCCGTCGCGAATACAAGGCCGCAAACAGCGGTGCGTGATCCGGTGACCGGTCGGCGTCAGTAAGGGCGGAAGTGGGCAGGCACAGTAAACCGGATCCCGAGGATTCGCCAGGCGGCGATTTCGGCGATCGGCACGACGAGCCGCAGACCGAACGCTTCGGTCATTTCGGCCAGCGTCCTGACCGCGAGGACGCGGGCTACGAAACCGATTACGGATCGGATCGTGACGACGAGTACTCGGACGAACCGGAGTACCCGAACGAACCGGACTACTCGGATGCGCCGGATCACACGCCCGACTATGCGGCGGACACCGGATCGACCCCTCCGCCGCGCTCGGTCCGCAGGCACAGCGGTGAGTGGGAGGGCGGCGAGTGGACCGGTAGCCACCGCGCGGTCACGCCCGGCAGGCGCGGCGTCAGCGTCGGCGTCATCGCGGCCCTTGTCGCGGTTGTGGTGCTCGTCGGCGCGGTCATCCTGTGGCGCTTCTTCGGTGACGCGCTGTCCGACCGCACCGATCAGGCCGCTGCACGGTGTGTGGACGGCGAACTGTCCGTCGCGGTGGTGGCCGACCCGAACATCACCGAGGCCATCCAGTCGCTGGCCAACCGGTACAACGAGACCGCCGCGCCGGTCGCCGACAAATGCGTGAAGGTCGGCGTCAAACCGGCCGAATCCGACCAGGTGGTCAACGGTTTCATAGGCGCGTGGCCCGCGGAGTTGGGTGACCGTCCCGCGCTGTGGATTCCCGGCAGCTCGGTGTCGGCGGCCCGACTCGAGGCCTCCTCGGGCGCGCAGACGATCATCGACAGCCGGCCGCTGGTCAGCTCCCCCGTCGTGCTCGCCGTGTCGCCACAACTGAAAACTGCTCTGGCGCAGCAGAACTGGTCGACGCTGCCGAACCTGCAGAGCAACCCGACGGCGCTGGACGGGCTGAACCTCCCCGGCTGGGGCTCGCTGCGGCTGGCGCTGCCGCTGAGCGGTGACAGCGATGCGTCATACCTCGCCGCGGAGGCCATCGCCACGGCGTCGGCGCCGGCCGGCGCACCGCCGAGCGACGGCACACGCGCGGTGAACACGCTGGTGGCGGGTCAGCCGAAGCTCGCGGACAAGAAGACCTCGACCGCGCTCGACGCGCTGATCAAGGCGTCCGATCCGGCCGCGGCGCCGGTGCACGCCGTCGCCATCACCGAACAGCAGCTCTACCAGCGCACCACCGGTTTGCCGGACGCCGCCAAGAAGGTCGTCGGATGGCTGCCCCCGGCCCCGGCGGCGGTGGCGGACTTCCCGACCGTGCTGTTGTCGGCCGAGGGACTGTCGCAGGAACAGAAGAGCGCCGCAAGCGAATTCGCCCGGTTCATGCGCAAACCCGAGCAGCTCGCCGAACTGGCCAAGGCCGGTTTCCGCACCCAGGACGGGACGCCGCCGGACAGCGACGTCGTCGACTTCGGCCAGGCCGTGCCTGCCCCGCTGACGGTGGGCGACAACGAGTCGCGCGCACTGCTGGCCAGCGCACTGACCGCCCCGGTGGCCAACCCGGCGGTGACGATCATGCTCGACCAGTCGATGCCCACCGTCGACGGCGGGCGGTCCCGGCTCGAGAACGTCGTCGCTGCGCTCAACGCCCGATTGCAGGCGTTGCCGGCGTCGGCGGCGGTGGGGCTGTGGACATTCGACGGCACCGCGGGTCGTTCGGAGGTCAGCACCGGACCGCTCAGCGACCAGGTCAACGGGCAGCCCCGGTCAGCGGCGTTGACGTCGGCGCTGGACGACCAGTCGGCCTCCGGGGGCGGCGCCGTGTCGTTCACCACGCTGCGGCTGGTCTACACCGAGGCGATGGCGAACTTCCGTGAGGGGCAGAAGAACTCGATCCTGGTGATCACCACCGGACCGCACACCGACCAGACCCTCAACGGTGACGGGCTACAGCAGTACATCCGCGGTGCGTTCGACGAGGCGAAACCGGTGGCGGTCAACGTCATCGACTTCGGCTCGGACTCCGACCGCGCGACCTGGGAGGCCGTGGCCGAGATCAGCGGCGGCAGCTACCAGAACCTCGACAGCTCCGACTCCCCCGAACTGACGTCGGCGATCACGAACTTCCTCGGCTAGCGTCGAGCAGGCTCAATGCCGCGCGGCTGAACACGTCGGGCACCTCGACCTGCGGGTAGTGGCCCACGCCGGGCAACTCGATGACGTCGGCGGCGGGGCGCAGTTCGCGTAGGCCGTCGAGCACGTTACCGGTCGCGACGGGATCGTCGAGCGCCCACAGGAAGCACAGCGGTTCGCCCCAATCACGCACGGCGCCATGCCATCGCGACGCGTATTCGACGCGCTCGTTGAGGTAGTAGATCAACAAGTGGGCGATCCGGTGTCCGTCGTTGTGGGCCAGCAGCGCCCACTGCGCCTCGGCCTCCTCGCGGGTCAGCGGGTGCGCCGAGCTGAACAGCTTGCCGAAACCGCGTGCGAACCCGCGTTCGTTGGTCAGCCGCGCGAACACCGCTCCCATCGGGCCGCGCAGGATCTTCTGCGCCGGCCTCAGGCTCGCTCGATGCAGGATGACGCTGCCGTTGGTCAACACCGCCGCACGCAGGTCGAACGGCAGGTCGCCGTCGATGTCGCGTGCGAGCAGTTCGGTTGCCACCGATGTGCCCATGTCGTGGGCGATGAGCTCGACCGGACCCGTCGTCGT
Source organism: Mycolicibacterium celeriflavum (assembly GCA_050205545.1). GTDB lineage: Bacteria > Actinomycetota > Actinomycetes > Mycobacteriales > Mycobacteriaceae > Mycobacterium > Mycobacterium celeriflavum_A. The sequence continues at coordinate 25,548 of JBNMQV010000018.1, forward strand.
CTCGGCCACCACGGTCTGCACGATGTCGGCCTGCTCGAACAGGCTGTAGCGGTGCGGGCGCGGTTTGTCCGACAGCCCGAAGCCCAGGAAGTCCAGCGTCACCCAGGCGCGGCCCTCCAGATGCGGCACGACACCGCGGTAGTCGTACGAACTCGACGGATAGCCGTGCAGCAGCAGGATCGTCGGGCCGTCGCCGGGGGCACTGCGGACGAACACCTTGCCTGCCGCCGTCTCCAGCATGCGGCCGCCGTCCCGCCATTGCGCGACCGTCGGTGGTAACACGCCAGCACCCTATCCGCCGAACGTGGGTTACCGGCACATATTTCGGCGTCGAAGCGTGTGTCGAGCCCACACTCGGCGATATGGCCGGCGTCCGTCAGGCGAAGGCCTCGACCGGTGGGCACGAGCACACCAGGTTGCGGTCGCCATACGCGCCATCGATGCGACGCACCGGCGGCCACACCTTCGGGCGGTAGTTCTTGCCCAGCGGATAGGCCGCCTGCTCGCGGGTGTAGGGGTGGTTCCACTCGTCAACGAGGAGCGATTCCGCGGTGTGGGGTGCGTTGCGCAACGGGTTGTCGTCGCTGGGCCAGGTGCCGTCGCCGACCTTGTCGATCTCGGCGCGGATCGCGATCATCGCCTCGCAGAACGCGTCGACCTCGGCGAGGCTCTCGCTCTCGGTCGGCTCGACCATCAGCGTGCCCGCCACCGGGAAGCTCATGGTTGGCGCGTGGAAACCATAGTCCGCCAACCGCTTTGCCACATCGTCGACGGTGACGCCCGTCTGCTTGGTGATGGTGCGCAGGTCGAGGATGCACTCGTGCGCGACCATGCCGTTCTCGCCGGTGTAGAGCACCGGGTAGTACTCGTCGAGGCGGCGCGCGATGTAGTTGGCCGACGCGATGGCTGTCAGCGATGCGGCTCGCAGCCCGCCCGCCCCCATCATCCGGATGTAGGCCCAGCTGATCGGCAGGATCGACGCCGATCCGTACGGCGCCGCCGACACGGTGTGCTTCTCCGGAAGCTCCTCCGCGAGCGGATGACCGGGCAGGTACTTGGCCAGATGCGCGCGCACCGCGACCGGGCCCACACCAGGCCCCCCGCCGCCGTGCGGGATGCAGAACGTCTTGTGCAGGTTGAGGTGGCTCACGTCGCCGCCGAACCGGCCGGGGCGGGCCAGGCCGACGAGCGCGTTGAGGTTGGCGCCGTCGACGTACACCTGACCGCCGGCGTCATGCACGGCCGCGCAGATGTCGGCGATGTCGTGCTCGTACACGCCGTGCGTCGACGGGTACGTGATCATCAACGCCGACAACCGATCCGCGTGCTCGCTCACCTTGGCCCGCAGGTCGTCGAGGTCGACGTCGCCGTTGGCTCGGCAGCCCACCACCACGACCCGCATACCGGCCAGGGCGGCCGAGGCCGCGTTGGTGCCGTGCGCGCTGGACGGAATGAGGCAGACGTTGCGATCCGGTTCACCGCGTTCGGCGTGATACGCCTGGATCGCCAGCAGGCCGGCGTACTCACCCTGCGATCCGGCGTTCGGCTGCAGCGACACCGCGTCGTATCCGGTGATGTCGACCAGCCACTGCTCCAGATCCGCGATCAGCTTGCGCAGCCCCGGCGTGTCGGAGGCCGGGCCGAACGGATGCTGACGGCCGAACTCGGGCCAGGTGATCGGCTCCATCTCGGCGGCCGCGTTGAGCTTCATCGTGCACGATCCGAGCGGAATCATGCTGCGGTCCAAGGCGATATCCTTGTCGGCCAGCGAGCGCAGGTAGCGCATCATCTCGGTTTCGGTGCGGTATCGCGTGAACGCGGGATGGGTCAGGAATTCCGACGTGCGCGTCGCGATGCGGGGCCCCTCGAACTCCGCGTCGACCGGTGCCGCCGAGAACGCCGACAGCACCGCCTCGACGTGGGCGTCGGTGGTCGCCTCGTCGCAGGACACCGAGACGTGGTCGTCGTCGACCAGCCAGACGTTGATGCCGCGCGCCTTGGCGGCGTCGCGGACGGCCGCCGCCCGGCCCGGCACCTTCGCCAGCACGGTGTCGAAGAACGCGCGGTGCACGATCTCGACCCCGGCCGCCGACAGCCCGGCCGCCAGGGCCCGAGCCCGCCCGTGCACCCGGTGCGCGATCCCCGTCAGGCCGTCGGCGCCGTGATAACTGGCGTACATCGCGGCCATCACGGCCAGCAGAACCTGCGCGGTGCAGATGTTGCTGGTGGCCTTGTCGCGGCGGATGTGCTGTTCGCGGGTCTGCAACGCCAACCGGTAGGCGGGTGCGCCGTCGGCGTCGAGCGACACCCCGACCAGGCGGCCCGGCAGCTGGCGGGCGTGCTTGGCGTGCACGGCCAGATAACCCGCGTGCGGTCCGCCGAATCCCATTGGCACACCAAATCTTTGGGTGCTGCCGAACGCGACGTCGGCGCCGAACTCACCGGGCGGGGTGAGCAGCGTCAACGCCAGCAGGTCGGCGCCGATCGCCACCAGGGCGCCACGGTCGTGGGCCTGGGCGACCAGATCACTCCAGTCGACGACCGCCCCGCTGGCCCCCGGCAGCTGCGCGACGACGCCGAAGAACTCGCCGTCGGGCAGTCCCTGGGTCAGGTCGACGGTGACGATCTCGATGCCGAGCGGCTCGGCGCGGGTGGCCAGCACGGCGGCGGTCTGCGGGAACAGGTCGGCATCCACGGCCAGCCGGTTGGACGATCCGCGGACGCCCCGGTGCATCAGCGTCATCGCCTCGGCCGCGGCCGTGCCCTCGTCGAGCATCGACGCGTTGGCGACCTCGAGGGCCGTCAGATCGGTCACCACGGTCTGAAAGTTGAGCAGCGCCTCGAGGCGGCCCTGACTGATCTCCGGCTGGTACGGGGTGTAGGCGGTGTACCAGGCGGGGTTCTCAAGAATGTTGCGGCGCAACACCGGTGGCGTCAGCGTGTCGTAGTAGCCCTGGCCGATCATCGACACGGCCACGGTGTTCTGGTCGGCGAGTGCGCGCAGTTCGGCGAGCGCCTCCTCCTCCGTCGCGGCCGCGGGCAGCCGGTCCAGTCCCGGGGCCACGCCGTCGGCCGACAGGGCGTCGAGGATGTTCGCGGGCAGCGCCGTCTCGGCGAGTTCGTCGAGCGAGGAGACGCCGATCGTCTTGAGCATGGTGGCGACGGCGTCGGCGTCGGGGCCGATGTGGCGGTCGGCGAAGTTGGGCTGGTGGTGATCGAACACTCGGGCTACTCCAGACGCGTGCAGGCAGAGGACCGCTGGGTTCCTCCCCCTCTGTCGTCGACCCGCTGCGGGCGCCTGAGAGATTCGGCGGTCGCGACGATGCGTGATGCGCCTTTCCCCATGGGCGGGTGAGCCGCCCGATCGGGCTGCTCACCGCTTTCCAGAGGCATCGGGGTCTCGTGCGGTCCGGGTGCCTGAGAGGTTGACGGAGAGGTGTTGCTCCTTCGGCGTCCGTGACTGGCCGCCACGAAACTCTCCCGCACAAGCGCGATGCGTTGACGAGTTTACCGGCAGTCAGCCGATCACCGTGAAGATTGCATCCAGGGTCGTGGTCGGACTGGTTGAACAGCCCTGGAAGCAATATCTAGGGACAGCGGGCGGAAATCAGCCGATCTTGCGGTCGCGGTGCTTACGCCGCGAGGCCAGCTCGTCCTCGGGAGCGGCGATCGACTCGCCACCGTCGGCGCGCTCGCCGGGGAAGTCGGCGATCGCGCCGGTCAGCTCCCGCATGGCGCCCGATACGGCGATGCCGAACACACCCTGACCGCCCTGCAGCAGGTCGACGACCTCTTCGGCGGACGTGCACTCGTAGACCGTGGTGCCGTCGGAGAACAGCGTGATGTTGGCCAGATCGCGAACCCCGCGCTGGCGCAGATGGTCGACGGCGACGCGGATGTTGTGCAGCGAGATGCCGGTGTCGAGCAGCCGCTTGACGATCTTGAGGACCAGGATGTCCTTGAACGAGTACAGCCGCTGGCTGCCGGAGCCCGCCGCGCTGCGGATGGACGGCACGACCAGCGACGTCCGCGCCCAGTAGTCGAGCTGGCGGTAGGTGATGCCGGCGATCTGGCAGGCGCTGGGGCCGCGGTAGCCGACGAGCTCGTCGGGAACGGAGTTGTCAGGGAAGAGGCCGGCCTGCACGGGCTCCTCGGTCGCAGGGGCGGTGGTCAGTTCCGAATCCGCGGGGCCGCTGGCAGCAGTGAGGTCGAGCTGCTCCTGACGTGGCGTGTCTCCCACTTGTCGATTCCTCTCGCCGATCGAACCCGCGTCTGTGACCTCGCGTGGGGCGCACATTTGCCAAGCCCGAGTGTGTCGAGCATACGCTTCTCGCCGTCTGTGGACTGCCCATCAGTGGTCCGGCCCTCAAAGTATGGCTGCCCATCTCGCCGATCGGGAAACCCCGCACCGCGTGTCGAAGCGACGAGACGTTTCCGTGACAAACCGTCACGGCCCCGGCCCAGGTCGGGCTAGGTGGCCTTGAAGTCGTCGGGTGAGACGCTGTCGAGGAATTCCTTGAACTTCTCGACCTCGTCCTCGCGCACCGCGCCCGCGGCCTCGTCGTCGTTCTCGTCCGGAATGATCAGGCCGGCCTCGGCCAGCACCGCTTCCTCGACGTAGATCGGCACCCCGACCCGCAACGCGATGGCCACCGAATCCGACGGGCGCGCCGACACCTTGATGTCGCGATCGAAGATCAGGTCGGCGTAGAAGGTGCCCTCCTGCAGGTCGACGATGCGCACCTCTTTGAGCGAATGGCCAAGCGCTGCAATGACATCTCGGATCAGGTCATGCGTCAGCGGTCGGGCGGGCTCGACGCCCTGCTGTTCGAGGGCGATCGCGGCGGCTTCGGACTGCCCGATCCAAATGGGCAGATACCGATCGCCGTTCGACTCCCTCAGCAGCAGGACCGGCTGGTTCTGCGGCTGCTCAACGCGAATGCCGACCACACGAACCTCACCCATCTGTGTCTGCCCTCCGCACCGAAGAAGCGGTCCTGATAGCCATCGCTTCGAGTCTAATCCTCAGCGATCCAGTACGTCGCGCACAGCCGACTTGATCAGCGATGTATGCAACGTGATCGCCAAGGCCGCCACCTCACGTGCCAGGTCGTCGGCCCGGTCGCGCGCGCCGGCCTTGTTGCCCTTGACGATCGGCCCGGCGATCTGCGCGATCAGATCGGACTGGCGATCGGCCGCGGACCGAAATGCCCGCAGATGCCTGGGCTCGACACCGTAGTCCGCCAATGCGCGCGCACACTGGGCGATCACCACGGAGTGCTCGTCGAAGAAGCCACCCGGACCGGTGGTGATGATGCCGGCCTTGACGAGCGCGTTCAGCAGTTCCTCGTCGACACCCGAACGGGCCAGCAGATCCTCGCGGGACAGCCGCACCTGGGTCGGCGCCACCGCCGCCGTCCCCGCGGGATTGTCGGCACCGTCAGTGCCGTCTGGGGAGACCGGCACCAAACGCGGTACGCCGTACGTGGATCCGTGCGGAGGCAGTTCGCCGTCGGGTTGCGCGTCGAGCTGCGCCTTGATCACCTTCAACGGCAGATACTGATCGCGCTGGGCGGTGAGGATGAACCGCAGACGCGCGCAGTCGTAGGCGGTGAACCGCCGATAACCCGACGCGGTGCGCTCGGGAGTGACCAGGCCTTCGGCCTCCAGAAACCGGATCTTGGAGATGGTCACGTCCGGGAAGTCCGGTCGCAGCAGATCGAGGACCGCTCCGATCGACATCCCAGTGAGCGCGGGAGTGTCGGGTGCGCCCATGGCTACTCTTCGCGCATGCGCTGGTCGACCACTAGCCGGCCTGACCGCTGCCGTCGTCGTTCTTCGGGCCGGTGAGGAACACCAGGCGGAACTTGCCGATCTGCACCTCGTCGCCGTTGGCGAGCACCGCGGAGTCCACCGGTTCACGGTTGACGTAGGTGCCGTTGAGGCTGCCGACGTCGACCACCTGGAACTCGCCGCCCTCGAGGCGGAACTCGGCGTGCCGGCGGCTCACCGTGACGTCGTCGAGGAAGATGTCGCTGTCGGGATGCCGACCGGCCGACGTCGTGGGCTGGTCGAGCAGGAACCGGGAACCGGCGTTCGGCCCGCGCTTGACGACCAGCAGCGCCGATCCGGCGGGCAGACCTTCGACGCCCGAGACGGCGCCTTCGGTTCCCGCCGTGGCCGGGGCGTCCAGTTCGTTGAGGAAGTCGGCGCGGAAGACGGATGTCGTTTCCACGGTGACTTCGTCAGACGTCTGGTCGGTCCCAGAGTTCTGGTCGTTTTCCGTCACCCGCTGCTCCTAACTGGCTGCTGTGGCGATACCGCGTCTGCTGTCGACCGTACCGCGCGGCGGGCGTCATTGTGCCCACCACCGCCGGATCCGCCCTAGTTGGCGTCCGGTCTGCAAAACCCTAACAACCCGTCATTCCGTCACCGTGCTGCGGTAGCCGTCGGCGTCGAGGAGCGCGCCGATCCCCTCGTCCAGGGCCGCGGCGTCGGCCTGCAGCTCGACCAGCCAACCCTCGCCGTAGGGATCGGAGTTCACAAGCTGGGGACTCCCCTCGAGATCACCGTTGACCGCAACGACTTTCGCGGTGACGGGGGCGTAGAGGTCCGACACCGACTTGGTGGACTCCACCTCGCCGAACGACTCGCCGGCGGTCACCTCGGCGCCGACGTCGGGCAGTTGGACGAACACGACGTCACCGAGCGCCGACTGGGCGTAGTCGGTGATACCGACGCGCACGGTGTCGTCGCCGGTGCGCAGTACCCACTCGTGCTCCTCGGTGTAGTGCAGGTCGGCTGGGATTTCGCTCACGGCGCTCCTCGTTGGTCAGCTCATTTGACTGGCTGAGCGTATTGGCGCTGTTTCGGTTGCCGCAAGGCGGTCACGTCGACGCGGTCGGACTGCTGCACCGTCATGGTGCCGCCGACCCGTTCGACGCTGTCCATCGCGCCGCCGGGAATGGTCATCGCGGCGGCCAGGGTCGGCGGATCGCCAATGGCCAGAACCGAATACGGCGGGTTCATCGTTTCGTCGTCGATCACCAGGGCGCCCGGGTTGCCGACCACCCAGGTGTCGACGCCGACCCGCACCGCGGTCGGCGCGTCGGCTCCGCCGCCGCGGATCTCCATCGCCTCGGCGCCGGCGTTGCGCAGCTCGTTGATCACGTCGAGCAGCGTCTCGGCGGGCACGCCGGGCGTGGTGTCGGTGATGGTCAGCGTCACGCCGGGGCCGGTGGCCGGCACCGTGCCGATCAGGATGGACAGCGCGGCCAGCCGGGCCTGCGCGTTCTCGATGGCCGCCTGGTCGCTGCTGCCCGACGCCTGCAACTGGGCCAGCGTGCGCTGCAGGTCGGCCACCTCGGTGTTGAGCGCCGCCTCCCGCTGCTGCAGCGAGTCCAGCAGCACCAGCAGGTCGGCGGGGCGGGCCGTCTCCAGCGAATCGCCCGACTCGTTCTGCCGGACCTGGGTCACGATCGCGACGCCGAGCACCAGGCACAGCACCACGGCCAGCGCGCCGAACGCCACCTGCGAGCGGCCCCGGCGCATCAGCCCGCCGACGCCGCCCGCGTGCAGGTCACCGATCTCCGGTGACGGCTCGTCGGGCGGCAGTTCGTGACGGCCACTCCCGTGCGCCGAGTGGTCGGGTTCCGAGTGTTGCGGCTGGTGCTCACTCATGGGTCATGCCTCACGCGCCGAACAGCCTGCGGCGCAGCGCCGCTGCGTTGCCGAAGATGCGGATGCCGAGCACGACGATGATCGCGGTCGACAGCTGCGTGCCGACGCCCAGCTGATCGCCGACGTAGACGATCAGCGCGGCGACCAGCACGTTGAACACGAACGACACCACGAACACCTTGGAGTCGAAGATGCGCTCGAGGTATGCGCGCAACCCGCCGAACACCGCGTCGAGCGCGGCGACCACCGCGATCGGCAGGTACGGCTGGACGAACTCGGGCACGTCGGGGTGGAACACCAGGCCGAGCACGACGCCTACGACCAGTGCGGCGATTCCGATCATGTGTCTGACTTCATGTTCGTGTCACGGCCCAATCTGCTTGGCGAAGTTGATCTCTCGTACAGAGCCGGCGGGCAGTTGCAGTCCCTCACCGGTGCTCACGCTCACCCCGACGCCGTAGGAGGCCTCCAGCAGGCGGAGCCGCTGCAGGCCGGGGCTGCGGTCGAACACATCCTGCATCGCGTGCGGCGGTCCGATCGCGAGGACGACGTAGGGGCTGCTGATCGGTTGATTGTCGACCAGGATGCCGCCGCCCGCCTGCCGGACGGTCACATTCGGACCGATCCGCACGCCGCCGACCGAGAGCGCCTCGGCGCCGCTGACCCACAGCGAGTTCACGACGAGCTGCAGATCGCGGTCGAGGATGACCTGCCTGCTGCCCGGCACCCGTTGTTTGGACACGTCGCTCAGGTTGGCCGACGACGCGCCGGGGTCGGTGACGGTGATCGTGAGCCCGGGCCCGATCACCGGTGTGGCCGCGGCGGCGAAGTTCGCCTCGTCGAGCTGGCTCAGCAGCTGCTGGCCGCGCGCGTCGCCCTCCAGGCGCCTGCGCCGTTCGTCGTCGACCTCGGCGGCCAGTGCGTCCCTGCGCTCGGAGGCCGCGGTGGTGTCGGCCTGCGCCGTGCGCACGCTGCCCGCCAACACCTGCTGCGTCTCGCGGACGCCGGGGGCGGTCGCGCGGGCCTGGGCCACCGCGGCGGCGAACACGACGACGAGCAGCAGGGCGCCCGCCAGCTGCCAGGCCCACTGTTGCCACCTCGGTTGCCGACGGCCGGCCGCCTTCGCCTTGGCGGCCGCCGCGTATCCGGGATCGAGGTGTTCGGTCAGCAAGGACCGCAACAGCGACGGCACCGGGATCTTCGTCGGACGGTCCGCCCCGTGTGCGCTGCGCCCCGCTTCCGGATCGTAACCGCCGAGCGTGTTGCGGAAGCTCTGCGTCATCGCGGCACCTTGGGCAGCCGCCGCATCACCATGCCCACCTGGATCAGATACAGCACCGCGGACCACAGATACATCAGCAGGCCCCAGATCAAAAAGCCCCAGCCGATGGCCAGCACCACCCGGCTCCACGTGGCGTCCCACTGCCCCAACAGGATCAGCGGCAGACCGGACATCAACGCGAACGTGGCGGCCTTGCCGATGTAGGTGACGGGCAACGCGGTCAGGCCGCGGCTGCGCAGCAGCGGCAGGGTGGCGGCGAGGACGGCGTCACGGCCGATCAGGGTGAGCACGATCCACCACGGCAACGACCCGTGCAAGCCCATGGCGATCGGGATCGTGATCATGTAGATCCGGTCGACCGCGGGGTCGAGCAACTCCCCCAGCCGCGACGACTGATTGTCGACCAACCGGGCGATCTTGCCGTCGGCCCAATCGGAGAACCCGCTGAACATCAGCACGGCCACGGCCCACCCGTTGGCGTGCACCACCAGCAGCAGCCAGAGGAAGACCGGCACCAGCACGAGACGCAACGCGCTGAGCACGTTGGGCACCGTCAGCACCCGATCGCGGGCCTGACCCGCCTCGTCCGGCGGCGAAGGCACCCGGCCATGCGCCTCGGTCATGGGCTAAACCTAGCGGAACACGCCCGGCAGGCTCAGCGCCGAGAGCGAGTCGTCGGCGAGCGGATTGTCGTGCACCATGTAGGTCCACGTCGAGGTCGGGCGGGCCAGCTTCGACAGGTCGACGCCGGGCTCGTCCTCGATCGACGGCGCCGTCTCGAACGTCTGCTGGGCCGCCTCGATCGCGTCGGCGGCCAACGAGGCGAACGCGTCGACGGCCATCCGGTGGAACTCGTCGATCGGCGTCTGGTTGCCCAGCGCCCGCAGGTGGATGCTCTCCCGGATGTCGGCCAGGAACGCCAGGTGGTCGGCCCAGCCGCGGTCGAGGTGGTAGAGCATGATCAGCCGGCAGATCTTCTCCAGCTTCTCCTCACCGAGCCGCTCGACGACCTCCTCGTAGCGTTTCGGCGACAGTTCGGCGAGCTCCTCGCGCGCGGTCGGCGTGCGCAGCAACGTGTTTCGGCGTTCGACGATGATCGCGCGCTGCTGGGCGATCAGCTGGTTGTAGCGCCAGTTGTTGGCGTGGATGTCGAGCATCCGGCCTTCGGCGATGCGCTGGGCGTGATCGAGCAGGCTGGCCGCCTTGGGGCTGACGACGCGGCCGTCCTCGTCGGTCTCCATCGGCAGCTTGTTCGGCTCGAGGTGCGCGACCACGACGTCGTCCTCCCAGCTGGAGAAGAACACCGACGAGCCCGGATCGCCCTGGCGGCCGGCGCGACCGCGCAGCTGGTTGTCCAGCCGCTCGGTGTGGTGGCGACCGGTCCCGATCACGTGCAGCCCGCCGAGTTCGGCGACCTCGTCATGGTCGGCCTCGTCGGAGCCGCCGAGCCGGATGTCGGTGCCGCGGCCGGCCATCTGCGTGGACACCGTCACGCTGCCGAGCTTGCCGGCCTCGGCGATCACCGCGGCCTCCTCGGCGTCGTTTTTGGCGTTCAGCACGACCGCCGGGACGCCGGCCTTGACCAGTTTCTCGTGCAACTCCTCGGATTCGGCGACGTCGCGGGTGCCGACGAGCACGGGCTGGCGCGTCTCGTGGATCTCCTTGATGTGCGCGACGATCGCGTCGTTCTTGGCCGCCGCGGTGACGTACACGCGGTCGGGTTCGTCCTCGCGGATGTTCGGCTTGTTCGGTTCGATCGGCGACACCCCGAGTTTGTAGAACTGGCGCAGCTGCTCGCCGGCCGCGAGCGCGGTGCCGGTCATGCCGCACACCGTCTGGTAGCGGTTGACCAACGCCTGCACCGTGATGGTGTCGAGCACCTCGCCGGTCTCGGTGGTCTCGATGCCCTCCTTGGCCTCGACGGCGGCCTGCAGTCCGTCGGGCCAGCGCTGCAGCTGGGCGATGCGGCCGCGCGAGGCGTTGATCAGGTGCACGGCGTCATCGCGGACGATGTAGTGCACGTCGCGCTGCAGCAGCACATGTGCGTGCAGCGCCACGTTGACCTCGGTCAGTGTGGTCGAGACGTGCTCCTCGGAGTACAGGTCGATGCCGCCGAGCTTGGCTTCCAGCTTCTGTGCGCCGATTTCGGTGAGATGCACGTTGCGGCCGTCGGTGTCGGTGTCGTAGTCGGCGCCGGGCGTGAGTTCGCCGACCATGCGGATGATCTCGACCTTCGGGGTCTCGCGGTGGGAGGTGCCGGCCAGCACCAGCGGGACCAGCGCCTCGTCGACCAGCACCGAGTCGGCCTCGTCGATCAGCGCCACGTCGGGGTTCGGCGAGACCAGGTCGTCGACGTCGGTGACAAGCTGGTCGCGCAGCACGTCGAACCCGATCTCGTTCACCGAGGCGTAGGTGACGTCGCACTTGTAGGCCGCGCGGCGCTCGTCCGGCGTCGAGCTCTCGGTGATCCAGCCGACAGTCAGGCCCAGCGCCTCCAGCAGCGGGCCCATCCATTCGGCATCGCGTCGGGCGAGGTAGTCGTTGATGGTGATGACGTGCACGCTGCGGCCGCCCAGCGCGTAGCCGGCGGCGGCGATCGCACCCGCGAGCGTCTTACCTTCGCCGGTGGCCATCTCGACGACGTCGCCGGCGAGCATGCGCAGCGCGCCCAGGAGCTGAACGTCGAACGGCCGCAGCGACGTTGTGCGCTCGGCGGCTTCCCGGGCGATGGCGAGGAACTGCGGGATGTCGGTGGACTCGGCGAGGTCGTCGAGGTTCAGCAACTTCGCGGCCTTGCGCATCTGCTCGTCGTCGAGGGCCGCGGCCTTCTCGTCGAACTCGGTCGAACTGCGCACCTGCGACATCGATTGCGCCTGGTCCCGGTCGGTGCTGGCACCGAGCAGCCGCCAGAATCGATTGCTGACACGACCTGAAGTGCGGGTCTTCGTCTTCGCCACACCGCTACGGTACGCGTCGCCGTCTGGCGGGACGCCGCCTGGCGCGAGCGTCCGCGGTTTCGTCGCGCTCGTCGGCGGCGAGCGACAGCGAAATGCCGGAAATCCGCGGCGTGTCGTGTGCAAACACGGTCGCTCGCGGGAGGAGGGCTAGGCGAGGTTGGAGCGGCGGGGGTAGGCGACGGTCGGATCGGTGAGCACGTTGACCACCGCCGGCAGCGCCGACGAGAAGGCCCGCTCCAGCGCCGGGCGCAGCTCGGCGGGCGTCGACACCAGCTCGCCCTGCCCGCCCAGGGCCGTCACCACCTCGTCATAGCGGGTGCCCGGCCGCAGGTCGGCGACGACGGAGTACCCGTAGATCGCCTCCATGGGATGCTTCTCCAACGCCCAGATTCCGTTGTTGCCGATCACCGAAACGACTTGAATCCCATGGCGCACCAACGTATCCCACTCCATACCGGAGAAGCCGAACGCGCCGTCGCCCTGCAGCAGCACCACCTGGCGGTCGGGCCGGGCCAGCTTGGCGGCCAGGGCGTAGCCGGGTCCGGAGCCCAGGCAGCCGAACGGACCGCTGTCGAGCCAGGCGCCGGGCACGTAGCTGTCGATGACGCGGCCCGCGTAGGAGCCGAAGTCGCCCGCGTCGACCACGACGATCGCGTCGCGGTCGAGCATCGTGCTGAGCTCGGCGTAGACCCGCATCGGGTGCAGCGGTGTGCGGTCGTCGCGCAGTTCGTCGGCTTCGGTGGTGCGCGCGGCGGTCTCGGTGGCGCGCAGGTCGGCGATCCAGGCTTCGTGATCGCCGGCGCCCGCCGTCGCCAGGGCGGACAACGTCGCGCTGATGTCGCCGTACAGGCCGGCGGCCACCGGTCGCGGATGGGGGCGTTCGGGTGCGACGCGGTCGACGGCGATCAGCGCGGTGTCGGCGCCGAACACGCCCCCGAAGCCGAGCCGAAAGTCCATCGGCACGCCGATCACCAGCGCAACGTCGGCCTGCTTCAACGCCTTTGACCGCGCACGGGAGAACGCGAGCGGATGGTCGGCGGGTACCGTGCCGCGGGCCATACCGTTCATCAGCACCGGGATGCGCAGTGTCTCAGCCAGATTCAGCAGCGCCGTCTCGGCGTGGCCCCACCAGACGTTGGTGCCGGCCATGATGACGGGGCGTTGCGCCCCGCTCAGCAGGCGACGCGCCGCGGTCACGGCGTCGCCGTCGGCCTGGACCACCTCGCGCGGTTCGCTCAGCGCGCCCGGGGCGCAGGTGTCGGTGGCCTCGCTGAACACGTGGTCCATCGGAAAGTCGACGAACGACACACCGGAGGGGGCGTCGACCGCGGCTCGCAGCGCGTCGTCCACCAATCCCGCGACGGCGTCCGGCCATTCGGCGGTCGCGGCGAATCGGGTCAACGGCGCGACGAACGGGACGTGGTCGATCTCCTGCAGGCTGCCCTGTCCCCATCGCAGCGCCGGCGCGCGCCCACCGAGGATCACCAGCGGCGACTGATTCTGCTGCGCGGCGGCCATCGCGCTCATGCCGTTGGTGACGCCCGGCCCGGCGGTCAACGCCGCCACCCCCGGCACCCGGGTCACCTTCGACCAGCCCTCGGCGGCGAACGCGGCCGTCTGTTCGTGGCGGGTGTCGATCAGCCGGATCTCCTCCGCCCGGCAGCCGTCGTACAGGGAGAACAGGTGCCCACCCGAGAGCGTGAAGATCGTGTCGATCCCGCTGGCCCGCAGTCGGCGCGCGATCAGGTGTCCCGCGTTCACCGCGGCCGGAGCGTCGCTGCCCATGTCGGCAGCTTACGCAGGCGGATCACCGGCAAGGACCGTCGCCGACTTCTGCATGAGGGTCGCGGATCCGGCCGTTCCACAGCCCTGGCGCAGAAATCGGCGGTGCTATCGGCGCGAGCGACGCGTCGGCCCGGGCGCGACCCGTTGGACGGTCGCGCAAAGGTTGTCGCGGTACCTTGCCGGAGTGAATGAGGGAATGTTCACCCCGACGCTCGACTGGGGCAGTGAACTGTGGACGTCGCTGATATGGATCGCCCGGAGCTGGGCGATCGCGGCGGTGTGCACGCTGGTGATCCTGGTGCTCATCGCCAGGTTCACGACCTGGGGGCGCCAGTTCTGGCGCATCACCGGCGACTACTTCAAGGGCCCCGAGAGCCTCAAGGTCTGGCTGTGGCTGGGCGCGCTGCTGTTGTCGGTGATCGTCGGGGTCCGCCTGACGGTGCTGTTCACCTACCAGGGCAACGACATGATGACCAGCTTCCAGGTGGTCGCGTCGGGCCTGGGCAGCGGCGACGACGCCATCAGGAACTCCGGCAGGGACGGGTTCTGGCTGTCGATGGGGGTGTTCGCGCTCCTGGCCGTCCTGCACGTCGCGCGGATCATGCTCGACCTGTTCATGACGCAGCGGTTCATGCTGGCCTGGCGGGTCTGGCTCACCGACCGCTTCACCGGCGACTGGCTCGACGGTAAGGCCTACTACCGCGGCCGGTTCATCGACGACACGATCGACAACCCCGACCAGCGCATCCAGCAGGACATCGACATCTTCACCGCCGGGGTGGGCGGCCTGCCGAACACTCCCAACAACACCTCGACCGCGACACTGCTGTTCGGCGCGGTCAACGCGGTCGCCTCGATGATCTCGTTCACCGCGATCCTGTGGAGCCTGTCGGGCACGCTCGCGCTGCCGCTCATCGGCGACGTGCCGCGGGCGATGTTCTGGATCCTGATCGCCTACGTGCTACTTGCTTCGGTCTTCGCGTTCTGGATCGGCAGGCCGATCATCTGGCTGTCGTTCTACAACGAGAAGTTCAACGCCGCCTTCCGCTACGCGCTGGTGCGGCTGCGCGACGCGGCCGAGGCGGTTGCGTTCTACCGCGGCGAGATCGCCGAAAGGTCCGGGCTACGACGGCTTTTCGAGCCCGTCGTCCGCAACTACAAGCGCTACATCAACCGCATGATGGGCTTCTACGGCTGGAACCTGTCGATGGACCAGATCATCGTGGTGCCGCCCTACCTGTTGCAGTTCCCGCGGTTCTTCAACGGCGAGATCACGCTCGGCGCGATGAGCCAGACTGCGGCGGCCTTCGGCAACATCGAGCAGGGGCTGTCGTTCTTCCGCAACGTCTACGACCAGTTCGCCGGCTACCGCGCCGCCATCATCCGACTGCACGGCCTGGTCGTCGCCAACGAAGAAGGTCGCGAGCTCCCCGAGTTGACCACCACCGCCTGCAAGGACGGCACCGTCGAACTCTCCGGCGTCGAGGTACGCACCCCCGACGGCAGGCAGCTCATCCGGCCGCTGGACATGCGCCTGGAGGTCGGCGACACGCTGGTCGTCACCGGCCGGTCGGGCAGCGGCAAGACCACCCTGCTCCGCAGCCTGGCCCAGCTGTGGCCGTTCACCTCGGGACGGCTGACGCGGCCGTGCGGACCGAACGAGACGATGTTCTTGTCCCAGCTGCCGTACGTGCCGCTCGGCGACCTGCGCACGGTCGTGAGCTACCCCAACGAAGTGGGCACCATCGACGACCGGATGCTCCGCAGCACGCTGCACAAGGTGGCCCTTCCGCATCTGGCCGAACGTCTCGACGAGGTCGACGACTGGGCCAAGGTGCTCTCCCCCGGTGAACAGCAACGCATCGCGTTCGCCAGGATCCTGCTGACCAAGCCGAAGGCGGTCTTCCTCGACGAGTCGACCTCCGCGCTCGACGAGGGCCTGGAGTTCATGCTCTACCAGTTGGTGCGCACCGAGCTGCCGGACACCATCCTGGTCAGCGTGAGTCACCGCAGCACCGTCGAGCAGCACCACACCCACGAGCTGGAGCTGCTCGGTGACGGCGACTGGCGGTTGGGCCGCGTCGAGGGCGGCGAACCCGCGAAGGTCTAGCCCGCGGCGTGCGCGCCCGCGCGCCTGGCTGCGTGGGCGCCCGCCCGCCGCCCGAAGAACGACCCCTCGCCGAGTTGGGTTCCGCTGGCGTAGCCCTTGCCGTCGTGGGCGATGTTCGACGCGCATGCACCGGCCGCGTAAAGGCCGTCGACGACGGACCCGTCCTCGCGCAGGACTTCTCCGTCGACCGACACCGAGAGGCCGCCCATGGTGAAGCCGGAGTACATCGCCCGGCCCAGGGACAGGTCGAACGCGGCGAACGGGCCGGTGTCCTGGGCGGCCAGGTACTCGGGCTGCTTGTGGAAGTCGGGATCCTCACCGCGGGCGGCGAATTCGTTGTAACGGTTGAGGGTGGCGACCAGGTTCCCCTGCGGAATGCCCAGCGCCGCTTCCATTTCCTCGACGGTCTCCCAGCCGTCGATGAACTTGATCAGCGGCATCTCTGGCATCTCCATGTGCGCCTCGTCGACCACGAGATAGGCCGTCTGCTCGGGTTGCTCGAGCACGAAAGCCGAAGTGCGCGAATGGTAGGAGTCCTCGTTGACGAATCGCTTGCCGTCCTTGTTGACGATCACGCCGGTGAGCAGGATCTCGGGCGGATACGCCGCGGCGGTGATGAACAGCTGGTCCATGTTCTTGGCGACCCCACCGGCGGAGATGCCCATCCGGATGCCGAGACCGTCGTCGTTCGGGTTACCCAGGATGTAGGGCTCCACCTCGCCGTGGTGCTTGGTCTTGCGCTTCTGGCCGAGCGCGGGCGTGAGCTCGGCGACCATCTCGGGGTTCATCGCGAAACCACCCGCGGCGATGATCACCGACTTCGCCTTGATCGCGCCCGTCTCGCCGAAGTGCTTCCACCGCACGCCCACCACCGACCCGTCCTCCACGACGAGGTTGGTCACGCCGGTCTCGTACCGGATCTGCACGCCGAGCTCGGTTGCGCGCTTGACGAGCAGCTCGATGACCATTGCCGCACCGCCGAGTTCACCGGGCACCGGCACCGAATGACCGCGCGGGGCCGGCTTGGCCTTGTCGCAGAACGGCCAGACCTTCTCGTTGCCCGTGTACGACAGCCCCTCGGTGCCCGGTGGCACCACCACCTTGCCCGGGTAGTAGCTGCGCTCAAACTGAAAACCCAAGTCCTCCAACCAGTTGAAGTGCTCGACGCTGCCCTCGCAGTAGGCGCGGATCTTCTCGTGGTCGGGTTCGGGCGACACCGCGACGAGGTAGGAGTACATCTCCTCGGCGCTGTCCTCGTGGCCGGTGGCCTGCTGCACCGCGGTGCCGCCGCCGAGATAGAAATGCCCGCCGGCCATCGAGCTGGTCCCGCCGGCGTCGGCGGCCTTCTCCAGCACCAGGACTCGCGCGCCCTCGGCGGCCGCGCTGACCGCCGCGCATCCGCCCGCGATGCCGAAGCCGATCACCACGACGTCGAACTCGTCCGACCACATCGCGACCTCCGCGGCGTCGACGCTGTCGGGAATCTCGCTGGTGCTCACTGCTGCTCCTGTTTGATGTAGTCGAAGAATGCCCTGATCTCGTCGGGGATGTGCGCGATCTCCAGGTACGGCACGCCCTCGGCCTCGATGTAGGCGAACTCCATCCCGCCCGCCATCACGCCGCGCTGCACCGCCTCGGCGCCGCGTTCGGCCAAGGCCGCGTCCACGTCATCGACCTCCACGCAGACGTGGTGCATGCCGGTTCCGGCGGCGTCGAGGAATTCGGTGTAGATGCTGCGCCCAGAGACCGGGGCGATGAGTTCCAGTTGGGTGTCGCCGGCATAGCTCAGCGAGATGTCGGCGACGAAGTCCGCAGGCTCACCGCGGAGTGTGCACGCGTTCGGCGCGAAGTGGACGCCGGGCATGCGCACCCATTTCCTGGCGCCCAACAACGTGGTGAGCGCCCGTTCGGTGGCGTCGAGGTCCCGCGTCACCCACGCAATCTGGACAGGTGTCTGGGCAAGCATCGCGTCGAGGATATCCGCGCCCCGACCGATTGGCTAGAACGTGTTCTAGTTCAGGCCTCGCCGTAATACGCCTTCAGGCACCGATCGGCGGCCTCGCGCGCGGCGGCGGGGTCGGCGCCGGAGTCGACGTTCGCCCGGTACCAGGCCTCGTTGGACAGCGCCAGGAAGCGGCGGCCCTCGTCGGTGGTGACCCACTGTTCTCCGAACCCGGGGTCGATCGCCTCGCCGGTCGACAGGTGCAGCGCGAGGCCGAGCACCATCGAGTCCCAGCCGATGCCGACGGCGCCGGGCCCGAACTGCAGCGCCATCTCGTCGCCGACGACAGCGATGTGCTCGATCACCAACTCCGCCCGGTCGGCGCTTCGACCGGCGACGTTGACCTCGATCCAGCTGGTGTTGCCGCCGAACTCCCAGGTCGCGGTGAAGTTCTTCGGCGGCTCACAGGTCAGGATCGTTCCGCTGGCGTTGCCGTGCAGTTGATACTGGCCGCCGACCTTCAGGTCGCCCGAGATCGGCATCAACCAGCGCGGGATGCGCTCGATGTTCGTGACCGCGTCCCACAGGTCCGCCTGATCGGTGTCGTAGGCCTGCTTGATGGTGACGACGTGGGCCTCCCCCGCGTCGATCGTGCGTTTCCCGACGGTGCGTGCGACCGCGTTGATCTGATGGTCCACATCGATTTCGGTCATGTTGCCTTCCTTCGTCGTTGTCGCTTCCCCCGCGCGATCTCGGTCCCGAGCGCATCGAGCTTGGGCGCCCAGAACCGGCGGAAGCCGGCGAGCCACTCGTCGGCGTCGCGCAGCGCCGCGCCGTTGACCGCGTAGAGGCGGCGCTGACCGTCCGGCCGCACCGAGGTGAAGCCGTTGTCGCGCAACACTTTCAGGTGTTGCGAGACCGCCGGCTGGGTGATCGCGAACTCGTCCTGAATGGTGGCCGCGATCGCACCGGCGGCCAGCTCGCCGTCGGCGAGCAGTTCCAGGATCCGCCGGCGCACCGGGTCGCCCAGGACGTCGAACGCGTGCACCTTGACCAAGTTAAAGCGTCAGCTTATATAAGTCAATGCTTATCCGTAGTCAACGCCTCGATCAGCAGTCCGATCTGCAGGTCGAAGACAGCCGCAGGGTCGGTGAGCGTGTCGGGCCCGTACTGGCCGAACACCTCGAGGCTGATCGCGCCGATCAGCGTCGCCCAGGCCAGGAAGCCCTTGGCGACCGCACCATCATCACCGCCGAATGAGAACTCGTCGCGCAGTGCTGCGAAGTCGGACGACAGCGGTTCGGGGACAACGGTTTTCGAGGTCGGGATGTCACCTGCGGCGATACCCGCGGCGATCACGTCGAAAAGCGCGCCGACGACGCGTGTGCCCGGCCCCACGGTTCGCTCCCGCGGCGCGTCGTATCCGGGTACCGGGGTGCCGTAGAGCAGCGCCCACGACGCGGGCGCGTCGACGGCCCACGTGCGCGCGGCCCGTGCCATCGCGCGGAACTGCTCGCGCCACGGTGCATCGTGGTCGCGGGCGCGGTCGACGCAGTCGGCGAGTTCGGAGTAGGCGTCGACCAGCAGCAACGTCAGCAGGTCATCGCGGCTGGCCACGTAGCGGTACACGGCCGAGGACACCATGCCGAGGTCACGGGCGATCGCGCGCAGCGACAGTCCGGCGGCGCCGTGGGTGACGAGATGGCGCCGACCCAACTCGATGATCTGCGCCTCGATCCGCTGCCGGCTCTCCGCTCGCTTGCCCATTCGCCGAGTGTGACACAAAACGAGATCACTGCTCTTGATTTCAAGACGCCGAAGTGGCAGCCTCGAAAAGAGAGCGATGCTCTCGGATTGAGGAGGTCTGAAATGACGACGCGCTACGACGAACCGACGCGGGCCGCCCGCGCCGTGAACCACGTTTTCCGCTGGCTGGCCGAGGCCGGGATCAGTGTCGCGGGGACGAAGGCGCTGACGGTGCGGGGCCGCAAGACGGGTAAGCGCCGCAGCGTTGTGGTCAACATGCTCACCGTGGACGGGCGCGACTATGTCGTGTCGCCGCGGGGCAACACCCAGTGGGCGCGCAACGCCAAGGCGGCGGGCGCCGTCGAGGTCGGTCCCCGTTGGCACCGGCGCGAAGCCCGCGTCGCCGTCGTGCCTGACGAGGCCAAGCCCGAGTTGCTCAGCCGCTACCTCGACCGTTGGTTCTGGGAGGTCAAGGGGCATGTGGGCGGTCTGACGCCCGACTCCTCACCCGACGAGTTGCGCGCCGCAGCGCCCTCGATACCGGTGTTCGAGCTGCTCCGCTAAGGCAACGAAACCGTGCCGACGGTGGCCGACGCGGCGGAGATCACGTCCTCGCTGGCCTGCTGGCTCGCCGTCTGCCAGGACACCGCGGCCGGATACTTGCCCCAGGTGCTGTTGAACATGCCGATGAGCACCGCCCGGTTGTCGGGGGTGACGACGTACACCGGCCCGCCGGAGTCGCCCTTCTGGCTGACGACGCCGTTGGCCATCGTGAACCAGCCGTTGTTGACGGCCTCGACGTTGCCGCAACTCTCACCGGTCACCACGCCGAAGTGGCACACCGGCTGGCCGGCCGTCGGCACGACGCCCGCGTCGGCCACCAACACCTTGCCGCCCGGCAGGACGTTGTTGACCATGACGTCGGGGGCCAGCGCGATCGCCTCCCAGTCGGCGATCTGATGATTCGTGTCGACGGTCGCGCCGTTGGGGGTGTTGTCCCGGTACACCGTCTGCATCCCGATGTGGTTGCCGTCCCGGTCGCGCACCGGACCGCTGCCGCGGCAGTGGCCGGCGGTGAACGCGATTCGCGTCGCCGGGTCGACGTAGCCCAGGGTGCAGACGTTGTTGTCCTGGCGGATCTCCATGCCGGGGTAGACGAGCACGCCGGGGGTCGCCTGCGCGGGCGCGGAACCGAGAACCAGTGCGGCGATCGGGGCGGCCAACGCCGCCAATACGGGTATCGAGTGTCGGCGCACTGTCGTCTCCGCTCGTCGAGCCGATGTAGTCCGGCACCCGCGTGTCGTGAGCCGCTGAACCGGCCGGGAGTCCGACAATCACCCCGACGACCATGAGCAACCACTCGACGATGGTCCCGTCACTTCCCCATCGGTGAAGGTCACAGAGACGTTACGCTCCGGCCGCACTTTCGGCACGGGAGTACTACGAATCGAAACCGAGGCCCAACGCGTCCAGCGTTCGCAGGAAGACGTTGCGGCGCCCACCGGAGTGGTCCGCGCGGTCCAGTGACCACCGCGTCGCCTGGATGCCGATGCCGGCCAGCGGCTCTGGAGGGAACGGCAGCGGACGTTCGCGCACCATCTGCAATTCGGTGCGTGGGGTGGGTCTGCCCTCCAGCAGGTCGAGGCAGACGTCGGCTGCGAACCGCGAGGCGCCCACCCCGAGCCCGGTGAACCCGTTGACGTATGCGACGCGGCCGTCCCTGGCCAGCCCCCAGTGCGCGCAGAACCGGGTGTTGGTGTCGATCGCGCCTGCCCATCGGTGGCTGAACCGGACATCGTCGAGTTGCGGAAAGGTGAGAAAGAAGTGCGCGGCCAGCCGGCGATAGGTCGCGGGCCGGTCCTCGTAGCGCGGGCGCACTCTGCGCCCGAAGTGGTAGACGGCGTCGTATCCGCCCCACACGATCCGGTTGTCGGTGGTGAGGCGGTAGTAGTGAAACTGGTTGGCGCAGTCGCCGATCCCCTGCCGGCCGCGCCACCCGATGCGGTCGAGTTGGGCGTCCGTCAGCGATTCGGTGGCCAGCACGTAGTCGTACACGGGCACGGTGTGCAGCCGGTTGCGCTTGAGCAGGCTCGGATAGACGTTGGTCGCGAGCACCGCCCGCCGTGCCGTGACCACCGCGCGGCCGGTCTGCACACGCAGTCCGACGCCACCCCCATCCAGCCGGGTTGCGTTGGTGTGCTCGAAGATCCGCACGCCGGCGGTCTGGCACGCCCTGGCGAGTTCGAACGCGAGCTTGGCGGGATGCACGATCGCGCAGGTGTCGGCGCTGAACAGGCCGGCGAGGTAGGTCGGCGAGGCCACCTCACCGCGCACCTCGGCGGTGTCGAGAAACGTGCCCTCGCCGTCGGCCGCGGCCTCGCGCAGCCAATCGATTTGATGCGGCTCGGTGGCAACCGACAGCATGCCGGTGCGCTGCCAGTCGGTGTCGAGCTCCAACTCCCCCAGCTCGGCCTGCATTCCGTCGAGGTTCTCCAGGCCCATCGCCTCGAGAGCGTCGAACTCGTTGGGCCAGCGCGCCTTTCCGTTCTCCGGACCATGGGTCAGGCTGGCGTCGACGAAGCCGCCGTTGCGCCCGGAGGCCGCCCACCCCACCCGACTGGCCTCGACGAGCACGATCCGCAGGTTGGGGTCGCGCCGCGCGGCGTGCAGCGCCGTCCACAACCCGGTGTACCCGCCCCCGACCACGACGAGATCGCACGTGATCGGCGTGGTCAGCTCCGGGAACCGCGGGCGCGGCACGTCCAGCCACATCGAGCCGAACGTGGTTGTCGCCAGCGCACGTTCGACCAGACCGGCGTCGACCGGGGCGTCGAACACGGTTTTCACACAGCGCAGACTACGGCGCGTGTGGGCGCGGTGCGGCTCAGGCGGTGACCGCCGCCGACTCCTCGGCGGCGACGGGTGCTGGTGCCGGCGCCCAGCCGGGCGGGCCGAACATGAAGCCCAGCTTGTCGCGCCACCGCCGGGCCCCGCGGACGTCTCGGGCGATCGCGACGTACTCGTGGGTCTGCAGCGTCCAGATGTTGTAGGTGTCGACCTGCTTGGTCAGCCCGTAGTGCGGGCGGACGGTCTCGGCCTGGAAGCTGCCGAAGAGGCGATCCCACAGGATGAAGATGCCGCCGTAGTTCTTGTCGAGGTACTGCTGGTCCATGCCGTGGTGCACCCGGTGGTGCGACGGCGTGTTGAACACGAATTCGAGTGGCCGCCAGAGTTTTCCGATCCGCTCGGTGTGGATCCAGAACTGGTAGATCAAGTTGATCGAGAAGCTCGCGAAGACGATCCACGGCGGCACGCCGAACAGCGGCAGCAGGGCCCGCAGGAACACGTCACCGCTGATGTTCCACTTCTGGCGCAGCGCGGTGGCGAAGTTGAAGTACTGACTGGAGTGGTGCGCCTGATGGGTGGCCCAGATCAGCCGGACCCGGTGCGCCATCCGGTGATAGACGTAGTAGAGCAGGTCCACCCCGGCGATCCCGATCACCCACGTGTACCAGGCGTCGGCCGGCAACTGCCACGGCGCGACATAGGCGAACAGCGCCGCGTAGCCCAGCAGCGCGATGAAGTTCAGCACCCCGCTCGTGCCGATCGAGACGACGCCCATCCAGATGCTGGCCCACGCGTCGGGGCGGTGGTACGCCCCCGCCGGCGCGCGGTCGGCCTCCTCGTGTGCCAGCCTGCGGGCGGCCGCCCATTCGATGACCAGCAGCAACAGGAAGAACGGCACCGCGAACATCACGGGGTCGTGCATCAACGGCGGCAATACGCGCGAGAAGGCGCCACTCACATCCACGTCAACACCTCCGGGCAAAGCATACGACTCACCGGAAGCTCAGCACCTGATCGCCCCAGGCGGTGCGCAGATCGCGATCGAGGTCGTCGACCACCCGGTCCTGAGCGTCGATGAGCAGGGTGGCGCGGTCGGAGGCCTGGTAAGGCCGCCACACCGGGTCGCCTGCGGGTCCGGCGGGGGTGCCGTCGACGGCGAAGTTCAACCAGCGCCGCCGCATCCGCGCCGACACCGTCTTACCCGCCTTCAAACCGCCCAGCTTGAACGTCGGATCCTTCGGTCCGGCCACGAGATTGCCCCAGACATAGGGCAATTCGGTCGCATGGGCGGCGCCGAGCCGCAGCAACCGCAGCATCGGGGTGGCGAAGTCGAACCGGTACAGATACACCGGTGCGACCTCGCGGTGCCCCTCGGCGAACCACACCGACGGCATGCGGAATCCGATGTCGCGCGCGACGCCCATCCCGATCGTCTTGCCGCGCCCCCGGTAGGCGGCGCGGATCTGCTCCTCGTCGGGTAGCTGCAGATCGGGTTGTTCGGCCGCGATCTCGGCGAACATCGCGCGGATCGCGGTCGGGGTGATCGGCATCAGCGGCGACTTCATCCAGCGGAAGAGCGCCGCTTCGTGCTTGTTGGTGCCGATGATCAGCGGCACCGGATGCGTGCGGCCGTCGCGGGCGAGCTGGACCGGATGCGCGGGCACGACGTCACCGTCGATGATCGGCGCGAACGCCAGCGTGCCGGGCGAGCTCGCCGGGATGTGGTCGAACACCTTCTTCGAAGCGGTCAGCAGCGCGGGGGTGGGCACCGCGGTCAGCTGGTCGGCCTCGTCGGGGCGGATGCCGAGTTCGTCGAGCAGCAGGGCCGCCACCCGCTGGGAGCGCTCGCGGTCGTAGACCGACGTCGCCGGCGAGCTCTGCGCGATCGCGGCGCCGAACAGACCCCCGGCAGCCGGGCTGGCCAACAGCGTGGTGATGATCCCGGCACCGGCGGATTCGCCGAACACGGTGACACGGTTCGGATCCCCCCCGAAACCGGCGATGTTGTCGCGGACCCACTGCAGCGCGAACAGCACGTCACGCAGGCCGAGGTTGGTCTCGAAGCCGTCGCCCAGCGACGACAGATCCAGGAAGCCGAGCGCGCCCAACCGGTAGTTCACGGTGACGATCACCGCGTCGCCGGCGGCCGCGAGCGCACGGCCGTGGTAGAGCGGCTGCGCCGACGAACCGAGGACATACGCGCCGCCGTGCACCCACACCATCACCGGTTTGCCCGCGCCGGGTTCGGTGTCCGACGACGCCCACACGTTCAGGCTCAGGCAGTCGTCGCCCTGCGGGGCGCCGAGGTCGATCGGGATCCGCGGATCGGTCGGCTGCGGGCAGACGGGCCCGACCCGGGTGGCGTCGGCCGGTTCGGACCACCGCTTCGGCGGTTCCGGCGGCCGCCACCGCAGCTCACCGGCGGGCGCGGCGGCGAACCGAATCCCCTTCCACACCTTCACGGCGCCGTCGTCTGACCCGCGGACCGGTCCGTACGCGGTGTCGACGACGAGCGCGTCGTCGGTGCGACGTGCCTCGGCGGTCACGCGGACTCCACGTCGTACGGCATGGGACTCCTCCAAGGATTCAACACAGCGAGTTCAGGCTACGCGGGCCTTCGACCAGGCCATCCGATCGCCGTGTCCGCCCAGCCGCGGCCACTGAGGTCGGCTAACTTGATCGCGTGCAGAAGTGGGCGTTGCTGGCGGGGGCGATCGTCGTCGAGGTCGCCGCGACGTTGTCGCTGCGGGCGTCCCAGGACCACTCGGCGTGGCTCGTGGTCGTCGTCGGCGGCTACATCGCGGCCTTCACCTTCCTGACCTTGGTGTTGCGCGCCGGGATGCCGGTCGGGGTGGCCTACGGGATCTGGGGCGCGGTCGGGACGGCGGGGACGGCGGTTCTTGCGGCGGTCCTGTTCAACGACCCGTTCACCTGGCCGATCGTCGCCGGCATCGGCCTGATCATCGCCGGTGTGCTGCTCATCGAATTCGGGTCGCACCGGGCGGTCGAACAGCCGTGATGTTCTGGACACTGGCGGGTGCGATCGCGTTCGAGGTCGTCGCGACGCTGTCGCTGCGCGCCTCGGAGGGGTTCCGCAAGAAGGCGTGGATCGCGCCGATCGTCCTCGGCTATCTGGCCTCGTTCTACCTGCTGTGGCTGACCCTGGCGCTGGGCATGCCGGTGGGCATCGCCTACGGCGTGTGGACGGCGTGCGGCGTGGCCCTGGTCGCGGTCATCGCCCGCTTCATGTTCGCCGAACCACTGACCTGGGTGATGACCCTGGGCATCGCGCTGGTGGTCGGCGGCGTGCTCACGATCGAGTTGGCCGGCGTCGCGCACTGAGCACGCCCGACAACGCGACGACCAGGACGCCGGCGACCGGCACGACGAGCAGCCCGGTGCGCAGGCTCGTCGCGTCGGCGATCACCCCGACGAGCAACGGGGCCCCGAAGAACCCGACGCGCATCAGCCAGGTCAGGATCGTCAGCCCGCTACCCGGCCGCAGGCCCGGCAACTGATCCGCGGCGTGCATGGCCGACGGCACCAGCGTCGCCACGCCCAGGCCCGCGATCGCGAACCCCGCGATGGTCCCCGTCACCGACGGGAACGCCAGCGCGAGTCCCATGCCGACCGCGGTGAGCGCACCGCCGGAGCCGACCACGGCGCGGGTGCCGAACCGGTCGACCAGCCGGTCGCCGGTCAGCCGCCCGATGAACATGAATGTGACCGCGGCGATGTAGCCGGTGACCGCGATCGGACCGGGCGCACCCAACGAGTCGCGCAGGTACACCGCCGCCCACGAGCTGCCGGCGTCCTCGACCGTCGCGCCGGCCACCGCGATCAGCACCAGCGCGAGCAGCACCGCGTACACCGCCGGGCCCGCGGCGCCGCCACCACCCGTCCGCGCCGCCGGGTCGGTGTCGTGGTCGGCGCCGGGCAGCAGATAGCGGTAGGCGACGAGCACGACCGCGCCGCACAGCACCGCCGAGAACCCGAGGTGTACCGCCCGCGAGATCCCCAGCGCGATCGCCGCCGCGCCCATCAGGCCGCCGATGATCGCCCCCGCCGCCCACACGGCGTGCAGTGAGTTGATGATCGACCGGCCGTAGATGCGCTGCACCCTCAGGCCGTGCGCGTTCTGCGCGACGTCGGTCACCGAATCGCTGGCACCGGCCGCGAACAACCCGGCGGCGAACACCACCGGTGAGGTCGCCACGCCCGCCAACACCACGAACGCCCCGATCCCGATGGTGCCGACGACCGCCACCCGCGACGAGCGGTAGCGCCGGATCAGCGCGGCCGCGGTCAACCCGGCGGCCAGCGCGCCCGCCGAGAACGCGGCGACGGCAGCCCCGTAGGCCGAATTCGACAACCCCAGGTCGCTCTTGATCTCGGGGTACCGCGGCAACAGGTTGGCGAACACGGCGCCGTTGGTCAAAAACAGCGCGGCCACGGCGATCCGGGCCCGCCGGCTCTGCACCTCGGCCGTCTCCTGTCGGTCGGGCGCCATACCGGCCGACCCTACCCACCGCGAGGGCATGCATCCGGCGCCGGTTGAGTTCACCGAGATCGGGTATGAGCGAGCCTGTGATGAGACGTGACGAGGGCTTGCGGGCAAGATCGGCGACATGACCGAGCCCGCCGCGTCGCTTGTGGAGTTGGCGCGACGCTACGGTGTCGCAACCGATTACGAGGACTGGGCGGGCAGGCGCATCGCCGTGGCCGAGTCGACGTTGATCTCGGTGCTGGCCGCGCTGGGTGTCCCCGCCGCCACCGAGGCCGACCGTTCCGCCGCGCTCACCGCGCACGACCGCGAATACTGGTCACGGCATCTGCCCCCGACGATCATCGGACGCACCGGTTCGACCTCGACGTTCTGGGTGCACGTCACCCACGGCGCCCCGGTCTCGCTGCGCGTCCACCTCGAGGACGGCTCGGTGCGCACGGATTTGCGTCAACTCGAAAACAACCGGCCTCCTTACGATTTGGGCGGTCGGCTGGTCGGTGAGGCGACCTTCGAGACGCCCGCCGACCTGCCGATCGGGTACCACCGCCTGGAACTGGACGCCGATTCCCAGGCGTTCAGCACGCCGCTCTTCGTCTCCCCCGCTTCGTTGCAGCCCCCATCCGGCAGGCAGTGGGGACTGGCCACCCAGCTTTACAGCGTGCGGTCCGAAAGATCCTGGGGCATAGGCGATCTGACCGATCTGACCGACCTCGCCGTGTGGTCGGCCGCGCGGCACGCCGCAGGCTACATCCTCGTCAATCCGCTGCACGCGGCCGCACCGGTCGCGCCGATGGAACCGTCGCCGTACCTGCCGACCTCCCGCCGGTTCGTCAATCCGATCTACCTGCGGGTCGAGGCGATCCCCGAATACGCCTACGTCCGGCGCCGCAACCGGCTGCGCAAACTGCGTGAGGGCGTGCAGTCTCGCGCCGACCGCGCCGATCAGGTCGACCGCGACGCGGCGTGGAAGGTGAAGCGCTCGGCGCTGGAGGCGGTCTACGAGGTACCGCGCTCCGGGGGCCGCGAACTGGCCTACGCCGCCTTTCGCGAGCGCGACGGTGCCAGCCTCGACGACTTCGCCACCTGGTGCGCGCTGGCCGAACGCCACGGCGCGGACTGGCATCGATGGCCGCGCGAGTTACAGCACCCGGCGGGTGAAGCCGTCGCCGCCTTCGCCGCCGAGAACGCCGACGCCGTGGACTTCCACCGGTGGCTGCAGTGGCAGCTCGACGACCAGCTGACCGCGGCGCAGGCCACCGCGCTGCAGACCGGGATGAGCCTGGGCATCATGCACGACCTCGCGGTCGGTGTGGACCCCAACGGCGCCGACTCGTGGGCGCTGCAGGACGTGCTCGCGCTCGGGGTCACCGCGGGTGCCCCACCCGACGAGTTCAATCAGCTCGGCCAGGACTGGTCGCAACCGCCGTGGGGCCCCGACCAGCTCGAGAAGCTCGCCTACGAGCCGTTCCGCGCGCTGGTGAACGCCGTGCTGCGACACGCGGGCGGGGTGCGTATCGACCACATCATCGGGCTGTTCCGGCTGTGGTGGATCCCGAACGGGGCGCCGCCGACCGAGGGTACGTATGTGCGCTACGACCACGAGGCGATGATCGGCATCGTCGCGCTCGAGGCCCACCGCGCGGGCGCGGTCGTCGTCGGCGAGGATCTCGGCACCGTCGAACCGTGGGTGCGCGACTACCTGCACGAGCGCGGGCTGTTCGGGACCTCGATCCTGTGGTTCGAGGCCGACCGCGACGGCGACGACGCGACCGGTGGCCCGTTGCCCGCCGAGCGCTGGCGCGAGTTCTGCCTGTCGGCCGTCACCACCCACGACCTGCCCCCGACGGCCGCCTATCTGGCCGGCGAACACGTCCGCCTGCGCGACGAGCTCGGGCTTTTGACCCGGCCCGCCGCCGAGGAGCTGGCCGACGACCGCGAGCAACAGAACCGATGGCTCGACGAACTGCGCCGTGTCGGACTACTGGACGACGCCGAGCGTTCCGACACCGCCGAGATCGTCGCGGCGCTGCACCGCTATCTCGGCCGTACCCCGTCGCGGTTGCTGTCGCTGTCGCTGACCGACGCCGTCGGCGATATGCGTACCCAGAACCAGCCCGGCACCACCGACGAGTACCCGAACTGGCGGGTGCCGCTCGCCGGGCCGGACGGTAAGAAACTGCTGCTCGAGGACGTCTTCGCCGATGCGAACGCGGAGCGGCTCGGCGAGGTCATGCGCAAAGCGGTGCGCCCGCAGGTGTAACGCCGACGGCTTCTGCTCCGGTTTCACATTCGTCACGCCTGCGATATGTTCGCACCGCAGCGACCTGAGGAGATCACGTGAACAAGCTTGTTGTGCTCAGCGGCGGGCTGGTGGCCGTCGGTTCCGCGGCCTTGGTCGGCGCCGGTATCGCGATGTCGCAACCCAGCTTCAACGTGGTCGGTGAACCGTACAACCGGGCGCTGCAGATCCTGAAGTCCCAGGGCGTCAAGGCCTACTTCGGCGGTTCGGTGGGCAGCGTGCTCCCCCAGGCGGAGTGCCTGGTCGACCAGCAGAAGATCACCTCGGGCGGCCGGATGCTGCTGATGCTGGACTGCAGCCAGAAGGCAGCGGATCTGATCGCCGAGCAGGCCCCCTCCGGTGGCCCGACGGTCGGGCGCAACGGCATCACCACCGTCACCCCGACGCCCGTCGTGCCGATCCAGGGCGCGCCCGGCGCGGGCACCCCGCCGCCGGCGCCGGTCGGCTGACCGGCCTAGCCCTCCACCATCCGGCGCAGGTTCGTCAGCGTCCGGCTCATCGTGCGGCCGACCTGGCGCGCGGCCACCCGATCGGCGATCAGGCCGAGCAGATTTCCCGCGGACTCATAGGACAACCGGAACGTCACCTTGGTGCGCCCGTCCCCGGTGTCGCGCAGCCGGAACCGTCCCCGCTGGGAGACCCCGGTGATCCCGATCCACGACACCTCGCGCGGCTCGTCGAACTCGACGACCTCCACGGTGCCGCCGATCGGCACCGAACCGACCTTCCAGTGCACGGTGTAGCGCGACCCGAGCCCGTCGGGCGGGTCGGTCATCGTCTCCCAGCGCTCGAGGCTGGCCATGAACTCCGGATAGCACCCGGGATCGCTGACGACCTTCCACACCTGGTCGCGGTCGGCGTTGATGACGCACTGACGTTGGACTCTCATCGCGATCAGCCCAGAACGGGGAAGCGTCGTCCGGCGGCCAACCTGTCGACCCCGGCCTGCAGGCTGGTCAGCACCTTGTCGTTGATGACGTCGTCGTCGCTGGCCGCGATGTCGTCCGCAGCGATCGGGTCCTGCACCTCGATAGCGATCTTCGTCGGCAGCGGCAGCCGCGGGATGAAATCGCTGACGGTCAGCCCCCACGGCGGGGCGAGCAGGATGGGCACGCTCTTGAGGCGGGCCAGCCGGTCGACCATCAGCAGCCGCGCCAACCACTGACCGCGGTCCAGGAACAGCGCGGCCTCCTGGCCGCCGACGCTGGCGACCGGCACTATCGGAACCCCGGCCTCGCGGGCGAGCTTGACGTAGCCCTTGCGACCTCCGAAATCGACCTCGTGGCGCTGCCACGACGGGCGGAACACCTCGTAGTCGCCACCCGGGTACACCAGCAGCGCCCCGCCCGATTCCAACGCCAGCTTGGCGTTGTCGTGGTTGGCGGCGACGGTGCCGAACTTGCGCAGCGAACCCAGACCCGGCATCGAGACGACGAGGTTGTGTGCGAGTTGGTAGAAGGGCCGCTCCACGCCGAAGTACGAACTGAACGCCAGGGTGAACACGAACGTATCGGGCGGCAGGTTCCCGCCGCTGTGGTTGCCCACCAGCAACACCGGGCCCTCGGCGGGGATGCGGTCCAGTCCGCGGACCTCGGCGCGGAAGTACAACGAGGCCAGCAGCCACAGCCCGGGCAACTGCTCGCGGATGTAGTCGGGGTCGCGCTGGTCCAGGTCGGCCTTCGGAACGCGAGCCGTCACCTGCTGTTTGGCCCACCCGAGGACGTCGTCGATCCCAACCATGCACGTGTTATAGACGCGGCCTGCGAACCGCAAACCTGCGTTTCGACCTACGCACGTAGACTGTCCGGCACGAAGGAGGAGCCGAGATGTCACAATCGCCGGCCCAGCCTGGGGCTCGTCCGCCCGCTCCGCCGGCGGGCCTCATACGGCCACGCCGTTTCGAACACGAGGTCGACCCCGGCCCAGTCCAGATCCAGGCCCGCAAGGTGCATTTCGACCTGTCCGGTGTGCCGCTCGAGTGGATTCCCGGCCACCCCGTGGCGTCCACCATGATCAACCTGTTCAACGTGGTGCTGCCCGCGGCCGAGCACTGGTTTGTCCGCACCTACAACGAGGCGCTGCCGCTGGTGCGCGATCCCAAGCTGGCCGACGACATCCGCGGCTTCATCGGCCAGGAGGCCACGCACGCCGCCGCCCACGACGACGTCATCGAAGAATTCCTCATCGGCAACGGCGTCGATCCGAAGCCGATGCTCGACCTCGTCGGCTACATGTTCGAAAAGGTGTTGGCGCCAAAGCATTTCGATGATCCCCAGCGGCGCTTGAGCAACCTGTGCGAGCGGTTGTGGCTGATCGCGGCGATCGAGCACTACACCGCGGTGCTCGGCGACTTCGCGCTGAACTCCACCTGGGACGACCACGGCGCGGACCCCACCCTGGTGGACCTGTTCCGCTGGCACGGCAGCGAAGAGGTCGAACACCGCTGTGTCGCCCACGATGTCGCGGTCTACTTTCACGACAGCTATCCGGACCGGATCCGGGCGATGACGGTCGCCGCGACGGCGATCTTCACGTTCTTCCAACGCGGCACCTGGTACCTGCTCAAGACCGATCCGAACAGCGACATCGGATGGCTCGAGATGCAGCGGCTGCGGATGCAGGATTCCGAACTCGGCCTGCTGCCGAAGTTTCGGACCCTGTTCGGGGTGAACACACTGTCCTACTTCCGTCCCGGCTACTCACCGGAGGACATGGGTTCGACCGCACAGGCGGTGGCGTATCTGGCCACCTCACCCGCCGCGCGCGCCGCGCACCGTTGATGGGGCTGCGGGAACGCTACCGGCAGCTGCCTGCCCATCCGCTGCGGCCGGGACGGCGCTACATGCTGATCGGCGTGGCGGACGCCGTGATCAACGGGATGGAGGCGCTGGCCGGAGCCGTGCGCAAGGTCGCCCCGCCCCGCGAGTGCGATCGCACGCTGGCTTTGCGGGTCGCCGACCGGCAGGTGGTCGCGCGGGATGAGAACGTGGTGGCGCTGACGCTGGTCGCCGCCGACGACACACCGCTGCCGCGCTGGCATCCCGGCTCGCACATCGACATCGCGCTGCCCAGCGGGCTGGTGCGCCAGTACTCGCTGTGCGGCGACCCCGCGCAGACCGACCGCTACCGCATCGCGGTGCGGCGCATCCCTGACGGCGGCGGAGGCTCGATCGAGGTGCACGACGCGCTCGCACCGGGCGCGATGGTGACGTCGCACGGGCCCCGCAACGCCTTCCCGCTCACGGTGCCCGGCCACGGCTCCCCCGCCCGTCGGCTGCGGTTCGTCGCCGGCGGCATCGGCATCACCCCGATCCTGCCGATGCTGCGCCTCGCCCAATCGCTCGGCGTCGAGTGGTCGATGGTGTACACCGGCCGAAGCCGCGACAGCATTCCGTTCGTCGACGAGGTCGCGCGGTTCGGGCCCCGCGTCCAGATCCGCACCGACGACCTCGACGGGCTGCCGGATGCCGACGAACTGCTCGGCGACTGTCCCGACGGGACAGCGGTCTACGCGTGCGGTCCGGCGCCGATGCTGACCGCCATCCGCGAGCGCCTGATCGGCCGCGATAATGTCGAACTGCACTTCGAACGGTTCGCCGCCCCGCCCGTCGAGGACGGCACCAGCTTCTCCGTCACGGTGGCGTCGACTGGCCAGACCGTCGACGTCGCCGCAGACGAGACGCTGCTCGCGGCCCTGCGCAGGGCCGGTGTGCACGCCCCGTACTCCTGCCAGCAGGGATTCTGCGGCACGTGCCGCAGTCGGGTGCTGGACGGCTCCGTCGACCACCGCGACACGCTGCTCACCGACACCGAACGTGGCGGCGGGCTCATGCTGACTTGTATCTCGCGCGCCGCCGATGGTTCCCATCTGACCCTCGATCTGTAGTTGCGTTGTCTCGTACTATTCGGCCATGCCGTTGGCCGAGGGGGCGACTTTCGCCGGATACACCATCGTGCGACTGCTCGGCTCCGGCGGAATGGGCGAGGTCTATCTCGCCCAGCATCCGCGCCTGCCGCGCCGCGACGCGCTGAAGGTGCTCCCTGCGACGGTGTCCGCGGACGATGAGTACCGCCAACGGTTCCAGCGCGAGGCCGACATCGCCGCCACGCTGTGGCATCCGCACATCGTGGGAATCCACGACCGCGGCGAGTACGAGGGCCAGATCTGGATCTCGATGGATTACGTCGACGGCACCGACGCGGCGCAACTGCTCAAGGAGCGCCACCCCGACGGCATGCCCGCTGCCGAGGTCGCCGCGATCGTCACAGCCATCGCCGACGCCCTCGACTACGCGCACCAGAGCGGCCTGCTGCACCGCGACGTCAAACCGGCCAACATCCTGCTCGCCAGGCCCGAGTCCGGAGACCAACGAATCTTGTTGGCCGACTTCGGAATCGCACGCTGGGCCGACGACGTCAGCGGTCTCACCGCGACCAACATGACCGTCGGCACGGTCTCCTACGCCGCGCCCGAGCAGTTGATGGGCGAACAGCTCGACGGCCGGGCGGACCAGTACGCGTTGGCCGCCACCGCTTTTCACCTCCTCACTGGTTCACCGCCGTTCCGCAACTCGAATCCTGCCGTCGTGATCAGCCAACACCTGTCGGCGGCGCCGCCCGCGATCGGCTCCCACCGCCCGGACCTCGCGCATCTGGATCCCGTCCTGGCGAAGGCGCTGTCCAAGAACCCCAAGGACCGCTTCGAGCGCTGCGCGGACTTCTCCAGGGCACTGAGCCACCACCTCGGTGTCGCCGCATCGGACCCCGACAGCACCCGGCTCGCCCTGATCGCGGCCCGACCGGAGAAATCCTGGCGGCGGCGGGGTTGCGGGTCGCGCCGGTGAGGTCGTCGTGGCTGTCGCCCGGGCCGGGTCGGCCGCGCGTTGTTCACCGAAGTCGAAGGCGGCCACCACGACCGCGATCAGCAACAACACCGCGAGTGCCGCCACCACAACCACCACCACGTCGGCCTCGGTCGCCGATTCCGACGCCGTGATCGGCGCCAACTGCTCCCCCGTCGGCGCCACCGCCCAGACCGCCGACGGCTCGACGGCGTACTGCTCGACCCTGCAGAGCACGGGCGCCACGATCTGGTCACTGACCGAGGGCGACGTCCCCAGCCCGACGGTCACCACCGAGGCGACCGACCCGCCGCTGCCGGTCGCCGAGGAGTCGCCGGTGCGGGTCTGCATGGAGCAGACCGGGCAGACCCGACGCGAGTGTCGCCGCGACATCCGGGAAAGCAACGGCCTGCCGCCGCTGCCATGAAATTCGCCGTCGTCGCGCCCGTAGCGGCGGGCGTCACCGCAGACCCCGGCTTCATGGCCGCGTTCGCACAGCACCTGGAGGCGTGCGGGTTCGAGTCGCTGGTGGTCGTCGAGCACACCGTGCTGATGTCGCGGTACACCAGCGTCTACCCGTACGACGCCTCCGGACGGGTCGAACTGCCCGCCGACTGCGCGGTTCCGGACCCACTCGACCTGCTCGCCTTCCTTGCCGGCCAGACCCGGCGCCTCGGGCTGGCCACCGGCGTGCTCGTGCTGCCCAACCACCACCCCGTGGCGCTGGCCAAGCGGATTGCCACCGTCGACGTGCTCTCGGGCGGCCGACTGCGGCTCTGCGTGGGCGCGGGTTGGCTCAAAGAGGAGGTCGAGGCGTGCGGGGCCGACTTCGCCAGCCGCGGCCGACGCATCGACGAACAACTGGCCGTGCTGCGGCTACTGTGGCGTGAACACCCCGACGGCGCCGACTTCCACGGCGAGTTCTTCCACTTCGAGAACGCGATGTGCTATCCGAAACCGCTGGCGCACATACCGATTCACATCGGCGGCCACAGCAGGGCGGCGGCCAGGCGAGCCGGCCGGTTCGGTGACGGTTTTCAACCGCTCGGAGTCGGCGGTGCCGAACTGACGCAACTGGTCGCGCTGATGCGTGAGGAGGCCGACCGGTGCGGGCGCGATCCCGATGCCCTCGAACTCTCGCTCGGCCATCTCGTGACCAAGGTGGACGCCGAGCGGGCGGCCAAACTCGAAGCGCTCGGCGCGGACCGCCTGATCCTGGCCATGCCGCCGACCGCCGACATCGGCGAAGCGCGCGATGCGCTGTCGGCGTGCGCGCAACGGTTGGGGCTGGCCCCGTGAGGCTCAGCGCCGAAGACCGGCTGGCGTTGGCCGACCTGGTGCACGTCTACGCCTCCGCCGTCGACGACCGACGGTTCGACGACGTCGCCGAACTGTTCACCGAGAACGCCGAACTGCGGCTCCCCGACCCGCCGCGGTCGCTGGAGCCGGTGCGCCGCCACCACGGCCGCGACGGTGTCCGCGCGGCCATGGCCTCGCTGGCTGACCCCTCTGTGGTGACCCGCACCGAACATGCGATCGTCGGCGAGGTGTACGCCGCCGCCGACGAACGCGACTACGCACTGGGCCGGATCACCTGCATCGCCCACCACTGGACGCTCAGCGACGGCCACCCCTCGGATCTGGTGTGGCACCTGCGCTACGACGACGAGTACCTGCGAACGCGGGCGGGTTGGCGGATCCACGGCCGCGCGCTGACGATCAACGCGATCGAGACTCGGCCAGTTCGCCGTCTGCGAGTGCCTCTATCAGACGGTCCATCAGGATCCGCTGACCCTTCAGCAGCTTGGACCGAGCCACAGCCGCGGAAAACCAACCGACCCGGTCGATTTCGGGAAACTCCTTGATCTGGCCCGACCCCTTCGGCCACTCCATGGTGAAGGTGTTGGAGAACGTCCCCTCCACGTCGAGGTCGCCGCGCACGGCGAACGCCGTGATGATCTTGCCGCTGGGCTGTTTGACGGGCGCGAA
Source organism: Mycolicibacterium celeriflavum (assembly GCA_050205545.1). Classification (GTDB taxonomy): domain Bacteria; phylum Actinomycetota; class Actinomycetes; order Mycobacteriales; family Mycobacteriaceae; genus Mycobacterium; species Mycobacterium celeriflavum_A. Next base: position 61,533 of record JBNMQV010000018.1, read on the forward strand.
CTCGATGCGCGGGCCGTCCGGCGGCGGTTTGCCCAGCTCCTCCTCGAACTCGCGGCGCGCGACGGTCCACGGGTCCTCGCCCTCGTCGTACTCGCCCTTCGGAATCGACCACGCGCCTTCGTCCTTGCGCGCCCAGAACGGCCCGCCGGGGTGGCCGATCAGAACCTCGACCACGCCGTCGGTCACCCGGTAGAGCAACAGCCCCGCGCTTCGCTTCGGCACGCTCCCATCCTCTCCACCCGCGGACGGTCACCCGCGGAATGAGGAACGGTCAGTACTTGCGGTCACCCTCGCTGCTGTCGAAGAAGTTCCAGTCCCCGTCGTCGGTCTTGACCTCCATGCGCCAGCCGAGTTCGGGGTCCGCCTTCTGATCGACGAACCAAGCGTGGGCGTCGTCGGCGCTCTCGATGTCCTTGGTGTCGACGACCTCACCCTTGGGGTTCAGCACACGATAAGTAGCCATGCCGTCTCAGTTCCCCGGATCGGCGGGTTTGAATCAGTCGGGTTTCGACATCGGGATGCCCTCGCTCGCCGAGAACTGCGCGTCCTCCTGCGACGACAACCCGAACGAGACCACCGACCGGTCGAAGACCAGATCGGTCAGGTACGCCGCCGTCACCGCCCAGCGGTTGACGAAGCGCGGGATCGCGTACACGTGGTAGGCCCGGGTCACGACCTTGGCCGGGAAACCCGACAACTGGATGTTGAGCGGATTCGCCACGGCCTTTCGCGGACCGAGGTCGACGACCAGGCCCATGTTGCGGTGCTTGTACCGCTTGGGCTTGCCGATACCGAGGCTCGCCGCGACGTTGCGGGCCAACACCTTTCCCTGCCGGGTGGCGTGCTGAGCGGTCGGCGGGGTGATCTTGCCTGGCTGGGTGACGTCGGGCACCGCGGCGGCGTCACCGGCGGAGAACACGCCGGGGTGGCCCGGGACCTCCAGTTCGGTGGTCACCTTCAACCGCCCCCGCTCGGTCGGCAGCCCCAGCTTCTCGATCAGCGGCGCACCGGTCACGCCGGTCACCCAGGCCACGGTGTGGGTTCGGATGAGCGAATCATCGCTGAGCACAACATGTTCGGCGTGGACCTCCTTGAGGGTCACCCCGAGCCGCACGTCGATGCCGCGGGTCTTGAGCACCCGCTGCGCCGCCGCGCCCAGCTTCTCGCCGACCTCGGGCATCACCTGCTCCGCGAGATCGAGCAGCAGGATCTTCACCTCCCGCGGGTCGAAGCCCATCTGCTTGGCCGCCGAATCCGCCAGCGCCCGCATCTGCACCGCCAGTTCCGTCCCCGAGTACGACGCGCCGACCACCACGATCGTGCGCCGCGCCTGGCGACGGCCGGGATCGTCGTCGACGTCGGCCAGTTCGAGCTGCTCGAGCAGCTGGTCGCGCAGATACAACGCTTCGGCAGTCGATTTGAGGCCGCGGGCGTGCTCGGCGAGGCCGGGTATGTCGAACAGCCGCGTGACCGACCCGGGGGTCAGCACCAGCCGGTCCCACGGCAGCGCGCGGGAGCGTTCCTCGGGGTCGGTGTAGGTGACGGTGCGTTGTTCGAAGTCGACCTCCTCGACCCGGCCGCGGATCGCCTGCACCCCGCGCAGCGTGTTGGCCAGCGGAATCGCGACGAACCGGGCGTCAACCAGACCGCCGACGACATCAGGCAGCAGCGGTGTGTAGAGCATGTAGTCGACGGGCGAGATGATCGAGATCTCGACGTCGGAGTCGTGCTTGCGCAACTTGCGCGCCAGTGTGCGCGCGCATTCGAAACCGGTGAACCCGCTGCCGACGATTACCACGGAGGTCATGCGCCCGACTGTACGGAACCGCCCCGGACGGGAATGCTGGAGGCATGTCGCGCCCGGAACCCCTGCGCCGATTCGATCCGTTCCGGCCCATCGACATGCTGACCGCGTTGTGGTCCTCGGCGGCGGTGACGCCGGTCAGCACCGGAGCGGCCGCGGCGTACCGCACGTTGTTCACGACGGTGCGCCGACTCGTGGTCGGCAGGCGGCTGAACGTCAGGCTCGACGAGGGTGATCTGAGGTTGACGGTCACCGAATTCGACTCGCACCTCGATGTGCGGGGCCTCTCCGTCGGCCAACTCAACGACGTCCGGTTGGCGGCCCGCGACATCCGGTGGAACGGGGCGCGGTTCGACCACGCCACCGCGGTGCTGCACAACGTCCACATCCGGCCGACCGCCCCGCCGGTCCTGGTCGCCGCGCCGGTCGAGCTGACATTGGAGGTGCCCGCGCCGGTGCTCGACGACGTGTTCCGCTGGGCGGCGCCCCGGCTCTCGGGAGTGGTCGGTGCCGACGGCGTCGCGCGGCTGCATCTGGCGCGACGACCCGGCGCCGGCCACGTCGAGGTCGACGCCCGGCTGGACGGCTCGACACTGTGGCTCAAACCGCGCTGCCTCACCTTCGGCCGCACCCGGTGCCCGCTGCCGGCCCGCACCCCCGCCTATCCCGTGCGCCTGCCCGAGCTGCCGCACGGCGTGCGACTCACCGAAATCAGTTTCGCCCCAGGCGTGGTCAGGCTCTCGGCGTCGGTGGCCGAGTGGCGGATGGACCTGCCCCTGACGCGGCTCGAGGACATCCTCGGTCAGTTGAGCGCCGTCGGCCGCCCGCTGCAGTTGAACCGGTTGGGCCGCCTGCTCTGATAATTTCGCCAGCGGCGAACACGAACGCCGTTGTGCCGCTTAAAAACTGCCAATCTTCGGCAAGTTACTGCCAGGGAATTAAACCGCTCGGTCCGCCGTTCGACCCATTGAGCCGACGCGAATACGCGCGAAGCCGAAACGGCGTGGCGTAACCCCGATTTCGGCGGCTCCCAGACAACAGAAGAGAGGCAGGACACATGAGGAAGTCAGGTATCGCCGCCGTCGCGAGCGGACTGGCCGCCGCCCTGATCGGATTGGCCGCACCGGTTGCCGCCGCGCCGACGGGGCCGCAGAACGCACAGGACACCATCAACCAACTGAGGTCCGAGGGCTATACCGTCATCGTCACCCAGGTCGGCACCGCCCCGCTCGGCGAGGCGGAGGTGGTCGCGGTCCGCAAGGGCCCGACCCACACCAAGATCGACGCGGGCACACCGGTGATCGGTAGTAGCCGCAACTACACGACGCATCAGGAGCGCACCGTCTACGTCGACGTGAAGTAGCGCCGTGCGACAGAGCACGAGGGGTACCCCGCACGGGGTGCCCCTCTTCGCGTATGTGCACAATTCCGCTGTGGCCGAACTCGCCCGCTATCAGGACGGGCCCGCTTGCGTCGTCATCGTCGTGGACGGCGCAGATCTGGTGTTTCGCACCCACGACGGCGGCGCACGGCAGGGCGGTACCGAAACGCGCATGCCGGTGACGGATTTCGTCGCCCGCGGCGAAGGGCCCTGGCCGTGGTACGACCTCGGCCCGCGGCGCGAGGGGGCACTGCGGGCGCTGGCCGGCCTGGGCGTCGAGCCCCCTGCATGGACCGAGGCGCTGCGACCCGACATCTTGGACCTGTTCAGCCGGGCGAAGCGCGGCGATTCGGCGGTGATCGAACTGCTGGCGATGGGCGCCGATCCCGATCCGGTGGATCCGTGTGGTGCGTCTCCGCTCTGGTACGCGGTGCGCTCCCCGGGGTCGGGCATCGCGGTGGCGTTGATCGACGCGGGCGCCGACGCCGGGCGCCGCATCGAGTTGTCGGCGCGCGGCGAGCGCTACACCACGATCCTGCACGAGATCGTGCGGAAGGGCCGCGGCGTGGCGCTGAACCACGCTCTGGCCAACGGGGTTCCGGCGACGCTGCTCGACTCCGACGGCGCCACCCCGTTGCACGTCCTCGGCCCGGACGGCGACAACGTCAACCCCGAGATGGTGCGCGCACTGGCGCGGGCCGGAGCGGCCGTCGACGCCGAGTTGCCCGACGGCACCCAACCCGTCGACCGGGCCGCGCGGCTCCTGCTTCCGGCGACCGTCGCGGCGCTCGTCGAGCTCGGCGCCGACCCCGGACGCGGCCTCGACGCACTGATGTCGTGGTGTGCCTCGGCGGCGGAGCCCACCGCATGCCGGGCCGACGCCGTCGCCGACGTCATCGAGGCACTGCGTGACGGCGGCGCCCGGGTGACCGACCGACACCGCGAACTCGCGTCCGCGGCAGGCGCTCGACGGGTCACCGCGGCTCTTCGCCGTTAAGGTCCTCACCGTGGTTCGGTACAGCCGCTACGTCGCCATCGGCGATAGCCAGACCGAGGGGCTCTGGGACGTCGACGAGTCAGGACCGCTGGTCGGGTTCGCCGACCGCCTCGCCGCGATCCTCGACGCCCAGCAGCCGGGCCTGGCCTACGCGAACCTCGCGGTCCGGGGCAGACGGATCCGCGACGTGCTCGACGAGCAGCTGCCTCAAGCGCTGGCCATGCGGCCGGACCTCGTCACGGTGTGCATCGGCATGAACGACGTCACCCGGCCCGGCCGCCACTTCGGCGACGCGCTCGCGGAGCTCGACGAGCTGTACCAGGGGCTCGCCGGCTCGGGGGCGACCGTCGTGACGACGACGTTTCCGGACCTGGCCCGCATCCTGCCGATCGGCCGGGTGATCGCAGGTCGCGTCGAGCGGATCAACGCACACATCAGGGCCGCCGTCGACGGGCACGGATTCCGGCTCGTCGACCTGTTCGCGGCGCCGTCGATGACCGATCTGGACACCTGGAGCGACGACCGCGTGCACGGGTCCAGCAAGGGGCACATGCTGTTCGCGGCCGCAGCGGCCGAGGCACTCGGGCTGCCCGGCAGCAGCCGTGACTGGACGCTGCCCGCGGAGACGGTGAGCCGGCCATCGCTGCGGTCGCAGGCTTACGCCCAGCTGTTGTGGACCCAGAACATGCTGATGCCGTGGTTCTGGCGGCACCTCCGGGGCCGCTCGAGCGGAGACGGCCGCGGACCGAAACGGCCGCTGCTACGGACCCTGGCGGCCTAGATACCGAGGAACGGAAGCGGGATCGGCGACCTGCCGTCGGCGATCGACGACACTGCCGCGGGGCAGAACATCGAGATCGCGATGCCGGTGAACATGGTCGCCGGGCCCAGGGACATGCCGCCCATGTCGGCGACCTTGGCGGCGACGTCGGCGGCGTTCTGGCCCGGCTCGGCCAACATGGGGCACACCTGCTGACCCACGGCGGCGGCGCTGCTCGGATCGCTCATCACGACGCCGGCCTCGGTCACCGCGTTGATGAACGCGTCGTCGACGGGGTCGGCCTGCGCCGGCGCGGCCACCACGGCCGCGGCGGCCAGGAGTCCGGTGGTCAGAGCGAGCGCCGATACGGGTTTGCTAAGCACCCGCGAATCCTACGCTGTCGGCCCCTCAGACACCCGTCCAGGCGGTGTCGATGGTGGCCCCCACATCGATCACTTTGGCTTTCTGGGACGCCGGGCTGTCGATCTCGCCTGCGACGTGCGCGGCGATGAAGCGGCGAACCTCGGCATCGATACCGCCGAGGATGCGGACCAGCTCGCCGCGCAGCGACTTGGACGTCACGTGGATGGAGATGTCGGACGCCCGCGGTTTCTCGACGTCGAGGATCAACAGCAACGGTTCGGCCGCGCGCGCGGTGGCGCGCAGCGCAATCTCGCCGAACACCATGAATTTCGGCTTGTCGATGCGCAGATCGACCATCATGTCGATCTCCAGCGGGATGCGGATCGCGAAGGTGATCATCGGCCCGACATGGCGGGTCAGGCGCGGTTTCTGGATCCGGACCCTGGCGGTGACCTTCGCGATCTTGCCCGGTCCCTGCGCGATGGGGCCCATCTCGAACTCGTCGCCCGCGATATCGGCGATGGCGTCACCGACGCGGTCCTCGGTCACGGCGACCTCGAAGAATCGGCGACCGAACTCCTCGTAGGTCATCTCGGTGATCTCATCGTCGGCAGGCATGGTGCTCATACCGTCTCATGTGCCCGCTGCGCGCGACACGCGACGCGACCGCCGCGACCGAATCGAGACACCTCGTGCAAGCCCCTCGCGATGTTCCTGCGACCGTTCCGCGATCCCGACAGCCGGCCTGTCACCGACCGTCGTTGCTGCGTGCCTCGGCCCCGGTCTCCTCCGCGTCGATCGCGTCGTCGGAGAAGGTGCGGCCGACGTAAGTGCCGTCGTCATCCCCGCTGTCCTTGCCGGCGCGGGATGCCGCCACGTGGTCGTCCTCGGTGACGCCCTCTTCGCTGTTGTCGTCGTCTTCGCGCGGAGTCATGCGGCCGGATTACCCGCGGCAGGGGTGGCCAAACGGTGGCTCGACGGGTGCCTGGGCGGGACCAGCTTGAGCGCCAGCAGCCCGAGCAGGACGACGATGGCGGCCGGTATGCCGTACAGCAGCACCCCCATGGCCAGGGTCGTCGCCGAACCGCTCATCGCTGCGGCCACCACGAACACGGAGAAGACCCAACTCGCGATCAGCGCGATGCCCATCACCACCACGGCGACGGCCACGCTGCGTGCCAGCCCGTAGTGCCGGTAGCCGGTGACGACCAGCACCGCGACGGTCGGGACGCCGAGGATCGCCGCGGCCGTCCACATCCCTTCGAATGTCGAAAGCCTTCCCATCGCGGGCAGGATCAGGCACGACGCCAGCACCGCGGCCACCACCACGCCCGCGATCGCGAGCTCGCGTGAATCAGTGTGTCGCATGGTTGCTGGGTTGCCCCGGCCCGATGCGGCGAAACGTCCGGCGGTTCAATCCGCGGTCGCGGCGTAGTAACGGATTCGCCTGATCGAGAACGGCTTCGCCGCCACGTCGGCGATGAGCACGTCGCGCGCTCCAGCGCCTTCGATGCCGCACACCAGGCTGTGGCCGGAGGCGATCACTTTGCGCGAGCGGGCGCCGGTCAGCCGGGACAACAGCTCGGTGCTGCTCATCGGGGTGTGGTCACCGGCGGTGATCCGCGTGCCACCGCCCAACCAGCGCCGCAGACCGACCTCGTCGCCCGTGTGGGCGGCGGAAAGGAACTCGTCGAACCGACGCTTACCGGTTGGGCCGGCGCCGCGTAACCCGCCGAGGAAGCCGAGCGTGCCCACCACGCCCTGATTGGTGAGCAAGCCTCGGGACAGCTGTAGCCCGGCGGGCACCGATCGAATCCCGCTGGCGAGGAACTGCCCGACCATCGACGGGAGCTCCCAAAAGGCCGACAGCTCAGCGATTTTCAGCTGTCCCGCATCGTCCTCGACGTGGTAGCGCAGATAGGCGGGGATTCGCATCGTCAAGCCCGCCGCCATCTGGACCTCGAGTTCCAGATCCCGGATCACGGTCGAGCCCACGACGATGTCGACGTCGCGGTGGAAGCGGATGTCGCGCGGCCGGACGAAGGTCTCGTAGAAGCGGGTGATCGCCTGTGTGCCGCGGTGCGGTTGCGATCCGACCGGATCCTCGACGACGGCGTCGAAGGTGAAGGCGGCCACCCATGCGTCGCGGTCGTGGACCGCGACGGCGGCCGGTGATCGCTCCACCGCGGCCAGCGCGTCCGCCGGTGAGATGGCCATAAAGGTTGCCTACCACCTCGGGATCGCTTCAGTCGACTACTTCCCCACCTGCGGGCACACTGGGATTACCGCCGTGCAGTGTGCGGGCGGTGAGGAGGATGCACCATGAGCAGCAACGGCCCGTTCGGGATCGACCCGGAGGAATTCGACCGCGTCGTGCGCGAGGCGGGTGAGGGGCTGCGCGATGCGCTCGACGGCCTCGGCAAGTTCTTCAGCACCTCGGGAGAACGCGCTGGCTGGGCCAACCTGGTCGACGAGTTCACCCGCTCGGCCCGGCCGCGGCGCGAGCCGGAGACCACCGGCGAGACAGGTGACGGGGTGTGGGCGATCTACACCGTGGACGCCGACGGCGGGGCCCATATCGAGCAGGTGTACCCGACCGAACTGGATGCGCTGCGGGCGAACAAGAACAACACCGACCCGTCCCGCAAGGTCCGCTTCCTGCCGTACGGAATCGCGGTCAGTGTGCTGGACGCGTCGGACCCGGAGTCCGCATCGGATTCGGCCTCGCCCGACGACGCTTAAGCCTCGAATCGGCGGCGGATGCCGGCGAGCATCTCGCGATGAGCCCTGGTGGCCTCGCGAACCGTAAATGCTGCCAACGGCCGCGGGGCGTCGATCGTGATGTGTTCGGTCACGCGCGTCCCCGCGCCCTCCGCAGTGAACTCGACCGTCGTGAGCAGGCGTACACCGGGGAACTGCCGGGCCTCCGCCGTCACCGCACCGGCGGCGGGAACGGCCAACCGCGCCCGGTACGCCGTGCGCATCGTGACCGGCCCCATCCGGATACGGTCGACGATCCGGTAATTCTGTTGATAACCCCGCCCGTTCGGCCTGCGGTCGGTCGAGCGCACCGCGACGACGAGCGGGTGCACCGTGGAGAGGTTGCCGAAGTCGACGTAGAACGCGCGCACGGCATCGACGGGTGCAGGCACGTCCTCGCTGAGCACTCGGTATGCGCGTGAAATCAGCCGACAGCGCCGATCATGTTGCACCACTTCACCGTTCGTCGGTCGGCTGAGCCTCCAGGACTCGCTGGATGTCAGGCTTCATCTGCTGCAACTGTTGACCGGCGTATCCCCAGCTGTGGATGCCCGCAGGGAAGTTGAAGACACCGTTGTTTCCCCCGGCGGCGGTGTAGGCGTCGACGAACGCGCGGTTGGAGTCGATCGCGAAGCCCTCGAGGAAACCCAGCCCGGCGATGGGCGCATCGGGATTGGTCAGCGCGGGATCGGTGAGTGTGCCGTTGCCGCAGTAGATCCAGATGCGCGTTCCGTTGGCGGCGAGCCTGCCCGCCTGCAGCGTGGGGTCGTTGCGGGCCCACGCCGGATCATCGGGCGGTCCCCACATCGCGGTGGGATCGAAGCCGCCGTTCCACATCTGCGCGACCCGGACCTGCCCCGGTCCATTCGGCGCGGACAGGTTCAAAAAGCCCGAGAGCGACCCGGCGTAGCTGAACAGCTGCGGATGGTAGGCCGCCAAAATCAGGGCCGCCGACCCACCCATCGAGAACCCCACCACCGCGTTGCGGGTCGGCCGCACGCCTTTGTTGGCGGCCAGCCACGCCGGAAGTTCCTGGCTCAGGAAGGTCTCCCACTTGTATGTGTAGGTGCCGCCGTTGCCGACCGCGGGGGCATACCAGTCGGTGTAGAAGCTCGACTTGCCGCCGACGGGCATCACCACCGAGATTCCGGAGCCGTCGTACCAGTCGAAGGCCTGGGTGTTGATGTCCCACCCGTTGAGGTCGTCGCCGGCCTCCATGCTGTCGAGCAGATACAACGCGGGGGAATCGGCACCGGCGGAGAGGAATTCGACGCGCACGGTGCGGTTCATCGCCGCCGACGGCACCTCCAAGTGTTCGATCGGCAGGTCCGGACTCGAAAAAGCCTGTGCGGCCGGGCTCGTGGGCCCGGCGACGAGGGCCGGTAGCAGGGCGACGGCCGCCGCAGCGGCGCCCCATCGCGTCATCCGGCGCAGCGACGCCCAGTTCGCAAACGACATCGATGACCTCCCTAACATCGCCGTCCCTGACCGGACGATACGCCGCGAACGGTCATCACCAGCGGTTTTCGCCACACTGGTCCAGTCGCCGGGTCAGCCGCCTGCGATCCGCAGCACCGCGTCGAGGCTGCGCGCGACGTCGACCTCCGTCGTCGCCCACGACGAGACGCTGACCCGCATCGCCGCCCGGCCCTGCCACTCGGTCCCGCCGAACCAGCACGTGCCGTCGGCCTGCACGCGTTCGATCACGCGTCGGGTGGCGTCGTCGTCGCCGAAGGTCGCCGGATCGAATGCGCCGGTGTTCACGTTGCCCGCCTGGATGCAGACGATGGTCGTCGGGGTCAGCGCGGGCAGGGCGTCGGCGCGCAGCCGGCCCTGACCGTCGACTACGACCCGTTCGATCCGCGCGCGGCCGAGTCCGAGCAGTGACAACGCCTTGAGCACGCTCGCGTGCACCTCGTCGCCGACCACGACCCGGATCGCCGGGGCGCCGAACAGGCCGTCCTGTTCGACATCCCACCCCGCGGTCCTCAGCACGGCGTGCCGGGCCGCGGCCAGCGCGGTCAGGTTGGCCATCGTCGCGCCGGTGGTGAAGCCGGCACCTGCGTCGGCGGGCAGGTCCAGCAGGTCACCCATCCAGGCCGCACCGACTTCCTCGAGCTTCGCGGCCACCGGTGACATCACCCGGTAGGCGCCGTTCTGATCCCACACTCCGGCAAGGAGATTCGCAGCCAGTGCCGCGGGATGTGAACCGCCGGTGACGAACCCGAAGTACCTGCCGCCCGCGGTGGCGACCGTCGCAGGCGACCCGATCTCGTTCAGCATGGCCAACACGGTGCGCGGTGGCGTGGATTCGACGGGCAGGGCCTGCATGGCGTCCACGCTAATCGCGCAGCACCGCCACGATGTCGTCGACGAGTAGGGCGCTCCCAACTCGGCCGGCTTCTTTGTTATGTTTGCACTAATAGCGACCTTAGCGGGCACGCGGTGTCGCCGGGACGAACTCGCGTGTCGATGCCGTTCGTCGACGAGGAGGCGCCGTCATGAGATCGCTGACTTACGAACGGCTTTTCATCGGCGGCCGTTGGGAACCGCCGGCCACCGGACAACGCATCGCGGTCATCTCGCCGCATACCGAGGAGCAGATCGGCGAGACACCCGGGGCCGCCGCCGAGGACGTGGACCGCGCGGTCGAGGCCGCGCGAAGAGCGTTCGACGAAGGCCCGTGGCCGCGGATGAGCGTCGAGGAGCGCCTGGAGAAGGTCGAGAAGCTCGCCGCCCTCTACGCCGCCGAGACCGACGAGATGGCCGACCTCATCACCGCCGAAATGGGTTCACCGCGCAGTTTCAGCAGGCTGGGCCAGGCGGCCGGTGCGCTCGCCCAGATGCACCTGGTCGCGGCCACCGCACGGGACTTCCCGTGGCTCGAGCGGCGGCCCGGACTGTTCGGCGACGTGCAGATCCGGCGCGCTCCGGTCGGCGTGGTGGGCGCGATCGTGCCGTGGAACGTCCCGCAGTTCCTGATCATGCCGAAGATGATTCCCGCGCTCCTCGCGGGCTGCACGGTCGTGGTGAAGCCGGCCCCCGAGACGCCCATCGATGCCCTGTGGCTGGCGGAGATGCTCGAGGAGATCGACCTGCCCGACGGCGTCGTCTCGATCCTGCCGGGCGGCCGAGACACCGGCGAGCGACTGGTGCGTCACCCGGGCGTTGACAAGATCTCGTTCACCGGTTCGTCGGCCACCGGGCGGCACATCGCCGCCGTGTGCGGAGAACAGCTCAAACGGGTCAGCCTCGAGTTGGGCGGAAAGTCCGCGGCGATCATCCTCGACGACGCCGACATCGAGCGCACCGTCAAACATCTGAAAACGGCCAGCCTGATGAACAACGGGCAGGCCTGCGTCGCGCAGACCCGGATCCTGGTGAGCGAACGCCGCCACGACGACGTGGTGGATGCGCTGGCCGCGATGATGTCGAGCCTCGAGGTGGGCGACCCGGCCGACGAGGCCACCGACGTCGGCCCGCTGGTGGCACAGCGCCAGCAACAGCGGGTGCGGGGCTACATCGAGGCGGGCCTCGCCGAAGGAGCGCGAAAGGTGGTGGGCGGCACTGAAACACCGCACGAGCGGGGATGGTACGTGCAACCGACGCTGTTCGCCGACGCGACCAACGAGATGCGCATCGCCCGTGAGGAGATCTTCGGTCCCGTGCTGACGGTCCTCAAGTACTCCGACGAGCGCGATGCGATCCGGATCGCCAACGACAGCGACTACGGGCTGGCCGGCTCGGTCTGGACGGCCGATGTCGAGCGCGGTCTGGAGATGGCCGCCGAGATCCGCACCGGCACCTACGGAATCAACATGTACACGCTCGACACGACGATGCCGTTCGGTGGTTTCAAGCAGTCCGGGATCGGCCGCGAGTTCGGCGCGGAGGGATTGTCCGAATACGTCGAGTTGCAGACCACCGTCAGCGCGGACAAGCTGCCGGACCTAACCTGACAGCTGGAGCGTCACCTCGGCGGGGCAGCACAGCTCCCCGCGCTGATTCGACACCGTGATCGCCAGATCGACGAGTCGGCCGTCGCGCTTGGCCACCACGCGGCCGCGGCCCACCATCGAATCGCCGGCGTAGATCGACCCGAGCAGGGTGATCTTGCGGCGGACCACGCGGGCGCACGGACCGGCCCAATCCGTCGCGACGCGGTCGACGAACCCGGCGATGTGCATCGTGTTGACGAAGATCGTCGGATGGCCGTTCCGTTCGGCGTAACGCGGATCGTAGTGCGCCGGAAAGTAATCCCATGTCGCGCCCGCGTTCATCACGACGCGCTCGTAGTCGATGTGGTCCAGCACCTCGGGCAGGTCCGCAGCGACGGTGACCTGCGCCCACTGGATGCCCGCGGATGTCTTCACGCCTGCTCCCCGGGACTGAACCGGAACAACGTGTTGCGGTTGAGTGCAACCAATGTCCCGTCGTCGCGGCGGAATTCGTCACACGTCTCGACGAAGTGCCCGACCCCCAGGCGGGTGCGCTTCTGGGCGGACACCGACACCACTTCCTCGACGACGTTCAGCCGGTCTCCTTCGACGATGGGACAACAGAACTCGGCGTCGTTGGCGGCGTTGACGAACGTCGTACCGGGCAGCGGCACCCGCAGCGCGATCGCCGCGACCGGCGGCTGCCCGTTCGGCGACCACGGCGGCGGGATCAGCCAACCCATCAGCAGGCCCGTCGGCGCGAGCAGCCCGCCCCACTGCCTGCGGGCGAACTCCTCATCCCAGTACGACGGGTTGGCGTCGCGGACCATGGCCGCGAAGTGCTGGATGCGGGCGGCGCTCACCGCGGTCGCGGCGTGGCGGGGCGCCGTACGCAAACCGACCATCTGCAGCGCGTCCTCGTACGTGCCGAACGCGAGCTCGAAGCGGACGGTCGCGGTCACCCCGGTAGCGCACTCTCGCGAGGAACCGCATCCCACGCCAGCTCGCGCGAGGCGAAGTACCACCCGCCGCGCTCGTAGACGAGGCGGTCGACGAAGCTGCCGGTGGCCTCCAGATCGTTGTCGCGGAACAGCAGTGCGACACAGTGCTGGGTCGCCTCGACGCCGTCGACGGTGATGTCGTGGTCGACGGTGACCAGCCTGCGCCCGTCCCCACCGTGAAAGGCGTCGGCGAGGTTGGTGAACGATTCCTCGCCCCTGGTGTAGGTCGCACCGGAATGGCGGAACGTGGCGAGCCAACCGGCGAGGTCACCGCTCGAGAACAACCGGTTGTGCCTGGCGTCGAGGTTGAGGATCGCGGCCCGCCCGGCCAGCCCGTCGAGCACGAACTGCTGCTGGTAGCTCAATGACATCGTCTGACTCCTTCACCGACTCAGCAGGTAGCCGTTGGCTTCTCGGTCCCACACCGCCGGGCTCAGGCCCCGGCCGCGCAGGAGGTCCTTACGGATGCGCCCGATGACGTTCTTCGGGATCTCGTCGAGCACCTCGAGGTATCGGGGCACACAGAAGTACGGCAACCGTGCGGCGCAGAAGTCGAGCAGCTCAGAAAAGTCGAGGGTCGCACCGGGGCGCAGGGTCACCGCGACCAGGATGTCGTCCTCGCTCAGCTCGCTGGGCACGCCGACCGCGGCGGCCTCGGCGACCGCCGGGTGCTGCATCACCGCCTGCTCGAGTTCGACCGAGGAGATGTTCTCGCCGCGCCTGCGCAACGAGTCCTTGGCGCGGTCGACGAACGTCAGGTTCTGGTCCTCGTCGAGGAACCCCAGGTCGCCGGTTCGGAACCATTCCGGGTGGGGGTCGATTCGCAGCCCGCGGTGTCCGGGCGCGGACGACACATACCCCTCGCTCATTACATGCGCAGTCCGCGGCCGGCACGCGATCTCACCTGTCACACCAGCGGCCACGGGGCGACCGTCCCCGTCGACGATGCGCACCTCGAAGGCCGGGTTGACTTGACCAGACGTACCCGGGACGCCGTCGTCCGAAACCGCCTTGTAGGCGAGCGGGAACGCCTCGGTCATTCCATACATCGTCACCACGCGACACCGGTACCGGTCCTCGATCACGCGGTACATCTCGCGCGGGATGGGCGCGGCGGAGATGAACCGGATTCCCAGCTGCGCGTCGCGCGGGTCCGGGGGCACATTCCACAGCATCGACACCATCGCGCCGGCTCCGGCGAACCCCGCTGCGCCACAGGCGGTTAAGTCGTCCCACACCTCGGTGGGGTGGAATGCGCTCGCGAGCACGCTGGTGCCGCCGACGAGCATCGGGGCCAGCACCGTCGGTGCGGCGCTGAGGTGGAACAGCGGCATCGCCGTCCAGATCACGTCGCCACGGCCGTACTCCCACGCCGATGCGACGGTGGCGGCCGCGACGAACAGGTAGTGCCAGGTGGTCGCCACCGCCTTCGACGGCCCGGTGGTGCCTGAGGTGAAAAACAGCGCGCCCACCCCGTCCGACTCGGTGGGCTCCGACGGTGACGTGAGCGGCTGTACCGCCGTCAATTCCGTCGCGACCGAGTCATCAAGGAGAAGGACCGCCGCCGGGGTGTCGAGCCGCTCGGCGACCCCGGTGAGCCGGTCATGGCGGGCGCCGTCGGTCACCACGAGCTTGGCTTGCGAGAGATTCAGCGCGGCCGCCAGGAAGTCGCCCTTGTTGGCGGCGTTGACCGCGGCGCTCACCGCGCCGATGCGGGCGGCGCCGAGCCAGAAGTACACCCACTCCGCGCACGTCCCGGCGAACAGCGCCACGGTGTCACCGCGACCGACGCCGCGGTCGGTCAGCATCGCCGCGGCGGCGCGGGACCGGTCGTGCATCTGGGCGAACGTGATCGGCGTGCCGTCGATCGACATCATCACCGCATCACCGAACTGGTCGGCGCGTCGATCGAGAACCGACGCGACCGTGAAACGCTCGACGCCGAACGCGGCGGGCTCGATGCGCCACGGTCGGTCCGCGGGCATCAAGCGTCCGCTGCGGAGGGGTCGGGATCGCCGGTGGCGGTGTAGCCGAAGTCGGTCGGCGACGGTTCGGGTCCGGGATAGAAGCGATGCGCCCAGCGCCTCAGCGCGGCGTAGTCGCGGGCCTCCTCCGGCGCGAGGTTCGGCTTCTCCAGGTACTTCATGTTCTCCCAGGTGAAGAAGTCCTGTTTGATGACCTCCTGCTGCAGCTGCAGGAACTTCGCGGCCCGGCCGGTCGGCTTGTTTCCGCGGTCACCGGGCTCGCGGATCGACGCCTGGGTGTAGAAGTAGTCGGTGTAGTCCTCGTCGACGGGGGTCTGACCGGTCACCTGAACGGTGGCGACCAGCTCGGAGGGGAAGCGCACCACACCGAGGCCCAACGAGTAGTTGTCGTAGATGATCTTCGCGTCGACGGGCCCGTTCGGCGTGAGCCACGTCTTCGCCCGTCCCCCACCGAAATTCGCGTTCACGGTCGCGTGCAGGTGATAACCGGACACCTCGAACGACGCGGTGTTGGCGGGGTTGGCGGCCTTGTGCACATACTGCACGTGGTACGGGTCGGCCGCGTTCTCGATGATCATCTGCGCGTGCACCTTGACGCGGTTGACCATCCGGGTGTGCGGGTGCAGCGGGTAGTACTCGTCGGTCTCGAGTTCGGGTAACACCGGCGGCTGCCAGTAGGGGGCGCGCCCGTGCCGTTCGTGCCAGACCAGGATGAAGCCGTACCACTCGGTGCTCGGGTACCGCTTGACACGGACATTCTGTTTGCAGCCGATCTTGCTGTATGGGATCAGCGCATTGGTCCCGTCGCCGTTCCAGTGCCAGCCGTGCCACGGGCAGACGATGTGCTCACCCTCGACGGTGCCCCCGACCCCCATGTTGGCACCCAGGTGCTGGCAGTAGGCGTCGAGCACGTTGACCTGGCCCGACTGGGTCCGGAAGAGCACCAGCTCCTCGCCGAAGTAGTGGGCGCGTTTGACCTGACCGGTATCCAGTTCGGAGGAGAACCCCACGATGAACCACCCGGTTGGGAACCGGTACTTCGACAGGCTGATGCCGCTGGGCCCGAACTCGCGCTCCGACGGATCGAGGGTTGATTCGTCGACCGTGTCCGTCATCGCAACTCCGTTCGCGCACGCACCTGCCGAGGTTAGCGGCGCTGTCCGTTGCCTATTTTTACTATTTTAGGCATTCTAGGTCAAGGACGGCGAAGGGAGCCCGCATGCCAACCACGACACCGGTCGACCTGTCGGATCCGGCGTTGTGGCAGAACGGGTTTCCCGACGAGCTGTTCACACAGTTGCGGCGGGAGCGGCCGATCTTCCGGCACGGGCTCACCGATCGCGTGGCGGAGACGCTCAAGCACGACTTCTGGATCACCACCAAGGTGCATCACGCACACCGGATACACCGCGACACCGAATCGTTCACTGCGGCGCAGGGGCCGTTGATCCAGGGCGTGGGCGCGGTGGGCTCGTTTCCGACGATCATCAACATGGACCCGCCGGTCCTGCTCAAACGGCGCCGGGTGCTGTCGCACGCGTTCACGCCGAAGGCGATCGCGAAACTCGAGCACGACATCCGCCGCCGGGCGGCCGCGATGGTCGACCACCTCCTGGAGTCGGGCGGCGGCGACTGGATCGAAGACGTCGCGGATGCGCTTCCGATGTCGGTGATCGGCGACATCGTCGGAATTCCGGAGGACGACAGGCCGGATATCTTCGACACGTTCGACCTGGTCCTGCAGGCGAATTCGACGGCATCGGGAGAGGAATCCGAACAGCAGCACCTCGAGCTGTTCGGCAAGATCTTCACGTACGCGGCGGAACTGACCGCCGAGAAGCGCCGCAATCCCACCGACGACATCTGGAGCACGCTGGCCACGGCGGTCGTGACGGACGAGAACGGCGAGCAGCTCTCGATCCCCGAGGCCGAGCTCGACATCTTCTTCTTCGTCATCGCGTTCGCCGGGAGCGACACCACGAAGAACGCTCTGGCATACGGGCTTCAGGCGTTCGTCGACAACCCCGCGCAGATCGAGCGCTACCGCACCGACCCGTCCGTGCGCCAGACCGCCGTCGAAGAGGTGCTGCGGTGGTCGTCGCCGATCGCGTTCTGGAGCCGGGTCACCAAAGCCGACGTGGAGATCGACGGCGTCACGATCCCGAGTGGCGAACGCGTGGTGTCGATGCTGCGATCGGCCAACCGCGACGAAGACGTCTTCGGCGATCCGTTCACGTTCGACATCGGCCGCGCCGACAACCCGCACGTGGCGTTCGGCGGCGGAGGTCCGCACCACTGTCTCGGGGCGATGCTGGCGCGTGCGGAGATCCGCGCCGTGCTCGATGAGGTGTTGTGCCGCGCGGAGGACATCGAGCTCGGCCCGGTCGACGTCACCTACCCGAACCTGACCAACAACATGACGATCTTTCACGCGATGCCGGTCTCGTTGCGCATCCGCTGAACTCACAGCCCCTTCGGGCGCGACCCGATGACGCCCTGGTCCTCGAGCCGGTGCAGATCGCTTTCGCTCAGCCCGCACAACGCGGTGAGGACCTCCGGATTGTGTTCACCCAGCGTCGGGGGCGGCCTCCTGAGCCATCGCCGGCTGCCCGCCAGGCGCGCGAACGGCGGACACGGGTAGAGGTTCTCCCCCGTCCTGTGGTGCTCGAGGCGTTCAAAGAACCCGCGGTGCCGTAGTTGAGGGTTGTTGGTGACGAGCGAGGGCGACACCACGACGGCCGCGGGTACGCCGGCTCGTGTCAGCTCGTCCTCGGCGGCCTGAGCGTCGCGGGTGGCGAGCCAGGCATCGACCGCCCCACCACCGGTGACCTCGGCCAGTGCGGTGGGTTCGGCTTCGGTGCGCGCGGCGACGGCGAGCCAGTTGTCCTCTCCCGCACAGCGATACACGTCCTGCACGGCCGACCCGTGCCCGCGGTTGCCGCGCCGTTCCATCACCCGTCCGAACACCTCGTATTCGATGGTCTGCACGGCGGTCACGTTCAGCACCGCCTCGACCATGGGGACCTCGACGAGCTGGCCTTCCCCGGTGCGGTCGGTGAACTCGAGCGCCGCGAGCGTGGCGAACGCGGCATGCGCGCCGGCGAGTGGATCGCAGGCCCCGCGCGGAGCGATCGGCGGGCCGTCCGGCAACCCGGTCACCCAGGCCAATCCGGCGATCTGCTCCATGGTCGGAGCGAAACCGACGCGGTCGCGCCAAGGACCGGTGAGCCCGAACGCGGGCATCCGAACCACGACGAGGCGCGGGTTGAGATCGAGCAAGGCGTCCGCGCCGAGGCCGAATTGTTCCATCACCCTCGGCGAGAAGTTCTCCACCACGATGTCAGCCTGGCCAATCAGCTTGCGCACCAGCCGAAGTCCCTCGTCCGACTGCAGGTCGAGGGTCACCGACCGCTTGTTGGTGTTCATCGCGTGGAACACCCAGCCGTACTCCCACCAGTCGTCGACATCTTTGCGCATGCCGCCGGAATAGCGGATACCGTCGGGGCGCTGGATGGATTCGACCTTGACGACGTCGGCTCCGAACGCGGCCAGCGAATGGGTGGCGGCCGGACCGGCCCAGAACGCGGTGAAGTCGACGACCCGTACGCCGGTCAGCGGCATGTCCCGGGTGGTTTCCGCGTTCGCGGTGAACGACCGTGGCTCCCAGAGGGACTCGTCGTCGGCGTCGCCGACGGTGGGAGTGGTGCGGATCGGTGCCGGCCGCGCCCTCGACATGAGCCAGGGCGGTCGCGGCTGACGGAATCCGCCCGGATTGTCGACATAGACGCCGCGGTCGCGGAGATGATCCATCGACGGGATCGTCGCGCCGTTGCCCAGCGGCGCCAACGGCAGCCGGAACAGTTGCCCGAGCTCGACGATCTCGCCGACCGTCCGCTCTCTCATCCACGGGTCGATGCGCTCGCGGATCCAGTCGCGGTAGTCCCAGCGGCCGATCTGGAACTGCAGCTGCGGGATCTCGGTCAGCTCCGGGCAGTCGACCATCGCGGCGAAGTCCAGCCACTGCTGCCCGGTCACCATGCTGATACCGACGTATCCGTCCTTGGCGGGTTCGATCGACGGCACCTCGACCGAACGCCGCACCGGCGGGACTTGCAGCAGCGCGGAATGCAGCCACTCCCCGCTCTGCATCAGCGTGATCGCCTCGAGCATCGACATGTCGAGGTGGCCGCCGGCACCGCCGTTGAGCACGCGCCGCCGCAGGGCCAGTGCGCCGTAGGCGGCCCACACCCCGCCCATGTACTCACCCAGTTCGCCACCGATGGAGATGGGCGGGCCAGCGGGATCGCCGCGGAAACCGGTGAGCCCGGAGGCGGCCTGCAAAGTGAATTCCGTCGCGGGCCGCTGCGACCACGGCCCGGTCCAGCCGAAGTCCGAAATCGAGACGACGATGCACCCGGGCGCGCTCGCCAGCAGCTCTGTCGGGTCGATTCCCCGCCGACGGGCCGTGGACTCATCGGCCGTCACCACGATGACATCGGCCCGGTTCAGCAGTTCTCGTGAAACGCTTGTGACGCTGCGCTTTCCGGCGTTGAGATAGCTGAACAGCGGCGCGTCGGCGTTCTCGCCGAGCGGGCCACCGGTCGCCGTGACCCGGCGCAGCGCATCGCCTTCGGGGGGTTCGACCTTGACCACGTCGGCACCCGCATCGGTAAGCAGCTTGCCACAGTAGGCCCCGGCGATCCGGTCGCTGATCTCGACGACCCGCACATCGTGCAATGGGGTGGGTGCCGAACCATTAGCCCCGTCGCCCACGCACACCTCCCGGTTCCGCTGCCATCTTAGTGATTATTGGCAGAAACGAGGCCGCTGGTGGCGGCGCTATCACTGTTAATATTGCAAAGACATGACAACACTGGGAATCGGGCCCGAGGCGCGTCGCCGGCTGGGTGCGCGCCGCACGGCGGAAATCGTGGCCGACGAACTCCGCCGCCAGATCATCGAGGGTGAACTCAAGGATGGCGACCTGCTACCGCGGCAGGAGGTGCTCGTCGAGCAGTTCAGCGTGAGCCTGGTGTCGTTGCGAGAAGCGTTGCGAATCCTCGAAACCGAGGGCCTGGTCTCTGTGCGGCGCGGTAACCGTGGCGGTGCGGTCGTCCATGCCCCCGCCAAGGCCAACGCCGCCTACATGCTCGGCCTGCTGCTGCAGAGCGACTACGTCCCGCTGGCCGACCTGGGCACCGCGCTGCAGGAACTCGATCCGATGTGCGCGGCGCTGGCCGCGCGCCGGCCGGATCGCGCCAAGACGCTCGTGCCGAAACTGCGAGAGTTCAACGCCGCGATGGAGGAACACATCGAGGACGGTGCGCGGTTCACCGAGATCGGCGGGCTCTTCCACGACGAGATCGTCCGCGGTTGCGGTAACCACACGATGGTCGCGGTGGTCGGCAGCCTCGAGACGTTGTGGACCGGCCACCTCAACTGGTGGGCTAACGAAACCGCGGCCAAGGGCGAGTATCCCTCGATCAAAAGGCGCCGCATCGCGCTCGGTGTGCACACCAAGATCACCGACGCGATCGAGGCCGGCGACGTCGAGCGGGCCCGCAAGCTGGCCGCCCGCCATGTCGCCGACACCCAGACCTACCTGTTGGCCGGCGAGCCCGAACAGCGGATCGTCGCCCTGTCGCCGCAGGCGCTGGCACAGCGCAAGCGCTGAACGTTAGTGAAAGGCACCGTGTGCGAACGGCGTTGATCACCGGCGGAAGCGGGGGTATCGGAAAAGCGTGCGGCCGCAGGCTCGCCGAACTCGGCTACGACGTCGTGTTGACGGCACGGCGGGAGGCCCCGCTGCGGGCCGCCGCCGAGGAGATGGGAGCGCGTTACGCGGTCGCCGACGCCAGCGTGCCGTCGAAATTCGGACCCGCCGTCGAAGCCGCGGGCACCATCGACCTGCTCGTCCACGCCTCCGGGGTCCTCGGTGGAACCTACGCCCGCAAGCAGACTTTCGAGCAGTGGCGCGAGATCATGTCGGCGAACCTCGACTCCTGCTTCGTGGTGACCTCGGCCGCCCTGCCGCGGATGCGGGCGGGTTCGCGGTTCGTGTTCATCTCGTCGTCGGCGGCCCACGAGCCGATGCGCGCGCGAACGGCCTACTCGGCGACGAAAGCCGGCATGAACGCGTTCGCGGGCGCGCTGGCACAGGAGGTCGACCGTGACGGGATCAACGTGCACGTGGTCACGCCCGGGCCTGTGGAGACCGAGATGCTGCAGGACGTTCCGTTCGAGATGTACGCGATCCGCGCCGCCGACGTGGCCGATGCCGTGGCGTGGCTCGACACCGTCGACCCGTCGGTCGACCTGCCCGAGATCAGGTTGCACGCGGTCACCAGGGGGCCGTCGGCCCGCCCGCCGATCGTCCCGCTCGAGGCGCAGCGTCGCGCTCGAAATCGTTAGAGCGCCTTGACCGTCGACGGTAGCCCGTAGAGCGCGGTGGCGTTACCGCGCATGATCCGCTCACGCTGGTCGGCGGGGAATCGGCGGATCGCCCACTGCGGCGAGTCGTAGCTCCAGTGCGGATAGTCGGTGGAGAACATCAGGTTGTCTCCGAGATCCATCATTTCGAGGTACTCGCGGTACACCCCGACGTGGGCCTCCTCCAACGGCTGGGTGGTGAAGCGCACGTGTTCGCGGACGTAATCCGACGGTCTGCGCTTGACGTGCGGCAGATCGGATCTGCGTCGTTCCCAGATGCGGTCCATGCGCCACATCACGGGCAGCGCCCAGGTGAACCCGCCTTCGACGAAGACGACGCGAAGGTCCGGATGCCGGTCGAAGGCGCCGTCGAACACCAGGCTCATCAGATGCGATACGTACAACAGCGGCCACGCGGCGAAGAAGTCGTGCCAGTGCGCGGGGTTGCCGACCGGGTAGATCGGGATCAGCTCGTACGGGGTCTGTCCCATCAGGTGCGTGGCGATGGGCAGGCCGTGCCGGGCCGCCGCACGGTAGAGCGGGTCGAAATGCGGGCTGCCGAACGGGATTCCGCGGGTCTGCGGCGTCATCAGCACCTCGGCCATATACGGGTGCCCGGCCCAGCGTTCGACCTCGGCGGCGGCGGCCTGCGGATCCTGCGCCGTGATGCTGATGGCTCCGCGCCAGCGGCCGTGCCAGTTGGCCGCGCCGAGCCACACGTCGGCGAGCCAGTCGTTGTAGGTGGCCTTGAGGACGTGTTCGGCCTGCGGCAGCTGCGCGTCGCACATCGGTTCCAGCACAGCGATGCTCACGCCGGCCTCGACCAACAGCTGCCGGGCGGCGAAGTCGGGGTCGCTGCCCGGCAGACCGCCACCGGGCGGTTTGGCGTCGACACGCAGCGAGTTGGTCTTGTACGAGTCGGGGGTGTCGTAGAAGTGGGGTACCGGCGCGACGGCGTTGCCCGTCGGCCACAGGGTGTCCCGCCACGTCGCCGGGGCGTAGGACTTGAGTTCGTCGACGGAGACGGGCATCGGGTGCACGTCGGTGTCGACGATCGTGACCGCGATGTCCGCGGCGGAATCCTGTCGGGCCGTTTCGATGGTCGTCACGAAACCCCCGCCCCCACGTCGATCTCCAAGGCGTACAGGTCACTTGCGTTGCGCCACAACACCTTCTCGCGCTGATGGTAGTTGAGCCCGAGCGTCGCGTCGGCCGGCGCGATGGCCGACCAGTGCGGATAGCTCGACCCGTACATCACCAGATCTGCCTTGTCGGTGAAGTCCATCCACCGCTCGGCCTGGTCGGCCGAGGTGGGACCGTCGAGGGCCGACGTGCAGAACCGCACATGGTCGCGCAGATACTCGCTGGGATAGCGGTCGACCCACGGCGTCTGGTCGCGCATCGACATCCAGAACGTGTCCAGCCGCCACATCAGCGGGGTCAGCACGTCGTAACCGCCGTCGGCCAACACGAACTTGAGGCCGGCATGCCTGCCGAAGGTTCCCTCGACGATCAGGGTCGCGAGGTGAACGAAACCGTTGAGCGGCATGAACGATGCGTAACCCGGATAGGTGTGGGCGTGCCCCGCGAACGTCGGCGCATGGTCGACCCCGTTGCCGCCGTTGATGTGCACCGCGACCGGCAGCCCGTGCGCGGCGGCCGCCTCCCAGATCGGCTCGAACATCGGCTTGCCGTACGGCTCGCGCGACTGCAGCGGGACCCCGACCTGAACCATCTTCGGGTGGCTCGCCAATCGCTCGATCTCCGCGACCGCGCCCCGGACGTCCTCGGGGTTGACCCGGATGGTGCCGCGGAACCGTCCGGTGCGGTCGGGTTCGAGCCAGCGGTCGAGAAGCCAGTCGTTGACCGCCGCGCAGATTCGGCTGTTGAGCAGGTAGTCGGCGATGTTCCCCCGGGTCAACGGGTTGAGGACGGCGTAGTCCGCTCCGCCCTCGTCGAACAGATGATGGGCGACGACATCGGGATCCGAGCCCGGGTAGCCGTCGCCGTACAGGTCCTGCCGGTAGTCGCCGCCAGGGGCCTGATACCACTGCTGTTCCACGTCGGGGATGGCGCGAAGCTTGTGCGGGTCGGCCAGGTAGCGCCGGATCTCCGCGTTGTACCGGAAGTGCGGCTGCACCGAGGCGTCGATGACGGTCATGCGGTCAGGAACACCTGTCCGTCGGCGACCTCGACCTCATAGGTACGCACCCGTTTTGCCGGGTCGGCGAGGTTCACGCCGGTCGGGATGTCGAATTCCCATTGGTGCCAAGGGCATCGGACGACCCGGCCGGTGCGGACATGGCGGACGCGGTCCGGCAGGTCGGGCGCGTACTCGGTGGTGCCGCGAACGTATCCGGCGCACAGCGGTGCGCCCTCGTGTGCGCAGTAGTTGGCGATCGCGTACACCGATCCGTCGATGTTGTAGACGCCCACGCCGAATTTGCCTGCCTGCACCAATTTCATGCTTCCTGGCGGCAGGTCCTCGATGGCGCACACCGGTCGGCGCTGCATCACGTCCTCTCGGTTCCCTTGACCTAGATTACCTAAAATAGTAAAGATAGGCGGGTAGAGGGCCAAACCCAGTGCCGGGAGGCAAGGTGACGATCAGCACCGGTACCAAGGACACGACCGCTCCCGACGTCGCCGGCGATCCCTACGGCTTCTTCGAGTACATGCGCAGGACAGAGCCGGTGTGGCGCGGCACCATCATGGACACTTCGCAGATGCCGCCGGAGCTGTTGCCGCCGGAGGAATGGACGCTGTTCGACTACGACAGCGTGTTCGCCGCGTTCCGCGACAGCGACGTCTACGGCTCGCAGGTGTACCACCGCACGATCGAGGTGGTGTTCGGCCCGACGATCCTCGGCATGCACGGCAAGCAGCACCACGACCACCGCGGACTGATCTCCAACGCGTTCCGGCAGAGCGCGTTGGCGCAGTGGGAACCGGAGGTGATCGTCCCGATATGCGAGCGCCTGGTCGACGAGTTCATCGACGACGGTGAGGTCGACCTGGTCAAGGCCATGACCTTCGAGTTCCCCACCCGCGTCACGGCGTCGCTGTTGGGGCTCCCGCAGGAGGACCTCGACCTGTTCCGCCGTTTGTCGTTCGAGCTGATATCGATCACCGAGGACATCGAGGCGGGCCTGACCGCCTCGGTCGAACTCGGCGAGTACTTCGGCGACCAAATCGACCAGCGGCGGCGCCGGATGACCGACGACATCATCGGCGACCTGGTCGGCGCCGAGATCGACGGCGAGAAGTTGACCGACGAAGCGATCATCTCGTTCCTTCGACTGCTGCTGCCCGCCGGGTTGGAGACCACATACCGATCGTCGGGCAACCTGCTGTACCTGCTGCTGAACCATCCCGAACAGCTCGAGGCGGTCCAGCGCGACCGGGAGCTGATACCCGCCGCGATCGAAGAGGGACTGCGTTACGAGACTCCGCTGGTGACGGTGCCGAGATGCACGACGCGCGACGTGGAGGTCCACGGCATCCCGATACCGGAGGGCGCGCAGGTGAACCTCTGCATCGGTTCGGCGAACCGTGACGAAAAGCGTTGGGAGAACGCGAATGTGTTCGACATCCGGCGTCCCCGTCGCGCCCACACCTCGTTCGCGGGCGGGCTGCACAGCTGTCTGGGCATGCACCTGGCGCGGGTGGAGACGCGGGTGATGCTGACCAGCTTGTTCGATCGCGCAACGGATTTCGAGCTGCAGGTCGACGACGACACCCGGCTCGCCGGTCTGCCGTTCCGCTCCCCCGTCCATCTTCCGGTCACCTTCCGCGCGACGCGATGAGGAGCCGCGCGGCCATCCTGCACGACGTCGGCGGCCCGTGGTCGGTCGAGGAGTACGAACTCGATCCGCCGCGTGCCGGCGAGGTGCTCGTCGAGATGGCCGCCGCGGGGCTGTGCCACTCCGACGACCACATCCTCAAGGGCGACATGTCCATCTCCAACGACGTCGCCCGCCAGTACGGTCTGACCCCGATGTTCCCCACGATCGGCGGGCACGAGGGCTCCGGCACGGTGGTCGAAACCGGCGACGGGGTGGACGAATTCGCGGTCGGCGATCACGTCGTGATGTCGTTCGTGGCGGTGTGCGGACGGTGTAGATGGTGTGCCTCCGGGATGGAGTACCTGTGCGACGAGGGCGCGGGGACGATGGTGCCCGGTATGCCCACCGACCAGACGTTCCGTCACCACACCCTCGACGGCCGTCCGCTCGGCCATCTGTCCAAGGTCGGCGCCTTCGCCCGGCACACCGTGGTGTCGGCGCACTCGCTGGTCAAGATCGACCCGCACCTGCCGCTGGTCGCGAGCGCGCTGCTGTCCTGCGCCGTCCCGACCGGATACGGGTCGGCGGCCAACCGCGCCAACGTGCGCGGTGGGGACACCGTCGTGGTGATCGGGGCGGGCGGCATCGGAACCGCGGCCATCCAGGGCGCGCGGATCAACGGTGCCGCGCAGATCGTGGCCGTCGACCCGGTCGAGTTCAAGCAGAAGGCCGCGCTGCGATTCGGTGCCACACACAGTGTTCCGACGGTCGCCGAGGCCCTCGATCTCGTCCGCGACCTCACCAGCGGCGTCATGGCGGACAGCGTGATCGCGGCGCCGTCGCTGATCGCGGGCGACGACGTCAACGCCTACCTGAAGCTGACGCGCAAGGGCGGCACGTGCGTGCTGACCGGAATGACGGCGCAGACAACGCGATCGGTGAAGATCGCGCTGCAGGACTTCATCCTCTGGAACAAGAACCCTCGTCGGCACTGTGTTCGGGTCTTGCAACCCGCGCGCCGACATCGAGCGGCTGGCCGGCCTCTATCGGTCCGGCCGACTTCAACTCGACGAGATGATCACCCGGCGATACCGTCTCGACGACATCAACACCGCGTACGAGGACCTACTCAACGGCGAAATCATCCGGGGCGTCATCGATTTCGCGCTCGACTGACGCGCCGGCGTCCCGACCGGGCGCGGCGTTGCCGGCTGCCGCCGTCAGTACTGCCCGAGCGGCCGGCACAGGTTGGTGATCGGGTTCCAGTACTCGCCGGGCGCGCACGCCAGCGGTGTGGTCGCCACCGGCCCGCGGCACACGTTGTCGACCGGATCCCACCACTGTCCGTTCGGGCAGTTGATGGGCTGAGCCACACCGGATGCCGCCGAGGCGATCGAGAAGGCGGCGATCGGGGCGGCAGCGGCGGCGGCGATCATGGCACGCGAAATGATCTTGCTCATGGGTCGAGCTTGCCCCGAAACGGGCTACGACAAACAGCCGGGTCGCGAGTCACCCCCGCTTGACGGGTTGATTCCACGCACTGGGTGCGTGCGATCAACCCGTTAAGGCGTTGGTGGCCCTAGCCGTCACCACACCTAGGCGACCACGACCTCCAGCCGCTCCCAGCCGCGGACCGTCGACGTCGGCGCCAGACGCGCGGTGTCCGGATCGATGTCCCATTCCGGCCACCGGTTGAGCAACTCGTCGAGCGCGACGCGGCCTTCCAGTCGGGCGAGGTTGGCTCCCAGGCAGTAGTGCACGCCCTTGCCGAAGGTGATGTGGCTGATGTTGTCGCGGCGGATGTCGAACGTGTCGGGATTGTCGTAGCGGCGCGGGTCGCGGTTGGCCGCGCCGAACATCAGCAGCATCGCGCTGCCGGCGGGGACGGCGCGCCCGTGGGCCTCGAAGTCCCGGGTCACCAGTCGCGCCACATTGTGACCGGTCGGCTCGTAGCGCAACGTCTCGTCGATGACGCGCTGCAGCAGTGACCGGTCGGAGACCACCTCACGGCGCTGATCGGGGTGCTCGGCGAGCACCTTCGCCAGCCAGCCGATCAGCCGGCCCGTGGTCTCGTTGCCCGCGCCGGCGACGACCTGGGTGTAGTGCAGGACCTCCTTGCGCGTCAGCTTGCGGGTCACCCCGCTCTCGTCCTCGAACTCGACATTGAGCAGCGCGGTCATCAGGTCGTCCGACGGGTTCTTCGCCCGCCAGTCAACGTATTCGGCGTAGATGCTGCCGTCGGCGATCTTGTCCGCGCGCACCACCTTCATCGGGGAACCGGGTTTGGTGCGCAGGCTCGCGTCGTTGGCGTCGCGCACCGTCACCTGCTCGGATTCCGGTATGCCGAGCAGCATCCCGATGACGCGCATGGGCATCATCGAGGCGAGCTCGGCGATGATGTCGAACCGGTCGAGGCCGACCAGCGGGTCGAGGCAGTTGACGCAGTACTGACGGATCTGGTCCTCGAGCGCGGCCATCCGGCGCGGGGTGAAGACCCGCGACATGAGCCCGCGCAGCATCGTGTGGACCGGCGGATCCTCCATCATCATCACGCCTTTGGGCATGTCGAACTCCGACTGGATGAGTTCGAGGATGTCGCCCCGGCTGTTGGAGAACGTCTGCCAGTCGAGCAGCGCCCGTTCGACGTCCTCGTGGCGAGACAGCGCCCAGAAGTCGTATGCCTCGTTGTAATAGAGCGGCGCTTCTTCCCGCAACCGTGCGTACGTCGGATACGGGTCCGCGACGATGTCCACCCGGTACGGGTCGTAATAGACAGCGCTGCCGTGGGCCTTCTCATCAACTGCGGTCATCGGATCTCCCCTACGTCAGGGCTGCTGGGGTCGGCGTGGCTGCGCGGGGCGCGCTGACGAATCCGATGCTTCGCGCCGGCCATCGTCGCAGCTCCCCTCGCTTGTTGGGCGATCGCCCAACATCTAAGCTGGCGCCATGTCTAGCAGCCCCGTCGGCGAGCGGTCAAGGGGTGGACGCGAGTCGGCCGCACGCTCGGCGCTGATCGAGGCGACGGCCCAGGTCATGCTCGAAGAGGGCTACGCCGCGGCGACGTCCCGGCGGGTGGCGGCGCGCGCCGGCGTCAAACCCGCACTCGTGCACTACTACTTCCCGAGCATGGACGACCTGTTCCTGGCCGTCCTGCGCGAAGGCGCCGAGGCCAACCTCTCTCGCCAGCGGGAAGCCGCGGAGGCCGACGAACCGCTGCACGCGCTGTGGCGCCTCAACAGCACGCACGGTGCCCGGTTGTTCATGGAGTTCATGGCCCTGGCGAATCACCGCAAAGCGATCCGCAGCGAGATCGCGGCGTACGCCGAACGGTTCGGCGGCGTCGAAGAAAATGTGGTGGCCGCGGCGATGAAGGCGCATGGCGCGGACGTCGAGGCGTTCCCGCCGGTCGTGATGTCTATGATCGTGACGAGCTTGGCCCGCATCGTCCTGCTCGAACGGGGGCTCGGCATAACCCGGGGTCACGCCGAGGCGGAAGAGTTCATCGAACGCTATCTCGACCGCTTCGAAATCAAGTCAAAGTGACCTGGATCACACCGTCGCAGCACGGGTGACCAGCAGCACTCTGACTTGAGTTAACCTAGGGCGCAATGAGAACTTATATGGGCTAAGTGACGTACGGGCGCATGCACAGCTACGAAAACGACTTGAGGGCGGATATGGGTTGCATCGGGCGGGGACGGTAATGCTCCGACGCGCAAGGAAGGTCTGGCTGCCCATCGTCATCATCGTGGTGGTGACCATCGCGGGCTTCACGGTCAGCCGCATCCGCACCTTTTTCGGGGCGGAGGGCATCATCGTCACCCCCCGGGTCTTCGCTGAAGACCCCGAGCCGTTCGACCCGAAAGTCGTCAAGTACGAGATCTTCGGTACCGGCTCGTATGCAGACATCAACTATCTGGACCTCGACGCGAGGCCCCAACGTATCGACGGTGCGTCGTTGCCGTGGTCGCTGACGCTGCAGACCACGGCGCCGTCGGCCGCGCCCAACATCGTGGCGCAGGGCGACGGTCAGACCATCACCTGCCGGATCACCGTCGATGACGAGATCAAGGACGAAAGAACCTCTACTGGCGTGAATGCCCAAACCTTCTGCTTCGTGAAATCCGCATGACCTCACCGACGAACGAGGCTCCCACGGACGCCTTCCCTCCCGTTCGGCACGGCAAGCGGCCCTTGATCCCCCGGGCGATCCGCGCTTTTGCGATCCCGATCATCCTGGGCTGGATCGCGATCATCGCGATCGTCAATGTGACTGTGCCGCAACTGGAAACGGTTGGACAGATGCGCGCGGTCTCGATGAGCCCGGAGTTCGCGCCGTCGATGATCGCGATGAAGCGCGTCGGCCACGTGTTCCAGGAGTACGACTCCGACAGCTCGGCGATGATCGTGATCGAGGGCGAACAACCCCTCGGCGATGACACCCGCGCCTTCTACGGCGAGATGGTCGCCAAACTGGAGGCGGACAAGAAGCACGTCCAGAGCGTCCAGGATTTCTGGAGTGATCCGCTGACCGCCTCGGGCGCGCAGAGCAGCGACGGTAAGGCCGCCTACGTACAGGTCTACCTGTCCGGTAACCAGGGCGAGGCGCTGGCCAACGAGTCGGTCGAAGCGGTCCAGGATCTGGTTGCCGGCATGCAGCCGCCGCCCGGCGTGAAGGTGTTCGTGACGGGCCCGGCGGCGCTCGCCGCCGATCAGCACATCGCCGGTGACCGCAGCATGCGGATGATCGAGGCGCTCACGTTCACCGTGATCATCACGATGCTGCTGCTGGTGTACCGCTCGATCATCACCGTGCTGCTGACACTGGTGATCGTCGTGCTGCAGCTGTCCGCTGCGCGAGGAGTGGTGGCCTTCCTCGGCTATCACGAGATCATCGGGCTCTCGACGTTCGCGACCAACCTATTGGTGACCCTGGCGATCGCCGCGGGAACCGACTACGCGATCTTCCTGACGGGCCGATATCAGGAGGCGCGCAGTCTCGGCGAAGACCGGGAAACCGCGTATTACACGATGTTCCACGGCACGGCGCACGTGGTGCTGGGCTCGGGCCTGACGATCGCGGGCGCGTTGTTCTGCCTGAGCTTCACCCGGCTGCCCTACTTCCAAACCATGGGTGTGCCGCTGGCCATCGGCATGGTGACCTCGGTGTTCGCCGCCCTGACCCTCGGACCGGCGATCATCAGCTTCGCCAGCCGATTCGGCAAGATCCTCGAGCCCAAGCGGGCGATGCGGGTGCGCGGCTGGCGCAAGCTCGGCGCCGCGGTCGTGCGGTGGCCGGGACCGATCCTGGTCGCGACGGTCGCGCTGTCGCTGGTCGGCCTGCTGGCCCTGCCCGGCTACCGCACCAACTACAACGACCGGAATTATTTGCCCGCCGATCTGCCCGCCAACCAGGGATACGCGGCCGCCGACCGGCACTTCTCGCAGGCCCGGATGAACCCCGAACTGCTGATGGTCGAAAGCGACCACGACCTGCGCAACTCCGCCGACTTCCTGGTCATCGACAAGATCGCCAAGCAGATCTTCCGGGTGCCCGGCATCTCGCGCGTACAGGCCATCACCCGGCCCGACGGTAAACCCATCGAGCACACCTCGATTCCCTTCCAGATCAGCATGCAGGGCACCACCCAGCAAATGAACCAGAAGTATCTGCAAGACCGGATGGCCGACATGCTGGTGCAGGCCGACGAGATGGCCAAGACCATCGCCAACATGGAGCGGATGTCCAAGCTCACCGAGGAGATGGCCGCGACCACGCACAGCATGGTCACGAAGATGAAGGACATGACCGTCGACGTGGCGGAGCTGCGTGACAACATCGCCAATTTCGACGACTTCTTCCGGCCCATCCGCAACTACTTCTACTGGGAACCGCACTGCTTCAACATCCCGATCTGCTGGGCGTTCCGGTCGGTCTTCGACACCCTCGACGGCATCAACACGATGACCGACGACATCCAGAACCTGCTGCCCGACATGGAGCGGCTGGATCAGTTGATGCCGCAGATGGTCACGTTGATGCCGCCGATGATTGAAACGATGAAGACGATGCGGACGATGATGCTGACGATGTACTCGTCGCAAAAGGGTCTGCAGGACCAGATGGCAGCCATGCAGGAGAACTCGACTGCCATGGGTGATGCCTTCGACGCGTCGATGAACGACGACTCGTTCTACCTCCCGCCGGAAGTCTTCGACAACGAAGAGTTCAAGAAGGGCATGGAGAACTTCATCTCCCCCGACGGCAAATCGGTGCGCTTCATCATCGCCCACGACGGCGACCCGATGACCCCCGAAGGCATCGCGCGGATCGATTCGATCAAGCAGGCCGCCAAGGAGGCCATCAAGGGCACCCCGCTGGAGGGCTCGAAGATCTACCTCGCCGGCACCGCCGCCGTCTACAAGGACATGTCGGACGGCAACAGCTACGACCTGATGATCGCGGCCATCCTCGCGCTCGCGCTGATCTTCACGATCATGCTGCTGTTGACCCGCGCGGTCGTCGCCGCCGCGGTGATCGTTGGCACAGTGGTGATCTCGCTCGGCGCGTCGTTCGGCCTGTCGATCCTGATCTGGCAGCACATCCTGGGCATCGAGTTGCACTGGATGGTCATGGCGATGGCCATCATCATCCTGTTGGCCGTCGGCGCCGACTACAACCTGCTGCTGGTGTCGCGACTGAAGGAAGAGCTGCACGCGGGCATCAAGACCGGGATCATCCGCGCGATGGGCGGCAGTGGATCCGTCGTCACTTCAGCGGGCCTGGTCTTCGCGTTTACGATGATGTCGATGGCGGTCAGCGAATTGACTGTCATCGGACAAGTCGGAACAACCATCGGACTGGGCCTGTTGTTCGATACTCTTGTCATCCGGGCATTCATGACGCCGTCCATCGCGGCGCTCATGGGTAAGTGGTTCTGGTGGCCACAGCGGGTGCGGGAACGCCCAGTGCCTGTACCGTGGCCGAAACCGAGGGAACTGACGCTGTCAGGGGGGGAAGGAGCACAGTCATGAAACGACTGATTGTTGGAGTAGCCACCGCGGCGGCAGCACTCGTGCTGGCGGTTCCCGCCCAGGCGCAGGACATCGACACCGACTTCACCAATGAGCTGCACACGTACGGGATCTACGGGCAGAAGGATTACAACGCCTGGATCGGCAAGATCACGTGCAAGCGGCAGCGCAAGGGTGTCGACCGGGACGCCTTCGCCTCGGCGCAGTTCGTCCAGAAGCAGCTGGCGCGCGGCCAGAACAGCACCGATCAGGCGTGGAAGTTCCTGGCGGGTGCGCTGCGCTTCTACTGCCCCGACCTGCTGCCGATTCTCGATCAAGCCCGTGACCACCGCGAAAGCTAGGAGTCGACAAGTGTTTCGTAAAGCGACAATTGCGCTCGCATCGTTCGGTTGCGCGGCGATGATCTTCCCGGCCACCGCTGCCGCGGACGCCACCGACGACTACCCGATCCCCAACCGGATCATGAGGACCCCCTGCACGGTCGATCAGTACATGGCGGCCGTTCGCGACGAGGACCCGTTCTACTTCGAGCGCTACATGATCGACTACCGGAACCGACCCGCGGACGTTCAGAAGGGTGCCCGCGACCGGATCTACTGGTTCTTCTCGCTGGATTACGCCGGCCGTCGTCAGTACGCGGAGAACACCGCCACCAACGTGTTCTATGAGCAGATGGCCACCCGCTGGGGCAACTGGGCCAAGCTGTTCTTCAACAACAAGGGCGTCGTCGCTCACGCCACCGACGTGTGCATGAACTACCCGCCGAGCCAGCCCGAGATCTGGAACTGGACCACGACGCCGTAGCTCGGCTCAGGGCAGCCCGCCGAACAGCGGGCTCAACGCCAGCTGGACCGGGTCCGGAGCGGGCACGAATGCCTGCGGCGCCACCGGGTTTTGCGGAGCGGGCGACGGGGACGACGGGGACAAAGCCGCGGGTTCTGCCTGCGTGATGGCCGGGGCCGGAGGCGGCTCCTGAACGGCTTCGACCACCGGTTCCACCGGTTCGGTGGCCTGCGACGCGGCGACCTCCGGCGCGGTCTCGTCTGCGACGGCGATCGTCGACGGTAGCGGGAGCGACATGGCCGGTGCCGCCACCGGTTTGGCGATCACCTCCTTGACCACGATGGGGACCACGGGGGCCGACGGCACCGCGTGAACGCTCATCGAGGGGCTCGAATCCGTCACCGCGGCAGCGGGTTCCACGGCCGACGTGTCCGCCGACGGATGAACTCTGGCGTCCGGCGAATCCCAGCGAGCGAGCTCCGGGCCGAACGCGAACAGGGCGATCACACCCGCCGCGAGGATCATCGCGGCGCGGCCGTGCGAGCTCAACCGTCGACGCGAACGCAGTTCCATGGACTTCGCCGGGGGCGCGCTCTCGGCGTCGGACGTGAGGGCCGGGCCCGACAGCGCGGCTCCGCGGGCGAGTGCCAGTTGGACGTCGTCGGAGGAGACGACCGGGATGCCGAGGGCCTGCTCCAAAGGAGCGGAAATCAACTCGAGGTC
The DNA here is from genome assembly GCA_050205545.1 of Mycolicibacterium celeriflavum. GTDB lineage: Bacteria > Actinomycetota > Actinomycetes > Mycobacteriales > Mycobacteriaceae > Mycobacterium > Mycobacterium celeriflavum_A. Next base: position 95,277 of record JBNMQV010000018.1, read on the forward strand.
CCCTCGGGCGCCGATCAGATACAGCCGCTGGGGCTGCATCTCCTCGTCGGCGAAGAAGCCGGTGAGCCACCGGGCGAGGCCGTCCGCGCTCTCGCGCATGTGCGTCATCGCGGTGCGGACAGTGTCGCCCTGCACCGATACCACGGTGACGGCCGAGGACTCCACGACGCACACCGCGCACCCGTCGAACCCGTCACCGGGGCCGACAGCGTGCGCCCACGAGCGTGCGGCGTGGGCCATTCGCACCGGGACGACTCTTCCGAAACCCATGTCGGACAACGACTTCCGCAGCAGTTCGGCCTTGGCGCCGACGTCGGCGCTCCAGGTCAGGCAGATCGTACTCACCCGGTGGCCGCCGGCCGCCGCGATCGCCCGCGCACCTCGCACCGCGGCTTCGTGTGTGGAGATGTCACCGTCGGTGGCGACGTCGGCGGCCACGGTGAAGTGGTCGTGGTCCAACGTCGTTGTCGTGTCGCCGTCCCCGTTCTCGAGCAGGACCCACGCGATACCTGTCGACGTCATCGACAGCCCGAGCACCGTGTTCACGCTGCCTCCCTCTCCTGCCTGGATCGGCGAAGCGAGCATAATTTGCTTCCGGGCTCCCGGCATCTCGAAAGAACCGGGGCCGCGGATCGGCTCGCTGTCGACCTCCCTTTGCCGCCGCCTGACCCGTTAACGGTTCATAGACGGTGCTCGCGGTGGTGTTACGCCTCGGCGTCGCGGCGCGAAATACCCGTATGAGTCCTTTCCCCAGGCTTGCGGTGCCTCTGGCCGCCGCGCTCATCCCGTTCGCACCGATCGCCGCGCCCCAGGCCGACGCGGCGCCGTGCCCCGATGTCGAAATCGTCTTCGCCCGCGGAACCACCGAGCCCCCGGGGGTCGGCGGCATCGGACAGGCCTTCGTCGACTCGGTGCGCGGTCGCCTCGGCGACCGGTCCGTCGCCGTCTATGCCGTCAACTACCCCGCCAGTCGCGACTTTGCGGTGAGCACCCGTGCGGGCGCCGACGACACCCGCGTCCACGTGCAGTCGATGGCGGCCGACTGCCCCGCGACGAAGATGGTGCTCGGCGGCTACTCACAGGGGGCCGCAGTGATGGACGTCGCCACCGGTGCGCTCGCGCCCACGGTCGCTCCGCACGTCGCCGCGGTCGCGTTGTTCGGCGGCCCGCGCAGCAGCTTCGCCGATCGGCTCTCGCCGGGGCCGCTGCCCTCGGTGGGACCCGGCTACGCGGCCAAGACCATCGATCTGTGTGTCCCGAACGACCCGATCTGTTTCGAGGGGGGCCGCGATATGGGCGCCCACGTCGCGTACGTCCAGGCGGGATTGGTTAACCAAGCTGCGGAGTTCGCTGCGGGCCGGATCTGACTACCGGTCAGGGGCCCTCATCTGGTAGGAACTAAGGCGGTCCTAACACCGTAGGGAGGAGCTCCGCCGAGGTGAATTCCTGGTGAGCGCTTCCACCGCGCCGTCAACCGAGCACGCCACCCACTTCCCCCGCTCCCGGCTGGCCAAGTGGATCCGGCGGCTGTCCGTTCCGATCGTCATCGCCTGGATCGCGCTCATCGCGCTGATGAATGTGACCGTCCCGCAGCTCGAGGTCGTCGGCCAGATGCGGTCGGTGTCGATGAGCCCGGACGAAGCTCCGTCGGTGATCGCGATGCAGCGTGTCGGCAAGGTCTTCGAGGAGTTCGAGTCCGACAGCTCGGCGATGATCGTGCTCGAAGGCGAGCAGCCACTCGGCGACGACGCCCGGGCGTATTACGACGAACTCATCGAGAAGCTGAAGGCCGACCGCAGCCACGTCGAGCACATCCAGGACTTCTGGGGCGACCCGCTGACGGAGGCCGCGGCCGTGAGCGCCGACGGAAAAGCCGTCTATGTCCAGGTGTACCTGGCCGGCAACATGGGCGAGGCGCTGTCCAACGAATCCGCGGAGGCCGTCAAGAAAATCGTCGAGGGCCTCCCGCCCCCGCCGGGGGTGAAGGTCTTCGTGACCGGCGGGTCGGCGATGTACGCCGATCAACAGATCGCCAGCGACCGCAGTATCCGCGTCATCGAGATCGCCACGTTCGCCGTCATCATCACGATGCTGTTGCTGGTCTACCGCTCGGTGGTGACGACGCTCATCCAGCTGGTGATGGTCATCCTGGCGTTGTCGGCGACGCGCGGAGTGGTGGCGTTCCTGGGTTACCACGAGCTGATCGGGCTTTCGACGTTCGCGACGAACCTCCTTGTCACGCTCGCGATCGCCGCGTCCACCGACTACGCGATCTTCCTCATCGGGCGATACCAGGAGGCGCGCACGCTGGGCGAAGACCGGGAGACGGCCTTCTACACCATGTTCCGCGGCACCGCGCATGTGGTGCTGGGGTCGGGGATGACGATCGCCGGCGCGACGTTCTGTCTGACGTTCACCCGGCTGCCCTACTTCCAGTCGCTGGGCATTCCGCTGGCCGTCGGAATGACCACGGCGGTGTTGGTCGCGTTGACGCTCGGGCCGGCCATCATCACCATCGGCAGCCGGTTCGGGTTGCTGGAACCCAAGCGCGCCATGCGCATTCGTGGTTGGCGGAAGATCGGCGCCGTCATCGTCCGCTGGCCGGGGCCGGTGTTGATCGCGACAGTCGCGCTGTCGCTCATCGGCTTGCTCACGCTGCCGGGGTACCGGCCCAACTACAACGACCGGCTGTACCTGCCCGCCGATCTCCCGGCGAACCAGGGCTTCGCCGCTGCCGAACGGCACTTCTCCCCCGCCACCATGAACCCCGAGTTGATGCTCATCGAGAGCGACCACGATCTGCGCAACTCGGCCGACTTCCTGGTGATCGACAAGATCGCCAAGGCGGTCTTCCGGGTGCCGGGCATCTCGCGGGTCCAGACCATCACCCGGCCCAACGGGAAGCCGATCGAATTCAGCACGATCCCGGCGCAGATGAGCCTGGGCAGCGTCAACCAGGACCTGAACCGCAAGTACACGCAGGACCGCATGGCCGACATGCTGGTTCAGGCCGACGAGATGCAGAAGACCATCGACACCATGACCCGGATGATGGCGTTGATGGGCGAGATGAACGCCACCACGCACAGCATGGTCGAGAAGACCAAGACCATGGCCGTCGACACCGCCGAATTACGCGACTACATCGCGAATCTCGACGATTTCCTGCGTCCCCTGCGGAACTATTTCTATTGGGAACCGCACTGTTTCAACATCCCGGTCTGTTCGTCGTTGCGCTCGATCTTCGACGTCATCGACGGTACGAACAAGCTCACCGACCAGGTTCAGGAGTTGGTCCCGGACCTGGAACGACTCGATGCGCTGATGCCGCAACTGCTCGCGTTGATGCCCGAGCAGATCGAGTCGATGCGGACGATGCGCACGATGATGCTGACCATGCACGCATCGCAAGGAGGCCTGCAGGATCAGCAGGCCGCGCTGAGCGAGAACCAGTCGGCGATGGGCGACGCCTTCAACGACTCGTGGAACGACGACACGTTCTACCTGCCGCCGGAGATCTTCGACAACGAGGACTTCAAACGCGGTATGGAGAACTTCATCTCGCCCAATGGTCACGCCGTGCGGATGATCGTCCAGCACGAGGGTGACCCGCTCAACGCCGACGGCATCGAACGCATCGACGCCATCAAGAAGGCCGCCAAGGAGGCCATCAAGGGCACACCGCTCGAGGGGTCGACGATCTACGTCGGCGGCACGGCCGCAGCCTTCAAGGACATGCAAGAGGGCAACAACTACGACCTGATGATCGCGGGCATCCTCGCGTTGGCGCTGATCTTCACGATCATGCTGATCATCACCCGCAGCGTCGTGGCCGCCGCGGTCATCGTCGGCACCGTCGTGCTGTCCCTCGGCGCATCGTTCGGCCTGTCAATCCTGGTGTGGCAGCACATCCTTGGCATCGAGCTGCAGTTCATGGTGATGGCCATGGCGGTGATCATCCTGTTGGCCGTGGGGGCGGACTACAACCTGCTCCTGGTCGCCCGGTTGAAGGAGGAGCTGCCCGCAGGCATCAACACCGCCATCATCCGGGCCATGGGCGGCTCGGGATCGGTGGTGACGGCGGCGGGTCTGGTCTTCGCCTTCACGATGATCTCGATGGCGGTCAGCGAGTTGACCGTGGTGGCGCAGATGGGCACGACGATCGGCATGGGTCTGCTGTTCGACACATTGGTGATCCGCGCGTTCATGACGCCGTCGATCGCCGCGTTGCTCGGCCGCTGGTTCTGGTGGCCGCAACTGGTGCGAACCAGGCCTAAGCCCGTGCCATGGCCCGCGCCGAAGCAGCCGACGCCGTAAAGCAGCCCAGCATCGTCCAACCCAGTGTTCCGGTCAGACCGTTCTTGGCCAGCAGCACCAGCGCCACACCCGCCAGCACGATCAGTACGCCGGCGACGGCCGACCGCGCGCCGGTGGCCCGGACGGGCGCGTCCCACCACGGAAGGCGGCGATGCTCGAGCGGTGACAGCAGCCGGAACAGGGCGAACATGACGACTGCGAACACCAGCGCCCGAAGCGCGAGCCGAGCCCAGAAGTACGGTGCGTCAACGTCATACGCGTCGAGGCCGATCGCATGCAGGGAGAACGCGGCGATGGCGATCGCCACGATGTGCCACAGGTACAGCGTCATCGCTCCCCCGTTGCCGACCGCGACGACGTACCAGACCCGCGGCCGCTGAGCCCATCGCTGGATCGCCCCCGCGCACACGATGAACGCCGCGGACATCCACGTGCAGTGCAGCGCGAGGAGCAGCGTGGGAGGCGACACGTTCGACAGCTGCTCGGTTCCGGTGACCACCAGCGACACCTCGTAGGGTCCGACGACCGCCAGAACCACCTGTGCGACAAGCGCGCCCGCGGCTGCCGCGAGCGCCGCGCGCCGATCGATCAACTGTCGCGCGTAGCCGACGCCGAACACGACCGGGATGAGCCAGACGATGACGAAGTTCGCCACCCCGGCCATCGGGGTGCCCGCAGCGATGCGGATGGCGTCGACCGCTGCGGCGGCCGCCAGCAGGCCACCCACGACGACGGCGATGTCGCGGCCCGTCGACAAGCGGGTCAGCAGCGGCACGAACGCGAGCACCACCAGGTAGACGCCGAGGAACCACAGCAGCGCAACCGATTCGCGGCCGAGGTCGGCCGCCGAGCCCGAGCCGAGGGTCAGGCGCACGGCGAGCAGTCCGACCGTCCACGCCGCGAGGTACCAGAACACCGGGCGGCACAACCGCTGCGCACGGGCCACTAGCCAACTGCCCCACGACTTGCCCGCATGCCAGCCGTAGGCTCCCGCGGCGCCGCCGGCGAGGAAGAACAACGGCATGACCTGCACGACCCACGTCACGGGCGTGAGTGCGGGGATTTCACCGAGGATGTTGCCGATCCAGACGCCGCCGGAGTCGATGGTGGCCAGCAGCAGTGCGCAGTGGCCGAACATGACCACGACGAGCGCGGCCAGGCGGGCGACGTCGACCGCGCGGTCGCGGGTCGGCGGGGTGTCGGCGGCGAGTTCGTCGGCGCCTGCCAGCGGCTTGGTGAGCGACATGGGTTCAGGATGCCTTGGCAGTCGTGCGGGGGGCTTGAGTAGTACTACGCGAACCGCCGCCTATTTGATCGCGACCACCATCGAGTCCGGCCCCACCAGCGGCTCGACGTAGCTGTCGCGGAACCCGGCGTCGGCCATCCACCCGCGGCAGTCCGCGCCGGTGAAATCGAAGCCGCCGACATCTTCGATCAGCATGTTGAGACTCATCAACAGTCCGAACGCGTTCTCCCGCCGGTCGTCGTCGATGATCGCTTCGTAGACGATCAGCGCCCCTCCTTCGGGAAGCGACGCGTGCGCATTACGCAGCAGCTGGCACTTCTTCTCGAGATCCCAGTCGTGAAGGATGTGCCCCATGATGATCACGTCGGCGCTGGGCAAGGCGTCGACGAAGAAATCGCCAGGCACGAACCGGAGCCGGTCTGTGAGACCGTGCTCTGCGATGTAATCGTTGAAGACCGGTTCGACCGGAGCCAGATCGAATCCGATGCCTGTCAAATGAGAATGGGCTTCCGCAATCGCCACCGCGACGGCGCCCTGCGCGCACCCGACGTCGACGAGCGTCTCGTAGTCGCGCCACGGGAACTTCTCGGCCAGCGCCTCTCCGGCGGCGCGGCTGAGTCCGCTCATCGCCGCTGTGAACTGCGCGAGCTTGTTCGGATCGGAGTACACGGATTCGAAGAACCCGCCGCCGCTTTTCACTTCGCTCTGCGGTTCACCGGTGCGCAAGGCCTCGGTGAGCGATCCCCAGAAGTTATACAGGCGCGCGTTGCCCATCTCCAGGACCCCGCCCATGTACGTGGGCTTGGCAGGATCGAGGAACAGGTCGGTTTCTGCGGTGTTGCAGTACCGACCACCGACGCGTTCGAGCATTTTCAACGCGACGAGGGCATCGAAGAAATCCCGTGCGCTGCGCGGATGGATACCGATGCGGTCACGTAATTCGTCGGCGGTGAGCGGACCCGCCTGGCTGAGATGACCGAACACTCCCAGTTCGACCGCGCTCAAGAGCGTCTTCGAGGCCCAGAACGCCGTTCCCAACTGCATGATCGCGTCGGGTGTGACGGTGCCGTCGCGGCCGGTATCGCTGCCCTTGATCGACATTGCAGACCTCACTTCACGCGAGACGAAGCATGCTTCGACACCCGATCTTCGTCGCACAGTCGCGATGCATCCAGCTTTCGCATTACTCGAGTTCTGCAATCCTTCCCAGAGGAACTTCGTCGTCGATCGAAGGTGTTGTCATGGAACCACCGAGCAGCGCGCAGTAGGCGCGTTCACGGTCGGTGAGCTTTTCAGAGGTGATCGCCCCGAACGCGGCCGCGTCGTCGGCGAACCGCGCCGGTGCGTCCGGCAGCGCGTCGGGACCTTCGAGGCGGAAGCAACTCGGCGCAAGGGGCCCGAACAACAGGGCTCGCGTGAATTCCGGCCAGTTCGCGACCGCCGGTTCGACGCACGCGGCCCGCGCGAACGTCAGCGCCACCAGGTTCATCCGCGTCTTCTGCGGTAGGCCCCGGCGGGCGCGATAGGCTGATATCGCGCGGCGCTGGTCGGCTTCGGCCGGCGCCGGGATGGTGCCGGCCCAGGTGTAGGCGATCCAGCGGGCCTGCAGCTCGAGCGGTACGAAGTACCCGCCGGACTGGTCCCACATCCCCATGAACGCCAAGCCGGGAAGATCGGGATGGAAGGTGTGGCGGTCGGCGTCGAAGTGGACTGCGTCCAGGTCCAGAGTCATGCGAATCTCGTTGTCCAGGAACGGCATCGACAGCTCGAAGCCGGTACCGAAGAGGATGCCGTCGAATTGTTCGGCGTGTCCATCGGCGAACGTCACGGTCCTGCCCGCCACCGAGCTCATCCAGGGCCGCACCTCGATCCTGCCCTCGGCGACAAGCGGTAGGTAGTTCTGGCTGAGCGTGATGCCCGCGGCGAACAGTGACGCATCGGGCGCCGGTGCCCCGTACTGCTGCGGGGTTCCGCCGGCTTCGACGACGATCTCCTTGAGCTGGCGGTCCATTTCGGCGACGGGCAGCGTCTCGTCGGCCAATGCGCCGTACCGGGTGAAGATCCGGTGGTCCGACGGGACGCCCGCGGCGAATTTCGGGAGCACATAGCGCTGGCGGCGCTGGGTGATCACGACGCGCGCGCCGTGTTGTGCCAATTCGGAGGCGATCTCCAAGGCGCTGACGGCACAGCCCGCAACCAGGACGCGCTTACCGCGGTAGGCGGCCGGACCGCGGTAGTGGAACGTCGGTGTGGCTCGGGCGGAGCCGCCGAAGGTGGGCAGCCCGTCGATCGCCGGGATCGCGGGCGACTGGAATCGTCCGGTGGCGACGACGACCCGTCGGTACTTCTCCTCTGCGCCGGCGGCGCCAATCAGCCAGCCGCCGGCGCCGCGACGAAGACTGGTCACCGGGGAGAGGTACCGGATCCGCCGCGTCAGGTCGAACGCCTCGGCATACCGGTGGAGGTAGGCAAGGACTTCCTGGCCGGGCGGGAAGACGGCACCGTCGCCGGGGTCGAGGTCGCTAAAGGCGGTCAGCATGCGGCTGGTGTTGGTGTGCATGTCCGGCCAGACGCCGCTGTGACCCGGCTCGCCCGTCCACTGGCCGCCGAGTCCTGCGCCGCGCTCGTAGATGGTGGGCGTGAATCCCTGGGCGGCCAGCCAGCGCGCGGCGACCAGGCCGCCGGGCCCGGCGCCGATGACCGCAACCTCATCGGTCATCGTGCGACTTCCTCGCCGCCGTCATGCGGGGAATCTACTGCGGATCCGCTTCGGGACGAGGCGATCGCGCATTGGATCGGCCCGCCACCGTGAGGTGACGGGCCGATGGGAGGGGGTTCAGGGGAGCCGGGTCAGCACCGGCAGCTTGCCGGCGGGCAGTCCCGGGCGGACGCTGGTTTGGTTGCGCTGCGGTGCGGTGGTGATCACGATCTTGCCGCCGCGGCAGGAGACGATCTTGCCGTCGACGAAGACGTCCTGGCCGTCGTCGATCGGGATGTCGTAGCCGTCGGCGTCGGTGTAGGTGCATCCGCCACCGCCGGGCGTGGGTTCGTTGTCGACGGCGAAAGCGGTCGCCGGGGCGAAGACGAAGGCGGCCAGGGCGCCGACGAGCGTGGCGGCGTAACGGATGCGGTGTGTGCGGCGGGTGGTCATGTCGTGTTCCTCTCGGGGGCGGTGCGGGGCTGGTGAGAGAAATGATTGCGAGTCGACCACGGGCTCCGTAATCGCCGCGAGGGCAGAATCCACTCGTGTCCGGGGAGGTTTTCCTATCCCCACGGCAAGGATCTGGGTCCAGGCGTTTGCGATCGCGTGAGGAACCCGAGGCTTGATCGGTGATCGGCGTGGGTATTACCGCCAAAAGTCTCAATGGGGAGGTCGCGAACGATGGCAGAACACGAGTCCGGGCAGTGGAACGTCGCGGCGAAGGACGACATGGTTTACCTCGAGCGCGCCAACGACAGCGGCGAGCTGCTGTTCGGCGATTCGCTCGAACCTCACGAGGCGCGCCAGCTCGCGCGGGCGCTGACGAAGTTCGCGGACAAACTGGATGAAAACCCCTCGCGGGAGCGGAAGGACTCGGCCGACTCCGATTCGTCGGACGACGAGGACGACCAGGACGACCAGGACGACGAGGACTCGTCGAAGAACGAGAAGGCCCAGAAGGGCGAGAAGGACGACTCGACGGACGAGGATGAGGATGGCGACGACTCCGAGGACGGCGACGACGGCAAGTCCGACAAGTCGTCCTCCTGAGCTGGCCTCGGTACGCGCTCAATTCCGCTGACCGACAACGATTCTGAGAAGAATGACGCGTCTGCACCGGTTCGGGTGAGCCATGAATCGTTATCAGATACAGCAACCATCGTTATCAGAAACACCGCGCGACCTCTGCCCCTCGACGGCCGAACTGCTGGACCATAGCTGCACGCGGTGCAATGCTGGGGACAACGCCCGCATGGTGATCGGTTGGACACGGCTGTCATGGGGAGGATGAGATGCGCCAGCCAGCGACGGCTTTCGGGGCCGCGATGGTCTGTCTTCTGGTCGCGGGGTGTGCCAGCTCGGTCGGCAATGCGGTGACGCCCACGCCCACCCAGACGTTGATCCCCCGTCCCCTGGTGGAGCGCGAGTTGGATGAACTGCTGCTGAATCCCGCTGAGCTGAACGCCGCGATGGGCTCGCAGACCCTGGAGGTGACCAGCGCCCAGAGCGCGATGTCGGACAACAGCGCCACGATGGAGCCGCGGGAATGCCTCGGCATCGACGGTGCGGCGGAGGCGCCGGTCTACGCCGAGAGCGGGTTCTCGGCCGAGCGGGATCAGAGCCTCAACGACGGCGACAAGTTCGCCCACTACGTGAAGCAGGCCGTCGTGCTGTATCCGCTCGTGAAAAAGGCCAGGGCCTTTCTCGACGCCTCCGCGCAGCAGTGGCCGGCCTGCAAGGAGTACACCCACACGCAGAGCGGGACGAAGTGGACCGTCGGGCCGATCAGTAACGACGACGACGTGCTGAGCACCGTCGCGACTCTCCAGGAAGCCGCCGCGCCCGGGTGGGCCTGCGGACACGCCGTCGCGCTGGAGAACAACGTCATCATCGACGTGAACACGTGCAGCGCGAACCCGGGTGATTCGGCCGTGCGGATCGCCAAGCAGATCGCGGAGAAGGTGAGCGCTCGCTGGTGACCGCGTTCGCCACTACGTGGCGGAGCGTCGGTCTTGGGGCAGTCGGCAACCCGTGAAGCCGGAGATCACCAGATTGCCTTTGTAGGCGACCTTGACGGAAAGCCCTGCCGGACCGGTGAACCACACGTCGTGGTGGCCGGGGTTGTCCTGCATGACCTGTTCATCCGTTGCGCCGAGCCGTGCCGCCGACTGCCTCGCCGTGGCCAGGACGACCTCCCACTGGGCGTCGGAGAGGTCGGCCGAGGCAACGGCATCCGGCAGAAACAGTCGCTTGCCATCGGTGTTCTCGAACGGCCCCTCGCAGTTACCACGGGTCTCACCGTGCAGAGACTGCCAGGTGATGCCGGCCTGTTGCCCCGACGCGGCCGCCTTGATCTCGTCGATGACGGCCTGCACCTGAGCCTGGGTCTCTTCCAGGGACGGTAATGCGTTGAGTTGGTCGCGCGCGTCGACCGCCGACGTCGGTGAGGCGGTGGGTTGTTGGTCTGACACATCGCATCCTGTCCCTAGTAGGAGAACACCCATCGTCACCACGCCGATGCCGGCGCTCAGTGACCGCTGCATATCGTCCGACCTCACTTCTGCCGAATGGCGTCGTCTTGTAGGCCCGCGACCACCGCGGCGATGTTGTAGTTGGTCGTGCGTGGCGTTCCATCATCGCCGAACCGCGGATACTCGCTGTGGCCCTGCGCCGCACCGAGATTGAGCGTCCCTCCGCTGCCGTCGGGTACATTCACCGCACCGGTCTCGAGGTGCGTGAAGTTCGGGTTCGCGGCCGGGTCCGGGCCGAACTGACCGGCGCCGGTGAGTTCCATTGTGCGAAGAGTCGATTCGGCGAGGGACTCGAGCGGCTCCGGTAGCAACGGCGTGGCCGCATGCAGCAAGGGCGCGTCGAAGACATGCCGAATGGGGTCGTCCGGCGCCTGCATGGTGAAGACGTGACCGTCCGGAAGCTGCAAGTCTGCGGGGTTGGTCGCCATGATGCCGGGCGAACCGTAGAAGATCGCATCGGTCACCCCGTGATCACCGGGCTCCTGCAGTGCAAGACCGGTGGTGAGCGACCCGTACGAGTGGCCGATCGCGGTGAGTTGCGCAGGCACGCCCTCGTGGCTGGCGGTGAGACCGTCGTAGAAACCGGCGAGATCCCTGGCGCCGGCTTGCGCGAGCTGGCCGTGGCTGACGTCCCAGGCACCGGACAGCGACGCGCTCTTGTCGTCGAATCCGGGGATCTGGGGGGTGTCATAGCCGATCCAGGCGATCGTCGACACCGACTCGAGTTCGTGGCCCGGTGACAGGCTGAGCTGCCGGTAGGTCTCACGTTGGAGGTTGACCGCCTCTTCCGTCATACCCACCAGGCTGTCGCGCACCGTGGTGTTGAGTCCGGGCGCGGTCACCGCGACCTTGTCGGCTGTGTCCGGGTCCCCGATGGCCACCGCGGCGTGAACCATCTCGCCGGTCTTGGTGTCGAGCAGGAGCAATTTGCGGTCGGGTTCATCGATCGCCCGGTCGACGGCGGCCAGATCCGGGAGTATCTCGGCGCCGCTGCGCGCTGCGTCGTATCGGCGTTGCCACGCTTCGTATCTCAGCCGCTCGTCGAATATCGCACCCGGTTTGTTCGGCGGCGGGATGTTCTGTCCAGCCGCCCAGTCGGGATGTTCGGCGCGCAGGGCGTCTGCGGTCGCCTGCGCCGTCTCGGCCTTTTTCACCTCATCGGCCAGCGCCAGTCGGTTGAAGTAGTCGCGATCGACCGCAGGCATGCCGTCGCGGTTGCCGATCGAATGGTCCCGTCGATACAGCAGGTCCTTCTGCTCGGGGGTGAGCCGCTGCCAGAAATCGTGGAACTGCTCGGGATCCTCGGGCAGCGGCGCCGCCAGCGGATCGGGGATCGGGGGAAGTTGCGTCGGCGCTTCGCCGGCGGTGGTGATGGCACGGGCCAGGCTGGAGTCGGCGGTGTCGGCGGCGGTCAGCAATTCTGCGACGCGGACCTGCAGGTCGGCCTGCTGGAGCGCGTAGATCGGGTCGCCGACCATGTCCGGATGCAGCGGGTTCACCTCGCCGGTGGCCGTGTCGATCGAAAAGCCGAGGCGCTGCGCATCGTCCCTGAGACGTTGCAGGCCGGCCTTGATGCGCTCGATCTCGTCGGACGCCTCTCCCGTGGCCGACGACAGGCGTGCCATCTCCAGTCCGTGGGCGGCGAGGTAAGCGCTGAGCTTGTCGAGCGACGCTCGGGCGGCATCGCCGCCGGACCCCTGCCAGGCGGCGACGATGGGCAGTTTGGTCAGCCCGGCACGGACCTCGTCGGCGCTCGCGCCGCGCTTGGCCAGCGCTGATGACACTTCTCGTACCGCACCCGCATCCCATCGTTCGACGTCGGCGAGGGTCAGCGTCATCAGAGCTGGTTGTCGATCGCCGCCGCGCCCTTCGCGTCGGCGGCCTGATATCCGGAGGCGGCGGAGCGAAACGCCGCTCCGTGCGCGGCAATGTCTTCCGCCATCGTCGCGGTGGCCTCCTGCCACTCCGCGAACTTCTTCGTGAGGGCTGCGGCCGAGGCCCCCACCCACCCGGCTTGCGCCTCCTCGATGGCGCCGTTGGCCGCGGTGTGGGCGGCGAGCAGGTCCGAGTGGTGCATGTCCATGTGATCCGAGGACATGCGGAGGTCGATCGGGTCGACCTCGAGATCCTTCGGCATCGCTACCTCCGCTGCCAGGCGCCGGCAACGGCGCATGGACGAAACTCTCCCTCACAGGGTAAGTACACCGAGCACCACCTCGGATCAGCGCTCTGGTTGCGGGCTGCGGGAACCCCGCATCGGCGCGGGTCAGGCGGTGAAAGCCCCGCCCCACGTGCTCGAAGTGAGCGGACGGGTGATCCGGTTTGTCGGGCTGACAGGATTTGAACCTGCGACCACTTGACCCCCAGTCAAGTGCGCTACCAAACTGCGCCACAGCCCGCGGTGCCGCCGGGATCGCCGGCGGCAGGTCGAAATGCTACCGCAGGCCTGGCTTGCAATCCCAACCGCCACCTGTCACCCAGCGGTGCTGGGCACGGCCTCGACCTCGTCGGCCGCCGGGGCGGGTACCACGGGCCGACGGTACCGCCACGCCACGTAAAGCGCTGCGGCCCAACCGATCACGATCAGCGTGTAAACGCCCGTCGACCAGGGCCACTCGATACCGAAGTAGTGCACCAGCTTCTGGCTGTTGGTCAAAACGATCACGCCACCCACGGCCGTCCCCAACAGGGCCGGCCGGATCCGGCTCACGAGCCATGCCGCGAACGGGGCGGCGATCACCCCACCGACGGCGAGGCCGAGCACCACCGGAAGGTTCTGGACGAACTCCTCACCGAGCCCGACGCCGAAACCGACCGATGCCGACGCCGCCACGAGGAACTCCGAGGCGCTGACGGAGCCGATCACCGTGCGCGGCGCGGTCTTACCCCGCGACAGCAGGGTGCTCGTCGTCACCGGACCCCAACCGCCGCCACCGGATGCGTCGATGAACCCGCCGAACAAGCCGAGCGGGCTGAGGAACTTGGCCGTATGCGGGGTCTCCCCGTGGCGCATCACCGGAGGGTTGCGCAGCGAGAACCGCAACAGCACGTAGATTCCGATCGCGACCAGGATCCCCGCCATCAGCGGTGCCGCGTGCTCGGTCGACAGCGACGACAGCACGGTCGCTCCGGCGAACGCGCCGATCGCGCCGGGCGCGCCCAGTTTGAGCACGATCGACCAGTCGATGTTCTTGAACCGCCAGTGCGACAGGCCCGACGCCAGCGTCGTGCCGACCTCGGCCAGGTGCACGGCCGCGCTCGCCTGGGCGGCGCCGAGACCGCTGAGCACCAGCAGCGTCGAGGCGGTCACGCCGAACGCCATGCCCAGCGCACCGTCCACCAACTGCGCGCCGACACCGACGAGCGTGAAGATCAGAAGCGAACGCATACGTTCGACTGCTTTCGGAAGAGGTCAGCGCGGCGGCGCGACCGGACGGACAGGTGGGCGCGAATCAGAGGCGCGCGCGACACCACTCGTCGAAGGCGATGATCCGCCGTGACGGCCAAAACGGCTCGAGGGCGCAGAGGGTCGACGGCGCGGTGCGGAATCGGCGCTCGGCCACGCGGCTCCCCTCTCCTGGTCAGACGGCTCCCGGTAACCCTACCGGAGCGCTCTAGACGGTCAGCAATCGATACAGCCCGATGATTCCCACCACCACGATGACCGCCCGCAACGCATTCGGTGAGAGGCGGCGCCCGTAGCGGGCCCCGAGGAAGCCGCCGACCAGCGAACCGGCCGCGATCAGGCCCGCCGCCGCCCAGCTGATCCGGTCGAACGCGACCAGCGTGTACGCCACCGCGGCCACCACGTTGACCACCAACGACAGCAGGTTCTTGGCGGCGTTCATCCGCTGCATGCCCTCGGGCAGCAGTGCGCCCATCGCGGCGATCAACAGGATCCCCTGGGCCGCGGTGAAGTAGCCCCCGTACACCCCGACCGCGAACGTCGCGACGACGACGGCGGCCATCCGCGCGGGCGACACATGCTCGGCCGACTGCCCGGCCGCCTCGGCCCGCGCCCGCGCGTACGACTGGATCCGCGGTCCGATCACCACCAGCACCAGCGCGGCGACCAGAAGCACGGGCACGACCTGCTCGAACACCGTGTCAGGCAGGTGCAGCAGCAGCCACGCACCGAGCCCCGCGCCCACAAGGGATGCCGGAATCTGCCAGCGCAGCCGGTGCCACTGCCCGCGCAGTTCGCGGCGATAACCCCAGGTGCCCGACACCCCGCCGGCCACCAACCCGATGGCGTTCGACATCGTCGACGTGACCGGTGGATAGCCCAGCGCCACCAGCGTGGGGAACGTGATCAGGGTGCCGGAGCCGACGAGCGTGTTGATCGCGCCTGCTCCCAAGCCCGCCAATGCGATGAGGACCATGTCGACGACGGGCACTTGGGCAAGGCTAATCGCCGAGTTGTGGAGCGGCAGCGGCGCCTACCGCCGGTGCGACTCCGCAAATCACCGGGAGCGCGATCCCCGCTTCTCGCGCATCCGCACGTTGATCCGGATCGGGCTGCCCTCGAAACCGAACGTCTCGCGCAGTCGTCGCTCCAGGAACCGCCGATAACCCGCCTCCAGGAAACCGGTGGTGAACAGCACGAATGTCGGCGGCCGGGCGGTCGCCTGGGTGGCGAACAGGATCCGCGGCTGCTTGCCTCCGCGCACCGGCGGCGGGTGTGCCGCGATCACTTCCTTGAAGAACGTGTTCAGCCGGCCCGTCGGGACCCGGGTGTCCCACGACTCCAGCGACTTCTCCAAGGCGGGCACCAGCTTCTGCACCGCGCGGCCGGTCTTGGCGGAGATGTTCACCCGCGGCGCCCACTGCAGCTGCACGAGTTCGCGGTCGATCTCGCGGTCCAGCAGGTGGCGCCGGTCCTCGTCGACCAGGTCCCACTTGTTGAACGCGAGCACCAGCGCCCGGCCGGCCTCGATCACCATCGACAGCACGCGTTGGTCCTGCTCGGTCAACGGTTGCGACGCGTCGATCAACACGATCGCCACCTCGGCCGCGTCGATGGCGCCGTGTGTGCGCACCGACGCGTAGAACTCGTGCCCGCTCGCCTGACCGACCTTGCGGCGCAGGCCCGCGGTGTCGACGAACCGCCACAGCTTGCCGTCCATCTCGATCAGCGAGTCGACCGGGTCGACGGTGGTGCCCGCGACGTCGTGGACCACCGAGCGCTGATCGCCGGCCAGCCGGTTCAGCAGCGAGCTCTTGCCCACGTTCGGCTTGCCCACCAGCGCGACCCGACGCGGTCCTCCCCCGCCGCCGGCCATCTCCGACACCGCGGGCAGCGATTCGATCACGGTGTCGAGCAGATCGGCGACGCCGCGGCCGTGCATGGCGCTGATCGGATGCGGCTCGCCAAGGCCGAGCGACCACAGCATCGCGGCATCGGCCTCGCCACGCTCGCTGTCGACCTTGTTGGCCGCCAGGAACACCGGTTTCCCCGAGCGCTGCAGCAGTTTCGCGGCCGCTTCGTCGGCGGTGGTGGCCCCGACCACCGCGTCGACGACGAAGATGATCGCGTCCGCGGTGCGCATGGCCACCGACGCCTGCTCGGCCACCAGCTGTTGCAGACCCTTCGCGTCGGGTTCCCAGCCGCCGGTGTCCTGCAGGACGAACCTGCGCCCCGACCACAGCGCGTCATAGGACACCCGGTCGCGGGTCACGCCGGGCACGTCCTGCACGACGGCCTCGCGCCGGCCCAGGATCCGGTTCACGAGAGTCGACTTGCCGACATTGGGCCGCCCGACGACTGCGACGACCGGCGGCGCCGCCGACGCCTCCTCGATGGCTTCGGCGAAGCCTTCTGGGATGTCTTCTGGTATCTCCCAATCGCTTTCGTCGACCCACGTGCCGTCCTCGCTCATCGCTGCGCTCCCGCTCGCTCCCGCACGAGGCGAGCCAGATGCTCGATCACCTCGGGCTGCGTCATCGCGCTGGTGTCGACCACCACGGCATCGTCGGCGGGCCGCAACGGCGACACCGCCCGCGTGGAGTCGAGATGGTCGCGCCGCTTGACGTCGGCCAGCACCGCCTCGTAGTCGTCGGCCAGCCCGGCCGCCTTGTTCTGGTCGTTACGACGGCGCGCACGCTCTTCGGGCGACGCCGTCAGGAAGATCTTCACGTCGGCATCGGGAAGCACCACCGTGCCGATGTCCCGCCCCTCCACGACGACGCTGCCCTCGCCCGACGCCAGCTGGCGTTGAATGTCGACCAACCGCGTGCGCACCGCAGGCACCGCCGAGACCGCCGACACCGCCTTGGTCACCGCGTCGCCGCGGATCTCAGTCGAAACGTCTTCTCCGTCAAGGTAAGAGCGGTCCTCATCCGGGTCGTAGCCCACCGCGAGCTCCGCGGCGGCGGCTGTCGCGGCGACGGCATCGATGTCGGCGATATCGACACCGGCGCGCAGCACGGCCAGCGTGACGATCCGGTACATCGCGCCGGTATCCAGGTACCGTGCGTTCAGCTCACGCGCCAAACCCCGTGACACCGTTGACTTCCCAGTACCCGCGGGGCCGTCGACGGCGATGACCAGTGACGTCACAGGCCGACCGCCTTGTACAGCTCGCCGAGCTCCTTCTGCGTCAGCACCCGAATGCTGCCCGGACGCTGCTCGCCGAGCGCGACCGTCCCGATGTGGGTCCGCACCAGCTCCTGCACGGGATGGCCGACGGCGGCGAGCATGCGGCGCACGATCCGTTTGCGGCCCTCGTGCAACGTGATCCGCAGCAGGCTCTTGCCGGGAGCCTTGTCGACGACGGCGAAATCGTCGACCCGCGCCGGTCCGTCGTCGAGCTCGACGCCGGTGCGCAGTTCGCGGCCCAACCCCCGCGGCACCGTGCCCAACACGGTGGCCAGGTAGGTCTTGGGCACCTCGAACGACGGATGCATCAGCCGGTGCGCCAGCTCGCCGTCGTTGGTCAGCAGCATCAGCCCCTCGGTGTCGGCGTCGAGCCGCCCGACGTGAAAGAGCTTCTTGTTTCCCCGGACTCGGTGCTCGACGAGATCGCCGATGCACGGGCGGCCCCGGTCGTCGGACATCGTCGAGTGCATGCCCTTGGGCTTGTTGATCGCCAGGTGCACCAGGGTGTCGTCGAGCGTCACCCGCGCACCGTCGACCCGGATCACCGAGACGTCGGGGTCGACGCGGGTGCCCAACTCGGTGACGACGCGGTCGTCGACCTCCACCCGGCCGTCCAGGATCATCTTCTCGGCCACCCGGCGCGAGGCAATTCCCGCCTGCGACAACACTTTCTGCAGCCGCACGCCTTCGGAATCAGCCATTCGCATCGGTGTCCACGTCGAACGACAGCGGCTGCTCGGGAGCGGGAGCGCCGCTGAGCTTGATGAAACGCGGGTCCTCGTCGAGGGTTTCGCTGAGGTCGTCGATCACGTCGACGTCGGGCAGCAGCGGCGCGATGTCGGGCAGATCGGCCAGCGACGTCAGCCCCAACCGTTCGAGGAACAGCTCTGTGGTGGCGAATGTCACCGCGCCCGAGTCGGGATCGGTGCCCGCCTCGGTGATCAGGCCACGCGCCACCAGTGTGCGCATCACCGCGTCGACGTTGACGCCGCGCACCGCGCTCACCCGGGCCCTGGTCACCGGCTGCCGGTAGGCCACCACGGCCAGCGTCTCCAGCGCCGCGCGGGTCAGCTTCGAGCGGGCCCCGTCGAGCAGCAACCGCTCCACGTACGGGGCGTAGCGCGACCGCGTGTACATCCGCCAGCCGCCGCCCGCCTCGCGCAGGTCGATGCCGCTGTCGCGGGCGGTGTACTCCTGGGCCATCGACTGCAGCTTGGCCGCGACCCGGTAGGGCGGCTGTTCGATCGCGGTCGCGAGTTGCTCGACGGTCGCCGGGGTGTCGACCACCAGCAGCAGTGCCTCGAGCACCGCGCCGAGTTCGCCGTCCTCCATCTCGGGCGGTTCGGCGACGTCGATGCCGAGACCGGCGTCGGCCGCGACGTCCCCGTCATCGAGGTCCGTCGCGACCTCGCCGAGGTTGTCGTGGTCTTCGCTATCCATACTGATCTTCTTCCACCGCCATATGTTGGTGTGTCGGCCGCTCACCGGTCCACGAAATCTGCAGCACACCAAGCGGTTCAGGTTGTTCGAATGCTACCGCCCTGGCGCGGTACAGCTCGAGCAGCGCCAGGAACCGCCCGACGATCTCGATCGGCGCCTGACAATCGGCGACCAGATCCCGGAAGGACGCCCAATGGCCGATTCCGCGGCTCTCCAGCAGCGCCATCAGGTTACCGATCTGCTCGGGCACCGACACCGCCACGTGGTGCAGATGCTCGGTGCTCACCGTCGGCACCGGGCGTGGCGTGAACGCCGCCGCGGCAATCTGGGCGAAGGCCTGCGCGTCCACGCCGATCATCACTTCCGGCAGCAGCTCCGAGTACCGCTCCTCCAGCGCGACCGCGCGCGGATAACTGCGCAGCGCGGCGGCCTCCAGTTCGGCGAACATCTCGGCGACGTGCTTGAACGCGCGGTACTGCAGCAGGCGGGCGAACAGCAGGTCGCGCACCTCGAGCAGGGCGAGGTCCTCCTCGTCGTGCACTTCGCCGGAGGGCAGCAGCCGGGCCGCCTTCAGATCGAGCAGCGTTGCGGCGATCACCAGGAACGCGGTGGTCTCGTCGAGTTCGAGCTGCGGGCCGATCGCCTTGGTGTAGGCGATGAAGTCGTCGGTGACCTGGTGCAGCGCCACCTCGGTGACGTCGAGGCGGTGAGCGAAGATCAGCTGCAGAAGCAGGTCGAACGGACCCTCGAAATTGCTCAGCCGGACCTGGAAGCCCGACTGCGGAGACTCCTCCGAATCCGGTGTCGCCGCGGCTTCGGTCCCCGTCACCGGGTCATTCACGCGCCGAACCGGTGGATGACCTCGCGAGCCAGCGTTCGATACGATTGCGCCCCACCGGATTTCGGCGCCCACGTGGTGATCGGTTCGCCGGCGACGCTGGTCTCGGGAAACCGCACCGTACGGGTGATGACGGTGTCGAACACGAGGTCGCCGAAGCGCTCCACTACACGGGCCATGACTTCCCGAGAGTTTACGGTGCGCGGGTCGTAGCGGGTGATCAGGATGCCGCTGATCGACAGCTTCGGGTTCAACCGATCGTGCACCTTCTCGACGGTGTCGGTCAGCAGCGCCAGGCCGCGCAGCGAGAAGAACTCGCATTCGGTCGGGATGATCACACCGTCACTGCAGGCCAGACCGTTGACGGTGAGCAGCCCGAGCGAGGGCTGGCAGTCGATCAGGACGTAGTCGTAGCGGTCCAGGACCGGATAGAGCGCACGCGCCAGCGCCTGCTCCCGGCCGACCTCGTTGACCAGCTGGATCTCCGCGGCCGACAGGTCGATGTTGCTGGGCACCAGGTCGAGGTTCTTGACCCGCGTCTTGATCAGCACGTCGTCGATGGACACCCGCGACTCGACCAGCAGGTTGTGCACGGTGTGTTCGAGTTCGTAGTGCGGAACCCCCAGGCCCGCCGACAGCGCGCCCTGCGGGTCGAGGTCGACCAGCAGCACCCGGCGGCCGTACTCGGCGAGGCTCGCGCCCAGGTTGATCGTCGAGGTGGTCTTGCCGACGCCGCCCTTCTGGTTGCACATCGCGATGACCTTGGCCGGACCGTGCGACGTCTTGGGCTGCGGTTCGGGGATGCTCCGCGGTGGACGGCCGGTCAGGCCAAGAGGTTCCGGCGTTTCGCCGCCCCCTACGTCGTCGCTCATACCAGACCGTCGCTGGTCAGACAGTTCACGGACATGGCGGACATCCGGGCAAGTTTAACGGCAGGAACGGCGCAGGTCAGCCAGACCCGCGGGCAACTTCAAAGCCGAATGCGCCGCACCGCGCCTTAGGCTGGCGCCATGGGCTTGAAGCAACGGATTCCGCTGCTGAGATGGTCGTTCCTGCGGATGGCCGTCGGGGCGCGCAACATCTTCACCACCGGTCAGATCGGCGACGGTCGCGAGGCCGCCGCGCGCGACTACGTGCTGACCAACGCGCGACAGGGGGACATCGACGACGTCATCGCCACGATCGACCGGTTCGCCTACGAGAAGTCGTTCCTGATCAACGTCGGCGACGAGAAGGGCGCGATCCTCGACGCCGCGGTGCGCGACGCGAACCCGAGCCTGGTGCTCGAACTCGGCACCTACTGCGGCTACGGCGCGTTGCGCCTGGCCCGCTCGGCGCCCTCGGCGCGGGTGTTCTCGGTCGAGCTCGCCGAAGCCAACGCCGAGATCGCCCGCCGGATCTGGGAGCACGCCGGGGTCGCCGACCGGGTCACCTGCGTCGTCGGCACGATCGGCGACGGCGGTCGCACGCTCGACACCCTCGCCGAACAGCACGGGTTCGGCTCAGGCGCCCTCGACCTGGTGTTCCTCGACCACGACAAGAACGCCTACCTGACCGACCTGCAAAGCATCCTCGACCGCGGCTGGCTGCACCCCGGATCCGTCGTCGTCGCCGACAACGTCAAGATCCCGGGAGCGCCGAAGTACCGCGAGTACATGCGCCGGCAGCAGGGCAAGCTGTTCGACACCGTCGAGCACAAGACCCACGCGGAATATCAGTCGCTGCTGGCCGACCTGGTGCTCGAGTCGCGATACCGGGGCTGACGTTCTTCCCGCGAGTTTTGGTGACCTTCAGCGCGCCCGCGGATGGGCGCCGGCCCACACCTCGCGCAGCGCGTTGACGGTGACCATGGTGTAGATCTGCGTTGTGGTCACCGAGGCGTGGCCCAAGAGCTCCTGCACGACGCGGACGTCGGCGCCGCCGTCGAGCAGATGCGTGGCGAACGAGTGCCGCAGCACGTGCGGCGACACCGCGGCGGTGATGCCGGCCCGCTCGGCGGCGTCCTGCAGCACCTGCCATGCGCTCTGCCGCGACAGCCGCCCGCCACGCGCGTTGAGGAAGATCGCGGGCGTGCCCCGGCCGCGGCGCGCCAGGTCGGGCCGCCCGCGCACGAAATAAGCGTCCAGCGCGGTCACCGCGGGCCGACCGATCGGGACCAGCCGGTGCTTGCCGCCCTTGCCGCGCAGCAGCGTCGAACGGGCGCGGATGTCGACGTCGTCGATGTCGAGGCCCACCGCCTCCGAGATCCGGGCCCCTGTCGAGTACAGCAACTCGAGCAGCGCGCGGTTGCGCAGCGTGAGGGGGCTGTCGGCCTCGCTGTCGCCGCCCGCCGCCTCGAGCAGGGCCAACACCTCGTCGAGCGACAGGCTCTTGGGCAGCCGCCTGCTCGGGGTCGGCGGTTTGACCTCCGAGGCCACGTCCAGCTCGGTCAGTCCCTCGGCGGCCGCGAACCGGTGCAGTCCCCGCACGGCGATCAGCGCGCGCGCCGCCGAGACCGCCGACAGCGGAGCGGACCCGGCCTCGGCGTCCCCGCGACGCAGCGCGACAAGAAACTCGCTGACGTCGGTCTCGCTGACCTTGCCCAGGTCGTCGATACCGCGTGCGGCCAGATGTTCGGTGTAGCGGCGCAGGTCGCGGCGGTACGAGCTCAACGTGTTGGCCGCCACGCCGCGTTCGATGGTCAGGTGGTCGAGGTAGCCCTGGACCTGGCCATCGAGCGCGGACGTGAAAGTGGTCACGGATGTCCCTGCCTTCGACCGAACGAGGTGGGGCGATCGATCCACGGCGCGTCGACGTCCCGCAGCACGCGGGGATCCGCGACGGTGTGGGCGGCCAGAATCCCGCTCACCGCAATGGAATTCACGATCTCGCCAGCGAACACCATGCGCACCGCCTCATCGAGCGGATACCACCGCAACGTCAGGTCGGCCTCCTCGTCGTGAGCCTCGGGGCGGCCGACGTCGGTGAGCCCGGTGGCCAGGTACACCCGCACGCTCTCGTCGCTGAAGCCCGGCGCCGAGTCGAGGTCGACCAGTACTCGCCAGTCGGCGGCCGACAGCCCGGCCTCTTCCTTGAGCTCACGCGCGGCCGTGACGTGCGGCGGCTCGCCGCCGAGGTCCAACAGGCCGGCGGGCAACTCCCAGAGACGACGCCCCAGCGGATGGCGGTACTGGTAGACCATCGCGATATTGCGGTCATCGTCCATCGCCAGCACCGCGACGGCGCCGTAATGCTCGACGACCTCGCGGCGGGCGGTGTGGCCGCCGGGCATGCGGACCTCGTCGGCGCGCAGCGCGAAAATCTTGCCGACGTAGAGGGTTTCGGAAGAGACTGTCTCGAAGTCGTGGTCAGCCACGGGTCGCGGGCTCTTGCAGCAGGGCTCCTACCTCGTCGGCATGCTCGACGCCGTTGGACCGCTGCTCGGGAATGTCCATACCGGGCAGGCGCTCTTCTGCCTTGTAGTCGAGCGCCGCCCCCACGAACGCGACGAACAACGGATGCGGCCGGGTGGGCCTGCTTTTGAGTTCCGGGTGCGCCTGCGTGCCGACGATGAACCGGTGCACCTCGCGGGGGTACTCGACGAACTCGACGAGGTGACCGTCCGGGGACGTCCCGGAGAACCGCAGCCCGCTCTCGGCGATGCGGTCGCGGTACTGGTTGTTCACCTCGTAGCGGTGACGGTGCCGCTCCGACACCTCGGTGGACTCGTAAGCCTCCGCCACGATCGAACCCGGTTCCAGCACAGCCGGATACGCGCCCAGCCGCATCGTGCCGCCGAGATCGGCCTCCCCGGCGACGGCGTCGCGCTGATCGGCCATCGTCGAGATCACCGGGTGCGGGGTGGTCGGGTCGAACTCCGCGGAATTGGCCTCGGCGATGCCGACCGAGCGAGCCGCCTCGATCACGATGCACTGCAACCCCAGGCACAGCCCCAATACGGGCAGGCCCCGCTTGCGGGCGTACTGGATCGCGCCGATCTTGCCCTCGATGCCACGGATGCCGAAGCCGCCCGGGATCAGCACACCGTGCACGTCGGCCAGCGCCGCGGCCGCGTCGCCGTCGACCTCGCAGTCATCGGAAGCGACCCAACGCATCTCGACCTTCGCCCGGTGCGCGAACCCGCCCGCCCGCAGCGCCTCGGCCACCGAGAGATAGGCGTCCGACAAGTCGATGTACTTGCCCACCAACGCGATTCGCACGGTTTCGTGTGGTTCGTGCACCCGCTGCAACAGGTCGTTCCACTGCGTCCAGTCGACGTCGCGGAACGGCAGATTCAGCCTGCGCACCACATACGCGTCGAGTTCCTCGCGGTGCAGCACCTTGGGGATGTCGTAGATCGACGGAGCGTCCGGGGTGGAGATGACACCGTCGATGTCGACGTCGCACATCAACGCGATCTTGTTCTTCAGCGGTTCGGGCACATCGCGGTCGCAGCGCAGGATCAGCGCGTCCGGGGTGATGCCGATGCTGCGCAGCGCGGCCACCGAATGCTGCGTGGGCTTGGTCTTCAACTCGCCCGACGGCGCCATGAAGGGCACCAGCGAGCAGTGCAGGAAGAAGCAGTTCTCCCGGCCCACCTCGTGGCGCACCTGGCGCGCCGCCTCCAGGAACGGCAGCGATTCGATGTCACCGACCGTGCCGCCGATCTCGGTGATCACCACGTCGGGTCGACGGCCGTCGACGTCGGGCGCGGCCATCTCGAGGATGCGGGCCTTGATCTCGTCGGTGATGTGCGGGATCACCTGCACGGTGTCGCCGAGGTACTCGCCGCGGCGTTCCTTAGCGATGACCGACGAATACACCTGTCCCGTGGTCACGTTCGCCGATCCGGACAGGTTGCGGTCCAGGAAGCGCTCGTAGTGGCCCACGTCGAGATCGGTCTCGGCGCCGTCCTCGGTGACGAACACCTCACCGTGCTGGAACGGGTTCATGGTGCCGGGGTCGACGTTGAGGTACGGGTCGAGCTTCTGCATCGTGACCTGCAGGCCGCGGGCGGTCAGGAGCTGCCCGAGGCTCGATGCGGTCAGGCCCTTGCCGAGCGAGGAGACGACGCCGCCGGTGACGAAGAGGTGCTTGGTGGCCGTCTGGGGGTGCTTGCGTAAGGGTTTCACTAAGGGCACCTCCGTGACGACGGGCAGGGCTTACGTCTCTAGGCTGATTCCTAGTTTGGGGCCTGCCGACCCACGGAACCCCACCCTAACACCGACGCCGACAAGCCGTCGCTGACGCGCCGAGCGTCACTGCGGGACGGTGACCGACGTCGATCCCTGACCGATGCCGTACTGACCGGGCCGGCCGCCGCTGACCAGATCGCCCAGCGCCAACATTGAGGTGATCCGCCCGGCCTCGGTGTCCACGTCGTCGACCGTGCTCACCGCCCCGCTCAGGGCCGGGTCCGAACGGGTGACGGCGATCGCCGCGGTGCCCGATGCGGAGCCGTCGCGACCCACCAGCACCGTGCCCGAGCCGTGCGGGGCCAGCCCGCCGGCGAACCTTGCGACGGTGGCGCCCCGGTTGCCGGCGTCGTCGCCCAGCGGCCCGCCCGTCACGATCAGCGCGGTGTTCGCCGCGCCCACCCGGTCGCCGTAGGTGATGAAACCGGTGTCCCGCAGCGTCGCGAGCACCGTGTCGCGCTGGGTGTCGTCGACGGTCTGCGCCTTGGGGTCGCGATTGATCAGCAGCGCGATGCCCAGCAGGTCACCGGCCTGCGAGCCCTGGTCCACCGAGGTGGTGCTCAGCTGTTTGCCCGCGGGCACGATCGGCGAGTTGACCACCGACAGCAGCTTCTCGGCGGCGTTGGCCTCGACGAACTGCGGTGTCAGTCCCACCGTGCCGCTGACCGTGCCGCCGGCCTGGCCGACGAGCCGCGTCACCGCGTCGA
Organism: Mycolicibacterium celeriflavum; assembly: GCA_050205545.1. Lineage (GTDB taxonomy): Bacteria > Actinomycetota > Actinomycetes > Mycobacteriales > Mycobacteriaceae > Mycobacterium > Mycobacterium celeriflavum_A. The sequence goes on from JBNMQV010000018.1 coordinate 120,829, forward strand.
CATCGTCGTCGGCCGCGTCGGGGGTGCGGAACAGCACCACCGATTTGTCGACGAGCGTGTCGCGCAGGATGCGCGGCGACATCTGGGCATCGAACTCCCCTGCCGCACCGAGTTTTTCGTTCAACGCGTTGCGCTCGTCGGTCAGGGTGTTGATGCGCTCCTGCAACTCGTGCTTGTCGGCGCGCATGCCCGAGAGCACGGTGTTGGACAGCAACCCCGAGCCGAGGGCGACGCCGATGGCGAGCGCGAGGAACACCGCCGCGAGCGAGATCGCGTGTGTGCGTAGGGATATCATCGGGCTCTCCTAGGTGACCCAGCCCTGGACCCACAGCGAGAAGCGGTTCCAGTAGTCCACGATCCAGTCCAGCAGCACGGCATCGACACGCGCCACCCACAACGCGACGATCACCGCGACGAGCACCGCGAGCACCAGCAGCGCGATCGCGCCGCCAGACACCCGGCTGCGGTACAGCGTGGCAACGGCTTTCGCGTCGACGAGCTTCTCACCGACCTTGAGCCGGGTCAGGAACGTCGACGGGTTGCTCTGCTGACGGGCCCGGTCGAAGAACTCCTCGATGCTGGCGGTGTGCCCGGCGGTGACGATCAGCGAGGCGCCGTGGTGGTCGCACAGCAGCAGCGCCAGGTCGGCCGCCGATCCCGCGGCGGGAAACGTCATCGCCCCGACCCCGAGGTCCTGGATCCGCTCCAGGCCGGCGGCGTGCCCATCGGCGTCGGCGGGCAGCACCACCTGCGCCCCGCTGCGAAGCACCTCGGCGCTCATTTTGTCGGGATCGCCGACGATGAGCTGGGGCCGGTAGCCCGCCTTGCGCAGCACGTCGGCGCCGGTGCCGACGCCGACCAGCACCGGTTGGTACTCCTTGATGAAGGGTTTGAGGGCCTTGAGGTCGATGGCGGCGTCGACGTCCTCGGCGACGATCACCACGTGGCGCCGGTTGAGGTCGACGTCGATGTCGGGGATGCCGATCCCGTCGATGAGCAGCGGGCTCTCGCTGCGGATGAACTCGATGGTGTTGCCCGCGAACGCCTCGAGGTGGGCCACCAGCCCGCTCTTGGCTTCGTGCATCAGCTCGTGGATCTCGTGGTCGCCGCGTTCGACACCCTGCACGAGGCAGCGGTCCCCGCTGTAGATGCCGCCGTCGTGCAGGCGCACGCGCGCGCCGTCCTTGACCTTCTTGAAGACGTCGTCGCCGGTGTCGTCGATCAGGGTGATCCCGTTGGCGACCAGGACCTCGGGGCCCAGGTTCGGGTACCGCCCGGAGATGGAGGGTGAGGCGTTGACGACGGCGGTGACGCCGGACTCGACCAGCGCATCCGCGGTGATGCGATCCAGGTCGAGGGCGTCGATGACGACGATGTCGCCGGGAGTGATGCGCCGCAGGAGCCGGTCGATATCGCGATCGACTCGGGCCGTGCCGGTGATGCCCGGGCGTGAGCTGGCATTGCGAGATAGCAGCGCTGACATCTTCATGCGCCGATTTTGTCGAGATCAGCGCGCTAACTGTCGGAGGCGCGCCGTATCATCTGTCCCTTTTGTCACACACGTAACACCTCAGCGGAACGGTTCGAACAACTCGACGAGGTTGCCGGACGGGTCGCAGACCAACGCCTGTCGACCGCCGCGGCCGGTGATGACGTCGCCGCGCAGGGGCACGCCGGCTTCGGTGAGCCGGGAGACGGCATCGTCAAGGTCGTTGACTTCCAATTGGATTCGGTTCCATCCGCCGGGAGCGGGACGGCTGCCGTCGCTGAGTGTCTGCCCCGCCCCACCCCCACCGCCGGGCGAGTTCAGCAACAGCCGTAAGTCGTCGCGGCGGAGCATGGCGAAACCGGGTCCCGGGCGCATGGCCACGTCGAAGCGCAGCTGGTCGGTGTAGAACCGGACGGCGGCGTCGACGTCGTCCACGATGTAGCGAACACTGGTGCCTGTCATAATTGCACCTCCTGACAGTTATGATACATAAGTGTCCCAGAGAAGTCAGCCCGATCCGCGGGCAGAACACTCGCGTCGGCAGATCCTTCGCGCGGCCCTCGGGGAGTTCGCCGACGCCGGCTACGCGGGCTTTCGGATGGAGGCAGTCGCCGCACGCGCGCGCGTCGGCCGCAGCACGCTGTATCGGCACTGGGCGGATAAGGCCGCGCTGATCGCCGACGCGCTCGAGACCCTGAACGTCCAACCGGACCCTGGTCGCGAAGCGCCGACCGGCACCGCCCGCGAGCAGGTCGCGATCCTGCTCGTCCACCTCGCCCGCGCCCTGAGCGATTCCGCGGTCTCGGCCTGTATCCCCGCCCTGGTGCACGCGGCGGAGACCGAACCGGAGATCCGCCGCTTCTTTCACACGTATTCGGCGCAACGTCGGCAGCGGCTCACGGCGACGATCGCCTCGGGGGTCGGCGACGGACAGTTCCCGGCGCGCATCGACCCCGAGGCCGCATCGGTGGCGTTGTCAGGAGCGCTGTTCTATCGCCGCCTCGCGACCACCGAACCGGCCACCCCGGAGTTCCTCACGGCGCTGATCGACACGGTGTTGGGTGGCTAGTTGCCGTCGGCGCGCTCTTTCTGCGCCGCCTCCAGCAGTTCGCGCGCGTGCGCGCGACCGCTGTCCGACTCGCCGAGTCCGGCGAGCATGCGGGCCAGCTCGGCGACCCGCTCGTCATCCTCGAGGCGCCGAACCCCGCTCGATTTCTTGTTCCCGTCGCCTCCGACCACCAGGTGCACGTCGGCATATGCGGCGACCTGCGGCAGGTGGGTGACGACGATGACCTGGTGGGTGCGGGCCAGCCGCCCGAGCCGACGGCCGATCTGGACGGCGGCGCGGCCCCCGACCCCGGCGTCGACCTCGTCGAACACCATCGTCGTTCCCTCGGCCGACGCCGACAGCACGACCTCGAGGGCCAGCATGACGCGGGAGAGCTCACCGCCCGAGGCGCTCTTGTGCAGCGGCAGCACATCGGTGCCGTGCGCGGCGAACCCGAATTCGACGTTGTCGACGCCGTCGCTGCCGGCGTGGACGGTCTCCCCCGACGGCAACACGACCGGCGCGGAGTCGTCGGCGCGGGCCGGCAGCGGGGCGACGGACACCGTGAACACGGCGCCGGTCATCGCCAGACCGGACAGTTCGGCGGTCACCGCCTTGGCCAAACCCTTGGCGGCCTTGGTGCGGATCTTCGTCAGGTCGGCGGCCGCGGAGACGGTTTTGGCCTCGAGTTCGTCGACCCGGCGTTGCAGCCCGGCCAGCGCCTCCTCCGACACGTCGAGCTGCGCGAGCCGGTCCCGGGACTGGCGCGCCCACTCGAGCACGCCGTCGATGTCGGCGGCGTATTTGCGTGTGAGCGAGCGTAGTTCGGCCTGACGCGAGAGCTTGGTCTCCAACGCGCTGGTGTCGGTCGGCAGCCCCGACAGGTAGGTGCCGAGTTCGCTGCTGACATTCGTGATGACGGCGACGGCCTCGTTGAGCTGCTGGGCGAGCGCGACCAGCGCGGTGTCGCCGGTCGACTCCAGCGCCGACTTGGCCTGTGCGACACCGTGGCTCGCCGACATCGCGTCGGGGGTGGGGTCGTCGGGGCCGGCCAGCGCGGCGCGGGCGATCTGGGCCGCGTCGCGTAAGGCGTCGAGCTCGGAGAGCCGCCGGATGTCGTTGACCAGCGCGTCGTCCTCACCGGGTTGCGGTGCGACAGCATCGATCTCGTCGAGCCCGAACTTCAGCCGATCGGCTTCCAGCGCCAGCTCGCGGGCACGCTGTGTGCGGTCCAGGAGATCCCGTCGGGCCGCCAGCCATTCCTCCCGTACGCGGCGGTACCGCTTCAGCGGCGACTCGACGTCGGCGAACCGGTCGAGCGCGGCGCGTTGTTCCTCGGGTCGCATCAACCGCAGCTGGTCGTTCTGCCCGTGCAGCGCGAGCAGTTCGGCGGTGAAGCTGCTCAGCGACTTGGCGGGGACGCTGCGTCCCCCGAGGTAGGCCCGCGACGGGCCGTCGCGGCTGACCGAGCGGGCGGCGATGACGCTTCCGTCGTCGTCGCGTTCGGCGCCCGAGCTCTCGAGGATCTCATCCACGTGAGACGCCACGCCGTCGCCGAGTTCGGTTGTGGTGAAACGACCTTCGACCACCGCGCGGTTGGCCCCGGAGCGCACCCGGGTGGCGTCGGCGCGTGCGCCGCCGAGCAGGTGCAGGCCGGTGACCACCATCGTCTTACCCGTACCGGTCTCGCCGGTCAGCACCGTGAAGCCGCGATCGAACTCGGCCGTCGCGGTGCTGATCGCACCCAGTGACTCGATACGGATTTCGGAAAGCACTACTGACCGCGCCACCCCGTGACCGGCAACCGGAACTTGCGCACGAGGCGGTCGGTGAACGGTGCGCTGTCGAGGCGCACCCACTTCACCGGGGTGCCGCACCGGGTGACCTCAAGGCGGCCTCCGGCGGGTACCACCATCTCGCGACGCCCGTCGCAGAACACCAACGCGTCGTGCCCCCTCGCCTCGACCTCGATCGCGATGGCCGCCTCGGGACTGGTGACCATCGGACGGGCGAACAGTGCGTGAGCGTTGTTCGGCACCACCAGGATCGCCTCCAACTCGGGCCATACGATCGGACCGCCGGCGGAGAACGCCCACGCCGTCGACCCCGTCGGGGTCGCCACCAGCACGCCGTCGCAGCCGAACGACGACACCGGTCGGCCGTCGACCTCGAGGACCGCGCCCAGCACTCCCAGGCGGGGCCCCTTCTCCAGGCTGGCCTCGTTGAGCGCCCATCCCCGATCGACGATCTTGCCGCCCACCCGCACCACGACGTCGAGGGTCATCCGCTCCTCGACGCGGTAGTCGCGCTTGACGACCCGGTCGAGCACGTTGTCGATGTTGTCGGCCTCGGCCTCGGCGAGGAAACCGATGCGGCCGAGATTGACTCCCAGCACCGGGATTTCGACGTTGCGGGCGAGTTCGGCGGCACGCAGGAAGGTGCCGTCACCGCCGAGGACCAGGACGAGCTCACATCCCTCGGCGGCACGTTCGTGCGCGTCCACCACTTCGATTTCGACGCCGAGGGCGCGCATATCGTCGGGTGACAGGTGGACGGGGCCGCGGTCGACGGCTTCGGCGGACAGGACCTTGAGCCTTATTCCGTTGTCGCCGAGGGTTTTCTGTACGCGTCGAGCGACCTCGGTGACCTCGTCGCGGCCGGTGTGCACCACCATCAGGATCGTGCGGTCGGCGCTCACTGCGGACCCTCCGCGACGGCGGTTCTAACGGCGCCCTCGAGCTCCTCGCCCTGCAGCCCCGCGTCCTTACGCAGGTGCAGAAAGTACTCGACGTTGCCGGACGGGCCGGGCAGCGGGCTCGCCGTGACTGCCACCGGGTGCCAGTGCAGTTCGGCGGCTCGTCGGGCCACCGACAGCACCGCGTCGGCGCGCAAGGCAGGATCGGTGACCACGCCGCCGGCGCCGACGCGATCCTTGCCGACCTCGAATTGGGGTTTCACCATCGGAACGATATCGGCGTCGGGTGACGCGCACGATGTCAGCGCCGGCAGCACTGTGGACAGCGAGATGAACGACAGGTCGGCGACGACCAGGTCGACCGGACCGCCGACCGCGTCGGCCGTCAGCTCACGCACATTGGTGCGTTCCATCACGGTGATCCGCGGGTCGGTGCGCAGCGGCCAGGCGAGCTGGCCGTAGCCGACGTCGGCGGCGATGACGAGGCGGGCGCCGCGGTCGAGCAGCACCTCGGTGAAGCCACCCGTCGACGCGCCGGCGTCCAGGCATCGCCTGCCGTCGACGGACAGGCCGAAGGCTTCCAGCGCCCCGATCAGCTTGTGCGCACCGCGTGACACCCAGGTGCGCTCGTCGGTGCCTTCGACCGTGAGGTTCGCCGTGACCGCGACGGCGGTGGCGGGTTTGGCGGCAGGCATCCCGTCGATGCTCACCCGTCCCGCTCCGATGAGCTCGGCGGCCTGCTGGCGGGATCGGGCCAACCCCCGTCGCACCAACTCGGCATCCACTCGCGCGCGCCGTGCCACGGCGCTCAGCCCTTCTCGACCGACTCGAGCGCCTGCACGAGTATGTCGTGCGCTTCTTCCAACCGGGCCGCGAGCAGCTCGACGTCGGCGTCGGCCAGGTTGACACCTTCCTGCGCGGGGTCGGGCAGGTCTGCCAACAACTCCGCGATGCGGGCGCGAATCTGTTCGGGATCGGTACTCATGTCGAGGTTCACGCTAGCTGATTCGGCTGGGGAAGCAGGGACCACCGCTGCAAGGCCTGGTGTGCGGGGTCGTCACCGGCAGTGACCGTCACCGCCCGTCCGTCGAGGGCCGCGCTCCACACCGCGTGGGCAACGGCCCGCACGACCGAAAGCGAGTCGCCGGGATCCTCGCCGGTACCGTGCAGCGTCACCTCCGGCGACGCGGCGTCGACGCGCCAGGCGGGATGGGGTCCGATGCGCAGCGCGTCGGCCGTCGCGTTGAGAGATCGCAGGTCGGCCGCCAGGAAGGTCGGCCGCTCGGAGGCTCCCGCACGGATGAGGTCGGCGGCGGTGCTGACGCCGGTGAGCACGAGCAGGCTGGGCAAACCGGCCGCGTTGGCGCCGGCGATGTCGGTGTCGAGGCGGTCCCCGATCACCAGCGGCTTGTGAAAAGTGCCGCGGGCCAACGCATCGGTGAGCAGGGTCGGCTGCGGCTTGCCCGCCACCTGCGGCTCGCGGTCGGTCGCGGTGCGCAGAGCCGCCACCATAGAACCGTTGCCGGGCAGCAGTCCTCGCTCCGACGGCAGGGTTCGGTCGACGTTGGCCGCCACCCACAGCGCGCCGGACCTGATGGCCAGGGCCGCTTCTGCCAGATCGGGCCAGCCGGTCTGCGGTGAGTGTCCCTGTACGACGGCGACCGGTTGCTCCGCCCATTGCCGCACGGGTTTGAGGCCGACCTCGCTGACCTCGGCTGCAAGTGCGTCGGTTCCGACCACGAGAACGTTTGCACCAGAGGGTAATTGGGCCGCGAGAAGCCGTGCCGCACTCTGTGCGCTGGTGACGACGTCTTCGGCCGTAGCGTGAAAACCCAGGGCCTGAAGATGGTGGGCGACGTCGGCGGGCTCACGTGAGGCGTTGTTGGTGACGTAGAACGTCCGCGTCTGGATCGCCGCCAGGGTCTCGACGGCTCCCACGGTGGCCTCGTGTCCGCGGAACACGGTGCCGTCGAGGTCCAGAAGGAGGCAGTCGTGCTGTTGCGCGAGTGTCGTCACCTCAGGAGAGCTCCGTGATGCGCTCTTCGGCGTCGGTCACACCCTCGAGGTCGGCGGCCGCGGCGTTGATGAACCATTGCAGTGCATCCTCGTTGCGGCCAAGGGCGAGAAGCGTTTCGGCGTACACGTAGAACAGGCGTGCCGCGGTGTGACCCTTGCGGGTCGGATCCAGCTGCGGCGTGGATAGTGTCGCCAATGCCTGTTCGTGCTGCCCGAGATCGGAACGGGCGCCGGCGACGACGATGCGCAATTCGTCGGCGTCGTCGCCCGTGAGTTGGGCCGCCTCGGGGCTGCGGGCGAGTTCGATCGCGCGTTCCGGGCGCCCGACGCCGCGTTCGCAGTCGGCGATCAAGGCCAGCAGGGACGATCGGCTGCCCATTCGCCGGGCGGCGCGGAGTTCGGCGAGCGCCTGCGCCCAGTCGCCGCAGTGATAGGCGGCGATTCCGACGGCCTCGCGCACCGCGGGGATGCGGGCGGCGCGGGCGCGCGCGGCGCGGGCATGCTCGAGCGCCGTCTGCGGATCGTCGTCGATGATTTGGCCGGCGGCCACCAGGTGGCGGGCGACGAAGTCGGCGGTCGAGCGGTCCAACGTCGTGAGCTCGCCGCGCACGTCGGGTGCGAGTTGCCTGGGCTCGATGCCCTCGGGTACCGGCGGGCCCGACGACGGCCGGGCCTCGCCGTCCGACCGGGGTTGGGCTCGGCGGGCCCGGTTGGGGCCGGAGCTGCGCGGAGCCGAACGCGGCGGGCGGCGCCCGGCGTCGCCACCCTTTCTGTCGTCAGCCACGTATGCCTTTCTACCCGATGGACGAGTCTCGCGATAATACGTAATCAATTGTCGCGAAATAGAATTACCCCCCACGCAATTGTGGGGGGTAATCCTAATTTGTGTTCGGCGGTGTCCTACTTTTCCGCCCGTGTGGGGCAGTATCATTGGCGCTGGCAGGCTTAGCTTCCGGGTTCGGGATGGGTCCGGGCGTTTCCCTGCCGCTA
>JBNMQV010000019.1:0-126767 GCA_050205545.1 Mycolicibacterium celeriflavum
GCCGCCACCTCCGCCGGCGCCCGAACCGGAGCCGGCGCGAGCCAGCGACTGGCAACCCGCGCCCGCCGACGGCCAGTGGCTGCCGCCCGGCGCCCCGGGCAGCAACTGGGTCTCCGGCGTCAACGGCGCCACCACCGAGTACGTCGGCAGGCGGCGGGCGCCCGACCCCGGGGACGACGTGCCCCCACCGGTCGCCGAGCCGAGCGTGTCGGCACCGCCGGAACCGCGCCGCGGCAGGCATTCGGCCCCCGCCGACAGCGGCGATCCCGGCCGCCCGGTCCACCAGGCACCGCCCCCCGAACCGCCGGAACCGGCGCCCGCTCCCGAACGGCGGCGTCACCGCAGCGCCGACGACACCGACACCGCCGGGCAGTCGGTCGCCGAGCTCCTGGCCAGGCTTCAGGCCAGCCCGACACCGGGCGGGCGTCGCAGGCGCCGCGAGGAGTGAGCTAACCTCGTAGCGACCGTCCGGTACCCGCATCGCAGGACCGGAACGTACACATCAACCCTCAGCGAGGTCGTTCCTATGGGGACCCCCGACGGATTCCGTCCGGCGCGGCTCACTGTCGGAATCATTTCCGCAGGTCGCGTAGGTTCCGCGCTGGGCGTCGCCCTCGAACGGGCCGAACACGTCGTGGTGGCCTGCAGCGCCATCTCCCGCGCATCACGCGACCGTGCCGCGCGCCGGCTGCCCGACACCGCGGTGCTCGCGGTCGACGAGGTGGCCGGCCGTTCCGAGCTGCTGCTGCTCGCGGTCCCCGACAGCGAGCTCGCCGGCCTGGTCTCCGGTCTGGCCGCAACGGGATCGGTGCGGCCGGGCACGATCGTCGCCCACACCTCCGGCGCCAACGGCATCGGCGTGCTGGCACCGCTGGCCGAGCAGGGGTGCATACCGCTGGCGATCCACCCGGCGATGACCTTCACCGGGACCGACGAGGACATCGAGCGGCTGCCCGACGCCTGCTTCGGCGTGACGGCCGCCGACGAGGTCGGATACGCGATCGGCCAATCGCTGGTGCTCGAGATCGGCGGGGAGCCGTTCCGGGTGCGCGAGGACGCCCGCACGCTCTATCACTCGGCCCTGGCCCACGCGAGCAATCACGTGGTGACGGTGCTGCTCGACGCGGTCGAGGCGCTGCGGTCCGCGCTGTGGGGGCAGGAACTGCTCGGCCAGGAACTGGTCGGCGAAGCACCGGGCGGATTGGCGGAGCGGGTCATCGGCCCGCTGGCTCGCGCCTCGCTGGAGAACGCGCTGCAGCGCGGTCAGGCCGCGCTGACCGGCCCGGTGGCGCGCGGTGACGCCGCCGCCGTCGCACAACATCTGGAGGCCCTAACGGAGGTGAATCCCGAATTGGCACAGGCATATCGGGCGAACTCGTTGCGCACCGCGCAGCGCGCACACGCCCCCGACGAGGTGGTCGCCGTGCTCACCGCGGATTCGCCCGCCGACGGCAGCGGACCGACGCGCAAGCGGGGAAGCGGCCGATGACCGCCCGCAAACCCCAGTTCACCGCGAGCGAGTTGAACGTCTACTCCAGACCCGGCGATGTCTCCGCGGTCACGCGGGCGCTGCGTGCGACCGGCCGCCGGGTGATGCTGGTCCCGACGATGGGCGCGCTGCACGAGGGCCACCTCATGCTCATCCGCTCCGCCAAGCGGGTCCAGGGGGCCGTCGTCGTGGTGTCGATTTTCGTCAACCCGCTGCAGTTCGGGGCGGGGGAGGACCTCGACGCGTACCCGCGCACCCTCGACGACGACCTCGCGGCCCTGCGCGCCGAGGGCATCGAGATCGCGTTCACCCCGACCGCCGACGACATGTACCCGAACGGCACCCGCACGTCGGTGCACCCCGGGCCGCTCGCCGCGGAGCTCGAAGGGGCTGCTCGCCCAACGCATTTCGAAGGTGTGCTGACGGTGGTGCTCAAGCTGCTCAACATCGTCCGCCCCGACAGCGCGTTCTTCGGCGAGAAGGACTACCAGCAGCTGGCGCTGATCCGTCAGATGGTGACCGACCTCAACGTCGACACCAAAATCGTCGGCGTGCCGATCGTGCGGGAGGCCGACGGCCTGGCGATGTCGTCGCGCAATCGCTACCTGGACGCCGAGCAGCGTGAACACGCGGGCGCCTTGTCTGCGGCCCTGCTGGCGGGGATGTACGCCGCGGGGGAGGGGGCCGCGGCCGCATTGGATGCCGCGCGGGCGGTGCTCGACGAGGTGCCCTCGATCGAGGTCGACTACCTGCAGGTGCGGGATCCGATGCTGGGACCCGCGCCGGAGCTGGGGGCGGCCCGCATGCTGGTCGCCGGCCGGCTGGGGAGCACCAGGCTGCTGGACAACATCGCCATAGATATCGGAGTGCCGTCGGGGCCCGGCCCGGACGTCGAATTCGACGAGCACGAACTTCCTTGGAGGAATTGATGTTACGGACAATGCTGAAGTCGAAGATCCACCGTGCCACGGTGACGCAGGCCGATCTGCACTATGTCGGATCGGTGACCATCGACGCCGACCTTATGGACGCGGCCGACCTCCTCGAGGGTGAGCAGGTGACGATCGTCGACATCGACAACGGCGCACGGCTGGTCACCTACGCGATCACCGGTGAGCGCGGCAGCGGTGTCATCGGGATCAACGGCGCCGCAGCGCATCTCGTGCACCCGGGCGACCTGGTGATCCTGATCGCATACGGCACCATGGAGGACGCCGAGGCCAGGGCCTATCAACCGCGGATCGTGTTCGTCGACGCCGACAACAAACAGATCGACCTCGGACACGATCCGGCTCACGTGCCGGCCGACGCGGCCGAGTTGATGTCGCCACGGTGAGCGGGCGCGAAGCGATCCGAGGACGGCTGGAGTGAGTCCGTGTTATTAGCCATCGACGTCCGTAACACCCACACCGTCGTGGGCCTGGTGTCGGGTTCGGGTGACCACGCGAAAGTCTTGCAGCACTGGCGAATCCGCACCGAGTCGGAGGTGACGGCCGACGAACTGGCGCTGACCATCGACGGCCTCATCGGCGACGACTCCGAGCGGCTGACCGGCGCCGCGGGGCTGTCCACCGTCCCGTCCGTGCTGCACGAGGTCCGCGTGATGCTCGACCAGTACTGGCCCTCGGTGCCGCACGTCCTCATCGAACCCGGTGTGCGAACCGGCATTCCGCTGCTGGTGGACAACCCGAAAGAGGTCGGCGCCGACCGCATCGTCAACTGTCTGGCCGCGTACCACAAGTACGGAACGGCGGCCATCGTCGTGGACTTCGGATCGTCCATCTGCGTCGACGTCGTATCGGCCAAGGGCGAGTTCCTGGGCGGGGCCATCGCGCCGGGCGTCCAGGTCTCGTCCGACGCGGCCGCCGCCCGATCGGCGGCGCTGCGCCGGGTCGAGCTGACCCGGCCGCGGTCCGTCGTCGGCAAGAACACGGTCGAGTGCATGCAGGCCGGCGCGGTGTTCGGCTTCGCGGCGCTGGTGGACGGGTTGGTGACCCGCATCCGCGACGACGTGGACGGCTTCGACGGCGACGACGTCACCGTGGTCGCCACCGGGCACGGCGCCCCGCTGGTGCTGCCGGATCTGCACACCGTCGAGCACTACGACCAGCACCTCACCCTCGACGGGCTGCGGCTGGTGTTCGAGCGCAACCGGGACAGCAACCGGCGCCGGCTCAAAAAGGGCATCTCGGTCTAGCCGCTGCGTTCGGCGCACGACGGCACCGAAACCGCGTCATTTAGGCTGGCACGACGTGACCGAACCCGACCCGCCCCGCACCGCACCGGCAGCGGACGCGACATCCGAGGCCGACCTTCCGGAGCAGTACCGGATCCGTCAGGCCAAGCGTGAGCGCCTGCTCGCCGAGGGGCGCGAGCCGTATCCGGTGGAGATCGCCCGCACCCATTCGCTCGCCGAGATTCGCGAGGCGTATCCCGACCTACCCGCAGACGCCGAGACCGGTCAGATCGTGGGCGTCGCGGGGCGGGTGATGTTCGCCCGCAATTCCGGGAAGCTGTGCTTTGCCACGCTGCAGGAGGGCGACGGCACGCAGCTGCAGGCGATGATCAGCCTCAACAAGGTCGGGCAGGAAGCGCTGGACGCCTGGAAGGCCGACGTCGACCTCGGTGACATCGTCTTCGTCCGCGGTGAGGTGATCAGCTCCCGCCGCGGAGAACTCTCCGTGCTCGCCGACTCCTGGCAAATGGCGTCGAAGGCCCTGCGACCCCTGCCGGTGGCTCATAAGGAGATGAGCGACGAGTCGCGGGTGCGGCAGCGCTACGTCGATCTCATCGTTCGTCCCGAGGCCAGGACCATCGCCCGTCAGCGGGTCGCGGTGGTCCGCGCCTTGCGGTCGGCTTTGGAAAGGCGCGGATTTCTCGAAGTCGAAACACCGATGCTGCAGACACTTGCCGGCGGTGCGGCGGCGCGACCGTTCGTGACGCACTCCAATGCGCTCGATGCGGATCTATATCTGCGTATCGCCCCGGAACTGTTTCTCAAGCGCGCGTTGGTGGGCGGATTCGAGCGTGTCTTCGAGTTGAATCGGGTGTTCAGAAACGAAGGTGCGGATTCCACACATTCCCCGGAATTCGCGATGCTCGAGACTTATCAGGCTTACGGTACGTACGACGATTCCGCCGTCGTGACCCGAGAGCTTATTCAAGAAGTCGCCGACGAAGCTATCGGAACACGGGCAGTGCCATTGCCCGATGGCACTGTCTACGATCTTGACGGCGAATGGCAGTCCATCGAAATGTATCCCTCACTCTCGGTGGCTCTCGGCGAAGAGATCACACCGGAAACGCCCGCCGAACGGTTATGGGCCATCGCCGATCGCCTCGAACTCGAGATACCTCGCGATCGGGGCTACGGCCACGGGAAATTGGTCGAGGAGATCTGGGAACACCAGGTCGGTAACACGTTGTGGGCGCCCACGTTCGTCCGCGACTTCCCCGTCGAGACGACCCCGCTGACCCGCCCGCACCGCAGCATCGAGGGCGTCACCGAGAAATGGGACCTCTACATCCGGCGTTTCGAACTGGCCACCGGTTATTCGGAACTGATCGATCCGGTAATCCAGCGCGAGAGGTTCGAGGCCCAGGCGAAGGCGGCGGCCGCCGGTGACGACGAGGCGATGGTTCTCGACGAGGATTTCCTTGCCGCCCTGGAGTACGCCATGCCGCCGACAACGGGCACCGGGATGGGCATCGATAGATTGATGATGGCCCTGACCGGACTGTCGATTAGAGAGACGGTTTTGTTCCCGATTGTTCGGCGTCACGGCAACTGATCGCAGCGCCTATAACGGCGTCGATCAGATCTTGTTGTATAGCGCACACAAATATGGCACATTGGTGCCGGGTTGGATACTTTACTGCGGTCCTGTGATCGCTTAGAAGGGCGTGTTAAATGGCGAAGAAAGTCACCGTTACCTTGGTCGATGATTTCGACGGCGAAGGTGCGGCCGACGAGACCGTTGAATTCGGCCTCGACGGCGTGACGTATGAGATCGATCTTTCTTCGAAAAATGCTGCAAAGCTGCGCAATGACCTGAAGCAGTGGGTCGAGGCGGGCCGCAGGGTCGGCGGTCGCCGGCGCGGGCGTGCCGCCGGCTCGGGCCGCGGGCGGGCGGCGATCGACCGCGAGCAAAGCGCCGCGATTCGGGAATGGGCGCGACGCAATGGGCACAATGTGTCCACTCGGGGCCGCATTCCCGCCGATGTGATCGACGCCTTCCACGCCGCCACGTAGGGGTGCTCGTCACTGCCCGGTCGGCAGGCGTTCGCTAGCCGCGAAGCCGCCGCGGCCCGATCGGGAAACGAATCGGCCCATCGATGCGTTGCTCTCCCATAGCGGCGGGTATTCGACCCCGTGCGCGTCGATGCCTCGGGTGTCCGCTTAGAGCAGACCGGCGGGCGGGACGTGGCGCCCTAGTGCCCACTAGAGTGGATGGCGGTGCGGTGCGTTACTCGACCGTTGGGCGCGCATGGCACCGACCTATTGAGGAGAGCAGGTAACCACCGATGTTTGAGAGATTCACCGACCGTGCCCGCAGGGTCGTCGTCCTGGCTCAAGAAGAGGCCCGGATGCTCAACCACAACTACATCGGCACCGAGCACATCCTGTTGGGACTTATTCACGAGGGCGAGGGTGTAGCGGCCAAGTCGCTGGAGTCGCTGGGCATCTCGCTCGAAGGCGTGCGCAGCCAGGTCGAGGAGATCATCGGCCAGGGCCAGCAGGCGCCGTCGGGCCACATCCCGTTCACCCCGCGCGCCAAGAAAGTGCTGGAACTCAGCCTCCGCGAGGCGCTGCAACTCGGCCACAACTACATCGGCACCGAGCACATCCTGCTCGGCCTCATCCGTGAGGGCGAGGGCGTCGCCGCCCAGGTGCTGGTGAAACTGGGCGCCGAGCTCACCCGCGTGCGTCAGCAGGTCATCCAGCTGCTGTCGGGCTACCAGGGCAAGGAAACCGCGGAGGCCGGCACCGGCGGCCGCGGTGGCGAGGCGGGCAACCCGTCGACCTCTCTGGTGCTCGACCAGTTCGGCCGCAACCTGACCGCGGCCGCGATGGAGGGCAAGCTCGACCCGGTCATCGGCCGCGAGAAGGAAATCGAGCGGGTGATGCAGGTGCTGAGCCGCCGCACCAAGAACAACCCGGTGCTGATCGGCGAGCCCGGCGTCGGCAAGACCGCCGTCGTCGAGGGTCTGGCGCAGGCCATCGTCCACGGCGAGGTGCCGGAGACGCTGAAGGACAAGCAGCTCTACACGCTCGACCTCGGGTCGCTGGTGGCCGGCAGCCGGTACCGCGGTGACTTCGAGGAGCGCTTGAAGAAGGTGCTCAAGGAGATCAACACCCGCGGCGACATCATCCTGTTCATCGACGAGCTGCACACGCTTGTGGGTGCGGGCGCCGCCGAGGGCGCCATCGACGCCGCTTCGATCCTGAAGCCGAAGCTGGCCCGCGGCGAGCTGCAGACCATCGGTGCGACCACGCTCGACGAGTACCGCAAGTACATCGAGAAGGACGCCGCCCTGGAACGCCGCTTCCAGCCGGTGCAGGTCGGCGAGCCGACGGTCGAGCACACCATCGAGATCCTCAAGGGTCTGCGCGACCGGTACGAGGCGCACCACCGCGTCTCGATCACCGATTCGGCGATGGTCGCGGCGGCCACGCTTGCCGACCGCTACATCAACGACCGGTTCCTGCCGGACAAGGCGATCGACCTGATCGACGAGGCCGGCGCCCGGATGCGCATCCGGCGCATGACCGCGCCGCCAGACCTGCGCGAGTTCGACGAGAAGATCGCCGATGCCCGCCGGGAGAAGGAGTCCGCGATCGACGCGCAGGACTTCGAGAAGGCGGCCAGCCTGCGCGACAAGGAGAAGCAACTCGTCGCGCAGCGTGCGGAGCGCGAGAAGCAGTGGCGCTCAGGTGATCTCGACGTGGTCGCCGAGGTCGACGACGAACAGATCGCCGAGGTGCTCGGCAACTGGACCGGCATCCCCGTGTTCAAGCTGACCGAGGAGGAGACCACTCGGCTGCTGCGCATGGAGGAGGAGCTGCACAAGCGGATCATCGGCCAGGAGGACGCCGTCAAGGCGGTCTCCAAGGCGATCCGCCGCACCCGCGCCGGGTTGAAGGACCCGAAGCGCCCGTCCGGTTCGTTCATCTTCGCCGGCCCGTCCGGTGTCGGTAAGACCGAGCTGTCCAAGGCGCTGGCCAACTTCCTGTTCGGCGACGACGACGCGCTCATCCAGATCGATATGGGCGAGTTCCACGACCGCTTCACCGCCTCGCGGCTCTTCGGTGCCCCTCCGGGCTACGTCGGCTACGAGGAGGGCGGCCAGCTCACCGAGAAGGTGCGTCGCAAGCCGTTCTCGGTGGTGCTGTTCGACGAGATCGAGAAGGCGCACCAGGAGATCTACAACAGCCTGTTGCAGGTTCTCGAGGACGGCCGCTTGACCGACGGTCAGGGACGCACGGTCGACTTCAAGAACACCGTGCTGATCTTCACGTCGAACCTGGGCACGTCCGACATCTCCAAGGCGGTCGGGCTCGGCTTCTCCCAGGGTGGTGGCGAGAACAACTACGAGCGGATGAAGCAGAAGGTCAACGACGAGCTGAAGAAGCACTTCAGGCCGGAGTTCCTCAACCGCATCGACGACATCATCGTCTTCCACCAGCTGACCCGCGAGGAGATCATCCGGATGGTCGATCTGATGATCGGCCGGGTGTCCAACCAGCTGAAGGCCAAGGACATGACGTTGGAGCTGTCGGACAAGGCCAAGGCGCTGCTGGCCAAGCGCGGGTTCGACCCAGTGCTCGGCGCGCGGCCGCTGCGGCGCACCATCCAGCGCGAGATCGAGGACCAGCTGTCGGAGAAGATCCTGTTCGAGGAGATCGGTCCCGGTCAGCTCGTCACGGTCGACGTCGACAACTGGGACGGCGAAAGCGCCGGCGAGGACGCGGTGTTCACCTTCAAGGGCACCAAGAGGCCGGCGCCGGTGGCCGAGCCGGATCTGGCGCAGGCCGGTGCGGCGGGGGCTGCGGGCGCAGCCGAATAGCGCCGGCATCACGCTGACGAAAGCGGGCGGTACCCATGCGGGTGCCGCCCGTTTTTCGTCTCGCCCCGCCACCGCTGGACCGAGTGGTTAGGATGTGCGATGTTATCGGCGGGCGAAGGAATCTGGTGAGAATCCAGAACGGTCGCGCCACTGTGTCAAGTCAGACCCGACGCTCGCCGTCAGCTCGGCCCATGCACGGCTCGCCGTGCGTGCTACTCGGGACGCGAAATCCCGGAAAGGACACCGACATGACCTCACCCGAGGCCCGCAAGAGCCTTGCGCCCGCGCTGGACTTTTCCGCAGCCAAGGCGGTGATGTGGTTGACGTTGACCGCATTCTTCGCCCTTCTCGTCCTGTACTTCGTCGGGCTGGACCAGGGTGCGACGTCGGTGTTCGGCAACAGCACGGTGGTGCACGAGTTCGTCCACGACGCACGCCACCTGCTCGGCTTCCCCTGCCACTGATCGGGGACCGACAACACAATGGAAAAACAGATCATCGGGCGCGGCCTTCTGGCCGGCGCCCTGGCTGGAGTATTCGCGTTCGTCTTCGCCCGGATCTTCGTCGGGCCGGTGATCGAGCGCGCGATCGGTTACGAAGAGGGCGTCGGCGCCGCGCACGAGGCGATGGAGAGCGCCGCGCACGGCGGGCATCACCACGGCGAGGGCGTCGAGGGCTTCACCCGCGGCGTACAGGCCAACATCGGCATGGGGTTCGGCGTGCTGGCCTTCAGCATCGCGATCGCGGCACTGTTCAGCATCGCGTTCGCGGTGGCCTACGGGCGCGTCGGCAACGTCTCGGCGCGCCTGCTGTCGGTCTACGTGGCGGCCGGAATGTTGTTGAGCCTCTACGTCGTTCCCGCGCTGAAGTACCCGGCGAGCCCGCCTGCGGTCAGCCTGGACGAGACGATCCGCCAGCGCACGCTGCTCTACCTGCTCATGGTCGTGCTGTCCGCGGCCCTTCTGGTTGGGGCGGTGTACCTCGGCCGACGGTTGGTCGCGCGCCTGGGGGCGTGGAACGCGACGCTGGCCGCTGCCGGGTCCTACATCGTGGCGATGGCGGTCGTCATGCTTGTGCTGCCGACCATCGACGAGACACCGGGACCGCTGACCGACGGCGCGGGGAACATCGTCTACGAAGGCTTCCCGGCCGAGGACCTCTACGATTTCCGGCTGTTCTCGCTGGGAACCCAGGTCGTCATGTACACGACGATCGCGCTGGTATTCGGTGCGATGGTTTCGCGGCTGCTCGATGAGAAGCGGCGGGAGAGCATCGCTGCGTGAGTGAGGTCGTCCGGCTGACGCTCGTATCGCACGCGCTGACCGATGCGATGTCGGCCGGACGGTTCCCCACCGACGAGCCGTTGAACCCCGTCGGTCACCGACAGGTCGATGCGTCAATCGATCTCGGTGCCTTCGACGCGGCGGTCTGCGGTCCCGAGAAGCGCACCAGGCAGACCGCCGAACTGCTCGGGTTGCAGGCCGAGGTGGAGCCTCGGCTGGCCGACCTCGACTGCGGGCGGTGGCGCGGCGACGTGCTCGGTGGGGTCCAGCCGGCCGATCTGGCGATCTGGTTGACCGAACCGGCGCAGGCGCCGCACGGCGGTGAGTCGGTGGTCGCGCTGATCGACCGGGTCCGCGACTGGATGGACTCGGTTGCCACCCGCCGCAGCCGGCTCGTGGCGGTGACGCATCCGGCGGTGATCCGGGCCGCGATCCTCATCGCGCTCGATGCGCCTCCGAAGTCGTTCTGGCGCATCGATGTTGCGCCGGTGAGCCGGACGGTGATGCACTTCCGCGGCCACGCGTGGACGCTGCGGGCCAACCGCTGACTACGCGATCGGCACCAGATCGAACGCCTGACGCACGATCGACAACAACCACCCCGCCGCGGTGGGGCTGCGGTAGCGGGGCCAATTCAACTGGAAGCTCACCACCCACGGTTGGCCGGTGTGGTCGACGGCGTACCAGCTGAACGTCAGGTCGCCGGGCAGGTTTCCGCCCTTGGCGCCGATGTAGCCCCACTTCGACCCATCGAGGTCGATGCCGGGGATCGCGGCGAGGATGTCCTTCACGGGCGCAGCTTCGCCCACGGCGGCCTTCTGCAACGCGATGTGCACGCGGCAGATGTCGTCGGCGCTGCCGTACCACTCCGCACCGTAGTTCGACGCCGGGGTGTGCGTGCGTTGCGGATCCGGTTCGTAGGGGCGGGAATTCGTCTGTTGGAGCAGCTGCGCCCGAACCTGTGGGCCGCCCTTCTCGACCGCGTGGCGCCACTGCTCGCGCAGATCCGGCCGGCCCCATCCGACCGAGAACAACTCGTGCATGGTCGGGAACGGCGTCATGCTGGCCGGGTCGTGGTGGCCCGCCGAGACGAGCGCCCGCTCCACCGCGTCCGTGCCGACGCGCTCTATCAGAAGGTCGGTCGCCATGTTGTCACTCGCCGAGATCATCTGTTGCGCAGCGGTTCTCACCGAGACGCGGGCGCCGGGCGGCAATTCTTCCAGGCCCGCCGATCCGACGGCCTTGGCGCGTTTGGTGATCGTCAGCGGGTCCGTCCATTTCAGCGTGCCGGCCTTCACCGCCTCGGCGACCGCGAGCAGGACATAGAGCTTGAAGATCGACGCCAACGGCAGCGACATCTCGGTGTTGGTCCCGGCCACCACATCGCATTTCGACCCGTCCGGAACCACCTTGGAGAACTGGTACGAGTACCGGGCGCCGGACTTCGTCAGCTCGGCGTCGACGTCCGCCCAGTCGTCGATCTCCGGCGAGCGCAGGGTCACGTCGAACCGGTCGACCATGCCCGCGTCGTTGGTGCGCAGGTCGATCTCCTGAGCGACGCCGTAGGACGTCAGCACCCCGACCTCGGCCTGCCCGGCGCGGATATCGACGTCCGTCACCTTGAACGGCCGGTCCCACCAGATCCGGTCGAGCTTCGCCGTGATCTCGTCGACCTTCTCGGGCACCGCCATCGTCCGCACTCCGACCGGGCCGATCGGCCAGTCGGAGTTGAGCATGTCCAGCGTCTGCTTGGCCCGCAGCCCCTGAGGCGTGTTGATCTCGATGGCCGTGCCGTAGGCGGCGTCGGCCGCCGGCGGCTGGATTTTGGTGCAGCCGGCGAGGCCGACGACCAAACAGGCCGCGACCGTCAGCCCGAGCGCCCGGCGCGCGGTGAGCCAGGCGCTACTTGCCGGCACCCGCAACGTCGAGGACGACCTCGAATTCGAGCAGCGACGCGCCGGTGGCCACCGGGTTGGCCTGCTGGCCTTTGTGGGCTTCGATGGCCGGGCCCGTCGCCCAGGCCTGGAAGGCCTCCTCGGACTCCCACTGCGTCACCACGAAGTAGCGGTTCTCGCCCTTGACGGGGCGCAGCAGCTGAAAACCGAGGAAACCCGGCTGATTGTCGACGGCGTGGGCCCGGTGCGCGAAGCGCTTCTCCAGTTCAGGACCGGCGTCGGGCGGGACCTCGATCGCGTTGATCTTCACCACGGGATTCTGGCTGGGCATGCGCATCAGGCTACCGAATGCGCCTCGGCCGCCCCGAGGCACGATGATGTCGGGATGCAGTCCTGTCCGGGCACGCGCGCCCCGCTCACCCGCCGCGGTGGTCGGGGCCGCCCGCTCGTGCTGGTGCACGGCCTGATGGGGCGGGGCAGCACGTGGTCGCGCCAGTTGCCGTGGCTGACCCGGCTCGGCGAGGTGTACACCTACGACGCGCCGTGGCACCGGGGCCGTGACGTCGATGGGGACCGGCCGATCAGCACCGAGCGCTTCGTCGCCGAGCTCGGCGACGCGGTGGCGACCGTCGGCCAGCCCGCGGTGATGATCGGGCATTCGATGGGTGGTCTGCATTCGTGGTGCCTGGCCGCGACGCGACCCGACCTCGTCGAGGCTCTGGTGGTCGAGGACATGGCGCCGGACTTCCGCGGTCGCACCACCGGCCCGTGGGAGCCGTGGCTCCATGCGCTTCCTGTCGAATTTGATTCCGCCCAAAGGGTTTACGACGAGTTCGGCCCGGTGGCGGGTCAGTACTTCCTCGAGGCGTTCGACCGCACGGAAAGCGGCTGGCGTCTGCATGGGCGCACCGACGTCTGGATCGAGATCGCCGCCGAATGGGGCACCCGCGACTACTGGCGCGAGTGGGAGGCCGTCCGCGTTCCCGCGCTGCTGCTCGAGGCGGGCGATTCGGTCGCCCCTGCGGGACAGATGGCCCGGATGGCCGAGGCCCGCCCAAACACCACGTATCTGCGGGTGCCCGACGCGGGCCACCTCATCCACGACGATGCGCCACAGGCCTATCGAGGGGCGGTCGAGGCGTTCCTAGCGACGCTCCCCGACCGCACCTGAGGACGGCCACGCGGGCTGCTGCTCGAAGCGGGTGCGGATCGCGTCGAGATCGTGCTCGATGCGCCACATGTCGCGGTCGCTGTCGAACACCCGACCGGCCATCGGCGCCGCCATGCGGAACTGGTAACGGACCAGTCGGAGGTCCCCGACGCGGTGTGCGGCCCAGGCCAGCGCGCAGGCCACCAACAGCGGAGACACCAGGATCAGAAGTATCAGTACAGTGGTCATGGCAGTAATCGTTCGCCTAATAAGATCCGGCCAACAGTGGCAGTAATGACACTTTGAGCTAAAATGCTGCCATGTCTATCAAGAGCGTGTCGACGCTCGTCCTGGACGATCTGGCGATCTTCGAGTTCGGCGTCATCTGTGAGGTCTTCGGCATCGACCGGTCCGGCGACGGGGTGCCCAACTTCGACTTCAAGGTCTGCGGTCCGGTCCCGGGAAAGCCGCTACGCACCTCGGTAGGCGCGACCCTTACGCCCGACCACGGCCTCGAGGACCTGGTCGGCGCGGACCTGGTCGCCATCCCGGCGATCGGCGGGTCGGAATATCTGCCCGAGGCGCTCGCTGCCGTGCGGGCCGCCGCCGAGTCGGGATCGATCATCCTCACCGTGTGCTCGGGCGCGTTCGTCGCAGGCGCCGCCGGACTGCTCGACGGCAGGCCGTGCACGACGCACTGGATGCACGCCGACGATCTTGCGCGCCGCTATCCCACGGCCAAGGTCGACCGCAACGTGTTGTTCGTCGACGACGGCAACCTGATCACCAGCGCGGGTACCGCAGCGGGCATCGACGCGTGTCTGCACCTGGTTCGGCGTGAGCTCGGCAGTGAGGTGACCAACAAGATCGCGCGCCGCATGGTGGTCCCGCCGCAACGAGACGGCGGTCAGCGCCAGTACATCGACCAGCCGATCCCGGTGCGATGCTCGGAACGCTTTGCGCCGCAGTTGGATTGGATATTGCAGAACCTCGACCAACCGCATACCGTGGCGTCGCTGGCCGCCCGCGCGCACATGTCGGCGCGTACGTTTGCGCGGCGATTCGTGGAGGAGACGGGCCGCACCCCCATGCAGTGGGTGACCGATCAGCGGGTGCTGTACGCGCGCACCCTTCTGGAGGAGACCGACCTCGACGTCGACCGGATCGCGGAACGCAGCGGCTTCGGCACCGCCACTCTGTTGCGGCACCACTTCCGCAGGATCATCGGGGTGACGCCGTCGGATTACCGGCGTCGGTTCGCCTGCGGGACAGGGGAGTCAGACGACGAATCCGAAATGGCATCGGCCTGACGCCATGACGCGAGATTCCGCTGCGGCGTACGCGGAATCCGAGGTCGCACGAGTCCGTGACGACCCCGCCGCGCGGTTGAACCTGATGCGCGGTCTCTACGAGGTGCCGCGCGGTGCGGACCGCGGGTACCTGCCCTACCGCCGGGCGACGACGGCGTTCATGGGGTGGCAGCTGCGCCGCGGGCTTCTCAACCCGATCGACCACGTCCAGCCGGGCAGCCCGTGGTGGCGGGCGCTGAACGAATCGTTGTTGCGCGACGTCGCGGAGGCTCGCGCGCTGGCATTCGGCCGTCCCGGTACACCGAACCGGGCGGGCGTGAAAGCGCATCTCGATTTCATCCGAGAACCCACCGCGCGCAACTGGTATCGCGCCCACAACGTCAGCATCGCGTGCGGTTATCTGGCCAACGAGCCGCTCGCCGCCGCCGAAAGCCGGGTCGAACGGTTCTTCATCAACGTCGTGCTGGTGCGCGTGCTCTACGCCCATGCGCTGGTCGCCGCACCCCGGTTGGCGCTGGGCTGGCTCGCGCCGCTCGGACCCCGGCTCGGCGATCCCCGGGTGCGGATGACAGCGATCTTCATGTCGTGTCGCGGGTGCTGCCCGACCTGTATCCGCGCGGCGAGGACGTCGACAACTACATCGCGGTCGAGCACGGCTTCGGGCACATGCTGGACGTCGGCGTCATCACGCCGCGGATCGCCCGGCTCTACGAGTGGTCGGCAGCCGAGCTCTCGCTGCCTGCCCTTCGGTCGCTGTGGAACGGCGATTCACCCACTTACGCATGGGATTCCGCGGATGCCGAAGTATGGCGGTTCGAGCCGTCGCCGCTGGCCAGGTTGGCCCGACGGGTGGTGCGCGCCTAACCGCCTTCACCGGCGAGCGCGAACCGGCCGTCGGCGGTCTGCTCGATGAGCCCGTCGACCAGCAGCGAGTCCAGGGCGCGGTCTCGTTGCGCGGTATCGGACAGCCACGCCACGTCCAGCTGGGCGCGGGTGACGGGGGAGTCGTTGTCGCGCAGCACATCCAGCAACCTGCCCCGAACCTGGCGGTCGGTGCCCGCGTAGCGCTGCACGCGCCGCGCAGGGGAGTCCGAAGCGGGGAATCCGAGCGAACGCCACGCGCACGTGTCCAGCGGGCACAGCCCGCAACGCGGCGCGCGGGCTGTGCACACCGTGGCGCCGAGCTCCATCAGCGCGATCGAAAACGTCGGCGCCAGATCGCCTTCGGGCAGGAGCGCTTCGACATCGGCGAGGTCACGCGGCGAGGACGAGGCCGCGGCGTCGGCCCGCCCGTGCACGGCCCGCGCGACCACGCGGCGGACGTTCGTGTCCACCACCGGCACCCGGTCCCGGTAGGCGAAGCAGGCGATGGCCCGCGCGGTGTATGCGCCGACGCCCGGCAGGGTCAGCAGCGTCTCGACGTTGGCCGGTACGACGTCGTCGTACTGCTCGGCGATCACCGTCGCGCATTCGTGTAACCGCTTGGCGCGGCGCGGATAGCCGAGCTTGCCCCAAGCGCGCAGAACGTCCGCGGCGCTGGCCGCCGCGGTCGCCGACGGCGTGGGCCACCGCTGCACCCACGCGAGCCAGACGGGCTCGACCCGCGCGACCGGCGTCTGCTGCAGCATGAACTCGCTGACCAGTATTTGCCATGGGCTGACGCCGGGCCGGCGCCACGGAAGATCTCGCTGCTCGCGGGCATACCAATCGACCAACTGGGGCACAATGTCCGTCATGCCCAACACCAGCCCAGTGACCGCGTGGAAAGCACTCAAAGAGGGTAACGAGCGCTTCGTCGCCGGTAAGCCCGTGCATCCCAGCCAAGGCGTCGAGCATCGCGCCAGCCTGGCGGGGTCCCAGAAGCCGACCGCGGTGGTGTTCGGGTGCGGGGACAGCCGCGTGGCGGCCGAGATCATCTTCGACCAGGGCCTCGGTGACATGTTCGTGGTCCGCACCGCCGGGCACGTGATCGATTCGGCGGTGCTGGGTTCCATCGAGTACGCGGTCGCGGTGCTCGACGTGCCGCTGGTCGTGGTGCTCGGCCACGACAGCTGCGGGGCGGTCAAGGCGACGTTGAGCGCGCTCGACGAGGGCCAGGTTCCCAGCGGTTACGTGCGCGACATCGTCGAACGCGTGATGCCGTCGATTTTGCTGGGCCGCCGCGACGGGCTCACCCGGGTCGACGAATTCGAGGCCCGCCACGTCAGCGAGACCGGGGCCCAGCTGCTGGCCCGTTCCACGACCGTGTCCGAACGGGTGGCCTCGGGCGACCTGGCGATCGTCGGTGTGACCTATCACCTCGCCGACGGTCAGGTGGTTTTGCGGGACCATCTCGGCGACATCGGCGAAGGCTGAGCGCGACACGCCGGGCGACCTCGACCGATAAGGCGTGACCTGGCCTTACCGTGAAGTTGTGCTGGATCTGGAACCGCATGGCCCGCTACCGACGCAGATTTACTGGCGTCGCAGGGCACTAGCGCTGGGCATAGCGGTCCTCGTGATCGGCGTGATCGCGGCCATCGTCGTCGTGATCGTGAAGAGCACCGGGGGCTCGGAGACGGAGAGCGCCGATGCGCCCGCCCCGACCGCGGCGGGTGCACCCACGCCGCTGCCGGGCGAGAACCCCGAGGTGAAGACGCCGGTGCAGCCGCCGGCACAGGACGCGCCGCCGCCGACGCCGACACCGACAGCGGCCGTCGCGCCGCCACCGATCCTGAACGAGGGCGACGACTGCCCCGACTCGACGCTGGCGGTCAAGGGCATCACCAATCAACCGCAGTACGTCGTCGGCGAGCAGCCGAAGTTCACGATGGTCGTCACCAACATCGGCCTCGTGGGCTGTAAGCGGGACGTTGGCGCCGCGGTGCTGGCCGCCTACGTGTACTCGCTGGACAACGCGCGGCTCTGGTCCAACCTCGACTGCGCGCCGTCGAACGAGACACTGGTCAAGGCGTTCCAGCCGGGTGAGCAGGTGACCACCGAGGTGACCTGGACGGGTATGGGCTCCGCGCCGGGATGCCCGCTGCCTCGGCAGCCGATCGGGCCCGGTACGTACCAACTCGTCGTGCAGTTGGGCAACCTGAGGTCGGCCGCGGTGCCGTTCATCCTCGCCGCACCGCAGTCGCCGGAGCATGGTGGCGGCGCGGCCCCGCCCCCCGGGCCCGTCCCCAACTGAGGTCCGGCCTCAGGCCAACCGGTCGGCGATAGTCGACTCGGCCAGCTGCGAGAGCCCCTCCCGGATGTGGCGCGCCCACATTGAGCCGATGCCCTCGACCGACTGGAGGTCGCCGGCGCTCGCCGCCAGCAACCCCTGTAGCGAGCCGAACGAACGCACCAGCAGGTCGACATGCGCGAACTGCAGGCGCGGAATGCCGGCCATCGCGCGGTAGCCCCGCGAGCTCATCGCCGAATCCTGCGCCTCGATCGTCGACGGGTAGCCGAAAACCCGTGCGAGCGTCGTGAAGTCGAGCAGTTCGCTGTCGCTGAGCGCGTCGAGTTCCTCGAGCGTCGCACTGACCTGCGCCGCCGTGGGCGGGTCCGGGTTGGCGTGATAGTCGCGCACGATGAGTTCGCGCGCGGTGTCGTTGTCGCCGACGAGCTCGTCGAGCTGAAGCTTGAGCTGACGGCCGTCGGTGCCGAGTTCGACCACGTACGAATCGATTTCGAGGCTGATCCGGCGCACCATCTCCAGTCGCTGCACCACGGTCATGACATCGCGCAGCGTGACGAAGTCTTCGATCTCGGCCGTCGACAGCTGCCTGCTGACCTCGTCGAGGCGCGTCTTGTAGCGCTCGAGGGTGTCGATCGTCTGGTTCGCGCGCGACAGGATGGTCGCCGAATCGGGGATGACGTGGCGTTCGCCCGCGACGTAGACGGTCACGATGCTCATCGAATGGCTCACCGAGATCACCGGGTAGCCCGTCTGGATCGCCGCGCGCTCGGCGGAACGATGCCGGGTCCCGGACTCCTCGGTCGGGATCGACGGGTCGGGCACCAGTTGCACGTTGGCCCGCAGAATGTGTGCGCCGTCGCTGGACAGGACCACGGCGCCGTCCATCTTCGACAGCTCACGCAACCGGGTCGGTGCATAGCGGACGTCGAGGGAGAAGCCGCCGTCGCAGATGGCCTCGACGCTCTCGTCGTAGCCGATGACGATCAGGGCCCCGGTTCGGCCGCGCAGGATGCGCTCCAGGCCGTCCCGCAGCGCCGTTCCCGGCGCCAACCGGGCGATCGTCTCGCGCATGGTCGGCCGCGCCAGCGGCACCACGGTGCGCCCCGATCTTCCACCCGACTTCACGGCCATCGCCCCTCCCTAGGATCGGCCGTCATTGCTCTATCTTTGCTGATCTTTGCTGATATCGCGCAAAACCCGCAATGCCGAGCCGATGTCGTGGGCCGT
The DNA here is from genome assembly GCA_050205545.1 of Mycolicibacterium celeriflavum. GTDB lineage: Bacteria > Actinomycetota > Actinomycetes > Mycobacteriales > Mycobacteriaceae > Mycobacterium > Mycobacterium celeriflavum_A. The sequence goes on from JBNMQV010000019.1 coordinate 18,595, forward strand.
GATCGCCCGCAGGCCGGCGGGTACCGAGTTCACGCCTGGCGGCACCACCGCCAAGGTGAAACCGAGCCGGGCCGCCTCCGCCAGTCGGCGGTCCATCCCGGTGACCCGGCGCAGATCGCCGGCCAAACCGACCTCACCGATGGCGACCGCGGCGGCGGGCATCGGCAGGTTCATCTTCGACGACGCGATGGCCACCGCGACCGCCAGATCCGCCGACGGATCGGTCAGGCGCATCCCGCCGACCGTCGACAGGTAGATGTCGTGGGCCCCGACGGACATGCCCGCGTGCTTGTCCAACACGGCGGTGATCATCGCGGCCCGCGATGAGTCGATCCCGCTGACGGCGCGGCGGGCGTTCCCGTTTGCGGGCCCCCCGATCAGCGCCTGCACCTCGCCGATCAACGGGCGCTTACCGTCGAGGGCGACCGTGATAGCCGTTCCCGCAACGGGTTTGGGTCGCTGGTCGCGGAACAGGCCGGACGGGTCGGCCACCCCCTCGATCCCGTTGTCGTGCAACAGGAAACAGCCCACCTCGTCGGCGGCTCCGAACCGGTTCTTGACCCCGCGGACCATCCGCAGCGACGACGCGCGGTCACCTTCGAAGTGCAGAACGACGTCGACCAGATGCTCGAGTGAGCGCGGACCCGCGATCGCGCCGTCCTTCGTCACGTGGCCGACGAGGATCATCGCGACGCCAGATGTCTTGGCAGCCATGGTCAGTGCCGTGGTGATCGCACGCACCTGGGTGACCCCGCCGGTGACGCCGTCGGCCTCGGTGGTGGACATGGTCTGGACGGAGTCGACCACCACGAGGCTGGGCTGCACCTCGTCGATGTGTCCGAGCGCCGTGCCGAGGTCGGACTCCGCGGCCAGGTACACCTCGTCGTGCGTGCAGCCGGTCCGTTCGGCCCGCATGCGGATCTGGCCCGCCGACTCCTCGCCCGAAAGGTACAGCGCGCGTTTACCGGCCACCGCCCAGCGGTGCACGACCTCCAACAACAGCGTCGACTTGCCCACGCCGGGGTCACCGGCCAGCAGCGTCACCGATCCGGGAACGAGGCCGCCGCCGAGCACCCGGTCCAGTTCCGCGACGCCGGTGTGGAAGTGGCGGGTGCGGCCGGGGTCGATCGAGCTGATCGGCACCGCCGCCGAGGAGGGGGCGACCGAACGCCGCGCGGCGGATCCGGCCACCGCGGACAGCACGGCTACCTCGTCGACCGTGCCCCAGGTGCCGCACTCCGGACAGCGTCCGACCCACTTGAGCGTGATGTGGTGGCACTCCGAGCAGCGGTACTGCGAGCGCGCCTTGGCGCTACCTTTGGCCACGCAGTGACGGTAGCCGCCGGCTCCGACAGACAGCGACAGAAAGTCAGTGTCGAGCGGTCGTGTCGCCGACTTCGCTCAGTGCCCGCCGCCGTGACCGCCGCCGGCCTCGACCGCGCCACCGCGTCGCGGTGTCTCACCGGCCGAGATCGGCACCCGCACGGTGGTCTCGCCGGCCTTCTCGAACTTGAACGTGAAGTCGTACGTCAGGCCGTTGGTGATCGGCTTGGTCAGCGAGACCTTCGCTTCCGCGGCCTCGGCCGCCTCGACGCTTTCCAGCGGGGTGATCTGGCCGTCCGGGGCGCCGACGGTCAGCATGCCGTTGGGGGGCAGGGTGGTGTCGCCGGTCAGCGACACCTTGCCGACGTCGGAGGTGATGGACTGAAGCTTGTCGACCTGGTCCGGCGAGTTGTTGGCCGCGACGAAAATCAGCTCGACTTCTTTGCCCGGCCGGACGAAGTCGGTGACCTGCTCGGCCCGCAGGTGCACGTTGCGCAACGCGATCTCGCCCACGTTCGCGCTCGTGCCGTTGACCGCCGGCTCCTGCGTGGTCATCTGAGAGACCTGCCCGGAACTGCAGCCGACGAGCGCGACAGCGGCGGCCAGCCCGCAGGCGGCCAGTTTGAAGCGGTCCACTCTTGCCTCCTGCTCGGCCGTCGAGGCGACCGATGGGATCGGTCGCGACATTCGACTATGCAGAGTAGTAGGTGGCCGCGGCAGGCGGTAGCTGAGGTCCGGCACCGCGCCCGCAACGCTGCGGCAGCTATCGCGGAAGTGCCGACACCCCCTGATCAACGCCCTGCCTCAGCTACCTCGCAGACGTCTCACAGATACCGCGGCCATGCACGGATTGGCCGACGTGTCAACCCCCAGTGTTCACCTGAGGTGCCCCTGACCTGCACCGTTGGTCCACCCCCGTCTGGGCACCGTGCTAGCATTGAAGTGTGAAAGGGGCTCGAAACTGATGATTTTCAAGGTCGGAGACACCGTTGTTTATCCCCACCACGGTGCTGCGTTAATCGAGGCGATCGAAACCCGGACCATCAAAGGCGAGCAGAAGGAATACCTCGTCTTGAAGGTCGCCCAGGGTGACCTCACGGTTCGAGTGCCCGCCGAGAACGCAGAGTATGTCGGGGTGCGCGACGTCGTCGGACAGGAGGGCCTGGACAAGGTTTTCCAGGTGCTCCGTGCCCCCCATACCGAGGAACCGACCAACTGGTCGCGGCGGTACAAGGCCAATCTCGAGAAGTTGGCCTCGGGTGACGTGAACAAGGTCGCCGAGGTGGTCCGCGACTTGTGGCGACGCGATCAGGAGCGTGGCCTGTCGGCGGGTGAGAAGCGGATGCTGGCCAAGGCGCGGCAGATCCTGGTGGGCGAGCTCGCTCTCGCCGAGAACACCGATGACGAGAAGGCCGCGACCATCCTCGACGAGGCACTCGCCGCCGCTTCCTGAAGCCGATGACGAGCCTGCCAAGGGTCGGGCTCGGCACCGACGTTCATCCCATCCAGACGGGGCGGCCCTGCTGGTTGCTGTGCCTGCACTTCGATGAGGCCGACGGCTGCGCGGGCCATTCCGACGGCGATGTCGGGGCGCACGCGCTGTGCGATGCGCTGCTCTCCGCGGCCGGTCTCGGCGATCTCGGTGAGGTCTTCGGCACCGGCCGTGACGAGTGGCGTGACGCCGCCGGCGCCGACATGCTCCGGCACGTTCACCGGCTCCTGTCCGAACGGCGCTTCCGGGTCGTCAACGCGGCCGTTCAGGTGATCGGCAACCGGCCCAAAATCGGACCGCGCCGCGCCGAGGCGCAGAAGGTTCTGTCGGAGTTGCTCGACGCCCCCGTGTCGGTCAGCGCGACGACCACCGACGGCCTGGGACTGACGGGGCGCGGCGAGGGTCTGGCGGCGATCGCGACCGCGTTGGTGGTCGAGGGCGATTAGGCCTGTAAGCTGGCCCTTCGTGAGCGGGGCGAACAGTTGACGGGTGTGAACAGGGCGAAGAAGCGGGCGGCCGGAGCGTGACCGACCTGCGGCTGCACGACACCATGACCGGTGCCGTACGCGACTTCGTTCCCGTGCGTCCCGGTCACGCCTCCGTCTATCTCTGCGGCGCCACCGTCCAAGGCCTGCCCCACATCGGGCATGTGCGCAGCGGGGTCGCGTTCGACGTGCTCCGGCGCTGGCTGATGGCCAAGGGCTACGACGTCGCATTCATCCGCAACGTCACCGACATCGACGACAAGATCCTCAACAAGGCCGCCGACGCCGGACGGCCGTGGTGGGAGTGGGCGGCCACCTATGAACGCGCCTTCTCGGCCGCGTACGACGCGCTCGGCGTGCTGCCGCCGTCGGCCGAGCCGCGCGCAACGGGCCACATCACCCAGATGGTCGAGCTGATCGAGCGGCTGATCGAGCGCGGCCACGCCTACGTCGGGAACGGTGATGTCTACTTCGACGTGCTGAGCCTTCCGGCTTACGGGAAGTTGTCCGGTCACAAGATCGACGACGTCCATCAGGGCGAGGGCGCGGCCAAGGGCAAGCGCGACGAACGCGACTTCACGTTGTGGAAGGGCGCCAAACCCGGTGAGCCGTCCTGGCCGACTCCGTGGGGGCGTGGCAGGCCGGGCTGGCACACCGAATGCGTCGCGATGTGCGAGGCGTATCTCGGCGCGGAGTTCGACATCCACGCCGGCGGCATGGATCTGGTTTTCCCGCACCACGAGAACGAGATCGCCCAGGCCGAAGCGGTCGGTGACCGGTTCGCCCGGTACTGGCTGCACAACGGCTGGGTGACCATGGGCGGCGAGAAGATGAGCAAGTCGCTGGGCAACGTGCTGGCGATTCCCGCTGTGCTGCAGCGTGTTCGGGCCGCAGAGCTGAGGTACTACCTCGGCAGCGCGCACTACAGGTCGATGCTGGAGTTCTCGGAGACCGCGCTGCAGGACGCGGCGAAGGCCTACTCGGGCATCGAGGACTTCCTGCACCGCGTCCGCCACCGCGTCGGTGCCGTCGTGCCCGGCGAGTGGACGCCGAAGTTCGCCGCGGCACTCGACGACGATCTCTCGGTGCCGATCGCGCTGGCCGAGGTGCACGCCGCCCGCGCCGAGGGCAACCGCGCCCTGGACGCCGGTGACCACGAGGGCGCGTTGACGCAGGCGATGTCGATCCGCGCGATGATGGGCATCCTCGGTGCCGATCCGCTCGACGAGCGTTGGGAGTCCAAGGACGAGACCTCGGCGGCGCTGGCCGCTGTCGACGTTCTGGTGCGCGCGGAGGTCGAGCGGCGCGAGGATGCGCGGGCGCGGCGGGACTGGGCCGAGGCCGACGCGATCCGGGATCGCCTGAAGGAGGCCGGGATCGAGGTCACCGACACCGCCGACGGACCGCAGTGGACGCTGCTGGACGGGCATACGAAGTAGATGGCGGGTAACTCGAAGCGCAGGGGCGCGGTCCGCAAACCGGGCACCAAGAAGGGGCCGACGGTCGGGTCGGGCGGTGTGCGGCGCCGAGGGCTGGAGGGTCGCGGCGCCACCCCGCCCGCTCACATGCGCCCCAACCATCCGGCGGCGAAGCGCGCGGCGAAGGCGGCGAAGACGCAGGCGCGCCGCCAGGGCAAGAAGACCGACGACACCGAGATCGTGCTCGGCCGCAATCCCGTGTTGGAGTGCCTGCGCGCCGGGGTGCCCGCGACGGCGTTGTATGTCGCGCTGGGCGCCGAGGCCGACGAGCGGCTGACCGAATCCGTGCAGATGTCCGCCGACGCCGGGATCTCGATCCTCGAGGTGCCGCGCCACGACCTCGATCGCATCGCCGCCAACGGGCTGCATCAGGGTGTGGCGCTTCAGGTTCCGCCGTACCAGTACGCACATCCGGATGATCTGCTCGCATCCGTGACGGCCGACGGGTCCTCGGCCCTGCTGGTCGCGCTGGACAACATCTCCGATCCCCGCAATCTCGGCGCGATCGTGCGTTCGGTGGCCGCGTTCGGCGGCCACGGTGTGCTCATCCCGCAGCGCCGGTCGGCGTCGGTGACCGCGGTCGCCTGGCGTACCAGCGCGGGTGCCGCCGCCCGGCTGCCGGTGGCCAGGGCCACGAATCTCACTCGTACGCTCAACAACTGGGCCGACGCGGGGTTACAGATCGTCGGGTTGGACGCCGACGGCGACACCACCGTCGACGAGCTGGACGGTGCCGGACCGATCGTGGTCGTGGTCGGCTCCGAGGGCAAGGGGCTCTCCCGGCTGGTCCGCGAGACGTGCGACGCGGTGGTGTCCATTCCGATGGCGGGGCCGACGGAGTCGTTGAACGCGTCGGTGGCCGCGGGCGTCGTGCTGGCCGAGATCGCCCGCCAGCGCCGCGGCTAGAGACCGGACAGCCGCAGGCCCACCCACAGCGCGACGACCGCGACCGCCAACGTGACCGGTACGGTGCACAACCCGACGCGACTGAATTCCGTTGCACTGGTCGTCATCTCGCGATGTACAACGCTGCGCCACAGCAGGTTGGCCAGCGAGCCGACGTAGGTCAGGTTCGGCCCGATGTTCACCCCGATCAGCACCGCCAGCACAGCCCCCGGCCCGGTGGCCGACACCAACGGCAGTAGCACCAGCACCGCGGGCAGGTTGTTCACCACGTTCGACAGCACCGCCGCGACGGCCGCGATCCCGAGCAGCGCCGGCAGTCCCTGCCCGGTCGGCAGCAGACCCCGCATGACGGTGTCCAGACCGTTGACCATCACCGCGTCGACCACGACGCCGAGGCACAACACAAACACCAGGAACGGCACATCCGCGGCCGAAACGAGTCGGGTCACGGTGGTATGGCCGCGCGCCAGGCTCCGCCCGCTGAGCACCAGCACCCCGCCGAGCGCCGCCCACGCCGGTGACATCCCGAGCATCGAGGCGACGACGAAACCGGCCAGTGTCAGGCCCAGCACGACGAGCGGAAACACCGGAACGTGCACGGCCTCCTGCGCGACCAGCTTGGGCGGGAGCGACAGATCGCGCCTGAAAAGCCAACGCAAGAGGATGAATTCGACGGCGACCGCGGCCAGCCACGGCAGCGTCATCAATCCCGCGAACCCGAGGAACGAGACGCCCGCGGCGGTGAACGCCAAAAGGTTGGTCAGGTTCGACACCGGTAACAGCAGCGACGCGCTGTTGGCCAGGTGCGCGGTCGCGTAGGCATGCGGCCGCGCGGGGACCGACAGGATGCTGGCGGTCGCGAGCACGACGGGCGTCAGCAGAAGCACCGTCGCGTCCAGGCTGAGGATCGCCGTCGTGGCCGCCGCGATCGCGAACACCCCTGCGAGAAAACGGTTCTGGCTGCCGTCGGTGGCACGCGCCATCACCGCGCCCGCGGCGCGGAACACACCCTCGTCCGCGCACAGCCGCGCGAGCACCAACACGGCGGCAAGCAAGCCGACCACCGGCAACAGGCGACCCACCTCGTCGGCCGCCTGCGACAGCGAGACGACGTCGGTGGCGATCAGCAGCGCCGCCACCGGAACGGCCACGACCGCTTCCGGCCACTTGTGCGGGCGGGCCACCGCGAAGATCAGCACGACCGCGAGCGCGGCCGCGGCGAGAGTCAGCTCCACGGATCGGCGGGCCGCCACAGGGTGGGCATGTGCAACTCGACCCCATCGTCGCGGGCCAGTCGCGACAACACCCGCATCGACACGTCGAGGTCGTCGGCCGCATAAGGCAGCGCGCGCAAGGGTTCGTGAAGCGGACGAAAGAAGTCGTCCCAGTGGATGAGCACGACGCGTCGCGCGCCCACGGTCTGCACGGTCTCGCGCCAGTAGTCCACGAGGTAACCCTCCGGCTGCAATCCGAGCTGGCCGACCCCGAGGTACACGACGTCGGCGCGCTGTCCGGCCAGTGCGCCGGGGACGAATCCGGCGCTGCCGACGATCAGCAGGCGGCGGTCCGAGCGACGGTGGCGGACCAGCGTGGACCACGCCTCACCGCATCGGTACGCCGACACCTTCACCGGGGGCACGACCGGCCGGGTGATCTCGCCCGGAAACCGGTCGGGCGGACAGTGATTCCCCTCGAACAGCGTGACTTCGTAGGCGCCGATCGTGACGGGCGCGCCGGGTTCGGCGATGACGATGCGGTCCTCCGGTAATCGGTGGCCGCGTCCGACCTGTGCGGCCGACTGCCCGCCGACGAGGTGAGCGCCGGTCCGCTCGGCGACGACCGCGCTGTCCATCGCGTGGTCGTAATGGGTGTGCACGGGAAGAACGGCCTCCAGCCTGTCGATGCGCAGGCGGGTGAGGCAGCCGTCGATGCGCGGTTGCGACGGTGACAGCCTCCGCATGCCGACCTCGAGCAGGCTGGGCCTGGAGAAGAACCCGTCGGTCAGAATCGCCGATTCGCCGTCGTCGATGTGCAGCGTCGTGACGCCCGCCCAGGTGACCGTCAGCGGCGTCGTCGAGGTCGCCGGCGGCGTGGTGAAGTAGCGCTCGTAATTTGTCAGGTCGGGTCGGCCGAGCTTGAGGCGCATGGGGTCAACCCTAAGGTGGCCGAGGCCGGATCAGGTCTTCTCCGATAGTTTGTCAGCCGGTGAGGATCGACGGCGTACTCGACGACATCGCCCGCTACGGCGGGTTCTTCGCCATCTCCCACGGGTCGGCCGATCGAGGCTGGCGCCCGGTCGAGGCGTGTTACGCCGACGGTTACGCCGACCTGATCGAGAAGACGGCGGTGCGGTACCGCACGACCGACCGGCGCGTCGCCGCCTCACTGGTCCAGATGAGCCACGCGTCGCGGCTGTGGTCGCCGGTTCTCGCCTGCTCCGTCGCGCACAAAGTGGTGCCCGACCTCACGGGACTGAAGCGGGCCGACGACAGCGCCGAGTTGAGACTGCCTGTGCCGGAGGGTAACCCGCTGCCGGCGAATCAGCCCGAGTCGCTGTACCGCATCGTGGTGCAGGAGCATCTCGAGCCGCTGGCCGCGGGCCTTCGGGTCAAGGTCGCGCCGGGGTTGCTCTACGGCAACATCGCGTCGGCGTTGGTGGCCGCGACCCGAGCGCTGTACTCGATCAGGCCCGGGTTCCGCGACGAAGCGACGCGTCTTGCGCGGGAGTTGTTGCAGACCGGCAAGCTCGCGGGAACCGGTACGGTCAAGCACAACCTGGCTTTTCGGCGTCGCAGCTGTTGCCTGTACTACCGCGTCGCCGACGGATCGAAATGTGCGGACTGCGCGCTGCTCACGTGAAGGGCGCGATGTCGACGCCCTCGGTCTTCAACCGGTCGCGCACCACCTCGGCGATCTGCACGGCGCCGGGCGAATCACCGTGCACGCAAATCGAATCGACGGTGATCGGGATCGTCGAACCGTCGACCGCGTCGACCCGCCCAGACAACACCATCGACGCGATCCGGTCGGCGATGACGTCCATGTCGTGTAGAACGGCGCCGCGCTGGCGGCGGTCCACCAGCCTGCCGTCCGGTCGATACGCCCGATCGGCGAACGCCTCGGGCACGATACGCAATCCAAGCTGTTCGGCCTCGCGGAAGAACGCCGAGCCCGTGAGCCCGAGCACGGGAAGGTGCGGGTCGACGGCGTGCACCGCCTCGGCGACGGCCCGCGCCTGATCGGTGTTGGTCACGATCGCGAAGTACAGGGCTCCATGGGGTTTGACGTATCTGACGTCGGTCCCGGCGGCGTGCGCGATCGCCTGTAGCGCGCCGATCTGGTAGACCACATCGGCCTTGAGGTCCTCGGGTGTGGCATCGACGAACCGCCTGCCGAACCCGGCCAGGTCGCGATAGCTGACCTGCGCGCCGATCCGTACGTCGCGCTCGGCCGCCGCTTCGCACGTGCGCAGGAGCAACGCGGGGTCACCGGCGTGGAAGCCGCAGGCGACGTTGGCGCTCGTGACGATGTCGAGCATGGCCTCGTCGTCACCCAATCGCCAGACCCCGAAGCCCTCGCCGAGGTCGGCGTTGATATCGATGATCCTCATGCCGGGGACCCCGCGGAGGTGGGAGCCGGCCAACGGTTTTCGGCGACGAAGTCGCTCAGCGGACGAGCGGTCGCCCATTCGTCGATCTCCAATTGGGGCCGATCCGGGAAGTCGGGCACCGGACCGAGGCACAGAATCGCGACGGGCTCAGCCCCGTTCGGCATGTGAAGCAATTCCGCGAGCCTTTCCGCCTCGAAGATCGACACCCAACCCATACCCAATCCCTCGGCGCGGGCGGCGAGCCAGAGGTTCTGTATCGCACACGAGACCGACGCCAGGTCCATGTGCGGCAGCGTGCGGCGCCCGAACACATGCTGCTGCCTGCCATCACCCAGCGCGACGACGAGCAGCTCGGCGCATTCCAGGATGCCTTCGACCTTGAGGGCCAGGAACTCCTCGCCGCGTGCTCCCAGCGCCTCGGCGGTCCGCGCGCGTTCGTCGTCGACGAGGCTGTGAATGCGCCGCCGTAACCCGCCGTCGGTGATCCGGATGAACCGCCACGGCTGCATCAACCCGACGCTCGGCGCGGCGTGGGCCGCCTGCAGCAGGCGCGCCAGCACGTCCTCGGGGACCGCGGCGCCGGGAAGAAACCGGCGCATGTCCCGGCGTTCGGCGATCACCCGGTAGACCGCGCGGCGTTCCTCGACGTCGAACGCGTGCTGGTTCACGCGGCCAGCTTAGGCGTCCCGGGGCCTCCGACCGCGGCGGCGACGCGGTCCGGGCAGGCAGACTTTATTGGAAACGGTTATCGTTATCGCTGTGATGTCACCCTGGATGGTCCGCACGATCCTCGCCGGCGCGGTGCTGGCCGCGCCGTTCGGCACAGCGGCGTGCGCCGGCGGTGACGAACGGACCCAGGAGACGAGCGCCGACCCGTGCCCGGTGGAGCCGGTGAATGTCGTCGTCAGCGTGGACCAATGGGGTGACATCGTCTCCGAGCTCGGCGGCGCTTGTGCGAACGTCGACACGGTGCTGGCCGGCTCGGCCGCCGACCCCCACGATTTCGAGCCCGCGCCCTCGGACGCCGCCAAGTTCGAGGGCGCACAGCTCGTCGTCCTCAACGGCGGGCACTACGACGAATGGGCGGCCAAGCTCGCCGCCAGCACGGCCCCCGAAGCGCCGGTCGTATCGGCGGTCGCCGCCGAACATGCCGCCGAACATGATGGCGACGCGAACCCGCACGCCTGGTACGACCCCGCGGCGGTGACGGCGCTCGCCGACGCGGTCACCGCCCGACTGCGGGCCCTCCAACCGGAGGCCGCGGCGTACTTCGACCAGCGTCGCGAGGTGCTCGCGCAGAATTTCAGGCCGTACCATGAGCTGATCGATTCCCTGAAGGCCAAAGCGTCGGGCAAGACGTACGCGGCGACCGAGACCTCGTTCGACGGCATGGGCGCGGCACTCGGTCTGGCCAACCGCACCCCACGCGGCTACCAGGTGGCTTCCTCAAACGAGTCCGAACCGTCCCCCGCTGATCTCGACGCCTTCATGCGACTGCTCACCGACCGCGGCGTGGACGTCCTGATCTACAACGTGCAGACCGAAGGCGCTGTGCCGCAACAGCTTCGAGCGACCGCCGAACAGTCGGGAGTTCCGGTGGTCGAGATCACCGAAACACTGCCCGCCGATGCCGACTCGTTCGAGAGCTGGCAGGTGAACCAGTTGATCGCACTCGGCGAGGCGCTCGGTGTCGCAACCTGACGCGCAACCCGGCGCCGACCAGCCGGCCCTGACGTTCGACGACGTCAGCGCGGCCCGCGGCGGGCGGCTGATCTGGTCGGAGGCGACGTTCGAGGTGCCCGCGGGTGGCATCGTCGCGGTCATCGGATCCAACGGTGCCGGCAAGACGACGCTGCTGCAGATCGTGCTGGGGCTGGTACCCCCGGCATCCGGACACGTCCGCGTCTTCGGGCAGCCGGCCGGTGCGCTGAACAAATCGATCGGCTACGTCCCCCAGAACTACGCCTCGGCCGCCGGTGAGGCGATCCGCGCACGCGACGCGGTGATGCTCGGCCTCATCGGGCACCGGTGGGGCTTCCGGTGGCCGAGTCGCGAGGACAACGAACGCGTGGACGAGGTGCTGGCCGCCGTCGACGCCACCGCCGTGGCGCACAAGCGGCTCTCCCAACTCTCCGGCGGCCAGCGCCAGCGGGTCGCGCTGGCCGAGGCGCTGGTCTCCAAACCGCGCATGTTGATCCTCGACGAACCGCTGGCCGCCCTTGATCTGCGCAGCCAGCGCGAGATCGTCGCCGTGCTCGAGAAGATCAGCAAGGAATTCGGGGTGACGATCCTCGTCGTCGCGCACGACCTCAACCCACTGCTGGGCGTGCTGACCAGCGCCATCTACCTGCTCGACGGGCATGCGCACTTCAGCGCGTTCGACGGCGTCGTCGACGAGGAACTGTTGAGCCACCTCTACGGCACGCGGGTGGAAGTCGTACACACCCCGCAGGGCGAGCTGTACATGCGGAGGACGTGATGAACACGACCGTCGTGGCACTCGGCTACCAGGAGAACTGGTTTCACATCCTGACATCGGCGTTCATGCGCAACGCCCTGATCGGCGGCACGATCGTCGCGCTCGCCGCCGGGCTCATCGGTTACTTCGTCGTCGTACGCAATACGGCCTTCGCCGCCCACGCGCTCGCCCACATCGGGCTGCCGGGTGCGACGGGCGCGGTTCTGGTCGGCGTGCCCGTCGGCGTCGGGCTCGGCGCGTTCTGCATCGGCGGTGCCCTGGTGATCGGCGCGCTGGGCCGCCGGGCGGCCGATCGGGAAGTGGCCACGGGAACGGTGCTGGCCATGGCGACCGGCCTCGGGCTGTTCTTCAACTCGATGGCGACCAAGGGTTCGAGCACGATGACCAACGTGCTGTTCGGCAACCTGCTGGCGATCTCCCGCCAGCAGATCGCAATGTTCGCGGTGCTGCTGGTGGTGCTGGGGCTCTGCATCGCGGCGATCTACCGGCCGCTGCTGTTCACGTCGGTCAACGCGCAGGTGGCCGACGCCAAGGGCGTGCCGGTGCGCGCCCTGTCGGTGGCGTTCATGGCGCTGCTCGGGCTGGCGGTGACGATGGCCGTGCAGGCGGTCGGCACGCTGCTGTTGTTCGCGCTCGTCGTCACCCCCGCGGCCGCGGCGATCATGCTCACGCCCCGGCCGGGCAGTGCGATCGCGTTGTCCACGGGCTTCAGCCTCGTCGCGGTGTGGGCGGGGCTGGGGCTTTCGGCGATGTTCAACGCGCCGCCGAGCTTCGTGATCGTCACCGTCGCCTGCAGTATCTGGGGTGTCGTGTGGGCCGGGCAGCGAGGCCTGCGACAAACCGCCGATCGGGTGCTGGTCACCTGAGCCAGGGGCGGTGTCGGCTACCCTCACGGAGCATGCCGAGGAGTCCCACGCCGCGACGGCGTGCCACGCTGGCTTCTCTGGCCGCCGAGCTGAAGGTCTCGCGCACCACGATCTCCAATGCCTACAACCGCCCGGACCAGTTGTCGGCGGAACTTCGCGAGCAGGTGCTCGCCACCGCCAAGCGGCTGGGTTATCCGGGCCCGGACCCGGTCGCGCGCTCGCTGCGCACCCGCAAGGCCGGTGCCGTCGGGCTGATGATCACCGAACCGCTCAACTACTCGTTCAGCGATCCGGCCGCGCTCGACTTCGTCGCGGGTCTGGCCGAGTCGTGCGAAGAGGCCGGACAGGGCCTGCTGCTCGTGGCGATCGGCCCCAAGCGCAGCGTCAGTGACGGCACGGCGGCGATCCTCGCCGCAGGCGTGGACGGTTTCGCCGTCTACTCCGCGTCCGACGACGATCCGTATCTCGCGATCGTCCAGCAGCGTCATCTTCCGATGGTGGTGGTCGACCAGCCCAAGGACGTGCCCGGGGCGTCCCGCGTGACCATCGACGATCGCGGCGCCATGCGCGGGCTCGCCGAACACGTTGTGCAACTTGGCCATCGGGAGATCGGCCTGCTGACGATGCGGCTGGGCCGCGACCGTCCCGAGGGCGGGCCCGGTCCCACGGTGGCCGACCCCGAACGGCTGCAGACACCGCATTTCCACGTGCAACGCGAGCGCATCGCGGGGGTGCGCGACGCGATGAGCGCGGCCGGGCTCGACCCGGAATCGCTGACCGTGGTGGAGAGTTACGAGCACCTGCCCACATCGGGCGGAGCGGCGGCGGAGGTCGCGCTCAACGCCAATCCCCGCATTAGCGCGTTGATGTGCACGGCGGACGTGCTGGCACTTTCGGCGATGGATTACCTACGGGCGCGGGGCATTTACGTTCCCGGGCAGATGACGGTCACCGGATTCGACGGTGTGCCCGAGGCGTTGCGCCGCGGCCTGGCCACCGTCGTCCAACCGAGCATCGAGAAGGGGCGCCGGGCGGGACGGCTGTTGCACCATCCGCCGCGCTCGGGTCTGCCCGTGGTGGAAGTGCTCGACACCGAGGTGGTCCGGGGCCGCACCGCGGGTCCACCCGCTTAGAGGTCCGTCACCGGCGGACCGGCGCGCCACTGCTCCACCATCGGCGCGATGCTCCCGGCGAGCATCGGCAGCGCGGGCGCCATCGCCAGCGCCGCGATCATCGCGAGTCGGCCCGCCGCCTCGGTGACCCGCAGGACGCGTTCATCGGTCGGCCGCAGGCCCATGGCGACGGCCGCCGCGTCGTAGGCCGCGACAGCGGCGGGACCCACCATCGCGAGGTCGGATTCGACCGCGCCCAAGGTCACCAGCTCGAAGTCCGACCACAGCTCGCCGTCCGGTGTGGTGATCATGTTGTGGTACGGCGCGTCACCGTGGATGGGCTGCACACCGACGCCGGGGAAAGCGGATTCGAAGGCCGTGCGCGATGACAGCACCGGCGCAAGCACATTCCATTCCCGTTGTGCCCGTTCGAGGTCCGGTGTCGAGATGAGGCCGGATAGCTGCCGTAGCTCCGCCAGCCCTTCCGGTATGAAATTGCCGAACGGCGCCCAGAAATCGAGATCCCCGCCGTAGTCGCGCAGCGCGGCGTGCAGCCGTGCGGTCTGCTCCATGCGCTGGCCCATATCCGGGTTCGCATCGGGGATCTGCTCGACGAATTGCCAGAACGTCATCGAGAACCCGTCGCGCCGAACGGGTTCGGCGGGCACGAGCGGGCTCGGCGGCACCACCGGATGACCGCGGTCGGCGAGCCATCTCGTCACCGCCAGTTCCGCGCGCTGCTGCCTCGCCTGAACCCCCGGGTTCCTGGCGTAGGACGGCGGCAGCACCGTCGGCACCCTGACGACGACCGGCTCGGGATCGAGATGGACGATGACCGAGAATAGGTCGTAGAGCACACGGGGCTCGCCGATCCGCAGGCCGAGGTCGGCGCCGGCCGCGGCGGCCGCGGCAACCGCCCGAGCGGTCCGATCGGCGATCTCGGCGTCGGTCGGCACGTCAACCCGATTGCGCGCGACGCGAATCGAGGAGGTACTTCAGCGATGCCGCAACGTCTTCGGGCGATTCGACCCGATAGGTCGCCAGCGTCTCGCCCGGTCCCACCTTCACTCCGACGTCGTCACCGCGGAGGCGGCGGAACGCCTTCTCGTCGGTGACGTCGTCACCGAAAAACACCACGGCCGTGGCGTTTTCCTGCGATCGCAGGATGTCGATGGCCTCACCCTTGTCCGTCTGGATCACCGCGAACTCCAGCACCGCCTTGCCTTCGGTCAGCTGCGCATCCCAGTTCGCCGATGCTTCACGCGCCTGCGCGAGCGCGGCCTCGCCGTCATCGGCCGAGGCGTTGCGCACGTGCAGGGCGACGCTGGCGGGTTTTGTCTCGACGGTGACGCCCGGTTTGCCGGCCGCGATGTCAGCGAGTTCGGCGGTGATCCGTTGCAGCAGAGCGTCGTCGACCTCGTGGGCGAAGCCGGAGGCGAACTCGGCGCCATGGCTGCCGACGAGGTGCACGGTCGCCGGCATCCCCGACAACGCGCGAAGCACCTCGAGCGCGCGCCCGGAGATCAGCGCGGACGCGGTGTCGGGCAGACCGGCCAGCGCGACCAGGGCGTCGGCGGCCTCGGCGAGGGGTCGCGCGTCGGCCGGATTGCTCACGATCGGCGCGAGCGTGCCGTCGAAATCTGAGGTGACCAGCAACCGCGATGCCGCGGCGGCCGAGGTGAGCGCGCGCTGCAGATCCGCCGGGAGCACGCCTAGATCTTAGGGTGCTCCCCGTCGCCGATCAGCAGCCGCACCGCGAGGTCCAGTCGCTTGCTGACGTCGGTCGCCGACGCCCGCCGGGTCAACCATGCGAGCAGGTTCGACAACCACACGTCGGAGATGACGCGCGCGATGTGGTACTGGTCCTCGGTCGGCTCGCCGTCGCTCATGGCGCGGGCGAACATCGAGTCCATCAGCTTGCCGACGTGGTCGACCTCACCGGCCGCCGACGCGTCGGCGAACACGAATGCGCGCGTCATCGCCTCGGTCAGCAGTGGGTTGCGCTGCATCGCGCGGTTGAGCTTGCCCACCATGATGTTCAGCCGCTGATAGGGCGTGCCCCCGGTCAGCGACGCCCGGTCGGTCTTGGCGTCGATGCGCTCGAACTCGCGTCCCAACGCGGAGACCAGCAGATGAACCTTGGACGGGAAGTACCGGTAGAGCGTGCCCACCGCGACATCGGCCCGCTCGGCGACGGCGCGCATCTGGACCGCCTCGTAACCGCCCTTGGAAGCGATGGCCAGGGTGGCGTCCAGGATGCGTTTGCGACGCTCGCGCTGGGCTTCCGAGCCGAGCTCTGACTCGGACAGGACCGCCACGTTCATCACCTGACGCGGTCGAGTTTCCGACCCCGAGCCCGGGTTCGCGGCTGCTGGCTGAGACGGGCCGGACATGCGGCGGGCTTCTCCTTCGTTACGCGTTCTCGCTGGAAACGATACGCATGCCGATTCACTTTTTCTCACCTCGATACCCACGTGGCACCGACGTGTGCTGCTGTAATGGCGGTCGACTTGACGGTCGGTCGCTGGCACTATTAGAACACGTTCTAGTGAGGAGCACCGCCTTCTCACCCAATAGCTAGGAGTGGACGGTGTCGCTCGCATCCCCGGGGACCATTGCCGACGACCAGTCAGCCGTACGGGAGCTGGTTCGTGACTGGGCAACAGCTTCCGGCGTCATCGCCGCGGCGCGGGACGTCGAGCGGGGGCAGCCGGATGCCTGGCGTCGGCCCTATACGGGGCTGGCCGAACTCGGGATCTTCGGGGTGGCGCTGCCCGAGGAGCACGGCGGCGCCGACGGCACCGTCGAAGACCTGTGCGCGATGGTCGACGAGGCGGCGGCCGCGCTGGTTCCCGGTCCGGTCGCGACGACCGCGCTGGCCACGCTGGTGCTCGAACAACCCGAGATCCTGCAGGCCCTGGCATCGGGCGAGCGGGTCGCCGGGGTGGCGCTGACGGCGGACGTGCGGTTCGCCGACGGTCGCGCGTCGGGCACCGCCCAGTACGTGCTCGGCGCCGACGAGGCGGGCGTGCTCCTGCTGCCGGCTGGCGACGGATTCGTCGCGGTCGACGCCGGGGCCGAGGGCGTCTCCGTCGAGCCGTTGAAGGCCACCGACTTCTCCCGGCCGTTGGGCCGCGTCGTGCTCGAGTCCGCGCCGGCCGAGGCGGTTGGCGCCCCCGCGCAACGCGTGATCGACGTCGCCGCGACCGTGATGGCCGCCGAGGCCGCCGGGCTGGCGCGCTGGGCGTTGCAGACCGCGACCGAATACGCCAAGGTGCGCGAGCAGTTCGGCAAGCCGATCGGCAGCTTCCAGGCAATCAAGCACATGTGTGCCGAGATGCTGCTGCGCTCCGAGCAGGCCTCGGTGGCCGCGACCGATGCGGCACGGGCCGTTGCCGAGGGCGACGAGAACCAATTGTCGATCGCCGCCGCGGTGGCCGCCGCCGTCGGGATCGACGCCGCGAAGGCAAACACCAAGGACTGCATCCAGGTGCTGGGCGGCATCGGGATCACCTGGGAACACGACGCGCATCTGTACCTGCGCCGCGCCTACGGCCTCGCGCACTTCCTCGGCGGAGCGCAACGCTGGCTGCGCAGGATCGCCGCGCTGACGCAACAGGGTGTGCGCCGCGACCTGCAGATCGACCTCGAATCGGTCGCCGATCTGCGACCCGAAATCGCTTCGGCGGTCGCGGAAATCGCCGCGCTGCCCGTCGAGAAGCAACAGGCCGCGCTCGCCGTCGCAGGCCTGCAGGCGCCGCACTGGCCCAAACCGTACGGCCGCGGTGCCGGGCCGGCCGAGCAGCTGCTGATCGACCAGGAGTTGGCGGCGGCGGGCGTCGCGCGGCCCGACCTGGTGATCGGATGGTGGGCCGCGCCAACGATTCTCGAACACGGCACCCCCGAGCAGATCGAACGGTTCGTACCAGCGACGCTGCGGGGAGAACTGCTGTGGTGCCAGCTGTTCTCCGAGCCGGGCGCCGGGTCGGACCTGGCGGCCTTGCGTACGAAGGCGGTTCGCGTGGAGGGCGAGACCGCGAGCGGCGCAATCACACCGGGCTGGAAGTTGACCGGCCAGAAGGTGTGGACCTCGGCGGCGCACAAGGCGGCATGGGGTGTGTGCCTGGCGCGCACGGATCCGGATGCGCCGAAGCACAAGGGGATAACGTACTTCCTCGTCGACATGAAATCGCCGGGTATCGACATCCGTCCGCTGCGCGAGATCACCGGAGACAACCTGTTCAACGAGGTGTTCTTCGACGAGGTCTTCGTGCCCGACGAGATGGTCGTCGGCCAGGTCAACGACGGCTGGCGGCTGGCCCGCACCACGCTCGCGAACGAGCGCGTCGCGATGGCGCACGGCACCGCGCTCGGCAACCCGATGGAGGAGCTGCTCAAGCAGGTCGCCACGCTGGACTTCGACGTGGCAGGACAGGACCGTCTGGGCTCGTTGATCGTGGCGGCCCAGGTCGGCTCACTGCTGGATCAGAAGATCGCCGAACTCGCTGTGGGAGGCCAGGATCCGGGCCCGCAGGCCAGCGCGCGCAAGCTGATCGGCGTGCGCTACCGGCAGGCGCTCGCGGAACTGCGGATGGAGCTCTCCGAAGGCGGCGGCGTGGTCGAGAACTCCACGGTGTTCGACTTCCTCAACACCCGGTGCCTGACCATCGCTGGCGGTACCGAGCAGATCCTGCTCACCCTTGCGGGCGAACGGCTTCTCGGGCTTCCCCGCTAGCTGAACGCGGCCTGCGCGCAGGCGTCCGGCGAGGTGATGTTGACCCCGCCGTACACCACCTGGATGTGCGAGCACACGATCAGGGGAACGTCGGTCCGCGGCGCACCCGTGCGTTGGTCGACGGGCCAGGCGATCCCGCGGAACCGGAACTTCTCGGGCGGTCCGCCGCCGAAATAGATCGTCGTGAACTCCACGTCGGTGAGCGATTTGAACGACCGGGTGTTGGGCGCGTCGAAGTTGAAGTTGATGTACACGCTGCGATCCATGGTCCGCAGCGTGGTGGTCTGGCGGGCCCACAGGTCGCCGGGGAAGCCCAGAACGTCCGGGCCGCGGCGCAGGTTGGCGTCGGCGTTGAACAAGCACTTCGCCTCGGCCGCGATGCAATTCGCCGTCACGTGCATCTCGAGATTGGTGGCGGGGTCGACCGGAATCGACGAGTCCGCGGTGTCGACGGCCGCGACCGCATTGGTCGCAGAGATGAGCGCAAGCGCCAGCAGCACCGCCGAGATCGCCGCAGCGACGCCGGTCAACCGGTTCGTCACATTGCTCCCTTCCACGTGCGGCGAATGCTAGCCCGCGCGCTATTCGTCGTATGTGACTTCGACCGAATCCGAACGGGGCAGGGCCTGGCAGCCCAGGATCAGGCCCTCGTCGAGGTCGGACTGTTCGAGCACGTCGTTGACGTCCATCTCGACCTCGCCGCTCTTCTTCAGCACCGCGCACGCACCGCAGTGGCCCTCGCGGCAGGAGAACGGCGCGTCGAGGCCCTTGTCCAGCAGCACGTCGAGCAGTTTGGCGTTGCGCGGCCAGCGCACCTCATGGGTCTCGCCGTCGAGCGTGACGATCGCGGTGGCCGGACCCTCGTCGCTGTCGTCCTCCTCGATGACCACCGCGGCGAACGGGTCGGAGTCGAGCGATTTGAAAACCTCGATGTGCACGCGCTCGGCCGGTATGCCTGCGCCCTTGACCGCTTCCTCCGCCGCGGCCATGAATGGGCCGGGGCCGCAGATGTAGGCGTCGTGCGCGGTGTACGGGGCGGCGAGAGCGGCCAGCGCGGAGGCGCTCGGCAGGCCCTGCACCGTCTCCAGCCAGTGCACGACGACCAGCCGCTCGGGGTACTTCTCGCTCAGCTCACGCAGCGCCGGGCCGAAGATCACCGACTTCTCGTCGCGGTTGGCGTAGATCAGCACGACCTTGCCGCTGCCCTCGGCCAGCGCCGACTTGCAGATCGACATCATCGGCGTGATCCCCGAGCCCGCGGCCAACAACAGGAAGTCGGTGTCCAGCGTCTTGGGTACGAAGGTGCCCGACGGCGCGAGGACGTGGATCTTCATGCCGGCATGCGCGTGATCGCACAGCCAGTTCGACGCGTACCCGTCCGCGGTGCGCTTGACGGTGACGGTCAGCCGGTCATCGGTGAACGGGGAACTGCACAGCGAGTAGCAGCGCGCCACCGAACCGGTCCGGTCGCTGGGCACGCGAAGCGTCAGGAACTGACCTGGCGCGTACCGCAACCGTTCGGCGGGGATGTCCGCGCCCGAGGGCACGCTGAACACCAGCGAGCGCGCGTCGTCGGTCTCGGTGACGACGTCGGCAAGTTCCAGCTCGAGCACATGGCTGCCGAGCGGCTCGTCGGTCACTTTCGCGTCCACCTCTCACGTTCGGCACCTCTGCCGACCCCTATAACTAGAACAGGTTACAGAAATGCATGTGTGCAGGTCCAGGTCCTACAGGTATGCCCTACTCGACACGAATCGTAACGTGTTCTAATCTGACGGCTAAGCGATTCGCGCTCCACGCGAGTGCTCATCGCAGTCCGTCCTATCGGGAGGCACATCAGTGACGTCCATTGAACAGCGTGACGTGCAGGCGGTCCTAGCCGGGATCGACGACCTAATGCCGCTGATCGCCAAGCGCGCCCAGGCCACCGAGGACCTGCGCCGCCTCCCGGATGACACGGTCAACGACCTCAACGAGGCCGGGTTCTTCAAACTGCTCCAGCCCGAGCAGTGGGGCGGGTACCAGTGCGATCCGACGCTGTTCTACGAGGCCGTGCGCCGGCTGGCCAGCGCCTGCGGCTCGACCGGCTGGGTCAGCTCGATCATCGGCGTGCACAACTGGCACCTCGCGCTGTTCGACCAGAAGGCGCAGGAAGAGGTGTGGGGCGACGACCCGTCCGTGCGGATCTCCTCGTCGTATGCGCCGATGGGTGCGGGCACCGTCGTCGACGGCGGTTACATCGTCAACGGTTCGTGGAACTGGTCATCCGGATGTGACCACGCCACTTGGACTTTCGTCGGCGGCCCGGTCATCAAGGACGGTAAGCCGGTGGACTTCGGCAGCTTTTTGATCCCGCGCTCCGAGTACGAGATCGACGACGTGTGGCATGTGGTGGGCCTCAAGGGCACCGGCAGCAACACGCTCAAGGTCAAGGACGTGTTCGTGCCGCGGCACCGGTTCCTGTCCTACAAGGCGATGAACGACCGCACCGCCGGCGGCCTTGAGACCAACACCGCCCCGGTCTACAAGATGCCCTGGGGCACAGTGCATCCCACCACTATCTCCGCCCCGATCGTCGGCATGGCGTACGGCGCCTACGACGCTCACGTGGAGCACCAGGGCAAGCGTGTGCGCGCGGCGTTCGCGGGGGAGAAGGCCAAGGACGATCCGTTCGCCAAGATCCGGATCGCCGAGGCCGCCAGCGACATCGACGCGGCATGGCGCCAGCTGATCGGCAACGTCGGCGAGGAGTACGCACTGCTGAAGGCGGGTCAGGAGATTCCGTTCGAGCTGCGGGCTCGTGCCCGTCGTGATCAGGTCCGCGCGACCGGTCGCGCGATCTCCTCGATCGACCGGCTCTTCGAGGCGTCCGGCGCCACCGCGTTGAGCAACGACGCGCCAGTGCAACGGTTCTGGCGTGACGCCCACGCCGGGCGCGTGCACGCCGCGAACGATCCCGAACGGGCCTACCTGATCTTCGGCAACAACGAGTTCGGACTGCCGCCGCAAGACACGATGGTTTAACGGAAGGCGAGATGACCTCATACATCCAGGAGACCGAGCAGCAGGTCGAGGTCACCTTCGAGTCGACGTCTCGCTATGCGCAGGTGCGTGCCGGCGAACGAGACATGCGGCTGCACTACCACGAAGCCGGCGTCGGCAACTCCGAGAAGGTCGTGCTGCTGCACGGCGGCGGACCCGGCGCGTCTAGTTGGTCGAATTTCTCGAAGAACATCGCGGTGCTCGCCAGGCACTTCCACGTCATCGCCGTGGACCAGCCGGGGTACGGGCACTCCGACAAGCACACCGAGCACGAGCAGTACAACCGTTACAGCGCGAACGCGCTGCTCGCTCTGTTCGATCACCTGGGCATCGAACGCGCTGCGCTGGTGGGCAACTCGCTGGGCGGCGGGACGGCGGTGCGATTCGCGCTCGACAATCCGAAGCGAGCGGACCGGCTCGTGCTGATGGGGCCCGGCGGGCTGTCGGTCAACCTGTTCGCGCCCGATCCCACCGAGGGCGTCAAGCTGCTGGGCAAGTTCACCGGGGAGCCGACGCGCGAGAATCTCGAGAAGTTCCTGAGGATCATGGTTTTCGACCAGAACCTGATCACGCCCGAGCTGATCGACGAACGCTTCGAGATCGCCAGCCAGCCGGAGTCACTGGCCGCGGCCAAGGCGATGGGAATGTCGTTCGCGGGCGCGGACTTCGAGCTCGGCATGATGTGGCGCGAGGTGTACAAGCTGCGCCAGCCGGTACTGCTGATCTGGGGGCGCGAGGACCGGGTGAACCCGCTCGACGGGGCGCTGGTGGCGCTCAAGCAGATTCCGCGTGTGCAGCTGCACGTCTTCGGGCAGTGCGGGCACTGGGCTCAGCTGGAGAAGTTCGACGAGTTCAACAAGCTGACTGTTGACTTCCTGTCAGACCTTCCTCGGAAAGGTTCTCGATGACCATCAAATCGCTTGGCTACCTTCGGATCGAGGCCACGGACGTCGCGGCCTGGCGCGAGTACGGCCTCAAGGTGCTCGGGATGGTCGAGGGTTCCGGCCAGACCGAGGGCGCGCTCTATCTGCGGATGGACGAGTTCCCGGCCCGGCTGGTGATCCTGCCGGGTGAGCACGACCGGCTGCTGCAGTCCGGCTGGGAGACCGCCAACGCCGCTCAGCTGCAGGACATCCGGAACCGGCTCGACATCGAGGGCGTGCCGTACAAGGAGGCCTCCGCCGCCGAGCTGGCCGAACGACGCGTCGACGAGATGATCCGGTTCGACGACCCCTCGGGCAACACGCTCGAGGTCTTCCACGGCGTCGCGCTCGAGCACCGCCGCGTCGTCAGCCCGTACGGCCACAAGTTCGTCACCGAACAGCAGGGCCTGGGGCACGTGGTGCTGACCACCCGCGACGACGCGGAGTCCCTGCACTTCTACCGCGACGTGCTCGGCTTCTACCTGCGCGACTCGATGCGCCTGCCACCGCAACTCGTCGGCAGGCCCGCCGACGGCGCGCCGGCGTGGCTGCGGTTCTTCGGCGTCAACCCACGCCACCACAGCCTCGCGTTCATGCCGGGTGAAACACCCAGCGGCATCGTGCATCTGATGGTCGAGGTCGAGAACTCTGACGACGTCGGGCTGTGCCTGGATCGCGCGCTGCGCCGCAAGGTGCCGATGTCGGCGACGCTGGGTCGCCACGTCAACGACAAGATGCTGTCGTTCTACATGAAGACACCCGGCGGATTCGACGTCGAATTCGGTTGCGAGGGGCTGCAGGTCGACAACGAGGACTGGGTCGCGCGGGAGAGCACCGCGGTCAGCCTGTGGGGCCACGACTTCAGCATCGGCTTCAAGTGACGGTGAAGACCACTCGATAATGGGGGCCGAACCAATCGATCCGCGCACGTTCCGCAGTGTGCTCGGGCAGTTCTGCACCGGGATCACGGTGATCACGACGATCCACGACGGCGCGCCCGTCGGGTTCGCATGCCAGTCCTTCGCGGCGCTGTCGCTGGACCCGCCGCTGGTGCTGTTCTGCCCCACGAAGATGTCGCGGTCGTGGCAGGCGATCGAGGCCAGCGGATACTTCTGCGTGAACGTGTTGCACGAGAACCAGAAGGACGTCTCGGCGCGGTTCGGCTCGAAGGAACCCGACAAGTTCGCCGGAATCGAGTGGTACCAGTCGAAACTCGGCTCACCGGTCATCGAGGGCACGCTCGCCCACATCGACTGTTCGGTGCATTCGGTGCACGACGGAGGCGATCACTACGTCGTTTTCGGTGCCGTGCATTCGCTGTCGGACGTGCCGCACAAGAAGCCGCGGCCGCTGCTGTTCTACCGCGGGCAGTACACCGGCATCGAGCCGGAGAAGAACACGCCCGCGCAATGGCGCGACGATCTCGAGGCCTTCCTCACCGCGACCACCGACGACACCTGGCTCTGAGCATCCGTCCCTGACGTCGTCTAGGGCAACTCGTCGATGAACCCGACGATCGCGGCCGCGACCTCCCGGTGCACGGTCTCGTTGAGGATGTCGTGACGCGCGCCCTCGAACTCGGCCATCTGCAGCGCGTCGATCTGCTCGGCATACGCCCGCACCGGCCCGACGGGGGCGATGGGGTCGATCGAACCGTGCACGGCCAAGGTCGGCACGGCCAGCTTCGGTAACGCCGCGCCGAACCGGTCCCAGGCCCGATCGAGTTCCCGCATCAGCGCGGCACCGTCGGCGTCGACGAACGCCAACGGATCGTTCTCCAGCAGGTCGAGGTAGAACGGGTCAGCGGAGAGCCAGCGAGGGTCGAGATCGAGGGAGGTGTCGCTGTCCAGCATCGCCGGGATCGGTACCACCGGAGCGCCGGAGACGACGCCGGCGGCATAGCGGTCGGGATGGTCGAGCAACCGGAACAACGTCACGATCGAACCGAACGAATGTCCCTGTGCGATGAGCGGCAGTCCGGGCGTTGCGTCTTCGGCGAGTGAGATCAAAGCGTCGGCGAGCGAGGAGCTGTCCTCGATCGACCCGAAGTCCCCGCGGGTGCCCGGGCTGAGCCCATGGCCGAACTGGTCGACCGCCCACAGATCGATGCCCGCGGCGTTCAGGGCGAAGCCGTAGCGATGGTAGAGACCGGTGTGCTCGCCGAAGCCGTGCAGAAAGATCACCGTCGCACGCGGTTGTGCCGCCGCCCAGTGGCGGTAGTAGGCGCGGCCCTTCGGGTGGTCGATGAACGGCATGCTGACGACGTTATCCCTTGCCGAGCAACACGTCGTGCTGGTCGTGCACCCGATCGCGGATCGCCTCGACGACGGCCGCCACCTCCGGCCGCCGCAGTGTCTCGCCGCGGGTGACCAGCCAGTACGTCAGCCGAACCGACACGTCGGTGGCCAGGACTCTTACGAGGTCGTCGTGGCGGTCGGCCATGAAGCAGGGCAGCAGCCCGAGGCCGGCCGCCGCGCGGGTGGCCTCGACATGGACGAAAACGTTTGTGGACGTGACGGATTCGCGCATGGCGGGAGCGAAGCTCGTCGCCGCATCGAGATCGTCGACCTGCAGCATCGAATCGATGAAGTACACCAGCGGAAAACGATCGAGGTCTGCGATCGTGGCGGGCGTCCCGTGCTCGGTGAGGTAGTCGCGCGAACCGTAGAGGCCGAGGCAGTAGTCGCCGAGCCTGATCGCCCTGGCCCGGTGCACCTTCGGTTCGCCGACGACGACCTCGACGTCCAGCCCGGATCTCTGCTGGGTGGCGCGGCGGGTGGCGGTGACGATTTCGACGGCCACCTTCGGATGCTTCCGTTGGACGCGTGCGGCGGCGGGCGCCGCGATGTAGGCGGAGAAGCCGTCGGTGGCCGAGATCCGGACGACGCCCTCGAGGGCGCGGTCGCCTTCGGCATCGACGGCCAGAGAGCGCACGGCGGAGTCGATGACCTCCGCGGCCGCCAGCGCCTCGCGACCGAGATCGGTGAGCTCCCATCCTCCGGCGCCGCGGGCCAGCACCCGTCCACCCACCGATTCCTCGAGTGCGGCGATCCGGCGGGAGATGGTGGTGTGGTTGAGGCCCAGCTCCTCCGCGGCGGCGTTGTACCGGCCCGACCGCCCGACCGCCAGCAGCACGAGGAGGTCGTCGGCGCTCGGTCGTCGCCGGCCGGACGGCTGGGGTCCCGAAGGCTGCACACCTGCATTTTTGCAGATACCTCCTGCAGTCTTCGCCATTGCTCGGTGGGGGTATCTGCGTGAATACTCACAGGCGACTTGTCTGCCGTCACAACGCGAGGGAGTGTGCGATGGGTGTCACAGATGCCGACAGCGCCGGCGCAGCGGTCCCCACCGGCCTCAAACGCGTCGTGGTCGCCTCGATGGCAGGCACCGTCGTCGAGTGGTACGAGTTCTTCCTCTACGCCACCGCCGCCACGCTGGTGTTCAACAAGGTGTTCTTCGCCGAAGGCACCAGCGAGGCCAGCGGGCTGATCGCCGCGCTGCTGACCTACGCCGTCGGATTCGTGGCACGGCCGCTCGGTGGCATCGTCTTCGGTCACTTCGGTGACAAGTACGGCCGCAAGAAACTGCTGCAATTCGCGATCCTGCTCGTCGGCGCCGTCACATTCCTCATGGGCTGCCTGCCGACCTACGCGCAGATCGGCGTGTGGGCACCGATCCTGCTGGTGATCCTGCGGTTCATGCAGGGCTTCGCCGTCGGCGGCGAATGGGGCGGAGCCGTGCTGCTCGTCGCCGAACACAGTCCCACCGACAAGCGCGGGTTCTGGGCCAGTTGGCCGCAGGCCGCCGTACCGGTGGGCAACATGCTCGCCACCGTCGTGCTACTGGTGCTGACCGGGCTGCTGCCGGAGGCGGCGTTCCTGTCCTGGGGGTGGCGGGTCGCGTTCTGGCTGTCCGCGGTGGTGGTGCTGATCGGCTACTAC
Source organism: Mycolicibacterium celeriflavum (assembly GCA_050205545.1). Lineage (GTDB taxonomy): Bacteria > Actinomycetota > Actinomycetes > Mycobacteriales > Mycobacteriaceae > Mycobacterium > Mycobacterium celeriflavum_A. The sequence goes on from JBNMQV010000019.1 coordinate 44,987, forward strand.
ATCCGGACCAAGGTCACCGACGCTCCGATCTTCGTGGCCGCCCAAGAGGAGGTCGAGCGCGTCAAGGCCGTGTCGTACGGCGTGGTCGAGGTGCTCAAGCGTTATCCCCGTGGCGTTTTCACCGCGATGGGCCTGCGGTTCGCCGAGAACATCATGTACTACCTGGTGGTCACGTTCTCGATCGTCTACCTCAAGACGCACGTCGGCGCCGACACCAGCGACATCCTGTGGTGGCTGCTTGTCGCACACGCCGTGCACTTCATCGTGATCCCCCAGGTGGGCCGGCTGTCCGATCGGTTCGGTAGGCGGCCGGTGTACATCGTCGGTGCGATCGCCGCGGGGACGTGGGGCTTCTTCGCGTTCCCGATGATGAACAGCGGGTCGTATGGGCTGATCATGGCTGCGATCATTCTGGGGCTGGTCATCCACGCGCTGATGTACTCGCCCCAGCCGGCGATCATGGCCGAGATGTTCCCGACCCGCATGCGGTATTCCGGTGTCTCCCTTGGGTATCAGGTGACATCGATCGTCGCGGGATCGCTGGCGCCGGCCATCGCCACCTGGCTGCTCGACCAGTTCGACTCGGCGGTGCCGATCGCCCTCTACCTCGCGGGCGCATCGCTGATCACGCTCGTGGCCGCATTGTTCAGCCGCGAGACCAACGGCCTCGACCTCGCGACGCTCGACGCGGCCGACCGGGAGCAACTCGCCAAGGCTGGCGTCATATGAGCGATCTCGACGGACGCACCGCGCTGGTCACCGGCGGAGCGAGCGGGATCGGCGCGGCATGCGCGCGCGCCCTGGCCGAACGAGGCGCGACCGTCACCGTCGCGGATCTCGACGATGCCGGCGCCAGGAAGGTCGCCGATGAGATCGGCGGAAAGCCCTGGGCGGTCGACCTTTCCGAGGTGTCGATCCTCGAGGATCTCCGGCTCGAGACCGACATCCTGGTCAACAACGCCGGGGTGCAGCACGTCAGCCCGATCCCGGAATTCCCACCGGAACGCTTCCGGTTCATCCTCACGTTGATGCTCGAGGCGCCGTTCCTGCTGATCCGCGCGGCGTTACCGCACATGTACGAGCAGAAATTCGGGCGCATCATCAACATCTCCTCTGTGCACGGCCTGCGCGCCTCGGAGTACAAGAGCGGCTACGTCACCGCGAAGCACGGCCTGGAGGGACTGTCGAAGGTGACGGCACTGGAAGGTGGGCCGCACGGCGTCACCAGCAACTGCGTCGACCCCGGCTATGTGCGGACCCCGCTGGTGACCAAACAGATCGCCGATCAGGCCCGCACCCATGGCATCGACGAAGATAAGGTGATCGCCGACATCTTGTTGAAGGAGAGCGCGATCAAGCGACTTGTCGAACCCGAAGAAGTGGCTTCACTGGTCACCTGGCTGGCCTCCCCGGCCGCGGCGATGGTGACCGGAGCGTCGTACACGATGGACGGCGGATGGAGCGCACGATGACCGCGACCCCGCAGTGGACGCCCACGGAGGCCGATGTCGCCGGAGCGCGGGTCACCGACTTCGCACAGTTCGTGGAGCGCCGCACCGACCGGAATCACCCCGACTATGAGTCGCTGTGGCAGTGGTCCATCGACGAGCTGGACGAATTCTGGGCCACGCTGTGGGACTACTTCGACCTCGGCAACCGTCCGGATAAGGTGCTCGCAGCGACAGAAATGCCGGGCGCGCAGTGGTTTCCGGGCGTGGAGCTCAACTATGTCGACCAGGTGATCCGCAACGCCCGATCCGATCGACCCGCGATCCTCTACCTGCCCGAGGGCGGGGACCCCGTCGAGGTGTCATGGGACGAGTTGCTCGGGCGCGCCGCCGCGTTCGCGCAGACGCTGCGCGACCTCGGGGTGAGCGCCGGTGACCGGGTTGTCGGCTACCTACCCAACATCCCCGAAGCGGTGATCGCGTTCCTGGCCACCGCGAGCATCGGGGCGATCTGGAGCGCCTGCGGTCAGGACTATTCGGCGAAGGCCGCGCTGGACCGCCTCGGACAACTCGAACCGACCGTGCTGGTGACCACCGACGGCTACACCTACGGCGGCAAGTTCCATGACAGAAGCGCGGAGATCACCGGGTTGCAGAAGGGGCTACCGACGCTGCGGGCGACGGTGATGGCGCCGGACATCGGCGCCTCAAGCGGCGCGAAGCTGACCACGACGCCGGTCGACTTCGCCCACCCCCTGTGGATCCTGTTCTCCTCGGGCACCACGGGCCTGCCCAAGGGCATCATGCACGGGCACGGCGGCGTTCTGCTCGAGCACCTCAAAGCCGTTGCCCTGCAGTCCGATATCGGCCCGGACGACACCTTCTTCTGGTACACCAGCCCCAGCTGGATGATGTGGAACTATCAGGTGGCCGGACTGTTGGTCGGGTCGACGATCGTCTGCTATGACGGCAGCCCGAACGCGCCGCGTCCGGATGCGCTATGGGATATCGCGGCGCGGGTCAAGGCTACGGTGCTGGGGACCAGCCCGGGCTATGTCCTCGGCTGCGCGAAGGCGGGCGCGGTGCCGCGCAAGGAACACGACCTGTCGGCGCTGCGTACGGTCGGGATTACCGGCTCGTCGCTACCGCCGTCGTCGTCACTGTGGTTGCGCGACAACGTCGGTGAGCACGTCCAGGTGTCGTCGATCAGCGGCGGGACGGACGTGGTGTCCGCGTTCATCGGCGGGGTGCGCACCGTCCCGGTGTGGCCCGGTGAGTTGTCGGCGCCCTTCCTCGGATGCGCGCTGGACTCGTGGGACGAGTCGGGCAAGCCGGTGCGCAATGAGGTGGGCGAGCTGGTGGTGACCAAGCCGATGCCGTCGATGCCCGTCCAGTTCTGGAACGACCCGGACGGGTCACGGTACCGCGCAGCCTATTTCGAGATGTTCCCCGGCGTGTGGCGCCACGGCGACTGGATCACGATCACCGACCACGGCAGCGTCATCGTGCACGGCCGGTCGGATTCGACCTTGAACAGGCACGGCATCCGGATGGGCAGCGCCGACATCTACCAGGCGGTGGAACGGCTGCCCGAGGTGGCCGAGGCGTTGATCATCGGTGTCGACCAGCCCGATGGCGGATACTGGATGCCGCTGTTCGTCGTCGTGGCGGGCGATGCCGAACTGACCGACGAGCTGCGCGACCGCATCAGGAGCACCATCCGCGAAGAAGTGTCGCCGCGGCATGTGCCCGACGAAATCATCTCCGCGCCAGGCGTTCCGCACACACGCACGGGTAAGAAGCTCGAGGTACCGATCAAGAAGTTGTTCCAAGGAGCCGACGCCGCGACGGTGGTCGAGCGCAGCGCCGTCGACGACCCAGACCTGCTGGACTGGTACGTCACGCAGCGTCGAACGTGATCAGCTCGACGCTCAGTCGACCTTCGACCTTGCTCACGGTTCGTATCGGTGGTCCGGGAAGCGGCGGTGCCGTCGATCGGTAGGTCGCGCCGGTGGGCGTCGTGAACTCGGCGCCGTGTACGCCGTCGCGTTCACCGGTCACCACGGACCAGCCGGGCGCCTCCTTGGCGTAGTTGCAGGCTTCGCATTCGCCCAACCCGTTCACCGCACTCGTCGGTCCAGCTCGGTGCCATGGCACCGCATGGTCGCGGTGACGAATCGGCGCGTTGCAGTAGGGAGTGCGGCATGTTTGGTCTCGGATTCCGATGAACGCCGCCAATCCCTTTGGGAAGGTGCGGGCTTGGGAATCCATCGCGACGAGCTGACCGCTGCGCGGATGGCGATACAGACGGCGCAGCATCGCCTTGGCTTCGGCGTCGGTCGCCGCGTCGCCCGTCAGTGCTCTCGCGATCGAACTCGGTAGCGGGCCGTACCCGTCGAGCCATGCGGGTGAATCGTCGTCGCCGGTCAGCGTGGTGTCGGCCATCACGAGGTTCAGCGTGACCGACACGGGCTGCTCGGCCGGTCGCCCGGTGATCCGTTCCACGAAGGTATCGGCCATCACCTGACCGCGGGACCGGTCATCGAACGTGGTGTCGGCGGCGCGCGTCAACGCCGCATAGACGCTCACCCCCTGTGCGACGGGCAGCAAGGCGGTGACCCACGTCATCGTGTCGGGCGCAGGACGGATGGTGACGCACCGGTCCGCGGCGGCTTTGGCACTGCGGTCCACGACCGCGCCGACATCGAGCGAACAGGCGATCTTCCTGGCCTCCGCCGCGATCCGCTTGTCACCCCACCCGTCGAGACGCGCAGCGTCTCGACACATCTCGGCGTCCAGTTGGCGGCGGTGCTCGACGCTCAAGCAAGCCGACTCGCGCACGATCATGGTGGCGCGCCACTCTGAGAGCGCTCCCGATTCCAAAGCCGCGAGGGTACAGGGCATCTCGTCGACGAGGGCCGTGGCGAAACCCAGGTGTCGGCCGCCCTGCACGGGCGCGTCACGTCGTGCCAGTGCGACCTCCGACGCCAGGCCACGTCCGCGACGGCCGGCGGGCACACCCGCGGCCGCTTCTGCTGCGCGGCGCTTCGCCTTCCACATCGAAGTCGCGCGGGCCTGCGCCGCGGCCGCTGAAGACTTCAGCCGTTCGAACCGCTCGACAGCGTCCCGCAGGTCCGCCTCGGAGGCGGCCGGATCGATGTCGAACAGGCTTTCGAACATATTCGTGACGCTACACAGGGGTACCGACAAGTCGACGGACCGCTGGTCAGGGGCGAATTCGGCGCAACCTCAGCCCAACCACGTGCCGATGCGGCGCAGCGCCTCCTCGATGTCCGATGACGGCCCCGCGAAGGAGAGCCGGACGAAGGATCCGCCGCGGGTGGGGTCGAAGTCGATACCCGGCGCAATCGCAACTCCGGTGTCGGCCAGTAACTTCGAACAGAACGACAGCGAGTCCGAGGTCAGGTGCGATACGTCGGCGTACACGTAGAACGCCCCGTCGGTCGGCGCCAGTCGGTCGATGCCGAGGCCACGCAGTCCGTCCAGCAGCATCCCGCGATTGGCGGCGTAGTGGTGCAGCAGCGCCTCGGACTCGGCGATCGACTCCGGGGTGAACGCGGCGACCGCCGCGTATTGGGGCAGCGTCGGCGGACAGATCGTGAAATTGCCGGTCAGGCGGTCGACTGCGCGCCGAAGTTCCTGCGGCACCAGCAGCCAGCCGAGCCGCCAGCCGGTCATCGCGAAGTACTTCGAAAAGCTGTTCACGACAATAGAATTCCGCGAAGTCGCCCATGCGCAGCTGACATCGGGCGCACCCTCGTAGACGAGCCCGTGGTACACCTCGTCACTGATCAGCCGCACGCCGCGCGACGCGCACCACGAGGCGATCGCCGCCAGCTCGTCCGGCGGAATCACCGTGCCGGTCGGGTTGGCAGGGCTGGCCACGATGACGCCTTTCACGGGTGGATCGAGATCCTCGAGCATCTGCACCGTCGGCTGGAAACGCGTTTCGGGCCCGCACGGCATCTCGACGACCTCACACCCAAGCGCGGAGAGGATGTTGCGATAACAGGGGTAGCCGGGACTCGCGATCGCAACCCGGTCGCCGACGTCGAAGCAAGCGAGGAACGCCAGTAGGAAGCCGCCCGACGATCCGGTGGTGATCACCACGTCGTCCGGATCCACGTGCAGCCCATGCCGATCCAGGTATTGACGGGCGATCGCAGCCCGCAACTCCGGTATTCCGAGTGCGACCGTGTAACCCAGAACGTCGGTCTCCAGCGCCTCCTTGGCCGCTGCGCGGACGGCAGCCGGCGCGCCCGCGCTGGGTTGGCCCGCGGACAGGTTGACGAGGTCGCCGTGGCTGCGCTGTCGCTCGGCGGCGGCCAGCCACACGTCCATGACGTAGAACGGCGGAATCCCGGCACGCAGCGATTCGCTCACGGGTCCAACGCTAGAACACTTCGGATTCGAGCCGACGCAGATATTCGCGCGGAGGCCCCAGAAGCTGCGCACTGCCGTGTGCGCGCTTGAAGTACAGCTGGATGTCGTGCTCCCAGGTGATCGCGATGCCGCCGTGCATCTGCACCGCCTCGGCGGCGACCTTGGTGAACGCCTCGCTCGCCGTGAACCGGGCGAGGGCGGCCGAGGTCGGCGACGGTGCGGCGATCGCCTCCTCGACGACCGCACGCGCGGACTGCACCGCGACGTACAGGTCGGCCATCCGGTGTTTGAGCGCCTGGAAACTGCCGATCGGCCTGCCGAACTGCACACGGTCCTTGGTGTATTGCACCGTGAGATCGAGGCAGCGCGACGCCGCGCCGATCTGCTCGGCGGCCAGCAGCAGCGCCGCGGTGTCGGCGAGGCCCGGGTCGGCGCCGATGTCGACGGTCTCGTCGGCTTCGACGCGGGCAAGCCGGCGCGTCAGGTCCATCGCGTCGAGGCGATGGGCGGTGAACTTCGTCCACCGCGACAACCGGCCGCCATCGACGGCGATCACCACATCGGCGATGTCACCGTTGACCACATGGTCGGCGTCGAACACCACCGCGCCCACCCGCGCGCCCTCGGCGAGCCCCTCGAGCGCCTCGGCGTCGGGCTCATCCGCCGCCAACAAGGCCAACTCGGCGAGGGTCGTACCCAAAAGCGGGGTCGGAACCAGCGCCTTGCCGAGCTCCTCGACTACGACGGCCGCGTCAGCCAGCTCGCCGCCTGCGCCACCCAGCTCCTCGGGCACCACCAGCGCCGCGGCGCCGACCTGCTCGCACAGCACCGTCCACAACGACTCGTCGTATCCGCGTTCGGATTCCATCGCCTCGCGCACCGCGGCCGGTGAGGCGTGCTTCTCCACCAGCGCGGCGACCGTCTCGCGCAGCAGTTGACGTTCTTCGCTCATGAGAGGGCCTCCAGTACCCGCCGGCGATGCAAGGCCGGGTCTCCCCACGCGGAGCGCAACGCTTGCGCACGCAGCAGCCACAACGACAGGTCGTGTTCCTGCGTGAACCCGATCGCGCCGTGTGTCTGCAGCGCCGAGCGCGCCGCGAGCAGCGCCGCATCGCTGGCCGCGGCCTTGGCGGCGCTGACGTCGCGCGCGGTGTCGGCGGATCCGTCGGCGAGCGACAACGCCGCGCCGTACACCAGCGGACGCGCCAGCTCGACGGCGATGTGGACGTCGGCGAGTTTGTGCTTGATCGCCTGGTAGGTCCCGATCACCTTGCCGAACTGGCTGCGCTGCTTGGCGTATTCGACCGACATGTCCAGCATCGCCTGGCCTGCACCCACCAGCTGGGCCGCCGTCGCCAGCACACCGAACTCATAGGCGCGCGCCACATCGGCGGGCCGACCGTCGCCAGAGGCGTTCACGTCGAACAGCTTTCGGCTCGGATCGACCGACTCGCGCTGCGTGCCCGCGGCGCCGTCACACACCTCGCTGTCCGTCGCCACCAGGATCAGTCCCGCGGTGTCGGCGTCGACCGCCCTGGGCACCTGCGGGGGCAGGGCGACCGTCGCGATCAGCTCACCGGATGCGAGGGCGCCGCTGCGTTCGTCGTCGGACAGCAGAACCGGTGCGACCGCGATGGATTCGGCGACCGGCCCGGGAACACACCAGCGGCCGAGCCGTTCGGCGGCGACCACCAGGTCGACCGGATGTGCTTCGATGCCGTCGTACTTTTCGGGTACCAGGAGCGCCGTGACACCGAGCTCGGCCAACTGCGTCCACACCTTGCGGCCCGGCGCGGTGTCTCCCGCGGCCCACGCCCGCACGGCGCCCGGCAGATCGGCGGCGCCCAGTGCGGCGTCGATGCTGGCGGCGAAATCGCGCTGCTGTTCGTCCAGTTCGAAGTTCATGTGGCTACTTTCGCGGCAGGCCCAGCAGGCGCTCGGCGATGATGTTGCGCTGGATCTCGTTGGTACCCGCGTAGATCGGCCCGCCGAGGGAGAACAGCAACCCTTCGGTCCAGTTGTCCACCAGTTCGGCGTCGGGACCACGCAGGTCCAGGGCGGTCTGGTGAATGGCGACGTCGAGGTCGGACCAGAACACCTTGGTCACGCTCGACTCGGCGCCCAGCTCGCCGCCGGCGGCCACCCGGGTCACCGTGCCGAACGTGTGAAGGCGGTAGGCCTGCGCCTTGATCCAGGCGTCGGCGACCCGGTCGACGTATGCGGGGTCGGGGTTCTGCTTCCACTGCGCCACAAGCCGTTCGGCGGGCGCGAGGAAACGGGCCGGGCTTCGCAGCGACATGCCGCGTTCGTTGCTCGACGTGCTCATCGCCGCGCGCCAGCCCTCATGTACGGCGCCGATGACGTCGTTGTCGGGCACGAACACGTCGTCGAGGAAGATCTCGCCGAAGCCGGTGTCACCGCCCAGTTGCGCGATGGGCCGGACCGTGACGCCGTCGGCCTTGAGGTCGAACATGAAGTACGTCAGCCCGCGATGGCGTTCGGCTTCCGGGTCGGACCGGAACAGCCCGAAGGCCCGCTCGCCGAACGGCGCGCGGGAACTCCAGATCTTCTGCCCGTTGAGCAGCCAACCGCCGTCGGTCTTGGTCGCTGTCGACCGCAGTGAGGCCAGGTCGCTGCCCGACTCGGGCTCGGACCAGGCCTGAGCCCAGATCTCCTCGCCGCTGGCCATTTTCGGCAAGACGCGGTCGAGTTGCTCCTCTGTGCCGTGCGCGAACAGCGTGGGCGCCAACATCGACGTGCCGTTGGCGCTGGCGCGGCCGGGGGCGCCGGCGCGGAAGTACTCCTCCTCGAACACCACCCACTGCAGCAGGCTGGCGTCGCGACCGCCGTACTTCTCCGGCCAGGTGATCACCGACAGGCCCGCGTCGTAGAGCACCTTGTCCCATCGCCGGTGCTGCTCGAAACCCTCGGCGGTGTCGTAGGACTTCGTCGGGAACTTGTCCTGGTTCTCGGCCAGGAACTCGCGCACCTCGGCCTGGAACTCGAGGGTCGCGTCGTCGAAATTCAGGTCCATCAGGAAGATCCAGCCCTTTCACGCAGCAGCGGTTTGACTACCTTGCCGCCGGGGTTCCGCGGTAGCGCATCGAGGAACTCCACCGAGCGGGGAGCCTTGAAGTTCGCCAAATGCTGCCGGGTGTAGGCGATCACGGCATCCTCGTCGAGCGCGGCGCCGGGCTTGAGCACGATGTAGGCCTTGCCGACCTCACCCAACCGGTCGTCGGGCACACCGATCACCGCCGCCTCGGCGACTCCGTCGAGTCGCGCCAGCACCTGCTCGATCTCGGCGGGGTAGACGTTGAACCCGCCGCAGATGTACATGTCCTTGAGGCGGTCGGTGATGCGCAGATTGCCCTTGTCGTCGACGGTGCCGACGTCGCCAGTGTGCAACCAGCCCTCTTTGTCGATGGCCGCGGCGGTGGCTTCCGGGTCGTCGAGGTAACCGAGCATCACGTTCGGCCCCCGCAACAGCACCTCACCGGTGCCGTCTACGCCCGGATTGTCAATGCGAAGTTCGAAATCCGCGATCGGACGTCCGGACGTGGTGGCCACGGTGACGGCGTCGTCGTCGGGACGGCACATCGTGCCGAAGCCGCTCGCCTCGGTGAGGCCGTACGCGGTCAGCACGATGTCGATATCGAGTTCGGTCTGCATCCGCTCGATCAACACGACCGGGATGGTCGCCGCGCCGGTCACCGCGAACCGCAACGAGGTCAGGTCGTAAGCGGCGCGCTTGGGGTGGTCGAGCAGCGTCTGGTAGATCGTCGGCGGTCCGGGCAGCACGGTGATGCGGTGCTCTTGGACGGCGGACATCGTCTTCTCGGGATCGAACGTCAGCTGGGGGATGAGCGTGGCACCGGTCTGCAGGCAGGCGAGGATGCCCGCCTTGTAGCCGAAGTTGTGGAAGAACGGGTTGATGCACAGGTAGCGGTCGTCGCTGGTGAGCCTGCCGCACTCGGCCCAGGCCGCGGGTGCGTCGAGCGACTGCCGGTGTGCGCACAGCGCACCCTTGCTGCGGCCAGTGGTGCCCGAGGTGAACAGGATGTCGGACACGTCGTCCGGCTTCACTGCCGCGGAGCGAGCATCCACCGCGTCGAGGTCCGTGCCCGCGGCGATGAACTCGTCCCAGGTGCCGTCGGCCTTCTCGATCGGCACGCGGATGACCTGGCGCAACTGGGGTAAGGCGTCGCGGTCGATCGAGGCGGCCTTGTCGGCGCCGAGGAATTCACCCGACGCGAACAGCAGCGGGGCGCCGGTGCGGGACAGGATGTCGGCGGCCTCGGTCGCGGTGTAGCGGGTGTTCAGAGGTACGACGACGCCGCCCGCATAGTGGGTCGCCAGGCATGCGACGACCCAGTGCCACGTGTTCGGGGACCAGATCGCAACGCGGTCGCCGGCGGTGATGCCGAGGTCGATCATCGCTGCGGCCGCCCTGCGGACCTCGTCACGCAGTTGGGCGAACGTGAACGTGCGGTCCTCCGTGACCAGCGCATTGTGGTCGGAAAACCGGTCGGCGATCCGGTCCAGGACCCTGGGGATGGTCCGCCCATCGTCCCCTGGCCTTCGGCCGTGGCCCCACGTCATCGAATGCTCCTCTAACAAAGCAAGTGCTTGGTAGGTTAGCCTACAAGGGTGATTGAGGTCGAGGAGTTCCGGGCCGAGGTCCGTGACTGGCTTGCCGAGAACCTTGTCGGGGAGTTCGCCGCGCTCAAGGGCCTTGGCGGCCCGGGTCGAGAGCACGAGGCGTTCGAGGAACGCCGAGCGTGGAACCAGCATCTGGCGGCGGCAGGGCTGACGTGCCTGGGCTGGCCGGAGGAGCACGGCGGCCGCGGGCTGTCGGTTGCACACCGGGTGGCGTTCTACGAGGAGTACGCGATCGCGAACGCCCCGGCGAAGGTCAACCACTTCGGCGAAGAGCTGCTCGGGCCGACGCTCATCGCGTACGGCACTGCCGAGCAGCAGCAGCGATTCCTGCCCAAGATCCTCGACGTCACGGAGTTGTGGTGCCAGGGCTACTCCGAACCGGGGGCGGGCAGCGACCTCGCCAATGTGTCGACCACCGCCGAGCTAGACGGCGACCAGTGGGTGATCAACGGCCAGAAGGTGTGGACATCGCTAGCGCACTGGGCGCAGTGGTGCTTCGTCGTGGCTCGCACGCAAAAGGGTTCGAGGCGGCACGCCGGCCTGTCGTATCTGCTGGTGCCGCTGGATCAGCCGGGCGTGGAGATCCGCCCGATCGTGCAGCTGACCGGCGACTCGGAATTCAACGAGGTCTTCTTCGACGACGCCCGCACCGATGCGTCGCTGGTCGTCGGCGAGCCGGGCGACGGCTGGCGGGTGGCCATGGGCACGCTGACGTTCGAGCGCGGGGTGTCGACGCTGGGCCAGCAGATCGAGTACGCGCGCGAGCTGTCCGGTGTGGCGGACTTGGCCAAACGCACTGGCGCGGCAGATGATCCGTTGATCCGCGAACGGCTGGCCCAGTCGTGGGCAGGCCTGCGGACTATGCGGTCCTATGCGCTGGCGACGATGGACGTCGAGCAGCCCGGTCAGGACAACGTGTCGAAGCTGTTGTGGGCCAACTGGCATCGCGAGCTCGGTGAAATCGCGATGGATGTGCTCGGTCGCGAGGGCTTGACGCTGACCGACGGGGACTTCAGCGAGTGGCAGCGGTTGTATCTGTTCTCGCGGGCGGACACCATCTACGGCGGGTCGAACGAAATTCAGCGCAACATCATCGCCGAGCGGGTGCTCGGATTACCGAGGGAACCAAAAGGGTGACGAAGGATCTTTCTGTAGCTCCGAAAGAGATTGAGGGACACGGCCTGCTGACGGGCAAGGTCGTCGTCGTGACGGCGGCCGCAGGCACCGGCATCGGCTCCGCGGTGGCGCGTCGAGCGCTGGCCGAAGGCGCCGACGTCGTGGTGTCCGACCATCACGAACGGCGACTGGGTGAGACCCGCGATCAGTTGATCGAACTCGGGTTGGGTCGGGTCGAGAGCGTTGTGTGCGACGTGACGTCTACCGCGCAGGTGGACGCGCTGATCGCGTCGACGACGGCGCGGATGGGCCGGCTGGACGTCTTGGTCAACAATGCGGGCCTTGGCGGACAGACACCGGTCATCGACATGACCGATGAGGAGTGGGACCGCGTCCTCAATGTCACGCTGACCTCGGTGATGCGTGCGACGCGCGCGGCGTTGCGCTACTTCCGTGAGGCCGACCACGGCGGTGCGATCGTCAACAACGCCAGTGTATTGGGCTGGCGCGCACAGCATTCACAGTCGCATTACGCGGCGGCCAAGGCCGGCGTGATGGCGCTGACGAGGTGCAGCGCGATCGAGGCCGTCGAGTACGGGGTGCGCGTCAACGCGGTGTCCCCGAGCATCGCGCGGCACAAGTTCCTGGAGAAGACCAGCAGCGCGGATCTGCTGGACCGGCTGTCGGAGGGCGAGGCGTTCGGCCGTGCCGCCGAGCCGTGGGAGGTCGCCGCGACGATCGCGTTCCTGGCCAGTGAGTACTCCAGTTACCTGACTGGAGAAGTGATTTCGGTGTCGAGCCAGCGGGCTTAGCGACGGCCACCGTCCGCGTGCCGGCCATACGCGGGACGTTGTTTCAGTCTGTGCCTGCGTGTCATGTAGACGCAAAGGTACGCAACGGTGAAGACGCCCACGGTGAGTACTGATATCAAGCCGAACTGCAGTCGTTGACCGGCGGCAAGAGGCTTGTCCATCAGGGCGTCGCGGTACCCCATCGATAACCCGGCGAGGATTGCGACGACTGAAGCAGCCGGCGCCCACTCCCAGCCTTTGGCGACGAGATAGGTGAGTGCGATCAGGTTCGCCATCGTCACGCCCAACGTCATGAGCCACCAGGCTTTTCTGGGGGTGAGACCTCCGCCGTAATCCTCGTCCGCACTGAGCTCTGCGAAGAGCGAGTGAGTCTTTCCGCGAACGACGATGAGCTCGGTGTTGATGTAGGCCGCGATGATGATGAGGCATCCGATCCCGAATGCCATCAAGAGCCCGGCACTCCAATCCGGCGGATAAGCCATGAGAAATACAGAACCGCAGGTGATGGTTGTTGCCGCCCAGAAGACGACCCGTCCGGTTCGTGGCTTCATCAGCCGGGCCGCGAAGACGGTCGCGAGCCCCAGGAATGCAATCACCGTAAATAAGTCATTCATCAGTTACCCGCCAACCACCTGTAGATCCGCTCGCCGGCTTGCTCGCCGCCGATCGCGCCCGCGGTCCCGAGGATGAACGCCCCCGCGAACGCCCCGGGCGGTCCAGCGACGAGGCCGAACTGAGCACCGACGGCGCCCAGAGCCATCGCCCCGGCCATGCTTCCACCCGTCTTGGAGAGAACTTCTCCCCCTGGGGTTCCGGTGCGCCATTCATACAGGCCTACGCTGGCGTCTACGAGATTCCCGGCGAAGCCCAAGTGGCCGCCGATCTTCTTCAGCATTTCGACATCGCTGGGCGAGAAAGTCGCTACGTCCGGTTTCCAATGGTCCCCGGTGGGCAGTGCTTGAGCCAGATAGTTGAAGGCTTGCTTCCCGCCCGCAAGCGGCTTGCCGGCAGCAGATGCCGCGTCCGCGAGATCCTGCGGGACGATGCCCCGCGCCATGCTGTCGGTTGCAGCGGCGGCACCTTCGGACGACATACCGGCCCGCATCAACTGCTCCTGTACGCGGGATATCACCAACTCTCGTGTTAGAGCCTCAGTTTGATTGACCATCGCCGTGGCCTTATCCGGCGGCATCGGTGCCTCCCCGACCAGGCCTTGCTCGAGCTGGGCTTGCATCGCCAACCGTGTCCGCGCCTGAGAGCGGGCGTCACCTCCAAAGACCGGATCGGTCACCAGCGGACCTTGCGTGATCGAAGTGTGGTAGTCGTCCAGGCGCTGCCCGGCATAACGCACTTGGTCCGAACTCGCGGTCGGATCGTTGATGATGTCGTAGTCCCGCAATCGCGCTGCCGCACCCTGCTTCTCCGGAGTCCATTCGCCAGGAGAGTTCACCAACGACTGATCGGCTTCGCGCTGGCTGTCTGCGTACTGATCGGCTTCGGCCTTCGCCTGCTGTGTAGCCGGTGAATCCTGCTGATCTTCGGCGTCTTTCATTGCATCCGGCGAGTAACCTTCGGCCGCCATCTCCAGCCGCGACTTGTCGAGCTGCTCCGAATAGGTATCACGCACCGCCTGAACCGACGCCAGTGCTTCTCGCGTGCGATCGACGGCCGCTTGTCGCAAGCCCTCGACGTCGGCCTGTTCACCGTTCGCGGCAGCGACGGCCAGTTCGTGCTCGATCTGGTTGTCGATCCACTTCAGCGTCGCGTCGAGGTTGGAGATGACGACGTCGCCGCTGCGCTGCGCTTCTGCCAGTGAAGCCGAGACGTTCTGCAGATCGACAGCGACCCGACGGATTTGTTCGTCGCTGAGCTTCAAAGACTCGGTGGCGCGCTGTACCTCCGCCGAGTCGTTGATCGGATGGTCGCCGCCGTCCTGACGGTCCCACGCGGCGTCGAAACGCTGCCGAGCGACGGCGAATTCATTGCTCGATTCCGTCGTACAGGCGGCGGCGTTGTAGAACGCCGTCGCGAGCTCGCTGATTTCACCTGGCGATCCACCCTGCACCGTGCGGTTGACCTGCCACGGATCGCCTCCGGCCGCACCGGTGAGCGTCCCGTGATCCAGGTTCTTGAGGTGGACCGTCATGCTCGGTCAGGTGATGGCTTCGCCGGCCGAACGCACCGCCGCCGCGCCGGACTCGTCTCGTTGATCGAAAGTGGTGGCTCCGTCGCTGGCCTTGGTGGCGAAACCGTCGAAGGTGGCGTGGTGCCAACGCATGGTCGCGGCTTGTGCTTCGTGCGCTCGGCCCAAGGCGTTGTGGAACTCGTGCGCGGCGTCGAAGTCACCGAAGATCCCAGCGGGCGGCGACGTGGCCGCGAACTCCTCTGCACCCCGTTTCACGATCTCACCGGCGCTTTTGGCGAAGTCGGCTCCCATCCGCAGCATCTCGGTATCGACGAACATGATTCGAGCCTAAGCGGATGCCACGAGGGTTCCGCGCACAGATTTCGGGTCAACCAATGCGGAAGCCGTAGCGTCTCAGGGGCTCCAGGGGCACGTCGCTGTCGCCCTCGACGACCACGAGCCAATGCTTGCCGTGGTCGTCTACATGAGTGGCATGGCGGTGCGCTGTGCGCATCCCGGCGAGGTCACCGTCGAGGGTGTCCTCGTCGTCGTACGCCCCGATGACGATCGTGTCGATGGTTCCGGGCGCAATGCACGCGACGTAATCGATCGCTTGGGGTAGCGGCGACTGTGGCGGATCCTCCAACACCATACGACTGCCGCAGGCTGCCGTGATCCAAGCAAGTCCGTAGCGAGTGCGCAACGGCGATTGAGGCGCGGATGTGGTGGTGTCCGACGTGGCGATGGTTTCCGATGAAGAATCGGACCATGGATCCGTGACGTACAGCACGGCCGCTACCAGCAGGATCGCCAATACGATGACGTCGACGAGGACGAGGATCTTCGTGCGCCGGGTCAGTCGGTTCCAGAATTTAGAGGGCTGGTGGGGCGCGTCGGTCACCGCTCATGTGTACCGAACCTCGGGTTGAGAACGCACACGGCAGTAGCCGAGCAAGCGCTTGGTTGATACCCTGTGGCAGTGGGTCAGGTGCCACAGAAGCAGACGTCGGTGAGCCAGCCGCCGACGCGCAGGGACGAGCTGCTCGAGCTCGCGGCGACGATGTTCGCCGAACGCGGCCTGCGCGCGACGACGGTGCGCGACATCGCCGACTCCGCGGGCATCCTCTCCGGCAGCCTCTATCACCACTTCTCCTCCAAGGAGGAAATGGTCGACGAGGTCTTGCGGGGCTTCCTCGACTGGCTGTTCGCGCGGTACCAGGAGATCGTCGACACCGAGCCCAATCCGCTGGAACGCCTCAAGGGCCTGTTCATGACCTCGTTCGAGGCGATCGAGCACCGGCACGCGCAGGTCGTCATCTATCAGGACGAGGCGAAGCGGCTGTCCGGGCAGGAGCGGTTCTCCTACGTCGAGCAGCGCAACAAAGAGCAGCGCAAGATGTGGCTCGACCTGCTCAACCAAGGTGTCGAGGAAGGCTACTTCCGGCCCGACATCGACGTCGATCTGGTGTACCGGTTCATCCGCGACACCACCTGGGTTTCGGTCCGCTGGTACCAACCGGGCGGACCCCTCACGGCCGAGGAAGTCGGCCGTCAATACCTCGCTATCGTTCTTGGTGGCATCACGAGAGAGAAGGACTGATCATGCCTGCACAGGCCTATGTCATCGACGCCGTTCGCACCGCAGTCGGCAAGCGCAACGGATCGCTGGCCGGAGTCCACCCCGTCGATCTCGGGGCGGCGGCATGGCGCGGATTGTTCGACCGCAACGATGTCGATCCCGGCGCGGTCGACGATGTCATCGCGGGCTGCGTTGACGCGATCGGCCCGCAGGCCGGCAACATCGCCCGACTCTCGTGGCTGGCGGCCGGCTTCCCCGAGGAAGTGCCGGGCGTGACCGTCGACCGCCAGTGCGGTTCCAGCCAGCAGGCCGTTTCCTTTGGCGCACAAGCGATCATGTCCGGGACAGCCGATCTGATCGTGGCCGGCGGCATGCAGAACATGAGCCAGATTCCGATCTCGTCCGCGATGACCGTCGCTGAGCAATTCGGATTCACTTCTCCCACAAACGAATCGAAGAGCTGGTTGCACCGGTACGGCGACCAGGAGATCTCACAGTTCCGCGGCGCCGAGCTGATCGCGGAGAAGTGGGACATCTCCCGCGAGGAGATGGAGCAGTACTCGCTGACGAGCCACCAGCGTGCGCAGGAGGCGATCCGCTCCGGCTACTTCGAGAGCGAGATCATTCCGGTCGACGGTTTCGTCACCGATGAGGGTCCCCGCGACACCTCGCTGGAGAAGATGGCCGGTCTCAAGACCCTGGTTGACGGCGGCCGGTTGACCGCCGCGATGGCAAGCCAGATCTCCGACGGCGCCAGCGCTGTGCTGTTGGCCTCCGAGCAGGCCGTCAAGGAGCACGGGCTCAAGCCGCGCGCCCGCATCCACCACATCAGCGCCCGCGGAGCGGACCCGGTGTTCATGCTGACCGGACCCATTCCCGCAACCGAGTACGCGTTGAAGAAGACCGGCCTGTCGATCGATGACATCGACACAGTCGAGATCAACGAGGCATTCGCGCCCGTGGTGATGGCGTGGCTCAAGGAGACCGGCGCCGACCACGCGAAGGTCAATCCCAGCGGCGGCGCCATCGCGCTCGGTCATCCGTTGGGTGCGACGGGCGCCAAGCTCTTCGCGACGATGCTGAACACGTTGGAGCGCACCGGCGGTCGCTACGGTCTGCAGACGATGTGCGAAGGCGGCGGCACTGCGAACGTGACCATTATCGAACGCCTCTGACGTCACCCGTACGCAAAGTGCCCTGAGAAGCGTTCTATCTCAGGTACTTTGCGTGTGCTCGCCCCGCACGAGCTTGCGTATCTCGACGAACCCGTTGTCTTTGCGCGCCTCGAAGCTCCATATCAGGATGATCACGGGCAACGGTGCGACGGCCGCCCACCAGTTGGCGCCCGCCGGCAGGAGATCGGCGATGACGTCGGCCCTCGCGGTCCCGTTCACCGTGGCCGGGAGCCACTCGTTGAGCAGCACCTCCAACAGGCGGGTCGTCTCGAAGGGGCCGATGGTGGTCGCGACAACCCAACTGACACATGAGATTCCGAGCG
Organism: Mycolicibacterium celeriflavum; assembly: GCA_050205545.1. Lineage (GTDB taxonomy): Bacteria > Actinomycetota > Actinomycetes > Mycobacteriales > Mycobacteriaceae > Mycobacterium > Mycobacterium celeriflavum_A. Next base: position 62,631 of record JBNMQV010000019.1, read on the forward strand.
ACCAGGGCCACGCCAACAACAGCGACTGCCGATCCACCAGCTCTGCGGCGCATCGCACCGTTTCGGCGAGATAGGCGACGCCCAGTGCGGCCAGCAGCACCCCGATCTGCGCGGTGAGCAGGTCGTCGATGACCGGATGCGCCAGTTCGTCGTCGCGACGAGTGGGCAGCCCGATGGCCAGCGCGACGAGCCCGGCAACCAGGGCGAGGGTGGCCAGCCGGGCCGCGGTGTCGCTGACGCGGTCGAACGAGTCGACGACCGTGCGGATCACCAGGCGCGACGACGTCGTAGGTGCGGTCCGGTAGAAAATCACCAGCACCAGACCGGAGACGACGATGGCGATGAGCCAAGTCATCACGGCCGTGCCCACCGCGGTCAGGGCCAGCGATCCGAGTAGCGGAACCAGCACGTCGTCGGTGCTGACACTGCTACGGATGACGACCAGCGGCACGGCGCCGAAGGCCAACACACCGGCAAGGCCCAACAGCAATGGGAACGTGAATCTCGTGAGGTCGGCGGGGTTGAGGTCGAGCCTGCGATTGCGGACGGCGTGTATCTCGGCACCCAGCACCGACCGCACATGCGACAGCCAGCGCACCTGTGCTCCGCGGCCGTTACGAGTGGTCGTGGATGATCACACCGCGGATGTTGCGCCCCGCCAGCATGTCGTCGTAGCCCTCGTTGATGTCGTTGAGTTTGTATTCGGCAGTGACGGTTTCGTCGAGCAGGAGTTTGCCGTCGCGGTAGAGGTTGAGTAGCCGAGGGATGTCGGCGCGCGGATTGGCCTCGCCGTAGAGGCTGCCAAGCAATCGCTTCTGGAACAGCGTCATCATCGCCATCGACAGGGTCGGGGTGACGTCGGCCATCGAGGCGATCGCGGTCATCACGACCGCACCGCCCTTGCGGATGATGTTGAGTGCCTCGTCGATCATCCGGCCTTCCAGCACACCCATGGTCAGCAGCGCGGAATCGGCCATCACGCCGCGGGTGAGCTCACCGACCAGTTCCATGGCCTCGGGCATGGAGGTCACGAAGTGGGTGGCGCCGAACTCGAAAGCCTTCTCCCGCTTGTCCTCCACGAGCTCGACCACCACGATGTGTTCGGCGCCGGCCAGTCGCGCGCCTTGGATCGCGCCGCTTCCGATGCCACCGCACCCGATGATCACGACCGTGTCGCCGGGGCTGACGTCGGCGGTGTTGACGGCCGAACCCCAGCCCGTCATCACACCGCAGCCCAGCAGGCAGGCCCGGGCCAGTGGGAAGTCGTCGTCGATCTTGACCACCGACGCCTCCGACAGCGTCCCGTACTGGGAGAAACTGCCGACGCCGGACAGGATTCCGACGTCCTTGCCCTTGACCTTGCGCCGGTAGGTGCCGTCGGCCTGTAGGCCGACGAGGATCAGCGCGCCGAGGTCGCACAAGTTCTGATGTCCGCTGGCGCACCAGCGGCAGCGCCCGCAGGCGGGCAGGAACGAGCTCACCACGTGGTCGCCGACCTCGAGGTCGCGCACGCCCGGTCCGAGTTCGACGACGACGCCGGCGCCTTCATGGCCGCCGATGATCGGCAGCGGCACACCGGCGAAGTCACCCGTGACGACATGGTGGTCGGAGTGGCACAGCCCGGTCGCCTCGAACGAGACAAGCACCTCGCCTTCCTTCGGACCGTCGAGGTCGATCTCCTCGATGCTCCACGGCTCGTTGAGTCCCCACAGAACGGCGGCGTTGGTCTTCATGGGCGCGAGTGTAGGAAACCTGCGACCGGATTACGGGCGAATCGATCAGTGTGCGAGGGCGAGTCCGCCCAGCGCGACGATCCAGCTCGCGAAGCTGCCGACGAGGAAGTATTCGGTGACTTCGTCGATTCCGATTCCCCCATTTTCACGTGCCTTCTGAGCGTTGATTTCGGGGAATCGGATGATGCTCTTGGCCGCGACGACGGCCGTCGCGGCCGTGAGCTGACCCGCCAGGCCCAGCCCGAGGATCAGCACCCGCTCCATCGGGCCGAGCAGCCTGCCGCCCTTCAACCGGTCCGATGCCTGCGGCTCGCCCGCCGGTTTCACCGAACCGACGGAGCCAAGCACCAAGCGCACCAATTGATTTCCGGTCACCAATTGCATGAGCATCACGCCGACGATCATCAGCAGTCGGTCGGGCGACACGGTTATGCCGGCCCACGACGGCCACCGCGCCGCGACACCTGCGACCTCTGAGCTCCACCCCGCAAGCACCACCAGCACGCCGAGCGCAGCACCGAACACGACCAGCGGCGCCAGCTGACCGCGGCCGCTGCGCTCAGCCCGTTCGCACAGCAGCACCCAACCGACGCTCGCCGCCGCGGCCACACTCAGCAGCACGATGTCGCGCCACCGCCACAACCCGGCCAGGGCGGCGCACCCGATCACGACAAGGGGCGCCGCCGCGACCGCCAACCAGACGCGATCTACGAGCCGCCGAACGACATCGGCGACCCCTATCGCGATCAGCAGTACGGCGACCGTACTCATGGCACATCCCGCAGGTACTGCGCCGCCAGCAGGATCAAGTCCAAGCCGTCGCGGCCCGCGCGTTGGGACACCGCCGACGCGCTGATGCCCTCAGCGGTCGCCATGTCCTTCTTGGTCTTGCCGGTCAACAATCCCTTCACAATCCTCAGTGAGCGGTCATCGAGCGATCCAATCAGATGGTCCCGACACAACAGGGCCGCGTTGATCGCGTCGACGTCGTGGCGGGTCCCGCCCTCGGCCCGAAACGACGTCCGCACCAGTGCCAGCCCGGGTTGCCGCTGCACCGACGCCGTCCACTCGATCGCCTCGCGGGCCGTCCACCACCCTGGCCCGTCCTGGATACCGGAGTCCGGGTCCAACACCGTCACCGCGCCCCAGCCGATTCCGAACCGGACGTCGATCCCGGGCGCGACGGCCAGGCGGATGGCGAAAGCGGCCTCGATCGCCGCGCCCACCGTTCGATAGCTGCCTTGAAACTCGTCGCCGACCGTGAAGGCGGGTGCATCGATCGCGTCGCCCGCGGCGCCGGCCAGCGCCTCGTTGAGCGTGCGGTGCGTGGCGGCGCGGTCGGCGACGCGTCGCGAACCGATCACGTCGCCGATCAGCGTGGCGCGTGACGATGAAGGTATCTGCTTCAGAACGGACACATGAAGATCATAGCTTCACTGAGTCAGAATTAAGAAATATCCTTCACTCGATGTAGGCGCTCGCCTGGCGCAGGTGCGTGACCGCGTCGGCCACGATCGTGTCGATCAGCTCGGCGCACGACGGCAGGTCTTCGAGGATGCCCGCGACCTGACCGGAGGCCAGCACGCCCGCGTCGGTATTGCCTTCGACCAGGCCGGCCTTGAGCAACATCGGGGTATTGGCCGCCATCACCACCTGCGACCAGGTCAGCTCCTTGCCGTGCCGCATCTCCATGCCGTCGCGGATCATGGACCGCCATGTCATGCCCGACATCTTCTTGAACTTCTGCGCGTTGCGGACGGCGGCGGTGAAACCGCGCAGCCGTGACCCGCTTTCCAGCTTCTCCACCAGCCCGGTGCGCAGTACCCGGTGCGGCATGCCGTCGACGCGGGTCGATACGACTGTGCCATCCAAGCCCGACTCGAGGTATCGCTGCTTGACCGCATCGGGGACGGTGGAGTCCGACGTCAGCAGGAACCGAGTGCCCATCGCGACGCCCGCGGCCCCGTACGACAGCGCCGCCGCGAGCCCGCGGCCGTCGAAGAAGCCGCCCGCCGCCACCACGGGGATGTCTGTTCCTTTCAAGGCGTCGAGCACCGACGGCAACAACAGCGTCGTCGCGATCGGCCCGGTGTGGCCGCCGCCCTCACCGCCCTGCACGATCACCGCGTCGGCGCCCCAGCCCGCCACCTTCTTGGCGTGCTTGGCCAGGCCGACCGACGGAATCACCACGACGCCGGCGTCTTTGAGCTTGGCGATCAGATCGGGCTTCGGCGCGAGCGCGAACGAGGCGACCTTGACGCCTTCGCGGATCAGCAGGTCGATGCGTTCTCCCGCATCACCCGCATCGGCGCGGATATTGATGCCGAACGGCTTGTCGGTGGCGTTCTTGACCTTGGTGACCGCGGTCTGCAGCTCCTCGAGCGTCATCGTCGCCGACGCCAGGATGCCTAGCCCGCCGGCGTTGGATGTCGCCGACACCAGTCGGGCGCCGGCCACCCAACCCATGCCGGTCTGGACGATCGGATGCTCGACGCCGACGAGTTCGGTCAGCGGTGTGCGCAGCTTGGGTGTGGCCGGAGTGATCACCGTATTTCCTTGTCCCGCAGTCCCTTGGGATCGATGACTTCGCGTATCAGCGTCTGCTCGTCCTCGGTCGGGAGCCGGGTCTGCTCGGCGGAGTCCAGTCCGTGCACCTCGAACGACGTGTTCTCGGCGACCTGTTCGGGCTCGATGCCGGGATGCAGCGATACCGCCCGCATCTGATGATCGGGCCCGTTGAAGTCGAACACGCCGAGGTTGGTCACCACGCGGAACACGTTGACGAACCGATACGCCGGATTGTCGGGATCGACCTTGTCCCAGCCGATTCCGGACACGATGTCGACGGATTCGCCGAACACCCGCTTCGAATGGTTGCCCACCCAGTAGCTCGTCGCGTGGTTGATGGTGTTGCCCGGCGCCCCGCGGACACCGAACATCTGGCGGGTCGGATGCTGCAGTGCTCCGAACGCCGACAGGTTCTGATTGCCGTAGCGGTCGATCTGGTTGGCGCCCATGACGACATGACGCCGCCCCCAGGCGAGCGTCTCGAAGACCCGGCCGAACGGCATCCATCCCTCGATCGCGCCCGCCGCGCCGAGTGCCGGGGTGTCGGCGAGCAGGCGGGCCTCGCCGTCGGTCAGCAGGATGTCGGGGGAGAAAGTCAGACGCGCCAAGCGGGCCCCGATCGAGACCATCGTCGTCATGGGGCTGACCATGATCTCGCCTGCGTCGCGGAACAATTCGGCGCACGCGACGGCGCACACCTCTGCGCGGGACACCGACATCACACAGCCTCCTGAAACTTGCGTACCGCTGCCTGGTAGTCAGCCTCCGAGCCGGTGAGGTAGGTCTGCACGAACTCCTGCCACGACTCGTCGGATTTGGCCGCTTCGGCGTAGTGTCGCTGGAATTTCTCGTCGCGACGGTAGTCGGGTTCGGCGGTCGTGAAGTGCGCCCCGTTCGGGGCCTCGACGACGTAGTCGACCATCATCCTGTTGACCAGCAGCGCTTGCGGCGGAACGGCTTTGGCCAGTTCGTCGGTCGGTACCACCCGCTCCACGGACAGGAACCGGCGTTCGGCGGCCATCAGGTACAGGTCGTCGAAGTAGGGGTCGATGCCTGTGTAGGCCGCATTGCCCCGGGCGTCACCGAGATTCATGTGCACGAAGGCGGCATCCAAGGTCAGCGCGGGCATCGCGATGAGTTCCTCGTAGCCCTCGCCGGTGGGGTAGGGGGATCGCACGGTCTTGAGTTCGTCGCCCCAGAACGCGCGGACGTCGCTGCCCAGGCCGGCGCGAATCGGAAGGAACGGCAACCGCTGTGCCGCGGCCTGTAGGCCGCAGCGGAGCATGCCCTCGTCCATCTCGCGCGCCTCGATCGCGCCGGTGGTGCGCGCCTTGGCGAACCACGGGTCGTAGAACGGCGGCGAGTCGAGCGACACGAACCCGTAGTAGACCCGTTTCACCTTGCCCGCCGAGCACAGCAACCCGAGGTCCGGGCCGCCGTAGGTGACGACGGTGAGGTCGGTGACGTCGGTGCGCAGCAGGGCCCGCACGAACGCCATCGGCTTGCGGCGAGAACCCCAGCCGCCGATCCCGATGGTCATCCCACTGCGGATCCCGGAGACGGCCTCGTCGAGCGTGGTCCGCTTGTCGCTCACGCCTTCTCTCCCTTGGCCGTTCCCGCGAACGCGTCGCGGTGCTCGTCGGAGACACCGGCGAGGTTCAGCTCGAACGTGAAGCCCTGTTCCATGCGGTAGCTCGAGTTGACCCGCTGTACGTCGATGAAGTTCAACGCCTCCTTGGCCGCCCGGATCACGCGGGTGTCCTTCGCGGCGATGTCGCGCGCGACACGGAGCGCGGCCTCGTCGAGCTCATCGCGCGGGACCACCTCGTGCACCGAACCGAAGTGGTGCAGCGTCGCCGCATCGACCGTCGCTGCGGTGAAGAACAGCCGCCGCATCATGTGCTGGGGCACCAGGCGCGAAAGGTGCGTCGCCGCGCCGAGCGCGCCGCGTTCGACCTCCGGCAGCCCGAACGTCGCGTCATCCGAGGCGACGATGACGTCCGCGTTGCCGACCAATCCGATACCGCCGCCGACGCAGAAACCGTTGACGGCAGCGACCACTGGGACCGCGCATTCGTAGACGGCCTTGAACGCCGCGAAGCAGCCGCGGTTGGCGTCGATCAGCGCCGTGAAGCCCTCGGTGCGTTGCATCTCCTTGATGTCGACGCCGGCATTGAAGCCGCGACCCTCCGCACGCAGGATCACGACGTGCGTCTCGGGGTCGGCCCCGGCCTTGGTGATCTCGCCGGCGAGCTCGAACCAGCCGCGCGAGGGAATCGCGTTGACCGGCGGATAGTCGACGGTGACCGAGACGATTCCCGGTTCGGTGATTCTGGAATTGATGGTCATGGCACTTCCTGGGTCCGATAGGAAAGCAAGCACTTGCTTGGTACGCTAGCACAGTGACCGACCCGCAAGACATGAACCTCGGCATCGAGGGCAGGGTGGTGCTGGTGACCGGCGGCGTGCGCGGCGTCGGTGCCGGCATCAGCGAAGTGTTCGCCAAACAGGGGGCCACGGTCGTCACGTGTGCACGCCGGCCGGTCGAGGGCTTGCCGTATGAGTTCCATCCGTGCGACGTGCGTGACGACGATGCGGTCGCCTCGCTGATCGGGACGATCGCCGAGCGCCACGGACGCCTCGACGTCGTGGTGAACAACGCGGGCGGATCGCCCTACGTCCTCGCCGCCGAGTCGTCGGCGAAGTTCAGCCGCAAGATCGTCGAACTCAATCTCCTTGGGCCGCTCTCGGTTTCCACCCACGCCAACGCGCTCATGCAGAAGCAGGACCGTGGCGGCTCGATCATCAACATCGCCAGTGTGAGCGGGCGCAGGCCCACGCCGGGTACCGCTCCCTACGGCGCGGCCAAGGCCGGCATGGAGAGCCTCACCTCGACGTTGGCGGTCGAGTGGGCGCCCAAGGTCCGGGTCAACTCGGTCGTGGTCGGCATGGTCGAGACCGAACAGTCCGAACTCTTCTACGGCGACGCGGATTCCATCGCGGCGATTTCGCGCAACGTTCCCCTGGGCCGGCTCGCCAAACCGGCCGACGTGGGTTGGGCCGCGGCGTTCCTGGCCTCGGATGCGGCGTCGTACATCAGCGGCGCATCGCTCGAAGTGCATGGTGGCGGCGAGCCGCCGCACTACCTGGCAACCACCACTGCCGACATCAAGTAGCGCTCAAACAAGCAAGGAGACAACGAATATGGGATTGCTCGACGGCCGAGTGGTCATCGTGACGGGGTCCGGCGGCGGCATCGGCCGCGCGCACGCGCTCGCCTTCGCCGCCGAGGGCGCCCGCGTGGTGGTCAACGACATCGGCGTTGGCCTGGACGGATCACCGGCGAGCGGTGGTAGTGCCGCGCAGAGTGTCGTCGACGAAATCACCGCTGCCGGTGGGGAAGCCGTCGCCAACGGCGCCAACGTCGCCGACTGGGCCCAGGCCGAAGGCCTGATCCAGACCGCCGTCGACACGTTCGGCGGGCTCGACGTTCTGGTGAACAACGCGGGCATCGTCCGCGACCGGATGTTCGCCAACACCAGCGAAGAGGAGTTCGACGCCGTCATCGCCGTGCACCTCAAGGGGCACTTTGCCACCATGCGCCACGCCGCCGCATACTGGCGCGCCCAGTCAAAGGCCGGCAATCTCGTCGACGCGCGGATCATCAACACGAGCTCGGGGGCCGGCCTGCAAGGCAGTGTGGGACAGGCGAATTACAGCGCCGCCAAGGCGGGTATCGCGGCCCTCACCCTGGTGGCGTCCGCGGAGATGGGCCGCTACGGCGTCACGGTCAACGCGATCGCGCCCTCGGCTCGGACCCGCATGACCGAGACGGTGTTCGCCGAGATGATGGCCACCCAGGACCAGGACTTCGACGCGATGGCGCCGGAGAACATCTCACCGCTGGTGGTCTGGCTGGGCAGCGCGGAATCCAAGGATGTCACCGGCCGCATGTTCGAGGTCGAGGGCGGCATCGTGCGGGTGGCCGAGGGCTGGGCCCACGGGCCTCAGGTGGACAAGGGCGCGCGGTGGGATCCCGCCGAACTCGGACCGGTCGTGGCCGACCTGCTCGCCAAATCGCGTCCGCCCGTGCCGGTCTACGGCGCCTGAGCGCCGGGTTCGCAGACCACCAACGGGATCACGCGGTCGGTCCAGGACTGGTAGTCCTCGTAGGTCGGATACATCTCGACCAGTCGCGGCCAGTACGTCGCGCGTTCCTCTTCGGTGGCGTCGCGCGCGATCAGGTCGAGCACCTCGCTCTTGATCTGCACCGTGACCCGGGGGTCGGCCTTGAGGTTGCGGTACCACATCGGATGCCTGTCGCTGCCGCCCTTCGACGCGGCGACGATCACCTTGTCGCCGTCGCGGTGGAAGTACAGCGGGCTCACCCGCGGTTGGCCGGTCTTGCGGCCGGTGGTCGTCAGGAGAGCCACCGGGATGCCCTGGAATTCCCCGCCGAGTCCTTCGCCGTTGTTGCGGCGGTACAAGAAGGTGTTGAACTTCGACATCCACTTGATGAAGACGTCAGACGCCTTTGTGTCCATGAACCGGGGCCGCGACTTTGGCATGGCGATCATCCTATGCTCGGTCGATGGGCACAGTCTCTGACACCGATCGCATCGCGGCCGCGGAATCCTACATCGACGCACTGGTCAGCCATCGGGCCGACGACGTTCCCTTCGCGCCGGACTGCGTCAGGATCGAAAACGGCCTCAAGACGGGCTTTTCGGGTGCGCATCTGCGCCGCAGCCTGAACGGCGGACCGCAGTTCCGGATCATCTCGGCAATCGTCGATCGCGACTTCACCGTCGACGGCGACGAGGTGCACGCAACCTTCACCGTCGTCACCAAGCCGACACTCGCAGGGCTCCGCGTGGGCGCGCGCACGAACGAGACGTTCCTCATCCCGGCTCACGACGGGAAGATCCACCACATCCGGGCGCGCGTGCGACCGGTGCTGTTGCGCGACTGAGCGCGTCGACGCAAAACGCTTCCCTGCCCGGCGATTTCGGCCAGACGCCGGACTAGATCCGTTCGATGATCGTGCCGGTGGACAGCGCCCCGCCGGCACACATCGTGATCAGCGCGGTGCTCTTGTCGGTGCGCTCCAACTCGTGCAGTGCGGTGGTGATCAACCGGCTGCCGGTGCTCCCGACCGGGTGGCCGAGCGCGATCGCGCCGCCGTTGACGTTGACGCGGTCCATATCGGGTTCGTGCACCCGTGCCCACGACAGCACGACCGAGGCGAAGGCCTCGTTGATCTCGACGACGTCGATGTCGCCCATCTTCATGCCGGCCTTCTCCAGCACCTTCGCCGTCGACTGAACCGGTCCGTCGAGGTGGTAGTACGGCTCGGCACCGACCAGTGCCTGGCTCACGATGCGGGCGCGCGGACGCAGGCCGTGGGCCTTGGCTACATCGCTGTCCATCCACAGCACCGCCGCCGCGCCGTCGGAGATTTGCGACGAGGTGCCCGCGGTGTGGATACCGTCCTCGAGCACCGGCTTCAGCGCGGCCAAACCCTCGAGGGTGGTGTCGCGCAGGCCCTGGTCGCGCGTCACCACGTGGCGCTCACTGGTCGGCTGCTTCTGCTCGTCGAGCACGGGGGCCTCGATGCCGCTGATCTCGCGGTCGAACCGGCCCTCGGCCCACGCCTGCTTCGCCTTGCGCTGCGACTCGAAGCCGAACTGGTCGATCTCCTCGCGGGTGATCCCGCGCCGCTTGGCGATGCGTTCCGCGGCGGTGAACTGGTCGGGCAGGTCGATATCCCACGACGACGGCCGCAGGATGCTGCGGTCGGGGCCGGCGTTCGCGCCGAGGCCGACGCGGCTCATTGCCTCGATACCGCAGGCGATGCCGATGTCGATCGCGCCCGCGGCGATCAGGCCCGCGACGAGCCCGTTGGCCTGCTGGCCGCTGCCGCACTGGCAGTCGACGGTCACCGCGCCGACGTGTTCGGGCAGCCCGGCCACCAGCCAGCTCACCCTGGTGATGTTGTTGGACTGTTCGCCGTACTGTGTGACGCAGCCTCCGATGACCTGCTCGACGTCGCCGGCGTCGATCCCGGCCTTCTCGACAAGGGCCTTCTGGGTGGCGCCGAGCAACTCGGTGGCATGCAGGCCGGACAGCCAGCCGTTGCGCTTACCGATGGGGCTACGGGTGGCTTCAACGATGACAGGGTTACCCATTCCGTCAGGCTAGAACACGTTTCATTACTCTGACAAGCGGCGTTGATGACCTGCCTTTTATCTGCGCAGAAGGCATGTTTTACTGAGACTAGAACATGTTGCAATAACTGTTGGAGGAGCTTCCCCCATGCCTTGCCCGAATATCCCAGCCGACTTCGATTTTCTCGACGCGAGCCTGAACCTCGAGCGCCTGCCCGTCGAAGAGCTGGCCGAGCTGCGCAAGTCCGAGCCGATCCACTGGGTCGACGTGCCGGGCGGCACGGGTGGCTTCGGCGACAAGGGTTACTGGCTGGTGACCAAGCACGCCGACGTCAAGGAGGTGTCCAAGCGCAACGACGTCTTCGGCAGCTCGCCGGACGGCGCGATCCCGGTCTGGCCGCAGGACATGACGCGTGACGCCATCGACGTGCAGAAGGCCGTCCTGCTGAACATGGACGCGCCCCAGCACACCCGGCTGCGCAAGATCATCTCGCGCGGCTTCACCCCCCGCGCCGTCGGCCGACTCGAGGACGAACTGCGCTCGCGCGCCCAGAAGATCGCCGAGACGGCGGCTGCCGAGGGGTCGGGCGACTTCGTCGAGCAGGTGTCGTGCGAGTTGCCGCTGCAGGCCATCGCCGAACTGCTCGGCGTCCCGCAGGACGACCGCGACAAGATCTTCCGCTGGTCCAACGAGATGACCGCCGGCGAGGATCCCGAGTACGCCCACATCGACCCGGCACAGTCCTCGGTCGAACTGATCACCTATGCGATGGCGATGGCGGCCGACCGTGCCAAGAACCCGACCGAGGACATCGTCACCAAGCTGATCGAGGCCGACATCGACGGCGAGAAGCTCTCCGACGACGAGTTCGGCTTCTTCGTGGTCATGCTCGCGGTGGCCGGCAACGAGACCACCCGAAACTCGATCACCCACGGCATGATCGCGTTCTCGCAGAACCCCGACCAGTGGGAGCTGTACAAGAAGGAGCGCCCCGAGACGGCCGCCGATGAGATCGTCCGGTGGGCCACCCCGGTGTCGGCGTTCCAGCGCACCGCCCTCGAGGACGTCGAGTTGAGCGGCGTGCAGATCAAGAAGGGCCAGCGGGTCGTGATGTCCTACCGCTCAGCCAACTTCGACGAAGAGGTCTTCGAGAACCCGCACAAGTTCGACATCATGCGCAACCCGAACCCGCACGTCGGCTTCGGTGGTACAGGGGCCCACTACTGCATCGGCGCGAACCTGGCGAAGATGACCATCAACCTGATCTTCAATGCCGTCGCCGACCACATGCCCGAGCTCAAGCCCATCGGCGAGCCCGAGCGGCTCAAGTCCGGATGGCTCAACGGCATCAAGCACTGGCAGGTGGATTACACCGGAAAGTGCCCGGTGGCCCACGGCTGACGACGTAGGTTGTAGCGACTGCGAAATTTCCCGGTATCAAGGAGGATTCGGGTGGACTTCAGTCCAGACGAAGGGCAGCAGGCTGTCGCCGATGTGGTGACCTCGGTGCTGACGCGGGACAACAGCTGGGACGCACTGGTGTCCGGTGGCGTGACCGCGCTGGCCGTCCCCGAGCGACTCGGCGGCGACGGAGTCGGACTGCCCGAGGTGGCGACCGCGCTCACCGAGATCGGCAGGCACGGCACGATCAGCCCCGCACTGGCCACCCTGGGCCTGGGGTTGCTGCCGCTGCTCGAGGCCGCAACCGAGGAGCAGCAGGACCGCTATCTGGGCGGGGTCGCGAAGGGTGCGGTGCTCTCGGCCGCGCTCAACGAGCCCGGCGCACCGCTGCCGGATCGGCCCACGGTGACGTTCACCGACGGCAAGCTCAACGGGACCAAGGTCTTCGTTCCCTATGCGGAACAAGCGGATTGGCTCGTTGTGACCGCCGACAGCGCGGTGGTGGTTGTGTCGCCGAAAGCCGACGGTGTGGCGATCACCAAGACGCCGACCTCCAACCACAGTGACGAGTACTCGGTGACGTTCACCGACGTCGCCGTCGACGGCACGCTCGACGGTGTGCAGGCCCGCCGCGTCAACCAGCTGGCCCTTGCCGCCATCGGCGCCCTCGCGGCCGGCCTGGTCGCGGGAGCACTGCGGCTCACCGCCGACTACGTGGCCAACCGGGAACAGTTCGGCAAGCCGCTTTCGACGTTCCAGACCGTCGCCGCACAGCTGGCCGAGGTCTACATCGCCTCGCGCACACTGACATTGGCGTCGAACTCGGTGACCTGGCGACTCGCGGAGGGCCGGGATGCGGACGACGACATCGACATCCTCGGCTACTGGCTCGCCTCGCAGGCGCCCCCGGTGATGCAGCTCTGCCATCACATGCACGGCGGCATGGGTATGGACATCACCTATCCGATGGACCGCTACTACTCCTCGATCAAGGACCTCGCCCGCCTGGTCGGCGGTCCGTCACACCGGCTCGACACGGTGGGAGCCGCACTGGGCGAGCGAAGCGACGGGAGATAGCAATGTTCATCGATCTGACGCCCGAACAGAAGCAGCTGCAGGCCGAGCTGCGCGAGTACTTCTCCAATCTCATCTCGCCCGAAGAGGCCAAGGAGATGGAAAAAGACCGCCACGGCAAGGCGTATCGCGCGGTCATCAAGCGGATGGGCTCGGACGGGAAGCTCGGCGTCGGCTGGCCGAAGGAGTTCGGGGGCCTCGGTTTCGGGCCGATCGAGCAGTCGATCTTCGTCAACGAAGCGCAGCGGGCCGATGTGCCGCTACCTGCGGTCACCCTGCAGACCGTCGGGCCGACGCTGCAGCAGTACGGAACCGAAGAGCAGAAGAAGAAGTTCCTGCCCGCCATCCTCGCCGGCGAGGTGCACTTCGCGATCGGTTACACCGAACCGGAGGCCGGCACGGATCTTGCGTCGCTGCGCACCACCGCGGTGCGCCAGGGCGACGAGTACATCGTCAACGGGCAGAAGGTGTTCACCACCGGCGGGCACGACGCGGACTACATCTGGCTGGCGTGCCGCACCGACCCGGAGGCGGTGAAGCACAAGGGCATTTCGATCCTGATCGTCGACACGAAGGACCCCGGATACTCCTGGACGCCGATGATCCTGTCCGACGGCGCCCACCACACCAACGCCACGTACTACAACGACGTCCGGGTGCCCGCCGACATGCTCGTCGGTGAGGAGAACGGCGGCTGGAAGCTCATCACCACGCAGCTGAACAACGAACGAGTGATGTTGGGCCCCGCGGGCCGATTCGCCAGCCTCTACGACCACGTGCATGCGTGGGCATCCAAACCCGGTGGCAACGGCGACATCCCGCTCGACCACGACGACGTCAAGCGCTCGCTCGGTGAGCTCAAGGCGATGTGGCGGATCAACGAGCTGCTCAACTGGCAGGTCGCTGCGGCGGGGGAGACCATCGACGTCGCCGATGCCGCGGCCACCAAGGTGTTCGGCACCGAGCGGATCCAGTACGCCGGGCGACTCGCCGAGGAGATCGTCGGCAAGTACGGCAACCCGGCCGATCCGGACACGGCGGAACTGCTGGAATGGCTTGACTCGCAGACCAAGCGGAATCTGGTGATCACGTTCGGTGGAGGTGTCAACGAGGTGATGCGGGAGATGATCGCGGCCGCAGGCCTGAAGGTCCCGAGGGTCCCGCGATGAGCCTCGACGACATCAGGGCCGCCGCCGAACGGGTCAAGGCCGAGGGTAAGAGCAAGCCGCGGGTCGGCAGGCACCCGGTCAACCAGCCGATGATCGACCACTGGCTCGACGCGATGGGCGACAAGAATCCCATCTACGTCGACGACGAAGCCGCCAAAGCCGCCGGCCATCCCGGCACCGTCGCGCCTCCGGCGATGATCCAGGTCTGGACGATGATGGGTCTCGGCGGTGTGCGACCCGACGACGACCCCCTCGGCAAGATCATCGACTTGTTCGACGAGGCCGGCTATATCGGTGTGGTCGCGACCAACTGCGAGCAGACCTACCACCGGTACCTGCGCACGGGCGAGGAAGTCAGCGTCACCGCGGAGCTGACCGATGTCGTCGGTCCGAAGAACACCGCGCTCGGCGAGGGTTTCTTCATCACGCAGAAGATCACCTGGCAGGTCGGCGACGAGGACGTCGCCGAGATGATGTGGCGCATCATGAAGTTCAAGCCGGCCGAGAAAGACGCCGGCACGACAGTGCCCGACGACCTCGAAGCGGACATGATGATGCGGCCCGCCTCGTCGCGCGACACGAAGTTCTTCTGGGACGGCGTCAACGCACACGAGTTGCGGATCCAGAAGCGTGGCGACGGCACGCTGGTGCATCCCCCCATACCGGCCCTCTGGCAGGACAAGGACCAATCCACGGACTACGTCGTGGCCAGCGGCAAGGGCACCGTCTTCAGTTTCGTGGTGCACCATGCGCCGAGGGTGCCGGGCCGCACACTGCCATTCGTCATCGCCCTCGTCGAGCTCGAGGAAGGTGTGCGGATGCTCGGACAGCTCCGCAATGTGGACCCGGCCAAGGTGGAAATCGGAATGCCCGTCCGCGCAACGTATATCGATTTCCCGGAAGGGGATTCCGGTCCGGCGTGGACGCTCTACGCATGGGAGCCCGATGAGGAGGCCGCAGCATGAGCGCACCCGTAGTCGAGGTGGGAACGAAACTTCCCGAACTCGCCCTCTATGGTGACCCCACGTTCATCGTGTCGACGGCCATCGCCACTCGTGACTATCAGGATGTCCACCACGACAGGGACAAGGCGCAAGCCAAGGGCAGCAAGGACATCTTCGTCAACATCCTCACCGACACCGGTCTGGTGCAGCGCTACATCACCGACTGGGCCGGGCCCACCGCGGTAATCAAGTCGATCTCCCTACGGCTGGGCGTGCCGTGGTACGCCTACGACACGGTGACGTTCTCCGGCGAGGTCACGGCCGTCGAAGACGGAGTGATCACGCTGAAGATCGTCGGCAGCAACAGCCTCGGCGACCACGTGATCGCCACTGCCACACTCGTTATCGGAGAACAAGCGGAGAGCCGAGCGTGAGTAAGAGTGCACTGTCCGGTAAGGCGGCGATCGTCGGCATCGGCGCCACCGACTTCTCGAAGAACTCCGGCCGCAGCGAGCTTCGGCTCGCGTCCGAAGCCGTGCTGGATGCGCTCGACGATGCGGGCCTTACGCCGGCCGATGTCGACGGCATGGTCACCTTCACGATGGACTCGAACACCGAGGTCGCGATTGCGCGGGCCACGGGTATCGGGGACTTGAAGTTCTTCTCGAAGATCCATCACGGGGGTGGTGCGGCCTGCGCAACGATCCAGCAGGCGGCGATCGCCGTAGCCACCGGGGTCGCGGATTGCGTTGTGACGTACCGGGCGTTCAACGAGAGATCCGGCGTCCGGTTCGGCCAGGTGCAGATGCGGTTGGTCGAGAACGCCGACTCGACCGGCGTCGACAACTCGTTCTCCTATCCGCACGGGCTGTCCACTCCCGCGGCGCAGGTCGCGATGATCGCCCGGCGGTACATGCATCAGTCGGGTGCGACCAGCAGAGACTTCGGCATGATCTCGGTCGCGGACCGCAGGCATGCGGCGAAGAACCCCAAGGCGTATTTCTACGAGAAGCCCATCACCATCGAAGATCACCAGAACTCGCGCTGGATCGCCGAGCCGTTGCGGCTTCTGGACTGCTGTCAGGAGACCGATGGCGGCGTTGCGTTGGTCGTGACCTCCGCCGAGCGTGCCAAGGATCTCAAGCACCGCCCGGCGATCATCGAGGCGGCGTCGCAGGGTTCCAGCCCCGACCAGTACTCGATGACGAGCTATTACCGACCGGAGCTGGGACTGCCCGAGATGGGTCTCGTCGGGCGGCAGTTATGGGAGCAGTCAGGGCTCAAGCCGGACGATATCCAGACCGCGATCCTCTACGACCACTTCACCCCGTTCACCCTGATCCAGTTGGAAGAGCTCGGATTCTGCGACAAGGGTGACGCGAAGGACTTCATCAAAGACGGGGCCATCGAGGTCGGTGGGCGCCTACCGATCAACACGCACGGCGGGCAGCTGGGCGAGGCGTACATCCACGGCATGAACGGAATCGCCGAGGGCGTCCGGCAGTTGCGCGGGACGTCGGTCAATCCGGTCCCGAACGTCGAGCACGTCCTCGTCACGGCGGGCACCGGAGTTCCCACATCCGGTTTGATCCTCGGCTGATCGGCGCCTACTACCCTCTGAAAGGTGAATTCGTCGACGCCTTCCCAGTCCGACGACCCCGGCGAGGCGCGGTGGGAACGCCGGTTCGACGAACCGCTGACGGTGACTCCGCGCCAGGTGCGTCCGAGGTCCACTGGGAAGACCCTCGCGATCGGTGTCGCGGGCGTCGCGGTCGTCGCCGCGATCGGCGGATTGATCTTCTGGGCGACGCGACCGTCCGAGCAGCAGCCCCAACAGGCCGGGCCCGAAGCGCCCGTGACGTCCAGTCCCGCCCCGCCGCCGACCAGTTCCGAGGACGACCTACGGCTTGCGAGGCAGCTGCCGAAGGGATACCCCGCCGGCACCTGCGAAACGACGCCGACACCCGAAGGTGTTCTGTCACAGGTGAATTGCGTCAGAAACGTCGACCCCGACGGTCCCGCGTCGGCGACGTTCAGCCTTGTCGGCGACCCACCGTCATTGGACAAAGTTTTCAACGACACGATCGGCGCCACGGTGAGAGTCGACTGCCCGGGCAGCATCCAGTCACCGGGGCCGTGGCGGCGTAACGCCACGCCAGACAAGATCAGCGGGCAGCTCTACTGCGGCCTGCTGAACGGTCAACCGACGGTGGTGTGGACCGACGCGGAAAAGATGACGGTCAGCGCCGTCCGAGCGGGGCCGGATGGCCCGACCTTCCCACAGCTCTACGCGTGGTGGTCATCGCACTCGTGACGGCGCTGACCGTCTGAATCTTTCGACGATCCGCTTACGGGGTCGGCGCCGGGGTGTAGGTGGTCGGGGTCTGCACCTGATCCCCCGCGGGCAGCGGGGTGCCCTGGCTGCCGGCAGGCTGCGGCACGCCTTCGGTGCCGGCCGGGGCCGGGGTGCCCTGAGCCGGCTGCTGCACGGGGGTGCCTTCGGCGGGCGCCTGCGCGGGCGTGCCTTCAGCGGGCGTCTGCGCCGGCGTGCCCTCGGCCGGTTCGGTCACCGTCCCCTGGGTGCCCTCCGTGATCGGAGTGCCCTGGCTACCCTCCGCGAGCGGTGTGCCCTGGGTGCCCTCGGGCGCCTCGGTGCTCGTCGCGGCGGGAGCGGCGGCCGTACCCTCAGGAGCCTCGGTGACCGGGGCTTCCGCGGCGGCCGCGGGCGAGCTGCCCGTGCCGTACGAGGTCGAAGGCGACGACGTGCTCGAGCTCGACGAGGACTGGGTCCAGACCAACAGGTCCTGTCCACCGGCGTTGTACACCACACTGTTGGGGGTAGCGCCGGTCACGTCGAAGTAGACCTTGCCCGACGTCTCCTGGCCCTGCGCCAACGTCGAGGGGTTCACGCCCTGCGCGGTGGGCACCTCGAACAGGGCGCGGTAGGTCTGACCGTCGGCGGCCCGGGCGTTCAGATTCGACACGATCGGCGTCGCAGATCCCTGGATGGCCTGATCCGTCGCGGTGGCCTCCCACAGCGTGCCGCTCACGGGGTAGGGGATGGCGTCGCTGCTCGGCTTGAGGTTGGTGATCGTCCAACCCTGGATCACGGCACCGTCCACCAGCTTGCCCTGGCTGCCGAGTGCCTGGGTCTGCACCGTCGGCCCGGTCGGCGTGGCCTCGGGCTCGGGCTGGGCGGAAACGATGGGTGCTGCGATGAATCCCGCTGTCGCGGTTGCTGCCAACATGCTGCTGATCTTGGTGATCTTCATGATGTGCTCCTGACTCGTCCGACAATTGGGATGGTCACCGCAGAAAGCTATCAGGCCCCGAATTGATTGTGTAATCCGGTTCGGTTGGAGCAGTTGGCAATACGCCGCAAACTAATAGCGAACAGCAATTCAACTTTCGTTCACGTAACGCGAATAGCGGGGCATTCGAGACAATCTCGACAATCTCGGCAAACGCTGTAATTGCGCACCGCCGAACGCCGAGGCCAATCTCGGAATTATCTGCACCGTGGTCCGAATGCCGCTGAATCGCACGGTGACGCGCGAATGTGGTACGGCTAGGCCGGAATCAGCTCCACGCCTGCGAGTGCCACCGCGTCGTCACGCTCCGGTGCGGTCACCGTGGCGACGAAGCCGTCGCCTTCCTTCCACACGCTGGCCTTGAGCGTCTCCCCGGGGAACACCACGCCGGCGAAGCGGGCGCCGTAGCTGCCGACCCGCGCGGTGTCGCCGTCGAGCAGGGTGTCGACCATCGCCTTGCACGTCATGCCGTAGGTGCACAGCCCGTGCAGGATCGGGCGTGGGAATCCCGCCGCCGCCGCGAAATCGGGGTCGGAGTGCAGCGGGTTGCGGTCGCCGCACATCCGGTACAGCAGCGCCTGCTGGGGTGACGTCGGGATCGCGATCTCGAAATCCGGTGGGCGCTGCGTGTGGTCCGAGGAGGTCGAGGGGCCGCGTTCGCCGCCGAAACCGCCCTCACCGCGGGCGAAGATGGACCGCTTCTGGGTCCACAGCAGCGTGCCGTCGGGCGCCGTCACCGTCGTCTCCGACCAGATGACCGCGGCCTTGCCCTTGTCCCAGATGTCGGTGAACCGCGTGACGGCGATCCCGGTGCCTGCCGACGGGATCGGCCCGGGAACCGACACGGCCTCGCTGGCGTGCAACACCTTCGAGAGCTCGATGTCGATGCCGGGAAACTTCACCGTGGGCGGCTCCGTCATGTGGAAGCTCTGCGCGACGTTGCCGAATGTCGGCAGCACCTGCGGGGTTTCGTCGGTCAAGTACCGCAGCTCGCGCTTGTCCATCGGGTCGGCGCCTGCGCCAAGCCCGAGGTGGTAGAGCTGGATGTCGCTGCTGGTCCAGGAGAACTCGGCGGCGGGGAGTTCGGCGCCGAGCGCTTCGTCGAGGTTGATGGGCATGCGTCAACTCTTTCCGGCGATGTGTAGTGCTGCGAGATAACCGAACGTCATCGCCGGTCCGATGGTCCCGCCCGGACCGGGGTAGGTGTGCCCCATCACCGGCGCGCTGACATTTCCTGCGGCATAGAGGCCCTCGATCACCGAGCCGTCGTCGCGCAGGGCGCGACCATGCACGTCGGTGACGACACCGCCCTTGGTGCCCAGATCGCCGGGCACCATCTTGGCCGCGTAGTACGGCGGGTGGCTGATCGCGCCGAGGTTGGGGTTGGGCTTGTTGGTCGGATCGCCGTAGTAGCGGTCGTAGGCACTCTCGCCACGCTTGAAATCCTCATCGACGCCGGAGCGCGCGAACCCGTTGAACCGCTCGACCGTGGCCTTGAACGCATCCACCGGCAGTCCGGTCTTTTCAGCCAGTTCCTCCAGCGTGGCTGCCGTGACGATCACGCCCGATTCCAGCCACTTCTTCGGAATCCGTTGTCCCGGTTGCAATCCGGCGAAGATGTAGCGATCGCGGTACTGCTGGTCGAACACCAGCCAGGCAGGGATGTTCTCGCCGGGACCCGGGCCCTGCCCGTACTGGCCGCCGTACATGTGATGGCAGGCCTCGACGTAGGGCATCGACTCGTTCATGAACCGCTTGCCTGCCATGTTGACGATGATGGAGCCCGGCGAGTTGCGTTCCGACAGCGCGAACCACGGCGCACCGACCAGCGGCACGGTCGGACCCCACCAGGCGTCCTCCATGACATCGAGTGTGGCGCCGAGCTTCTCGGCGGCGATGATGCCGTCGCCGGTGTTGGCTTTGGCGCCGACCGTCCACTCGGTGGTGATCGGGGCGCGCTGATACTTCACCCGCATCTGCTCGTTGTGCTCGAAGCCGCCCGAGCCGAGGATGACGCCGCGTCGGGCCCGGATCAGTTCCGGTTCACCGGATTCCGGTGCGCTGGTGTCGCGCACGTAGATCCCGCGCACCACACCGTCTTCGACGTAGAGATCGGTCAGCGCCGTGTTCAGCCGCACGGGCACCCCGGCTTCGCGGAGACCGATGCGCAACGGCGCGATCAATGCGCGGCCCATGCCGACCAGGTTCTTGCCGGTCGCCTTGGCCCACATCGTGCGCGCGCCCACCTTCAGGCTGCGCAGCACGCCGCGAGGGTGGCGTTTGAGCTGGTTGAGCCGGACGTAATCCTGCTGCATGACAACGACGTTGAGTGGAACCTTGCCGTACGGCGGTTCCAGGCCCGAAAGATCCGACCCGAGCTTCTTCGCGTCGAACGGCTTGGGTTCCACCGAGCGTCCCGTCGGCTTGCCGCCCGGTGTCTCGGGGTAGTAGTCGGAGTAACCGGGCACCCAGCACAGTTTGAGCGGTGAGTGCTCGAGCACGAAGGACAGCATCTCCGGGCCGCGGTCGAGATAGGTGTCGATCTTCTCGGCGGGTACGACGTCGCCGATGATGTTGTGCAGGTAGGTACGGGCGGCGTCGGGAGTGTCCTTGACGCCGGCGCGCTCGAGGACCTCGTTGTTCGGGATCCACACGCCACCACCTGACCGCGCAGTGGAACCACCGTAGTGCGGAGCCTTCTCGACGACTACTGTGGAAAGTCCCAGGTGGGCCGCGGTGAGCGCGGCAACCATACCGGCTGCGCCGCTGCCCACCACCACAACGTCGTACTCCTGACCAGTCATGTAGAACACGTTATAGAATTGCCCGGCCGACCCACAACCGCGCCGGTCAACAGGACAAGGGGACTTCATAAGGATGCTCAGTGATCAGGCCCGGCAGAAGCTGGCCGCCGATCTTGCCCAGGCCGAGCGCAGCAAGGTTCCCATCCCGCCACTGACCGACGGTCATCCGGACATCGACGTCGTCGATGCCTACGAGATCCAGCTGATCAACATCCGGCAGCGGGTCGCAGAAGGCGCCAAGGTCATCGGGCACAAGGTCGGCCTGTCGTCCAAGGCCATGCAGCAGATGATGAACGTCGACGAACCCGACTACGGGCACCTGCTCGACGAGATGGCCGTCCATGAGGACATCCCGGTCAAGTCGGCGGACTATCTCTATCCCCGCGTCGAGGTGGAGGTTGGATTCATCCTGGCCGACGACCTGCCCGGTGCCGGATGCACCGAGGACGACGTTCTGGCGGCGACGGCCGCGTTCGCGCCGGCGATCGAGCTGATCGACACCCGCATCACGGACTGGAAGATCAAACTCTGCGACACCATCGCCGACAACGCGTCCTCGGCGGGGTGGGTGCTCGGCGAGAATCGCGTGTCGCCGAAGGACATCGACATCACCGCGATCGACGCCGTGCTGACCCGCAACGGCGAGGTGGTGGCGAAGGGTCGCAGCGACGCGGTGCTGGGCAACCCGGTGACCGCGGTGGCATGGCTGGCGCGCAAGGTCGACAGTTTCGGTGTCCGCCTCAAAGCGGGTGACATCGTGTTGCCTGGCTCGTGCACCAAGGCGTTCGACGCCACTCCCGGCGCCGATTACGTCGCAGATTTCGCCGGGCTGGGCTCGGTACACCTGAGTTTCGAATAGGAGCGTTATGCCTAAAGCACAGGTCGCAATCGTCGGATCGGGCAACATCAGCACCGATCTGCTGTACAAACTGCTGCGCTCGGAGTGGTTGGAGCCGCGGTGGATGATCGGCATCGACCCGGAGAGCGAGGGTCTCGCGCGGGCCCGCAAACTGGGGCTCGAGACCTCGCATGAAGGCGTGGACTGGCTGCTGGCCCAGAGCGAGAAGCCGGAGATGGTCTTCGAGGCCACCAGCGCATACGTGCACCGCGATGCGGCGCCCAAGTATGCCGAGGCCGGTATCCGCGCGATCGACCTGACACCGGCGGCCATCGGGCCCGGCGTGATCCCGCCCGCGAACCTGCGCGAGCACCTCGATGCGCACAACGTCAACATGGTCACCTGCGGCGGCCAGGCCACGATTCCGATCGTCTACGCGGTCAGCCGCGCGGTGGAGGTGCCCTACGCCGAGATCGTGGCGTCGGTGTCGTCGGCCTCGGCCGGCCCCGGAACCCGCGCCAATATCGACGAGTTCACCAAGACCACCAGCAAGGGCGTCGAGGTGATCGGCGGCGCGCAGCGCGGCAAGGCGATCATCATCCTCAATCCCGCAGAGCCGCCGATGATAATGCGCGACACCATCTTCTGCGCGATCCCGGAGGATGCCGACCACGACGCGATCACCCAGTCCATCCGCGACGTGGTCGCCGAGGTGCAGACCTACGTGCCCGGCTACCGGCTGCTCAACGATCCGCAGTTCGACGAACCGTCGGTGGTCAACGGCGGCAACCACGTCGTCACCACGTTCATCGAAGTGGAGGGTGCGGGCGACTACCTGCCGCCCTACGCTGGAAATCTGGACATCATGACCGCGGCGGCGGCCAAGGTGGGCGAGGAGATTGCCAAGGAAAAGGCCGGGGCATCCCTCGCCTCATCAAAGGGAGGCCAAGCATGAGCGTCAGCGAGAAGCGCGGCGGATCGCGCATCAGCGCAGCCGACGAGATCTACTTCAACCCCATCTGGGACGTCCGGATGACGGACACCTCGCTGCGCGACGGC
This sequence comes from Mycolicibacterium celeriflavum, assembly GCA_050205545.1. Classification (GTDB taxonomy): domain Bacteria; phylum Actinomycetota; class Actinomycetes; order Mycobacteriales; family Mycobacteriaceae; genus Mycobacterium; species Mycobacterium celeriflavum_A. Next base: position 85,700 of record JBNMQV010000019.1, read on the forward strand.
AGCCACCACAAACGCCACCAGTTCACCAAAGAGGAAGTGCACGCGATCGTGGCGGCGCTCGACGCCGCGGGCGTTCCCGTCATCGAGGTGACCCATGGTGACGGACTCGGTGGGTCGAGCTTCAACTACGGCTTCTCCAAGACTCCGGAACAGGAACTGATCAAGCTGGCCGCCGAGACGGCCAAGGAGTCGAAGATCGCGTTCCTGATGCTGCCCGGCGTTGGCACCAAGGAGGACATCAAGGAGGCGCAGAACAACGGCGGGTCGATCTGCCGCATCGCGACGCACTGCACCGAGGCCGACGTGTCGATCCAGCACTTCGGCCTGGCCCGCGAACTGGGCCTGGAGACGGTCGGCTTTTTGATGATGAGCCACACCATCCCGCCGGAGAAGCTCGCGAAACAGGCGCGGATCATGGCCGACGCCGGCTGTCAGTGCGTGTATGTCGTCGACTCGGCGGGCGCACTAGTGCTCGAGGGTGTCCGCGACCGCGTTGCGGCCCTGGTCGCCGAATTGGGGTCGGATGCTCAAGTTGGTTTTCATGGCCACGAGAACCTCGGGCTCGGCGTCGCGAACTCGATCGAGGCCGTGCGCGCGGGCGCCAAGCAGATCGACGGTTCCTGCCGCCGGTTCGGCGCGGGCGCCGGCAACGCACCGGTCGAGGCGCTGATCGGCGTCTTCGACAAGATCGGCGTCAAGACCGGCATCGACTTCTTCGACATCGCCGACGCGGCCGAAGAGGTCGTCGCGCCGGCGATGCCCGCCGAATGCCTGCTGGACCGCAACGCGCTGATCATGGGCTACTCGGGGGTGTACTCCAGCTTCCTCAAGCACGCGATCCGGCAGTCCGAGCGCTACGGCGTGCCCGCGCACCAGCTATTGCACCGCGCTGGTCTGCGCAAGCTCATCGGCGGTCAGGAGGACCAGCTCATCGACATCGCGCTGGAGATCAAGCGCGAACAAGAGGCGGCCGCCGCCAAATAGGCCCGCGAACGTGGGTTACCGTCACGCCGAACACCGCTCTTGCGTGCGGGTAACCCACGTTCGGCGTTGATTGGATGACGACTCGCGACGACGCCCAGGCGATACTCGAACAGTTGGCCGGGCCGCAGGCGGTGCTGCGCGACGACCAGTGGGTCGCGATCGAGGCGCTTGTCGTGCATCGGCGGCGAGCGTTGGTCGTTCAGCGCACCGGGTGGGGCAAGTCCGCCGTCTACTTCATCGCCGCCAAGCTGCTGCGGGCCGACGGGCACGGCCCGACGGTGATCGTGTCGCCGTTGTTGGCGCTCATGCGAAATCAGGTAGCGGCGGCCGACCGGGCCGGGGTGCACGCCGCGACCATCAACTCGAGCAATGTCGCCGAATGGGACGACATACACGCGCGGGTTCGCGGTGGGGAACTCGATATGCTGCTTGTCAGCCCGGAACGCCTGAACAATCCGGACTTTCGCGATGCGGTGCTGCCCGCGCTGGCGCAGGACGCCGGACTCGTGGTGGTCGACGAGGCGCACTGCGTATCGGACTGGGGGCACGACTTCCGGCCCGACTACCGGCGGATCCGCACGCTGATCGCCGAACTGGGCGCCGACATCCCCGTGCTCGCGACCACCGCGACCGCCAACGACCGGGTGGTCGACGACGTCGCGGCGCAATTGGGCGTCGGCGGCGGTGACACCCTGGTGCTGCGGGGCGGGCTGGACCGCGAGTCGCTGCGGCTGTCGGTGGTCAAGGCCGGCAACCCGGCGCAACGCGCGGCTTGGCTTGCGGCACATCTGGATTCGCTACCCGGCTCCGGGATCGTGTACACACTGACCGTCGCACAGGCGCACGACATCGCCACGCTGCTGCGTGAGCGGGGGCATCCGGTCGCGGCCTACACCGGTTCGACCGAGGCCGCGGAACGCGAACAACTCGAGGCCGATCTGCTCGCGAACCGGGTCAAGGCCCTGATCGCCACGTCGGCGCTGGGAATGGGGTTCGACAAACCCGACCTCGGGTTCGTCGTGCACCTCGGCGCGCCGTCCTCGCCGATCGCGTATTACCAACAGGTCGGCCGCGCCGGCCGGTCGACCGCCAGCGCCGAGGTGATTCTGTTGCCGGGCCGCGAGGACCAGGACGTCTGGCGGTACTTCTCCTCGGTGGCATTTCCGTCGGAATCGATGGTGCGCAACGTGATTCGTGTGCTCGAGCCGGATCGTGCGCAGTCGACGGCCGCGTTGGAACCGCTCGTCGACCTCAACCGCACGCGGCTGGAGATGGTGCTGAAGGTGCTCGACGTCGACGGCGCGGTGCGCCGGGTGAAGGGCGGCTGGATCGGAACGGGTCAGGACTGGGTCTACGACGAAGCGCGTTATCGCAAGCTCGACGAAGCCCGCAGGCGCGAACAGCAGGCGATGCTGGAGTACCAGGAGACCGACCGCTGCCGGATGGCGTTCCTGCGTGCCCAGCTCGACGATCCCGAACTGAGCGACGGTGAGCGCTGCGGCCGATGCGATAACTGCACAGGCACGCGTTATGACGCCGTCGTCGACGCCGCTGCCGTCGAAGACACGAGAGCCCGGCTCATGCGACCCGGGGTCGAGCTGACTCCCCGCAAGCAGTGGCCGTCGGGTTTGGGCGTACTCGGCTTGGACCTCAAGGGAAAGATCGCCGACGGTCCGGAACCCGGCCGCGCGATCGGACGGCTGACCGATCTCGGTTGGGGCGGCCGTTTACGGCGCCTGCTGGACGAACCGGATGCGGAGGTTTCCGACGACGTCGTGCAGGCGGCCGTGCAGGTGCTGGCGGCGTGGAATTGGGAGACCCGCCCGACGGCGGTGATGGCGTTGGATTCGACCGCGCATCCGCTGTTGATCACCTCGCTGGCGCGCGAACTCGCCCGGCTCGGCCGGCTCACCGATCTGGGGGTGCTGCGGTACGCACCCGGGCGCAGGCCGGTGACCGCGGCCAACTCCGCGTATCGCGTCGCGGCGCTTCAAGGGGCCTGGGAAACGCCGAACCCCGCCGGCCTGGCGGATGGTCCGGTGTTGCTGGTCGACGACTTGGCTGACACGGGGTGGACGCTGACGATGGCGTCCCGGCTGGTCAGGGCGGCGGGTGCGCCCGCCGTTTTGCCATTTGCGCTGGCCAGCGTGGGCTAACGGCCTATCACGCACTATCCCCCGAAATCGTCGCCTGAACTGGCGTTGTTTAGCTCGCCCCCGACGCCGGTTACGCATTGGGGGAGCGGCCACCGGGTCGCAGACCGAAGGAGTGATTCGATGAAGATGTCCGCAACGACCGTTCGACGCGGCCTGTACGGCATGTTTGCAGGCGGTCTGCTCGCGTTCGGGTCCGCTGCGATCGTCGCACCGGTTGCCAACGCGCAGCCGAGCCCTGCGCCGACGCAGGACAACACCTGCAGCGTGAGCGCGATCGCCAATACGTCGAGCACCGTGTCGGCTTCGACCAGCACCTACCTCGCCTCCAATCCCGAGGCCAATGAGGCGCTGACGGAGATCGCCACGAAGCCGCAGGATCAGGCCACGCAGGACTTCCGCGCGTACTTCGCGGAGAATCCGAAGGTCGAGTCCGAGCTGAAGGCGATCAACCAGCCGGTCACGGAGATTTCGAACCAGTGCGGTGTCGAGGTGGCACCGACGCCGATCTCCGAGGCTCTGACTGACGCATAACCAATAGCGACCTTGTGGCGCCGGTGATTGCCGGCGCCACAAGCGCGTCTAGGGCATGTAGAGCACCGGCCCGCCCCCGGGGCCGACCGGCACCGCCTCGAATGTGCCGCCGCCGGTGCGTTCCGGATTCTGCCCGGGATCGGCCGTTCCCGCGCTCGGCGCCTGGACGACTTCGCCGGGACTCTTGGGCGCGGTCTGGGCCGTGGCGGGCGGTGCAGCGCAGTGGGCTCCGTTCGCATCGCTCGACCAGACCCCGCCGGACATGTCGCAGCAGAATCTCAATTCCTCGCTAGCTTGCTTATCGTCGATCTGCTTGCTCTTGACCCTGTCCTGTATGGCCTTCGTGCACGTGTCGTACGCACCGATGTCCCACTCGTCCTTGGCTTGGGACACCGCGGTGGGGACTAGCGCACCGATCGCGACGGCGATCGCGGCGGGGCCGAGCACCCACAACGAATACTTCTTCATCTTGGTTCTCCTTCAGTCGATCACTTGCTCATCGGCTGATTCCCCCGCGAATGCAGTGATGAGATGACGGGACCACCGTCGCGAATCGCTGTTGCAGTCGCGTTGCAACGCCGTTGTGGGGCCCGGCTCACGCCGGGTCGGGTGCGGCGGGGAGCTGCCCGGCTCCAGCGGATCTGTTCGCCGCGGCCATCGCTTCGGCCAGCACGCGCTTGGCGCGCAGGAATGCGCGCGGGCGTCCCTGGGGAGCGAGCCGCTCGACCCATTCAAGGGCCCGCTGACAGGCAACATCGGGGTGTTCGGCGAGCAAGCCACGGATCAAGGCCTCGTCGCGGATCTGGGCCGTGGCCTCGCCCAGTCCACCATGGGGCAACGCATCGTCCTGTTCGGCTCGCCGTCGCCCGCCGACGATCGGCAGCCCCAGGCGGGTGAGTTCGTTATCGACGTGGGCGCGCAGCCGCGGCAGCCTCAACGCCGCCGCGACCCGCGCGCCTTCATTCAGGCGCACCGCGGCCGTCTCGAGGTCACCGCGTGCGGCCTTGACTCGCGCGCTCACGACGTGCCGCAGAATCAGGAATTCGACCGTCCCGCCCGATGACCCGAACTCGTAGCTGTCATCGAGCAGTCGGTCGGCCTCACCGACTTCGCCCCGATCGAACAGCAACTCGCCGAGAAGCGCACCTGCGAGCAGTTCCGCATCCGAATGGCTTATCCCCCCGTAGCTTTCAGCCAGCGCAAGCGCCTCGCGAAAACAGCGTTCGGCACCGACGTCGTCGAGCTGTTCGCGCGCCGCCATACCGGCCAGGCAGTGCCCATAGATTCGGCTGAACGGATTGTCGTTGTCCTGGTAGGGCGCCGCCCAATGCTGCCAGCCGCGCGCGGCGTCGAAATCGAACCGCCAGAGCGCAATGAACGCGGCCACATTCGCGGCGACACTGACGAGAAACGGCGGTGCGGCCTCAGGTTCCGAAAGGCATTCGGACAGCAGTTCTTCCACTCCTGCGATGCGATCGGCCCAACTATCGAGCATTGCTCGCAGCACGTCGGCCTCGAGACGCGCTGCACGAAGATCGGCGTCCGGCAAGGCGTCGGCCGACACGGCGTTGTCGAAAGCCTCCAGTGCCGCCCGGGCTGCTACGGGCTGCTGCAGCATCGCGCTGGCCCAGCCTACGGCGAGCTGCAGTCGCGGCCGGTGCGCGATGATGTGAGCCGGCAGCTTGGACACCAGCCCGCGGAATGTCGACACTTTGGCCTGGCGGATCAGGTCCACTCCGAAGAGTTCGATCAGTTCGACTGCACGCTCGGCGTCGTCGGCCGCGATCGCGTGGTCCACCGCTTCTCGCAACAGCCCGTGCTCGGCAAACCAGCGCGACGCGGTGGCGTGCAAGGGTGCAACCCGGTCTGGGCGCTCGCGCTCGAGCCGGCGATGCAGATACTCGGCGAACAGTTGGTGGTAGCGGAACCATTCCCCGTGGGGGTCGAGACGACGCAGGAAAAGGTCGCGGTTCTCGGCGTCCTCGAGCAGTGCCTGTCCTTTAGCGGTGCCGGTGAGCGTCGATGCCAGATCACCACTGATGCGTTCGGTGATCGATGTGGCCATGAGGAAATCGCGTAACTCGGGTTCGAGGGAGTCGAGCACGTTCTCGGCCAAGTACTCGCCAATGGTGTGATCACGCCCGGACATTCGTCTGATCACCGTGCCGGGGTCTTGACAATCGCGCAAGGACAGCGATGCGAGCTGGAGACCGACCACCCAACCGTCGGTCGTTCGTTCCAAGCTCGCCACATGCGTGTCGTTCAGGGCTAGTTCGCAGACCTCCAGCAGGAAGGTGCGCGATTCCGAGGGATCGAAACGCATGGCCTGTGAGTCGATTTCGATCAACTCGTCGCGGGCCCGCATCCGGCTGACCGGAAGATTCGACCGGGTCCGGCTGGTAACTATCACCTGCAGGTGCGGACCGCAGTGGTCGAGTAGGTAAGTCAGGGCGTCGATCGTGGCCGCCTCGGTGATGCGATGCCAGTCGTCGATCACGATGACGACGGAGGCGCCGCCGGCGTCGATCTCGTCAATGAACGAGGTCAGCACCTGGCGAATCACCGTTGGGCCGCGCTCCTCCAGCACTTGCCGCAGTTGTCGGGCGAGTGTGGGCCGTACCGTGCGCACGGCCTCGATGAGATCGGTGACGAACCAGACGACGTTGTTGTCGTCCTCATCGATCGTGAGCCAGGCGACGGCTGTGCCGTCATCGGAAAGGACAGTGCGCCACTGCGCGGCCAGCGTCGTCTTACCGAAGCCGGCGGGGCCGTGGACGACGACCAACCGGCGTCCACCGCTGCCGCGCAACTTCTCGATCAGTCGTTCGCGCGCGACTAGTCGACGCGCTGGCGTGGGCGGTCGGTATTTGGTCGACACCGTGACCTGGTTCCGGTCGCCGTCCACCAGCTGAAGCTTGGAATCGTGTTGCAGGATAGCCGTTTCGAGGTCACGCAGGTCAGGGCTCGGGTCGACGCCGAGTTCCGCGTCGAGTCGCCGGCGCAATTCCGCGCCCACCCGCAGCGCCTCGGCCTGACGGCCCGACCGATACAGCGCCAACATGAGCTGGGCGTGCAACCTTTCTCTGAATGGATGTGCTGCAGAGAGAGTTTCAAGCTCCGCGATCAGCGCATGGTGTCGGCCCAACGCCAGATCGGCGTCGATCCGGTGACCAAGTGCTACTAACCGGAGCTCCTCAAGGCGCGCCGTCTCGGCTGCGGCGAACTCCGGTTGACCCAAATCCTCGAGCACTCCGCCGCGCCACAGGCTCAGCGCTTCGCGCAGCACTCCAGCGGCCCGTTCGGGGTTTCCGGTTCGCAGCGCCTCCTGCCCTTCTTCCAGCAGGTCCTCGAACCGGGCGCTGTCGATCTGGCCCCGACTCAAGAAGAGCCCATAACCGGCCTTCTGAGTGACGGGGACGTCGTGGACGCCCACGCCCGCCAGACGAGACCGGAGCCGCGACACGTGAGCCCGCAGTGTGACGTCCGCGCTCGCAGGCGGTGCGCCATGCCAGACCGCGTCTGCGATGCGGTCCGCCGACAGACACCGGTTCGGATGGAGCAACAGCAAGGCGAGCAGTTCGCGCTGCTTAGGGCCGCCCAGATCTATCGGCCGGTTGCCATCGCGGCTGACCGTGAGCGGACCCAGGACGCCGAATTCCGGCACCCCGGTCACGACGTCGCTCCGCCGACTTTCACCAGGTCAGCGTAGCGTTTTCGGGCTTTTCGAGTCTCAGTTCTCCTGCTCCGGGCGGAACGAATGATGTGTGAACGCCGCACGAAGCGCCCTCAAGGCCCCGAAAAGAACAGCCGCCCTGCCGTTGGGCAGGGCGGCTGCTTTGCGGAGGTTGTGTTGTTACCTGTAAGCGACGAAGACGCCGTTCTCCAAGACCACACCGAATGCGTTCGCCTCGGCGTTCCACTCCACCTTCAGCGGGGTGTTGAGGTCCTCGAAGCCCGGCCGCAACTCGACGGGCGGCAGCCAGACATCCGGGATGCCTACCCGGGCGGGGTTATCCCAGTGCCCCGGGGGAACGCCCTCGAAGGGGTTCGGGACGCCCTCAACGATCTCCGGCTGCTTCTTCACCTGTCCGGGCGGGCCAAACGGGTTGTGTCCCGGCGGGTCGCCCGGGCCCCAACTCGAGATGCTCGGCCCCGGCGGCTTCGGCGGACCGGGAATGTCCGGCTTCGGGTCTGCCTGCGCGAGCCCGCTGCCCAGCGCGAATGCCGACAAACCAAGCGCACCCGCCATCGCGGTTGACGCTGCAAACTTCTTGATCTCCACAATGAACTCCTTGTTCGGTGATGGCGCCGACATCGCGGCGCTACATCGACTTGTTGTTCGCAACCGCACCAACCGAGCGGCGATCGATGCGGCTTGAAGACCCCCAGACGCAAACTCGGATACCCCTCGCAGATGGGGGCAAAACCCAGAACTTCGAAAAGTATGTTTGCTGTACTAACTGCTGAGCCGCGGCTTCGCCCCGCCCAGCTGTTCGGTCACCGTGTCCGCGGTCGCGACCAATGCACGCGCTCTCTCCGAAATCTCGTTGTCGGTCAACGCTTTCCCGATGTGCATCGAGGCCACCATGATCTGTCTCTGATAGTGGTCGTACACCGGCGCCGAGATCACGCTGATATCGAATCTGGCGGAGCGGCGTTTGCCTTCTAACCCGTACTCGTCGCGCAGGTAAACCCGCTCGCCGATATCGGACACCAACTCGCCGAGCAAGGCGCGCAACTCGTCGGGCAACTGCGTCGACATCCCCGCCATCAACGCATACAGCCGGCGGCCGCCGGGTGTCAGCCGCTCGACCAGGTAGCCGTCCGCGCGGCACTCGGCGATCACTCGGTTCAGCCGTTCGGTGTCGGTGCGCAACGGAAGCGTCGGCTCCTTCGCCAACCAGTCGCGCTCCGCCTCGTCGTCCCACAGCACGAACATCAGCCCGACCGGGGGTGCGAACGGATAGCTCTGCCCGACCTCGACCCCCGGCCTCACGCCCGGCGGAGAGACGATGTCCAGCAGCGTGATCCGGTCATCCACGACGGCCGACAGCGCCGCGGTGACGCCGAAGCGCGACGACAGCCTGCGAAGCGCCTCACGAGCGGCCGGGCTCACCCGCAGCGATTCCTGGGCCCGATGCCCGAGCGTGATCAGCGAGGGACCCAGCCGATACGTCTTGTCGGTCGGGTCGCGCACCAGATAGCCCGCGTCCGAAAGCGTGGTCACGATGCCGAGACACGTCGGCTTGCTCAGGCCGAGGCGCCGAGCGAGTTCCGACACCCCGAACCGCTGGCCGGGGTTCTCGGCCAGGTAATCGAGGACGCGCACGACGCGCTCGGTCGGCGGCGACGCGCGGCCGGAGGACTCGGCGGAGCTCACGTCCGAAGCGTACATAGCGTTCCATATTTGAACCACAGCGGTCCGTATATTGACTACTGCTAGAACGCGTTCTAGTTTCGCAGTGTGTACTCACAGCCGCTGATCGACGCGATCGCCGAAACCGAGCACCTGGTGGCCACCGCGCACTTCATCGAATCCGAGGCCGACCTGCTCGAGGGTCTGCAATATCTGGCCGGATGCGTCGCCGCCTGCACCCACCTGGCGTTCGACTACGACCGCGATCATCCGTTCATGCAGTCCGGTACGGGACCGTTCACCAAGATGGGGCTCGACAACCCGGACGCGCTCTACTTCGGAACCCGGGTGCAGCCGGGCCATGAATACGTCGTGACGGGCAAGCGCGGGACCACGACCGATCTGGCGTTCCAGCTCCTGGGCGGCGAATACACCGACGACAACGTCCCGCCCAGCCAGGCCGCGTTCGACGACCGCGAGCTCGACATCGCCGAGGACGGCACGTACGAGTGGCGGTTCACCCCGACCAGCCCCTCGCAGCTGGTGGTCCGCGAGGTGTACAACGACTGGTCGGCGCAGCGCGGCTACATCAGCATCGCGCGCACCGACACCGCGGGCACCGCACCTCCGCCGCTGACCAAGGAGCTGATCGAGAAGCGGTACGCGGTGGCCGGCAAGCAACTGGTCCAGCGGGTCAAGACGTGGCTACAGTTCCCGCAGTGGTTCTACAACACCCTGCCGGTCAACACGATGGTCGCGCCGCGGCTCACCCCTGGAGGCCTCGCCACGCAGTACTCGTCGGTCGGCCACTTCGACCTGGCGCCTGACCAGGCCATGATCATCACGCTGCCGGTCAGCGACGCACCGTACCTCGGCTTCCAGCTGGGCAGCCTGTGGTACATCTCGCTGGACTACATCAACCACCAGACGTCCCTGAACGGCACTCAGGCGCAGGCCGATCCGGACGACAAGATTCGCATCGTCGTCTCCGACGCCAACCCCGGCGTCACGAATTGGTGCGAAACCCTCGGTCACCGCAAGGGATATCTGCAGTTCCGGTGGCAGCGACTGTCGCGGGCGCTCACCGAGGCCGACGGCCCCACTGTCGAGATCGTCGACGTCGACAAGGTCGCCGACGCGCTCCCCTATTACGACAGCAACAAGATCTCCGAAGACGACTGGCGTGCCAGGATCGCCCTGCGGCAGCAGCAGATTCAGAACAGGATGGTGGGCTGATGCCAGGTCTTCTCCAGGACAAGGTCGTCGTCATCAGCGGCGTCGGACCGGCCTTGGGCACGACCCTCGCACGCCGATGCGCCGAGGAGGGCGCCGATCTCGTCCTCGCCGCCCGAACCGTCGAACGGCTCGAGGATGTCGCCAAGCAGGTCACCGACCTGGGCAGGCGCGCGCTGTCGGTCGGCACCGACATCACCGACGAGGCACAGGTGAACAACCTCGTCGACGAGACGATGAAGGCGTACGGCAAGGTCGATGTCCTGATCAACAACGCATTTCGCGTGCCATCGATGAAGCCGTTGGCCAACACCACGTTCGAGCACATGCGTGACGCGATCGAGTTGACCGTGTTCGGTGCCCTGCGGCTGATTCAGGGGTTCACCCCCGCCTTGGCGGAGGCCAACGGCTCGGTCGTCAACGTCAACTCGATGGTGGTGCGCCATTCACAGGCGAAGTACGGCGCCTACAAGATGGCGAAGTCGGCACTGCTGGCGATGTCCCAGTCGCTGGCCACCGAGCTCGGCGAGCAGGGGATCCGTGTCAATTCCGTTCTGCCCGGCTATATCTGGGGTGGCACGCTGGAAAGCTACTTCAACCACCAGGCCGGTAAGTACGGCACCACCGTCGACGAGATCTACCAGGCGACCGCGGCCGCATCCGACCTCAAGCGACTGCCCACCGAGGACGAGGTCTCCTCTGCGATCCTGTTCATGGCCAGCGACCTGTCGAGCGGGATCACCGGTCAGTCGCTGGATGTCAACTGTGGGGAGTACAAGGCGTGAGCCCGCGTACGGACGTCGGAACCGTCGAAGACCTGCATGCGTCGGCCACCAAGGCCTGCGGCCTCGACGACTTCGGCAGCGACGACGACAACTACCGCGAGGCGCTCGCAGTGCTGCTCGAGTCCTACCGCCGCGACGCGGATCTCACCGAGTTCGGCAGCAAGATGCAGCGGTTCTTCGTGCGCAACGCGCTGGTCGCACGGCTGGTGTCCGAAGCGGCGTTCAGGCAGTACCCGCAGCACGCCGACGTCGCGATCGAGAAGCCGATCTTCGTGACGGGTCTGCCGCGCACCGGCACCACCGCGATCCACCGCTTGCTGGCCGCCGACCCTCGACACCAGGGCCTCGAGCTGTGGCTCGCCGAATACCCGCAGCCTCGACCGCCCCGCGAAACATGGCCCGACAACCCGGTTTTCGCCCAACTCGACGCCCAGTTCAGCAAGGCGCACGCGGAGAACCCGGACTACACCGGTCTGCACTACATGACCGCCGACGAGGTCGAGGAATGCTGGCAGCTGCTGCGCCAGTCCCTGCATTCGGTGTCCTACGAGACGCTCGCCCACATCCCCACGTATTCGCAGTGGTTGGCCAAGCAGGACTGGACGAAGCCGTATCAGCGGCACCGCAAGAACCTTCAGCTGATCGGGCTCAACGAACCCGAGAAGCGCTGGGTCCTCAAGAACCCCAGCCACCTGTTCGCGCTCGACGCCCTGTTCAAGACGTATCCGGACGCTCTGGTAATCCAGTGCCACCGGCCGCCGGAGACCATCATGGCGTCGATGTGCTCACTGGCGCAGCACACCACCGAGGGCTGGTCGAACACGTTCGTCGGGGAGACGATCGGCCGCGATTCGTTGGAGACCTGGTCGCGGGGGCTCGAACTGTTCAATGCCGAACGGCGCAAACACGCTCCGGCACAGTTCTACGACCTCGACTACTTCGCGCTGATCAAGGATCCCGTTGGGGCCGTGGCCGAGATCTACCGTGCGTTCGGGATCGAGTTCACCGACGCCGCGCGTGAGGCGATGACCGCGACACACGAAGAGAGCAAGAAGGGACCGCGCGCACCCAAACACTCGTACTCGCTGGCCGACTACGGCCTGACCGACGACGAGGTCAAGGAGCGCTTCAAGGGACTCTGACCGTCCTCAGGCGGTGGTATTCGCCAGCTTCTCGATCCGCTCGAGCGCATTCTCGGCCAATGTGCGCACGTCATATCCGTTGGCGGGACCGCACGTCGAGATCTCGATGGCGGCGTTGTGGGCGGCGATCAACGCGCTGTCGCATGCCCAGTCGTCGCCTTTGAAAGACCACAGCACGATCTCGGGTGAGCCGGATTCGACCGACGGCAGAAGTTGGAAGACGTAGTCGCGGCCGGCCATGCTGGTCACCCGCAACGGTGTTCCGCGGCAAGAGTCGATGGTCGACTTGGCTTCTGCGAGGGCGCTATCGGCGTCGAAGTCGGCGCGGTAGACACCGATCATCTCCTCGACGTACACGTCGAGGCCCCCGTTGATCGTCGTCCAGTGCCCACCGTCATACGCGGCCGGATCGTGATCGACGATGAACGGCGGTTCCACCTCACGGGCCACCCCCGCGCAGTTCCCCGGTTCGACGGATACGAACAGGTTGCCGTCGCCCCTGGAAACCTCCGGGCTCAGCAGGTCGCCGATCTGTCCGGCGGTGATGGGCGCGACCGGCGGTTCGGCGGCGGGCTGCGCGTCGTCCACCACTCGCGTGCAGGCCGCAGCGCTCATCGCGAGCAGACACAAAGTGACCCGAAATCGCCGCATTTCGGGCGACTTTACGTTCCCCAGCTCGCGCGTGGGCCCATCTCGCCGGGAAGCGCCGAGTGATGAACGATCTATCCGTCGCCGGGGGAGGGCGCGGAGGACTTCTCCTCCAGGCACCCCTCGGCCACGGCGTGTTTGATGCTGTCGGCCAGTCGGGGACAGGCCTTCTCGCGGGCGGGATCGCCGCCGGACGCCCGGATCTCGGAGAAGTACGCGCAGCGTTGTGACGCCTGGCTGTTCCACTGCACCGACGTGTGAGCCGGTCCGAGCTTCTTGACGTCGACCGAGACGTGGCAGAACCGGCAGTCGACCGACACCAGGCCCGACCTCAGGTAGCGCTCGCGATCCCGCTGGGTGGCCTCACGCAGCGCGGCCGTGCGCTCGGCGCCGAAAGTCGGTGCCTTCGAGGTGGTTCCGGGCGTCGAAGCGCCGCCATGGCCATGGTCGTCGTCGTCATGCGCGCCGTGCAGAAGCAGCATCGCCCGGGCCAACCGGTCGACGTCGGCGGGGCCGACAATCTGGCCGGAGTCGGGAGCTTCGTCGCGCGGGCTCATGACGAGTGCTGCTCGGCTCTTTCCTTCTCGTCCTTCTCTTCTGCCTGCCGCTTGAGGTTCTCTTCGACCTCCACGTTCCACTTCTCGTTGGCCGCCGTGGTGTCGACCTCGATCTCGAAGCGGTCGGTCATGTCCGGTGTGATGTCCGCGACGTCGACGTAGAACTGCTGGTACCACCGGCGCATCTGGTAGACCGCGCCGTCTTCCTCGACGAGCAGCGGATTGTCGATGCGGGTCTTGTGCTTCCAGATCTCCACGTCCTGCAAAAAGCCCTTGCTGACACCCTCGGTGAAGGTGTTGGCCAGCTTTTCGGTCATCTTCTCGTCGAGGCCCTTGGGCTTCTCGACGATGACGCCCCACTGCAGCATGAACGAGTTCTGCGTGACCGGGTAGTGGCAGTTGATCAGGATCGACTCGGCCTTGTAGCCGCCGTAGTTGTTGTGCAGCCAGTTGATCATGAAGGACGGGCCGAAATACGACGCCTCCGAGTCGAGGTGGGCCTCACCGTAGGTGGTGCCCATGTCGTTGATGTCGGGTCGACCGACGTTGTGCAGGTACTGCGATGCGATGTGGCCCTCGAAGACGTTCTTGAAGTACGTCGGCAGGCCGTAGTGGATGTAGAAGAAGTGCGCCATGTCGGTGACGTTGTCGATGATCTCCCGGCAGTTGGCGTTCTCGATCAGGATCGAGTTCCACTTCCAGTCGGTCCACTCGTCGCTCTCGAACTCCGGGATGTCCGGGATCCGGACCTCGGGCTGCGGTGGGTTGCCCTCGTGGTCGTGCCAGACGAACAGCAGCCCGCCGCGAACGTCGGTCTCCCAGGCCCGGGTGCGGGCCAGTCGCGGCGTGCGCTTGGCGTACGGCACCAGCTTGCACTTGCCGTCGCCGCCCCAGCGCCAGTCGTGGAACGGGCAGGCCACCTCGTCGCCCTTGATGGTGCCCTGGGCGAGGTTGCCGCCCATGTGGCGGCAGTAGCCGTCGAGGACCTTCAGGTCGCCGTGTGAGTCTGCGAAGACCACGAGCATGGTGCCGAAGATCTCGATGCCGTGCGGCTTGCCGTCCAGGAAGTTCTTCACCGGGCCGAGGCAGTGCCATCCCCGGGCGTACCGGTCGGGCAGGGCGCCGGTGTCGATCTCACGAATTCCCGCGCTGTCGGTAGTCACGGTGGGCCTCCCGGTTCTGTGTCTCTAACTAGAACACGTTACAGTTTTCTCGGCTCGACACGCAATCCATGCAGGTAATCCGCCTTGCCGTGTAGCGCTCATCGCGACTCAACTAGGGGTATAACCAAACGATGCCGTTGTACTCCTTCGAGGGGCGCGCACCGACGATCGATCCGGACGCGTTCATCGCGCCGACGGCCACGCTGGTGGGTGACGTGCACGTCGAGGCGGGTGCGTCGGTGTGGTTCAACGCCGTGCTGCGGGCCGACTTCGCCCCGATCGTGGTCCGCGAGGGCGCCAACGTGCAGGACTGCTGCGTCCTGCACGCCCCGCCCGGCATTCCCGTGGATATCGGACCCGGCGCAACGGTCGCGCATGCGTGCGTCGTGCACGGCGCGCACATCGGCGCGGAGGCGGTGCTGGCCAACCACTGCACCGTCCTCGACGGCGCGGTCATCGGCGCGCGCACCCTGGTCGCGGCGCACTCGCTCGTCATCGGCGGCACGAAGATCCCCGACGAGGTGTTGGTCACCGGAGCGCCCGCGAGGGTGCGGGGTCCGATCGCCGGAACCGGCGCGGAGATGTGGGTGAACACCAATCCCGGTGCGTACCAGGAATTGGCGCGCCGCTACTCGGCGGGACTGCAGCGCGTCGAGGAGTGACTACTGCGGTTCCGACAGGCCGACGCGGAGGGCGATGTCCTGCATCTTGCCGACGTTGATCACGAATTCGTCGGTGGTGGCGTCGCCCAGCGCGCTCTGAAATTCCAGGCGCACCAGCGCCGGGCCCTGCGTGAACAGCAGCAGCGTGACCGCCTTGCTGTGGTCGACCGATTCGCCGACGGCGATGGTGCCGTCGGTGCCCACCGGAGCCGGGCGCGGTGTCGCGTCGGCGACCACCTGGTCGAGCCTCGGAATGGCCTCGCGCAGCGTCTTGGTGGCGGTCTCGGCGTCCGGGTAGACGACGATCGTGTTGGAGATGGCGCGGGTGTCGTCCTGGTTGACGAACAGCGCGCTCGCCCCGGGCAGGCCTCCGGGCGCCGGATTCGTCGACTGAACGGTGAAGGTGTCCTCGTCGTCGCTGAGATCGGACGCCTGGAGCAGCAGGCGGCTGTAGTCCACGGGCGCATCCGGATCGCCGCTGGTCGTCGTGGGAGCGGTCTGCGTCTTCGAGGTTGACGTCGACGTGGCGGGGCTTGCGAGGCCTGCGTTCGGGTTGGGGCCGGACGCGTCGTCACAGCCGGCCGCGACGGCACAGATGACTGCTGCGACCGCGGCGGCGGACAGCGACTTTCGGCCTCTGTGTCGGTGTTCAACCATGGGATTCAGACTCCGTGTCTTTGCCTAGAGTTCGTCTTTCGAAGGTACTGAACTCGCCGTCGTCGCTGGACGCGGCGCTGCGGCCGATCAGGAGGGCGGTAGCGTGGCGCCATGACGATCGGCCAGGTCGCGGAACTGTGGCGTTATCCGGTCAAGTCGCTGGGCGGCGAACGGGTCGAGCACGTGGACATCGGCCCCCGGGGTGTGACCGGCGACCGATTGTGGGCCGTGCGCGATCTGGAGCGTGACGTGACCGCCTCGGCGCGCCGCGTCCCGGCGCTGCTCAACGCCACCGCGCGCTACGTCGACCCGTTGCCGCCGGATGCGGGACCAGGGAACGCGCCCGAGGTCGCGATCACCTTTCCGGATGGCACCGAGCTGTCGAGCAGCGACGACGCGGTCAACGCGAAGCTGTCGGAGCTGACGGGACGCGATATGCGCCTGACCGCGTTGCCACCGGCAGAGGACACCAGCCTGCACCGGTTGAGCAAGCACGAACGCGACAACGCGTCGATCGCGTCGCTGCGCACCGACTTCGGGGTCGACGACGGCGAGAGGTTGCCCGATGTCTCGATGTTCCGGATCGCGGACCTCGCGATGTTCGCCCGCTTCTCGACGCCGCCGGGCATGTTCGTCGATCTGGCGCCGATTCACGTGATGACCACCACGAGTTTGTCGACGGTCGGCGCGGAGGTCGACGGCGATCCGCTCGACGTGCGCCGGTTTCGGCCGAATGTGCTCATCGCGCTCGACGAACCGGTCGACGGCCTACCCGAGACGCAGTGGACCGGCGGCCATCTCACCGTGGGCGGTGCGGTGCTCGAGGTGACCATGCCGACCATCCGCTGTGTGGTCCCGAGCCGCCCGCAACCGGGCCTCGAGGTCGATCGCCGGATCACCAAGGCCGTCGCCACGAGGGCCCAGCGATGCCTGGGCAGCTACTGCTGGGTGGACAGCGCGGGCGCCGTGCGGGTGGGGGACACGGTCGACCTCCGCGCGGCAGGGGCACCCCGGCGCGTCCTCACCGACGCGGTCCGGCGCACGAAGCGGTTCACCCTCGGTCTTGCGACGTCGGCCGCTGAGCGACTGGGCCGCTAGATCTTTCGGGCGCTGGCGGTCGCGCGGTCCAACTCCCAATACGCGCGCAGCGCGACGATCTTGCCCTCGTCGTTGACGCGGTAGGTGAACACGCCCTCGGCCGTCACCTCGTAGCCCGCGGACCGGATTACGATCGAGCCCACGTTGGCTTCCTCGTTCCCGCACTGGAACGTCTCGACGAAGTTGAACCGCAATTCGCTGGGCGCGATCGCCTGGTCGTAGAACTTCGCGATCGCTTCCTTGCCCCGGTGGCCCTTGCCCTGCGGGTCGAAATGCGAGGGTCCGATCGGATCCTCGACGACCGCGTCGTCGGCGAAGTTGTCCAGCCACGCCTGTTTGTCGTGGGCAATGGCCGCCTCACGGGATCGCTTGCCCGCCAGGTGAACCGGTGCGTCCGGGTTGGTCACGGTCATCGGGATCAGTCCTGCCAGCCCGAGTGGATGTAGGTGTCGGCGAAACGCTTCATCGAGTCGAGCTTCGCTTGTAGCGGCGCGTCGAAGCCGAGCCCCTCGAACACCCACGGCATCACGATGTTGTCGGTGACACCGGCTTCGGCCAGTTCGCGATGACCGTCGACGCCGAACTTGTCGATGCAGACGGCCTGGAACTCGAACGGGTCGTCGGCGCGGCCGTATTCGGCGAGCAGTGCCTTCAGCTTGGCGATGGTGTCGGCCAACTGCTCACCGGCCATCATCGCGCTGGTCCACCCGTCGCCGACGCGGGCCGCCCGCTTGAGCGCGACATCGGTGTGACCGCCGACGTAGAACGGGACGGGCTCGGTGGGGGCCGGGCTCATCTGCAACTTGTCGAAATCGTAGAACTCGCCGTGGAATTCGACCATGCCGCCGGCCAGCACGAGCTTGATCACCTCGATCATCTCGTCGACCCGCTTGCCGCGCCGGGCGTACGGCTGGCCGCACCACTCGAATTCCTCGGGCGCCCACCCAATTCCGACGCCGAACCCGAACCGGTTGTTGGTCAGATTGGCCACCGAGCCGACCTGGCGTGCGAGCAGCAGCGGATTGCGCGAACCCAGCTTCATCACGTTGGTGTAGAAGCGCAGTGTGGACGTCACCGCCCCCATTGCACCGGCCGCGATCAACGGATCGACCCAAGGAGTGTTCTCGTCCCACATGCGCGAACCGTCCGGCGTGTACGGGTAGTCCGCGGACTGCTTCTCCATGTAGAAGATGGAGTCCGGCAACGCGATCGACGTGAAGCCGACCTCCTCGGCCGTCTTCGCGATGTCGGTCAGCTGATCGATCTGACACATCGGCACCGCGCAGGTGTACTGCATGCGGGTCATGATCACCTCGTCGGCTTGTCGCTGGAGACCACCCACATCGAGTAGTACTGCGATCCGCCGCCGTATGCGTGGCCGAGCGCCTTCCGGGCGCCTTCGACCTGATGGTCGCCGGCCTTGCCCATCACCTGGATCGCCGCTTCGGCGAAGCGGATCATGCCGGAGGCGCCGATCGGATTTGACGACAGCACACCGCCGGACGCGTTGAGCGGGATGCGTCCACCGATCGCCGTCTCACCGGCCTCGGTGAGCTTCCAGCCTTCTCCTTCCGGTGCGAAACCGAGGTTCTCCAGCCACATCGGCTCGAACCACGAGAACGGCACGTAGACCTCGGCGACGTCGATCTCGTCGATCGGGCTCTTGATCCCGGCCGCCTTCCACAACGCCGCCGCGGCGTCACGGCCGGCCTGCGGGTTGACCTGGTCACGCCCGGAGTACGCCAGCGGCTCGGTCCGCAGAGCGGTCGCGTGGATCCAGGCCACCGGATTGCCTTCGGCGAGGCGCTGATCGGCGATCTCCTCGTTGCCGATCACCAGCGCGCAGGCGCCGTCGGACGACGGGCACGTCTCGTCGAATCGGATGGGGTCCCACAGCATCTGTGACGACATCACCTTCTCCAGCGTGATGTCGTTCTGATGCAGATGCGCCAGTGGATTCTTGGCGCCGTTGAGCCGGTCCTTGACCGCGACCATCGCACCGATGTGGTTGGGCGCCCCGGAGCGACGGATGTAGGCGCGCACGTGCGGGGCGAAGTAGCCGCCCGCCCCTGCACCGACGGGCTTGGTGAACGGAACCGGAATGCTCAACGCCCACATGGCGTTCGACTCGGACTGCTTCTCCCACGCCATCGCCAGCACGCGCCGGTACTTACCGGACTGCACCAGGCTGGCGGCCACGACCGCCGTCGACCCGCCGACCGAACCGGCGGTGTGCACGCGGATCAACGGCTTGTTCGTCGCGCCGACGGCGTCCGCCATGAACAGCTCGGGCATCATCACGCCCTCGAAGAAGTCGGGCGCCTTGCCGACCACCACCGCGTCGATGTCGTCCATGGTCGCGCCCGCGTCGGCAAGCGCCTTGTCGATGGCCTCGCGCACCAGGCCGTTCATCGACACGTCCTGGCGTTTGGCGACGTACTTCGTCTGCCCGGTGCCCAGTACCGCAGCGAGATTCTTAGACATCAGTTCTGTCCCTCCAGAACGGCCACCAGGTTCTGTTGCAGCGCAGGCCCGCTCGTCGCGTGGGCCAGCACCCGCTGCGCCGAGCCGTCGAAGATGTGTTGTGCGGCGAAGCCGATGCGCTCGAGCCCGGCAGAGAACATCGGGTTGGCGGACAACGCCCCGCCCGAGGGGTTCACCTTCGTCTTGCCGCCCAAGCCGATCGCCTCGGTGAGGATCAGCTGCTGATGGCTGAACGGGGCATGGAGCTCGGCGATTTCGATCGACCCGGCGTCGCCGCCGGTCGCCGCTTGTGCGGATGCCGCGGTGGACGGCGATGTGGTCAGATCGCGGGCGCCCAGGATCGGCGTCTCGATGCGGTGCTCGATCCCGGTGATCCACGCGGGGTTCTCGCGGAGCTCACGAGCCCGGTCGCCGGCGGCCAGGACGATCGCCGATGCGCCGTCGGTGATCGGCGCGATGTCATGGCGGCGCAACGGATCCGCGAAATACGGCCGCTCGAGGAGTTCGTCGATCGATTTGGCCGGTTTCTCGCTGTCGGTGCGGCCCGCGGCCGTCATCGAGTCCAGCGCCACCTGGGCCATCTGCTCGGCAGTCCACTTGCCGCTGTCGAGGCCGAACCGGGCCTGCAGGCCCGCGATCGACACCGAGTCCGGCCACAGCGGGGCGACGGTGTAGGGGTCGGTCTGCAGCGCCAGCACGCGGCGCAGCACACCGGCGCTGGACTTTCCGAAGCCGTACACCAGCGCGGTGTCCACCTCGCCGGTGAGGATCTTGATGTAGGCCTCGTACAGCGCCCACGCCGCGTCCATCTCGACGTGCGACTCGTTGATGGGCGGCACCGCGCCGATCGAGTCGATCGCGGAGATGAACGAGAACGCCCGGCCCGCAAGGTAATCCGAGGATCCCGAACACCAGAACCCGATGTCGGTCTGCTGCAGCCCGAGCTCATCGTATAGCTGGTGGAAGCACGGCATCAGCATCTCGACGCCGTTTGTGGTTCCGTCGGTGCGCCGGACGTGTGGTGCGTGCGCGAAGCCGACGACCGCAACCCCGTTTTCCGAAGTCATGAAGGTGAAGCCCCTTTACAGGTGGTGCTTGTAGGAGTCGTAATCGGCGTCGGGCTCACCCGTCGGCCGGAAGTGGTCGATGTTGTCGATGCCCAGGCCCCACTCTTCGCGGGGCTTCCAGACGGCCTCGACGCGCATGCCCATCCGCACCTCGGACGCTTCGATCTCCGTCACCAGATGCAGGAAGGCGATGTCGGCGCCGTCGAGCAGCACGTAGGCCGCGACGTAGGGCGGTTTGATGCGCTGCCCCGCGAACGGGATGTTGATGACCGCGAACGTGGTGACGGTGCCCTTGTCGGACAGCTCGATGAACTCGTCGAGTTCGAGGCCCGTCGCGGGGTCGGCCTCCTTCGGCGGGAAGTACACCTTGCCCGGCCTGCCGTCGCGGCCGCGTTTGGTGCGCGCGCCGAGCAGCTTGCCCTCCTCGAGCGCCCGCAGGAACGTGCTCTCGGGCCGGGATGCGGTGTGCTGGATCTCGATCGACGACGGCGCCACCTGGACGGTCACCGGATCCCGGTCGTCGGGCTGGCCCTCCGGCTCGGCATCCTCGCCGAGGGCGAAGTGCGCGATGTCGGTGATGGCGCCGACCGGCTCGTCGACCCAGTGCGCGTGCACCCGTGCGCCGGTGCTGATCTCGTCTGGGGAGCCCGCGTCGACCGCGTGCAGCAACGGGGTGTCGGCGCCGTCGAGTTTGATCAGTGCCCACGCGAACGGCCGATCCAGGGGCTGACCCTCCAGCGGGGCGGGCTGCCAGGTCCACGACAGCACGGTGCCGAGCGGGGCCACCGGTACGATCTCCGTCAATCGCTCGTAGGTCACGGGATCGAACTCGGCCGGCGGCACGTGCACCCGCCCGTCCGAACCGCGCACTCCGACGATGCGTCGCTCGCGCAGGGCGGTGAAGAACTGGGACAGGAGTGGTCCGACTGAACGGGTGTAGTCGAATGAGAGCCTCAGCGGCGCTGAAAGCGGGGGCTCATGCGGATCGATCTGCACCGGGCTGCTTTGGCTGGTGGTCACGGCATCGAGTAGAACAGGTTCTAAGAATGGTTTCAAGACACCGTTATGAGGTCTGCGAATGAAGCTCGGACTGCAGTTGGGGTATTGGGGCGCGCAACCGCCGGAGAACCACGCCGAACTGGTCGCCGGCGCCGAGGAGGCCGGCTACGACACGGTGTTCACCGCCGAGGCGTGGGGTTCGGACGCCTACACACCGCTGGCCTGGTGGGGCCGCGAGACCAAGCGGATGCGGCTCGGCACGTCGGTGATCCAGCTGTCGGCGCGCACCCCGACGGCGTGTGCGATGGCCGCGCTGACGCTGGACCACCTCTCCGGCGGCAGGCACATCCTCGGGCTCGGGGTGTCCGGGCCGCAGGTCGTCGAGGGCTGGTACGGCCAGCGGTTCCCGAAGCCGTTGGCCCGCACCCGCGAATACGTCAACATCCTGCGCCAGGTGTGGGCCCGCGAGGCGCCCGTGCGCAGCGACGGACCGCACTACCCGCTGCCGTTGACTGGTGAGGGCACCACGGGCCTGGGCAAGAACCTCAAGCCGATCACCCATCCGCTGCGTGCCGACATCCCCGTCATGCTCGGTGCGGAAGGCCCGAAGAACGTCGCGCTGGCCGCGGAGATCTGCGACGGGTGGCTGCCGATCTTCTACTCGCCGCGCATCGCCGACATGTACAACGAGTGGCTCGACGAGGGATTCGCCCGGCCCGGCGCGCGCCGCAGCCGCGAGGACTTCGAGATCTGCGCGACGGCGCAGGTGGTCGTGACCGACGACCGCGCCGGGATGATGGAGCTGATGAAGCCGCACCTGGCGTTGTACATCGGCGGGATGGGTGCCGAGGACACCAACTTCCACGCCGACGTGTACCGCCGCATGGGTTACGCGGAAGTGGTCGACGACGTGACGAAGCTGTTCCGCTCTGGACAAAAAGACGGCAAAGAGCGAGCGGCCAAGATCATTCCCGACGAGTTGGTCGACGACTCGGCCATCGTCGGCGACCTGGGCTATGTGCAGGAGCAGATCAAGGCGTGGGAGGCCGCGGGGGTCACGATGATGGTCGTCGGCGCGCGCTCGGTCGAACAGATCCGGGATCTCGCGGCGCTGGTCTGAGCGCGGCGGCGAGCCGCCCGTCCAGCCCGGGTAGACACTTCCTTGATTGTTGTCTACCCGGCGTTCTAGATTGACGCGATGACGTCGCAACACACCATCGCCGGCACGGTGCTCACGATGCCGGTACGGGTCCGCACCGCCACCCAACACACCGCGATGTTCGCTGTCGACGCCGACGCCACGCAGCGGATG
Organism: Mycolicibacterium celeriflavum; assembly: GCA_050205545.1. GTDB lineage: Bacteria > Actinomycetota > Actinomycetes > Mycobacteriales > Mycobacteriaceae > Mycobacterium > Mycobacterium celeriflavum_A. Next base: position 108,534 of record JBNMQV010000019.1, read on the forward strand.
ATCGACTACAGCGGCCTACAGGTCTACCGTCCGCTACCGGGCCGTGCGATCGTGACGCTGATAATGACCCACTTCGTCGACAGCGATCTCGGCGCGTATCACGAGTACAGCACCTGCGTGAGCGTGAATCCCCCTGGCTCGAAGCCCGGTCTGCGTTCCCTGCAAACGGCGTTCGTCCACCAGATGTTCGTCGACCAGTCCTTCACCTTGGAGGCCGGCCGGACGATCTGGGGGTTTCCGAAAGTCATGGCGGACTACGACATCCGCGATGGGCGGCAGTTCGGTTTCGATGCCCGCATCGACGGTCAACTGGTGATCGGAATGGAATTCTCTCCCGGGGTGAAGCTTCCGGCGGCGGCGTCGCGGCAGCAGGAGTTGTCCTCGTACTCGTGTCTCGACGGTGTGCGGCGCGAGAGCCGGTTCGAGATGGTGCCCGCGGGCGTACGGATGCGACCTGGCGGGGCGCGAGTCTGGCTGGGCGATCACCCGTTCGCGAAAGAACTTGCCGCGCTTGGTTTGCCGAAACGCGCACTGGTTTCGAATTCTTCTGAAAACGTTGCTATGACGTTCGGTGACGCCAGGGAGGTTTGACGATGACGATGACGAAACCCGATGTCGACCTGACCGACGGCGCCTTCTACGCCGGCGACTCGCGAGCGGTCTACAAGTGGATGCGCGAGAACGAGCCGGTCTTCCGCGACCGCAACGGACTGGCCGCCGCCGCAACGTATGCCGCGGTGATCGAGGCCGAGCGTAATCCCGAGCTGTTCTCCAACGCCGGCGGCATCCGACCCGACCAACCGGGCGTCGAGATGATGATCGAGATGGACGATCCGCAGCACCTGCTGCGGCGCAAGCTCGTCAACGCCGGCTTCACCCGCAAGCGGGTCAAGGACCTCGAGGGCTCGATCGAGAACCTGTGCGACACCCTGATCGACAACGTGTGTGAGCGCGGCGAGTGCGACTTCGTCTGGGACATCGCGGCGCCGCTGCCGATGGCCGTCATCGGCGACATGCTCGGCGTCCGTCCCGAAGAACGCGAGATGTTCCTCAAGTGGTCCGACGACCTGGTCAGCTTCCTGAGCAGCACCGCGGATCCCGAGCAGTTCCAGGTCACGATGGACGCGTTCGCCGCCTACAGCGAGTACATGATGGGCATGATCGCGGCGCGCAAGGAGGAGCCGACCGACGATCTGGTCAGTGTGCTGGTGCACTCCGAGGTCGAGGGCAGCAAGCTCGAGGACCATCAGATCGTCACCGAGGTGCTGCTGCTGTTGATCGGCGGCGACGAGACCACCCGGCACACGCTGTCCGGCGGCACCCGGCAGCTGCTGTTGCATCCCGATCAGCACCGGCGGCTCGCGGCCGATCTGTCGTTGTTACCCAATGCGATCGAGGAGATGCTGCGGTGGACGGCGCCGGTGAAGAACATGGCGCGCACGATCACCGCCGACACCGAGTTCCACGGCACCGCGCTGGCGGAGGGCGAGAAGATGATCCTGCTGTTCGAGTCGGCCAACTTCGACGAGGCGGTGTTCGAGAACCCCGAGTCCTTCGATATCGAGCGGTATCCGAACAACCACCTGGCGTTCGGCTTCGGCACGCACTTCTGCCTGGGGAACCAGCTGGCGCGGCTCGAGCTGTCGATCATGCAGACCAAACTGCTGCAGCGGCTTCCGGATCTACGGCTGGCGACCGACGACGAATTGCCCCTGCGGCCCGCGAATTTCGTGTCGGGCCTGGAGCAGATGCCGGTGGTGTTCACGCCGTCGGCGAAGGTGCTCTAACCCCAGTTGCGCCGAACGTGCGCTGAGATCGATTTTCAGGCCGACTTTTCGGTCTGATTGCACGTTCGGCGATTCCACTCAGCCGTCAAGCGCGCGATGATCACGGCTTCGGTGTCCAACGACGTGACGCGGATGTCCGACCACCCGAGCCGCGTGATTTCGTCGTACCGGCGGATGTCCTTGTTGAAGCGGATGGGCCCGCGGTGGTGCTCGCCTTCATAGTCGAGTCCCAACTTCAACGCCTCCCAGCCCATGTCAACGACCGCGATGAGCTGACCGAACTCGTCGTACACGGGGACTTGCGTGGTCGGCGGCGGAAACCCATGGCGGACAACCAGCAGACGAAGCCATGTCTCCTTCGGAGACTCGGCACCGGGATCGACGAGTTGTAACACCCTGCCCACTCGACGAATCCCACGACGACCTCGGTACCGCTCGGCGATGGATTCGACGTTGGCTTGCTTCAGGCGCGTTGCGCGGGACAACGCATCGATGGCCGCGACCGCCTTACCGACTGGATACCGGCACGCCAGGTCGAGCGCGGTGCGTGGGGGCGTCGTCACCGTGATGCCGTCAACGACTGTGACCTCATCGTCGGTCACGGCGTCCGACCAAGCGCGGATTCCGCTCGGCGGGCGCCGGTTGGAACAGAGAAGCTCAACAGACCGGTTCCCGTCGACCCACTTGGCGCCGTGCAGCGAAGCCGCCGATTGTCCGGCGACGACGCCGCGGCGTCTACTCCATAACCACGCCGCCTTCGCGCGCAGCGGCGCTGAGAGTTCGATCTCCGGCGCCATATAGACGCCCGGGTACACGCGCACGAATCGGGTGAGAAGGTCGTACTTCCTCAACCGACCGGCCGCGACCGCTTCGCTGCCGATGAATGGTCCTGCCATGGCCGAAGTCTGCAGACGACCACAGACAAGTTCACCGAACGTGCGCTGAGATCGGATTTCCCGCCGATTTGTCGATCTGGATGCACGTTCGCCGAACGACTACTTCATCTGGAAGTTCGGCGCCCGCTTCTCCTTGAACGCCCGCGGGCCCTCCTTGGCGTCCTCGCTGAGGAACACGGGGATGCCGTTGGCGGTGTCGGGCTTGAACGCCTCGTTCTCGTGCATGCCCTCGGTCTCGCGGATGGTCTTCAGGATCGCCTGCACGGCCAGCGGGCCGTTGTTGTTGATCACCTCGGCGATCTCCAACGCCTTGTCCAGCGCGGTGCCGTCGGGAACGACGTAGCCGATCAGCCCGTACTCCTTGGCCTCGGCGGCGGTGATGTGGCGTCCGGTCAGCAGCAGATCGCACGCGATGGTGTAGGGGATCTGGCGCACCAGCCGCACGGCCGATCCGCCCATCGGGTACAGGCTCCACTTGGCCTCGGAGATGCCGAACTTGGCACTCTCGCCCGCGATGCGGATGTCGGTGCCCTGCAGGATCTCGGTGCCACCCGCGATGGCGGGTCCCTCGACGGCGGCGATCAGCGGCTTCGTCAGCCGGCGGCCCTTGAGTAGCGCGTCGATGCGTGACGGGTCGTAGCTGCCGTCCTTGAACGAGTCGCCCGGCGGTTTGGCCGTCGCGGCCTTGAGGTCCATGCCCGCACAGAAGTAACCGCCGGCGCCGGTGAGGATGCACGTGCGGATCTCCGGATCGTTGTCCACGCGGTCCCAGGCCTCGACCATGATCGAGAGCATCTCGGTCGAGAGCGCGTTGCGCGCCTCCGGCCGGTTCAGCGTCACGATCAGGGTGTGTCCGCGCTGCTCAATGAGGGCGTCGGGGCCCTTCTGGGGATCACTCACAGGGTTCGCCTTCCAGCGTCGATGCCACAGACTTGTCTGGAAATGTAACACGTTCTAGTTTAGGTTCCGTGGCCCTGAACATCGCTGATCTAGCCGAGCACGCCATCGACGCCGTGCCAGACCGTGTCGCCCTCATCTGCGGCGACGACCAGCTGACGTACGCCCAACTGGAGGAGCAGGCCAACCGGCTCGCCCACTACCTCCGCGACCAGGGCGTCAAGAAGGATGACAAGGTAGGCCTCTACTGCCGCAATCGCAACGAGATCGTCGTCGCGATGCTGGGCATCGTCAAAGCCGGCGCCATCCTGGTCAACGTCAACTTCCGCTACGTCGAGGGCGAGCTGAAGTATCTGTTCGAGAACTCCGACATGGTCGCGCTGGTGCACGAGCGCCGCTACGCCGACCGCGTCGCGAACGTGCTTCCCGAGACCCCGGCCGTGAAGACCGTGCTGGTGATCGAGGACGGCAGCGACGACGACTTCGAGCGCTACGGTGGCGTCGAGTTCTACTCCGCCCTCGAGCAGGGTTCGCCCGAACGCGATTTCGGCCCCCGCAGCGAGGACGACATCTACCTGCTCTACACCGGCGGCACCACTGGGTTCCCCAAAGGCGTCATGTGGCGCCACGAGGACATCTATCGGGTGTTGTTCGGCGGCACCGACTTTGCCACCGGCGAGTTCGTCAAGGACGAGTACGACCTGAGCAAGGCCGCCGCGGAGAACCCGCCGATGATCCGCTACCCGATCCCGCCGATGATCCACGGCGCCACCCAGTCGGCGACCTGGATGTCGTTGTTCTCCGGTCAAACCACCGTGCTGGCACCGGAATTCGACGCCGACGAGGTCTGGCAGACCATCGAGAAGCACAAGGTGAACCTGTTGTTCTTCACCGGCGACGCGATGGCCCGTCCGCTGCTCGACGCGCTGACCAAGTTGCACGACGCCGGTCGCGAGCCCGATCTGTCCTCGCTGTTCCTGCTCGCGAGCACGGCGGCGCTGTTCTCGACCAGCATCAAGGAGAAGTTCCTCGAGCTGCTGCCCAACCGGGTGATCACCGACTCGATCGGGTCCTCGGAGACCGGCTTCGGTGGCACCAGCATCGTCGCCAAGGGCCAGTCGCACACCGGCGGTCCGCGGGTGACGATCGACCACCGCACCGTCGTCCTCGACGAGAACGGCAACGAGGTCAAGCCCGGCTCGGGTGTGCGCGGGTTGATCGCGAAGAAGGGCAACATCCCGGTCGGCTACTACAAGGACGAGAAGAAGACCGCCGAGACGTTCAAGACCTTCAACGGGATTCGTTACGCCATCCCCGGTGACTACGCGGAGGTCGAGGCCGACGGTACGGTCACGATGCTCGGCCGCGGCTCGCAGTCGATCAACAGTGGCGGCGAGAAGATCTACCCCGAAGAGGTCGAGGCCGCGCTCAAGGGGCATCCCGACGTGTTCGACGCGCTCGTGGTCGGCGTGCCCGACGAGCGGTACGGCCAGTGCGTCGCCGCCGTCGTGCACCGGCGCCCCGGCACCAGCCCGACGCTGGTCGAACTCGACACGTTCGTGCGCCGGGAGATCGCGGGATACAAGGTGCCGCGCAAGATCTGGTGGGTCGACGACATCCACCGCACGCCGGCGGGTAAGCCGGACTACCGGTGGGCCAAGGACGTCACCGAGGAGCGCGCCGCCGACGAGGTCCACGCCAACCACGTGGGGTCGGCATCGTGACGACAATGCGCACCGAACTCTGCGATCGGTTCGGCATCGAGTACCCGATCTTCGTCTTCACGCCGTCGGAGAAGGTCGCCGCGGCGGTCAGCAAGGCAGGGGGCCTCGGCGTGCTGGGCTGCGTGCGGTTCAACTCGGCCGACGATCTCGAAGACGTGTTGTGCTGGATGGACGAGAACACCGACGGCAAGCCGTACGGCGTCGACGTGGTGATGCCCGCCAAGGTGCCCCAGGAGGGCACCACGGTCGACATCAACAAGCTGATCCCGCAGAGCCACCGCGACTTCATCGAAAAAACCCTTGCCGACCTCGGTGTTCCGCCACTGCCGGATGACGAGGCGCGCAACGAGGGTGTGCTCGGGTGGCTGCACTCCGTGGCGCGCTCGCACGTCGAGGTCGCGCTCAAGCATCCGATCAAGCTGATCGCCAACGCGCTCGGTTCGCCTCCGAAGGACGTCATCGACCAGGCGCACGCCGCGGGAGTTCCCGTCGCGGCCCTGGCAGGCAGTGCCAAACACGCTGCGCGCCATGTAGACAACGGCGTCGACATCGTCGTCGCCCAGGGCCATGAGGCCGGCGGGCACACCGGTGAGATCGGCTCGATGGTGCTGTGGCCGGAAATCGTTGACGCGCTTGACGGTAAGGCCCCCGTGCTGGCGGCCGGTGGTATCGGCACCGGCAGGCAGGTGGCCGCGGCGCTGGCGCTCGGCGCGTCTGGTGTCTGGATGGGCTCGGCGTTCCTGACGTCGGCCGAGTACGACCTCGGGCACCGCAAGCCCGGCGGCATCTCGACGATCCAGGAGGGGCTGCTGCGGGCCACCTCGGCCGACACCGTGCGCCGCCGCATCTACACCGGTAAACCCGCCCGCCTGCTCAAGACGAAGTGGACGGACGCGTGGGACGCCCCCGACGCGCCCGAACCGTTGCCGATGCCGCTGCAGAACATCCTCGTCAGCGAGGCGCACCAGCGCATGAACGAGTCGGACAACCCCGACACCGTGGCGATGCCGGTGGGGCAGATCGTCGGCCGGATGAACGAGATCCGACCGGTCGCCGACATCATCGCCGAGTTGGTGCAGGGCTTCGAGGAGGCCACCCGCCGCCTCGACGGCATCCGCGGCGACTAGCGCGGGATCGGATACACGGGGTCGGCGCAGTCGGTGCTTTCTGCCGCCAACTGCCGCTTGATCACCTTGAACGTCTCCGTGCGCGGCAACGCCGTGCTCACACGCACGTACGCTGGCCACTGCTTCGGACCGAGATCGGGTTGCGCGGCGAGGAATTCGCGGAACGCGTCGGCGTCGAAGGCGGCCCCTTCGGCGAGGGTCAGCGCCGCCATCACCTGATCACCGACATCCGGCGCCGGTATTCCGTACACCGCGACCTCGACCACGTCCGGATGCCGCAGCAGCACGCGTTCGATCGGCGCCGAGCCGAGGTTCTCGCCGTCCACCCGCATCCAGTCGCCGAGCCTGCCCGCGAAGTACGCGTAGCCGTTCTCGTCCCGATAGGCCAGGTCCCCGCTGTGGTACACGCCGCCGCGCATCCGCTCGGCGTCGGCCTCCGGATCGTTGTAGTAACCCTCGAAACGCCCTGCGTCCGAGGTGTTCACGAGCTCACCGGTCACACCGGGCGGGCACGGTTCGCCGGTGTCGACGTCGACGATCTCGGTGCCGGGAGGCAGCGGCCCCAGCGAGCCCGGGGGAGTGTCCGGTGTGCGGGCGATCGCGATCCCGCCCTCGGTCGAGCCGAACCCGTCCATCACCACGGTGCCGAACCGCTGCGCGAACCGCTCGACATCGGCAGGCGCACCCTCGTTGCCGTAGACCGCTCGCAACGGATTGTCCGCGTCGTCCGGAAGCTCCGGTGTGGCAAGAACATACGACAGCGGCTTACCCACGTAGTTCGCGTACGTCGCGCCGAAGCGGCGGACATCGGGCAGGAACTGCGAGGCGGAGAACTTGCGGCGCAACGCAAGCGAACTCTGCGAGGCCAGTGCCACGGCCCACCCGACCAGCACCGCGTTGGAGTGGAACAGCGGCATCGACACATAGCAGACATCGCCGGGTCCGAGGTCGAACCGTTGCGTCATGGTCACGCCGGCCACCGCCACCTTGCCATGGCTGCACTTGACGGCCTTCGGATCCCCGCTGGTGCCCGATGTGTAGATGAGCATGAACAGGTCGGCGGGGTCGGCCTCGCGCACCATCACGGGCTCATCGGTGAACGTCGCCACCTCGGCCGCCCACTGTGGCGAGTCCACGTCGATGTGGTCGATTCCGTCGATCACCGCCCGTGCACCCGAATCGGCAAGCACCAGTTGGCAATCGGCGTGCGCGATGTCGCGCTGCAGCGCCGCACCTCGCCGGACGGGATTGAGGCCGACCGGTACGATGCCCGTCAGCCCCGCCGCGACCAGTACCGCCGAGAAGAACGGCGTGTTCTGCAGCAGCACCCCGACGTGTGGAGGCCGGTCCGGGTCGAGGCGGGCGCGCAACGCGGCGCCCACCGACGCGGCGTACCGCAGGTGTTCGCGCCAGGTGGTGAACGTCTCTTCGAAGAGCACCCCGCGGTCGTCGACATCGACCAGCGGCGTCAGCAGTTCGGCGACCGTGGGCAGCCTGTTCACCTCACGCGGGGGTATCGGCCAACTCCCAGCCGATGCGCAGCAGTTGCCCGGTCGCGCCGCCGACCGCGAACTCGGTCTGCTTGGCCGCCAGGAAGTACCGGTGCACGGGATGGTCGGTGTCGATCCCGACGCCGCCGTGCACGTGCACCGTGGTGTGTGCGACGCGGTGGCCGGCGTCGGCGGCCCAGAATGCCGCCGTGTTGACGTCGACGTCCGCGGCAAGATCCTCCGAGAGTCGCCACGCCGCCTGGGTCAGCGTCAGCCGAAGCGCCTTGACGTCGATGTAGCCGTCGGCCAGTCGCGACGACACGGCCTGGAAACTGCCGATCGGCCGGTCGAACTGCTCACGTTCACGTGCATACTCCGCCGTGAGCTCGAGCGCACGCTCGAGCACGCCGAGCTGGAAAGCGCTGCGGCCCAGCGTTGCCCGCGTGGTCAGCCATGCGGCCACCGCGTCGCCACCCGAGCCATCGCCGACCACGCGGCCGACGTCGACCTGGGTGCCCTGCAGTTCCAGGTGTCCGATGCTGCCGTGGCCGGTGGTGTCCAACGGCTCGACCGTCACACCGGGGTCCGTCGCGGAGACCAGGAAAACCCTGGGGCCCGAGTCTGTTTCGGCTGGGATGAGGAACGCGTCCGCGACGGGCCCGTAGGGCACCTGGGTGCGGGATCCGGTGAGCCGGTAACCGCCCTCCGAGGATTGCGCCTGCACCGGTCCCTGTCCCATTTCACCGTCGAGCGCGACGGTCAGGATCTTGTCGCCCTGGATCGCGGGCACCGCCCAATCCTGTTGCAGCGCCTCGGGGCCGAACTTGGCCAGCGCACCGGCGCCGAGCACGACCGACTCGAGATATGGCACCGCGGACAGCTGCCGACCGAGTGCGACCAGGATGGCGACCTGTTCGAGCACCCCGAACCCGCCGCCGCCCACCGACTCGGGAGCGGCAGCCGAGAGCACGTCGGCCTCGATCAGCTTTCCCCACAGCGCTTTGTCGAACCGTTGGTCGAGGCCGTCAAGTTCCCGCTGGCGCTCGGGAGTGACGACCGAGTCGACGATGGTGCGCACCAGCCCACCGAGGTCCTCGGACGCTTCGGTTGTCTTGAAGTCCATGGTCGGTTTCCTATCGGTTCACTCGGGGCAGGCCCAGTGCGACCATGCCTATGATGTCGCGCTGAATCTCGTTGGTGCCGCCGCCGAACGTGAGGATCAGGCAGCTGCGGTGCATCCGTTCGATCCGTCCGCGCAGGAGCGCGCCCGGCGAACCGGGACGCAGGGTGGCCGCGGTTCCGAGCACCTCCATCAGCAGCCGGTAGGCCTCGGTGGCCAGTTCGGTGCCGTACACCTTGGCCGCCGACGCGTCCGCGGGTGAGGGTGCGGCCTCGTCCGAGGACGCCAGTTCCCAGTTGATCAGCTTGAGCACCTCAGCCTTGGCATGCACCCGGGCCAGGTTCAGCTGCACCCACTCGGAGTCGATCAACCGGTTGCCGTGCACGTCCTTGGTGTTCTGGGCCCACTCGCGAACGCCGTTGAGCGCCAGGAAGATCGGCTGAGCCGATACGAGTGCGACACGCTCGTGGTTGAGCTGGTTGGTCACCAGCTTCCAACCGGCGTTCTCCTCGCCGACCAGGTTGGTGACCGGCACCCGCACGTCCTGGTAGTAGGTGGCGCTGGTGTCGACGCCCGCCATCGTGTGCACCGGCGTCCAGGAGAATCCCTCCGCGGTGGTGGGCACGATCAGCATCGAGATTCCGCGGTGCTTCTTGGCCTCGGGATTGGTGCGCGCCGCCAGCCACACGTAGTCGGCGTAGGCGATCAGGCTGGTCCACATCTTCTGGCCGTTGATCACGTAGTCGTCGCCGTCGCGGACGGCGGTGGTGCGCAGGGATGCGAGGTCGGTGCCCGCGCCGGGTTCGGAGTAGCCGATGGAGAAGTGCAGATCGCCCGCGGCGATCTTGGGCAGGAAGAACTTCTTCTGCTCATCGCTGCCGAAGTGCATGATCGTCGGCGCGACGCTATTGATCGTCAAAAACGGCACCGGCACGTTCGCGATCGCGGCCTCGTCGTTGAAGATCAACCCGTCGATGGGCGGGCGCTCCTGGCCGCCGAACTCCTTGGGCCACGAAAGCGTCAGCCAGCCGTCCTTGCCCATCTGCGCGACGGTGTCGCGGTAGACGTTGCCGCGTCCCATCTCGCCGTCATTGGATGCCAGCGCCTCGGCGCGCTCGGGCGTCATCAACTTGGTGAAGTAGGAGCGCAGCTCGCGGCGCAGCTCTTCCTGCTCTGGGGTGTAGCCGATCCGCATCGCCTTGTCCTAACTTCTCTAGAGGCACGAAGTGGCATACCGGGAGTCAGCCCCGATTCCCTCCCGGTTGTAACACGTTCTAGTCTTGGGGTCCAGGCCGGTGCCACACTGGGCTCGGAGCAGCTTTGACCGCGAGGAGGTTGTGATGAGGGTGGAAGTGGACCGGGACCGGTGCGAGGGCAACGCCGTTTGCGTGGGAATCGCGCCCGACCTGTTCGATCTCGACGACGACGACTATGCGGTGGTCAAACTCGACCCGGTGCCTGCCGACCAGGAGGACCTGGCCGAACAGTCCATCGCCGAGTGCCCGAGGGCGGCACTGCTTCGCCGAGACTAGAGGTATTCATAATTTGACGATGCACACGGGCATACGAGGAGCGGCATGACTACAGACCCCAACGACCTGTCCGGCCGCGTAGCGGTGGTGACCGGCGCGGCGGCAGGGCTGGGGCGCGCGGAGGCCATCGGCCTTGCCCAGGCCGGGGCCACCGTCGTCGTGAACGACATCGCCGCCGCGCTCGACAAGTCCGATGTGCTCGACGAGATCAGCGCGGCCGGCGCGAAGGGTGTGGCCGTCGCGGGTGACATCAGCGAGCGCTCGACCGCCGACGAACTGGTCGAGACCGCCGACGGGCTCGGCGGCTTGGGCATCGTCGTGAACAACGCCGGCATCACCCGCGACCGCATGCTGTTCAACATGTCCGACGAGGACTGGGATGCGGTGATCGCCGTGCACCTGCGCGGGCACTTCCTGCTGACTCGCAATGCTGCAACCTACTGGCGGGCGAAAGCGAAGGAGAACAATGGCCAGGTCTACGGCCGGGTCATCAACACGTCGTCGGAAGCCGGTCTCGTGGGACCGGTCGGCCAGGCCAACTACGGCGCAGCCAAGGCCGGGATCACCGCGCTGACCCTGTCGATGGCCAGGGCGCTGGAACGCTACGGCGTGCGGGCCAACGCGATCGCGCCCCGCGCCCGCACCGCGATGACCGCGGATGTCTTCGGCGAAGCCCCGGAGCTGGGCGAGGGGCAGATGGACCCGCTGTCACCCGAACACGTCGTGAACCTGGTCCGCTTCCTGGCCTCACCCGCGGCCCAGAATGTCAACGGTCAGCTCTTCATCGTCTACGGTCCGACGGTGACGCTGGTGGCAGCGCCGACTGTCGAGGCACAATTCAGTGCCGAGGCCGACGCCTGGGACCCCTCGAAGCTGTCCGAGACCCTTGTTGAATACTTTGCTGGGCGTGACCCCCAGAAGTGTTTCTCGGCCACCGCGCTGATGGGCCAGCAAGACTGACGGTCTCGTTCGGCACCGCTCGGCACAACTAGAACACGTTCTAGAATGAGCTGCGTCACACTTGCCTTGACCAGCACGAAAATCACAATCTGGACTCCATTTTCGGAGCTTTGACACTGCGAACGTGTTCTAGTTAGTATGATCCGGCTCACCGAGAGCAACGCTTAGCCAAGGGGTGGGAAGTCCGCCGTGACAACGTATTTCACCTCTTCGCCACGACCACGACGCGCCGAACATCCCGTCCCCCGAGAACGGAGCAAAGGTTGATCGAACAGCTCGCGGCTCCGGCTCGGGCCGTGGGCGGGTTCGTCGAGATGTCGTTCGACACGTTCGCCAAGACGTTTCGGCGGCCTTTTCAGTTTCGGGAGTTCCTCGACCAGACCTGGATGATCGCGCGCGTTTCGCTCGTGCCGACGCTGCTGGTGGCCATTCCGTTCACCGTCCTGGTCGCGTTCACGCTCAACATCCTTCTTCGCGAGATCGGCGCCGCCGATCTGTCCGGCGCCGGCACCGCCTTCGGCACGATTACGCAGCTCGGGCCGGTCGTGACCGTGCTGGTGGTGGCCGGTGCGGGCGCCACCGCGATCTGCGCGGACCTCGGCGCGCGCACCATCCGCGAGGAGATCGACGCGATGCGCGTGCTGGGCATCGACCCGATCCAGCGGCTGGTGGTGCCGCGCGTGCTCGCCTCGACGTTCGTCGCGCTGATGCTCAACGGCCTCGTGTGCCTGATCGGGCTGTCGGGTGGTTACGTGTTCTCGGTCTTCCTGCAGGGCGTCAATCCCGGTGCGTTCATCAACGGCCTGACCGTGTTGACCGGTCTCGGCGAGCTGGTCATGGCCGAGATCAAGGCCTTGCTGTTCGGGGTGGTGGCCGGTCTGGTGGGCTGCTATCGGGGCCTGACGGTCAAGGGCGGCCCGAAGGGTGTCGGCATCGCGGTCAACGAGACCGTCGTCTACGCGTTCATCTGCCTGTTCGTGATCAACGTGGTGATGACCGCGATCGGCGTGAGGGTGCTGGAGCGGTGATGAGTGCTCGCGCGAAGAAGAGACGATCATGAGCTACGACGTCACGCTCCGCTTCCGGCGCTTCTTCAGCGGGGTGCCGAAGATCGTCGACACCGTCGGTGAGCAGGCACTCTTCTACGGCGAGACGATCCGGTACCTGCCGAACGCGGTCCGTCGGTACCGCAAGGAGACCGTCCGCAACATCGCCGAGATGACGATGGGCACGGGTGCGTTGGTGATGATCGGCGGCACCGTCGGCGTCGCGGCGTTCCTGACGTTGGCGTCCGGCGGCGTCATCGCCGTCCAGGGTTACTCGTCGCTGGGCAACATCGGCATCGAGGCGCTGACCGGGTTCCTGTCGGCCTTCCTCAACGTGCGCATCGTGGCCCCGGTGATCGCGGGCATCGCGCTGGCGGCGACGATCGGCGCGGGCACCACCGCGCAACTCGGCGCCATGCGGGTGTCCGAGGAGATCGACGCCGTCGAGTCGATGGCCGTGCACTCGGTGTCCTACCTGGTGTCCACCCGCTTGATGGCCGGGATGGTCGCGATCATCCCGCTGTACTCGTTGTCGGTGCTCGCCGCGTTCTTCGCCGCCCGGTTCACGACGGTGTTCATCAACAAACAGTCGTCGGGCCTGTACGACCACTACTTCAACACCTTCCTGGTGCCGACCGATTTGCTGTGGTCGTTTCTGCAGGCGATCGTCATGGCGATCGCGGTGATGCTCGTGCACACCTATTACGGCTACAACGCGTCGGGCGGTCCCGTCGGCGTCGGCATCGCGGTCGGCCAGGCCGTGCGGACCTCGCTGATCGTCGTCGTCACCATCACCCTGTTCATCTCGCTCGCCGTGTACGGCGCGTCCGGCAACTTCAACCTCTCCGGGTAGACGATGTCAGACACCGAAGCCAATCGCAGTCACGTCAGGATCGCCGCGGCGATCCTCACCGCGATCCTGCTCGCGGCGACGGTGTTCACCTACCTGGCGTATACGGCGGCGTTCACGCCGGTCGACACCGTCAGCGTCACCGCTCCGCGGGCGGGCCTGGTGATGGAGCGCGACGCCAAGGTCAAGTACCGCGGCGTGCAGATCGGCAAGGTCGAGTCGATCGAGTACGCAGGCAACGAAGCCAAGCTGACGCTGGCCATCAACCGCGGCGAGATGCGCTACATCCCCTCCAACGCCGGTGTACGTATCGGGAGCACAACGGTTTTCGGTGCCAAATCGGTCGAGTTCCTGCCGCCGCCGCAGCCGTCGGGCCAGCCGCTGAAGGCCGGTGCGACGGTCGCCGCCAAGGATGTGCAGTTGGAGGTCAACACGCTGTTCCAGACGTTGAGCGACGTGCTCAACAAGGTTGACCCGATCAACCTCAACGCCACGCTCAGCGCGTTGGGTGAGGGTCTGCGCGGTAACGGCGACGATCTCGGTGCCCTGCTCGCGGGATTGAATTACTATCTGCAGCAACTGAATCCGAAGCTCCCGACCTTGCAGGAAGATCTGCGCAAGACCGCGGTGGTGGCCAACATCTATGGCGATGCCGGTCCGGATCTGGCACGCATCATCGACAACGCGCCGGCGATCAGCGACACGATCGTCGACGAGAAGGACAACCTCAACGCGACACTGCTGGCCGCCATCGGGCTGGCCAACAACGGCACCGCCACGCTCGAACCCGCCGCGGACGACTACATCGCAGCGATTCAACGGCTGCGCGCTCCGTTGAAGGTGGCCGGCGACTACTCACCGGAGTTCGGCTGCATGCTCGAGGGCACGGCGCTGGCGATCGACCGGTTCGCCCCTGTGATCGGCGGTATCCGACCCGGTCTGTTCGTGGCGTCGAACTTCCTCCCCGGTGCCCCCGGCTACACGTATCCCGAGAGCCTGCCCATCGTGAACGCCACCGGCGGCCCGAACTGCCGCGGCCTGCCGAATGTTCCGAGCAAGCAGTTCGGCGGATCCTGGTACCGCACGCCGTTCCTGGTCACCGACAACGCCTATGTTCCGTATGAGCCGAACACCGAGTTGCAGTTCGACGCTCCGTCGACGTTGCAGTGGCTGTTCAACGGGGCGTTCGCGGAGAGGGATGACTTCTGATGAGCGCTTGCGCGAAGAAGCGAGAACCCTAGTGCGGGGCGACAAGACGTTGCTGAACGTCAGCATCTTCACCGTGGTCATGCTGCTGGTGGCCGCGATGCTTGTGGTGGTCTTCGGTGAGTTCCGGTTCACCGCCGAGAAGGGCTATCACGCAACCTTCACCGACGCCTCGCGGTTGAAGGCGGGACAGGACGTGCGGATCGCCGGTGTTCCGGTCGGCACCGTCGGCGACGTGAAGCTCAACCCTGACAACACGGTCGACGTCGCCTTCGACGTCGACAAGCGCTATCAGCTCTACACCTCGACGCGTGCCGTCGTCCGCTACGAAAACCTGGTGGGCGACCGGTATCTCGAGATCACCTCGGGTCCTGGCGAGCTTCGCAAGCTGCCGCCGGGCAGCACCATCCCCAAGGAGAACACGCAGCCCGCGCTCGACCTCGACGCCCTGCTGGGCGGACTGCGGCCGGTGCTCAAGGGCCTCGACGGCCAGAAGATCAACGAGGTCAGCAACGCGGTCATCGAACTGCTGCAGGGGCAGGGCGGCGCGTTGGCCAACCTGCTGTCGACCACCAGCGCGTTCACCCAGAACCTCGCCGCCAGAGACCAACTCATCGGCGATGTCATCACCCACCTGAACACCGTGCTGGGCACCGTCGACGAGAAGGGCGCGCAGTTCGACGCCGCGGTCGACCAACTGCAGCAGCTCATCACGGGCCTGGCGCAGGGGCGCGATCCGATCGCCGGCGCCATCGAGCCGCTCGCGTCGGCGGAGAACGACCTGACCGACATGCTGCAGAAGTCCCGACGTCCGGTGCAGGGGGTCATCGAGAACGTGCGGCCTCTCGCGCAGCGACTCGACGAGCGCAAGGCCGACGTGAACAAGGTGATCGAGCCGCTGGCCGAGAACTATTTGCGGCTCAACGCCCTTGGCGCATACGGTTCGTTCTTCAACATCTTCTATTGTTCGACGCGACTGAAGATCAACGGTCCGGCGGGCAGTGACATTCTGATCCCGCTCGGTGGTCCGCCCGATCCGTCGAAGGGGAGGTGTGCGCCCAATGTCGAGTAGACCCGATGATTCGAACCCGTTGCGCACCGGCATCTTCGGCATCTTCTTGGTGGCGTGCCTGGTGCTGGTGTCGTTCGGCTACAGCTCGCTGCCGTTCTTCCCGCAGGGCAAGCCCTACGAGGCGTACTTCACCGACGCGGGCGGCATCATCCCGGGCAACGACGTCAACGTCTCGGGCATCAAGGTCGGCAAGGTCACCGGTGTCGAGTTGGCCGGAGACGCCGCCAAGGTGTTGTTCACCGTCGACCGCGACATCCGCGTGGGTGACCAGACGATGGTCGCGATCAAGACCGACACCGTCCTCGGCGAGAAGTCGTTGGCGGTGAGCCCTCAGGGCGGCGGGGAGTCGACGGTCATTCCGTTGGGGCGCACCACGACTCCCTACACCCTGAACACGGCGCTGCAGGACCTCGGGCAGAACGCCAGCGAGCTGGACAAGCCGCGGTTCGAGCAGGCGCTGCAGACGATCACCGATTCGCTGCGCGACGCCACCCCGCATCTGCGCGGCGCACTCGACGGGGTGGCGAACCTGTCACGGAGCCTGAACAAGCGCGACGAGGCGTTGGCGCAGCTACTCGGCCACGCCAAGCGCGTGTCCGACACGCTGGCGCAGCGCGCGGGCCAGGTGAACCAGTTGATCCTCGACGGCAACCAGCTGTTCGCCGCCCTCGATGAGCGCCGACAGGCGCTGAGCAACCTGATCGCCGGCATCGACGATGTCTCCCAACAGCTTTCCGGTTTCGTCGCCGACAACCGCCGCGAGTTCAGGCCCGCGCTGGAGAAGCTGAACCTGGTGCTGGACAACCTCCTCGAGCGGCGCGAACACATCAGCGAGGCGCTCAAACGGCTGCCGCCCTACGCCACCGCGCTCGGCGAGGTCGTCGGTTCGGGTCCCGGCTTCCAGATCAACCTGTACGGCCTGCCGCCGGCGCCGATCGCGGAGGTGCTCCTGGACTTCTACTTCCAGCCGGGCAAGCTGCCCGACAGCCTCGCCGACATGCTGCGCGGATACATCTCCGAGCGGCTGATCATTAGGCCGAAGTCACCATGACGCAAGCGACTTCGACCCTGACCCGCAGCCGGTGGCTGCGGCCGGCACTGGCCGCAGTGCTGGTGATCACGCTCGCCATCGGGGTGTACCTGGTGTGGCCGACGCGCGTGGGCAACAAGCTGACGGCCTACTTCACGTCGGCGGTCGGGCTCTATCCGGGTGACGAGGTCCGCATCGTCGGAGTTCCGGTCGGCAGGGTCGACTCGATCGAACCGCGGGCCGATGACGTCAAGGTCACCATGACGCTGGATCACGGCATCCGGGTGCCCGCCGACGCCAAAGCGCTCGTGATCGCACCGAATCTGGTGTCCGCCAGGTTCATTCAGCTGACACCCGCCTACACCGGCGGTACCGCGATGGCCGACGGCGCCGAGATCGGCCTTGACCGCACCGCGGTGCCGGTCGAGTGGGATGAGGTCAAAGAACAGCTCACCCAATTGAGCGCACAACTGGGACCGAAGCCCGGTTCGATGCAGGGTCCGCTGTCGACCGTCGTGAACCAGGCCGCCGACACCTTCGACGGCAACGGGGACACGTTCCGCCAGGCCCTGCGGGAACTCTCGCAGACCGCGGGCCGGCTCGGCGACTCGCGCACCGACCTGTTCGGCACGATCCGCAACCTGCAGGTGCTCATCGACGCGCTGTCGAACAGCAACGAGCAGATCATGCAGTTCTCCAACCACGTCGCGTCCGTGTCCCAGGTTCTCGCCGACAGCGCGGCGGGTCTGGACGGCACCCTGGCCACCCTCAACCAGGCGTTGGCCGACGTGAGGGGCTTCCTCAACGAGAGCAACAGCGCGCTGATCGATCAGGTCACCAAGCTGACCGACTTCACCAGCATCCTGACCGAGCGCAGCGAGGACATCGAACAGATCCTGCACATCACGCCCAACGGCCTGTCGAACTTCTACAACATCTACAACCCAGCCCAGGGCACGGTGGGCGGTCTGCTGACGCTGCCGAACTTCGCCAACCCGGTGCAGTTCATCTGCGGTGGCGCCTTCGAGGCGGCGCCCACACCCGACAACTTCAAGCGAACCGAGATCTGCCGCCAGCGCATGGGTCCGGTGTTCAAGCGCATCGCGATGAACTTCCCGCCGCTACTGTTCCACCCGATCAACAGCATCACCGCCTACAAGGGCCAGATCATCTACGACACCCCCGAGACGGAGGCGAAGGCCAAGACGCCGGTTCCGTATCTGCAGTGGCAGCCCGCGCCCGGGGTGAATCCGCCGCCGGTGTCGGCCGACATGGACCTCAGTTCGCTGATGGTGCCGCCGGCGCCCGACACGGCGCAGGGCGCCCCGCACGCCGGCGGACCACTCGCGGAGGCCCCGGCAACCGAGTCCGAAGGTGCGGCGCAAAGCCCGCCCGAGCCCGCCGACCCCGGCGCTCCCCTGCCCACGCCCGCCCCCCTCCCGGGTGGAGGTCCCCCGTGTCCCGCACGCTCGTGGCGCTCCCGCCGCTGCCCGTGCC
>JBNMQV010000020.1:0-115226 GCA_050205545.1 Mycolicibacterium celeriflavum
CGGTCAGTCCGGGGGGCTGTATGACCACTACTTCGACACGTTTTTGAACCCGATCGATTTGTTGTGGTCGTTTCTTCAGGCGGTGCTGATGGCGATCACAATCTTGTTGATCCACACCTACTTCGGCTACTTTGCCTCGGGCGGGCCCTCGGGTGTGGGCGTCGCGGTCGGCAACGCGGTGCGCACCTCGCTGGTGCTCGTGGTCTCGGTCACGCTGCTGGTGTCCCTGGCCGTCTACGGTTCCAACGGCAATTTCAACCTGTCGGGATAGTGACACGTTGACGAACAACCAGCAGACGTCGGCGCCCGCTGAGCCGCGCGAATATGCAAGACCTGTCGCGGGACTCGTGGCCGTCGTCGCGATCGTCGCGGTCGTCGCCCTTGCCGTCGCGCTCTTCCGCGGCGACTTCACCAGGACCGAACCGGTCACCGTCATCACCGACCGCGCCGGGCTGGTGATGAACCCCGACGCCAGGGTCAAGCTGCACGGCGCTCAGGTGGGCACGGTCCACTCGGTTGAGCCCCTTCCCGACGGCCGAGCGGCGATCCACCTCGCGATGGATCCCTCGGCGATGGAACTGATCCCGGCCAACGTGCGCGTCGACATCGCGTCGTCGACGGTGTTCGGCGCCAAATCCGTTGCGCTGGTGCCGCCTCCGGACCCCTCGCCGCAGGCGCTGCGTGCCGGCCAGGTGCTCGACGCCGATCACGTCACCGTCGAGATCAACACCATCTTCCAACAACTCGTGTCGGTGCTGAGCCGCATCGAACCCGTCAAACTCAACGAGACGCTCGGGGCGATGGCCTCGGGTCTGAGCGGACGCGGCGAGAAGTTCGGGCAGACACTGTCCGATCTGGACGCGATGCTCACGAAGATCGATCCCAGCCTGGGCAATCTGAGCCACGACATCGCGGTCATGCCACAGGTTCTCGAGGCCTACGCCGACGCCAGCCCCGACCTGCTGGCCATCGTCGACAACGCGACCAGAATCAGCGACACGATCGTCGACAAACAGCAGGACCTCGACACCCTGTTGCTCAGCACGATCGGATTGGCCGACATCGGCGACGAAGTGCTCGCCGGAAACCGTAAGGCGATCACCGACGTCGTCCATCTCCTGGCGCCGACGACCGACCTGACCAACCAGTACCACCCCGCGCTGAATTGCCTTCTGGCAGGCATGGTCCCGCTGGCCACCGCTGCACCCGCACCGGTCCCCGGGGTGCTGCTGCTCGACTCCTTCGTCTTGGGCTCCGAACGCTACCGCTATCCCCAGAACCTGCCCAAGGTCGCGGCCAAGGGCGGGCCCCAGTGCGCGGGACTGCCCGACGTCGGCTACGAAACCCGGGCGCCCTACGTCGTCAGCGACATCGACGCCAGCCGGGCGCAGTACGGCAACCAGGGCATCCTGCTGAACTCCGATGCGCTCAAGCAGGCGCTGTTCGGCCCGATCGACGGTCCGCCCCGCAACTCCTCGCAGATCGGACAACCGGGATGAGCGGAGTGGGAACAGCCATCAAACTGGGCGTTTTCGGCGCGGTGATGCTGCTGCTCACCGCCGCGCTGTTCGCGATCTTCGGCCAGTACCGCACCGGGTCCGCGCACGACTACTCCGCGGTGTTCACCGACGTGTCCGACCTCAAACCCGGGGATTCGGTACGGGTTTCGGGTATCCGCGTCGGTACCGTCCACGACGTCTCCCTGCAACCGGACAACATGGTTGTGGTCACCTTCGACGCCGCCTCCGACATCGTGCTCACCACTGGGACGAAAGCCGCAGTGCGCTACCTCAACCTCGTCGGGGATCGCTACCTCGAACTCCTCGACGGGCCCGGCTCGACGAGGGCCGCCGGACCTGGCTCACAGATCCCCGCCGACCGCACCGAGCCGGCCCTGGATCTCGACCTCCTTCTCGGCGGGCTCAAGCCCGTGATCCGCGGCCTGAACCCCGACGACGTCAACGCGTTGACCCGCTCCTTGATCCAGATCCTGCAGGGGGAGGGCGGGAATCTCGAATCGTTGTTCGCCAAGACGGCATCCTTCACCAACGCGATCGCCGACAACGGCGAGACCGTGCGGAACCTGATCGACAACCTCAACGCGGTGCTGGCCACCATCGCCAAGGACGGGAACAAGTTCTCCGGCGCGGTGGACCGCCTCGAGAAACTGATCACCGGCCTGGCCGCCGACCGCGACCCGATCGGGGAGGCGATCACCGCACTGGACAGCGGGACCGCCTCACTCGCCGACCTGATGACCCAGGCCCGGCCACCGCTGGCCGGCAGCGTCGACCAGCTCAACCGCGTCGCTCCGCTGCTCGAGAAGGACATACCGCTCCTCGACATCTCCCTGCAGAAGACGCCGCAGAACTACAAGAAACTCGTCCGGCTCGGCGCGTACGGAAGCTTTCTGAACCAGTACCTGTGCGGAATATCGGTCAGGGTCACCGACCTCCAGGGCCGCACGGCGCACTTTCCCTGGATCCTGCAGAACAACGGAAGATGCGGGGAGCCCTGATGCTGAAATACCGTGCCCCATCGCTGATTCGAGCCGGATTCATCGGCGTTGTTCTCATCGTCCTGATCATCGCTGTGGGGCTGCAACCCGAGCGGCTGTGGTCGTGGGCCACCGCCGTCAGGTATCAGGCGCTGTTCACCGAGGCCGGCGGTCTGACGCCGGGCAACGACGTGAAGGTCTCCGGTATGACGGTCGGCTCGGTGTCCGATGTCTCCCTGGACAAGGGCAAAGCGCTCGTGACGTTCACCGTCGACGGAAAGGTCCGTCTCGGATCGCAGACCACGGCGCACATCCGCACCGCCACGCTGCTGGGGGAGCGCACGTTGGCCCTGGAACCGTCGGGTGATGACCGGATGAAGCCGCTGTACGTCATCCCTGTGTCGAGGACCTCGTCGCCCTACTCACTGACCGAGGCGGTCAGCGAATTCACCGCCAACACAGCCGACACCGACACCGCATCGATCAACCAGGCCCTCGACACGCTCTCCGACACGATCGACCGGATCGCGCCGCAACTCGGACCGACATTCGACGGGCTGAGCCGGCTGTCGCGCTCACTGAACGGACGCGACGAGTCGCTGGGCCGGCTGCTCGAAAGCGCTGCCGACGTCACGGGTGTGCTGTCCGAGCGCAGCGAGCAGCTGAACATCCTGATCCTCAACGCCAACGATCTGATGGGTGTTCTCGAGACCCGCCGGTACGCCATCGTCAGCCTGCTCGCCAACACCTCGGTGGTGGCCCGCCAGTTGACGGGTCTGGTGCACGACAACGAACGGGAACTGGCGCCGACGCTGCAGAAGCTCAACGCGGTCTACGACATGCTCGAGCGCAACCGCGACAACATCGCCAAGGCGCTCGAGGGACTGGCGAAATATCAGGTGACCCAGGGTGAGGCGGTCAACAACGGCTTCTACTACAACGCATTCGTCGGCAACCTGCTGCCCGCGCAGTCGCTGCAACCGTTCCTCGACTATGCGTTGGGCTATCGCCGCGGCGTGAACGCCGGCCAGCCGCCGGACAACGCGGGGCCCCGCGCCGAATTCCCCTTCCCGTACAACGGCATTCCGGGAGGGTCACGATGATCGGCCGCAAACCGCTGTCGACCGCGCTGCTGGTGGTCCTGGTGGGCCTGCTCGTCGGCGGAACCGCCGTGGTGATCCGCCAGTCGTTCTTCGGCCCCAGAACCATCACCGCGTACTTCACCTCCGCCACCGCGATCTATCCCGGCGACGAGGTGCGCGTCGCCGGGGTGCGGGTCGGCACGATCGAAGCGATCGAGCCCGACGGAGGCCAAGCCCGCATGCGGCTGTCGGTCGACCGTGACGTGCCGATCCCCGCCGACGCCAAAGCGGTCATCGTCGCGCAGAATCTGGTGTCCGCACGTTACGTTCAGCTCGCCCCCGCCTACGAAACCAGCGGCCCGACCCTTCCCGACGACGCCGTCATCGGCGTCGACCGAACCGCGGTGCCCGTCGAGTGGGACGAGGTCAAGGAGCAACTGACGCGGCTCGCGACGGATCTCGGCCCCAGCGGCGACATCTCGACGACGTCGGTCGGTCGCTTCATCGACAGCGCTGCCAACGCCATGAACGGCAACGGCGACAAACTCCGCGAGACCATCACGCAGCTGGCACAGGTCGGCCGGATCCTCGCCGACGGCAGCGGCGACATCGTCGACGTCATCGTGAACCTCCAGACCTTCGTCAACGCCCTGCGCGACAGCAACGCCCAGATCGTGCAGTTCCAGGACCGCCTCGCCACGGTGAGCAGCGTGATCGATTCGAGCAGGTCCGATCTCGATGCCGCGCTCACGTATCTCGCCGAAGCCGTCGGCGAGGTGCAGCGGTTCATCGCGGGCAGCAGAGATCAGACCGCCGAACAGATCCAGCGGCTCGGCGCCGTCACACAGAATCTCGCCGACAATCGGCTGACCCTGGAAAACGTTCTCCACGTCGCGCCCAACGCCATCGGCAACGGATACAACATCTACAACCCCGACACCGGCACCATGATCGGCGGCTTCGCGCTGGCGAACTTCGCCAACCCGGTGCAGCTGGTGTGTTCGGCGATCGGCGCGGTGAAGAACGCCACGGCGCCCGAGGCGTCCAAGGCGTGCGCGGAATACCTCGGCCCCGCACTGCGATTGCTCAATTTCAACTACCTGCCGATGCCGTTCAACGCCTACCTGCAGAAGTCACCGAGCCCGGGCAACCTGATCTATTCGGATCCCGCGCTGGCGCCCGGGGGAGCCGGCGGCGCGCCGCCGCCTCCGGAGATTCCACCGGCGGTGTCGGCGTACACCGGCGCCGGTGACGTGCCGCCGCCTGCGGGGTGGGCCACTGCGCCCGGTCCGCCCGGCGCCTACGCACCGAACGGGCTGCCGGCAGCACCGCAACCCGCGCTGTTCCCTGGTGCGCCGATTCCGCCGGGTCCGCCGCCGACGGTCTCGCAGCCGACGACTCTCGAGGACATGTTGCTGCCCGCCGAGGCACCGGCACCACCGGCGACCCCGATGGGGCCGTCATGACGCGCACCCGCTCGATTCGTCGCCTCGTCGTCATGGCGTGCTGCGCCGCCCTCGCGGTGACCGGGTGCACGTTCGAAGGCGTGAACTCGCTGCCGCTCCCGGGCACGGTGGGCCGGGGTGAGGACGCCGCCGTGTATCACGTTCAGGTCGCCAATGTCGGCTCCTTGGAACCAAATTCACCGGTCATGCTCGGCGACGTCGTCGTCGGCAGCATCGGCAGGATGAAGGTGACGAACTGGCACGCCGACATCGAGGTGTCTGTGCGGCCCGACGTCGTGATACCCGCAAACGCGGTGGCGACCGTCGGGCAGACCAGCCTGCTCGGCTCGATGCACCTGGCGCTCGACCCGCCCCTGGGGCAGGCGCCCAGCGGCGCACTGGAACCCGGGTCGACCATCGGACTCGACAGGTCGTCGACGTACCCGTCCACCGAACAGACGCTGTCGTCGTTGTCGGTCGTGGTCAACGGCGGCGGCCTCGGACAGATGGGTGACATCGTCCGTGAGTTCAACGCCGCGCTGAGCGGGCGCGAAGACCAGATCAGGGACCTGCTGGTCCGGCTGAACGATTTCATCGGGATGCTCGACGCCCAGCGCGACGACATCAACGCCTCCATCACCGCGATGGACCGGATGTCGAGCTCGTTCGCTGCCGAACGCGACGTCATCACCGCTGGGCTGCAACGCATTCCGCCCGCTCTCGATGTGCTGATCAAGGAACGCCCGCGCATCACCGAGGCTTTGGAGCGCCTGGGACGGTTCAGCGACACGGCTACCGGGCTGATCAACGACACGAAAGACGACATCGTGCGCAATCTCGCCAACCTCGAACCGACGTTGCGCGCGCTCGCCGACGTGGGGCCGAACCTGGGCACCGTCCTGGCCTACGCGCCGACTTTCCCCTACACGCAGAGCTTCATCGACCGTGCGATCCGCGGCGACTACATGAACCAGTTCATCATCTTCGACTTCACCATTCCGCGGCTCAAGCGAGGCCTGTTCCTCGGCACCCGATGGGGGCAGGAGGGCGCGCCGATGGTGCCCGCGCCGGGCGACCCCTGGTATCTGACCTACACCCTGGACCCACTGAACGCTCCGATCACGCCGGCGCCCACCGAGGTCGCCGAGCCGCCGCCGCTGGTCGAAGGTGTTGACGGCTCGGATGATTCGGCCGCAGCCGTCGTCGACCACGGGTCCGGTGTCGCGGCGGACGGCGGGGCGGTCGCCGGGGGAGGCGGCAACTGATGTTGACGCGCTTCGTCCGCAATCAGCTCATCATCTTCACCATCGCCTCGGTGATCGGCATCGCGCTGATGGTGTTCGGCTACATGCAGGTGCCGACGCTGTTGGGCATCGGCCGCATCACGGTGCAACTCGAACTGCCCGGAACCGGAGGCCTGTACCGGTTCTCGAACGTGACCTATCGCGGTGTCCAGATGGGCAAGGTCCTCGACGTGCGTGCCACCCGCGAGGGCGCCGTCGCGACGCTGTCGCTGAACACCTCACCGAAGGTTCCGGCCGACACCCGGGCCGCCGTGCGCAGCGTGTCCGCGGTCGGCGAACAGTACGTGGACCTGGTGCCCGATGACACGAACGGGCCGTTCCTGCAGGACGGTTCGGTGATTCCCCGAGAGAAGACCTCGGTGCCGCAGGCCGTCGGCCCGATGCTCGATCAGGTGAGCGCCCTGGTCGACAGCATTCCGAAGGACAAGATCAGCGGTCTGCTCGACGAGTCGTTCAAGGCGCTCGACGGGGCCGGATACGACTTCGGTTCACTGCTGGATTCGTCGGCGAAAATCGTCGGTGACGGCAACGCGATCGCCGACAAGACACGGGCGTTGATCGACGACAGTCGTCCGCTGCTGGACGGGCAGGCGCAATCGGCCGACGCCATCCGTAGCTGGGCGCGCAGCGTGGCGGGCATCACCGGGCAACTCGAGGCCGATGATGCGCAGATGCGCACGATCCTCGAGGTCGGTCCCAGCGCGGCGGACGAGGCCTCGCGGTTGTTCAACGACGTCAAGGCGACCCTGCCCGTGCTGTTGGCCAACCTGACGTCCGTCGGCGAGGTCGGCGTGACGTATCACGCTGCGCTGGAACAACTTCTGGTGCTGTTCCCACCGTATGTGGCGGCCACGCAGACCGTCGGCGTGGCGCGCAACAACCCCACCGGGATGGCGATGGGGGATTTCACACTGGTGATCAGCGATCCGCCTGCCTGCACGGTCGGGTTCCTGCCACCGAACCAGTGGCGCTCACCAGAGGACGAGACGATCGTCGACACACCGGACGGCCTGTACTGCAAGTTGCCGCAGGATTCACCCATCGGGGTGCGCGGGGCCCGCAACTACCCATGCCTCGCGCAACCGGGCAAACGCGCGCCGACCGTCGAAATGTGCCGCAGTGACAAGCCGTTCGAACCGCTGGCAATGCGTCAACACCCGCTGGGTCCGTATCCGATCGATCCCGGTCTGATCGCTCAAGGTGTCGCACCCGACGACCGCGTCGACTTCGAAGAGCGGATCTACGGTCCGGTGGAGGGCACGCCGATGCCGCCCGCCCAACCAGGCGAAGCCGCGCCGCCACCGCCCGACGGTCCAGGTCCGGCCGCCGCCCCGAGTTCCTCGCACTCCGGCGGCGGTCCGTCCGTCGCCTTCGCCCCCTACGATCCGCAGACGGGTCAGTACGCGACGCCCGATGGACAGGTGTTCCGGCAAGCCGACCTGGCGGCACCGGCGGGTCCGAAGTCGTGGCAGGACCTACTCGTCCCGAATGGGTGAGCCGGTCAGGCGTCGTTCTTGACGAGCTTGAACGGCATGTTGATGAAGACCGGCTTGCTGACGCCGCACGCGCCGCTGGGGCCGGTGGTCTGGTCTTCGCCCGCCAGCGTCTTCGACGCGGGGTCGGTCAGGCTGCCGTCCTCGTTCACGGGAACGAACCGGAACACCTGCAGACCGGGGGCCGCCGTGCCGTCGGGGCACGGAATCCAGTCCTCCACCGTGTGCTTGACGTACCAGACCCCACCCGTCTTGTAGATCGGCGCGGTCCAACCGAAGTCGCTGACGACCGTGCCGGTGCACTCGGTCGGATAGCTGCACGTCGTGGTGATGGTCCAGGTGCTGCGCAGGCTGGCCTCGTCGCGGAACATGTCGTTGGTCTTGGCGTATTCGCCGTTCGAGGTGGCGGTGTAGCGACCGTTGAGGCCCCACTCGTTGTCGCTGGCCTGGGCGCCGCTCGCCAACCCGATACCGGCCACGGCGATAGCAGCGACACCTACCGCGACACCGGTCATCCGCATCGCCGTCTCCTTCACCGATCGTGACGAACGATCAACCTAGGCCGGTTCCGGCACTGAAAACGATCCGCGCCCGCTCAGTGGAACAGGTGATCCCGCTGAGCGGCACCATCCCCGTCGGTCGTCCTCGACATGACGTATCAAGGACACCGTGCCTGTACGACGCCGTTGTGTGGCCTCCGCATTGGTCGGTGTGACGCTGGCCTTCGCGGCGTTGTTCGCCCCCGGTGCCGCGCACGCCGAGACCGCTTACGGCAATTTCCATCTGGTGATCGACGGGCGCTACGACTTCCACACATGGCTCTGGGCGATTTCGCGCTGCCCCGGCGATTGCCTGCACGTTCAGGCGATCCCGCAGCCCATCGCGAAAGCATTCGCCTACAGCGGTGATGCGCACCTCGCCGATGGCCGGTACACGCTGACCGTCGACGTTCCGGATGGGCTGCGGTGCGGAAACGTCTATTACGGGCCGGTGATCCCGACCCGGGACGTCTACTCGTGGGATGCGGCCACCCGGTCGGGCACCTTGGAGTCGTCGTTCGCCACCGGCTGCGACGGCGCTCCGGGCGGGAGCTTCACCTACCCGTTCAGCCTGGCCCGCCTGTAACCCGCGGCCACGGAAATCCCGTGGACGCGACCGGTCGGCATCCCGTTCAATGCAGGGATGGTGGGCCACGCACGCACCGGTGCGCTGATGGCGGTCGTGTCGATGCTGTGCGTGCAGACCGGCGCGGCCGTCGCCGTCACCCTGATCGACCGCATCGGGGCCGAAGGCGCGGCGTGGCTTCGCCTGGCCTGGGCGGGCGTGCTCATGCTCGTGATCGTCCGCCCGCGGCCAAACGCCTTCACCTGGGCGAGCTTTCGAATGTGTGTGGTGCTCGGCGTCGTCACCGCCGGCATCACGCTGCTCTTCATGGCGGCACTGGCGCGCATCCCGCTGGGCACCGCCAGCGCGATCGAATTCCTCGGACCGTTGGGTGTCGCGGTGGTGCACGGTACGGGGCGAGGTCGCGTGCTGTGGCCGGGCTTCGCGGCCGGGGGCGTCCTGCTGCTCACCCAGCCGTGGGCCGGCCACGTCGACGGCGTCGGGGTGCTCTACGCGCTGGCCTCCGCGGTCTGCTGGGCCGGTTACATCCTGCTGACCCAGCGCGTCGGCGACGAGGTCTCCGGCATGAACGGGCTCGCGGTGTCGATGCCCGTCGCAGGCATCGTCGCGACCCTGGCCGTCGGCCACCTGGTGCTGCCACGAGTCACGGTCGACATCCTGCTGATCGGAATCGGCCTGGCGATCCTGTTGCCGGTCGTGCCGTTCGCCCTGGAGCTGCTGGCGCTGCGACGGCTCACCACCGCGGCGTTCGGCACGCTGATGGCGCTCGAACCCGGCTTCGCGATGATCGTCGGGCTGATCATCCTGCGCCAGGTGCCCGAACCGCTCGGAGTGCTCGGTATGTGCTTCGTCGTGGCCGCCGGTATCGGCGCTGCCCGTTCCGGGGCCCGCCAGCCGGTGCCCGCCGAGGTCGGCGCGTGACTTCGCGTCGAATGCGTACCGGCACCGAGTTCTGCAGGAGGGTCGTGATTTCACCGGATTCACAGCCCTGGCGCAGAACTCGGCGCGCCAGAACTCGGCGCACCCGTGTGCCGCCGCTTGTGAACGCTAGACGTCGATCCGCTTGCGCCGGTACAGCGTTCCCGCGGCCAGCAGAATGAGGCTGATCACCAGGATCGCCGTGGCGAGGACGTTGATCTGCGGCGGCACCGCGGCTTTCACCGCGGCGTTGACGTACAGCGGGTAGGTCACCGTCGAACCACTGACGAAATACGTGATGATGAAGTCGTCGAGCGACAACGCGAACGACAACATAGCCGCCGCGACGATGCCCGGAACTATCAACGGAAGCGTCACCCGGAAGAACGTGCGCGTGGGGCTGGCCCCCAGATCCATCGACGCGTCCTCGAGCGTCCAGTCGAAACCGCGCACCCGCGCACGCACGGTCATCGCGATGAAGCTGACCTCGAACGCGATGTGCGCCAACACGATCGTCGTATAGCCGGTGGCCCAGCCCAGGTCGAGGAACAGCACCAGCAGCGCCGCGCCCATGACCACTTCGGGCGCCGTCAGCGGCAGCACGAGGAACGTGTCGACCGCGCGCTGGCCTCGCCACCGTTGCCGCACAAGGGCTATCGCCACCAGCGAGCCGAGCACCAACGCGATCGCGGTGGAGACCGCGGCGACGTTGATGCTGAGCTTCAGCGCCTGGGTCAGCGCCGGGTACTTGAACGGATCGGCCCAGTTGTCCAGGGTGAAGCCCTGCCAGCTGTAGTTGAACTTGCCCTTGGGATCGTTGAACGAGAACAGCACGATCACGAAGATGGGCAGGAACAGATACAGCAGCACCAGACCCGCGACGATGCGCAGCAGCCAGTCGCCCCACTTCGGGGAGCCCTTGATCCGGCCGGCCGGGGCGGGATTCGTCGCGGCTTGCATCGCCTGTACCGTCATACGAGTTCCTCTGTGCCCAGTGCCCGCGTGTAGAGCAGGACGCCGACCAGGATGATGCCCATCAGGACCATGCTCAGCGCCGCCGCGGCCGGATAGTCCTTGACCACCAGGAACTGTTGCTGAATCACGTTGCCGATCATCGTGGTCTGGGTGCTGCCCAGATACTCGGCGTTGATGAAGTCGCCCGCGGCCGGGATGAACACCAGCAGGCTGCCGGCCAACAGGCCCGGAAGTGACAGCGGCAGAATGACCTTGGTGAAGCTGCGGGTGTTCGACGAGTACAGGTCCTTGGACGCTTCGATCAGCCGAGGGTCGATCTTTTCCAGGCTGACGTACAGCGGCAGGATCATGAAGATGATCCAGTTGTAGGTCAACCCGCCGATGACGGCCCAGCTCGTCGACAACAGTCGCCCGTCGGCGGGCAGCAACCCGATGGCGTCCAGTGCGTCGACCACCCAACCGTTGTCGGCCAGAATGGTTTTCCACGCGATCGTGCGGATCAGGAACGTCACGAAGAACGGCAGGATCACCAGGCCGAGGATGAGGTTCTTGAACCGGCCGGCCTTGAATGCGATCACGTACGCCAACGGGAACGACATCAGGATGCACAACACCGTCGCGGTGGTGGCGTAGCCGAACGACCGCAGGATCTGCTCGTGATACTTGCTGAACGCCTCGGCGTAATTCCCGAAGTCCCACGAAAACGTCAGCGTCGGAAGGAAGATCGAGCCGCTGGCCTCCGACAGCGACATCCGCGCCAGGGAGATGAACGGTATGACGAAGAACACCGCGAGGTACACCATCGCGGGCAGGATCATCAGATACGGGGCGATCCTGCTGCGCTGGCGGCCGCTACTGGCGACACCTGCCATCCATCAACCGCCGGTGACTTCGGCGTACATCGACGCGTATTCCTGCTTTTGCTCATCCTCCAGCGGTGCCCAGGCCTTGATCCGGTCCAGCGTCGACTGCGGGGGATTGATCAGTTCGTTCTTGGCCAGGTTCGGGTCGATCTGGTCGAGCTCGGCGGTCATGTCCGACAGCACCGGCACGAACTGGGTGAAGGCGATGAGCTTGGCGTAGTTCGCCCGGTCGTAGACGAAGTCGATCCACGCCTCGGCGGCCTTCTGGTTCTGCGTCGTGTACGGGATCACCATGGTGTCGAGGAAGTCGGTGCCGCCGGACTCCGGAACCATGAACTGCAGATCCGGATTGTCGGCCTGCAACTGCACGACATCGCCCGAATACGCTTGCGCGACCACGACATTGCCCGCGGCGAGGTCGTCGGCGTAGTCGTTACCGGTGAACCGGCGGATCTGGCCCCGGTCATTCTGCTCGCGGACCAGGTCCACCGCCTTCTGCACCGACTTGGTGTTGGGCGATGCCGGATCGCCGCCCTGGGACTGCATGATCATGCCCAGGCCGTCCTGGAAGTCCGAGAGCAGGCTGACGCGGCCCTTGAACGCCGGATCCCACAGGTCGTCGATCTTGGTGATGTCGCGACCGGTGGCGGCGCGGTTGTAGGCGAGCCCGACCATGCCGGTCATGTACGGCGCACTCCACTTGCGGCCCGGGTCCATCTGCGCGTCGAGCAGATCGGGCCGCAGGTTCTTCTTGTTCGGGATGCCGTTCTCGCTGAAGTCGTTGACCCAGTTCAACTTCCGGATCTGCGACGCCATGAACGCGGTGGGCACCACGAGGTCGGTGCCGATGTCCTGCTTGCGCGACAGCGGCTCCTTGACCTTCGCGAACCATTCCTCGTTGTCGTTGAAGTCTTCCTTGTAGTCGACGGTGATGCCCGACGCCTGCTGGAACGCGGCGATGAACCCATCGGCCATGTACAGCGGCCAGTTCGAGATGCGCAGCGTGCCGCTCGCCGGGCCACCCTCTTGGGTGGTGGTGCCGGACGTGCCGCTGTCGGACCCGCACGCGGCGAGGAACGACGGGCCGAGCACGGCGGCGGCCGCCGCGGCGGCGCCGCCACCGATGAAGCGGCGGCGCGAGGTGCGGTTGGCGGCGAAGCGGGCGAGGCGGGGGTCCATCTCGTAGGGCATGGCGACTGTGCCTTTCGTCGGAGGGAGGGGAGGGGGCCGACAGCTTTCGAGCGCCGCTCGGGGCGGTGTCGGATCGCCGCGTGACGATCAGGAATCGTCGAGCATCTCCTCGAGATCCTCGGCGGTCGGAATGTCGGCGGCCGGCAACACGAGCGACGCGTCGGGTGTCCAGCGCACGTAGACCTCGTCGCCGGGGCGCAGCATCGGCAGGTCATCCTCGGGCCCGATGTGAGCGACGATCGGCGAGTCGTCGGGCGCGGCCAGCGACAGCCGCACCACCGGCCCCTGGAAGGTCAGGTCGGTGACCGTCGCGCGCACGCCGACGACGTCGCCGGTGGGCGCGTCCATGCAGACCCGGATCCGTTCCGGGCGCACCATCAGCGTCGCGTGCCCACCGGGTTCGATCGTCGTCTCGCCGGGCCGGGCTTTCAGCGTCGAACCGAGCACCTCGATCTCGACGTGATCGCGGTTGGCACGGCCGGTCTGGCGACCCGCCCACAGGTTGGCCTGTCCGATGAAGCTCGCCACGAACACGGTGGCGGGCCGGTCGTAGATTTCGGTGGGCGTGCCGATCTGGTCGACGTTGCCGGCGTTCATGACCGCGATGCGGTCGCTCATCGTCAGCGCTTCCTCCTGGTCGTGGGTCACGTAGATGAACGTGATCCCCACTTCGCGCTGGATGCGCTTGAGCTCGAACTGCATCACCTGACGCAGCTTGAGGTCGAGGGCGCCGAGCGGTTCGTCGAGCAGCAGGGCGCTCGGGTAGTTCACCAGCGCGCGCGCCAGCGCGACGCGCTGCTGCTGCCCGCCGGACAGCTGGCCCGGGCGGCGATCCGCGAAGTCCGTCAACCGGACGATCTCGAGGAGTTCGTCGACCCGCTTGCGGATCTCGCCCTTGGCGAGCTTCTTGCTGCGGGGCCCGTAGGCAACGTTGTCCCACACCGACATGTGCGGGAACAGGGCGTAGTGCTGGAAGACCGTGTTGACGTTCCGTTTGTGCGGCGGCACCTTCGAGACGTCGACACCCTCGAGCCGGATGGCGCCGTCGGTGGGGGTTTCGAACCCGGCGATCATGCGCAACGTGGTGGTCTTGCCGCAGCCGGACGGTCCGAGCATCGAGAAGAACTCACCCGAGGCGATCGAGAAGTCGGCGTCGGCGACGGCGATGTAGTCACCGAAGCGTTTGGTCACGTGGTCGATCTCGATGACCGGGGCGCCGGATGGGCGGGTCGCCTCGTTGTGTCCCGAAGATTGGTCGACAGCGGTGGTGTGTGAGCCGGTCAGCGCGGATCCTCCTACAGGCAGCCCCCCAAGCTGTGGGTAAACAATCGCGGATCGAGCGGTCCTTCGCAAGCGATTCCGCACGGAATTTACATATTCACAATGGAATCCTTCGTCTGATGTGACCCGGGGCACCAAATTCGCTGTCGGCGGGCAGTGGTCCATCCGGCCGGCGGACCGCACCGGGCGCCGACGCTGACGGGTTTCTGTGTTCAGTTTCGCAGCCCGAGCAGGCCCGATCGGGCGAAACGCCGTTTACCTGCCCGCCTCCGCCGGGTAAGGCTCTAGGCATGGCAGCAGTGGACGTTTCGGTCTCGTCGGATCTCAGCCCCCAGAAAGCGTGGGAGTTGGCCTCGGACCTGAGCAGGTTCGACGAGTGGCTGACGATCTTCGGCGGGTGGCGCAGCGAGGTGCCCGAGAACATCGAGGTCGGCACCTGCGTCTCGTCGCTGATCAAGGTCAAGGGATTCCGCAACACCATCCACTGGCAGGTCAAGCGCTACGACGAACCGAAGGTCGTCGAGATGGTCGGCCGCGGACGCCCGGGAATCCGCATCGGGCTGACGTTGTGCGTTCGCGACGACCAGCCGGGGTCGACGTTCCAGGTGGTCGCCGACCTGTCCGGCGGCCTGCTGAACACGCGGATCGGCAACCTGGTCGCCAAGGTGATCGAGTCCGACGTGCGCAAATCGGTCGCCAATCTCGCCGCGCTCCACTGAAGCCGGCGTCAGCCCCACTCGTGGTTCATCGCACGCGTTTCGTAGCGCGCCTCCACGGATTCCGCTGACCGCGACGTCGGACGCGACACCGCGATCAGCGCTAGCGCCAACGTCGACGTGATCGCCCCTCCGAGGAAGGTCGCGAGGAAGCTGCTCTCCAGCGGCACGCCCGCACCGGGCACCGACCGGGTGAGCAGCATGGCGACCACGGCCGCCGCGATCGAACTGCCGATCGTGCGTGCGATCGCGTTCATGCTCGTGGCCACGCCCGTCTCGCCGGCGTCCACCTCGCTGACGACCAGCGCCGGCAGGGCGCCGTAGCCGAGGCTGATGTAGGCGTTGGCGAGGATGCTCGCGACGATGATCTGCCAGGTGTGCGAATGCACCATCGCGATGAACAGGAATCCGGAGATACCGGCGAGCGCCGCCACCACGAGCACCGGCCGAGCACCGAACCGATCGATGAATCGCCCGCTGATCATCGCGACGAGGAAACCGGTGAACGCGCCCGGCAGCAGATAGACGACGCTGGCTTCCAACACCGTCGCGCCGAAGCCGTAACCCGCTGCCTCACGGGGTATCTGGACGAACAGCGTCAGTCCGAGAAAGGCGAAGTACAGGCCCATCCCGACGAAGATGGTGGCGACGTTGGTGAGCAGGATCGGCCGGCGGGTGAGCATCGACGTCGAGACCAGCGGTCGGCTGGTGTGGCGCTCCCACCACCACCAGCCGGCGAGCACGGCCACACCGCCGAGCACGCAGCCGACGGTGGCGGGCGATGCCCATCCCCATGTCTGGCCCTGGGTGATCGCCAACAGCAGCGCCGACAGTCCCACCGCCAACCCGCCGGCGCCCAGCCAGTCGATGGACCCGGGGACGTTCCGCGGCCGTCGGGGCACCACCAGCAACACGATCGCGATCACCGCGACCGTGAACGCGGTCGTCAGCCAGAACACCCGGTGATATCCGGCGTCGCCGTTCATCAGCAGGCCCACCACGACCAGGCCGGTGCCGCCGCCGAAGCCCAGCGTCCCGGACAGCACCGCCATCGCCGACATCAGTCGTTCGGGGGACAGTTCCTCGCGCAGGATCGCGATGCTGATCGGGTAGAGGGCGAAGGAGGCGGCCTGAAGGACGCGGGCGACGATGAGCAGTTGCAGCGACGACGTGACGGCGGCCAGCACCGATCCGGCCAGCACGACGACGAGCACCCCGAGCAGCACGCGG
Source organism: Mycolicibacterium celeriflavum (assembly GCA_050205545.1). GTDB lineage: Bacteria > Actinomycetota > Actinomycetes > Mycobacteriales > Mycobacteriaceae > Mycobacterium > Mycobacterium celeriflavum_A. The sequence goes on from JBNMQV010000020.1 coordinate 16,121, forward strand.
TGCTTGCTGTGCAGGTCGGCGAGGCGGCCCAGCAGCGGCGTGGCCGCGACGGCGGCGAGCAGGTTGGCCGTGACCGCCCAACTCACGCCAACGATGGACGCATGGAGTTGGTCGGCGATGATGCCGAGCACAGGGACGACGGCGGTCTGCAGGACGGCGACGGTGAGCACGACCACCGACAGCCCGGCGACGAGGAGGGCAGGGGAGCGTTCGCGACCGATCGTGGGCGACTGTGTCGCGCCCGCTTCGACCACAGCCACTCCGATCTTTAGACGACCTCCGTTTCGTCGATTATCTCCGTCCGCCTCGACGTCCGGCGCACCGGCCGCTACGGATCGGTGCGCACGACGTGTTGTTCGGCGGATTGGGCCGTCGTGCTGATGAAGTCGTCGAGCAGGTCCACCACATCGCCGGGCCGCTCGACGTGGGGGAAGTGCCCGACACCCTCGAGCACCTCCAACCGGCACTCCGGGCGCGCCTCGTGCGCCGCGTATGCGTGGGAGACCGGGATGATGCGGTCCTCGTCGCCCCAGATCGCCATGATGGGCAGCTCCGTCGCGACGTGCAGCCGGTTCAGGGCGCTGACCGCCTGACCGCGATAGTCGACGACGGAGCGCAGCGTGCGCAGGAACGCCTGGCGCGTCTGGGCGTCCGCCAACGACGAATACGCACTCCACAACTCCGCTCCGCGCGGCGACTGGATGCCCGCTGAGCGGAACCAACCGCGCAACTTGTTGCCTACCACGAGGACGGGCGGCGGCGCGATGACGGGCAGGATGAACTCGGCCCCGGGCGCGGACAGCAGGCGAAGCATCCACCCGACATCGGGGCCCAGGCCGCCGCTGCTGATCAGGACGAGCCGCTGGCAGTAGTCCGGGTGCTGATAGACGAACTGCATGGCGACGCCGCCGCCGAGCGACTGGCCGACGATCGTGGCGCGGGCGACTCCGAGCTCGTCGAGCAGATCGCGCAACCACACCGCGAACGCGCCCAGCGAGTAGTCGCCGCGGGGTTTGTCCGACTGGCCGTGCCCCAAGAGGTCGGGGGCGATCACGCGGTACCGCCGCGACAGCTGGGGAATGACTGCTCGCCACGTCTCGGAACTGCCTGCCATCCCGTGGATGAGCAGCAGGACGTCGTCACCGCCGCCGACGTCCCGGTACGCGACGCGGTCGCCGTGCAGGGTCAGATACTTCATCTCGGTCATGAGCCTGGTTCCCTCCCGTAGTGCTCTTTCGGTCTACCCAGAATCGGCCGGCCACTATCTGGCACTTGACTGTGAGCCGACCCGAAGGAGCAAGCTCGTAAGCATGAGCTCACCAAGGGAGTTACCTGTAAACCATCACGCGGATCACCCGGGATTCTCCGGCGCCATGGGGGTTTGCGTCGGGCTCGTGCTGCTTCTCATGGGCCGCGCGAGCGCGCGACTCGCCGTCGACCTCACCGGCGTCACCACCGGAGACAGGGTTGTCGACGTCGGCTGCGGGCCCGGCGGAGCGGTTCGGGAAGCCGCGCGGCGCGGTGCGGCGGCGACGGGGGTCGATCCGGCGCCGGTGATGCTGCGGCTCGCGCGCATGTTCACCCGGAGCGGGAACATCAACTGGACGACCGGGACCGCCGAGCAGGTGCCGCTGCCGGACGGTTCGGCGACGGTGGTGTGGTCGCTGGCGACCGTGCACCACTGGCAGGACGTCGAGAAGGGCATCGCCGAGGCGCACCGCGTGCTCGCCCCCCGGGGCCGGTTGCTCGCCGTGGAACGCCAGACGACACCCGATGCGACGGGGCTGGCGAGCCACGGGTGGACACGCCAGCAGGCCGAGGCGTTCGCATCTGAGTGTGGTTCGGCGGGGTTCGCGGACGTGACGGTCGGCGGTCACAAGGCGGGACGTCGTGACGTGTGGGCCGTGCAGGCGGTGCGCCCGTAGCTTTCGGCCGGCCGAACGTGAGTTTGTAGATCTCGCGTTCAGATCGTCTTGATTCCGTTTGCGATCGCGGCCAACTTGTCGGGGTTCGCCACATTGTGCACCGTCATGATGCGGCCTTGAGCGTCCAAGTCGACGGTGATAGTGGCGATGATGCGACCGGCGCCGCTCATCACAATCCCAGGGCCTCCGTTGATGTCGACGACTTCTGCAGTCATATCGGCGATTTCCACGCCCTCGTAGGGCCGTTTGACATTGCCGGCCAGCCACCGGGCCACGTTGAGGGCACCGATGATCGGGCGCATGGCCTGGCGCACTTTGCCTCCGCCGTCGGTCCACAGCGTGACCTCGGGTGCGAGCAGTTCCATGAGCTCGTTGATGTCACCTCCGGTCGTGACGGCGAAGAATCGCTTTGTGGCTTCACGTTTCTTGTCCCGGTCGGCTTCGAATCTGGGCCGTCGGGCTTGTACGTGTTGACGTGCGCGGTGCCCCGCCTGGCGCACGGCGGCTTCGGAACGTTCGACGGCGTCGGCGATTTCGGCATAACTGAAGGCGAAGACCTCCTTGAGCACGAACACCGCGCGTTCGAGGGGGCTCAAGGTCTCCAGTACGACGAGCATGGCCATGGATACCGACTCCGCCGCAGCGATGTGGTCAGCGGTGTCGGGGGCGGTGAGGATCGGCTCCGGAAGCCACGGTCCCACATACGTTTCCCGCTGGCGTCGGGTCGACCGGAGCCGCTCCATCGACACGTTCGACACGATTCTGGCCAGATACGCCTTCGGATCGGCAACGTGCGACCTGTCGTCCGCCGACCACTTGAACCACGCATCCTGTACCGCGTCCTCGGCATCGGCGGCCGAGCCGAGGAGTCGATAGGCGATCGAGAACAGTAAGTCCCGGTGGTTGGCGAAGATCTGCTGGTCGGTGTTCATCGTGCGCCCGCGGAGTGGAGGGACCGGGTCAGTCGGCCGCCGCGCCGCCACATCAGCGATCCCAGCCGAGGCAGCGTTTTGAGCAGACCGTAGGTCGGCCATGGGCTGGAACTCACGGTCTCCTTGTACCGGGCAGCGAACCGACCGGCTATGTACAGTCGTCGCGGGCTGTCGTCCGGGTGCGTGAATTGGATGACTGCGTCGTGGCGTCCCAAGCTGACCGGTTGATGGACGTATCCGAATCGGAACTTCTTCGGCTGCTTGCCTTTCAGTTGACGGACGACGGACTTGGCTGCATGCACCGCCGTCGGGATGCCGCTTTGGCACGTGCCATGCATGACGCCGTAGCCCTGATGGATGGCGGCGGCGTCTCCCACGGCGTAGATGTTGGGATGGCTCACCGAACGCAGCGACACATCGGTGACGATCCTGCCGCGGTCGTCGACTGTGAGCCCGGCAGCCGCCGCCATGGGGGAGACTCGCACGCCGGCGGTCCACAACACCGCCTCGGCGCGCACTACTTCACCGTCCGCTAAGACCACGCCGTCAGGTATCACCTTGATGATGTCGGCCCAGGAGCGAATGCTCACGCCTAGCCGCTCCAGACCCGCATGCAACCGTGCCTGCGCTTTCTTGCCCATCATCGTCGCCGGCTGCTGTCGGCTGACCAGGATGACATCCAGGTTGCGATGCTGCTCGGCAATCTCGGCGGCCGACTCCACACCGGTGAGACCGCTCCCGGCCACAACGACCGTGCCCCCCGCGACTCGATCCAATTTGTCGGCGAGCGACGCCGCATCCCGTGCGCTGTTCAAGGTGTAGGTGAATTCATCGGCTCCGGGGACGGCTGTCGTGTCGGCGACACCGCCCAGTGCGTAGATCAGAATGTCGTAACGCAGCGTGGCACCGCTGTCGAGGCGCACGATCTGTGCTTCGGAATCGATACCGGTCACCCAACCGAGGACGAAGTTCACGCCTGTTCCGGCCAGCTTGTCGGGAACCTGCAGGTCGCGTAGTTCTTGATTGGTCGCGGTCTGGTGCAGGCGTAACCGTTCGACGAAGCGGGTCTGCGGGTTGACCAGGGTGATGTGCACGTCGTCGCGGTTTTGCAGACGACCCGCCAGTTCCAAGGCGGCGGCCATCCCCGTATATCCGGCACCGAGGATGAGGATCTCGATCATGATGCTGCCCTTCGTTGTCGATGGATACCCGTTAGACGTGTGCAGCGGTGCGATTTGTGACATCGGCGGAAAATGAAGGTGTGTCATCGAGACCGGATTCGAAGGCCGTCGTTTTCCTCACCGGCGACGTGATGACAGGCCGCGGCGTCGATCAGATACTTCCGCATCCGGGCGGTCCCGAATTGCGGGAGTCGGTGGTATCGGACGCGCGCACGTACGTCAGGCTCGCCGAGCGGGCCGGCGGGCGTATTCCGGCGCCGGTCGATTTCGGCTGGCCGTGGGGCGAAGCCCTCGGAGTGCTCGACGAACTGGAACCCGACGTTCGGTTGATCAATCTCGAGACCAGCGTCACGACATCCAGCGAGTTCGCCCCGGGTAAAGCCGTGCACTACCGGATGCATCCGGACAACCTCGGGTGCCTGAACGCGGTCGGCCCGGACGTGTGCGCGCTGGCGAACAACCATGTCCTCGACTTCGGCCGTCGCGGTCTCATCGAGACTCTACGCGAGCTTTCGGCGTCGGGAATACGTTGCGCGGGAGCGGGTTTGGAGAGCGACGATGCTCACCGGCCGGCCAGGGTGCCTCTGTCGGGTGGGGGGCACGCGGTGATCGCGTCCGTGGGTTCGCCGTCGAGCGGCATCCCGCGCTCGTGGGCCGCGGCGTCCGGCCGGCCGGGTGTCGCGCTGCTCGACGATCTGTCCGATGCCACCGCCACGACGATCGCGGGCCGTCTGGTCTCCGACAAGAGGCCGGGCGACGTCGCGATCGTGTCGGTGCACTGGGGGACGAATTGGGGATATGACGTCGGGGCCGGGCAGATCCGCTTCGCGCACCGGCTGATCGACGACGGTGTCGATGTGGTGCACGGGCACTCATCGCACCACCCGCGTCCCATCGAGGTATACCGCGGCAAGCTGATCCTCTACGGCTGCGGCGACACCGTCGACGACTACGAGGGAATCGCCGGATACGAGGCGTTTCGCCACGAGCTGCGCCTGTTGTACTTCGCATCGATCGAGCGCCTCGGCGGCTGCTTGACCGAACTGAAGATGGTGCCGATGAGGATGCGACGGATGCGGATGGAGAAGGCGACTGCGCAGGACGCCGAGTGGTTGCGGGCGACGGCAGAGAAGATGAGCGAGCCGTTCGGCACCCGCATCGACATGGCTGCCGACGGTGCGCTGACCCTGCACGGATAGCTTTACGATCGGCTAGTAAGCTCCTTGCCGATCGTAAAGGAGCCGGGGTGGTGGTGGACGTCGAGCCGAGTGGAACTCGGCAGCGGCTCATCGATGTCGCCGTCGCGCTGTTCACCCGGCACAGTTACGCCGGCACGTCACTGCAGATGATCGCCGACGAGCTCGGCTTCACGAAAGCCGCCATCTACCACCACTTCCGCACGCGCGAGCAGTTGCTCACCGCGGTGGTGGAGCCGATGTTCGCGCAGCTGCGGACGGTTGTGGAGGCCGCCGAAGCGCAGCGCAGCCCGCGCGCCAGGGCCGAACGCATGCTCAGCGGATACGCCGACATCGCGGTGCGCAATCGCGGGCTGGTGGCCGTGTTGGCGGCGGATCCCAGCGTCGCCACCGCGCTGCAGCGGCACCGCGACTGGAGCGATCTGATCGCGCGGCAACTGCGCCTGCTCGCCGACGTCGAGCCGGGTCCGGCGGGGGAGATCCGGGCGGCGATGGTTTTCGCGGGCATATCCGGTGCGGCGGGGCCGGCGTGGGTGCAACTCGACGATCGCGCACTTGCAAAGCACTTGATGGACGCGGGCCGGCGGACCTTGGGCCTGCGGACGCCGCGGCAATCGGCCTAACACGGTCTTCGGCAAGGGATTACGAAAGGACGAACGAATGAAGACAGCGGTGGTCACCGGTGGCGGCTCGGGAATCGGACGCGCGATCGTGGAGCGGTTGCGCGCCGAGGGCTACCACGTCGCCATCCTGGATTTGGCGCCGAACGACGACGAGTTCGCCTTCACCGCCGACGTCACCGACCGCGGGCAGGTCGACGCCGCGCTGTCGGCCGTCCGCAGCCGGCTCGGGCCGGTGACGTTCCTGGTCAATGCCGCTGGACTTGACGGGTTCTCGCGATTCGGTGACATCACATTCGACAAATGGCGAAAGGTCATCGACGTCAACCTCAACGGCGTGTTCCACTGCGTCCAGGCGGTGCTGCCGGACATGGTGGAGGCCGGCTGGGGGCGGATCGTCAACATCTCGTCGTCGAGTACGCACTCCGGGGCGCCGTACATGGCCCATTACGTGGCGGCGAAATCCGCGGTGAACGGCCTGACGAAGACGCTGGCCCTCGAGTACGGGCCGGCCGGCATCACGGTGAACGCGGTGCCACCGGGTTTCATCGATACGCCGATGCTGCGTGCGGCCGAGTCGCGTGGCTATCTCGGTGACATCCAGGCGACGATCGATGCGACTCCGGTGCGCCGCATGGGCAAGCCCGAGGACATCGCGGCCACGTGCGCGTTCCTCGTCTCGGACGAGGCGGGCTACATCACCGGTCAGATCATCGGCGTCAACGGCGGTCGCAACACCTAGACGCGGTGCGTTCTGAGCCCTGTGCGAGGATCCGCAGATGAGCACTGATCCCGCGTATTTCACGCCGACGGCGGACGGCACGCTGATGCCGTCGATCTTTGCCCAGAGCCATTGGGGTGACGACCACCTCAACGGCCCCGCGATCGTCGGTTTGGCCGCGCAGACCCTCGAGAAGGAGTGCGGCTCACCCGAATTCATGCCGACGCGGATCACCGTGGACCTGTTCCGGGCGGCACGCAACCGTCCGACGACCGTCGAGGTCCGAATGATGCGCGACGGTCGCCGCGTGCGTAACGCGGAATGCGATGTGCTGCAGGATGCTCGCGCGGTCGCGCGTGCGACGCTGGTGCAGTACCGGCGATCGTCCGCGCCGCCCGGTGAGGAGTGGACCGCGCCGGTCCGCGTGCCGCAGATGCCCACACCGGACGACGAGTTGGTTCCGTTCATCGGCAGCGACGACGGCGGGTGGACGCGGTCACCGGAGGCCCATCAGAACACCTCACGCAAACAGTTCTTCTATACGTGCGCGAATATCATTGCGGGCGAACCGGCCTCACCGTTCGTGCGGGCGGTGACGGTGGCGGAGTCGACGAGCCTGGTGACCAACCTGGGCACCGAGGGAATTGGATACATCAACGGTGACCTGACTGTCGCGTTGGCGCGCCTGCCGTTGGACGACTGGATTCTGGTCCAGGGTGACTCGCACTGGGTTGCCGATGGGATTTCGGTGGGTACGGCGACGCTGTACGACGGGCAGGGTGCGTTCGGGTCCGGCATGGTGACCGCGGTGGCGAACCCGGCCGCTCAGATCGACTTCAGGGGCCGGCCGTTCCCGCGTGGTGAGGTCAACTATGAGTGACGGTTCTGAGGCCTGCTGAGCTGGGTATTGAAACACTGTTTGAAACAGTGTTAGACTTCGGCCATGTCCGCCGAGGACACCCGCATGCGCCTACTCGAGGCCGCCCAGCGATTGTTCGCCAAGGGCGGTGAGGAGGCGACGTCGCTGCGGGCGGTCACACGCGAAGCCGGAGCGAACGTCGCGTCCGTTCACTATCACTTCGGCGGTCGTGACGGCCTGCTTCGCGAAGTCCTCAACCAGCATGTGGCGCCGATCAATTCGCGGCGGCTCGCGCTGCTCGACGCTGCCGTGCGAGAGACGTCGAATCCATCACTGCACACGTTGGCCGAAGCGTTTGTCCGCCCGGATCTGGAGACGCTCGCTCGATTGCGCGACGAGGAACCCCAACTCGCGCGCTTCGTGGGGCGGGCATACAGTCAGCCGAGTCCCGCTGTGGCCGAGGCGGTCACGCAGCAGTTCGCCGCGATGGCGGAGCGCTTCCTGCCATTGCTGGCCGCGCGCCTGCCGGAGTTGGACGACGAGGAACTCGGCGCTCGGATGGACATGGTCGTCGCGCTGATCACGAGCCTGTTCGCACGGGCCACACCGGTCGGAATCGCACCGCCGCTACGGTCCGAAGACCTCGAAACGCAAGTCGCCCGATTGATTTCAATGGTCGTTGGCATCTTGTCCTCGCCGTCAACTCCTTCGAAGGGCGGACCGGATGAAAACGCTGCACCCCGTTGACCGCCCGCAGTGGCTGACCGAGGCGGCCTGGCCGTGGCCGGTGCTCGCCCACCACACACCGTCCGGCCGAATCGCGGTCACAGATACCGGATCGGGTCCGACCTTGCTGTTCGTCCATATCGGCGCGTGGAGCTTCGTCTGGCGGGATGTATTGCGGTGTCTCGAGGCGGATTTCCGATGCATCGCGGTGGATGCGCCGGGCAGCGGGTTCAGCGAGCGGATGTCGACCCCGCCCACCCTCGAGCACGCCACGACCGCGGTCACGGACGTGATCGACGCGCTCGACCTGAGGAACGTGATGTTGGTGGCTCACGACCTCGGCGGGCCGGCCGGGTTTGCGGCCGCAACCCGGCGCGCCGATCGCGTCGCATCGTTGGCTGCGGTCAACTGCTTCGCGTGGAAGCCGACGGGATCGCTTTTCCGGGGCATGCTCGCTGTGATGGGGAGTGCGGGCATGCGCGAAATTGATGCTGCCACCGGCTTCTTCCCTCGGATGACTTCGAGCAGGTTCGGGGTCGGCAGGCACTGGGGTCGCGATGACCGTGCGGTATTCCGTGCCGGGATCGACGGACAGGCGCGGCGAGCGTGGCACGGGTACTTCCGTGATGCGCGCTGCGCTGGAGCGTTGTACGACGAGCTTGAAACTGGGCTGCGCGGCGTCCTTGCCGATAAGCCTCTGCTCACCGTCTTCGGCGAGCGAAACGACCCTCTGGGCTTCCAGAAAAAGTGGAAAGCTCGGTACCCCGATGCTGATCAAGTGGTAGTGCCCGGGGGATACCACTTTCCGATGTGCGACGATCCGCACCTGGTGGCCTCGGCATTGGCTGCGTTTGCGCGCCGCTGACTGCGTCAGGGCTTCTTGCGGGTGCGTCCGCCGGGAGGCTTCTTGTCCGACGGCTGAGTCGACGTCCGTGACGCGAAGCGGCCCACGGTCGCGACGCCGGGGATCCGTCCTACCGCGTTGTAGACGTCGTTGCCGGTGGCGATCAACGCTTCGAGCTGCGGCAGGATGGCGTCCATGGTCCGGATCATCGGATCCGCCAGTGCGAGATAGCGTTCCGCGCGGTCGATCGCCGCGTTGAGACGCTCGGTGGCGGCGGCCAAATTTTCGATGAGATCCGGAACTTGGGCCATCATCTTTACGGACGCCGGCGGGATGCGCATGGCTTCGGTGGCGGCCGCCTGGGCGGTCTCGGCAGCCGCCTGCGCGGCTTCTCTGATTTCTTTCGGGGTGGGAACCTTGGGGCTCATGTGACAACGATCCCGCACCGGGACCGGGTTGTCCGGTATTTACCGGGAACGATTCGCCCGGTGGACAGGGGCACAAAGCGTCACGTGACGAAAGGGTGCGCCCGCCGACCCGGAAGTGTGGGGAGGGTTGGTCGGGGGCTCGTGTCGCCAGGCGCGGGGCGACGGGTCGTGACTCGTGGCCGACGGGCGGGTGCGATCCTGGCGGAGAGCGATCGCTGCAATGGATCGGCCGACCGGTCAACCTTGGGGCCGACAGTGGAGCTGACGAGCCTACCCAGTAAATCCAAAACCCGTGCAGCGCAGAAGTATTCGTCACAGTAAAGAATCGGTAGTGGGTGGCTGGGCGGGGAAGCGAGGTCGCGAGAGGCGTTACATCGGAGTTCAAGCGCTTGTGCCACGCGAATTCCGATGCTGAGAAGAGTGGTGCCGACGGTCAGGCTCGCGTCGGTGGCCCGGCTGAAGCGTGCCCAGGGTGCGAAGGTACTTCGAAAGCCGCTCTGTACGAGCATCTTTCGGGTGCAGGCGGACGCCGGCAAATCGTCACAGTGACGTAATGCGAGTGGTCCGCAGGAAAGCTCGGGAGGGCCGACAGGGGCGGCGTCGGCGACTGTCGAGCCGCCGGCGCCGTGGAAGAAATGTGTCGGTTGGCGTGTGGATCGCCATCGCCGGTTTGTGGCCGCCGCGAATCGCACGGGAGTCCGCCGACGCGTTAACGGGTTGATTGCACGCATCAGGTGAGGGCAATCAACCCGTTAAGGGCCAAACTGATGCGCCGCGTGTAGCGGCCGAAGCCCGCGACCGCCCAGGTATCAGAATGCCGATAAGCCACATTATGTCAAGTTGTATCAGAGGCGATCATCCCCTGACCTCGTTGCCTTCCCACGCAGTCCTCCTCAGTCGAACGTGATGACGATCTTGTCGGATACGCCCGGGGTGGCCGCACATTGCAGCGCATCCACGAGGTCGTCGAAGGCGAAGGTGTGACTCACGATCACGGCGTATTTCTCCCAGTGCTCGATGATGTCCTTCGTGACTTCGAAGATCTCGTCCGGGTAACCCATCGAGCCGACGATGGTGATTTCATTGCTCATCACGTTCATGAAATCGACGGTCACCGGTTCCTTGTGCACACCGACGATCCCAAGGGTGGCTCCGCGTTGCGCCGCCGCCAATGCCGTCGTGACAACCTCGGAGGCGCCCGCAGCATCGAGGTAGATGTCCGTGCCGGACTTCCCAGGCCAGATTGACTCCCCCGGGCCGTGCAGGTCGATCAACCGCGCGACGACGTCTTCGTCGGCCGAATTGATGACCGCATCCGCCCCGACCTTCATTGCCTTGTCCAGGCGAGTCTGCAGCAGGTCGATGACAACCACATGTTCGACCCCGAGGGATTTCAGGGCTATCGTCGCGCCGAGCCCGATCGGCCCAGCGCCGAACACCGCCACGCGATCTGTGGGGTTGGGAGCCACCTGATTCACCGCGTGCCGGGCCACGGCCATGGGTTCGTTGAGAGCAGCGACCTGGTAGGGAACGTAGTCAGGAATGACCTCGATGCTGTGGCCCCGCACGGCGTCCTTGGCCAATAAGTAGTCGGCGAGGGCACCCGCGGATCCGCCGTTTCCGATGATGTCGTCGGCTACGGCCATTGGGTTGACGACGACGCGGTCGCCGACTTCGACACCGGTCACGTTCTCACCGACGGCGACGACCTCGCCGGCCGGTTCATGCCCGAGAGGCATACTGCCCTGATGCGGTGGAAGACCGCCGATGGAGATGTAGAACGTGTCCGACCCGCAGATTCCACACGCGCGGATGCGGACAAGGACATCGTCGGGGCCCGCCTGCGGCGTGGGAACGTCGATGATCGCGGTCGTGCCTGCACCGGAGACGATGGCTGATCTCATGGCTGGGATGTCCTTTTCTCGTTGACGCGAAGGGGAATCAATTCGAATGCCCGCGCCCAGGTGGATGTCATCCGTGTGGGCTCCTCGATGAGTTCACAATCGGGGAAGCGCGTGAACCATTGCTCGAAGGCAAGCCGGGCCTCCAAGCGCGCCAGACCTGAGCCCATGCAGAAGTGCACACCGTGACCGAATGACGCGTGGCGTTGGGCACGTCGTGTCACGTCGAATCGCTCCGGATCCGGGAACTCCCGCTCGTCGTGATTGGCCGCGCCCCAAACCAGCAGCACCCGTGAACCGGCCGGGATGCGGACACCGTGCAGCTCGACGTCTCGGGTCGCGGTCCGGGGCAGGGCCTGGGTTGGAGCCTCGATACGGTTGATCTCCTCGACCGCCGAGGGCCACAGTGACGGGTCGTGGCGCAGCAGATCCAGCTGATCCGGGTTCTGCAGGAGAAGCACGTGCCGGAACCGATCAGACTGGCTGTGGTGTCGTTGCCGCCGAGTACCAGCAGCAGACAGAATCCGAGCAACTCCTCGTCACTGAGCCGTTCGCCGTCGATCTCGGCGTTGAGCAGTACGGTCATCATGTCTTCACGCGGTTCACGACGGCGTTCCTCGAGAAGTTCGGCGAATGTCGTGTAGATGCTCACGGCGGCGTTGAGCGCCTTCTCGTTGTTCTCCGTCAACCCGATGAACGCCTCGGTCCAGGTGCGCATCGGGGCGAGGTACTTTTCGTCGAGGCCGATCATCCCACCGACTGCGACGCTCGGGATGACCGCGGCGTATTCGTGCTGGAATTCGCAGGTACCTTTGGCTGCGATGGAGTCGATCAATCGTTCTATCGACGCACTGAGATCCGCTTCCATCCCGGCGACCCGGCGCGGGGTGAAGACGCGCGATACGAGCTTGCGCAGCGCGGTCTGCCTGGGCGGGTCCATGTAGATCAGTTGCGGCAGCAGCTCATTGGCTTCGGCGACCTTGCTGGAGAACGTTTCGTGATCCGCGGCGGCTGCCCATACATCGTCGAACCGGGTCAGCGCATAGAAGCCTTGGTCCGGATCGTGATACACGGGGTGCTCATCACGCATCGTGCGGTAGATGTCCCAGATATCCGTCTGAAACTCATGCGTCGACGGGTTGTACAGAACTCGCGCTTCATTGGTCATATCGCACCTGTCTCATCGGGATGTGTTGGGTCACAGCACGCTGTATCCGCCGTCGACGATCAATGCCGATCCCGTGCAGTACGACGCGTTTTCGGTGCACAGGTACACAATTGAGGACGCGATCTCGTCAGGTTCGCCGAACCGGCCCAGCGGGATGTGGTTGATCTGCTCCTGTTTGATCTCCGGCACGTAGTCCATCGGCGCTGTCATCCTGGTCGCGACAACTCCGGGTACGACGGTGTTCAGCCGGATGCCGTCGTCGGCCCACTTGACGGCCAGGTTGCGGGTCAGCGCCAGTACGCCGGCCTTGGCCGAACCGTATCCCGGGACGACCGGTACCGAGCGGATCGCTGCCATCGACGCGAGCATCACCACGCTCGCTCCCCCAGGCGCCGCCGATCGTTTCAACACTCCGTGCAACCGCTCGGTCAGCGTGAAGGGCGCCAGTAGGTTCACTTGGACCGACAGCGCGAAGCCTTCAGGGGTGGACTCGTCGAGGCCACCGGGAAAGTTTGCGCCCGCATTGTTGATCAGGATGTCCAACGTGTCGAAGGATTCGGCGAGGTCAGCGATGCCGGCGTCATCGGTCAATGCCAGTTGGCGGTAATCGAACCCCGAAAGATCCACGTCGTCGTAGTTCTGGGGCCCCGGACGTGTCCCGGTGATGGCCACCGTGGCACCGCTGTCACGCAGTAACGAGGCCGTCGCGTATCCGATGCCGCTGGTCCCGCCGGTCACCAATGCGGTGCTACCACTGAAATCGAAAAGGGCGCGGTTGGTCATGACAACTCCTCGATCTTCTTGCGTAGCCACGCGGTCTCCCAAAAGTTGGTGCTGGCGTGGAGCAATCGCTGGTGCGCAGCGATCAGAATTCCTTTCGCCCTCTGGTCGTCCGGCACAATGCGTACGACGATCTCCGCCAATCGAATCGCGTGGACGGGATTTCCTTCGTCCAGAAGCTCTGCCGCCCGATCCAGCACCGCTTCGGTGCCGGCGAGTTCGACCAGCGTCTGCTCCGCGGAGTGCGGGCTTTCGGCGTACAGCTCAGCGGTTGAGCGGTGATGGAACCAGCCCGCGTAGTTTTCCCAGATCGCGCGCACATTCCACCGCACCATGCCGTAGCCCTCGCCGACCTGCAGCTCAGGTGGTAGCGCCACCTCGCGCATCAGGGTGTACACGTCCTTGCCGGCATTCATCCCCGCGACCGTCTGATCGTGGATCGACAGCACCGCGTCCCGGAGTCGGGTCAGTTCCCATTCGATGCGATCTCGTCCGACGATCGGGCCGAAATGGCCCGTCAGCAGCGTATCGGCACCCAGCGCCCGCACCCTGTCGATGGAGTCGACAACCGTCAGCGCATCGCGGTAACGGTCACCGCGGATCGTCACCAGGTTCGGAATGTGTCCGAAGAGTGCGCCGAATACGTTGCCGCACAGGCAAACGCCCTCGTCGGGTAGCCAGACCACCAGACTGTCGGTTGTCTCGCCACCCGGTGTGGCGTAGAGCTGCAGACGGCGACCGCCCAGTTCGATGTCGAGTTCGTCGTCGAACACGATGGTCGGGGTCGGCGCGCTCTGCGGTGGCGGCGGACCGAATCGAGCCGTGACGTGGTTGATCGTGTCCATCACCTTGTCGACCCAGGCGAAGGCAGAGTTCTGCGCGCGGAACGCGGCGAGAATGTCGTTGTCCCGTCGCCACGTCTCCCAGTTCGCCTGGGCGACAATGTCACTGTCAAGGTCGGCGACAGTGCCAACACCGCCCACGTGATCCACATGCCCCTGGGTGAGGATGACGTACCGGATCGGCGACGAGTCGATGGCGTCGTAGTTGGCGCGGTGAACCGGCCCCTCGAAGCCCATCCCCGTGTTCACCACGATCCGGCCTTCGCCGGTCGTCAATAGGAACGAGTTCGACAGGCCCGGTGACATCCAGATCCCAGCCGCGACCTCTTCGGCGGGCGCCCCGGCGCCGACGATGGCGTCCCCACCCGGCCGGCTCAGATAGATGGGCTCGAACGCGCTCATACTTCGGCCCGCACGTCGAACCGCTCGAAGTAGAAGGCGAACCTCGCTCGTACCTCTTCAGGGGTCCGTCCGAAATCCCGTGCGAGGTCGTAGCGCACCTGGCCGTGCTTGCCCCGGGGGTTGGCGTCGAGGTAGCTCTGGAAAGCCGCACGAGCCTCCGGCGTGAGTTCTGTTCCGTTGCACTCGTACAGCGTCTCTAGGATCGAAATCTCGTTGCCGTTGAGCTGATGGAACGGGATGTCTACGCTGCGGTCCGCACCAATCAGCTCGCGGTCGCGCACGCAGGCGCGCAGCAATCGTTCGATACGGTCAATCCAGTACTCCACGAGTCCCTCGGGGTCGATCTCTCTGCGGCGCATCCGGTCCCCGTAGGCCAGCATGGTCACGGCGGACTGGATGACGGCCACGGGGTCTCGGTGGGTGAACGCCACTGTGGCGTCCGGAAATGTCTGAATCAGCGGTCCGAGTTGCTCGCAGTGTTGCGGCGATTTGAGGACCCATTGGCGTGGACCACGTAAGAAGGTCAGCGCCTGCAGAACAGTCCGCAGGTAGCCGTAATGTTCGCGCTGGTCGAGCTCGAGGTAGAAGTCTCGCCATTGCGGCACCCGGGCGTGCCACTCCAGGACATAGCTCGCGAAGTCGAGGTCGAGGAGCTCGACTTCCTCCTCGATGGCCTGCGGGAATCGGTCGTGCATCGCCTGCACCAGGGGCGTCATCATCTTGGCCGATTCGTGCTCTTCGACGCTGCGCGTGAATCTCGGGTCGACGCCGTCGACGTCGGGACCTTCACCCCGGTATGGAAAGGGTTCCTGGCTTTCCCAGTACGGCAGCGCGCGCCGACGGGTGTCGGCCGCTATCAGATTCACCAGATGCGTTGTGCCCGAGCGGGGAAGACCGACGACGATGAACGGACGTTCGATCTCGATGGCGTGGATCTCCGGGTAGCGACGCAAGAGGTCGGCCAGCAGCAATCGCTGTGACAGCAGTCGGACGATCCGGTTACGGATGATCAGCCTGTTCAGGTTCGTGTTGCCCGAATCGGCGTCCACTGCCGCGGCGTATGCCTCCAGCCGCGGACGAAAGTCGCCCGGGCCGAAGTCGTCCATTCCAGTTCGCTCGGCCGCCTCGTCGATCAGGGTGGCCGGATCGAGTTCGACCGATACCGCAGCCATGTGTTCGAGGACCTGCCGTTGGATCGGATCGAGCACCGGCGTTGTCAGATCACCGATGTCCAGAACTGTTTGCGCCATCGCGGGCATCCTCCTCAGAATTGCGGAGTGTCGGATAGTCGAATTAGGATTCGACTATATGAACGCGAAGTTAGGCGAGGACGATCCCGACGGTCAAGACCTTTCGCCCCCGACACGACGCGTCGTCGCAGTCGTCGAGTTGCTGGTCGATCGCGCCGACACCCCGTTGACACTGGCTGAAATATGCCGTGAGCTGGGGATCAGCCGATCCACCGGGCACGCCATCCTGCACACACTGCGCGTGTGCGGATGGGTTCTGCGTGACCCACTCAGCGGGAGATACTCACCGGGTCCGCGCCTGCCTACACCACCGTCGGCCGAGACACCGCTGTCACGCGCCCTCAGAGCGTCTCTGCACAGGCTGTGCGCTGAGATCGGCATGGCGGTCTGCATCTCGGAGTTGAGCGATGGTTCCATCACCGTCATCGACGCTGTGTCTCCCGGAACCAATCCTCCCCCTGTTCGCGCCGGGGTACGTCTGCCCTTCGTCGCACCGTTCGGCCGCGAGTTCGTCGCATGGGCACCCACAGCCGCTCGCGAGCGCTGGATGGACGCCGCCGGCGCGACTAACGATGTCTACCGGGCGCGGATGCCAAAGGTACTGAAAGAGATTCGGAAGCGCGGATTCGGTATCGAACGCCTCAGCGATCCCCTGCTGCGCGTGTACACCGCACTGCTGGCCCTCGACAATGGAGACGGACCGGATCCGGTGTCGGTCCGTCTGGCCGGTGCCGTCGCCGACCTGACAGTCGTCGACTTTCTACCCGATGAGTTGCCCGAGGTGGATGCCCATCCCCTCGCCACGATCTCGGCACCGATTTTCGATGACCACGGCACCGTCGTGATGTCGGTCTCCGCGCAACCGTACCGCCAACTCACGCAGCAGCAGGTGCGTGACATCGGGGCGCGGATCATCGACTTCGCCAGCGCGGCTACGTCTCTCACGAGGCGCTCGGCGCCGTCGGCGTAGCCATCGCGTCGATCGTCAGCAGGGCGCCGTACAGCACGGCGTCGGAGATCAAGCGCTTGCTCACGTTGTGCGCCAGCCTCATACGTCGCACCTGACGAGAACCGCGTACGACACGGGGGCATCTCCTCGACGATTATGCAGCAATCGAATATGCACAGTTGCCAAGTCCGATTTGATCTGCCCTCCCCGCCCAGCTACAGAAACGTGTTCGGTTACCCGAGATGCCGCCACGTGCTTGTCAATCGGCTAGGCACCGTCCTGCACCGGATAGTCGATAGCCCGTCAGATCACACAGCCGTTAATGCTCGCAGCTGCCACACTTATTGCCACATAACGTGATTCGACCGACTGTACGTGACGGAAACCGGTTCGGCGCTGCGCCACCTCGACCAGTCATCCCCCGCGATCACAGTTGCATCCGCGTTATTACTCATGGGTTTTAGGTGCGTGTATGACTTCTACCCACGTGCTTTTGAAGGTTAGTGATGGGGATCCGATTATTTCAGGGTCTAACCGGACGCGGATACCATGTTGCCGTCGTGATCGGACGCCACCCGATGGCCTTCGCTACTTGATGTCCACAGTCGGTAGATCAGGACCGGGCCGATGATCCAGTAAGCGAGTGACGTCCAGAAGCCGGGGAACCCCGGGTCACCGGTGATAAAGCAGTACAACGTGTGGCTGATGGCGTTGCCCATCACGCCCATAACCGCAAAGAACCAGACGATCAGCATGGGCAAACGGTGCGGCAGTCTCAGGTATATGGCCAAGCCGGCCAGGGCGAAAACTGTGTAGCTCGCCATGTTGCCCCAGACGAAGAACTCGGTAGACATGCTGCGGGCGTCGAAGATGTCCTCAGGCCAACGTCGGTAGAACTCTCCCTGGAATTCGTCGGCGAAGTGCAAGAACTGCCAGGCCAGCGCGATGAGGTAGATCGGGAGTAGGCGGGCGTGGTCGGCGGCGTGCCGGGCCGTGCTTGCCAGGTGGCAGCAGTAGGCGATGACCATACACGGGATGAACGTCCACCACATCGTCACCGGGGAGGGGTGGAGGGTGAAGCCGATGATCGCGGCGCAAGCCGCCACTGTGGCGGCGATGAATTCCTTGGAGTACGTGGAGATCATTGCGTAGTGCTCCTCCCCGTGGGTTCGGTGAGCGTGCAGGCGAGGAAGTAGTCGAGGTGCTCGACGGCCATCTGCCGCGCGCGGTCAACTTCGCTGGGCCGCGAATTGTGGCCGAGATACAGGAAGCGGATCACGTTGAGTGGTGCAATGAGCTCCCAAACAATCTGTCGTGCAGGCAAATCGGTGCGGAGCTGTCCGGCCTCCTGCCACCGGGTGAACACCGGAGTAAGGGCCACCCGCGCCGCTTCGATCGCTCCGGCTACGTGGATGGCCGTCGACGCACGGCTCTCTTCGCGGAGCAGAACCGCGGAGAACATCCGAACCTCGGGCTGGCTCCAGTAGGCCAGCAGCCGATCAATGGCGGTAGAAATGGCCACCCGCGGACCGGCCTCAATCGCATCGGACACATCGAAGCCGAGTAATTCGGGCGTGGGTGGCCCCATCGACTCGATGAGCCGGTCGAAGATCGCCTGCTTGCTGGGAAAGTGCGCATACAGCGCGGCATCCGTTACCCCTACAGCGGCGGCGATCTGGCGCACCGAGGTGCCGGCGAACCCCTGCTCGGCGAACAACCGAAGCGCAGCCGCCAAGATCCGCGCCGCCGTCGGTTCCGCATCGGAGGCGGGCGGCCGTCCGATTCTGCGACGGCTTCCCCGAGCCACGCTTTATAAACTAAGTTAGTGTTTATTTAGTTGTCAAGCACGCCGAATCGCGGCGCCCGGCTTGTACCGCGCCGCCATCGCGCACACTGGGACACGCAACTGATGGCGACGGAGGAACGGTGCCGGAATCCAGTCCTGTGGCCGAGTACGACTACATCATCGTGGGCGCAGGCAGCGCGGGCTGTCTGCTCGCCAATCGGCTCAGCGCCAATTCTGATCACCGGGTGCTGTTGATCGAGGCCGGCGGCAAAGACAATTGGTTCTGGATCAGGGTGCCCGTCGGCTATCTGTACACGATCGCCAATCCCCGTACCGACTGGTGCTTCACGACGGAGCCCGACCCAGGCTTGGCCGGCCGCAGCATCATCTACGCGCGGGGCCGCGTGATCGGCGGCTGCTCGTCGATCAACGCCATGATCCACATGCGTGGGCAGGCAAGCGATTACGAGCTGTGGGCGCAAGCCACCGGCGACGAGCGCTGGCTCTGGGGTGGCCCGGACCGTCCCGGCGGGACACTGGCGATCTACAAAGAGCTGGAAAACTACTTCGGCGGAGCCGACGACTGGCACGGTGACGCCGGCGAGATCCGGGTCGAGCGGCCGCGTGTGCGCTGGAAGATCCTGGACGCCTGGCAGGCCGCCGCTGCCGAGTTGGGCATCGAGCCGATCGACGAGTTCAACCGAGGGAGACAACTCTGGGAGTGCGTACTTCCACGTCAACCAACGGCGCGGCAGGCGCTGGTCGATGGCCGACGCCTTCCTGCACCCTGTCACCCACCGACCCAATCTCACCGTCTACACGAAGACCCAGGCTCTGCAGCTGCTGTTGAACGACGAGGTCTACGACGATCAGCGCCGCGGTGCCTGGACCACTGCCCGGCACCGCGCCACCGGCGTGCGTCTGCTCAGGGACCGACAAATCTTCGACGTTCACGCCCGCCGGGAGGTGATCCTGAGCGCCGGTGCGATCGGCTCCCCTCACCTGATGCAGGTCTCCGGCCTCGGCCCGGCCGGGCTGCTCACCCAGCACCAAGTGCCGGTGGTCGTCGATCTGCCCGGAGTGGGTGAAAATCTCCAGGATCATCTACAGCTCCGAATGGTCTACCGCATCCGGGGTGCGCGAACCGTCAACACGCTCTATCGGAACTGGATCACCCGCGCGGGCATGGGAATTCAATACCTGCTGCTGAGATCGGGACCCATGACCATGCCGCCATCGACACTGGGAGCCTTCGCCAAAAGTGACCCCGCGCTGGCGAGCCCCGATATGGAGTGGCATGTGCAACCGTTGTCGTTACCGAAGTTCGGTGAGCGCCTGCACCCCTTCGGAGCCATCACTCCCTCGGTTTGCAATTTGCGCCCCAGCTCGCGTGGCCATGTGCGTATCACCGATGCCGATCCGCTGTCGCATCCAAAGATCTTGTGCAACTACCTGTCCACTGACACCGATCGTGCAATCGCGGTGCGAGGTCTGCGGATGACCCGGCAGATCATGGCGGCGCCGGCGCTCGCCCGCTATTGCCCCGAAGAGATGCTCCCCGGCCCGCAGCTAGTGAGCGACGAGGACCTGCAGAATGCAGCCAGCGAACTGGGGACGACGATCTTCCACCCCGTGGGCACCTGCGCGATGGGAGCCTTCGATTTACGCGGCCTGCCGCGCTCGGCAAGCACGGTGCTGGACACCGACTTTCGCGTGTTTCGCGTTGCCGGCCTTCGCGTGGTTGACGCTTCGGCGATGCCCACCATCACTTCTGGGAACACCAACGCGCCGGTCATGCTCATCGCAGAGCGTGCTGCGCGGGCGATCCTGAAGTGAGTCGACCCGGTCAGGCGAAGTAATGCCCGGCGTTGAGGTCTTCGAGCAAGGTCGGTTGTTCGGGCGTCCACCCAAGGAGCCGGCGCGTGATCGCGCTGGATGTCGGATTATCCAGCGACGCAACCCACCCGATGAAGGCGAGCTGTTCCGTCGCCTCGCCCACAGACACACTGACGGTGGGAACCTCCAGCTGCTTACCGATGGCTTCGGCGATGTCGCGAAACGGGATTCCTTTCTCGGCGGCCCCGTGCAATCGCGATCCGGCCGGAGCGGACTCCAGGGCCAGTCGAAACAACCGTGCGGCGTCGACGTTGTGGACCGCGGGCCAGCGGTTGGTTCCATCGCCGATGTAGATGGACTGCCCCGTCTTTCGTGCATTCTCGATGAGGGTCGGGATGAACCCGTGACGGTCGGTGGGCCCGTGCACGGTCGGCGCCAGCCGAATGATCGAGGCGCGCACGCCCTGGTTTGCCAGGACAAGCGTGGCGTTCTCTGAGGGTACGCGGGGAGCCTCCGACGGCGGCACGGTCTCCTCGGTCGCCAACGGGCTCGACGAACCGGTGGCAAGCACTGCGGTGCCGGACGTATTGACGAACGGCTTACCCGAGCCGACCAGCGCCGCCCCGATGGCGTTCACCGCCCGGACATCGGCGTCCACGGCGCCGCCGTAGTCGGCGAAGTCGTGCTTGAACGCCAGATGGATGACCCCGTCGGACTCCCCCGCCGCGTTCGTCAGCACGTCGAGATCGTCGAGCGTGCCGCGAACGACCTCGGCTCCCGCTCGGTCCACCGCCTCTGCTCCTGCGTCTGAACGGGCCAACCCCAAGACTTGGTGACCGTTGTCGAGCAAGTCGCGCACCACCAGTGAACCGATGTGGCCCGATGCGCCGGTGACGAATACACGCATGACAGTTCCTTCCGTTTGGATGTCAGCGACTGACATCAAAGTTATATCCGATGTCAGCGACTGTCATCCCCGTACCATTCCCGTATGGGTCGATGGGAGCCGGACGCGAAGGGCCGCCTCGAGCGCGCCGCGCTCGAGCTCTACGCCGAACGCGGCTTCGACGAGACCACCGTTGCCGAGATCGCCGAGCGGGCAGGCGTCACCGAGCGCACCTTCTTCCGGCATTTCTCCGACAAGCGCGAGGTGCTGTTCCGCGGCGACGAGCTCGCCCGAAGCGTCGCCGACGCGCTGAGGGCCGCCCCCCGCGACCTGTCCCCTCTCGATGCCGTCGCCGCGGCGTTCGAATCGACCGCCGATTTCTTCGACGGGCGGCGAGCGCATTCGAGAAGCCGTCAGGACATCATCGACGCCCATCCGGCGCTGCGCGAAAGGGAACTGATCAAGCTCGCGACGATGGCCGAGTTGGTGGGCGAGGCGCTGCGCGATCGAGGAGTCCCGGAACCGGCGGCCGGCTTGGCGGCACAGGCAGGGACCGCCGTGTTCAAGGTTGCGTTCGCGCGCTGGCTCGACGATCCCGCGGAACGCAGCATCGCGGTGCACATCCAGGAAGCGCTTGCCGAACTTAAGTCGGTGGCAGGGCGCTGACGCGCCTCCTGCGTTCGTGCCCGGAATAAACCCCGCACCCGACGACTTGGCTCAAGAGTCGCCCCTTCCCCGACTCAGGAGCATCCATGACCCGTCCCGTACGCGTCGCCGTGCAGATCCAGCCCGGCGGAACGCCCGACTACCGCACGTGGCGCGACGCCGTGCTCGCCGCCGACGACCTCGGCGTCGACGTGATCTTCGGCTACGACCACTTTCACCGCCCGGCGATGGAGGGCATCGTCGACGGCAAGCCCATCCTCACAGAGGAACAACCCGACGTCTCCAACTTCGAGGGCTGGACTGCCCTCGCGTCGTGGGGCGAGATCACCTCACACGCAGAAATCGGACTGCTCGTCACCGGCGTCGGTTACCGCAACCCGGACCTGCTCGCCGACATGGCGCGCACCGTCGACCACATCAGCGGCGGCCGGCTCGTCCTGGGTCTCGGCGCTGGGTGGTACGAAAAGGACTACACCACTTACGGTTACGACTTCGGGACCTTCGGCTCCCGCTTCGATCTGTTCGACGAGAGCCTGATCCGTATCGAGAACCGACTCGCCGCATTGATTCCGCCGCCCGTGCGCAAGATACCGGTCCTCATCGGCGGCACCGGTCCCAAGCGTTCGCTGCCCGCCGTTGCCCGGCACGCCGACATCTGGCATGCGTTTCAGGACCTCGATGCGTTCCGCAGAGCCAGCGATCGCGTCGACGAGCTGGCAGCGACGTTCGGCCGCAACGGTGCCGACATCGAACGATCGACGCTCTGGGAGAACGGCGAAAGCGCCGACGCCTTCCGCGAAGCGGGCGTCACGCTGTTCCAGACCGAACTCACCTCCGACAACGGTTACGATCTCACCTCTCTAAAACAGGTCGTCACCTGGCGCGACCACGGGTGACCCGTCGCCACGTCGACACGCGGCGGGCCTTGAGCCCCGACGGGGATTCAGGCTGGCGCGGCTCGTAATCTTCGGGTATGGCCGACCGCACGCAGCTGGGTGCCGCGACCGTCACGCGGGTGGTCGAGTGGCGACTCGACCTGCCGCTCACCATGTTTCCCGAGACGCCGCCGACGGTGTGGCGGGAGCTGGCGCCGGACCTGAGCCCCATGTTTTAGGGCTCCGACAGCTGGCATGCCGTGGTGCAGACGTGGGTGATCGAGGTGGACGGTCTCACGGTGCTGGTCGACACCGGCGTCGGCAACAGCCGCGATCGCCCGGCGATGCCCTTCCTGGCCGATCTCGACACCGATTCCCTGGAGTCACTTCGCGCGGCGGGCATCACTCCCAACTCGGTGGACGTCGTGGTCGACACCCACGTCCGCACCGACCACGTCGGCTGGAACACCAGGCGTGAGAACGACGAATGGATTCCCACGTTTCCGAATGCGCGCTACCTCGTGCCCGGAGCCGACGACTGACTGTAATAACCGCCCTCTGGCTTCGAATGGGCCTGCCCCATCTGATCAGGTAATGGACGTTTAGTCACCGTTCGTATGATCACCTTCCGGATTGATACCAGTCATCTTCTTAGCTCCGAGAGGTTTTCATTGACCACGCCTGCTTTTGGTCATACGCTTTGAACAGAAACGTCCAATCTGCGGAAGACGAGCCCCTCATGAGCGCGACCAGCACCGCTCCCAGCGTCTTCGACGCTGACCTGCCGACCTTCAATTACGGACTTGACGCCACGCCGCACGACATCTTCGTGGATGTGCGAGCGGCGCAGGCACGTGCACCCATCGCCAAAGGCCCGTTCGGCCCGGAAATCCTGTCGTACGAGCTGGCCAGGGATATGCTGCGCGACAGCCGGTTCCGCCTACCACCCGGTATCACCCTGGCATCTCAAGGCATCACGTCGGGGCCGTTGTTCGACAAGATGGCGAACAGCCTCCTGGGCCTGGAGGGTGCGGCGCATGTCCGCTTACGCAAACTCGTGTCCAAGGCGTTCACTCCCCGCGCAACGTCACGCCTGCAAGACACGATTCGCGAGGTGATCAACGGGCTGATCGATCGGGTGGTGGACGCCGGCAGCTGCGACGTCGTGACCGACATTGCCCGCCCCTACCCCACTCCGATCATGTGCGCGCTCATCGGTGCGCCGAGCGTGGATTGGCATCTGTTCGCAGATTGGACCGAAGAAATCTTTAAGGCCCTCAACTTTCAACCAGACGTCAACTTCGACGAGTCCGCGATCATGCGGGCGTGGGGTGAACTCGACGCCTACGTCGACCAGATGGTCGCCGCCCGCCGGAACAACCTGACCGACGACCTGCTCTCCGAACTCATCCGCGCCGAAAGCGACGGCGACCGGCTGAATCTCGACGAACTCCGCATGTTGGTGGCGGGCTTCCTGATGGCGGGAACCGACACGACGCGCAACCAACTTGCGGCGTCGGTGCAGGTGCTCTGTGAGCACCCCGACCAGTGGATGAAGCTGCGCGACCAACCCGAACTGGCGATGCAGGCCGTCGAGGAGAGCATGCGCCACTCGCCGGCGGCCAGCATCGCGCCGCGGGCCGCCCTGGAAGACGCCGAATTCGCCGGCTACCTGTTCCCGGCGGGAACCTTCATCCTCGTGAATACCTTTGCGGCCAATCGCGATCCGGCGATCTATCACGATGCTGATCGTTTCGACATCAGCCGCAAGGACGTTCCACCGATTCTGACGTTCGGCGGCGGTGCGCATTACTGCCTGGGAGCCAATCTCGCCCGCCGCGAACTGGCCGAAGCACTTGTGGTCCTTACTCAGCGTCTCGATGCGCCCCGTCGCATCGGTCCGGCCCCGTGGAAGTCTTTGTTGGGTATGACCGGTCCCATGACACTCCCGATAGAGTTCACCAGCGAACGCGTTGTGGGCGCGCATGCGTAGTCGCGGGTGGGCCGGTTCGACACCCGCCACGGACGAGGAGGCCATAGACCGAATCCTGGACGCGGTGGATGACGTGGTGGCCGAGCACGGACCGGCGATCCGACTTGCCGACGTCGCCCGCAGAATCGGCGTCACTCGGCAAACGGTGTACCGCTACTTCCCCAACGCTGACGCGTTGCTCATCGCCAGTGCGATGCGTGCGGTCGACGGATTCATCGACCAGGTCGTCGACCACGTGCGCGGTGTCAACGACCCGGTCCCTGCACTCGTCGAATGCGTTTCCTTCGCCGTCGAGAACCTCACCGGTGATCCTCAGCTGGAGAGCCTCTTGACCCGACGGCAGGAGGGTGAGGACGCCATCTCGTTGACCTCTGACACCGCCACGGCATTCTGCAAAGCCTTCTTCAACCGATTGGACGTCGATTGGCAGCTTCACGGCTTCGACGGTGCCGCCCTAGGAGATCTCGCCGAAATAGTCCTGCGCACAGTGCAATCCATGCTGACCGATCCTGGGCCGCCGGCCCGGGCGGGCGTGGCGCTTCGTCGTTTCGTTGCGCGATGGCTCGGTCCGGCGATCCTCTATCCGCGGATGATGTCACTGGTGGTCTCCGGAGGCCAAGGCGCGGCCGCTCATTGAGCGGCGAGCACTGCGGCGAAGCTCTCTTGCAGATCTTTGACGAAGAACTCGGGTGTCTCGAGCGATGGGAAATGTCCTCCGGTTTCGGGTGAACTCCATCGGACGATCCGCCGGAACCTCTCCTCGGCCCATGGACGCGGGCACTTCTCGATATCGCGCGGATACACACTGATCGCGGTCGGGACACCGACCCGCAATTCGGGATCGAGCGAGGCGTGGCTTTCGTAGTAGATGCGCGCCGCCGACGCACCGGTGCGCGTCAACCAGTACAGGGTGACATCGTCGAGAATCCTGTCTCGGGAGATCGTCTCGAACGGGCTGTCCTCGGTATCCGACCACTCGGCGAACTTGTCGAGAATCCAGGCGAGAAGCCCAACCGGAGAATCGACGAGCGAGTACCCGATGGTCTGCGGGCGCGCCGCCTGCTGCTTCGCGTACGCCGCGCGGTGTAGCCAGAAGTCACGCGTCTCCTCGGCCCACGCGCGCTCGGTGTCCGTCAGCCCCTCCATCGAGAGTCCCGGCGGTGCTTGCGGGGTCAGGGTATGGATGCCGAGAAGGTGCTCGGGGAACCGGCCTCCGAGGACCGTGGTGATGACACCTCCCCAATCACCGCCATGGGCGACGAATCTGTCGTAGCCCAGCCCCTTCATCAGCTCCACCCACGCGGCCGCGATCTTCTCGATGCCCCATCCGGTGGCGGCCGGCTTGTCGCTGTATCCGAATCCCGGCAAGGACGGGGCCACAACATGGAACGCCGGCGCGCCGGCGTCTTCCGGATCGGCAAGCTCGTCGACCAGGTCGACGAACTCAGCGATGCTCCCCGGCCATCCGTGCGTCAAGATCAGGGGCACCGCGTCTGTGCGCGTGGACCTGCGGTGCAGAAAGTGGATTCCGAGACCGTCGATGGTCATACGAAATTGACCGATCCCGTTGATGCGCTCCTCGAACGACCGCCAGTTGTAACCGGCTCGCCAGTAGTTCACGACGTCGACGAGGTCGGCGCGAGGGACACCCTGCTCCCAGCGACGAGGATCGGGCGCAGCGCGGTACACCGTCTCGGCTTCGGGCAGCCTCGCGGCGGCCAGGCGTGCACGTAGATCCTCGAGATCGGCTTCGGCTGCGTGAGCTTCGAAGGTTTGCACATCGCTGGTCGGGCGATCGGCGGGCATGTCTTCCTCCTGGTCGTCATTGTTGCGCACGTTCAACACGCGCTGGGTATCTGCATTTCCTTCAGGCCGTACATCGGCGATTGCGAAACATGCTGAGAAGCAAAGAGAACTGCCGCGCGATCACGCCCTCGACCATGATGCGGATCCACCCTGACAGTCAACCCGCGACTGCCATAACGCCTTGCACTCGCACGACATCGTTGTCGATACTCGGACGCTATGACCACCGAGTTGACCGCACCGGACGGCACACGACTCGTCGTGGAAGTGGCGGGAGGCGGCCCACCGGTGTTGTTCGTGCACGGCACCGGCGGCGGCTTGGCCACGTGGGCCGACGTGGGCTCCCGGCTCGTAGGTCATCGAGTTGCGCATTACGCGCGGCGCAATCATGCTCCCAGCGACGTCGGGCCTTCGCCGAACAGTTTCGCGGTAGAGGCGGCGGATCTGCGGGTCGTACTCGGGCATCTGACCGACCTCAGCGGTCATCCGGTGCACGTGGTCGGCGGTTCCTACGGTGCCAGCGTGGCCCTTCATGCTGCCGCTGAGAGCGCGGAGGGTATCGCGTCCCTGGCGCTGTTCGAACCACCCGTGCTACTGGTGGGAGGGCATCTGCTACCGGTTCTCAAGCAGTTCCAACAGCTCTGCGCTGCAGGCCAATTCGACGGTGCGCTCGACATCTTCGCGCGCGAGGTTGCGCGCATTCCTGCTGAGGTCATTGCGGCTGCGCCACCGCCTGAATCCGATCCGGAGACGAGCCGTAGAGCAACGACTGCCGTACGGGCCGACCTGGAAGGCATGGCCGCCGACACGGCCGACACCGAGCGGTGGGCGTCGATCAACGTGCCGGTTCTGCTGATGCAAGGCGGCCAGAGCTGGGCGCCCCTCCCCGAGGGGATGGATCGCTTGGCCGACGCGCTTCCGCACGCGCAACGTGTCTACTGGCCGGATCAGTCGCATTTCGCCATCGCGGCGGCACCCGCACGTGTCGCCGAGGCGATCCAAGGTTTCATCGACAGCGCTGATTTTGCCGCGGCTCGGCCATAAGTCGCCGGCCTGCCCCGTACCGTGATTGCTATTCCCGCCTGATGGCCTTGGGCTCAGCTCTTGAGACCTGCACACCCCGGACCGTCGGCGGACCCACGGGCACTGCGCGGCGTCCTCGCAAGTACGTTCGCGAGTATGGAGAACAACGGACCCAGCCGGACAGCCCTTGTTACCGCCTACGCTCGCGCATACCACCAGATCGCTGACAGACCAACGATTTTCGCCGACACGCTTGCCGCCTCTCTGCTCGGAACCACCGCCAACGAACTGGCCGAACTGAGCGCGCGTCCGAACGACGACCTCGGCGCGGTCGTCAGCGACCGGGCCCGGAGGCTCTTCTTCGCCGCACGGGCACGCTTCGCCGAGGACTCCATAGCTCGGGCCGTCGACTCCGGCACTCGCCAGGTTGTCGTCCTCGGAGCCGGACTGGACACCTTCGGCTACCGCAATCCACATCCCGACGTCCGGGTCTTCGAGATCGACCATCCCGCGACCCAGGCGTGGAAACGCGACCGACTGTCCTTGGCCGATATCGATTACCCTGAAACCTTGACCTTCGTGCCCGTCGACTTCGAAAAACAGGACCTGGCAACAGAACTCGACGCGGCCGGCTTCACCCGCACCGGCCCCGCCATCTTCGTCTGGCTGGGCGTCGTCTTCTACCTCACCCCCAGCGCCGCCCGCGCCACCCTCGAATACATCGCCGGGCAGACGCCGCCCGTGGAGGTCGTCTTCGACTACCTGCAGCCGGCGGACACCGACGAGGACCGAGCTCACTTGCAGGCCCGTGCCGAACGGCTCGCCCGCGCCGGCGAACCGTTCGTCAGCTACCTCGCGCCCGGCGAGGTCATCCGGAACCTACGCGAACTCGGCTTCACCGATATCGAAGACCGCGCCGCCCAAGACGTCATCGAGATGTACCTCGGCCAAGCCGCGGACTTCGAGGCCGAATCCGCCCGCACGGTGCGCGCCAGCCGAATACTGCACGCCCGACGCTGAGGGCCGCGGGCACGGCGCTCGCTATCCCGAGAGCGAACCATTTTCCGGCCTCAATTCCGAAGTGCGCCAGCGTTTTGGCCCATACGTCAATAAATGCCCAGAAACTCAAAGGCGTCTGTTAGCTTCCCTAGGTGTCAATTCGCCAGCGAAGCGAGGCAAGCCGGAAGGCTCTCGCCGCAGCCGTAATCGCCAGCCTGTTCGTCGTTGCGGGCGCCGCCTGCAGTCATGCGCCAGAACCCAACCAGCCAGCGCCAACTGCGCAACCCTCCGAGGCAGCTGAGAAGCCCAGGGACGACAAGCAGGACGACCAGACCACGGTCGTCGGCGGTGTCTACGGCGACCCCGCTGCCGCAGTCGAATACTGGGAAGAGCAGACCGAGAGTGACTGCGGTCTGATGGCCACCCGCTTGGTGATCGGCGAGATCACGGGAGCACCGCCCACCGAACGCGAGATCATCGACCTCGCGGCGAAGACACCGAGCGAGTGCGACCCGGGGCAACCGGTGTACGACGAGAGCATCGATCCGAGTGACGGCGGCGTCGGCCACGGCACCTGCACGACCGACCTTCTGCTCCTCCTCAAGCACTACGGCATCCACGCGGACTACACCAACGACGAAACCGCCTCCAAGGGTGGTCTCGCTACGGGAATGGACGCCCTCGCCGACTATCTCGGTGACGGCCGACAGGCGATCGTGTGCGTGAACTCCAACACCATCTGGGAAACAGACGGTGACAAGACGGGATGTGGTCACCTGGTCACCGTCGCTGCCATCGATTACGACAACGACGCTGTCTACCTCGGCGACAGCGGCGGCGACGATACGAAGGGTGAGCACGTCACCACCGACGTGTTCGAATCCGCCTGGGCCGCCGGTGACCACGAGCTCGTGATCACCGCGCCTCGCTGATCCATTTCGTTCGCTGGATAAATCCCGCCGACTGCGGGCGTTCTTCGGAGATGACAGGTCATCTTCGGTAATGCCCTCAGGAGGACAGCCATGAGCGTTGACAGCATCTCGGGTTCGGCTACGACGGGACTCGACGAGTTGGTTCCGTCGCGTTATGCGGTGCAGGTCGGTGACATCGAGGTCCTGGTCATCAGCGACGGGGTGCTACCGATAACGGCCCGGACGATGGCGACCAACGCCGACCAGGACGAGTTCGGGAGTTGGCTCGACGATCGGTTCCTCCCCCATGACGTGCTCGACTGGCCGCTGAACGTCGTCGTGGTGCGCAGCGGCGACCGGACCATCCTGGTCGACGCCGGGCTCGGCGTGGAGTTCCCCGACTTCCCGCGCGCCGGGCAGACCGTGCATCGTCTGGAGGCCGCCGGGATCGATCCGTCGGCGGTGACCGACGTGGTGTTGACCCATCTGCACATGGACCACGTCGGCGGGCTGCTGACCGAGGGTCTGAAGCAACGGCTGCGCTCGGATCTGCGTGTCCACGTCGCGGCGGCCGAGGCCGAGTTCTGGGAGGCGCCCGATTTCTCCCACACCGACATGCCGGCGCCGGTGCCGGACGCCTTGCGATCGATCGCCTCGCGGTTCCTGAACGAATATCGCGGCCAGATGCGGACCTTCGAATCGGAGTACGAACTGGCGCCGGGAGTGCTGGTCGCCCGCACCGGCGGCCATACCCCGGGGCACGCCATCGTCCGCCTCGACTCCCGGGGTGACCGGCTGACGTTCGCCGGGGACGCCGTCTTCGCGCCCGGCTTCGACAATCCCGAGTGGCACAACGGGTTCGAGCATGATCCAGAGGAGTCGGCCCGGGTCCGGATCGACCTCCTGCGTGAGCTGGCCGCCACCGGTGAGTCCCTGGTCGCCACTCACCTACCGTTCCCGTCCGTCTGCCGGGTCGCGACCGCAGGCGACGTCTTCCGGTGCGTGCCCGAGGTCTGGGGCTACTGACGGTTCCGCCGCGCGTGGGCGAGGACCCGCGCGATTTGCGTGGGGCGCATCAAGACTGTCCCGGGATCGACTCCTTGCAGCATCCGAAGGAAGGTCTCGGAGAGCGCAATGTCTGTCGACGCGGCGGCCATGTAGGCGGTGACGTAACCGTTGAGCGCTCGCTGCGGCCACGCCTGCCATCCACTGGTCGGCAGGAAGGTGAAGTCGTTGAGCCGGTTGGCCCACCAGAAGGGCGTCAGTCGCCGTGCGACACCGCGGAAATAGTCGCGGCTCGCCGGCGCATCGTCGGCGCCCAACGTCTCCTGAAGACTGCGAGCCTGCAGCAGTGCCGAGGTCATTCCCTGCCCGTACATCGGGTTGAGGCTGCACACCGCATCGCCGATCACCAACAGCCCCTGCGGGAACGAGGACAGCTTGTCGTAACGACGCCACACGCTGGTCGGAAACTGACGATGGTGCGTCTCCCCCACCGGTTCGGCGGCCGCGAGCGCGGCGCTGACCTCCGGCGGGACACATTCGGCCACTGCCGCCAGCATCTCGGGCATCCGCGTCGGAAGTTGGTGTCCGGCCACACCGATCAGCGTCACGACCATTGTGCCGTTCTCGTGAGCGAGCATCCCAACGCCGGTCGGTCGTTCTTTCGTCGGGCTGACGAAGACCACCCTGTCCCCCAAGGCGTCCGGCGTCAGGCGGAACAGCTGGCTGGTATAGGTCAGTTGCACCCGATACGAGCGCTCGACCGGGCGCGGAAAGCCGTGCGCCGCAAGGAAGGCCGGTGTACGTGCCGAGCGACCGGTTGCGTCGACCACGAGATCTGCGGACAGCGTCGTTTGATGGGCACCGGTGCGGTCGACGATACGAACACCGGTCACCGTACGGTCGCTCAACACCGGTTCGACGACATCGTGGCCGTCGAGGACCTTGACGTTGGGTAGGGAACAAACACGATCGCGCACAATGGATTCCAGCAACGGCCGGCTGGCCGGCTGTACCGGCATGTCATCGGGCTTGGCGAGCGCCCCCGTCCGACACAACGCATGCCCGCGAACCTCGACGTACACTCCCGACAGGTCGCGGTTGTCGAAGACCGGCGCCCCGGCGTCCTGCAGCTCCTTGATCGCTCCGGGAAACAGCTCCTCGAGAATCTTCAGGCCCAGACTCATCAGCATGTGCACGTGGTGTCCCTGCGGCACCCCGACACGCTGTGACACGTCGTCGGGCAGTCTGTCCCGTTCGACCAGCGTGACCGAGTCGTAGGCATCCGACAGCACTCTCGCGGCGAGCAGGCCACCCATACTCGCGCCGCACACCACGGCTTCTCGCGTCGTCATCGCGCCCCTCTTCGGCCCGGCTGTCTCCCAAACGGTGGCACACAGCGCCGTCGAGAGTGCGGTTTCAGAGCAAGAGCGGCCCGTTCGCGACCACTGAGACCCGACCGTCGGCCCGGTCTGTAGCCTGACGGCCGTGAATTCTTCGCGTGTGTCTCTTCCCGTCGGGCTGCTGGCCTGCACCGCATCGTTGGTCATGACTCTCGCAGCATGCGGCTCCGACACGGAGGCGTCGTCTACCAGCACGACGTCCTCGACGAGCACGTCGTCGCTGGCCGACGAGTTCATTCCGCCACCCGTCGAGACGGGCGACCCCGCCAGCGCGATGTGCCCGACGGCGATGCCGCGCACGGACGCCGCTCCGGAATGGACGCTCAACGGCGACACCGGCAGCGTCGCGGTGACCGGGTCCACGGATTCGACGGCTCCGCTGATCAACGTGCAGGGGCCGTTTAGCGTGTCCGAAACCCAGGTGCACACGCTGAAGGCCGGCGACGGGCCGGTCGTCTCGGATACGGCCACGGTCTTCGTCTGCTACATGGGTGTCAACGGACGCGACGGGTCCGTGTTCGACAACAGCTACGAGCGCGGCATGCCGGTCGACTTCCCGCTCGACGGAGTCGTGCCGGGCTTCCAGAAGGCCATCGCCGGGCAGAAGGTCGGGTCGACGGTGGCCGTGGCGATGACGTCGGCCGACGGCTACCCCGAAGGCCAGCCCGCCGCAGGCATCCAGCCCGGCGACTCCTTGATCTTCGCGATCAAGATCCTCGACGCCTCGAGGTGATGCGGGCGGCCTAGCCGCCGCCGGTCACCGGGTTCATCGACAGCGTGATGAAGGCGCCGTTCTTCCACACGCCCCAGCGACCGCCCCAGCCCGAGAACCACACGACGGGCTCACCGAGCCATCTCTCGGCCGGCTTGCGCGGCGCCCACGCCGGAACCGGCTCGCCGGCCATCGGCCTCGCGGGCGGCGGAGCCATGCCCGGCGGAGGCGGAGGCGGAGGTATTTCAGCGGCCAGGGCCGGCGGCGGAGGCGGCGGCGTCGGAGCCGGCTGGGCGCTTGCCGGAGCGCTCAACCCCAGAGTCGTCGCGGTCAATCCGCCTGCGATGGCAGCCAGCGTGGGCTTGGACAACCTCATGAGCGTGCCTCCAGCGGTCGAGCGAATGCGATGCTTCGAATTTATAGCCTGCATTTGCTGCGGCCAAACGCCGGGCGTGTCGGCGCCTACTGCGCGCGGGGGCTCTCGTCGCCGTCGGACGTCTCGCCGTCCTCGACGACTTCCTCGGCCTCCCCGGGCGATTCCGGTTCCAACGCGACGCTGCGCGTGCGCGGGATGATCTCCGTCGCCTGATCCTCGGCCGGCCGCAGGTGCACGACGCGGCCCACCGCGCGGCGGAGTCCCGGCGGGCCTTCCTTGCGGACGAAGTCACCGATCCGGCCGGCACGGTAGCGCAACGGCGAGCCGATGAACTCACCGAGCACGACCCCACTGCCGAGGGCGAGCGCGATGGCGATCGCCGACATCATCTGCCGTATCCCGTTGTCGAAGTTGCCGTCGACGGCGAACGAGAACACCGCGCGGAACACGGCCAGGCCCGGGAGCATCGGCATGATGCCCGCGGTGGCGGTCACCAGGGCCGGCGCTTGCCGCCGGATCGAGATCAGCGTGGCGACGATACCGACGCCGACCGCGGCGACGCCGCTCGCGAACACCTGACCGAATCCCGCGTTGCCCAAGGCGATCAGCACCGCCTCCGCGAGCCCGGCCACCAGTCCGGCGGTGAGGATGGCCCGCAGTGGCGCATAGCTCGCCACGGTCAGGCAGGCGCCCGCCAACGCCGCGCCGAACACGGCAAGCGAGATCTTCACCGCCCCGCTCGGTGCGATGAACGACTCCGTCGCGTCGACATGCAGGGAGATCGTCACGCCGGCGATCTCGGCGAGCTGCAGCCCCGCGAGGATGCCCACGACGATCCCCGACGTCAGCAACACCGCTTCGCCCAACCGCGCCAGCGAGGTCAGCATGTACCCCGTCACCGCGTCCTGCATCGCACCGACGAACGTCAGTCCGGACAGCAACATGACGATCCCGGTGGCCACCATGACCGTCGGCCCGAGATCGGCGTAGAGGAAGGCGGCGACGGCGACCGAGGTCGCGATCGCGGCGCCGGCGGCGTGCTGGAAGAAGAACGGCGTACCGATGCGGTTGAGCCGACGGCCGACCTGGTCGATCACCCCCGACGTCGTCGCGGCCAGCAGGCAGGTCAACCAGCCGCCACCGAGCAGCATCGCGATGCCCAGCGCGAAGCCGGCCCACCCCGCGGTCGCCAGCCACCGTGGATACGGGTGCGGCCGTTCGGTCAGCTCGTCCATCGCGTCGTGGGCCTGGTCGACCGTCACGCCGCCGGAGGTGATGCGCTGCACCAGCCGGTCGAGCTCGCCCAGGCGCGTGTAGTCGGTCGACCGGTTGTGCACGGCCCGGACGATGGTCACGGGCGGGCTGTCCGCCGTCGGCAGCGCCGACACGATGACGGTGGTGACGAAGATGTCGACGACGCAGTCGGTGAGTCGGTAGGCCTGGGCGACGTCCTGAGCGGTCGCGACCACGTCCGCGGTGCCGGAGCCGGACGACAACATCACCTCGGCGAGGCGGATCGTCAGATCGAGCACCTTGCGGGTGTGCAGATCACCCATTCCGTCGGAACGCCTGCGGCGCTGACCCGCGATGGGTGCGGGATCGCGCGGGCCGCGCAACGCGTTTCGCAGGCTACGGCGGACGCGACCGCCTGGCGTTCGATCTAGCGGCATCGACGTGAACGATACTGACCTGCGCGCACGGCAACCCAAGCGGCTAATCCCGCTGCAGCGCCCGACAAAACATGCCACGCGCCGTGGAACTGCCACAGGCTGTCGGGCCGGCACAGCGGTGAGCCCGTGCGGCCCGCGGCGTAGGCGGCGAGCCCGAGCGCGAAGACACCGGCCGCCGCGATACATGCCGTCGGCCGCTGCCGCGCACCCCGGACGACGGCGACCACGCACACCGCCGCCAGGACGACGATGGGAACGTCGTGGACCGGCCCCGCCCACGGCGGCTGTGGTCCGTGGTAGACGAAGCTGCCGAGCCCGACGGTGACGAGCGCGGCGCCGACCGCCCCGGCCAGCAGTCCCCTGCACCGCGCTGCCCACCACAGCGCGGCGAATCCCGCGGCGACATACGCCAGGCTGGTCAGCGCGAGCACGGGTTGGGCCAGGAATGCGCCGCCGATGCGTTCGCAGTCCGAGCCCCCGATGGCCGCGGCGGCGGTCCAGCCCTGCATGCCAAACCACCCTAGCCGCGGAGAGTCGTAATTTGCTGTGACGCAGCGACATCGGACCACGAACGACGACCCGACCTATTGCGCCCAGTGGCTAGATTCCGTTGGTCATTGGCCATTTTGCCACTAGTCGCGGGTGCTGACTCCCGGCACTGTGGGAGCATGGCCAACGAAGAACTCGCCACGCTCTCGGAGACAGAAACGCATGCCGCCCGATGGGGCTTACCCGATTCGGAAACATGCTCGGCGGCATTGCGATTCGTCTTCGAGGTCTCCGTGGATTTCCTCGCCAACCATTGCGTCCGCAGCTATTTGTTCGCGCGGGAGATCGCGGCCGCGCACGGGATGCGCAGCGGTACCGACTATGACGACGAGCTTGTCTTCCTCGCCTGCCTCCTGCACGACCTAGGCGTCACGCACGTCGGCAAGGGTGATCAGAGATTCGAGGTCGACGGGGCCGACGCGGCCGCGGCCTTCCTTCGTCGACATGGTCTTACGGATGAACGAATCGTCACGGTGTGGCAGGCCATCGCGCTCCACACGAGCGTCGGCCTGGCCAACCGGTTCGGTCCCGAGCAGTCGGTGACCTTCAACGGAATTGCGCTCGATATCAACGGCGTCGACAAGCACCTGCTCTCGCCCGTCTTCGTCGACCGCGTCCACGCTGCATGGCCACGCCATGATCTGGGGTACGCGATCGCCGACGCCATCGTCCGCGACGTGCGCGCCAATCCGATGAAGGCTCCCCCGCTGTCATTTCCCGCGCACTTGAATGAACTGCTCAACGGCCCGTCGATCTCGTTCTTCGATCTGGTGAGCGGCTCCGGATGGGGCGACCAGCCCCTGCGCGGCGCGCCCGCTCCCCTGTGACGCCCGACGTGCACGCGCAGATCGTGTTGTTCGACGGGTTCGATCCGCTCGACGCCATCGCCCCGTTCGAAGTGCTCGTCGCGGGCAGCGATTTCGTCGGCGGTGAACTCGGCGTCGAATTCGTTTCGGCCGAAGGGCCGCGAACGGTGGTGAGCGGTTCGCGCGGTATGGCGCTGCACGCCACGGGTCGACTCGATCCCACCAAGCCCGGTTACGTGATCGTGCCCGGCGCCTCGGGCCCGCTCGATGGAGATCCCGACGTGGTCGCGACCATCCCGGTTCTGCTCGCCCGTTTCGGCGACACGGCCGCGGTTCCGTTGATGCGCGAAGCCTTTGCCAATCCGGAGATCACGGTCGCGACGGTGTGCGGCGGGTCGCTTGCACTGGCGATGGCGGGCCTCCTCGATGGCCGCCACGCCAACACCCATCATCTCGGCGTGGACGTGCTCGAGGCGACGGGCGCAATCCCGGTGTCGGCCAGGGTCGTCGACGACGGTGACCTGGTGAGTGCCGGTGGAGTCACCTCGGGTTTGGACCTGGCACTTCATCTGCTCGACCGAAGTTACGGCCCGCGGATCGCCCTTGCCGTCGAGGAGCTGTTCGCCTACGAGCGGCGCGGCACCGTCTGGACCGACACCGGCCGTGAACCGAAGGCATCGGGAGGATGAGCGTGATCGGCGATTGGGACGTCAGCATCAAGACGCCGATCGGCACCCTCAACGTGGTTTACAGCTTCGTCGAGCGCGACGGCGCGGTCAGCGGCACGGCGGCGGGAAAATCCGAGACCGTTCCGCTTGTCGGGATCGCTGTCGCCGAAGGCGTTGACGGACAACGGGTCACGTGGCACCAGACCGTGACCAAGCCCATGCGGCTCAAGCTCGACTTCGATGTCCACGTCCGAGGTGACCAGATGAGCGGCCATTCGCGTGCCGGACGTCTGCCGCGCTCGGCGGTTTCCGGCGTGCGACGCGCCTGACGCCAGGGTGCGGTCAGTCGTCGTCGGGCGCAGCGACCTTGGCCTCCCACCGCCGGCGGCGCTGCTCGTCGGTCTGCTCCCACCACGGTGGTGTGCCACGCTCGCCCAGCGCGACCTTCGCCGCGTGCACACCTGCCCGCGCGGCCTGTTCGGCGTCGGTTCCCTTGGTGCGGCGCACTTCTCGACGCCACGCCATGAGTAGCCGGGTCAGCTCCGCTCGGCGGTCCTCGGGTATCGCGGGATCAGTGGCGCGCCACCGGCGACCGTTGACGACGATGTAGCGGCCGTCATCGGTTCGCTGGGGTTCACCCATCGGCCGATACTAGGGGCATGGTCCGGGGAGGAAAAGAGACCAGCACCAGCCGGGCGGAAGCGGTGGCGTGAAGCCGGGCGGTGGTGGAGGCGGCGGCGGTGGCGCCTCACCTTCGAAGATGTTCTGCGCGACGTTGCCCTGCCCGTGGTAG
Organism: Mycolicibacterium celeriflavum; assembly: GCA_050205545.1. Classification (GTDB taxonomy): domain Bacteria; phylum Actinomycetota; class Actinomycetes; order Mycobacteriales; family Mycobacteriaceae; genus Mycobacterium; species Mycobacterium celeriflavum_A. The sequence goes on from JBNMQV010000020.1 coordinate 53,605, forward strand.
ACGTACCAGTAGGTGTGGCACACGTTGTTGTCCCATACCACCGGATTCACCCGCAGGTTTCCGGTCTGGACGGGCGGGTCGCCCGGGCACCAACGGCATGGCCCCGACGGATTGGAGTCCGGGCATCCCGGCCACGCTTGTGCCGGCGGTGGCCCGCCGGGCAGGGCCTGGGCGGTGCCCGCAACTGATCCGAGGCCGGCGCTCGCGATCGCCAGCGCCATCACTGCCGCGCCCAGCAATCTCTTCGGTGGGTGTGGTGTGTGCATGTCCATTCCTCCGGCTCGGTGTCGGCCCGCGGTGGGCGCGTCGAGACCAGTACACGAAATCCACTGGGCTACCGATCCCAACTCCGCGGTTTCTCGCACGATGGGCCGGGGTATCGCTCGGCGAGACGACCACGGAACAGGAGAGAAGTGATGAGCTCACCCGAACAACCCTCGGACGACGCGAACCAGGGTGAGGTCCCGCCGGCCGCTCCTGCGTATTCGACGCCGCCACCCGAGGGATTGCCGTCGGCCGACGACAAGGACGACACCGAGTAGGCCCGTCAACGGCGCTCGTATCGCCAGTGTGCACGTAGATCGCAAATACGAGCCGTACGACGGTTATTGGCGATCTGAGCGCACACTAGCGCTGACGCAGATCGGCGAGCGAGTTCTGCAGACCACCGTCCATACGGATCTGGATGCCGGCCACGGCCAACATCACCGCGGCGGTCACCATGTGCACCACCGCATCGGTGATGTTGTTCGGGAACGTGAAGACGTAGGCCACCTGCTGCGAGAAGAAGGCCCAGACACCCGGCAGCGCACCGGCGACCGCCGCGGCGAGGAGGTACAACACCGACCAGGACTTGCGCAACGCGAAGACCAGTCCCGGCCCGAACAGGGCCAGTGCCGCGACGGCGTGCCAGCCGTTGTAATCCATCCCCAGTATCTGCGCGGTCGGTGCGTTCGGGCCCGTCGCGAAGCTCGGCTCCACGATGAACCCGATCACCGCCTGGATGACGTGGAAGACGGAGATGACCAACAGGCCGATCTGGGCGAAGCTCCACTTCACGGAATGCACCCTCCGGTCGTCGACACTGACGGCCTGAATACTACGCTCGGTAGTAGAGCTTGTTAAGGGGCTCGACGAAGAAATCCCGCGCGGCGGTGTCCGACCACCGCCGCTACCCTGTCCGGGTGGCGGAAGTGCTGTCGGTCAATGTGGCGCGTGTGCGGGTCAATCCCGATGCGCCGTCGAGGAAAACGGGCATCGACAAGGTCTCGGTGTCAGACCGGGTGGCGGTGCGTGCGCCGGGTCCGATGCGCGGAGGTCTGGGCAGTGGACTCGTCGGTGACACCATCGGGCACACGAAGCTTCACGGCGGTGACGACCAGGCGGTCTACGCCTACGCACGAGAAGACCTCGACGACTGGGAAAGTCGACTCTCCCGCCCGCTGACCAACGGCATGTTCGGGGAGAACCTCACCACGACGGACGTCGACGTCACGCGGGCGCGGATCGGCGAGCGCTGGCGCGTCGGCACCGACGGTCTGGTGCTCGAGGTGTCGGCGCCGCGCACACCATGCCGTACCTTCGCGGCCTTCCTGCAGATCGACCGGTGGATGAAAACCTTCACCGCGGCCGCCAAACCCGGCGCCTACTTACGCGTCGTCTCCCCCGGAACGGTGGGCCCAGGCGACGAGATCGTCGTCGAGCACCGGCCCGATCACGACGTGACGATCGAATTGGCCTTCCGCGCAAGGATGTCCGACTCGTCGTTGCTTCCCGAACTGCTTGCCGCCGACGCGTTGTCGGCGGAGCTCAAGGCGTACGCGCGCCGGCGCCTGTCCGTCAACGGCAAATGAGCGCTACTGCGGCTCACCCGTCGGGATGGTGTAGGGCGCCGTCGTGATCGGCGGGACGGCAACCGAGGTCTCGGGAGTCGACGGCGCCGTCGACTTCGTCGACGTCTCCCCCGTAGTCAGTTCGGGTGCCGCGACGATGGGCGCACGCGTGGCAGAGCTGCTTTCGGAGTAGGCCACCGTCAACCCGCCCATAGCGAACACCGCCCCGACCCCGAACATCGCCAACAACAGCTTCAAACGTCTCGAATTCACGTCCAACCACTCCAGTCGATATCTGTCGGCAATCCGGGCACGCCGGATCCGCCGAACTGATCAGTTCAAAACGGCGCTGTCCTATACGAATTCGACAACCGCTCGCACAAACCGAACATTCCCGACTCGGTAGCCGTTTCTCAACCGATTTTTCGCAGGCCTCCATGCGATCCTGCAAGACAGGTGTGCCGACCAGGCCGCCGCCTTAAAGTTCTGGCGTGGCGAGAACCAGTGCGGCCGGTGAACGTGTGCGGCTGGATGGTGCGCACGTCGCGACCACCGTCGAACAACTCGAACGTCGCATCGACGCGCGGTTCGGCCAGCGGGGCCTGACGAAGACCGCGCGCGAGCTCGGTCAGCTCGTGCTCTCGGTCGATGACAAGGCCGCCCGGTCGCACGAGAGATTGCGGCGCACCACGTTGGCCGCCCGCGCCGCGAGCATCGCCATCGTCGTCGCCACCGTGATCGCACTCGGCTACACCCTGCGTTCGGCGGTCGTCGAGGGGTTGGACCGCACCGCCGACTGGGTGCCGCTCACCGAAAGCTTCCTCAACGACCTGGTGTTCGCTGCGATCGCGGTGGTGTTCCTGTGGGCGTTCCCCGAAAGGCTCGAACGCCGTTCGTTGCTCGCGCTGCTGCACCGCCTGCGGTCGCTCACCCACGTCATCGACATGCACCAGCTCTCGAAAGACCCGGAGCAGGTCAGCCCTAATTACGTGCCGACCGCGCAGAGCACCTTGCACGGTCTCGACGCCGAGCAGCTCCTGCACTACCTGAACTACTGCAATGAGCTGTTGAGTCTGACGGCCAAGACCGCGGCACTGTGCGCCGAACACAGCACCGACGGCGTGGTGCTCGACACCGTCTCGGACATCGAGAATCTGACCACCCAGCTGTCGCGGAAGATCGGACAGAAGATCTCGCTGTTGCCGCGAGGCTGAGCGCTGGCCTCCGGACCGCGCCACGCCGCGGCCGACCCCGCCTGCCCGCCACCGGTGAGGCGACCGTGACGCACCCCACGGTCGGTAACGGGCCCGCCCCCGGAGCCGACATAACCGTCAGCAGCGGCTACGCGCGGTGGGTCTCCCGACGCGCCAGGTGTGAAGCATCCGCATCTGGGTCGGCAGCCGAGATCCGGCGCCGGTGCGCCCGTCCGCGATGACCGCTCGGCGGTAACACTCGACCAGGAAGTTCACAGCGATGACATTGCTACACAGATGGACGCGCCGCATGATGGCCGGCGCGCTGGCGGCCCTGCTCATACCGGGCCTTGTCGTGGTGGCGGGTGGAACGTCCACCGCCGCGGCGTACTCACGCCCCGGCCTGCCGGTCGAAACGCTGATGGTCCCGTCGGCCGCCATGGGCCGCGACATCCCCGTCAAGTTCCAGGGCGGCGGACCGCACGCGGTGTATCTGCTCGACGGCCTGCGCGCACGCGACGACAACAGCGGCTGGGACATCGAGACCGCGGCGTTCGAGACGTACTTCGAGTCCGGGCTGTCGGTCGTGATGCCGGTCGGCGGCATGTCGAGCTTCTACACCAACTGGCAGGGGCCGGCGGTCGGCAACGGCGGTAGTTACAACTACCAGTGGGAGACCTTCCTGACATCCGAACTGCCCGCGTACCTCTCTGCGAACAAGGGCATCTCGCCCAGCGGCAACGCGGTGGTCGGGCTGTCCATGTCGGGCAGTGCGGCACTTATCCTGGCCGCCTACCACCCCGGCCAGTTCCGCTACGCGGCGTCGCTGTCGGGTTTCCTCAACCTCTCCGACGGCATCTGGCCGCTGCTGGTCGGCGTCGCGATGCGCGATTCGGGCGGATTCAGCGCCACCGCGATGTGGGGCCCGCCCGGTAGCTCGGCCTGGAAGCGCAACGATCCGACGGTCAACGTCGGCAAGCTGGTGGCCAACGGCACCCGCATCTGGGTGTATTGCGGCAACGGCGTGCCGTCCGAACTCGGCGGCGGCGGCGACATCGCCGGGCAGTTCCTCGAGACCATCACGCTGGACAGCAACAAGAACTTCCAGAAGGCCTATGCGGCCGCGGGCGGAAGCAACGGCACGTTCAACTTCCCCGCCAACGGCACCCACGGATGGGGCTACTGGGGTTCGCAGCTGGCCGCGATGAAGGGCGACATCCAGGCCACGCTGGGCGCGTGAGCACCTGACGTCACTGGGCGACCGCCGCGTGCGGTCGCCCAGTGCGCGTTGGAGACAATCACTGCGTGACGCAGCTGACGCGACCGACCGTCCCCGCGCTCCTGGCGCGCGCCTCCGCAGAGTTCGGCGACCACACCTATCTGGTCACCCCGACGGACCGGCTCACCTACCGCGAGGCGGATCAGCGCTCGGCGCGCCTGGCGCGATGGCTGCTGAGCGAGGGCATCGGCAAGGGCGCCCGGGTCGGATTGTTCTTCCCCAACGGGGTGGACTGGATCGTCTGGTGGCTGGCCGCATCGCGCGTCGGCGCGCTGGCGGTCCCCCTCAGCACGCTCTACGCCCCGGCGGAGATCGCCAAGGTCGCCCGGCTCGCCGACGTCGCGATGGTCGTCGCGCCCAGCCGCGTCCTGAGCATCGATGTCGCGCAGCGGTTCGAAGCGGCCTGGCCCGAGTTGACGTCGCAACGGCGCGGACCGCTGGCCATGGCGGGCGCCCCGTATCTGCGCCGCATCGTGTTCGTCGACGGTCCGATCCCCCACTGGGCCACCGGGTGTGACGGCGACGGCGTCCCCGCCCAGGTGTTGGCCGCTGCCGAGGCCGAGGTCTCCCCCGCCGATCTCGCGGTCGTCATCCACACGTCGGGCTCCACCGCGGACCCCAAGGGCGTCATGCACACCCACGGCACCCTGGTTCGGCAGACGTCGACGTGGCCGACCGCGATCCGCGCGGTGACCAAAAGCGAAGGCGCCGTGCGGATCCTGTGCGCGATGCCGTTCTTCTGGGTGGGCGGGCTGCTCGCGGCCACCGGGGCACTACACGAACCCGTCACCGTGCTGGCACTTCCGCGACTGGAGGCCGAGACCGCGCTGGACCTGATCGAGCGCGAACGTGGCTGCGGCGTGGTCGGATGGCCCGCGTTCACCCAGCGTCTGCGCGAACATCCGAGCTTCGCTGATCGCGACCTGTCCAGCGCCCCGATGCTGCGCGAGGGGCCGCTCGACATCGCGATGGTCGACGTGCCCGACGGATATCCCGTCCACCGCACCATGTCCGAGACCGCGGGTGGGTTCGCGTTCACCGACATGTGCATCGTCGACGACGACGGCGCACCGGTCCCCGACGGCGAGGTCGGCGAGCTGTTGATCCGCGGCATCGGCGTGATGGCGGGGTACAACAAGCGCGAGCGGTGGGAGACCTTCGACGAAAACGGTTGGTATCACACCGGTGACCGCGTCTACCGCAGACCGGGCGATCCGCGGCTGTTTTATGTCGGCCGCACGACGGACCTGATCAAGGCTGCGGGCGCCAACGTCTCACCGCTCGAGGTTCAGGCGGTCATCGAGGAATTCCCCGGCGTCGCACAGTGTCTGGTGCTCGGCATCGACGATCCCAGTCGCGGAGAAGAGGTGTGCGCGGTCGTCGTACCCGCCGTCGCGGGCCTCGACGTCGAAGCGCTGGCCGCCCACGCTCGCGCACACCTGTCCGCGTACAAGGTGCCCACCCGCTGGGTACTGGCGTCCAGCGAGCAGATCCCGACATTGTCCAGCGGCAAGTTCGACCGTAAGACGCTGCGCGACATGATCACCGGCGGCATCCTCGAGTCGGTCGGCCGGTGAGCGCGATGACCGTCCTGCGAACACCGGACGAGCGTTTCGCCGCGCTGCCGGACTACCCGTACGAACCCAGCTACGTCGACGTCGAGACACGCGGAATCGACCCGTTGCGAATGCATTTCGTGGATGCCGGACCCGCTGACGCACCGGTCGTCGTCCTGCTGCACGGTCAACCCACCTGGTCGTATCTGTACCGGCACGTGATCGGCGTACTGCTCGACGCGGGTCTACGCGTGATCGCGCCCGACAACATCGGTTACGGCCGGTCAGACAAGTTGACCGATCCGTTTGACTACACCTTCGAGCGGCACGTCGACTGGATGCACAGCGCGATCACCCGGCTGAACCTGACCGATATCACGCTGGTCGTGCAGGACTGGGGCGGACCCATCGGGTTCAGCGTGCTGGCGCGCGACCCCGAGCGGTTCGCCCGCGTCGTCGCGACCAACACGATCCTGCACACGTGCGACCCCGGGCTGGCCGGAAGGCTCGAATGGCCGCACCACGGCATCGGCGACGGTCAGGTCATCCACCAGGAGACACTGCTCGACTACGTGGCGTTTTACCAACGGTCGCCGGATCTGGTCCCGAGCTTCTTCCTCGATGCTGTGGCCGGGCCGCTGAGCCCCGACGTGCTGGCCGCCTACGACGCGCCCTTCCCGGACCGCGAATACACCGCCGGCCTGCGGCAGATGACGGCCCTGATCCCGTTGACGCGCAACGACCCCGGCGCCGCGATCGGGCGCGAGACCATGGCCGCGCTCGGTGAGTGGCGGCGGCCGTTCCTCACGGCGTACTCCGACGGTGATCCGGCGACTCGCGGATGGGAGAAGGTCTTCGCCGACCACGTTCCCGGTGCGAAGGGCCAGCTCCATACGTCGATCTCGGGTGCGGGCCACTTCATTCAGGAGCAACGGGGCGGCGAACTCGGTCGCATCGTCGCCGAATTCGTCACCCGGACAGGGTGATCAGAGCCCGAACTGGTCGTCGATGATGCCAAGCCACACCTGAGCCGCGTCGATCGCGACCTTCTCGCTGATGAACGCGTGCTGGGTGCCGGTGTACATATCGCGGAAGGCTCGTTCCAGGCGGCTGCCCTCCCGGATCGAGCTGGTGCCCGCGACCAGGTGCGCCCACTCCGCACACTCGCGAGCCACGTCGGTGGCGTACACCGCGGCCACCCGCATATCCGCGCGCAGGGCCGGGGTGAGGTCGTCGCCCGCCGCGACGCGGGCTTCGGCGGTGGAGAACGCGTCGAGCACCAGCAGCCGTGCTGCCCGCCAGGCCGCCACATGATGGGCCAGACCCTTCTGGAAGGTGGGTCTGCTGGCCAGCGACGCCATGTCGCTCATCCGGAACTTCGTGGCGGCGAGCTCTTCAACGTCGTCGAGCATGCTCTTGGCGACGCCGAGCGCCCACGACGCGTGGCCGGCCGCGGTGACGGGCATCATGCCCATCCGGGTGGCGGGTGACGATCCGCGCAGCGGCTCGCGGGTGAACAGTGCGAACGTGCGCTCGGCCGGCACGAATACGTCCTCGACGCTGTAGTCGTAGGAGCCGGTCCCCTTGAGCCCCTGTACGTACCAGCCGTCGTTGAAGCTGACCTCTTCGCGCGGCAGGATCGCGACCTGCATGTCCGGTACGCCCTCGCTGACCCAGCGCATCTCGGCACCGTCCATCGGAAGAAAGCCGGCGGCGACGTACTGCGAATGCCCGATTCCCGAACCGAAGCTCCACGAACCGGTCAGCCGGTAACCGCCTGCGACGGCGGTGCCCTGCCCGTTGGGGAAGAACTGCCCGCCCATGGTGACCCGGTTGTCGTGGGCGGTGAACACCTCGGCGAACCCGGGGTCGGGCAGGTATGCGGCGGCGGCGAATGACGACGGCAGATTGGCGATGCCGACCCAACCGAAAGAACCGTCCTGCCATGCCATTTCGATCCAGGTTTCGATCATCGAGGGGAACGACGGTTCGCTGCCGCCGGCGGGGGCCGGGTTGAACGCCGTCATCAGCCCGGTGTCCCACATCGCTTCGACGACGGGCGCGCTGAGCGTGCGCAACCGCTCGGATTCACCGGCTTCCCGTTGCACGATCTCGCGCAGGGTGCGCACCCGCCCGGCGATCCCCTCGGCGGCTTCCAGTGTCGACGTCATCCGTCCTCTTTATCAGCGATCGTCGCGCCGCACATACACTTCGGCCGTGCACGTCACCGCGCTCAACATCGCACCGGGAAGCCGATTGCCCATGCGCGCGGTGGGCGAGGTCGTCGCCGAGGCCGGAACCGGCCTGGTCGGAGACCGCTACCACGGCACCCGGCACCGCCACGTCACCGTCCAGTCGCAGGAACTGCTGGACCGCGCGGCGGCCGATCTCGGTTACGCGTTCGACCAGGCCCAGACCCGGCGCAACGTGACGGTCGACGCCGGCGAAATCCCGACCAAGCCGGGCACCCGGTTGCTGATCGGCGGCGTGTTGTTGGAGGTCGTGCGGGTGTCGGCGCCGTGTCGCCTGCTCGACGACTGGATCGGTGCGGGCGCCGCCGCAGCGTTGCGCCGTCGCGGCGGCTCCGCCTGTCGCCTGCTGAGCTCGGGCACGATCCGCCTCGGCGACCCGGTCGAGGTGCTGACCGCGTCAGAGGCGCAATGACGTCACTTGATGATGCGCACCAGGTACGGCGCCATGTTGTTGGTCCGCACCGGCGACACCGCGACGCCCGACTCCGTGGCCTCCAGCATCTGCCCGTTGCCCAAAAACAGTGCGACGCTCTGCGTTCCGTTGGGGCCGTAGAAGATCATGTCACCGGGTAACGCCTCGGACGGCAACACCTTCTGTCCGACGTTGTACTGCGCGCCCGACGAGCGCGGGAGCTTGACCCCGATGCCCGCGAACGAATAGACCATGAGGCCGGAGGCGTCGAATCCGACTGTGTCGATAGCCGGATTCAGCCCGACGATGTGACCTTCGCGGTCGAGTCCCGCGACATTCTCGGCCGTGCCGCTCCCCTTGGTCGGCCCGTTCGCGTCTCCCCCGCCGTAAGAGAAGGGCACACCGCGTTGCGACAGACCGCGGGCGATGACCTGGTCGACCGCCTGCTGATTGACCGCGGACCGCGCGGATGGTGCGGCGGCCGCCACCCCAGGGAGGGCCACCAGCAGGGCGACACCGATCACCAAGGCGTAGATGCGTCTCATGGTTCGTTGCTCTTTCTCGACTGCGCGCATGACTATGGCGCTCTATCACTTGTACCGGTTCGTTTGCTCGTTGCGCCAATTCGCGCCTGGCTCAGGGCCAATGAGATGCAGTACCGTAACCGAACAGTGATTACCTCCCTCTGTTGCGGCGTCCGGCGATGACCGAGCGGGTCGCGGTGGTCGGCGGCGGCATCATCGGCGTCGCGGTCGCCCGTGAGATCGTGCGGCGCCGCCCGGACTCCGACGTCACGCTGTTCGAGAAGGAAGACCGCCTCGCTTCGCACCAAACGGGCCGCAACAGCGGCGTCGTGCATGCGGGTCTGTACTACGAACCCGGTTCGCAGAAGGCTCTGCTCTGCCGCCGCGGGGTGAACCTGCTCGAAGCGTTCTGCGCCGAGCGCGGAATCCGCCGGATCGCCTGCGGGAAGGTGCTGGTCGCGTTGACCGACGACGAGCGCGCCAGGCTCACCGATATCGAGCGGCGGGCGTCGGCGAACGGTGTCCCCGGCGTTCGGATCATCGGGGCGGAGGAATTGCATGAACTCGAGCCCAACGTGCGGGGTGTCGCGGCGTTGCACTCACCGTCCACTTCCATCGTCGACTTTGCGGAGGTCACCAGGGAGCTCGCCGCCGATGCCACCGGCACCGGCGCGAAAGTCCTACTCGGACACCAGGTGACGGGTCTGCGTGTCGGCGCGACCGAGGTGGTGGTCAGCGCCCGCGCCGGTGGGGACGATGTGCAAGCCGGATTCGACCGTGTCGTCGTGTGCGGCGGGCTGCAGAGCGACCGGCTCGCCGAGATGGCCGGGGACGGGCCGGATCCGGTGATCATGCCGTTTCGAGGCGAGTACTACGCGCTGAAGCCGCACCGGCGCGATCTGGTCAACGGTTTGGTCTATCCCGTACCCGATCCGCGGTATCCGTTCCTGGGCGTGCACGTGACCCCGCGGGTCGACGGTGAGGTGCTGATCGGCCCGAACGCCGTTTTGGCCCTGGCGCGTGAGGGCTACACATGGCGGACGGTCTCGCTGCGCGATCTGGCCGCGGTCGCCGCGACACCCGCCTTCTGGCGGTTCGCCCGGCGGCACTGGCGCACGGGGGTCCGCGAGGTGTACGGATCGTTGTCCACGCGCCGCTTCATGGCCGCGGCCAGGGCCTATGTGCCCGCGTTGAGTGATGACGACGTGGTGCCGGGCCCCGCGGGCGTCCGGGCCCAGGCCCTCGACGCCGACGGCGGTCTCGTCGACGATTTTCGCATCAGCGTGCGCGGCCGCGTCGTGGTGCTCCGCAATGCACCGTCGCCCGCGGCGACCTCGGCGCTCGCGATCGCCGAGCACGTCGTCGACACTTTCGAAGCCGCGCGGTGACTCGGCACGGCCACCGAAGATCAGGCCGGGCGTACCGCTTTGAAGAACGCCACGTGTCCGAACAGGCGCACGCGTCGCGTGGCCACCTGGTCGCACTCGAAGCCGGCGGCGCGCAGTCGTCGCGGGATCGCATCGTCGAGGTTCCCCGCTGCGTGTGAGGAACGCAGCATACGGCGCGCCAACACGCCGTCGTCGGAGGACACTTCGCCGCCGATGTCCACCAGATGTAGCTCACCACCCGGCCGCAGCACACGGAAGAGCTCGTCGGCAGCAACGCATTTCACGTCATCGTCGAGGTGATGCCACATCATCGAGGACAGCACCCGGTCGAACGACTCGTCGGCGTACGGAAGCCGTTGCGCGTAGCCTCTGTCGAACGTGATTCCGGTCAAACCGCGGGCCTTGCGCTCGGCGCGGGCCAGCGCCCGCGGGTCGGGATCACATCCGGTGATCTCGACACCCGGGTGAGCGTGCTTCGCGCCGATGACCAGATTGCCGGTGCCGCAGCCGACTTCGAGCACCGACATCCCGGATTTCAGGTCGGCCTGGTCGATCAGTGTGCGATAGGCCGCGCGGAAGCCGAGCACCCGGGTCAGCAGGTCGTAGCCGGGCAGGAACAGGTCGTGACCCGCCGCGGGCAGGTAGTCGTGTCGTCGCGTCGATTGCTGAGTAGGAGTTTTTTTCGTCATACCGTCATCGTGAACCGGTATCTATTCGAGATGTTGGGTGATCATCGGCGAAAGTTGGACTATCTTTCGTGGCATGGCGCTGGCATCGCGGGTGGTCCGACACCGAGGCCCGGTGCCGGTCTATGCCTATCCGACCAGCCCCGGCACCCCACCTGTCTCCGTGGTCCGAGCCGACCACGAGGAGTTGATCCAGCGGGGGCGACACATCCACGACTTCCCCGCGCTGTGGTTCGTTCCCGCGACGGCGGCGGTGTTCGTCGCCGCGGCCGGCGAGGTCGTCGACCCTACGATCCGACCGGACGGCGGCGTCGGCGTCTTCTTCGACCCGTCGGCGCTGGACACGGACGCCGCCCGGCCGACGTGGCGCGAGCATCCTCTGCTGTTCCCGTTCCTGCACGGCGAGGCCGGCGGCATCCTCGAACTGCGGTTGCCGGCGGCGCGCGTCGAGGCCTGGCAGGTCGCGATCGCGTCGATCGAAACCGAACTGACCGAACGCCGCGACGGATACCGGCAGGCGGCGCTGGCGCACCTGACCCTGTTGCTGATCGACCTCGCCCGGGTGGCGGTCGACGTGGTCGGCGACCTACGGCACTCCGGCGAACCGATACTGGCCGACGTCTTCGCGGTGATCGATCGCCGGCTGGACCGGCAACTGTCACTGCGCGATGTGGCCGCCGAGATCGGCATGACGCCCGGCCACCTGACCACGATGGTGCGCCGCCGCACCGGCCGCACGGTCCAGGAGTGGATCATCGAGCGTCGAATGGCCGAAGGACGGCGCCTGCTGACCGACACCGACCTGCCCGTCGCCGAGGTCGCCCGTCGCGTCGGAATCTCCGACCCCGGATACTTCAGCCGGTTGTTCCGGCGTACGCACGGCACCTCGCCGCGCACGTGGCGCGCGCAGCCCTGCTGATAACGCCATCCCGGGCGAAGGCCGGGTCGTACTGTGGGTGCATGGCCATCATCGAAACGGACGCCGCGCCTCAGACCCCGTTCGAGCAGGAGGTCGCTGCCACGCAGCGGTACTTCGACAGCCCGAGATTCGACGGGATCATCCGCCTCTACTCGGCCCGTCAGGTGGCCGAACAGCGCGGCACAATCCCCTCCGATTACATCGTGGCGCGTGAGGCCGCCACGGCGTTTTACGAACGCCTGCGCGAACTGTTCGCGCAGAAGAAGAGCATCACCACCTTCGGCCCCTACTCGCCGGGCCAGGCCGTGACGATGAAGCGCATGGGCATCGAGGGCATCTACCTCGGCGGCTGGGCGACGTCGGCCAAGGGTTCCACTACCGAGGACCCCGGGCCCGATCTCGCCAGCTATCCCCTCAGCCAGGTGCCCGAGGAGGCCGCGGGCCTGGTCCGCGCGTTGCTCACCGCGGACCGCAACCAGCAGTACCTGCGGCTGCAGATGTCTGAGGAGCAACGCAACTCGACGCCCGCCGTCGACTTCCGCCCGTTCATCATCGCCGACGCCGACACCGGCCACGGCGGAGATCCGCACGTGCGCAATCTGATTCGCCGGTTCGTTGAGGCCGGCGTGCCCGGCTACCACATCGAGGATCAGCGTCCGGGCACGAAGAAGTGCGGCCACCAGGGGGGCAAGGTGCTGGTGCCGTCCGACGAGCAGATCAAACGGCTCAACACCGCGCGCTTCCAGCTCGACATCATGCGGGTGCCCGGCATCATCGTGGCCCGCACCGACGCCGAGGCGGCCAACCTGATCGACAGTCGCGCCGACGAGCGCGATCAGCCGTTCCTGCTCGGCGTCACGAACCTGAAGGTGCCGTCGTACAAGTCGTGCTACCTGGCGATGATGCGGCGCTTCTACGAAGCGGGCGTCACCGAACTCAACGGCCACCTGCTCTACGCGCTGCCCGAGGGTGAGTACGAGACCGCGAACGCCTGGCTGGACCGCCACGGCATCGGTGACGCGGTCGCCGAGGCCGCCTCGGAGTATCAGGATCGCCCCGACGGCGAGATCGACGCGATCTTCGATCGGGTCGAATCGAAGGCCGTCGACGCCTGGCAGGTCGACGCCGGCTTGATGACCTACGGCGAGGCGGTGGCCGAACTGCTCGAGTTCCGCGAGAGCGAGGGCGAACAGCTCGACATGAGCGTCGCCGAGTGGCGCGAATTCTCCGAGCGCGCTCCCATGTACACCGCGCGGGAGAAGGCCAGGGAGATCGGCGCCGCCGTCGCTTGGGACTGCGAGCTGGCCAAGACTCCCGAGGGCTACTACCAGGTTCGCGGAGGCATTCCCTACGCGATCGCCAAGTCGCTGGCCGCCGCCCCGTTCGCCGACATCCTGTGGATGGAGACCAAGACCGCCGACCTCGCCGACGCACGCGAGTTCGCCGAGGCCATCCACGCCCAGTTCCCCGACAAGATGCTGGCCTACAACCTGTCCCCCTCGTTCAACTGGGACACGACCGGCATGACCGATGACGAGATGCGCGCCTTCCCCGAGGAACTCGGGAAGATGGGCTTCGTCTTCAACTTCATCACCTACGGCGGTCACCAGGTCGACGGTGTGGCCTCAGAGGAGTTCGCGACCGCGCTGCGCCAGGACGGCATGCTCGCGCTGGCGCGGCTGCAGCGCAAGATGCGGTTGGTCGAATCGCCTTACCGCACACCGCAGACGCTCGTCGGCGGTCCGCGCAGCGATGCGGCGCTGGCCGCCTCGTCGGGACGGCTGGCGACCACCAAGGCGATGGGCAAGGGCTCGACTCAGCACCAGCATCTGGTGCAGACCGAGGTGCCGAAGAAGCTGCTCGAGGAGTGGCTGGCGATGTGGGGCGAGCACTACAAGCTCGACGAGAAGCTGCGGGTGCAGCTGCGCCCGACGCGTCCGGGCTCGGACGTGCTCGAACTCGGAATCTTCGGTGAGCGTGACGGTGAGGACGAGAAACTCGCCAACGTCATCGTCGATCCGATCAAGGACCGGCACGGCCGCAGCATCCTGACGGTGCGCGACCAGAACACCTTCGCTGAAAAGCTGCGCCAGAAGCGGCTGATGAGCGTGGTGCACCTGTGGCTGATCCACCGGTTCAAGCCCGAGATCATGTACTACGTCACGCCGACCGAGGACAACATCTACCAGACCGAGAAGATGAAGTCGCACGGCATCTTCACCGACGTGTATCAGGAGGTCGGCGAGATCATCGTGGCGGACGTGAACCAGCCGCGGATCGAGGAACTGCTCAACCCCGACCGCGAGGCGCTGGGAAGGTTGATCCGCAAGGAGGACTGACCCTCACGGCGAGTCGGAACCGTCCGACGTCGAGCCGCCCGTCGACCCGCCGGTGGAATCGCCGCTGCTTCCCCCGGTGGTCCCGCTCGTCGTACCGCCGGTGGTGCCTCCGGTAGTGCCGGTCGTGGTGCCTCCGGTGGTGCCCGTTGTGGTGCCTCCGGTGGTGCTGCCGGTCGAAGTGCCGGTGCTCGGCTCGGCGGTGGACGTGGGGTCGTTCGCCGTGGTGCTCTCGGTGACGGAAGCTGATGTCGGCGCCTCGGATGTCGGCGCGGACTCGGTTGTGGGCGAGGTCTTTTCGGTCACCGACTCCGTCGGTGTGGTCGCATCGACGACCTCGGTCGCTTCGGCAACCGCTGTGCTCGGCTGGGTGCTGATGGCCGAGGGCGAGGGTGCCGCGGTGGTGACGGGTTGGGTGGTCGGCGCCGCCGTGGTCTGAGCGAGCGACGGGAATGTGCCGGGTTGATCGCGTTCGACGATCTCCATGATCTGCTCGGTGTATCCGGCGAGCTTGGCGTCGATTTCGTTCGGGTCGACGTCACCGGCGGCGATCTGCTCACCGTAGGCCGCGATCTCCGTCCACAGTGCGTCGAGGTCGGCTTTGGCTTGGGGTGACAGGTCCTCGTCGAGGGTGACGAACAACTGGCGCGCGAGCGCGTAGGTCATGCAGTTGACGCACTCGTAGTTCAGCGCGCCCGCCAGGTTTTGTGGGACCGCGACGTTGTCGTTCGTCTCGTCCTGGTCGACGACGAACACCACCTGATACGCGATGGCGACCGCCGCGCAGTTCTCGCATGACGCGTAGGCGTGGGCCTCGTTGATGTTCGTCGCGTATTCCTCGTCGGTCGCCCAGACGAGTGCGAATGCGGCGTCGTAGACCACCGTTCCGTCGGTGGTGTTGACCGCCAGCGCTTGGTTGTTGCCGTCGCCCGGCTCGCGCGCGATGGGCTTGTCGAAGGGGAAGACCCAGCCCTGATCGGCCTGCGTGGTCGGGGTCGCAAGAAGGTATCCGCCGCCGTTGGCCGCCGAGACCGGTTGTCGGGGTATCAGGATGACGGCGAGTTGCGGTGTCCTGAAGGTCGGTGGCGGAGTGCGGGTGTCCCACAGCGCCGGCATCACCCCGCGCTGGCCGGGAACCAGCGTGCGCGTCGCCGCAACCGGTTGCGGGGTTTGTTGAACGGTGCGGGACGAATCCCCCATTCGCTCAACGTGTAAGGCGTAGAAGATGTCGCTGAGCGTGCCCCGCTCGGAGGCCTCGATGGGGCGGTAATTGTCGGCCTGCGGCCACCACGCGTAGGCGATGCCGGCCAGCGCCACCGCGCCGACCATGCCGGCGAGCAGCCGCTTCACCGGTCTGCCCGAGGTACCGGTCCATGCGGTGGTGACAATCCGCCTTGCCACCCGGATCAGCAGATAGATCAACCCCGCCATCGGAATGACAATCGCGATCATCGCGAGAACCCGTGCGATGGCCTGCACCAAATCACCGTCGGCCCACGCCGAGGACAGCACATCGTGCTGTTTGTTCAGGCCGGCCCAGGCCGAGCCGATCAACCGCGGCAGCGCGAGGACGGCCAGCGTGATCATGCCGAGCAGCAGGGGGACCACGATGATGACCCACGCGGTGACCACGATGCGCGCCCACCACTTGAGCTGGCGCGCCTGCGGGTCACCCCAGCGCCACGGCAACATGCCGAGCAGCGTGGGCTTCATCCGACCGTAGAGGTCGGGCACGCCGGTGAGGTCGGCCAGCACGTGGTAGCCGTCGAACCGGACCAGCGGGGTGAGCTGACGGATCATCTGGATGATCTGCGTTGCCACAACGAGCAGCAGTGCGTCGTAGCTCAGCCACAGCCACAGGCCTGTGATGCCAACGGCGACAATGGCATTGAAATAGAGACCGCCGAGGTCGGTGCGCAATCGCCCACCCCGGCCGAGCCGGTAGGAGTCGGTGACGTCGGTGTAGAACGCCGGCCACACGAGGTAGAGGCCGAAACCCATCACCCCCGGGGTCGCGCCACCGTAGCGCGCCGCCGCCGCGTGCCCGAACTCGTGGAAACCGGCGGACAGGACGGTCACGGCGAATACGAGGATCAGAAGACCCGGGCGTTCGAAGGCGTCGTACGCCGCCGCGGCCAGGCCCTTGCGGAACGACACCCACCAACAGACGACCAGGAACGCGACCAGAACGGGCACCACCACCCACGGGCGGAACAGGAACCGGAACGGGTCGGTGAACCGCCGGGTCTGATCCGGATCGGTCACCGACCGCTTGAGCCGTAGGCCCAGAAGCGGATCACGTTTGCGCAGTTGCGGTTCGGTGCCGTCGGCAAGCAGGACCAACCCGAGCGGACGGAGTCTGCCGTCGACCAGTTGACGGATGTTGTCCTCGGTCACGGTGCGCCCGGTGGACTCCGACACCGCGGTCGCGACCTCGGAAACATCTCGCACACCGTCGATTTCGCGCAGCACCGCATAGAGCAGCGGTGTGAGCTGAAGTGTCTGACCGTCGGCGCGGCGGACCAAGGCGGGCGGGACCCGGTACCCGGATCCCGCCATCGCCCCGATCAGCTCCACACCGCCCGACCGCTGCAGGGCGGGGACTTCGGTCGCCGCGCCTGCGCGCTCGACTGTGACGGTCATGTCGACACCTCGGACCTGGCAAGAACCGGTGAGGCTCAGCCGGCGGATCCGCCGCTGCTGCCACCGCTCGAGCCGCCGCTGCTGCCACCGCTCGAGCCGCCGGAGCTACCACTATCACCGCCACTCGAGCTGGCGCTTGTGCCACCGGTCGTGCCGCTACTGGCGCCGTCGCCGGCGCTCGTGGTGCCGGTGCTGCTGGTCGACCCGCTCGTCGAGTCGGCGGTCGAGTCGGCCGAAGTGGTCGATTCGCCATCGCTCGCCGAGTCTTCTGGGTCGGGCCGGTCTGTTCCCTGTGTTATTTCAGACTGCTGGTCGGCGGTGGCAACGGTATCGCCGATCAAGTCTTGGTGAATCACCGCGTCCTGATACGAGATCGCGTCGGCGTCGGAGTCCACCGACAGGACGTTTGCCGCCACCGCGGCACTGATCGGCGCAGCCACGTTCGCATTGGCCGCGACCGCGCCGGCAATTGGCGCCGCCAGATCTGTGTCGAGGTCAACGTTCACATTCACGTTGAGCAGCGGCCCCTCCAGCGTTGCCAGATCGCCGATCTCGACGGTGCCACCGTCGTCCGGTGGCGGGGGCACCGAATCACCGTCGGCCTCATCGGCCTGGTCGATGCCGCTGTCCTGAGTCGATGTCGCCGTCGCATCAGCCTGGAGCAGCTGGTCGACATACGCCTGCTGGTCGACCATCGCGCCGGCCGTAGAGGTCTCGGAGAGCACGTTCGCAGCGGCTGCAGCGTCGATCGGGGCTGCGACGTTGAGCTGTGCGGCGACCGCGAGATCGATCGGCGATGCGACGTCGAGGAAGACGTCAACGTCGACGTTGAGGTCGAGTATCGAGACGACCTCTTTATCGGGAAGGGCGGTCGCGACCTCGGCCGCGAGTTCTTCTGGTGTCAGTCCTTGGATGCTCATCGGGGCTCTCCTGTGCCGGCACTCGACGTTGCTGCGACGAGTGATCTAGCTAACATTTGATGAGCAAAGGCGTACCCAGCAGTGAGCAAGATCAACAAAATTTCTTGAGATTTCGCGCAGAAAGTTGTGTTACCGCAGCTAGATACACGGCAGTCTAATTAACTTTGTCGAAAGTTCGATTCCGCGTTTATCGCAAGTAGCGGGGGTGGCGAACCCGGATCGGCGCGGTCAGGTGTTTGCTGGCGAACGAATGTTCCGAGTCGTCGCCCGTCGAGGTTTCGCGACGCGGAGAAAGTGTCGGCGATCATGGTGGGTCGTCGCCCGACTCAGCCGTACAGCTCTTCGAATTTGCGGATCGAACGCTCGATGTCGCCCTTGACCGCGCGGGCCGCCGTCGCGCCGATGGGTCCGAAAAGTGGTGCGCCCCCGAGATTCAGTGTCAGCGTGAACGCCGAACCGGTGTCGACCGGCGCGACCTTCATCCGCAGCCCGTACTTCGTTCCGCCGACACCCTTGCCGCTGACCTCGATCAGCCTTGGTGGGTCGAACTTCTCGATCGTCCAGGTGACGCGATTGCGCAGTCCCTTGGCCCCGGCGACCCCCACGATCGTGGTGCCGACAGACAATTCGTCGGGCAGCTCGCTGCGCCAGCCTTCGTGCATGACCAGCCAGTCCCCCAGCGCGCTGAGATTTGAAACGTGCTCCCACGCGTCCTGCGGACTCAACGTGAGCTGACGGGACAACTCGAGCTTGGCCATCTCAGGATGGTAGCCAGCTCAGCTCGGCGCGGGCAGGCGCAACACCAGGCGGGCCCCGCCGAGCGGACTGGCCTCCATCGCGGCGGTCCCGCCGTGCAGCTCGGCCTGCTGGGCCACCAGTGCCAACCCCAGCCCCGATCCGGACCGCGCCGCCGTCGAGCCGCGGGAGAACCGCTCGAACACCGCTGCGCGTTCGTCCTCGGGTATCCCAGATCCGTTGTCGTCGATGGTGATCTGCACGCCGTCGCCGGAAGCGACTGCGCCCAACTGGATTTCGGCGGCGCTGCCGTGTTTGATCGCGTTCGTGATCGCGTTGTCGACGACAAGGCGCAGCCCCGCGGGCAGCCCCACCATGTGCACCGTCTTCGAGGACGACAACGACACCTTCAGGCCGGGGTAGTTGCGCATCGCGTCGTGTGCCGCCCGGTCGAGCAGCTCGGTGATGTCGACCGGAACAAAGTCGTCGACGGTGGTCAGTTCGCCCTGCGCGAGTCGCTCCAACGCGGTGAGCGTCGCCTCGATCCGGCTCTGCGTGCGCATGACGTCGGCGATCACCTCCTGGCGTTGCTCTTGAGCCATCTCCAGGGTGGACAGCACTTCGAGGTTGGTGCGCATCGCGGTCAGCGGTGTGCGAAGTTCGTGTGAAGCCACCGCGGCGAAGTCGCGTGCGGATTCCAATGCCGCCCTTGTTCGTTGCTGTTCGTCGCCTATGCGGGCCAGCACGCCCTCGACGGCCTCGGCGATCTCGACGGCCTCCTGAACGCCGCGCACCTGAACCTCGTCGGGTTTGGACTGCGCGTTGATCGCACGCGCCTGCTGGGCCAGTAACCGGAACGGGTTGATCATGATCGACCACATCACCCAGCCGACCAGGACAGTGCCGACGATGACACCGCCGCAGATCAACAGGACCCGCCGGTGCAACTCGTCGATGCGGCGCTGCGTCTCGGCGAGCGGCGCGCCGATCGCTATCAAGGCTTCGCCGGCGGTGAACGTGCGGACCCGGTACTCGACGCCGTCGATGGTGGTGTCGGCGTAACCGACCGGGAACTCCGGCAGCACGATGTTCTCCGGTATGGAGACGGTGATCCCGTCGACGCGGGCGGTGCGTACCAGCCCGCCGTCCGGGATCGGCGGGTTGAGATCGGCCTGTTGTGCGGTCCGCAGCAGCTCGCTGATATCGCCGAGGCTGCTCACCGAGTCGAGGCGGCGGTCCAGCTGGCTGTACTGGTCATTGGTGACGCCGAACCACACCCACGCACCGAGCGTGATCACCAGCGCGACCACCGACAGCGCCGCCACGATCACGATGATGCGCAGCGACATCACCCGGGTCAGCAGCTGATACAGGCGCTCACCAAGTTGCACGATCAGCAACGATAGGACGAATCAGACGCGGCGCGGCAGTTGCGCGCCGATCAAGGGTGCGATCTTTTCCGCCATGTACGTGTGGCCCGCGTCGGTGGGATGCACGCCGTCGGGGCCGATCAGCTCGGGCCGGTCGACGAACCACCGCAGCGCGATCGGGTCGACGAACGTCGCACCCGCCAATTCCGCCTGATACTTCAGCGTGTCGCGGATGTGGACGATGGTGGCGGGGACGTCGGCGGTGGGCCAGGGCGGACCGATGACCAGGAACTGCGCCGACGGCGCGATGCGCCGCGCCAGGATGAAGGTGCCGTAGATGAGAACCGACAGCCGGGCGGGGTCCACGTTCTGGTCGTTGCGCGAGCCGTAGAACACCACCAACGTGTCGTCGGGCTTCACCGTCGCCGCGGTCAGATCCTCGAAGAGACTGCCCCGGTTACCGCGCGTGCCGTACCCCGCTCCGCCCTCGGCGCCGACGTCGGCGGTGGTCGACAAGCCCTGCTCGGCCAGGATCTGCCAGGCCTGCGTGGTCCAGGACTTCTCGCCGATTCCGCCCTCCGGACCGCCGGTCGTGTAGGAGTCGCCGATCACCGCGATGCGGTTGAGCGCGAACGCGAGCGGGTCGATCTCCTTGTGCTGCATCAACTTCGCCTGCTGACATCCGGTGACCACCAGAATGGCGACCGCGAGCGCGACCGTCACCACGCTTCTGAGCGTCGCGGCGTAGGACCGCGACGGCCCCGATGCGGCGGTTCTGGTCACCCCGCGCGGGCCGACACCACCTCCGACCGTTCGTGCGAACGGTAGACGGTGTGCAATCTGCCCGGTGCCTCCGTAGACGGCGCTGTCGGACCGTTCATCATGCTGCGCATCCATTTCCGGGCAGGCTCCTCGACCAAGTGGTACAGCATGACCGCGCCGATCAGCGCGGTGCCAAGCAAGGCAACCATTATGAGCTTGCCCGTGACATCCGTTGTCAGCCGCAGTCCGAACTGCTCGACCATCCAATTCCAGGTGGTGTGCACCAATTCGTGAACCATGTAGAGGCTGAAGGAGACATGTCCGAGGTAGACAATCGGCCGAAGCGACAGCAGCCACGGCAAGGAGCCGGCCCCGATGGCAAGGGTGAACAGCAGGGGCACGAACAGCACATCGACCAGCCCGGCGCCGTCGACGATCTTCGGCAGCGGATGCGCGTCGAGCCGGTAGAGGATCGTGACGATCGCGACGCCCAGCAGCAGTGCGAGATAGCCGGCGACGCGCCGAGCCTGGTCGCTCGGATCGAGCTTGCGGACCGCCGCCGCGATGAGAGCGCCCGCGGTGAACTGCATGACGATGCGCGGCAGCCAGCTCCACGGGGTGTAGAACTGGCCGGTGGCGAGCAGGAGGAGGATCGGCGGCATCACGGCCACGAAGGCCAGCACGATCAGGCCCCGCGCCCGCGTGGACCGGGCGATGCGGAAGATCACCATGATCAGTACGCCGAACAGCAGGTAGGCCAGCCACTCCGCGCTGATCGACCACGCAGGCCCGTCCCAGCTGGAACCGTCGAAATAGGGCACGAACCACAGCTGGATCATTAGCGCCTGACGCAGATAGTTCGTCGCCGTGAGCGTCTCGGCCGCCGGCGACGGAACGTGGCCGACCTGCAGCGTGAAGATGATCCACAGCGCCGCCAGATGCATCGTCACCAGGTACACCGGCCATACGCGGGCCAGCCGCAGCCACAGGAAGCGCAACGTCGCTCGCCATTCGAACGACGGCCCCATGCGATCGAGGTAGTTCCAGGTCAGCACGAACCCGCTGAGCATGAAGAACAGGTCGACGCCTTGAGCGCCGCAGTTGAGCAGCGGGGCGAAGGCCGAGCGGAAGCCTGGGAAGGACTCCTCTAGCAGCGGACGGAAATGGAAGAGCACCACCCATACGGCGGCGATGATGCGCAGGCCGGAAAGGGCTTTGATTTCTCCGGTGCGCACAACACTCTCTTCGCGGAAGTCCGTAGCTTTTCGTTCGGGTATCGCTCGATGTCTCGCCGGGTGGTCCATCTCCCCTGACCAAGACCCCGGCAGCCACCGAAGGGTACCAGCGCACCCCGGCGCGATTCATGCTCGAAAACGGCCCCGGCGCGTCGCGCGACCTCCAAAATCATTGGTAACGAGGCGCTTCGGCGACGACAGCAACATCATTCGAAATTCCGAGACACGCCGTCGAACCAAGTCTTGACTGATTCCAGAAAACGGAGCATATTGGCAGCGTGTCTTCCACGCCTGATTACGCGGATCGGCTGCGTGCTGCCGACCTGCGTGTGACCCGCCCGCGGCTCGCGGTGCTGGAGGCGGTCTACGGCAACCCCCACTCCGACACCGAGACGATCTTCGGCGCGGTGCGCCGCGCGCTGCCCGATGTCTCGCGGCAAGCGGTCTACGACGTGCTCGCCGCGCTCACCAGCGCGGGGCTGGTGCGCAAGATTCAGCCGTCCGGTTCGGTCGCGCGCTACGAATCGCGCGTCGGCGACAACCATCATCACGTGGTGTGCCGGTCGTGCGGCGTCATCGCCGACATCGACTGTGCCGTCGGCGACGCGCCCTGCCTGACGCCGTCGGATCCCGAGGGCGCGTTGGACGGTTTCGTGCTCGACGAGGCCGAGGTCATCTACTGGGGCCTGTGCCCGAACTGCCTGGTATCGCAAGTTTCCCGATCACAACCGTGATCACAGCCCAAACAACCCACCGGAAGGAACGCTGTGTCATCTGATACATCCGACGCTCGCCCGCCTCACGACGATTCCAAGACGGCAAGTCATAGCGAGAGCGAGAACCCGGCTATCGATTCACCGAAGCCGAAGACGCACGCTCCGCTGACGAACCGGGACTGGTGGCCCGACCAGGTCGACGTGTCGGTGCTGCACAAGCAGAACGAAAAGGGCAATCCCCTCGGCCAGGAGTTCAACTACGCCGAGGAATTCAAGAAACTCGACCTCGAGGCGTTCAAGCGCGACATGTTCGAGTTGATCACCACGTCGCAGGACTGGTGGCCCGCCGACTACGGCAGCTACGCCGGTCTGTTCATCCGGATGAGCTGGCACGCCGCCGGCACGTACCGGATCTTCGACGGCCGTGGTGGCGCGGGACAGGGCGCACAGCGCTTCGCGCCGCTCAACAGCTGGCCCGACAACGCGAACCTGGACAAGGCGCGTCGTCTGCTGTGGCCGCTCAAGCAGAAGTACGGCAACAAGATCTCCTGGGCCGACCTCATCGCGTACGCCGGCAACGCCGCGCTCGAAGTGTCGGGCTTCAAGACCAAGGGCTTCGCGTTCGGTCGCGAGGACATCTGGGAGCCCGAGGAGATGCTGTGGGGCCAGGAGGACACCTGGCTGGGCACCGATGCGCGCTACGGCGGCACCAACGACACCGAGCGCAAGCTGGCCGAGCCGTTCGGCGCCACCACCATGGGTCTGATCTACGTCAACCCGGAAGGTCCCGAGGGTAAGCCGGATCCGTTGGCCGCGGCCCACGACATCCGCGAGACCTTCGGCCGCATGGCGATGAACGATGAGGAGACCGCGGCGCTGATCGTCGGCGGCCACACCCTCGGCAAGACCCACGGCGCCGGCGACGGCGACCTGGTCGGACCCGAGCCGGAGGGCGCCCCGATCGAGCAGCAGGGTCTGGGCTGGAAGTGCGCGTTCGCTTCCGGCAAGGCCGGTGACACCATCACCAGCGGTCTCGAGGTGGTCTGGACCCCGACGCCGACGGAATGGGGTAACGGGTACCTGCAGAACCTGTACGGCTACGAATGGGAGCTGACCAAGAGCCCCGGTGGCGCTTGGCAGTTCGAGGCCAAGGACGCCGAGGCGATCATCCCCGACCCCTTCGGCGGCCCGCCGCGTAAGCCGACGATGTTGGTCACCGACATCTCGATGCGGGAAGACCCGATCTACGGCCAGATCACCCGTCGCTGGCTGGACCATCCCGAGGAGATGGACGAGGCCTTCGCCAAGGCCTGGTTCAAGCTGATGCACCGCGACATGGGGCCCGTCAGCCGCTACCTGGGACCGTGGATCCCCGAGCAGGAGATCTGGCAGGACCCGGTGCCGGCGGTGGACCACGAGTTGGTCGACGAGGCCGACATCGCCCAGCTCAAGAGCAAGTTGCTTGATTCGGGTCTGAGCGTGCAGCAGCTGATCAAGACCGCGTGGTCGTCGGCGTCGAGCTTCCGCGGCACCGACAAGCGCGGTGGTGCCAACGGCGCCCGGGTCCGGTTGGAGCCGCAGAAGAACTGGGAGGCCAATGAGCCCACCGAGCTGGCGCAGGTGCTGCCGGTGCTCGAGCGCATCCAGCAGGAGTTCAACAGCTCGGCGACCGGCGGCAAGAAGGTCTCGCTGGCCGACATCATTGTGCTGGGCGGTTCGGCTGCGGTCGAGAAGGCTGCGCGCGACGCAGGTTTCGAGATCGACGTGCACTTCGCACCGGGGCGTACCGACGCCACGCAGGAGGACACCGACGTGGAGTCGTTCGCGGTTCTCGAACCGCGGGCCGACGGCTTCCGCAACTTCGCGCGGGCTGGTGAGAAGGCGCCGCTGGAGCAGCTTCTCGTCGAGCGGGCCTACCTGCTCGATCTGACCGCTCCGGAACTCGCGGTGCTGATCGCCGGCCTGCGGGTGCTGAACGTCAACCATGGCGGCAGCAAGCACGGCGTGTTCACCGACAAGCCGGGTGTGCTGAGCAACGACTTCTTCACCAACCTGCTCGACATGAGCACGGAGTGGAAGCCGTCGGAGACGGCCGAGAACGTCTACGAAGGGCGCGACCGTTCCTCGGGCGCGCTCAAGTGGACGGCCACCGCCAACGACCTGGTGTTCGGATCGAACTCGGTGCTTCGCGGCATCGCGGAGGTCTACGCGCAGGAAGACAGCAAGGACAAGTTCGTCGAGGACTTCGTCGCTGCCTGGGTGAAGGTCATGAACAACGATCGGTTCGACCTGGATTAACAGGCGAGTCTGATCGCACAATAACGAGATGCGACACCCCGCGGGCTCACCGGGCTCGCGGGGTGTCGTGCTGTCTGCGCCGTTTCTGTTGCTCTCCATCCGCGGTGAGGACGAGGCCGCCGAGGATGAGTATCGGGCGATGATGCGGTTCGCCGGCCTCGACGACACCGGCATGCGGCGCATCCGGCTGACCCACGAGGCGCTGGGACGCGTCGACCTCGACGACTGGTCCGGGATCATCCTGGGTGGCGGGCCGTACAACGTCAGCGATCCGGCCGAGGTGAAGTCGGCGACCCAGCGGCGGGTCGAGTCGGAACTGCTGGAGCTCATCGGGCGCATCGTCGATCGCGATTTCCCTTTTCTCGGTTGCTGTTACGGCGTCGGCACACTCGGGACGGTGATCGGCGCGACGGTGGACCGGACCCATCCGGAACCGGTCGGCGGGCTCACCGTTACGGTCACCCCGGCAGGCCGCGACGACGACCTGTTCGCCGAGGTGCCCGACGTCTTCGACGCCTACGGCGGGCATCGCGAGGGCGCGACATCGCTTCCGCCCGGTGTCGTACGCCTGGCGACGTCACCGGACTGTCCGGTGCAGGCGTTCCGGGTGGGCCGGCACGTGTACGCCACGCAATTTCATCCGGAACTGGATCTCGACGGCCTGATCACTCGCATCAACGTCTACAAAGACCACGGCTACTTTCCGCCGGAGTCCGCCGAGGCGCTCAAAACGGCTGTGCGCCAATGGGATGTCCGATATCCGCAGTCCATCCTGCGCCGGTTCGTCGACCGGTATTCGCGCTGACGGTTGGTTCCGCCGTCGCTTGGGCACTCCAGGGTCGTGCACACAGTCGAGTACTCCCCCGGCCGGTCCGCCGACATCTACGGCGAACCCGCGCAACCGACCGTCCTCATGTGGCACGGCGCGCAGACCGATTCGCGCACCGCGATGCGGCCGTTGGCCGATCGCGTGCATGCGCACGGGTTGGCGGTCGTGCTGGCCGACTGGGACTCACACGCCAACGATCGTGGCCGAGCCGACCTGTTGGCGTCGGCCTCGCATGCCCGCGAGCACGCCGGCGACGCCCCGTTGGTCGTCGTCGGCTGGTCGATGGGCGGCCTGGCGGCTGCCGGCCTGGCGATCCACACCCGCGAGTTTCGTGTCGCCCATACCGTCTGTCTCGCGGGCGCATTCGTGGTCGCCGATCCGATCAGCGGAGCGCCGTTGCCCAGTTCGTTGGACGGTGACCCGGTGGCGTTCACCTTGTTGCACGGCGCGCACGACGATGTCGTTCCTGCCGAGGTGAGCCGTGAGTTCGCCGAGACGCTCTCGCACCGTGGCTGGCCGGTGTCGTGCGTCGTGCTGGAAGCCGACCATGGGTCGATCGCAGGCGCGACCTACGACCCGGCCGCCGACCGGTACTCGGCCGCGTCGGATGAGACGTCGTTGTCCGTTGCCGCGGATGTGGCGGCGCGGATCGCTGGGGTGCTCTGATCACTCCGCGGTGTCGATGCGATGCGCCCACCGCAAGTGGCCGCCGCCCATGTCGGTGCACACGAACGCCACCCCGTCGGACCCCTGCGCCGACAAGTTCTGCTCGGGACAGTCCATCGCGACGTTGTGGATGCCGACGAGCGGGCCGGCGGGTGTCCAGACGCCAATCCGGTTGCAGACGAAGGTCGCACCGTCGGGGCCGAGGCCGTAGTTGAAGTACTTGCCGGGCGGGCACGGTGTGCCCTCGATGACGTTGCGTGCGACGTTGGGCACGCAGTCGGCGGAATAGCAGACCGCGTCCGCCTCGGGGGCCAGGGCGACGGGGGCTGCCGCGGTTGTGAGGGCCGCTGCCAGCGCCGCGACGACGTGTGAGCGCGCCATTTTTCGATGGTGACATCTCGCTGCGCAGTTCGGTGAAGAATCGCTTGACCTCAACAATGGTTCAGGTCGCAGAGTGTCGTCATGACCACTTCAACGCAGGACCTGACGCAATTACGCGACGACCTCTGGCAGACCCGGCTGGACAGACCGTTCCCCGGCCTCACCACGCACGCGTACCTGTGGCGCGGGCCGCGCGGCAACGTGCTGTTCTACTGCCCCGCCTCCGAAGCCGATTTCGATGCGATCGAGCGCCTGGGCGGCGTCAGCGCGCAGTATCTGTCGCATCTCGACGAGGCGGGACCGAACCTGAAACGGATCGAGGAGCGGTTCGGTCGGCGGCTGCACGCGCCGGAGGCGGAGCTCGATGCCATTGCCGAACACGCCCGCGTCGACGTGGCGATCGGTGGTGCGCGGCACGTCGATGACAACGGTGTCGAAGTGCTTCCCACGCCGGGCCATTCGCCCGGCAGCACAAGCTATCTCGTGACGGGCGCGACTGGTGAGCGTTACCTGTTCACCGGCGACACCATGTTCCTCACCGATGCGGGAACGTGGGCGACGTTCTTGGTGCCAGGCCGCGGCGATGCCGGCCAGCTGCGCGCGAGCGTGGAGTTGCTCGGCACCGTCACGCCGGACCTCGTGATCTCCAGTGCATTCGGCGGTGACACGGCGTGGGCGGTCATGGATTCCCGCTCGTGGGCCGAGTCCGTGGCGCAGTCGCTGGCGACGGTGCCGTCGTAGGCGCGGGTTGTGCTCGGCCGGGTCGGGCCGGCGCGGCGCTACGCGGCTCGCGCGGCGCTCGTTTGTGAAACCAGCGACGGTTTTCTTGCGATCGCCGTCGGTGGTTACACAAACGGGATCGCGCTATGGCGTGCGCTGGTCGTACGTATCGTGCCAACTCCACCACTCGTAAGGCGGACCCTGCGGATAGCCCTCGGGTGAATCCTCCCAGTTCTCCTGCCGGCCGAGCGGCGTCACGTCGAGCAGATTCCAGGTGTTGACGAACACCTCGTCGCCGCGACCGTTGACGAAATAGGTGCGGTAGATGCGGTTTTCGTCGTCGCGGATGAAGACGTTGGTGCCGTGCCAGTCCTTGACGCCGAAGTCAGCGTCAAAGTTGTCGGTAATCGTGTACCACGGGTGTTGCCACCCCATCTTGGCCTTCATGTGCTCGAGGTCAGCCTGCGAAGCGCGGGAAACGTAGACGAACGTGGTATCGCGGGCGTTGAGGTGGGCGAGGTTTGGCACATGGTCGGCCATCAAAGAGCAACCGACGCAACCATGTTCGGGCCAGTCACCGTCGGAGGTGCCGGGCTCGATGAACGCTCGGTAGACGATCAGCTGGCGTCTGCCGTCGAATAGATCGAGGAGGGTGGCCGGGCCCTGGGATCCCTCGAAGGTGTAGTTCTTGTCGACGGCCGTCCACGGCATCCGTCGGCGCTGGGCGGCCAGGGCGTCGCGGGCTCGCATGAGTTCTTTCTCTTTGACGAGCATTTCCTGCCAGGCGGTGTCCCATTCTGCTGCGGGAACTATCGGTGGTGTCTTCACTTCTATTCACTCCCTTGTCATCTCGCGATTAACTCGTCGGAATGTCCCGCGTCGAGGCGTGGCCACTGGGTGATCGGTCGTCCGTTACTGCGCATTGGTTGGCAGTCGTCGCCGAGCGGGTAGATCGGCCATCCTGCCGGCGACTCCTCCCACGCTTCCTGGCGTCCGTACACGGTGAGGTCCATCAGGGCGAGGCTGAAATCCATCGTTTCGACGCCGCGGCGGTTCGTCCAGTAGGTCTCGAATACGCGGTCGCCGTCACGCAGATAGCAGACCAAGTGCATCAGATTCTTCTGGCGCCCGACGAGCAGAGTCTCGAGAGAATCCTGCCCCGAGTACCACGGCATCCCCCACCCCATGAAGTCGCGGTAGCGGCGACTTTCGTCGTAGGGGCCCTGGCAGAACACCGCGTAGGTGATGTCCCGAGAGTGAAGGTACGACAGTTCGCCGACCTGGCTGGCGCACCATGTGCAGCCCTCACATTGATCGGGTGCGGGGCGACCGGGATACCACATGAAGTAGTACGCGATCAGTTGCGAACGCCCCTCGAACGTGTCGAGCAGGGTGACGGGTCCGTCGGGACCGACAAGCCTTGCGGTGGCGTCTGTTTCGACCATCGGTAGTCGCCGACGGGCCGCCGCGATGGCGTCGCCTTCACGGGTGTGGGCCTTCTCCCGTGTTCGCAGGGCATCGATCTCGGCTTGCCACGTCTCGCGGTCGACGATCGCCGGCATCGCGGTCATGACGCTGCTTCCAATTCACTCTTGAGGTTGGCGAGCTTCCACGGCCATCCACCGGAAATGAGATCGCGCACGGTGCTTTCCGGCGGGAACTCGTCGTGCACGACGGTCAGCTTCACCTGCCCGTCCTCGACCGGTTCGAGGTCGAAGGTGACCTTCGACCTCCGCTCGGCCGCCGCCTTTTTCACGACGTCCTCCTCGAGGCCGAGCGTCGACAGTTCGGGTACGAATGTGTGGAAGGTGAACGAAAGCCTGCGATACGGCTCCGACTCCAGGATCACCTGCGCCGGGTCCTTGATCTCGAGGCCGCTGCAGTCGGACCACACATACGACGACCCCTTCTTGAAGTCCGACACCAGCGCATGGCCCATGTACCGGTTGGAGAACGCCGGGTCGGTGATCGCCTGCCACAGGCGTTCGGGTGTGGTGCGGATGTAGGTGACGTAGACGAAGTCGCTGCTGCTCATCGGGTGGGTCTCCAATGCTGTCTTGAGGTCCGCGAGCGCCTGCACCCGCGCGCGGTCGTACTGATTGATCCAGCGGTCGGCGATCGCGTTGATCGGTTCTGCGTTGAGGTAGTGCAGCTTCTCGCGCCCCCGCCACACGGTGGTGATCAGGTGCGCCGCTTCGAGCACGGCGAGGTGCTTGCTTACCGACTGGCGCGCCATCGACAGCCGCGAGCACAGATCGCGCAGGGTCTGCCCGTTGCGATCGTTGAGGCTGTCGAGGAGCAGACGCCGATTCGGATCGGCCAGCGCCTTGAATACGTCGTCCATCCCTGCCGCCTGGTTTATGCAGCCGTTTGGCTGCATGTTCGACGATAGGCAGCCGAGTGGCTGCGTGTCAATGGTGCAGCTGGGTTTTCTTCGCCGAGCGTGCGCTCAGGTCGAAAATTAGCGCCCGATTTCGCGCTTACCGCACGTTCGGCGGATCAGTCCGATGCGTTGAGTTGCTCGAAGCGCTCTAGTGCGTGGATGGAGTCGTCGGGATCGAAAGCTTCGATGTGCGTGACGTGGTCTCCGGCCCAGAGATTGATCAGTAGGAACGGAACTTCGATCGCGAGGCCGGCGGTGGACGTCCCTTTGACCACCACATGAGTCGCGACGCCGATAGCCGAGTGAGCCATGATCTCAGCTGACTCGATCCGAAGGTCGGGTGCGAGCGACGCCAGCGTACTGATCGAGGCGATGTAGTCGGCGGTGTCGCTTCCGAGCTGTCGGTGGTTGATATAAGTGGCGCCGGAACAGACGGCGGTGAGCGCATCCCAGTCATGACGGTTGGTCATCTCGAGATTTCTGCGATGTGCGTCGATGATCTCAGGATGCTCGACCTCCCCCGACTCGATCCAGCGGGCGTCCAGTTCTCGCATCGCGGCGTCGAGGTCGTCGCTGTCGAAAATCACGGAGTGGCAGACCAGGCCATCCTCAGTGATTTCGGTAAGTGATAGATCGTCGACGGTGACGGGGTGGCCGGGAGCGTCGGTGTCGCGAAACCAGTCACGGCATAGCGCCAAACGTTCTCCGCGGATGGCGATCGGTTCGTCTGTCCACTGCCAACTTTCGGGCGCTGCGGACAGCATGGTGGGGACGAATTCCTGTTCGAGTGATCCTGAATTGCGCAAGCCCTTACGTCGGTCGTCGTATTGTCCGTTCTCCGTGATGTACGAGCGGAAGGCGTCAAGATCGCGGCGACCGAAGGCGTCTACTAGGTGAGCCCGTACGCGTGTCGCCGCGTTGGCGAGCCGATGCGCCGGCCGGTCGAGCTCGTCGAATCTCGCTAGGGCGGCGTCGATTTCGCCTTCGTCGAACACTTCGCAGCGACTGATCGCGTCACCGTCGATGATGAGCAGTACGACCTCCCGCCATTCGCCGTCGAAGCCCTCGCGCGACGTCGCTGTGACCACCTGGGTGACGACTGCCCCGAGATCACCGAGGCGATGGACGACCTCGGCGTACGCGTGGATTTTCGGAACGACGTCCCAGGTGGCGTTGACCAATGAGATCTGTTCACCGGGTGCGAATGCGGTGCCGCCACGGCGGTGGTCGATGTTGACCCAGTCCGGAGTGGTCTTGAACAGCTCCCGCCGGTTGAAGGTGACGTACCCGTCGGCGATCGCCGACCATGTGCGGGCGTGCGGAGCCGCCTCCCTGGCGAGATAGCGCGCGTCGAGTTCCGCGAGGGCGCCGTCGAGGTCATCGCTATCGAAGTTGACGAAATCCCCCATCAGGCCGTCGTCGTTGATCTCGACGACAGTCAGGACTTCTACCGTGACGGGTTGGCTCTCGTCGGCGGTGTCGCGGTATATCTGGCGAGCCAACGCCAGTCGCTCTCCCCTGGTGGCGACAGGCTCGAGATCCGTCCGCCAGGTCAGCGGCGACTCGAACAGCGCAAGGGCAGCTTTTCTGCGGTCCGACGGTTCGTGCAGAGCTTGCAAGCCTTTTCGACGGTCATCGATGCGCCCGTGGGGCGAAGTGAGCCCCAGAAACCCCTCGACGTCATGGTGGTTGAAGGTGTCGGCGAGGCGCACCCACATCCGCGTCGCGGCGTTTTCGATGTGCGTTGCACGCCGGCTCAGTTCGTCGAACCGCGCGAGTGCGGTGTCCAGGTCATCCTCATCGAAGATCTCGCAGCGCGTGATCGCATCACCCTCAAACGTCAGGAGTGTCACCTCACGCCACTCCGCGGCGAATCCCTCGCGTGAAGTGCCGCTTTCGGCGTGAGTGAAGACAGCTCCGATGCCGCTCAGTCGGTGTACGGCTTCAATCCGGGTGCTGATATCGGACGCGACCTCCCACGACTCGCGGACGTATTCGTGCACGCCGCCGGGCGCAGAGGCGATGACCGGCCGGTGGTCGATGTTCACCCAGCCCTCGGTAGTCGGAGACAGTTCGTGGCGATTGAACGCGTCATAGGTTCGGATGACGAGCGACCACGTATGCGCATAGGGTGCGGCTTCCCCAGCGACATAACGTGATTCGAGCTCCTCAAATGCGCCGAGAATGTCAGCCGGATCGAAGTCGACCGTATGGTGTACCACCTTGTTGTCGAGCATTTCCGTAACGGACAACACCTCGATGACAACTTGGTGGTCATTGCTGTCTGAATCACGGTAACGCTGCCGCACGAGCGCGAGAAGTGATCCTCGAACAGCGATGGGCTCGACTTCGATGCGCCAGCTGGCGGGCGCTGTCGTGAACATTGCTTCTACGGCTCGGCGTCGCTCAGAGCCTTTGAACGAACCGCGCAGGCCACTTCGGCGATCGTCCTGGCATCCGTCATCGCTGAGGAGATTCAGCACCGTCTCGACATCGCGTCGGTTGAACGCGTCCACCACCACAGTCCAAAATCGCGTCGCCGAATTTCCAATTGGCGGCGCTTGGTTGAGCTCGTCTAAGCGCGCGAAGGCGGCGTCGAGGCTGTCCGCGTCGAACATTTCGAAGCGGTCGGTACGGTCGCCGTCGACCGTGACAAGCGCCAACTCGCGGTAGTCAAAGGGGAATCCCTTATCCGAGTGTCCCTCCACCATGTGATCGATGACCGCTCCGAGCTTTGTGAGCCGATGCACGGTTGCGATTCGAAACCGGATGTCGGGTGCTATTTCCCATGCCGCGCGCAGATTCGCGATCAGGTCCGCTGCTTCAATGGTGGCGACCAAGCGATGATCAACCCATGCGGGTGTCGTGCTGGGCGTCTCGCGGCGGTTGGCCATGGCGTACGACTCTGCGATCGCCGACCAGGTACGCGAATACGACGCGGCTTCGCCGGCGGCAAATCGACGGTCAAGCTCCTCGAAGGCAGCGTCGGCAGCGTCGGGATCGAAGAAGATCGTGTGCAGGTCCGCTTCGTCGTCGGCGACGTCGGTCAGCACGATCAGTTCGACTGTTATCGGCAGCGTCAGATCGTCGGTGTCGCGGAACGTCTCTCGGGTCAGCGCCAGGCGATCACCCCGGATAGCGACCGGTTCAATGCTCAGTGTCCAGCTGGCTGGTGTTTCGGAAAGAACCGCGAGCACGTACTTCGCATCGGTTATTCCTGCGTCACGCAAGCCTCGACGGCGGTCCTCATAGCGGCCGACGGCACCCGCGGCGAAGGTTTCCGTATCTCGGCGGTTGTATGCATCGGCGACTCTGGCCCGCAACCGGACCGCGGCGTTATCGAGATGCGTGGGAGACGTTCGTAGTTCATCGAATCTCGCGAGGGCGGTGTCGATGTCGGTCTCGTCGAACAACTCGCACCGCTCGATCGAGCCTCTTGTGACAGTCAGTAGCTGGACGAATCGCCACTCGGCCTCGAAGCCGTCTTGCGATGAACCGCCGACGACCGATGTCACGAGCACTGCCCCATCGGTGAGACGGTGTACGACTTCGATATGTGCGTTCAGGTCGGGTGTCACATCCCATACGTCAGGATGCGCGGAGGCGGCAGAGGGGGTGGATCCGAACGGTGTACCGCGCCGGTGGTCGGTGTAGATCCAATCTCGTTCGAACTGCTCATGCCGATTGAGCGCGTCGTAGGCGCGTGTAACGACCGACCAAGTCCGCGCGTGTGGGCTAGCCTCTCCCGCAGCGTATTTGGCGTCTAGGTCCGCCAATGCTTCCCTAAGGGAGTCAAGGTCGAAGACGGTATTCGAGACCAGCCGATTCGCGGCGTCGGTCTCGATGATCATGAGTGCCTCGGCGACGATCTCGCTGCGCGTACCCTCACCTGCCGTGAAACGACTCCGGCATAACGCGAGGTGCTCGCCCCTTGTCGCGATAGCGGGCGACCCTGCGTTTCTGAAGCCGACCTCGCCGACGGACCGCATGTTTTCGATATGGATTGTCCGACCACGTCGCACGCCGGCGTTGACGACCTGGCGGCGATCGTAGGACGCAAAGTCCTCGATCATCGCTCCTTGTATCGCGTCCCAGTCTTGCGCGTCGAAGCGCTCCCAAAGCTCCGCTAAAGCGCGGGCGGCAGCGTTCTCCGGTCCTGTTATGGGGCGCTGGTCCAATTTCGTTGCAGCGTTGGTCGATACTGGGGCAGGTGGATTGAGTTCCTCGAATCGAACGAGGGCTGCGTCCAGGTCTGTCTCATCGAACAACTCGACCCGACTGAGAAGGTCACCGTCAAAGGTCGCGAGTGTGATGACGCGCCACTCGGCGTTGAAGCCTTCTTGTGAGGTGCCGCTCGCCACACGCGTGAAGACAGCGCCAGAGTCGTTCAGCCCATGCACGACCTCGATGTAGTTGGAGATGTCGGGCGCCAACTCCCATGAGGTGCGGACATATGGGAAGAGCTGGCCCGGTGCGAGTGAGGTGCCGCTTCGGTGATCGATGTTGACCCAATCGGGCGTTGTCGGAGGAAGCGCACGGCGGTTGAACGCGGCGATGGCGTTCGCGAGGACCGTCCACATGCGACCATGGGCTGCGCCTTCTCCGGCTCCGTACTGCGCGTCGAGTTCGGTGAACGCGGCGTCCAGGTCCTCCACGTCGAACACCACGGTCGATGTGATGACTCGCTGTTGCGCGTCCAGCTCGACGAGATTGAGCACGTCGCTGTGAAAGCGCGCGGTGCGGACGCGAGCAAGGACGAGGCGCTGACCTCGGGTCGCGACCACCGTTGAGGTGACATCGTCAATCCCCACCTCGGCGACCGCCCGCATATTCGCGACGAACGCCTCGCGGCCCTGGCGCAACCCGTCATTGACGATGCGTCTCCTGTCCTCGGCACGAATATCGGGTGCCAATAGCTCCCCTATTGCCGCCCAATCCCGCTTGGCGAAGCTGCTCCACAATCGCTCGACCATCCGATATGCGGCGTTGACGGGTCGGGCTACTGGACGGGTGATTTCGTCGAACTGCGCGAGCGCCACCTCGAGATCCGGTTCGTCGAACAACTCGACACGGTCGACCAATCCCCCGCCAACTGTCGATAGGCTGACACCTCGCCACTCGGCCTGAAACCCCTGCGCGGACGTACCTTTGGCGACGTACGACACGACCGCGCCACGGACGTCCAGTCGATGTACCGCCTCGACGTAGGTCTTGAAATCGGGAGTGCTGGTCTGAGCAGCGACGGTGTAGGAACCGAGTTCACCCGGCGCGAAAGCGACGGCGCGCCGGTGATCGAGGTTGATGCAGCCGGGCGCGACTTCAGGGACAACGCCCCGGTTAACGGCAGCGAATGATTCGACGATGGCTGACCATGTCTGCGCATAGTCGGCGGCTTCCCCGGCCAGGTAGCGAGCATCGAGTTCTCGGAAGGCGGTATCTAGATCGTCGTCATCGAAGGCCATCATGAGCGTGATGCGGTTATCCGCATCGATCTCGGCGACGCCGAGCATCTGGGCGCTGACTCTGCCCGGTGAAGCCTTCTGGGTGGCCGTATGGATACGACTGAGCACGAGGCGATCGCCGCGGGTTGCGAGGACGGCCGCCGATACGTCTTGGCCGCTGCCCACCTCGGCCGCGGCTCGGCTGTCGGCCACCTGCATATCTCGACCGCGCCGCAGGCCACCGTTCACTACCCGACGGCGGTCGTCGGTGATGACGTCCTCGGCCAAGGTCTCCGCGAGCGCAGTCCAATCGCGTGCGACAAAAGCCGCACAGTAGCGGTCGATCAGCCGGCTCGCCGCATTATCCAGATGCGTCGTCGACCGATTGAGCTCATCGAACCGTGCGAGTGCGGCGTCGAGATCGGTTTCGTCGAAGAGTTCCGACCGGTTGATCCGATCACCGTCGACCGTCGACAGCCCGATCTCGCGCCACTCGGCAGCGAATCCCTCGCGCGATGTCCCCCTGATCACCCGAGTGACGACCGCACCCGTGTCGGTCAGCCGATGCACATTCTCGACGTAGATCTTGACGTCGCTCTCGAGGACATCCCACGTTGCTTTCAGGAACGGCCCTAACTCGTTCGGAGCGAACGAGGTCACTCGCCGGTGGTCGACGTTGACCCAGTCCGGTGTCGTCGGGGGCATCTCATGACGCAGTACGGCAGCATAAGCGCCCGCGATGATCGACCACGCATGTGCGTGAGGCGACGCTTCGCCAGCGAGGTAACGGTGTTCGAGTTCGTCGAAGGCAGCGTCGATATCGTCGACATCGAATACCACCACCGCTGCAAACCGTCCGTCGTCGTCAATCTCGGCGAGCTGAAGGAGATCGGATTGACTCGCCCCCGGATCGGGGCCCGCGGCGTGGAGATGCATCAGCGCGAGCCGCCCGCCTCGCGTGGCCACTGTGTTCAATGACAGCTTCGCCCACAATCCAACGTCGACGACCGCACGGACGTCTTCGATGGCGTGCGCTCGGCCACGCCGAACCCCCGAGCTGACAATTCGCCGGCGATCGTCCAGTAAGTAGGTCTCCGCAAATGAGTCCGATATGGCGTCCCAGTCGTCCGCCGCGAAATGCGCCAAGAATTTCTCGCCCGCCCTGCTGGCCGCGTTCTCGAGTTGCCTTTCCGGTCGGCCAAGTTCTTCGAATCTTGCGATGGCCGCTTCCAAGTCGGTTTCATCGAAGAGCTCACATCCGCTGGCCAGCGCGCCGTCAACCGTTGTCAGGTTGAGCATTCGCCATTCAGCCGGGAAGCCGTCAGGCGTTGTCCCGTGCGAAACCTGCGTGCAGAGCGCGCCACGGTCGCCGAGTCGATGCACTATTTCGATGTGGCTCTGAAGATCTGGCGTGATATCCCAGATCGTTTCGACAATCGCCCGAAGGTCCGCGTTTGCGAGCGGCGTCCCTCGCCGGTGGTCAATGTTCAACCAATCCGGAGTGGACGCCGGCACTTCATGTCGAGCCAGGCTCGCGAAGATGCCTGCAATCACCGACCATGTCTGCGCATGAATGGCGGCCTCCCCCGCCATGTAACGAGCTTCGAGTTCCTCGAATGCAGCGTCGACGTCGTCGGGATCGAAACCCACGTACGCTAAGAACCTACCGTCGGTGTCGACCTCGACGAGGTCGAGAACATCGGTGTAGTAGTCGTCGGTAACTGAGTACCGGGTATGGCCAAGGGCGAGCCGCTCACCGCGTAGCGCAATAACTTGTGACGAAACGATCGTGATCCCGAGGTCGGCCATCGCGTGCAAGTTGGCGTTCTGATCGCCCAAGCCACGCAACAAGGGAGCGCTGATGACTTGGCGTCGATCTTCGACAACGCCCTTCTCGGTCAGAATCGCCCTCAAGGTGTCCCAGTCACGCTCTACGAAATACGTCCGGAATCGTTCTGCCGTCCGACTCGCGGCGTTCTGCAGCTGTGGCCAACGGCGATCCAATTGTTCGAACTCCGTCAACGCAACGTCGAGGTCGGCTTCGTCGAAGATTTCGCAACGGCTGACCAACTCTCCGTCGACCGTTATCAGATCGACCTCCCGCCGTTCTGCGTAGAAGCCCTCGCGTGACGCACCGGTGACGGCCCTGGTCACGACCGCTCCGAGCTCGGAAAGCCGGTGCACTGCCTCGATGTGGATATCGACGCCGGGCGTCTCCTGTTGAGACTCTCGAATGTAGGCGCCGATGCGGCCCGCCGAGACCGGTGCCAAACGCCGACGGTCCACGTTCACCCAGTCGGGCGTCGTCGGAGCGAGTTCATTTCGGTTGAGGCCCGCATACGCTTGGGAAATCACTGTCCAAGTCCGGGCAAATGGGGCGGCCTCCCCCGCGACGTACCGAGTCTCCAATTCCGCTATCGCAGAGCCGAAGTCGTCCAGGTCTAATATAACGCCGGCGCAGATCCGCCCATCAGCGTCGATCTCGACGATGCTGAGGTCCTCGGTGTAAAGAGCCTCCGCCTCACTGCCCTCGCCCGAGTGCCGAGTGCGAAGCAACGCCAATCGGTCGCCACGCGTGGCGAGGACAACGGAGCTGATGCTTCTTGCTCCCAGTTCAGCGCCGGCCTTCATGCTCTCGATGGTTGCTTCTCGGCCCACCCTAACTTGGGTGTTCACCACCCGGCGACGATCATCGACAGTTATGTCTTCTGCCATCAGCTCACTGGTGGCGTCCCAATCGCGGTTCGCGAAATGGGCCGCCATACGCTGGTGTATACGGTTTGCTGCGTTCTCTGGACGCGTTGTTGGCGAGCTGAGTTGGTCGAACCGGGCGAGTGCTGCATCGACGTCTGTTTCGTCGAATAGTTCGTAGCGCTTGAGCTGCTCGTCTTCGATTAACAGGATGATGATCACCCGCCACTCGGCTTCGAAACCTCCTTGAGCGATCCCGTAAGAGCGACTGGCGATGACGACACCGCGATCGCTGAGCCGATGGACCGTCTCGATGTACGTGCGCAGATCCGGCGTGAACTCTCGTTGCGTGAGGGTCGCGGGCGTTAGGTCACCGGGTGCATACCGTGTGAGCCGGCGGTGGTCGGTGCTCGGACAGTTCACCGCACTGAAGTCGTGACGGTTGAATGCTTCGGTGAGCTGGGTGACAATCGACCACGTCTGCGCGTACGCCGCCGCCTCGCCGGCCTCGTACCGTGCGTCAAGTTCAGCGATGGCGGCGTCGAAGTCGTCTCGATCGAAACCGATCATGGCCACGATCAGTCCGTCGCTGTCGACCTCCGTCAGTGCCAACGTTTCGGTTGCAAAGGCTTCCGGCCTCGTGTCGCGGCCTTGAAACAGCAAGTGGCTCAATACGAGACGATCGCCCCGCAATGCCAAGGGTGTCGCCGAGACCTGTGCCACGCCAAGGGCGGCAAGTTCGCGGATGTTGGCAACCTCTGTTGCGCGGTCGTCGCTGACTCTGTGAAGCCCACGCCGGCGATCATCGACCCGGACATTCCCGGCAAATAGTCTGGCGATTTCACCCCATTCACGGGCGGCGAAAAGCTCGCAGGTCCGTCCCACGGCCCGTGTCGCAGAATTCTCGAGCGGCCATCGTCCCTGCCGTTTCTCGACCTGGGCGTACAGAACATCCAATTCCGCGACCGCGGCATCCGCGTCGTCGGCGTCGAACCACACCCGGCGGGCGATTCGTCCCTCATCGTCGAGGGCGTAGAGCTCGAGAACATCTTCGTGCGGCGCGTCCGCGCCGACCTCGGCGCCACCGATCGTCAACCGGCAAAGCGCGAGCCGCTCCCCCCGCACCGCGACCACACTGTGGCCGTGCCGTACCGTATTGGCATCGGCGACGCGTCTCACCAGGCCTGGCCAATCACCAGATCCCAAATCGTCTTTGGTGAAACCGACCATCTTCCGCCTGCTCTCGACGGAAACAGCCGGAGCGTACAGGCTTTGATACTCATCCCAGGCTCCGCGATCGGCGGCCGCTGCCAGTTGGCGAACGACGCGTACGCACGAATTCTCCGGCTCGGTCTCCGCGACCTGCGTAACTCGCGCAGCAGTCTTCTCGCGAGACCCCAAGACCTTCCGCGCCTTCTCCGTAAGCGCCGCAGCGCCTTTGCGTTCGTATAGCGTGACCGCCTGCTCAGCCGCAGCGCGCATGCCCGCCGTGTTTCCGGCACTACGCAAGACCGTCGCCAAGGCCAGGCAGGCATCGCCGTGATCGACGAGAGCGTCCGTCGCCGCAGCTCGGCTGACCGCCTCTTCCGCGACCTCCTTGGCCCGGTCGTGCGCGTCGGCGCGCGCCAGCAACTGCGCCCTGACCGACCGCCATGCGATCGACGCCTTCGACCCGTGCCCGGCGAGACGCTCGCTCACCGAACACAACTCGTCTGCCTCGCTGTCGCGGTCCAGCGCCAGACACGCCCGCGCCAGCAGCGCCGCGGTATCGGCCGTGTCGGTGTCGAGCCCCATGCGTCGGAAGCCTTCGTACGCCCGACGCAGATACGGTTCGGCGGCAGCCGCGTCATCGGCAACCAGCTCGATGATGCCCGCGAACTGGTCCACCTCCAGAAGCGCATGCCGCAGACCGAGTTCGGTCAGCGTCCGCCTCGCCGACTCGATCAGGCGGCGACCCTCGGCGGCCCGCCCCCGGAACGCATCCAGCACCGCCTGGCACCGCGTCGACGTCGCTTCCACCAACGGCGATCCGGTCGTGATGCGCAGCAGCCGTACCACATCGAGACACCGACCACCCGCGCGCGGAACAGGATTGGGGCCCCACAGCGCCGCCAGCGGAGCGCCCGCCAGCACCGCGTTGACCCGGCTGTGCTCATGCGCCCGCCTTGCCGCCGTCAACGCCTGGTCCAAAGCCGTTTCACAGTCGCCGATCCGGCCGAGCCGCGCCAGGCATCCCGCTCGGACAGTATGCGCCTTCGCCTCCCCCGCGGCATCCTCGAGCGCGGCAAGCTGTTCGGCGGCCACACTCACCGCCGACTCGATCTGGTCCAAGCGCTCGGGGTCGGTGAGCATCGAAAGCTCACCGTCGAAACAAACACCCCACGCGCCGAGTCGCCCCGAATCCCCTGCAACCTCACGCAGTTGCGACACCGCGACCTTCGCCGACGTGACGTCACCGGCGGCGAGCAGCGCCTCGCAGTGTGCGATGAGCAGTTTCGACTGCAGTTCATCGCGATCCGGCAGCTCGTCGTCCAACTCCTCGAGCGCATGCAGGGCCCGGTCATACAGGTCAGCCGCTCCCTCATAGGCGACGCGCGACATCGCCTGATCGGCCGCACGCCGGCAGTATTCGACCGCCTTGGCCGCGTTTCCGGCCCACGCGCATTCGAAATAGTGGTGCGCCAGTTCGGCCAGCAGTTCGTCGTCGGCACCCGGTTCGGCTTCGAGCGTCACCGCGATGCGCTGATGCAATCGCATGCGCCGCACCGACGGCAGCTCGGCAAGCAGCGACTGTCGCACAAGGGCATGGTTGAACCGGTACCGGCCGCCGGGTTCTTCGATGACGATGCCCGCCTTACCGGCTTCGTCGAACGCGTCCACCAGGTCCTCGCCGACCACCTGCTCGACCAGCGTCACCGGGAACCGGCTGCCGACCACTGCGGCCGCCGCGAGCGCCTTGTTGGTCTCGGCCGTGAGTCGGGACAGCCTGCGGCTCACCGCCTCTCGAACGCCCTGCGGCAGCGTGCTCGGGTCCCAGCGGCCCCCGCTCTCCTCCACATGCCGCAACGCCTCGATCAGGAAGAACGGATTGCCGCCGGTCACCGCCGCCAGGGCTCGACCGAGTTCTTCGTCGTCGTAACCGGCTTCGGCGACATACGCGGTGACGTCACCCTCGTCGAGACCCGACAGTTGCAGTCGGGTGGCGGTCCCGTCGCGATGGAGATCGGCAAGCATCGCGGCCAACGGATGGGAGCGGTCGAGATCGGTGCTGCGGTATGTGCCGACGATCTGCACGCGGGCCTCTTCTCCGAAGCGCAGCAGATGCCGCAGCAGCAACAGCGTCGGCTTGGCCGCCCAGTGCAGGTCGTCGACAATCAACACGACGGGCGCCGTCGCGGAGGCGGCACCCAGAAGCGCGACCACGGCGTCGAACAGCGCGTACCGCTCGGTGTCCGGATCGGCCCGCGGAGGCGCGGCGACATCGGGCAACGCGTCGGCCAACCCCGGCACCAGGGGCAGCAGCGCCTCGACACCACGCACGTTGCGCAGTCGGTTCGAGTCGACGCAGGACACCAACGCGCGCAACGCTTCCGCGAACGGCTGATACGGCGCACCGAGATCCTCATCGCACCGCCCGTACAGGACGACCGCACCCTGGTCGTAGGCGTGGCGCGACCACTCCCCGGCCAGTCGCGTCTTGCCCA
This sequence comes from Mycolicibacterium celeriflavum, assembly GCA_050205545.1. Lineage (GTDB taxonomy): Bacteria > Actinomycetota > Actinomycetes > Mycobacteriales > Mycobacteriaceae > Mycobacterium > Mycobacterium celeriflavum_A. The sequence continues at coordinate 95,476 of JBNMQV010000020.1, forward strand.
CGCCCGGCTCGCCGGCGATCAGGACGGCGCGCGTGCCGGCCGCCAACGTCGACTGCCACGCCGTCACGAGGCGTTCCAACTCACGGCCACGGCCGACGAACGGCCCCGGGCCGACGAGAACCGCCGGCAGCGCCGGCCGTTCCATCGGCGCCTCGGCCGCGGAAGGGGCAGGCTCGTCGGCGGCCTCCATGCGCAACTCGAACACGTGCTCCGGCCGAGGCAGGTTGCGTAACCGGCGCGTTCCCAGATCGGCGAGCACGACGTCATCCGGCAGCGAGTCGATGACGAGTTCGGCCGTCGCGCCCGAACAAAGGATCTGTCCCCCGGTGGCCAAGGACCGCAGTCGAGCAGCGCGGTTGACCGCCCTGCCGAAGTAGTCGCCGTCGCGGAACTCCACCTCCCCGGTGTGCAGCGCCACCCGGATCCGCATCGGGTCGGTGAGCTGCCACGCCTCGTGAGCGATGGCCTCCTGCAATTCGATCGCGGCCGCCGCGGCCGCTGACGGACGGTCGAATACTGAGAACGTCGCATCCCCTTCACCGCGCGTCTTGATGAGCCGTCCCCCGCGCGACGTGACCACCTGTTCGACCATCTCGTCGTGTCGGGCGAGCGCGGTCGCCATGGCGTCGGCGTCGGACTCCCACGCCGCCGTCGACCCCTCGATATCGGTCAACAGGAACGTGACCGCGCGCGTGACCGTCGTAAGCTGCTGTGACTGAGGCACTTCCAGCGACGCGTCCTGCGCGACGATCGCGGCCTCCAGCCGCCGCAGCTCCGGTCCCGGATCGACACCCAACTCCTCGGCCAGCAGTGACCGCGCCCGCTTGTACGCGCCCAACGCCTCACCTTGGCGGCCGGCCCGGTAGAGCGCGAGCATCAAGTGACCCCAACGACGTTCCCGCAGCGGTGCTTCGGCGATCGCGGACTCGAGCTCTCCCACGATCTCCGCGGCACGACCCGTCGCCAGCAGGGCGTCGGCCCGATCCTCCACCAGCGCGGCATGTCCCTCGAGCCAGCGCGTCTTCTCCGACGAACCGCGCGAGCTGTCGGGAAGCTCGGGGATGCCACGCCAGAGGGCCAACGCCTGATCGAACAAGGCCACGGCCCGGGTCGGATCGCCCGCGGTGAGCGCCCTGCGCCCGAGCTTGGCCGCGGTCTTGTAGCGGATGGCGTCGATCTCGGTGGTGCTCAGCGTCCAGCCCGTGCCCTCCGTCAGCACGAATCCGTCGCCCAGGGCGCGACGCAACGACGAGATGTGCGTCTGCAGCGCCTTGGTGGCGGTCCGCGGCGGGTCGTCGCCCCACAACAACGCGACGAGGGCATCGGCCGACACGACCGAACCGCCGTGTAATCCGAGCATGGTGAGAATGGCCCGGGGCTTGGCACCGGGGATTGCGACCGGCAGCCCGTACTGCCGGACCTGGAGAGGTCCAAGAACCCCCAGTTCCACCTCTTGGAGCGTAATCACATCGCGATCCTCTGAGGGCGGATTCAACATGCGGTCAAGAACCGGTAAAGAACCTTGTGAGCTGGGTCTTTGCGCTGTCAATGAAACACCGCACCGGGGTGTGGCAGGCTCGGCTCGTGGACCTGCCCGCACCGGATCCCGCCCTGCCGCACCTCGCCGATGTGGTGCCGTCGGTCCTCTCGGCGATGGGTGCGGCGGGTTTCGACAACACCCTCGAACTCCCCGGTGACCGCGCCGGAGCGTGCGTCCTGCTCATCGACGGGTTGGGCGCCGAACTCCTCGACCGATACGCCGCCGATGCGCCCACCATGGCATCGCTGCGCGGCAGAACGTTGACGGTCGGTTTTCCGTCGACCACGGCCGCCGGCCTGGCGGCGGTCGGAACCGGCCGCCGTTCCGGCGAGCACGGTTTCGTCGGCTACTCGTTCCGAGTGCCGGACGCCGGCGTGATCAACGCCCTGCGGTGGCGGCCGCACCCATGGGGCCAGGACCTTCGCTCGACGGTCGTGCCTGAACAGATGCAACCCTTGCCGACCACCTTCGAGCGGGCGGTATCCGCGGACGTCGCCGTCAGCGTCGTCTCCGGCGCCGAGTTCACCGGCTCGGGACTGACCCGCGCCGTGCTCCGTGGCGGGCGCTACGTGGGTGTCCACGCGCTCGGCGATCTCGCGGCGGCGGTGCAGACCACGCTTTCGGATGGCGGTTTCTGCTACGGCTACCACGCCGAGCTCGACATGCTGGGCCACCTGTACGGCCCCGGATCGGCTCAGTGGCGCATGCAGCTGCGCCAGATCGACACGCTGATCGAGTCGGTGGTCGAGTCGCTGCCGCCCGGCGGCCTGCTGGCCGTGGTGGCCGACCACGGCATGGTCGAGGTCATCGAGCACGAGACCGTCGACATCGACGCCACCCCTGCCCTGCTTGACGGGGTGCAGGCGATCGGCGGCGAGGCGCGTGCTCGACACATCTATATAGAGGACGGCTCGCACGACGACGTGCTCCACGCCTGGCGGGCCGTCCTGGGCGAGCGGGCGTGGGTGCTCTCGCGGGACGAAGCGATCGAGGCGGGCTGGTTCGGACCGCAGGTCAGCGACGAGATTCGGCCCCGCATCGGCGACCTCGTGGCCGCCGCCCGCGGCTGCGCGGCGATCATCCGGCGCACGGTCGAACCGCTGGAATCGTCACTGATCGGACACCACGGCTCGCTGACCTTCGCTGAGCAGACGGTTCCGTTGCTGCTGGCGGTGGGCTGAAACTCACTGCTGGCGCCGGTGCTAGTCGCCGGGATTAGCGACGTTACAACGTATTTCAGATCTTGAAGCCGCAGTGCTGCGGCAATTCGATTGCTGCGCTGACTAATTGGCCAGTGGTAATCGACGTTGCTGAATGCAAGCGAAAAGCGGGATTTTCCAATGCTATTCGTGAAGTACGCTATAGAAACCGCAGGCTGTGAACGCTGTCACAGAATTTGGTGGCGTTGCAGCGTGACTTGTAGCGTCCGACCGCATGTTTGCTATTGCCACGCTATTGACGCTTGTAAACCAGGTGTCCGGCACGCCGTACGTCTCCGGTGGAGACTCCCCGGCCGGCACGGATTGCTCGGGCCTGGTGTCTTGGGTGACGAACGCAGCGACCGGCCGGCCCGTCTACGGCGACCGGTTCAACACCGGGAATATCGAAAGCGCCCTGCTCGAGCGCGGGTTCCAGTACGGCACCCAGCCGGGTGCGCTGGTGGTCGGCTGGAACGGCGGCCACACCGCGGCCACCCTTCCCGACGGCACACCCGTCTCGTCCGGTGAGGGCGGCGGCGTGAAGGTCGGCGGTGGCGGCGCCTACCAGGACCAGTTCACCAACCACATGTTCCTGCCGGTCCCCCCTGAGCAGCCCATGGTCCCCGGTGCGCCGTCCGCGCCGGTCGTGATGATGGCCGGCCACGAGCCCGCTCCGCAGGCCGATCCGTTCGCGCCGCCGCCTCCCCCGCCGCCGGGCGATCCGTTCGCACCGCCGCCGCCTCCGGCGGACCCGTTCGCGCCGCCGCCGGCGAACCCGCTGGCTCCGCCGCCTCCTGGCGATCCCCTCGCGCCGCCGCCTCCGGCTCCGGCCCCGCCGCCGGCCGATCCGTTCGCGCCCCCGCCACCGGCTCCGATGCCTCCGGCCTGAGCCCGGTCCGCGCCCGGATAGCCTCTGCGGCGTGATCGTGCTTCTTCCGCCCTCGGAAACAAAGCGGGTCGGCGGCGACGGGCCACCGCTGCGCCTGGACTCGCTCAGCTCGCCGGAACTCGGGCCGCTGCGGGCCGAGCTTCTCGGTGAGCTGGTGGAGCTGGCCGCCGACCGGCCCGCATGCCGCCGGGCCTTGGGGCTGTCGGCCGCGCAGGACGCCGAGATCGATCGGAACGCCGAGCTGCGCAGCGCACCGACGCTGCCCGCGATCAGCCGCTACACCGGTGTCCTCTACGACGCCCTCGACGTGGGATCGCTGCGCGGGGTCGCCGCATCCCGAGCGCGCGCCCGCCTGGCCGTCGGCTCGGCCCTGTTCGGGCTGTTGCGCGCCGATGATCCGGTACCGGCGTACCGGCTCTCCGCGACGTCGAAGCTTCTCGGGCGGCCCACGCTGGCGACGCGGTGGCGCCCGGTGCTGGAACCCGTGCTGGCCCGCTGGGCCGCCGACGAACTCGTCGTCGATCTCCGTTCCGGTTCGTACGCGGCGCTCGGTCGGCTGCCCGACGCCGTCCGCGTCGACGTGGTCGCCGAGCATTCCAACGGCCGCCGCAGCGTGGTGACCCATTTCAACAAGGCGCACAAGGGGCGGCTCGCCCGGATACTGGCCGGCACCCGATCCGAACCCGCCGATGCCGCAGCGGTCGCCGCGGTGGCACGGCGCGCCGGCATGCGGGTGGAACGCAGCGGCAACGAGCTGACCGTCGTCGTTGCGGCCTGACCGCGCCCGTCAGATCTTGACGATCATGTCGCTGGTGTAGAACTCCGCGGGGCTCTGCGAGAACGGGTCGGGTCGGGTGATGAGCACCCATGCCCCCGTCGCTCCCGGTTCGACACCGTCGTGAAGGGTGACCGAGCCGTTCCCGACGCCGTCGGTTTGCAACGCCGCCTGAGCGACACCCGGATCCCCGCCGAAGCAGGGCGCCGACGACGGGCGTGGAAGCTGTATGAGCCTGACGTCGTAGCGCATGTTGGGCTTTGCCACCTGGAGGTTGACGTTCGCGGTCAGACCCGAGCCGTTGACGCCGATGACGCTCGTCGCGCGGCCGTAGCCGGTCGGCCCGTTGTAGTCGGTCTCGCTGTAGTCGCAGCGCCGGGACACCTGGTTCATCGGGACGAACGTGTCGCTCGCCGTTGCGGTTCCAGCGCCGACGAACACCCCGAGGGGCGCCGCGGTCATCACGGCGGCGGCGGAGGCCATCAGTCGAATCTGTCGGCGCATGTCTTCATCCCCGTTCCTCGTCCGCGGCGGTGTGCTGCACCCACGGGATTGACCTACGTCGTAACCGTAAACCACCCGTGAGCCGCACAGGTCCGGTTCGCCGGGTCTCCGGCGGAGACGGCGATCAGTCCCGGCACTCCACGACGTCGTAGTCGCCGTCGGCATACCGCGCCCTGATCGTCTTCTTGTCGAACTTACCGACGCTGGTTTTGGGCACCTCGTCGACGAAAGCCCAGCGCTCCGGCAGCCAGAACCGGGGCACGTTGTCGCACAGATGTTTCCGGAGTTCCTCTGGGGTGACGGATGCGTCGCCGTCGAGCACCACGGCCGCCAACGGCCGCTCCTGCCATCGCTCGTCGGGCACGGCGACGACCGCGGCCTCGTACACGGCGGGGTGGTCCATGATCCGCAGCTCTAACTCCACCGACGAGATCCACTCCCCGCCGGACTTGATCACGTCCTTGGCCCGGTCGGTCAGCGTGATGAAGCCCTGCGGGTCGATCTTGCCGACGTCGCCGGTGCGCAGCCACCCGTCGTCGAATTTGGTGGGGTCGGCGTTGCGGTAGTACGAGCCGGTGATCCACGGGCCGCGAATCTCGATCTCGCCCACGGCTTTTCCGTCGCTGGGCAGCACCGCGCCCGCGTCGTCGACGATGCGAACCTCGACCCCGCACATGGCGCGTCCCGCGGTGGCCCGCAGCGTCCAGTGATCGGCGCCCGTGACCTCGGGCGGCGGAATCGCGATCGCGGCCAGCGGTGAGGTTTCGGTCATGCCCCAGCCCTGCCGGATGACCACGCCGAAGCGCTCCTGGTATTCCTTCATCATGGCCAGCGGAACCGCCGACCCGCCGCAACAGACGGTGCGCAGCGACGAGATGTCCCGGTCCGGATTGGCGTGCAGATAGTTGAGCACGTCGTTCCATATGGTCGGTACCGCCGCCGAGATGGTCGGGCGGTGCCGCTCGATCATGTCGACGAGCGGGGCCGCCTGTAGGAACCGGTCGGGCAGCACCAGATCCGCGCCGGCCATCACCGCCGCATACGGCTGACCCCACGCGTTGGCGTGGAACATGGGCACGACGGTCAACACGCGGTCGCCGTCGACCAGCCCGATGCTGTTGCCGCTGCAGACGGCCATCGAGTGCAGGTACGCCGAGCGGTGACTGTAGACGACGCCCTTCGGGTTGCCGGTGGTGCCGCTGGTGTAACACATTGCGGCGGCGCTCTTTTCGTCGAGGACCGGCCAGTCGTACTCGAGCGGTTGTCCCGCCAGGAGATCGTCGTAGCGGATCACCCTGGCGCCCGCATCGGCGAGTTGGGATATGTCGCCCTCCCCCACCGCGACCACGGTGTGCACAGTGGTCAGCTGCGGCAGGATCGGCGCGAACAGCGCTGCGAGCGACATGTCCACCAGCACAACGGAATCCTCGGCCTGGTTGGCGATGTACGCGACCTGCTCACCGGACAACCGGATGTTGAGGGTGTGCAGGATGGCGCCCATGCACGGCGCGGCGAAGTACGCCTCCAGGTGCTCCTGGTTGTTCCACATGAATGTCGCGACGCGTTGGTCTCCGGTGACGCCGAGTGCCCGCAGACCATGGGCCAACTGGGCGACCCGGGCGCCGAATTCGCCGTAACTGATCTCGCGCGCCCCGTCGGCGGTCGCGGTGATCACCTTGCGGCCGGAGTGCCATCCCGTACCGTGCCGCAGGATCGTCGTCAGGGTGAGCGGAAAGTCCTGCATCGTGCTGTCCATGGACATCTCCCGGGGTGCTGGTCCGATGACGACATGATGGTCGATGCACTGGCATTTCGACAGGAAACCGCGCATCGCATCGCTAGCATCTGCGGTCATGGTGCAACCGAGCTATCCCGGGTATCCGCCGCCGCGGCCGTACAAGCGGCCGGTGTCCGGTGCGGACATCGCCGCTTCCGTCGTCGCGCTGGTGATCACAGCCGGGATGATCGCCGTCGGAGCGTTCTTCGGGCTGTTCTCGCTGGCATTCCTGGACCACTGCCCACCCGAGACCTGCAGCGAGGAAGGCGCCGTGAACGCGGTCTTCACCGCCGTGCTGCTGGCGATCGCGATCGGGGTGGCGGGCCTGATCGCGACCATCGTGCAGCTGGTGCGGCGCGCGCCCGGCTGGCCGTTCGCGCTGGGAACATTCGGGTTGTGCTTGGCCGCCTTCGTCATCGGCGGCTTCGCCTACACCGCGGCGGTCAGCTGAAACCCGCCAGCGCCCGGGCAATTTGGCCTACCGTTGGTCGCGTGGAAGCACACCCGGCAAAAGCCCCCGGCCTGGTAGCGGTCGAGGCACTGCGCTCAGGGGACCCCGTCGTCGATGTCAACGGTGGCGGTCAGCATTACACGGTATTGGAGGCCAAAGACCTCGGCGAGGGATGCGTCGTCCTCGAGCTGGAGTCCAAGGCCCACGACGAACTGCGGGTGATCGAGATGACGTTCCCCGCCGGTTATCAGATGGAAGTATCGCCTCGCCGACTGCTGTAGACCGCCGTCGGCGTCCCTTAGATAGGAGTGTTGCGTGCTGCGCGATATCCGCGAGCTGTCCGATTCACCCGAGGAGTATGCAGAGGAACTGCGCAGGCGCTGGGGCGGACTGCTGAGCTATCGCTACATCGGCCGCAGTTACGCCCAGATGGATCTCGTCGAGGAGGACAACACCGTCACCGTGCGCCGCGACATGCGCGACGCGGCCGGCGGTCTGCTGTTCGCCGTGCTGGGGATCTCGGCACCCGAGAGCGGACACATGTCCGACCTCGAGGCGGTGCCCAATCCGGTCATCCACTCCTGCCAGATCCTCGATCCGGGCCGCGATGTCACGTGCTTCGAGGTGGTGTCCGAGGAGCTGCGGGTCGGCCGCCAGATGGGATACAGCCGCGCGAAGATCGTCGACGCCGACAACCCGGCCCGCGTGCTCGCACTGATCGAGGGCCAGGGCGTCAGCATCGGCGTCCCGCCCGAGGGACTCGAACGGATGGAGGCCAATCCCCTCAACATCGTCGACTCCCCCGACCTGCCACCGCTGTGGAAGGTGTTCGGCGGCCGTCGCCGACCCGACGGCCGGTGGGGGCTGCCCGAGTTGTCGGCGGAGGTGGCATCGCCCGACGCGGCGCTGCACGTCGGACCGCAGTTCGTCATCCTTGAGGCCGCCGCCATCGACGGCGCGGCCGCCGCCGCGGGCACCGACCGGCTGCACGGGGTGTCCTGCCACGTGATGTTCATGGCGCGCGGCAAGAGCGGCCCCTTCCGGGTGGACACCGAGCCGGTGCGCGGGTCCGACGGCACCGTCGCCGTGCGTGTGCTGATGCACGACGAGGGTGTCGACGACCGGGTCACCACCGCCGCGTCCTACGTCTTCCGGGTGGCATAGCCCGCAGCGGCCTCCCGGCGGCATGAGACACTTCGGCCATGGCTGTCGCAATCGCCCGTCCCAAGCTCGAGGGCAACGTCGCTGTCGGTGAGGACCGCCGCATCGGATTCGCCGAGTTCGGCGACCCGCAGGGCCGCGCCGTCTTCTGGCTGCACGGAACCCCGGGCGCCCGCCGTCAGATCCCGATGGAGGCGCGCATCTACGCCGAGAAGGCGAACATCCGCCTGATCGGCCTCGACCGTCCCGGCATCGGGTCCTCGACCGCGCATCGCTATGAGCGGGTCGTCGATTTCGCCGAGGACCTGCGCACCATCGCCGACACCCTGGGCATCGACAAGATGGCCGTCGTGGGGTTGTCCGGCGGCGGGCCGTACACGCTCGGATGTGCCGTCGCGATGCCGGAGCGCGTGGTCGTCGCGGGTGTGATCGGCGGTGTGGCCCCCACCGTCGGCCCGGACGCCATCCCCGGCGGGCTGATGGGCAACCTCGGTACGCGCGTCGCGCCGCTGCTGCAGTACGCCGGTATCCCGGTCGGCCTGCTGGCCTCGGCGCTCATCCGGTTCATCAAGCCGGTGGCCTCCCCGGTGGCCGACCTGTACGGCCGCGTGTCACCGGAGGGCGATCGCCGGCTGCTGGCCCGGCCGGAGATCAAGGCGATGTTCCTCGACGACCTGCTCAACGGCAGCCGCAAACAGCTCGCGGCGCCGTTCTCCGACATCGTCGTCTTCGCCCACGACTGGGGATTCCGGCTCGACGAGGTCACGGTGCCGGTCCGCTGGTGGCACGGCGACGCCGACCACATCGTGCCGTTCAGGCACGGTGAGCACGTGGTCTCGAAGCTCCGCGACGGCGAGCTGTACACGCTGCCGGGCGAGAGCCACCTCGCCGGCCTGGGCCGCGCCGAGGAGATCCTGCAGACGATGTTGAAGGTGTGGGACGAATATCAGGGTCCGCGGCCCCTGGCAGGTCTCTAGAAACCGAACCCCAGCTCGGCGGGCACATCGCTCGCAAATGCTTCGTCGAGGCGAGCGACGACTTCAGAGTTGTTGGTGCGCAGCCGGTTTGCCGCTGCGAACGCTGATGCGCGGTGGCTCCCGAGATACAGGCTGCCCAGCACATCGTGATCCACCTGTACTTCGGGCTGGGCGTCGGTGCGTCTGCAGCGGGCGCGACCGCCGCGGATGTCGAGCGCGTACCGCCCCCCGTCCCCACGGAATCCGTCGGACACCTCGAGGACCGTCGACAGCTCTGCCCGGTATGTGCGCGCTTCCAACGCCGCCGGAACATCCATGAGGCGCAGCCACAAGTCGTCCTGCTGATGGCTGAGGCGGGCCACCCGCGCATCGGTCAGGAGATAGGGCAGCGGATCGGCGGGGTGCGTGGCGAAGCGAATCGTCTCCACCAGATCGAGTCCGAGCAGCGCTCGGCACAAAGCGGTATGCGCGTCACGGGTAACGGCGGTGAGCTCGGCGACCCGCACGAACACGGGGTCGTCACCGAACACCCGATACAGCGCGTATCCATCGGGGTGCAACATCGTGAACCATGCGGTCCCGCCCCGCCGATGGGCCTCGCGATCGGCGAGCAACTCGTCCCACAGCGGTGGTGATCGCAGCAGGCCGCCCGGTGTGGCGATCCGCCAGCGCTCGTAGATCGCCGCGAGGTCCCCGCGGTGCTCGGACGCACGGACGACCCGGACCCCGCCGGGATCGGGTGCATCAGCGCGGAACTTCGCCGACCGCCGGTCGACGGTGAGCTCCTGTTCGATCGTGGCCGGTCCGTACCCGAACCGGCCGTAGATGCCGCCTTCACTGGCGGTCAGGCCGGCCAGCGGATAGCCGGCCGTGGCGATGCGCTCGTGCAGTTCGGCGTACATCGCTCGCAGGAGGCCTCTGCGTCGGTGGGTCGGAGCCACTGCGACGAGTGTGACCCCCGCCATCGGCAGTACGGCGCCGCCCGGCACGGTCAGCCTCAGGTCGAGGTAGTGAGCCATGCCGACGACGTCGCCGCGGTCACAAGCCAGCACGGACCCCTCGGGCGGGATGAGCGCGCGCCATGCGTCGAACGTTTCGGATGGGTTGAACATGCCGAAACAGGTGGCATCCAGCTGCGCGATGGCCGGCCAGTCGGCGTCGGTTGCAGACCGAAGCTCTACCGAGATGTCAGTTTCCGGCACGTGCTGTGACGCTGCCACACTGTCGCGCGTCGGCGCACCCGAATTTCAGCGTCAGCGCTTCAACCAGCCGGACACGGTGGCGAGGTCGCGGCTGTAGGCCATCAGGATGTCGTCGTGGTACAGCGCGCCGCCGCTGATCGCGTCGTTGCCCTGCCAGATCACGTGAATACGCACCGGACTGCGTGTGTAGTAGTCGGTTCGGTCCGCGTCCCTGCGGTCCCATCCGGCCTCTACGGCGCGTTCAGACAATTCTTCGCGCGCGTTCTCCGCCATCGGTACTCCTCCTGTGTCGGACCCGTACGTTAGCCGATCGGCGTGGCACCGCTGCAGGAGGCTGCGGACGCGCATCGTCAGCTCAGCGCCCGGCGTAGCAGGTGCATCGCGACGGTGGTGGACCGCTCGCGGACGTCGGCCCGGTCGCCGGGCATCCGCATCGACCTGGTGACCGTCGTGCCCTCGGCCAGTATGAGGCTGAAACACACCGTGCCGACCGGTTTTTCGGCTGTACCGCCACCGGGCCCCGCGATGCCGGTGATCGCGATCGCGGTGTCGGCGCCGAACCGGTTCAGCGCGCCGGCCGCCATCGCCTCGGCCACGGGCTCGGAGACCGCGCCGTACGTTTCGATCAGCGCCGGATCGACACCGAGCAGTTCGCTCTTGGCGTCGTTGGCGTAGGCGACCACCGCGCCTGCGACGTATGCCGACGAGCCGGCGAGATCGGTCAGCCGCGCGGCCAGCAACCCGCCGGTGCACGACTCGGCGGTCGCGATGCGGCGCCCGGTCAGCAGGCGCGCGACCTGCTCGTCGACGCGCGAGCCGTCCTCGGAGAAGACCGCACCGGCGTGACGTTCGCGCAGCAGCGTCATCAGTCCCGTGTAGACCTGCGCGGCCTCGGGTTCGTAGCGGGTGACGATCTCGAGTTCACCGCGCCGCAGGCAGGTGGTGATCTCGAGCCGGTCGAAGCCGGTGATGTCGCGTTCGGCGTCGCGCAGCGTGTCGGCGAGGGCGGACTCGGGGACCCCGAACATCCGCACCATCTCCTGGCGGTACACCGTGCGGCCCGCGATCGCCTCCTGCACGGCGGCGGTCTGCAACGCGATCGGCCACATCGGCTGCAGTTCCCGCGGCGGGCCGGGCAGCACGATAACCGTCGGCGTGCCGTCCCTGCCGGGGACCACCACACCCGGCGCCGTGCCGACCGGGTCGATCACGTCGGCGCCCTCGGGGATCAGGGCCTGTTTGCGGTTGGCCGCGCGGACCGCCTCGGGGTCGACGTCGGGGAAGCGGGCCATCAACCGCGTCACGATGTTGCCGATCATCTCCTCGAGCCGGTTGTCCAACACCAGCTTTCGGCCGCTGAACCGCGCCACCGTCTCGACCGTCATATCGTCGGCGGTGGGCCCGAGTCCGCCGCTGGTGATGATGAGGTCGACACCTTCGGCGGCCAGGAAACGCAATTGCGCCTCGATGTCGCCGGGCCGGTCGCCGCACATCGTGATGTGTGCCAGCTCGACACCCAGCTCCAGCAACCGGTCGGCGAGCCAGGGCCCGTTAAGGTCTTGAACCCGACCGGTGAGGACCTCCGTACCGGTGACGACGATGCCCGCGCGTGCGCTCACGAGCTACGACATTACGCACCCGACACCGCGCCGGTGCACGGCGGTAATGTCGTTACCCATGACGGCACCCAAGTCGCTCCGCGAGTTGTTCGACCAACTCGGCCTGTCGGAGGTGCCGTCGCCGGATGGCACCGTGACGATGGAGATGCCCGTCGACGAACGGACCACCAACACCGCCGGCGGCCTGCAGGGCGGCTTGATCGCGACCATGGCCGACGTGACCGCGGGGCAGCTCGCCTCGCGGGCCACCCCGTTCGGCCACGCCATCGCCACGACGGATCTGTTCATCCGCTATCTGCGGCCTATCAAGATCGGGCCGGCCAGGGCGGTGGCGCGGATCCTGCGCACCGGTAAGCGCTCGGTCGTGGTCCAGGTCGACATCTATCGCGGCAACGACGACGAGGTCGGCGCGACCGCGACGGTCAACTTCGCCGCGGTCGACTGACCGCAACCCCGGCCGAGGGTGGGGTTATGTCGCGCTCGCGCCGCGAAAGACGTGCGGGTAACCCACGTTCGGCGCGCTCGGAAAAAAGGGGGACTTGCTACTTGTGCGGGACGTCGTTGGTGAGTCCGCCGTCCATGACGAACTCGGCGCCGGTCGAATACCGGGACTCGTCGCTGGCCAGGAAGACGACGAAGGTCGCCACCTCGTCGGGCTGACCGGGTCGGCCGAGCGGAATCCGCAGCATGTTGTCCGGGAAGTGTTTGGTCATCGGGGTCCGGATGAAGCCGGGATGCACCGAGTTGACGCGGATGTTGTGCGGGCCGAGTTCGAGGGCGGCCGACTTCGTGAGCCCGCGCACCGCCCACTTCGAGGCGACGTACGGGTGCACCATCACCGCGCCGCGCAACCCCTCGATCGAGGAGATGTTGATGATCGACCCGCCGCCCGCGGCCTTCATCGCCTCGACCGAATGCTGCATGCCGAGAAACGTGCCGGTGAGGTTGACGTCGATGACCTTCTGCCACTTGGCCATGTCGAACTGGCCGATCATGCCCAGCGCCACGGTGCCCGCGTTGTTGACCAACACGTTGAGCTTGCCGAACTCGTTGACGGCGGTGGCGACGGCGGCCTCCCACTGGTCGGGCTGCGTGACGTCGAGGTGGACGTAGCGGGCGGCGTCACCGATCTCCTCGGCCAGCGCCTTGCCCTCCTCGTCGAGGATGTCGCCGATCACGACCTTGGCGCCCTCGGCCACCAGTGCGCGCGCGTCCGCCGCGCCCATTCCGCGAGCGCCGCCACTGATGAGTGCCACTTTGTCGTCCACACGTCCCATGGGGCGTCAGGCTACCGCACCAGGTTTGGAACTAGAACTTGTTCCAATTTCGCTGATCACCACGCATACTGCTCGCCATGGCTATACGTGTGGCGCTCATCGGAACCGGCAACTGCGGCAGCCTCGCACTCAAGCAACTCGTCAACGACGAGCGCTTCGAGCTCACCGGCGTCTGGGTCTCGTCGGAGGCCAAGGTGGGCAAAGACGCCGGAGAGCTGGCCGGCCTCGACGTCACCACCGGGGTGACCGCGATCGGCGATCTCGACGCGATCATCGCGGCCGCCCCGGACTGCGTCGTCTACTGCGCGATGGGTGACACCCGGTTGCCCGACGCGATGGCGGACGTGCGCAAGATCCTCGCGGCGGGCATCGACGTCGTCGGCTCCGGTCTCGGCGTGCTGCAGTACCCGTGGCAGGTCATCCCCGACAAGTACATCCAGCGGATCGAAGATGCTGCGCGAGAGGGCAATTCGACGGTTTTCATGACCGGTGTGGACCCCGGCTTCGTGACCGACCTGCTCCCCTTCGCGCTGGCGGGAACGTGTCAGAGCATCGAGCAGATCCGCACGATGGAGATCGCCGACTACGCCAGCTACGACGGGGCCACGGTGATGTTCGACGTGATGGGCTTCGGCAACGAGATCGGCGACCTGCCGATGCTCTATCAACCCGGGGTGCTGAGCATCGCCTGGGGCACCGCGATCCGGCAGCTCGCGGCGGGCCTCGGCGTCGAGGTCGACGAGATCAAGGATTCCGTCGAACAGGAGCCCGCGCCCGAGGATTTCGACGTCGCGGTCGGCACCATCAAGAAGGGCACCGTGGCGGCGGTGCGCTTCCAGATCGAGGGCATGGTCGCAGGCAAGCCGGTGATCGTCGTCGAGCACGTCACGCGGTTGCGCGGTGATCTGCGACCGGACTGGGCGCAGCCGGCGCAGCCGGGTGGTTCGTACCGCGTCGAGATCACCGGCGAACCGTCCTACGTCATGGACATCTGCCCCACCAGCCGCAACGGCGACCACAACTACGCGGCGATCCTGGCCGCGGCCGGCCGCATCGTCAACGCGATCCCTGACGTCGTGGCGGCCGCGCCGGGTATTCGGACCACCCTGGACATGCCGCTCGTGACCGGCAAGGGGTTGTACGCCGCTCAGTAAGCTGAATCCCGTTATGAGCGCGCAGCCGGCGGTACCCGTGGACGCTGTAGCCGAGATCGCCGCGAGCCCGCAGGATCCCCGCGTCGGGGCGTTCTTCGATCTCGACGGCACGCTGGTCGACGGGTTCACCGCCACCGCTCACGCGGCCGACCGGATCCGGCGCCGACAGGCGCGCATCGGCGAGGTGCTCGGCGTCGTCGAAGCGTCGCTGCGATATCGCTTGGGCCGCATGCAATTCGAGCGTCTGCTCACCCGCGCGGCCGGGTATCTGCGCGGTGAGTCCCTCGCCGAACTCGACGAACTGGGCGAGCGCCTGTTCGTCGAGCGGGTCGCGGCGCGGGTGTTTCCCTACATGCACGAGATCGTCCAGGCGCACCAGCGGCGCGGCCACACCGTCGTGCTCAGCAGTTCGGCGCTGACCATCCACGCCGAACCCGTGGCCCGCTTCACCGGGATCGATCACGTGCTGTGCAACCACTTCGAGGTCGACGACGCCGGGCGACTCACCGGCCGCATCACCAAGCCGGTCATCTGGGGAGCCAACAAGTCCACCGCTGTGCAAGCGTTCTGTGAGGCCAATGACGTTGAGCTGCACCGCAGTTACTTCTACGCCGACGGCGACGAGGACGCGGTGTTGATGGCTCTGGTCGGTAACCCGCGGCCGGTGAACCCCCGCCCCGGGCTTACCGCCATGGCGGCCCAACACGGCTGGCCGGTGCTCCAGGTCGAGGGCTCGGGGCACCGAAAGCGGGTGTCGTTGCGGCGGTTCATCGGATACGACTGAGCGCGCGCGGCGAGCCGACGGTTTCTGACGCATTTCGCCCGAATTCCGTCATAAGGCGAAGTCTCGGCGAAGGATTGGACTCGTGACCGGAAAGTTCAACGACGTCGCCGCGGTCGTAGCGACGCGCGACTTCGCCGCGGCCCGGTCCTGGTACAGCGAGGTCATCGGCCGTGAACCCGACCTCGAACCGATCGAGGGCGTCGCCGAGTGGCAGATCGCCGCGACGGCGTGGCTGCAGCTGATGCAGGATCACGATCGCGCGGGCCGGTCGGCGGTCCGCATCGGGGTCGATGACCTCGCCGCACAGATGGCCGAGCTCGCGGAGCTGGGCATCGAGACGGGAGAGGTCGTCGTGATCGCCGGCTTGGTCAGGGTCGTCGACATCGCCGATCCGGACGGCAACGAGGTCTCTTTCGTAGAAGACCTCGGCGCGTACTAAACTAGAACACGTTTCAATTTGAGCGGCCCACCATAAGGAGCAGGCATGCGCACCCCGATCTGTGACGACCTCGGCATCGAATATCCGATCTTCGCGTTCACCCACTGTCGGGACGTGGTCGTGGCGGTGAGCAAGGCCGGCGGCTTCGGCGTGCTCGGCGCCGTCGGATACACCCCGGAACAGCTCGAGATCGAGCTCAAGTGGATCGACGAGAACATCGGCGACCACCCGTACGGCGTCGACATCGTGATCCCCAACAAGTACGAGGGCATGGACGCCGCCGATATGGATCCCGAGGTGCTCAAGAAGACCCTCAACGACCTCGTGCCGCAGGAACACATCGACTTCGCCAAGAAGGTACTCGCCGATCACGGGGTTCCGGTCGAGCACAGCGACGACGACGCGTTGCAGCTGCTCGGCTGGACCGAGGCGACCGCGACGCCGCAGGTCGAGGTGGCGTTGCAACACCCGAAGTGCACGCTGATCGCCAACGCGCTCGGCACTCCGCCCGCCGACATGATCAATCACATCCACGAGGAAGGCCGTAAGGTCGCCGCGCTGTGCGGTTCTCCGTCACAGGCGCGCAAGCACGCCGACGCCGGTGTGGACATCATCATCGCCCAGGGCGGCGAGGCCGGCGGACACTGCGGTGAGATCGGCTCGATCGTGTTGTGGCCGCAGGTCGTCAAGGAGGTCGCCCCGGTACCGGTCCTGGCCGCCGGTGGCATCGGCAGCGGCCAGCAGATCGCCGCGGCGCTCGCGCTCGGTGCGCAGGGCGCATGGACCGGTTCGCAGTGGGTGATGGTCGAGGAGTCGGAGAACACGCCCGTCCAACACGCCGCCTATGTGAAGGCCACGAGCAAGGACACCGTGCGCAGCCGGTCGTTCACCGGCAAGCCCGCGCGCATGCTGCGCAACGACTGGACCGATGCGTGGGAGGATCCCAACAACCCCAAGCCGCTCGGAATGCCGTTGCAGTACATGGTTTCCGGGATGGCGGTGGCCGCGACGCACAAGTACCCGAACGAGTCGGTCGACGTCGCGTTCAATCCGATCGGTCAGGTCGTCGGCCAGTTCAACAAGGTCGAGAAGACCGCGACGGTGATCGAGCGCTGGGTGCAGGAATACCTCGAGGCGACCGGCAGGCTCGACGCGATCAACGAGGCCGCCTCGGTCTGATCCGCCGTTCGCCGCATGGATCTCACCGCGGCGGCCTGTGCCGGCTTCCTGCTCGCCGTCCTGTGGATGGACCTGATGTTCGACAGTCAGGTCCTCTCCCACCGGACCGCTGCCGAGCTGCCTGAGCCGGTGTTGTCTTCGATCGCGGACTACTACCGGTGTGCGACGACGACATCGCGGCCGATGAACTACGGCATCGCAGGTGTGATGGCCGTGCTTCTCGGGATTCTGGCCGCCCGGTGGGTCACCGAACCGGCGTTGGCGCTCGCAGTTCCGACAGTGTTGGCCGCGGCGCCAATTCTCTGGGCAGCGGTTCACACCGTGCCGAGCGCCAGGCGACTGGGCGGCCGGACCGACGACGCCGCGGGTCAAACCCGATTAGCACGCGCGATCTTCCGCGACCACGTCCTCTGCCTGGCGTCGATCTGCGCATTCCTCGTTCTCTGGGTGGCCGGCTGATCTTGGGGTACTCCCCCAGGCATGACGCACATAAGGCGGTGGGGCGCCGTATACATACTGCTCCTGCTGTTCGTCGGCTCGTGGCTCGGCCAGTTCTTCACCCAACTGGCCGAGTTCACCAGCACCCAGCAGCAACATGGACAGCCCTTCATCTGGGGTGAGTACCTGCATGAGTTCTTCGCCAGCACATTCGAGAACTGGCAGAGCGAGTGGCTGCAGCTGATCTTCCAGGCGATCCTGCTGCTCGGCGCCAAGCACTGGTTGTTCAAGGTCGACGCCGAGGATCTCGAGCGCATCGAGGCCAAGATCGACGACATCAAGGACCGGTTGGGCCCCGACTCACCCGCACTGAATTAGAGGGTCTGGCAAACCGATTCATTCGGCGAGCAGTCGCTGCGTGGCTCGGTCGAGCACCTCGCGTCTGGTCAGGCCCTTGGGGTCGGCGGCGATGAAGTGAGCGCCGATCGCCAGCGAGAAGGCGAGCATGGCGCGGGCCTCGACATCGGCGGCGTCGTCGACGAAGGTGCCGATGAGCGCGCGCAGGTACTCCATCCGGCTGTTGTCGACGCGGCGAAGCCGCTTGGCCACCGTGCGGTCTCGGCGGGCCCAGTCGCGCACGGCGAGGTCGATCGGCAACAGTTCCTTGGAGAACGTCAGCAGGCCCGCCTTGCGAACCTTGGCCCTCGCGTCTCCCCCTTCCGATTCCACGCGGGCGAGCACGTCGTCGGTGCTGCGGTGCTCCCACGACTCCAGCAGGGCTTCGAGGAAGTCCTGGCGATTGGCGAAGTGCCAGTAGAACCCGCCCCTGGTGACACCCAACGCCTTGGCCAGCAGGTCCACCCGCACCGCGTCCGGTCCGCCCGCCGCCAACGCTTCGAGTCCGGCGTCGATCCATGCGGTCCGCGGCGTGCGGATCTGAGCGACCATCGGCAACCCCTTGATAAAGCCTTGACGGCGTGACGGATTCAAGCATACAGTTGTGTATGTTTGGTGGTGAGAGACTCGCCGAGACCGAGCACATCGCCCGGCCCTGGCGGATTCACGAAATCGCCGGGGACTTCCAGCTCCATGACGTCTGGACACTGCCGACGCCGGGCCGCCGCGAGGACTTCGGCGAACTCGTGAACCTGTGGTGCACCTTCGACCCCAGCCGGACCTCCCCCGTCGTGCGCGCGCTGTTCGCCGTGCGGTGGATGCTCGGACGGTGGTTCGGTCTGGACACGCCGCAGGAGGGGTTGGGTGCCCGCGTCCCGACGCTGCGAGACCGGCTAGATCCCGAATTACGGGATTCGACAACACAACTCGTCTTCGACCACGATCACTTTCGGCCGCTGTACCTCACCGATGATGAGTTCGCGATGGAGATCGCCAACCGAACCGTGCACGGAGTGCTTCACATCGGGTGGGTGTCCGGGCCCGGGGGTGCTCACCATGGTCAGATGGCGGTTCTGGTGCGGCCCAACGGCGTGCTCGGTCGGACGTATCTTCACGCGATTGCGCCCTTCCGCCACGTGATCGTCTATCCCTTGATGCTCCGCGACATCGGCCGACTGTGGCGCAGCAGGCCCGGTGCCATCCGACAAAACGAAAGCAGGCACCCATGACGAAAACCCAAGCCTCCGAACGCCGCGTCCGACAGGTCCGCCCAGTAGATGGCCTTCTCTCGGCGAGCACGCTCGGGAGGGTGGACTACGCCGACGCCTTCGACGTGTACGTGCAGCGTCCGCTCGACCGAAGCGCCGAAGAATGGATGAGAACGATCCTGGCGGCCGCGCCGGTTCCTACCCGGGTCCGGTTGGTCTCCGCGTGGTCGACGATCGGGCTCAAGCTGCGACCCCCTGGATCGGGTCGGTCGATTCTCGGATGGAACGTCCGCGCAACCGATGTGGAACACGTACTGCTGGGCGCGGACTCGCGAATCGGGATGCCGGGTGAGTTGTTGCTACGCCGTCGGGACGATCGGTTGGTCTTCGCGACGTTCGTCCGTCACGACAACGCGGTCGCTCGCGCGTTGTGGGCATCGATCGAGCGGTCGCACGTGCAGACGGTGCGATCGCTGCTCGAACAAGCCTGCCGCTAGGGCGTCGGCGCCGGAGGCGCGGGCGCGAGCGGTGCGGGCGGCGCCGGCGGTGCTCCGGGCGCGGGTGCGGGTGGGGCCGGCGCTGCCGGAACGTTGGGGCCGGGCCTCTGATCCGGAATGGGAGTGTTCATGCCGCGCTGTGCGAGGCCCATGATCAACGCTTCCTTACCGCTGATCTCCTGGCTCTGTACGGCGTGCCACAGATCCTTCAGATAGCTGGCGTTCGGGTGCTCGTGCCCCCGACGGGTGGGATCCCGTTTGGTGCCGGGCGGCAGCGTCTCGGGG
>JBNMQV010000021.1:0-99778 GCA_050205545.1 Mycolicibacterium celeriflavum
GTATCGGGCTCCCTCTGATGCGGTCGAGGAGTTGTTGGCCGGGATCTACGCCCAAGTCCTCGGGCTCGACCGCGTCGGCGTCGACGACTCCTTCTTCGATCTGGGCGGGGATTCGTTGTCGGCGATGCGGTTGATCGCGGCGATCAATGCGGGTCTGGGTGTGGATCTTGCGGTGCGCACGGTGTTCGAGGCGCCCACGGTGGCGCAGTTGGCGTTGTGTGTGGGGGTGGGTAGGGGTCGGTTGGAGCCGTTGGTGGCTGTTGAGCGGCCGGCGGTGGTTCCGTTGTCGTTTGCTCAGAACCGGTTGTGGTTCATCGATCAATTGCAGGGTCCCTCACCGGTTTACAACATGCCGGTGGCGCTTCGGATCAGCGGTGCGGTGGATGTCGATGCGTTGGGTGCGGCGTTGCGCGATGTGATCGGCCGTCATGAGAGCTTGCGTACTTTGTTCACCGCGGTGGAGGGGGTTCCGCGGCAGGTGGTGGTGGCCGCCGACGCGGTTGATTTTGGTTGGGATGTCGTTGATGGCGTTGGTTGGTCGGCGGGCGAGTTGCGGGAGGCTGTCGGCGCTGCGGCGCGGTACACGTTCGATTTGACTACCGAGATTCCCATGCGGGCAAGGCTTTTCCGGCTTGCGCGGGATGAGTATGTGTTGGTGGCGGTGGTGCATCACATCGCTGCGGATGGTTGGTCGATCAGGCCGTTGGTGGCTGATCTGGGGGCGGCGTATGCGTGTCGGTGTGCGGGGCGCGCGCCGGATTGGGCGCCGTTGGCGGTGCAGTATGTGGATTACACGTTGTGGCAGCGCGCGCAGTTGGGTGATCTCGACGACGGCGATAGTCGTATCGCAGCGCAGTTGGCCTATTGGCAGGATGTGTTGGCCGGGATGCCTGAGCGTGTGCAGCTTCCCACTGATCGGCCTTATCCGGTGGTGGCGGATCAGCGTGGCGCCACTGTGGTTGTGGACTGGTCGGCGCGGTTGCAGCAGCAGGTGGCGCGGGTGGCGCGGGAGCACAATGCGACCAGTTTCATGGTGGTGCAGGCCGCTTTGGGGGTGTTGCTGTCGCAGTTGAGCGCCAGTTCTGATGTGGCGGTGGGCTTCCCGATTGCCGGGCGGCGTGATCCTGCGCTCGATGAGTTGGTCGGGTTTTTCGTCAACACGTTGGTGTTGCGGCTCGATTTGGCCGGTGATCCCACTGTGGCCGAGGTGCTGGCCCAGGTGCGTGCTCGCAGTCTGGCCGCTTATGAGCATCAGGATGTGCCCTTCGAAGTGTTGGTGGAGCGGCTCAATCCGACCAGAAGCTTGAGTCATCACCCGTTGGTCCAGGTGGCGTTGGCTTGGCAGAACTTCGCCGGTGATCCTGGGGCGGGGTTGGCGTTGGGTGATGTGGAGGTCATCCAGGTGCCGGTGGACACTCATACCGCGCGCCTGGATGTGAGTTTCTCGTTGGCTGAACGGTGGAGCGAGGCCGGTGAGCCCGCCGGGATCGGCGGGGCGGTGGAATTCCGCACCGATGTGTTTGATGCGGCCAGCATCGAGGCGCTGATCGAGCGGTTGCAGAGGGTGTTGGTGGCGATGACCACCGACCCGGGTCAGCGGTTGTCATCGATCGACCTGCTTGACGTTGGTGAGCATGCCCGTCTGGATGTGTGGGGTAATCGGGCGGTGCTGACTCAGCCGGAGATGGCGCCGTCGGTTCCGGTGTTGTTGGCCGCGCAGGTCGCTCGCACCCCGGAGGCGGTGGCGGTGACTTCGGGTGCTCAGTCGCTGACCTATCGCGAACTCGATGAGGCCGCCAACCAATTGGCGCACGCATTGGCCGGGCTGGGGGCAGGTCCGGGTCGATGCGTGGCGCTGCTGTTGGAGCGTTCGGCGGAGGCGATCGTCGCGATGGTGGCGGTCTTGAAGACCGGCGCGGCGTATCTGGCGATCGATCCGGTGGTGCCGGCGGCGCGGGTGCGGTTCATGGTGGCCGACGCCGCGCCGGTTCTCGCGGTGAGCACGGCGGATTTGGTGGCGCGGTTTGATGGTTTCGGCGTTCCGGTGCTCGATATCGACGACCCCGAGATCGATGCCCAGCCCGACACGGCCTTGCCGGCGCCGGCGCCAGACGATATCGCGTACCTCATCTACACCTCGGGCACCACGGGAACGCCCAAGGGTGTCGCGCTCACTCATCGCAATCTGGCGCACCTGGGGCAGTCGACGCCTGAACACTTGCCGGTCGAGCAGGTGTGGACGCAGTGCCATTCGTATGCCTTCGATTTCTCGGTGTGGGAGATCTGGGCCGCGCTGTTGGGCGGAGCCCGGTTGGTGGTGGTGCCCGAGTCGGTGACCACCTCGCCCGAGGATTTCCATGCCCTGCTGGTGCGCGAGCGGGTCAGCGTGCTCACTCAGACCCCCTCGGCGGTGGCGGCGTTGTCCCCGCAGGGCTTGGAATCGGTGGCGTTGCTGCTCGGTGGTGAGGCCTGCCCCGGTGATGTGGTGGATCGGTGGGCTCCGGGGCGGGTGATGATCAACGCCTACGGCCCCACCGAGATCACGGTGTATGCGTCGATGAGCGCGCCGCTGACACCGGGATCAGGGCCGGCGCCGATCGGTGCGCCGGTGTCGACCGCGGCGCTGTTCGTGCTTGATGGGTGGTTGCGGCCGGTGCCGGTGGGGGTGGTTGGTGAGTTGTATTTGGCTGGTCGTGGGGTCGGTGTTGGGTATTGGCGTCGGCCGGGGTTGAGTGCGGCGCGGTTTGTGGCGTGTCCGTTTGGGGTGCCTGGAACGCGGATGTATCGCACGGGGGATTTGGTGCGTTGGCGCTCTGATGGGCAGTTGGATTATTTGGGTCGCGCCGATGAGCAGGTCAAGATTCGTGGTTATCGCATCGAGTTGGGTGAGGTTCGGTCGGCGCTGACTGCGGTGGACGGTGTTGAGCAGGCGGCGGTGATCGCGCGTGAGGATCAGCCCGGTGTCAAGCGGTTGGTGGGTTATGTCACCGGGGCGGTTGATCCGGGTCGGGTGCGTGCGGCGTTGGGGGATCGCTTGCCTCCCTATATGGTTCCCGCGGCGGTGGTGGCCGTTGATGCGTTGCCGGTGACGGTCAACGGCAAGCTCGATGTGCGTGCCTTGCCCGCACCTGACTATGGCGATGGTGACCGGTATCGGGCTCCCTCTGATGCGGTCGAGGAGTTGTTGGCCGGGATCTACGCCCAAGTCCTCGGGCTCGACCGCGTCGGCGTCGACGACTCCTTCTTCGATCTGGGCGGGGACAGCATTCTGTCCATGCAGGTGGTGTCACGGGCCCGGGCATCCGGTGTGCAGTGTCGGCCGCGCGATATTTTCGTCGAGCAGACCGTGGCGCGACTGGCTCGAGTCGTCAGGGTGGGCGGCGACGACGTCGGCCTCACCGACGAGGGTGTCGGACCCGTCTCAGCGACCCCGATCATTCGGTGGTTGCATGACGTCAAGCGCGCAGGCGGACCGGTCGATGAGTTCAACCAGACGATGGTGATCCAAGCTCCGGCTGGAGTCACCAAGGCCGACGTCGAAATCGCCCTGCAGGCGCTGCTGGATCGGCATGCCATGTTGCGGCTGCGTGCCGTCGATGACGGCGCGGGGGGCTGGTCACTCCTGGTACCCGAGAAGGATTCGGTACATCTGCGTCTGGAGTCGGTAGACGTCTTGACCGATGATGCGTTGATAGCAGCCCGGTCTCGGCTGGACCCGGCTGCCGGGTCGATGGTCAGTCCGCTGTGGGTGACTTCAACCGGCCAACTGGTGATGATCATCCATCATTTGGCCGTCGATGCGGTGTCCTGGCGGATCCTGCTCGAAGATCTCAACATCGCCTGGGTACAACACCGCCATGGTCACCCCGTCGCTTTGCCGGTGACCGGAACCTCATTCGCCCGGTGGGCATCGCTGCTCGGCGAATTAGCTCATTCCCCGGCGGTCGTGAACGAGGCCGATAGCTGGCGACGGGTCCTGGCGGCCCCGGCCGCGTTGCCTGCGATACAGCCCGAGTTCGACACTTACGAAACCGCTGGCCAACTGACCGCGTCGTTGGACAACGAGACGACGCGGGCGCTGCTCGGTGGCGTACCGGCGGCGTTCCATGCCGGGATTCAGGACATCCTGCTGATCGCCCTCGGGCTGGCTGTGACGCAGTTCCTCGATACCCCCGTCACGCCGGTCTGCATCGATGTCGAAGGGCACGGTCGCATCGAGGATTTAGGAGACTTCGACACGCGTGTTGACCTGTCCCGCACCGTCGGCTGGTTCACCACCAAATACCCGGTCGCACTCGACGTCGGCGGACTGCGCTGGTCCCAGGTGGCGGCGGGTGATCCGGCACTTGGCCGTGTGACCAAGGGAGCAAAGGAACAACTGCGCGCCCTACCGGACGGCCTCACTTACGGGCTGTTGCGCTACCTCAATCCCGGCATCGACCTACCCGGAGCCGACCCCACGATCGGGTTCAACTATCTCGGCAGGTTGGCCGACACAGCGGATGGTGGAGACTTCGCCGACATGTGGCGGGTCAGCCGCGACGGCTTGTTGCATACCGCCGCCGCCGGGGCGGTAGCCATGCCACTCGGGCACACCGTAGAGGTCAACGCCAGCACCGTCGATACCGAGAACGGCCCGGTACTGCACGCCGCGTGGACGTGGGCATCTTCGGCACTGAACGAGGCCCAGATCGCCCGGCTCAACCGGTTGTGGTTCGACGCCTTGACCGGCATCTGCGCGCACGTCGCCGCCGGCGGCGGCGGTCTGACACCTTCCGACATCGCGCCCGCTCACCTCACCCAGCGAGACCTCGATGTGCTGGGCGGGAACTACCGGATCGCGGACGTCTTGCCCTTGACTCCTCTCCAGCAGGGGCTGCTATTTCACGCCAACGCGACAAACGACGACGACCACGACGACCTCTACGCGATGCAGCTCGACGTCAGCGTCGCCGGTCCTTTGGACGTCGATCGGTTGCGCGAGGCCGTGCACATGGTGGTCAATCGCCACCCGCACCTGGTGGCCCGGTTCAGCCAGGAATTCGAAGAACCGGTGCAAATCATCCCGGCGGACCCAAGCGTTCCCTGGACGTATCTCGACCTCGCCACTGACGAACCTGACGCCCCCGCCCAGATTCAGCGGCTCTGCGCCGCCGAACGCGCGGCGGTGCGCGATGTAGCCCAGCAGCCCGCTTTCCGCGCGGCGCTGGTCCGCACCGCCGATGATGCGCACCGAATTGTCATGACCTATCACCACATCGTGCTCGACGGCTGGTCTCTGCCGATCCTTCTGCGGGAGATATTCGCCAGTTATTACCAACAGCGTCTCCCGGCCGCCGTGCCATTCCGCAGGTTCGTCACGTGGCTGGCCGATCGAGACGTCGACGCGGCTCGATCCGTCTGGCGCGAAGTCTTGGCCGGTTTCGACACCCCCACGCTGGTTGCGCCGACAGTCCGGTCACGGCCTGGGCGTCGAGGTGCGGAATCGTTCCGACTGCCGGCCGCGACAACACGGGCCGTCAACGAACTCGCGCGAAGCTGCCACACCACCGCCAGCACCGTGCTCCAAGCCGCCTGGGCACAGGTACTGATGTGGCTGACCGGGCGGCACGACGTCGCATTCGGCGTCGCGGTTTCAGGGCGACCGACCGAGGTGCCAGGCGCGGAAACGATGGTTGGCTTGCTGATCAACACCGTGCCGGTGCGGGCCACGATCACCCCGGCGACCACCATCGTCGACCTGCTCGGTGACCTGCAACGCCGACACGGCGACACACTCGACCACCAACACCTGGCTCTCAACGAGATCCACCGCGTCACGGGCCACGATCAGCTCTTCGACACGCTGTTCGTCTACCAGAACTATCCGGTGGAGACGGCGGGGATGGCCATGGCCGACGGAATGGCCATCACCGATTTCGACGAACGCGAATTCAACCACTATCCACTGACCATTCAGGCCATGCCCGGAACCGAGCTGGTGCTCCGTGTGGAATTCGACACGAACTTGTTCGACATGGACCGCGTTCGAAAGATCATCGCCCGGTTCGAGCGAGCCCTCGGGAGCGCCACCCAGCGACTCTTGCCGGCGGATCTGCTCGACGACGATGAGCGCGATGCTCTGTACGAGTGGGGTAACCGTGCGGCATTGATGCGGCCCGCGGCGCCACCGGTGGCGATCACGACGTTGTTCGCCGAGCAGGTTGCGCGTACTCCCGAGGGGATGGCGGTCAGTTTCGATGGTCGCCACATGACGTACCGCGAGCTGGACGAGACATCGAATCGATTGGCGCACTTGCTCATTGACCGCGGCGTGAGTGCCGGTGAACGAGTGGCGCTGCTGTCATCCCGATCAGTCGAGGCGGTCGTGGCGATTCTTGCCGTCCTCAAGACTGGGGCGGCGTATGTGCCGATCGATCCAGCTGTGCCTGATGCGCGGATGGCTTTTGTGCTGCGTGACGCCGCGCCGGTCGCAGCGATCACCACAGCTGATCTGGCCGATCGGCTCGCCGGGCGCGGGTTGGTGGTCATCGACGTCAACGATCCGCTGATGGCGGGGCAATCGACTACCGCGCTGCCGGGGCCGAATCCCGACGACGTCGCATACCTGATCTACACCTCGGGCACGACGGGAGTGCCCAAGGGCGTGGCCATTCCGCATCACAACGTGACGCGGTTAATCGACGCGATCGATGCACGCCTGCGGCTGTCGGCTGGTCAGGTCTGGTCACAGTGCCATTCGCTGGCCTTCGACGTCTCGGTGTGCGAGATGTGGGGCGCGCTGCTGCACGGCGGACGACTGGAGGTGGTGCCCGAGTCGGTGGTCCGGTCGCCCGAGGACTTTTACGCATTGCTGGTGAACCAACGCGTCACTGTCCTGAGCCAGACCCCCTCGGCGTTCTACGCCCTGCAAGCCGTCGATGCCCAACAGCGTCAACTGCGTGACCAGTTACGGCTCGAGGCGGTGGTGTTCGCCGGGGAGGCCCTGGAACCGTCTCGGCTCGGTCCGTGGCTGGACAACCATGCGGGATCACCGCGGTTGATCAACATGTATGGCATCACCGAGACCACGGTGCACGCCTCCTTCCGCGAGATCGTCGGTACCGACGCCATCAGCCCGTCGAGCCCGATCGGGGTGCCGCTGCCCTCTCTTGCCTTCTTTGTGCTCGACGGTTGGCTGAGGCCGGTGTCGCCGGGTGTGGTGGGCGAGTTGTATGTGGCCGGTGCCGGGCTGGGCTATGGCTATCTGGGTCGGGCGGATCTGAGCGCGACGCGATTCGTGGCGTGTCCTTTCAGCAGTGCAGGAGCACCAGGACAACGGATGTATCGCAGCGGGGACTTGGTGCGCTGGCGACTCGACGGACAGTTGGACTATCTCGGTCGCGCCGACGAGCAGGTCAAGGTCCGCGGGTACCGCATCGAACTCGGCGAGATCCAGGCCGCCCTCGCCTCTTTGGACGGGGTCGAGCAGTCGGTGGTGATCGCTCGCGAGGACCGTCCCGGCGACAGACGGTTGGTGGGCTACATCACCGGCACCGCCGATCCGGCAGTGGCGCGTGCCGCGCTGGCCGAGCAACTACCGGCCTACATGGTGCCCTCCGCTGTGGTGGCGATCGAGTCGGTGCCGTTGACGGTCAACGGCAAGCTCGACAAGCGGGCGCTGCCTGCGCCGGAATACCAGACAATCGATCGGTACCGCACCCCGGCGAATGCGGCCGAAGAGATCCTTGCAGAGATCTACGCCCAAGTCCTGGGACTGGATCGCGTCGGCGTCGACGACTCGTTCTTCGACTTGGGCGGCGATTCCCTGTCAGCCATGCGCCTGATCGCGGCGATCAACAAGTCGATGGACACCGGCCTCGCGGTCGGGACCGTTTTCGAGGCTCCCACAGTCGCCCAATTGGCGCTCCGCGTGGGAGAAGAAGAAGGCCGGCTGGAGCCGCTGGTGGCCTTTGATCGCCCGGCGGTGATGCCGCTGTCGTTTGCACAGAGCCGGTTGTGGTTCATCGATGAATTGCATGGCCCGTCACCGGTTTACAACCTGGCTGTGGGCCTCCGGCTCCGAGGTCACGTCAATGTTGACGCGCTGGGCGCAGCGTTCGCCGATGTAATCGAGCGTCACGAAAGCCTCCGAACCCTGTTCCCGGCGGTCGACGGCATACCTCAGCAACTGGTCTTGCCTATCGATCGAGTCGACTTCGGCTGGGAGACGGTAGATGCGACCGGATGGTCGGTACACCGTCTAGAAGAGGCCGTTGGAGATGTCGCGAGGCACAGTTTCGTCCTGGCCGAGGAAATACCCCTCCGGGCAAAGCTTTTCCGCTGTAGCGCCGACGAATACGTGCTCGTGGCGGTGGTACACCACATCGCAGCGGATGGCTGGTCCATCAGGCCGTTGGTGTCTGACCTGGGCACGGCATATGCCAGCCGATGTGCGGGCCACGCCCCAGGTTGGGCGCCACTACCGGTGCAGTATGCCGACTACACATTGTGGCAGCGCGCGCAGCTTGGTGACCTCGACGACCGCGACAGCCGGATCGCCAACGAACTCAAATTCTGGGAAGACGCGCTTCGGGGAATGCCGGAGCGGATCACGCTGCCGACCGACCGGCCGTATCCGTTGGTCACTGATCAACAGGGTGCACGGGTGGCGGTGGAGTGGCCCGCGGCATTGCAGGAGCGGGTGCGGGTTGTCGCCCGTGCGCACGGCGCGACCAGTTTCATGGTCGTACAGGCTGCCCTGACGATGCTCCTGTCCAAGCTCAGCGCGAGTTCTGATGTGGCGATTGGTTTTCCGATCGCCGGGCGGCGTGACCCAGCGCTCGATGAGTTGGTCGGGTTCTTCGTCAACACTCTGGTGTTGCGGGTCGATCTGGCCGGAGACCCCACTGTGGCCGAGGTGCTGGCTCAGGTGCGTACTCGCAGTCTGGCTGCATACGAGCACCAAGACGTGCCCTTCGAAGTGCTTGTCGAGCGGCTCAATCCGGTGCGGTCGTTGACTCACCATCCGCTGGTGCAGGTCATTCTGGCATGGCAGAACTTCGCCGGTGAGTCGGCGACTGAGTTGGCGTTGGGTGGTCTGGAGGCCACTCAGCTGCCGCTGGACACCCACACCGCTCGTATGGATCTTTCGTTTTCGTTGGAGGAGCAATGGACCGAAACCGGTGAGGCTGCCGGCATTTCGGGCACCGTGGAGTTCCGCACCGATGTGTTCGACGGGGCCAGCATCAAGGTCCTGATCGAGCGGTTGCAACGGGTGCTCGAGGTGATGACCGCCGACGCCACTCGGCCGCTGTCGGCGATCGATGTCCTCGACGCCGGCGAACACGCCCGCGTCGATGCGATCGGTAACCGGACCGCCCTGACTCAGCCGGCCGCATCGGACTCCATCGTGGCTTTGTTCGAGGCGCGGGCGGCCCGATCTCCCGACGCGGTAGCCGTCAGCTTCGACGGCCGCACCATCGCATACCGCGAACTGGATGAGCAGGCAAACCGGTTGGCCCACATGCTGATCGGCCGCGGCGTGCGACAGGGGCAGCGGGTGGCGTTGCTGTTGCCCCGTTCGATCGATGCGATCGTTGCGATCTTTGCGGTGCTCAAGACCGGTGCGGCATATGTGCCCATCGATCCGTCAGTGCCCGACGCGCGGTTGAAGTTCGTGCTCGAGGATGCGGCACCGGCGGCGACGATGACGACGGCGGCTCTCGCGCATCGGCTGGCCGGGCGCGGGCTGACGGTCGTCGACGTGGCTGATGGCGCGCTCGACGAGCAGCCCACCAGTGCTCTTCCGGGGCCGCACCCAGACGACATCGCTTACCTCATCTACACCTCGGGCACGACGGGTGTTCCCAAGGGAGTAGCGACGCCGCACCGCAATGTCACGCGTCTGCTGGAGGCCATCGACACCGAGCTGGAACTGTCACCGGAACACGTGTGGTCACAGAGCCATTCGCTGGCTTTCGACTTCTCCGTATGGGAGATCTTCGGCGCCCTGATACACGGTGGGCGGCTCGTGATCGTCTCGGATTCGGTGGCTCGGTCGCCAGAGGAGTTCTACGACCTGCTGATCGACGAGCGGATCAACGTGCTGAGTCAGACGCCGTCGGCGTTCTATGCGCTGCAGTCCATCGACGAGCTGGCCCCCGCTTCGGTCACTGAGCTGTCTCTCGAGGTTGTCGTCTTCGGCGGTGAGGCGCTGGAGCCCGCACGACTCAGATCATGGCTGGACCGGCACCCTGGATCGCCGCGCTTGATCAACATGTACGGGATCACCGAGACGACAGTGCACGCCTCGTTCCGCGAGATCCTTTCGGGGGACCTCGACAACGCGGTCAGCCCGATAGGTGTGCCGCTGCCGCATCTGGGCTTCTTCGTGCTCGACACCTGGTTGCGACCGGTCCCGGCTGGTGTCGTCGGCGAGCTCTATGTCGCCGGTGCCGGGGTAGCCGCCGGATATATGGGCCGCCCAGGGTTGAGCGCGGCGCGGTTCGTGGCGTGTCCCTTCGGCGGGACTGGCGCCCGGATGTACCGCACCGGCGACCTCGTGTGCTGGGGCGCGGACGGAGAGCTGAGATACCTCGGTCGCGCCGACGAGCAGGTCAAAATACGTGGGTACCGCATCGAGCTCGGTGAAATCCAAGCTGTGCTGGCGAATTTGAGCGGAGTCGAGCAGGCGGCGGTGATCGCGCGCGAGGACCGCCCCGGCGACAAGCGCCTCGTCGGATATGTCACCGGCATCGACGACCCGGCCCGATTGCGCGCTCAGCTTGCCGAGCGCTTGCCCTCGTACATGGTGCCGGCCGCGGTCGTGTCGCTGGACGCTCTGCCGCTGACGGTCAACGGCAAGCTCGACACGCGAGCACTGCCGGCACCGGAGTACTCCGACGTCGACCATTACCGCGCCCCGGCAGACGTGGTCGAAGAGATCCTCGCGGACATCTTCGCCGAAGTTCTCGGCCTGGAACGGGTCGGGGTCGACGACTCGTTCTTCGACCTCGGCGGCGACAGCATCTCCGCGATCCAAGTGGTCATGCGGGCTCACGCCGCGGGCTTGGTCGGTCGGCCGCGCGACATCTTCGTCCAGCAGACCGTGGCGCGACTGGCCCGAGTGGTCAGGCTGGCCGACGGCTCCGAAGCGGAGATCGACGAAGGCACCGGGCCGGTGATCGCAACCCCGATCATGCGGTGGCTGAAGAGCGTGGACGGCCCCATCGATCAGTTCAACCAGACGGTGCTTCTTCAGGCTCCTGCGCGGGTGACCGAGGCCGAGGTGGTGGTCGTGCTGCAGGCGCTCCTGGATCGCCACGCCATGCTGCGGCTGCGCGCCACGGACGACGGTGCCGGGGGATGGTCTTTGGCAGTGCCCGACCCGGGTTCGGTGGCTGCGCGTGACTGCCTGCAGTCGGTGGATGTCTTGACGAACGAGGCGCTGGTGGCGGCGCGGTCGCGGCTCAATCCGTCTGATGGGGTCATGCTCAGCGGCGTGTGGGCTTCTGCCACGGGCCAGTTGGCCTTGATCGTTCATCACTTGGCCGTTGACGGCGTGTCTTGGCGGATTCTGTTGGAGGACATCAACATCGCGATGACCCAGCATCGCGGCGGACAGCCCGTGCTGTTGCCGCCGGCGGGGACGTCGTTTGCCCGGTGGGCGGAGCTGCTGAATGAGCACGCGCGCCATCCGGACGTGGTCGGCCTGGCCGATACGTGGCGGCGGGTGGCGGCGATCCCTGCGGCGTTGCCCGCTCCGCAGGCGTCCGTGGATACATTGGCCAGTGCCGGATACCTGGCGGAGATGCTGGATGCTGAGACCACACACATGCTGCTCGGCGAGGTTCCGGCCGCATTCCATGCCGGCGTCCACGAAATCCTGTTGATCGCGTTCGGGCTGGCGTGGGCGCAGTTCTTGGGGACGGGCGGCGCCCCGATCGCCATCGATGTGGAGGGGCATGGTCGCCAAGAGGACTTGGCCGGCCCAGCCGCCGGCGTGGACCTGTCGCGCACAATCGGGTGGTTCACCGCCAAGTACCCGGTGGAATTAGCGGTCGGTGGGTTGAGCTGGACGGAGGTCGTGACTGGCGATTCGGCGCTGGGTGCAGTGCTCAAGGACGCCAAAGAGCAGCTTCGCTCCTTGCCCGACGGCCTGACCTATGGGTTGCTGCGCTATCTGAATCCCGATGTGGAGTTGGGCGGGGGCGACCCGACGATCGGCTTCAACTATTTCGGGCGGCTGGGTTCGCCGGCGGCGTACGCGTCCGGCGATGTGTGGCGGTTCAGCCAGGAGGGCTTGTCGTTGACCGGTGCCGTCGAGGCGATGCCCGTCGCCCTCACGCACACCGTCGAACTCAATGCGGTCACGATCGACACCGACACCGGTCCGCATCTGAACGCTACCTGGACGTGGGCGCCCTCAGCGTTCGATCGCACGTCGGTCACCCGTATCAGCCGTTTGTGGTTCGACGCCCTTGCCGGCATCTGCGCGCATGTCGGGCGCGGAGGGGGAGGGTTGACCCCGTCGGATATCGTTCCTGCTCGCCTGAGCCAGCAGCAGATCGACGAGTTGAACGCCCAGTTGCCGGTGGCCGACGTGCTGCCGCTGACCCCCTTGCAACAAGGGCTGCTCTATCACGCCAACGTCGCAAAGGGTTCTGACGACGATGCGTACGCGGTGCAGTTGGACATCGCCCTGAGCGGTCCGGTGGATGTGCACCGACTGCGCGATGCCGTGCAGGCGGTGGTCAGGCGGCATCCGCACCTGGCGGCCCGATTCTGCCTCCAGTTCGAAGAGCCGGTGCAGATCGTTCCCGCTGACCCCGTAGCGCCCTGGCGGTACATCGAATTGAATTCTGCGCAAGCTGATTTCGATTCCGACCAGGAGCTCGAACGTCTTTGTGCAGCCGAACGGGCCGAGGTATGTGACCTCGTCGATCAGCCCGCCTTCCGGGCGGCTCTCATCCGGGTGAGGGACAACCAGTACCGATTCGTGCTGACCAATCACCACATCGTGCTCGACGGCTGGTCGATGCCGATTCTGCTGCAGGAGATCTTCGCCGGCTACCACGGACACCGACTGCCCACAGCACCGCCATACCGCAGCTTCATCAACTGGCTCACGGAACGGGATCACGCTGCCGCCCGAGCGGCGTGGCATAAGGTGCTCAACGACTTCGACACCCCCGTCCTCGTCGGCCCGCCGCAAGAACTGGCGTTAGGGCAGCGAAGCGTCGAATCGTTCAGGGTGCCGGCGAAGACCACACGGGCCCTCACCAAGCTGGCGCGCTCGCATCACACCACCGTCAACACGGTGTTGCAGGGCGCTTGGGCGCTGCTTCTCTCCTCGCTCACCGGCCAGCCGGACGTGGCCTTCGGAACCGTGGTATCGGGTCGGGCGACCGAGATCGACGGCGCCGAATCGATGGTTGGATTGTTGATCAACACGGTGCCGGTGCGGGCGCGCATTGCGCCGAATACCACGACATCGGACTTGCTGAGTCAGCTGCAGAGCGCCCACAACGACACCCTCGAGCACCAGCACCTGGCGCTGAGCGAGATGCACCGCATCACCGGTCACGAGAGGTTGTTCGACACCGTGTTCGTGTACGAGAACTACCCGACCGACATCGCCACGCCGCCCGGCGTGAATGAATTGGCCGTCACCGGCTTCACGAGCCGCGACTACTACCACTACCCGTTGACGGTGCAAGCCGGACCGGGCCGTGAACTGGAACTCCGCGTCCAATATCGGACGGATGTCTTCGACGCGGCGAGCGTTCGAGCGCTCATCGAGCGGTACAAGCGGGTGTTGGCGGAAATGACCGTCGAACCGAGGCGGCCGTTGTCATCGATGGATGTGCTCGATGGGACCGAGCACGCCCGGTTGTCCGAGGTAGGCACGCGCGCAGCGTCCACCCGACCCGGGAGCGCACCGGTGCGCGCACCCAACGGTGACGACACCGCCGGTGACTACCTCGCGCCGACAACGCTGGTGGAACAGATCCTGGCCGGCATCTACGCGCAGGCGTTGGGCGTTGACCGTGTCGGAGTCGATGAGTCGTTCTTCGATCTCGGCGGGGATTCGATTTCGGCGATGCGGGCGATCACGGCAATCAACACGGCCCTTGACGCTGACCTGGGGGTGTCCGTCATGGTCGACGCGCCGACCGTGAGACGCTTGAGTGAGCACCTGAGCAGCGCATCGGCACAAGGAAGAAGTCAGCGTCGTGAGACTGGGTGACGATTCGACGAGCACCGGAAGCGATGTGCTCCGGTCAACCGTAAGCGCCTCAGGATTTCACCATATGCCGGGCACCAGGCGGTGGCGAACCTCTTGCGTGTACTCGCGGTAGCCGGCCAACTCATTCTGGAGCAACTTCTCTTCGTCGCGGATGCGCAGGGCGAGCACGAGCACCGCCGGTATTACGACGAGCAATCCCCAATAGCTGCCGAGGGCAAGAGAAATGCCCACCACCAAGATCACGTTGCCCGTGTACATGGGGTGCCGCACCAGCCTGTACAACCCGGTGGAGACGAGCTTCTGGCCCTCCTCGACCCGCACGACCGCTGCCGCATAACTGTTCTGGATCACCACCAGCATCACCACCCCAAGCGCGATGGCGACCAGAACATCCCCGACCAGGCTGATCGCGGTGGGTACCCGCGACCAGCCGAAGCGGTGGTCGAGGGCACTGATGACGAACACCGACGCCAGCGACAGGTACCAGCCGGCGATGAAGACTTTCTGCTTGGTTCGTGTTTCGGCTGTCGGCCCGGCGCGCATCCGCCGCTTGAGCGCGTCGGGATTGGTACGCAGCAGGTACACGCCGGGGATCCACGTCGATAAAGCGAACACCGCCAGGAAAACCCATGCCTGCCAGTAGTCGAACGTGCCTGCCACCAAAAACAGGGTCGCGCCGAACAGCACAGGCTCGATCAGCCCGACCAGCATCGTTCTCAGAAGGGCTTTCACTCATTCTCCTTTACCAGTCGCCCGACGCACGCTACCAGCGCATACCGGTCGTCTGGTAACTGGACGAAACTCGACTGGGTCCCGAGTCAGGTGGCTTGTGCGGGTGCCAACTTCTCGCACAGCAATTCGGCCAAACCGCGAACCGTTCCGACGGATGTGAGGTCGGCCGGATTGACCCGTATTCCCGTCTCGGTTTCGATACGGGTGCGCAGTTCGAGTGCGCCCAGCGAGTCGAGGCCGTATTCGGCGAGCGGGCGGTCCGGGTCCACGCTGCGTCGCAAAATCACGCCGACCTGTTCGGAGAGCAGACGACGCAGCCGGATTGGCCACTCATCCGGTGGAAGCTCATCGAGCTCGGCGCGCAATCTGCTTGTGTTCGCCCCGTTTTGGCCGCTTGAGCGGAACGCCTCGGCGAACGGGCTCTGTTCGGCGAAGGCGGCCAACCAC
Source organism: Mycolicibacterium celeriflavum (assembly GCA_050205545.1). Lineage (GTDB taxonomy): Bacteria > Actinomycetota > Actinomycetes > Mycobacteriales > Mycobacteriaceae > Mycobacterium > Mycobacterium celeriflavum_A. The sequence continues at coordinate 15,410 of JBNMQV010000021.1, forward strand.
GGCGAGCTCGTGATCGGCGCGTAACCCGTATACGCGCGATCGTGGCTGAGCAGCGCTTGAAACGCATACGCGCCTTCGTCGGGCGAGATTGCGACGCCGGCGCTTTCCGCCAAGGCCGTGCCGCGACCGATTTCACCCCAGGCGCCCCACGCGATCGCAGTCGCCGGAAGCCCTTGTGACCGCCGCCATGCGGTGAATGCGTCAAGCCAACTGTTTGCGGCCGCATACGCGCCCTGTCCAGGCGAACCAACCAACGCGGCTGCCGAGGAGAAGGAGCAGAACCAGTCCAGTGGCTGGCCGGCAGTGGCATCGTGCAAATTCCATGCGCCGTACGCCTTCGGCGCCCAGTCCCGTTCGATCAACTCATCGGTGATGTTGGTCAGGATGGCGTCGTCGATCACCCCGGCCGCGTGCAGCACGCCCCGTACGGGAAGGCCGGTGGCGGTCGCCGCGGTCACCAACCGCTGAGCCGTTTCCGGTTGGGAGATATCGCCGCATTCCACCACGACATCGGCGCCCAGCGCCCGGATGAGTTGAATCGTTTCGAGCGCCTCGAGCGTGGGCTGCGAACGCGAGGACAGCACAATCCGCCCGGCACCGGCGCTGGCCATCTTCTCCGCGAAGAACAACCCGAGCCCGCCGAGGCCGCCGCTGATGATGTACGCACCGTCGGCAACGAACGGCCGGACCTGCTCGGGGGGCAGCACCACGTTGCTGTTCCCCGCTTGCGGGATATCGAGAATCAGCTTCCCGGTGTGCCGGGCGCCGCTCATCATCCGAATGGGAGTGGCCGCGTCGACGAGCGGGTAATGCGTGCACTCCGGCACCGGGAGCGAACCCTCCGCGGTGAGTCGGTATACCGTTTCCAGCAGTTTCCGCACCTGCTCGGGGTGGCTGACCGACATCAGCGCGAGGTCCAGGGCGTAGAACGACAGATTGCGACGGAATGGGAAGAGTCCCAAGCGAGTATCACCGTAGATGTCGCGTTTGCCGATCTCGACGAACCGCCCGCCGAAAGCCAATAGTTCGAGGCCTGCGCGCTGCGCCGCACCGGTGACCGAGTTGAGCACGATGTCGACGCCATACCCACCGGTGTCGCGCCGGATCCCGTCGGCGAAGTCGAGGCTTCGCGAGTCGTAGACATGCTCGATACCCATGTCGCGCAACAGCTGTCGACGTTGCTCGCTGCCTGCGGTGGCGAAGATCTCCGCACCGGCGGCGCGGGCGATCGCGATTGCGGCCTTACCCACACCTCCAGTCGCAGAATGGATCAACACCTTGTCGCCGGTCTTTATGCGTGCCAGATCGTTGAGGCCACACCATGCCGTAGCCGTCGCGATGGTCAATGCAGCCGCATGCGCATCGGTCAAGCCGTCCGGCAGCTTGACGGCGAGGTTGGCGTCGCACGTGATGAACCTCGCCCAGCAGCCGTTGGCCGACAGGCCGCCGACTCGGTCGCCGACCTTGTGATCGGTCACGTCGGGACCAACTGCCGTCACCACGCCGGCAAAGTCGATGCCGAGCTGCGGCAGCCTGCCGTCGAACGCGGGGTAGCGACCGAATGCAACCAGCACGTCTGCAAAGTTGATGCTGGACGCGCTGACCGCGACTTCAATCTCACCCGGCCCCGGCGGAACACGATCGCTCGCAACAAGTTCCATTGATTCCAGGTCACCGGGCGCGCGGACCTGCAGGCGCATACCGTCGCGGGAGTGGTCGACCACTGTGGTCTTCCGCTCTTCCGGCTGCAGCGGTGTCGGATAAAGCCTTGCGGTGTAGAACTGGCCGGCTCGCCAGGCGGTCTCGTCCTCGTCGGATTCGCTGAGCAATTGTCGCGCCAGTTGCTCCGCATCGGTCGAGGCGTCCAAATCGATCTGAGAAGCGCGCAGGTGCGGATGTTCGACGCCGACCACCCGCATCAATCCGCGCAGCCCTGCCTGCTCCAGGTTGGGCCGGTCGTCAGCCACCACCACCTGTGCATTGCGGGTCACGACGTAGAGGCGAGGAGGCTCGCCAGGCGTCTCCGGCAGTTCGCGGACGATGCGCACGAGATGGCGCACGTACTCCCGTCCCAGTAGCGGAGACTGATCGTCGGCCGCGCCGTTTCTCGGTGCGGTCAGGATCACTACACCCGTGAACCCGCCGGTCCGCAGGTGGTTGCCGAGCTGATTCGCGTACGAGGAGTGGTCGGCGTGCTGCGGCCAGCACATGCTGCTGCACTGAGCGCCAACCGCTTTCAGGGCGTCGGTCAGATCGGTTGCCACCCGGTCGGCGCTGGCGGTGCTGATCAACAGCCATGATCCGGCGTCGACATGTTCGGTGTCGGGCAGTTCTTTGGGCTGCCACTCGATGGTCAGCAGCCGCTCAGCCAACACCCGGTCGCGCTGGCCTTTTTCGGAATCTCCGGCGCCCAAACGCAGACCCTGCACGGCGAGCATGACGGCGCCGTGTTCGTCCAGCACGTCGATGTCGGCCTCGACACCGGACGCATCGGCTTTGGTCACCGTCGTCAGGCAGTAGCGTGCGTTGCGAGCGGCGCAATAGGAACGAAGTCGGCGGACGCCCAGTGGCAATCCGAGCATCCCCGCTCCCAAGGCCCGAACATCGGGATGGGCTTCCACGGACTGGAAGCAGGCATCCAACAACGCCGGATGCACGCCATACGCATCCTGCTGCGAGCGGATCTGGCGGGGCAGCGCGACCTCGGCCAGCACGGTGCCGGCCCCACCCGTGTAAACCGCTCCGAGTCCACTGAATGCGAGGCCGTACTGCATTCCGCGCTGGTCCATTCGCGCGCGCACCTCATCGCCATCCTCGCGGTCGGGGTGCGCGGCCAGAAGGGCCGAGATCTCATGTGAGGGGGGAGGGGCGTCTTCGGCGGCGTGCAGGACCGCCGACGCCTGCCTCGCTTGTTCTCCCCCTTGGCTCGTTTCCACGGTGAAGTCGACGACGCCGGGCGACTGCAGGGACGCAGAAGCGCCGACCGTGGTCTGCTCGTCGAGCAGCAACGCTTGTTCGAAGCGGATGTCACGGACCTCTGCGACCTCGCCCAGCACAGCACGAGCCGCGGCGAGCGCCATTTCGCAATACGCTGCGCCCGGAAGTACCGCCACGTTGCGGATCTGGTGGTCTCCCAGCCAGGGCTGGGCGGCGGTGCCGACGTCGCCTTGCCAGACGTGGCGCTCCGGCTCCTCTTGCAGACGTACGTGCGCACCAAGTAGAGGATGAACGGTGATGGTGCAGGCGCCGTGGTTTGGCGAATCCTGACCGCCGCCCTCCAACCAGTGCCGGTGGTGCGTCCAGGTCGGTAGTGGCGCATCCACCAACCGGCCCTTCGGGTACAGCACAGTGAAGTCGACTGCGGCGCCCGCGCTGTGTAGGTCGGCCACGAAGCGCCGCAGGCCGAACGGCAACGCTTGGCCGCGCCGCATACCGGCCACCGTCGCCATCGGTATGTCCAAACTGCGGGCGGTCTGCTCGAGGGCACGGGTCAACAGTGGATGCGGTGCCAGCTCAGCGAAGACCCGGTGACCATCCTCTAGAGCTGCCTGCACCGCCGCAGCGAAGCGGACCATACGCCGCACATTGTCGGCCCAATACCTGGCATCAAACTTCGCCGGCTCGCGCGGGCTGAACAGGGTGGCGGAGTAGAAGGGGACCTCCGGGGTCATTGGGTTCAGCTCCGCGAGAGCCTCGGTCAGCTCACCGAGAATCGGATCGACTTGAGGTGAGTGGAACGCGACGTCGGTAGGCACTTCGCGGGCCATCACGTCACGCTGCTCCCAAGCGGCGATCAGATCGCGGACCGTCTGCGCGGCGCCGGCCACCACGGTGGACTCCGGAGATGCCACCACCGCGAGCACGACGTCGTTGATGCCGCGCGCGGTCAGCTCCGAAAGCACCTGCTTGGCGGGCAACTCGACCGCTGCGGTGGCCCCGGTGCCTGCGATGCTGCGCATCAGCTGCGAGCGACGGCAGATCACTCGCGCCCCGTCTTCGAGTGATAGTGCACCCGCGGCGACAGCCGCGGCCGCCTCGCCGAGGGAGTGCCCGATCACCGCCGCAGGCTGCACTCCGTACGACCTCAGGGTGGCGGCGAGCGCGACCTGCATGGTGAAAAGCGTTGGCTGGATCCGGTCCTGACCGGTGACGGTTTCGGCTGCCGAGATCGCCTGTGTCACCGAGAATCCCGACTCGGCGGCGATCAGCGGCTCGGCCTGCGCGACGGTGGCCGCGAACACGGGTTCGGTCGCCAGCAGTTCGGCCCCCATCCCCGCCCATTGCGAACCCTGGCCGGAGAACACCCATACCGGGCCGCGGTCATCACGCCCGACAGCGGCTTGATACGGAGTGTCGTCGTCGGCGACCTCGCGCAGCGCATCGGTGAGTTCTGAACGGCTGTCCGCAATGACCGCCGTGCGCACTGGGCGGTGCGCCCTCCGACGCGCCAACGTGTAGCCGAGGTCCCGCAGGGTCAGGTCTTCGTTGGCCTGCACCCAGTCGCACAGCCTTCCGGCGGTGCGGCGCAGTTCATCGGCCGAGGTCGAGGAGAGCGGAAATACCAAAGGCTCCGAGGGCGACTCATCTGGCGTATCGCCCGCCGCCGGGATCTCGGGGGCCTGCTCCAGGATCGCGTGCACATTGGTTCCCGATATCCCGTACGCCGAAACGGCCGCCCGCCGCGGTCCCTTTCCGTTGGTGGGCCACGGTGTGTTCGATTGCGGCACAAAGAGGTTGGTCTCAATCGCGGCCATGTCGTCGGGCAGGCGATCAAAGTGGAGGTTCTGGGGAACGACACCGTGCTGCAGGGCGAGAACGGATTTGATGAGTCCCAACGGCCCGGAGGCCGCCTGCGAGTGTCCGAAATTGGTCTTCGAGGACACGAGTGCACAGGGACCGTCGACGCCGTATACCTCGGCGAGGCTGGCGTACTCGATGGGATCGCCGGTCGGGGTCCCGGTGCCGTGCGCCTCGACCATGGCGACACTGCCCGCATCGACATCCGCTACGGCGAGTGCCTCCCGGTACGCGGCAATCTGCGCTGCCCGCGAGGGTGTCGCGATGTTCACGGTTCGCCCGTCTTGGTTCGCGGCGGTGCCGCGTATGACCGCCAGGACCCGGTCGCCATCGCGCTGTGCGTCCGGCAACCGCTTGAGTAGCAACACGACACAGCCTTCACCGGGTACGAAACCGTCGGCGGCGACGTCGAAGGCGTGACAGCGACCAGTGGGCGACAGCATGCCCTCGGCCGAGCCGGCCGACCACTTGCGTGCATCCAGAGCCAGCGACACGCCGCCGGCCAGGGCGAGGTCACTTTCCCGCTCGTGCAGGTTGCGGCAGGCCAAGTGGATCGCGGTCAGACCAGAAGAACACGCGGTATCCACCGTGAGCGCAGGGCCGTGGATGCCGAGGGCGTAAGCGATCCGCCCCGAAGCCATGCTGAAGCTGCTGCCGGTGAAGCCATATGGCTGCTCCACCGCGTTGGCGTCGGCGGCGAGCAATAGATAATCGCCGTGTGTCAATCCCACGAACACCCCGGTCCGCGACTCGGTCACCGACTCCCGGCTCAGACCGGCATGTTCCAGTGCCTCCCACGACGCCTCCAACAGCAAGCGGTGCTGGGGGTCGGTCGCGGTGGCCTCGCGTTCGTTGATCCCGAAGAACTCGGAATCGAAGCCGGCTACGTCATCGAGGAACGCGCCCCATTTCGACACCGACCGCCCGGGCACACCGGGTTCCGGGTCGTAGTAATCGTCGGCATCCCAGCGTTCGGCGGGGATTTCGGTGACCAGATCGTCGCCCCGTAACAGCGCCTCCCACAAGCGCTCTGGAGAATCGATATCTCCGGGTAGGCGGCAGGCCATACCGATTACGGCAATCGGGGTGACAGGTGCGATGGCCGCCCCAGTCGAAGTAACGGCCGACTCTGAGCTTGCCGACGAACCATTCGCCGTATGAGATAACGTCATTTCCCCTCCGCGTAGCAACGGTTGCTGTAGCCCACTCCGACGGAGGCCTCAACGTCGTGTGCGGGCGAGACGACCACGACGCCGACCTCGGCACCCCGGCGCGGCGTCGTACGCGCCGGCAGCGGTTTGCGTCGGAAGGCATTCACAAGCAACGACGGTAATTTCGCGCAGGGTGAATTGTCTCGAAATCGGAGCAATCCGTTCCTGGTCGCGGCTTCGGCATCGATGATTGACCCCCTTGATCCCCACCTGCCCAGAGAGTGTATGCCCCGCCGCCCGCCAAGTTGCTGTGGACGGCTGGACGGCGCGGCGGCTCTAGTATCCTTCCGATACCTGCAAACCTAAGGATGTCATCAAAGGAAGCACATGACTGAGCAGTTGGAGTTTCAGGCGGAGGCACGTCAGCTGTTGGATCTGCTGATCCACTCGGTGTACTCCAACAAGGACTCCTTCTTGAGGGAGTTGATCTCGAACGCCTCCGACGCACTGGACAAATTGCGGCTGGAGACGCTGCGCAACAAGGACCTCGACGTCGACGCATCCGATCTCCACATCGAGATCGACGTGGACAAGCAGGCGCGCACCTTGACCGTTCGCGACAACGGCATCGGGATGACACACGATGAGGTCGTCGACCTCATCGGCACTTTGGCCAAATCGGGTACGGGGGAGTTGCGTAGGCAGTTGCGCGAAGCCCAGAATGCGGCGGCCTCTGAAGAACTGATCGGCCAGTTCGGGATCGGCTTTTATTCGACGTTCATGGTCGCGGACAAGGTCGAGTTACTCACCCGCAAGGCGGGAGAAAGCCAAGCCACCCGTTGGGTGTCGACCGGTGAGGCCACCTACACCATCGAATCCGTCGAGGACGCACCCCAAGGCACGTCCGTGACGCTGCACCTGAAGCCGGAAGACGCCGAGGACCAGCTGCACGACTACACCGCCGATTGGAAGATCCGGGAACTGGTCAAGAAATACTCCGACTTCATCTCCTGGCCCATCCGTATGCAGGTCGAGCGGCGCACGCCGCCCGGGGAGGAGGGGGGCGAAGAAACCGTCGTAATCGAGACCCAGACGCTCAACTCGATGAAGGCGCTGTGGGCCAAGTCCAAGGACGAGGTTTCCGAGGACGAGTACAAGGAGTTCTACAAGCACATCGCGCACGCCTGGGACGATCCGCTCGAGGTGATCGCGATGAAGGCCGAGGGCACATTCGAGTATCAGGCCCTGCTGTTCATCCCATCGCAAGCACCGTTCGATCTGTTCACCAGAGATGCGAAGGTCGGGCTGCAGCTGTACGTCAGGCGAGTCTTCATCATGGGTGACTGCGACCAGCTCATGCCTCGATACCTGCGCTTCGTCAAAGGTGTCGTCGATGCCCAGGACATGTCCCTCAATGTTTCCCGCGAGATATTGCAGCAAGATCGGCAGGTCACCGCGATCCGGCGACGGTTGACCAAGAAGGTCTTGTCGACGATTCAAGATCTGCGCTCCGAGCGTCCCGACGACTACCGAAAGTTCTGGACTCAATTCGGGCCTGCCCTCAAAGAGGGTCTGATGTCCGACGTCGACAATCGGGACACATTGCTTCGTATCTCGTCCTTCGCCTCGACGCATAGCGACGAGGAACCCACCACCCTGACCGAGTACGTCGAGCGCATGAGAGAAGGTCAGGAGCAGATCTACTACGCGACCGGACAATCGCGTGAACAACTGCTGAAGTCGCCACACCTCGAGGCCTTTCGGGCGAAGGGGTACGAGGTGCTTCTGCTCACCGACCCGGTCGACGAGATCTGGGTCGGCTCGGTGCCCGAATTCGACGGCAAACCTCTGCAATCGGTGGCGAGGGGTGAAGTCGATCTCGATTCGGAGGAAGAGAAGAGCTCGGCAGAGCGGGAGGAACAGGAAAAGGATTTCGCCGACCTACTCGAGTGGCTCAAAGAGACGCTCAGCGAGCATGTTGCCGAGGTCCGCCTGTCCAAGCGCCTTACAGAATCGCCGGCTTGTCTGATCACACCCACCTTCGGCATCACACCGGCGCTGGCGCGGATGTACCGAGCCTCCGGGCAGACGGTTCCGATATCGAAGCGGATTCTGGAACTCAATCCGAGCCATCCGCTGGTCGCGGGGCTGCAGCGAGCGCACAAAGACCGCAGCGAGGATGCCCAACTGGGGCAGCTGGCCGAGACCGCCGAGCTGCTGTACGGCACGGCATTGCTCGCCGAAGGCGATATTCCCGAGGATCCGGCGAAGTTCGCGGGGATGCTCGCCGAGCGGTTGTCCCGCACCGTCTAGGCGCACGACCGCAGGCTCACGGCTCGACGCACCCTTATCCGGCCGAGCCGGATCCTGGCGCCTTGGGCAAACATGTCGAAGGTCGGTCCCGGCTGGTGGATGGGGGCGGTGTCGGCCGAAAACACCTGTTCGTAGTGCCTACAAGCTCATCGGCGAAACGGACGGACGGTTTGTCGGCTACCTAAATCTCGCGTTCCACAGTGCGGCGGTGACGGCCACAGTAACCTCATGCGGGTGATCGAGACCACGCTCGTGGACGTGCTCCGGGAACGCGCCGGTTTGCAGCGCGATGACACCGCGCTGACGTTCGTCGACTATGAGCGGGACTGGAACGGAGTACCGCAAAGCCTGACGTGGTCGCAGCTGTACCGGCAGACGACACACGTCGCCCACGCGCTTGAAGGCGTCGCATCCCCTGGCGACCGGGCAGTGATATCCGCCCCGCAAGGGCTTGACTACATCATCGCGTTCTACGGCGCCCTGCAGGCCGGCCTCATCGCGGTGCCGCTATCGGTTCCGATCGGCGGTGTCAGCGATGAACGCGTCGATTCGGTGCTCGCCGATTCGTCGCCGACCGTCGTTCTCACGACCTCTGCTGTCATCGACAACGTCTCGGCGTCACTACGGTCGCAAACCAGCAAGACTCCGCCGGCCGTCGTCGCTGTTGACACGCTTGACCCCGACTCGTCGACGAAAACGGATGAGGAGCCACGGGACGGCGGCGCGGGTATCGCGTATTTGCAGTACACGTCTGGGTCGACCCGTACACCTGCCGGTGTCGTGATGTCGCATCGGAACGTGATGGCCAATTTCGAGCAGGTGACGGCCAATTACTTCCTCGAGTTCGGCAACGTGCCGCCACCGGACACCACAATCGTGTCGTGGCTGCCGTTCTACCACGATATGGGGTTGTATCTCGGCGTCTGCGGGCCGATTTTGACCGGGCTGCACGCTGTGCTCATGAGCCCTGTGGCATTTCTGCAGCGGCCGGCTCGGTGGATGCAATTGCTGGCCAGCAATAGCAAGTCCTACACGGCAGCGCCGAATTTCGCCTTTGAGATAGCCGCGAAGAAAACCTCTGACGATGACATGGCCGGTCTTGACCTGTCGGACGTGCTCGTGGTCGCCACCGGAAGCGAACGTGTGCACCCTGCGACACTGGGGCGCTTCACGCAACGGTTTGCGCGTTTCAACCTCCCCGAGAAGGTGATTCGCCCCTCCTACGGACTGGCCGAAGCGACCGTCTACGTGGCGACCCGTGAAGGGACTCAAGCGCCGGCGGTCGTCCGTTTCGATTCCGAGAAGTTGACTGCTGGTAAGGCGGAGCGCTGCCAGAACGGTGGTGGTACGCCATTGGTCAGTTACGGTGTGCCGCAGTCTCCGACGGTTCGGGTTGTCGATCCGGAGTCGATGAGTGAGTGTCCGGCCGGGGTGACCGGTGAGATCTGGGTGCATGGGGAGAATGTGGCGTTGGGCTACTGGGGGAAGCCTGAGGAGACAGCGGCGACGTTCCGGGGGCGGATCGTCGCTCCGTCGCCTGGTACGCCTGAGGGGCCGTGGCTTCGGACGGGGGATCAGGGTTTCTTCTTTGATGATGAGTTGTTTGTCATCGGCCGTATCAAGGATCTGTTGATCGTTTACGGGCGCAATCATTCGCCCGATGACATCGAGGCGACGATCCAGGAGATCACGCGTGGGCGCTGTGCGGCGATCGCGGTTCCGGATCGGCAGACCGAAAAGCTCGTCGTCATCGTGGAGGCCAAGAAGCGCGGTGACTCCGAGCAGGAGGCCGAAGAGAAGCTGGCCGCGGTCAAGCGTGAGGTCACCTCGGCGATCTCGAACTCCCACGGTCTCAGCGTCGCCGATCTGGTTTTGGTGCCGCCGGGTTCGATCCCGATCACCACAAGCGGCAAAGTCCGACGCTCGGCATGCGTCGAGCTGTACCGACACGGTCAATTCGCCCGCGTATACGCGTAGGCAATAACGATTCAAATCGAAGGGGAGGAAATGTCAACCATCAGCGAGCGCGGTGCGTCACTCGAGTCCATACAGCACCACTACGATGTCAGTAACACGTTCTATTCACTCTGGCTGGATGAGTCGATGACTTATTCGTGCGCGTTGTGGGACGGCCAGGTCGGTGATCTTGCGGCGGCGCAGATGCGGAAGCTCGACTATCTCGTTTCCGAGGCCGGCGCGAAGGGATCCGCTCGCGTTCTGGACATCGGGTGTGGGTGGGGTTCGGCCATGCAGCGCATGGTGAACGAACATGGCGTGCAGCATGTCACCGGGTTGACCCTGAGCGAAGCCCAGGCTCACCACATAGAAAACCTGGGCGATCCCCGATTCGAAGTGCTCATCCGGGATTGGGCGGATTTCGTGCCCGACGAACGGTATGACGCTGCCATCTCGATAGGCGCTATGGAACATTTCGTCAAATTCGGCTGGAAACGGTCCGATAGGGTTGCCGCATACCGTCGATTCTTCGAGAAATGCTATGAATGCCTCAACCCCGGAGCCGGCCTGGCGTTACAGGCGATCGGCAAAGGTAACGTCGTAATGGACCAGCAGGGGATGGAGGATTGTCTTTTCATAGCCGAGCACATATTTCCTGAATCGGACCCGCCGAGGCTCGCCGAAATTGCGCACGCCGCCGAGAAGCTCTTCGAGATAAGGTCTGTCGTAAACCATCGAGAACACTATGCATTGACATGTTCAGCGTGGCTCGAAAGGCTCCACGCCAACCGAGACAAGGCGGTAGAAATCGTCGGACCGGAAAAGGTGTCGATTTACGAAAGGTATCTCGAGGCGTCCGTCAGGCAGTTCCGGCTCGAACACGCGAATCTCTACCGGATATCGCTTCGGAGGTGTGACGCGCTGTGAATGAGTCTTCCGCTGCCGCCATCCTCCGCGAGCGCGCCGGGTTCCAACCCGACGAGATCGCCTTCACATTCATCGATTACGAGCAGGACTGGAACGGGGTACCGGAAAGCCTGACGTGGTCGCAGGTGTATCGGCGAACGACGAACGTAGCCCACGCGCTTCGAAGTTGCGCGGCTCCTGGTGACCGGGCGGTCATCTCAGCACCTCAGGGCCTCGACTACATCGTCGCGTTCTACGGAGCATTGCAGGCCGGCCTCATCGCGGTGCCGCTGTCAGTTCCCATGGGTGGGGTGACCGATGAGCGCGTTGACTCGGTGATGCGTGACTCCTCGCCCAGCGTCGTGCTCACCACGTCCGCTGTCGCCGACAGCGTCACGGCGGCCGTGCAGTCACAGGCCAGCGAATCGGTGCCGGTGGTCATCGCGGTAGACGCCCTGGATCTCGATGCGCCCGCGGAATCGTACGGCGGGACCGAAGATGGCCCAGACATTGCATTCCTGCAATACACCTCCGGCTCGACTCGTACGCCGGCGGGTGTCATGGTGTCGAACGAAAACCTTCTCGTCAATTTCCGGCAGCTGATGGCCGACTTGTTCGCCGACGACGGAAATGTGCCGCCTCCCGATACAACGATTGTGTCGTGGCTGCCGTTTTATCACGACATGGGATTGATGGTCGGAGTCTTCGTTCCCGTACTTGCGGGACTTCACGCGGTGCTGATGAGTCCCATGGCATTTCTGCAGCGCCCCGCTCGTTGGATGCAAATGCTCGCGAGCAATCGCCACGCGTTCTCGTCGGCACCGAACTTTGCGTTCGAAATCGCTGCGAAAAAAACCTCCGAAGAAGACATGGCCGGGCTCGATCTCGGGGAGGTGCGGGGCATCGGCAGCGGTAGTGAGCGGATCAACCCCGCCACGATCAAGCGTTTCACCGATCGGTTCGCCCGCTACAACCTTCGCGATAGCGCATTGCGCCCAGGATATGGACTGGCGGAGGCGACCGTTTATGTCGCGACCGGGCGGCCGAATCAGATACCGAAAGTCGTCCGTTTCGATTCCGACAAGTTGACTGCTGGTAAGGCGGAGCGCTGCCAGAACGGTGGTGGTACGCCATTGGTCAGTTACGGTGTGCCGCAGTCTCCGACGGTTCGGGTTGTCGATCCGGAGTCGATGAGTGAGTGTCCGGCCGGGGTGACCGGTGAGATCTGGGTGCATGGGGAGAATGTGGCGTTGGGCTACTGGGGGAAGCCTGAGGAGACAGCGGCGACGTTCCGGGGGCGGATCGTCGCTCCGTCGCCTGGTACGCCTGAGGGGCCGTGGCTTCGGACGGGGGATCAGGGTTTCTTCTTTGATGACGAGTTGTTTGTCATCGGCCGTATCAAGGATCTGTTGATCGTTTACGGGCGCAATCATTCGCCCGATGACATCGAGGCGACGATCCAGGAGATCACGCGTGGGCGCTGTGCGGCGATCGCGGTTCCGGATCGGCAGACCGAAAAGCTCGTCGTCATCGTGGAGGCCAAGAAGCGCGGTGACTCCGAGCAGGAGGCCGAAGAGAAGCTGGCCGCGGTCAAGCGTGAGGTCACCTCGGCGATCTCGAACTCCCACGGTCTCAGCGTCGCCGATCTGGTTTTGGTGCCGCCGGGTTCGATCCCGATCACCACAAGCGGCAAAGTCCGACGCGCCGCGTGTGTCGACCAGTACCAGCAACGTCAGTTTGCACGAATAGACGCCTAGTCGGCCGTAAGTCGCGGTCGCCCGCACCGTGTAAACGAGTCGCCGAACCTGGGTACCCCCTATGTGCCCTGGTCAGCGGCCGCGGGAAGCCGTTGACCTCATCTATTGTTGAGGTTCTACGGTGATTTCATGAGCATGGAAACGGTCGCGCGGCAGGCGCTCTACCGGCAGTCGCATGCCCGCGGCGGTGACCTGCGGTCGCTGCTGAGCGCGGCGTTACTGCGCCGCATCTGGCGCTTTGCCGGTCGCCACCATCCTCGGCTGCGCGCGTTCGTCGCCGTCAGCGTCGTCGCGGCGCTCCTGGGCGTCGCCACCCCGGTGCTGGCGGGCAAGGTCGTCGACGCGATCACTGCGGGCGCGGCGCGCACGGTGCTTCTGCTGGCGGCCGTGATCGCGGCGGTGGCCGTCGCCGAAACCGTCGCCTCCCTTGTGACGAGGTGGCTGTCGTCGACGATCGGCGAGGGCCTGATCCTCGACCTGCGCACCGCGGTGTTCGACCACGTGCAACGGATGCCGGTCGCCTTCTTCACCCGCACCCGAACCGGCGCTCTGGTCAGCCGTCTCGGCAACGACGTCATGGGCGCGCAACGGGCCTTCTCCGACACGCTGTCCGGCGTGGTGTCCAACCTCGTCACGCTGACGCTGACGTTGGTGGTGATGCTGTCGATCTCCTGGCAGGTCACCCTGCTCTCGCTGGTGCTCGTGCCGCTGTTCATCGTTCCCGCCCGCCGGATCGGCCGCACCATGGCCCGACTGTCGCGCGAGGCCGCCGCCCACAACGCGACGATGAATACCCAGATGACCGAACGGTTCTCGGCGCCCGGCGCCACGCTGGTCAAGCTGTTCGGCAATCCGGCGACCGAATCCCGCGAGTTCGCCGTGCGCGCGGGCCGCGTCCGCGACATCGGCGTGAAAACCGCGATGCTGCAGTCGGTCTTCATGAACTCGCTGACGTTCATGTCCGCCCTGGCGCTCGCACTGGTCTACGGGCTCGGCGGTGCCCTCGCCATCGGCGGTCACCTGCAGGCCGGCGCGATCGTGTCGCTCGCCCTCTTGCTGACCCGGCTCTACGCCCCGCTGACCGCACTGGCCAACGCGCACGTCGAGATCGCCAGCGCCCTGGTCTCCTTCGAGCGGGTCTTCGAGGTGCTCGACCTCGAACCGCTCATCGCCGAGAAGCCGGACGCCGTCCCCGTTCCCGCCGGCTCGGTGGCGGTTGAGTTCGACGACGTGCGCTTCTCCTACCCGTCGGCGGACAAGGTGTCGCTGGCCTCGCTGGAAGAGGTCGCCGAACTCGACATCCGCGGCGGCGAGGAAGTGCTGCACGGCATCTCGTTCACGGCGCGGCCCGGGCAGATGGTCGCGCTGGTGGGCACGTCCGGAGCGGGCAAGTCGACGATCGCCTCGCTTCTCGCCCGGCTCTACGACGTCGACTCCGGTGCGGTGACGCTCAACGGCGTCGATGTCCGCGACGTGTCCTTCGCGTCGCTCAAGGAGACGGTCGGCGTGGTCACCCAGGACGGCCACCTGTTCCACGAGTCCATCCGGGCCAACCTCACGCTGGCGGCGCCCGACGCCACCGACGACGAACTGTGGGAGGCTCTCGACCGCGCCCGGCTGGCCGACGTGGTGGCCGAGATGCCCGACGGCCTCGACACCGTCGTCGGCGAGCGCGGCTACCGCCTGTCCGGCGGGCAGCGCCAGCGGTTGACGATCGCGCGCCTGTTGCTGGGCCGATCGCGGGTCGTCGTGCTCGACGAGGCCACCGCCTCGCTGGACTCCGAATCGGAGGCCGTCGTTCAGCAGGCGCTCACCGAGGCGCTTGCCGGCCGGACGTCGATCGTGATCGCGCACCGGCTGTCCACCGTCCGTGCCGCCGACCTGATCCTGGTCGTCGAGGACGGCCGCATCGTCGAACGCGGCACGCACTTCGAACTTCTCGCCAACCGGGGCCGCTACGCCGAGTTGTATGAAACTCAGTTCGGAGTCCAGGAGACGGCCGCCGCATGATCGACCGTTATCCGGTTGCCCCGCATGGGAAGATGGTCTAAGTGGTCGCCCCCGAAATCCAGGCCCTGCGCTCTGCGCCGGCCATCGCCCCGCCACCGCAACGCCGACGCGCAAGCTCGGACCTGTGGCGGATGCTGCCGTACCTGATGCCGTACCGGGCGCGGTGGATCGCGATGGTCACCGTCGCCATCGCCAGCCTCGCGGCCACGGTGTCGATCCCGTTGATGACCAAGGCCGTCATCGACGGTCCGATTCGCCACCAGGATCAGCAGGGTCTGTGGCTGCTCGGCACCGCCGCGATGGGCGTAGGCCTCACGGAGGCGGTGTTGTGGTTCATCCGTCGCTGGCTGGCGGCGCGCGCCACGATGGGCGTCGAGGCCGACATCCGCAAAGACCTCTACGCCCGGCTTCAAGTGCTGCCGATGAGCTTCCACGGCCGGTGGCAGTCCGGCCAGCTGCTGTCGCGAATCATGAACGACCTGAGCACGATACGTCGCTTCATGTCGTTCGGCATGCTGTTCCTGCTGCTCAATACCCTGCAGATCACCGTCGTCACCGCGATCCTGCTGACGATGTACTGGCCATTGGGCGTGGTCGTGGTGGTGTCGATCGTGCCGATCACGCTGACCGTGCTGCACTTCCAACAGGAGTACACCCGTTTGTCGCGGCTGGCGCAGGACCAGGCGGGCCATGTCGCCACCCACGTCGAGGAGTCCGCGCTCGGGCTGCGGGTGGTGAAGTCGTTCGGCCGCGAGGACTACGTCTACGACCGGTTCGACGAACAGCTCACCAATCTCTATGAGACACAGGTCGATCGCGTGTCGGTGTCGGCGAAGTTCTGGACGCTGCTCGAGGTCATCCCGAACCTGACGTTGATCGTCGTCCTCGGCTTCGGCGCGTACGCCGCCGGCGAGGGTCACGTCACCATGGGCACGCTGGTCGCGTTCATCACCATGATGCTGTCGCTCGTCTGGCCGATCGCCTCGCTCGGCTTCCTCCTGTCGATGACGCAGGAGTCGTTCACCGCGGCCAACCGGATCGCCGAGATCTTCGATGCGCCAATCGACATCGCGGACGGTCCGGTCGACCAGCCCCCGCGGGGCGGGCGCCTCGAACTCGTCGACGTCGGGTTCCGATTTCCCGACTCCGAGAGATTGGCGCCGTCCGGCGAGCCGGACAATTGGGCGTTGCGTGACGTCACCGTCACCGTCGAACCGGGGGAGACGCTCGCGCTCGTCGGTTCGACGGGTTCCGGCAAGTCGGTGTTGGCCGCGCTGGTGTCACGTCTGTACGACGTCACGGAGGGCTCCATCCGCATCGACGGCCGCGATATCCGCGAATTCACCCTGCCCGCCCTGCGGGAAGCGGTCGCCACGGCCTTCGAAGACCCGACGTTGTTCTCGATGTCGGTCGCGGAAAACCTCAGGCTCGGAAGGCCGGACGCGTCCGACGACGATCTCGCCCAGGCGATCGACGTCGCGGCCGCGCACTTCGTTTACGACCTGCCGTTCGGCCTCGACACCCGCATCGGCGAGCAGGGGATGAGCCTGTCCGGCGGTCAACGTCAGCGGCTGTCGCTGGCGCGCGCGATCCTGGCGGCTCCCAAGATCCTCGTGCTCGACGACACGCTGTCGGCGCTCGACGTGCACACCGAGGCGGTCGTCGAGGAGGCATTGCGACGGGTTTTGCATTCGGTCACGGGAATCGTTGTGGCGCACCGCGCTTCGACGGTGCTGCTCGCCGACAGGGTTGCCCTCTTGGAGAACGGCACGATCACCCACGTCGGCACGCACGCCGAACTGCTGGCCGAGGTTCCGCAATACCGCTACCTGCTGGCCGCCGACGACGAACTCGACGACGGCGCCGAGCGCGCGTGCGCTTGGGAGGACGACCGGGACCGCAGCCGCCTCGACCACGCCGTCGAGGAACAGCAGACTTTGGAGCGGGACCGTGCGCGGCGGCGCTACGCCACCTCGGAGGCCGAGCGCCGATGACCGCCACCGACACCCCGGACACCGCGACCGCTGAGTGGCGCGGCAAGTTCGAAGAGCACCAGGACGACTCGCCGATCGACGAGAGCATCGATCGGCGCCGGGAAGCGCGTTTTCTGCTTGGCGACCTGCTACGGCCGTACCGCGTCACCGTCGCGCTGCTCGCCCTCGTCGTCGTGGTGGAGAACGCCGCCCGCCTGTCGGTGCCGATTCTCGTCAAGCGCGGCATCGACCAGGGCATCCCGCCGATCATCGCGGGTGGTCCGGCCCATGCGCTGCTGACGATCGTCGGCGTCCTCGCCGTCGTCGTGGCGGTGCAGGCCACCAGCCGCATGTTTTTCCTACGCCGTTCCGGGCGCATCGGTCAGAAGGTGCTTCTGGAGTTGCGGCGCAGGGTGTTTCGGCACTTCCAGCGCCTGGACATCGCGTTCCACGAGCGTTACACCTCTGGGCGGGTGGTGAGCCGGTCCACCAACGACGTCGAAGCCATCCAGGACATGCTCGAGACCGGTTTCGACAGCCTGGTGACCGCGGTGCTCACGCTGTTCGGCACCGCCGTCCTTCTCGTCGCGCTCGACTGGCGGCTCGGGTTGATGTGCCTGGGCGCCTTCCCCGTGTTGATCGGGCTGGTGTGGTGGTTCCGCAATGAGTCGGCGAGGACGTATCGCCGGGTGCGCGAGAGCGCCGCGCTGGTGATCGTGCAGTTCGTCGAGACGATGACGGGGATCAAGGCCGTGCAGGCCTACCGCCGTGAACCGCGCAACCAGCAGATCTTCGAAGACATCGCCGATCGCTACAAGGCCGACAACGAGCGCACCTTCCAGCTTCTCGCGATTTTCATGCCGGGCGTCAAGCTCGTCGGCAACCTCACCACCGGCGTCGTGCTGCTCTACGGTGGCTACCGCGTCCTGAACGACCAGATGACCATCGGGACACTGACGGCCTTCCTGCTCTACCTGCGCATGTTCTTCGAACCCATGCAGGAGATCTCGCAGTTCTTCAACACGTTCCAGTCCGCGGCGTCGGCGCTGGAGAAGCTGGCCGGTGTGCTCGCCGAGCGGCCCGGCATCAAGGACCCGTCGCACCCCGCCGAACTCACAGACGTGCGCGGTGAGATCGCGTTCCGCGACGTGCGCTTCCACTACGTTCCCGACCGTCCGGTGCTGCCCTACCTGGCGCTCGACGTGCCCGCCGGTCAGACCGTCGCGCTGGTCGGCACCACAGGCGCGGGAAAGACCACGATCGCCAAGCTGATCGCGCGGTTCTACGATCCGATATCCGGGTCGGTGACGCTGGACGGCGTTGACCTGCGCGAACTTTCGCAAACCGAACTGCGTCGCCATGTCGTGATGGTCACGCAGGAGAACTTCATGTTCGACGGAACCGTCGCCGACAACATCCGGTTCGGCCGGCCCGACGCCACCGATGCCGAGGTCGCCGCAGCGGCCGAAGCCGTAGGCGCCGACCGCTTCATCACGGCGCTGCCCGACGGATACGACACCGACGTCGCCAAACGCGGCGGCCGACTCTCGGCCGGGCAACGGCAACTCGTCGCGTTCGCGCGAGCGTTCCTCGCCGACCCGGCGGTGCTGATCCTCGACGAGGCGACGTCGTCACTGGACATCCCCAGCGAGCGCATGGTGCAGCGTGCGCTCGAGACCGTGCTCGCCGACCGGACCGCGCTCGTCATCGCGCACCGGCTCTCGACCGTCCAGGTCGCCGACCGGGTGCTGGTCCTCGAACACGGCCGCATCGTCGAAGACGGCTCACCGGAGGACCTGATCAGCCGCGCCGACGGCCACTACGCCGCGTTACACCGCGCGTGGGTGGAATCGCTGGCGTAACCGTCGCCGAAACTGAAGATATGCGCGAGATCGGCGGGAAATCTCGTGCACAAGCTCAGTTTCGACGTACTCAAGCCTGGGCAAGACGTACTCAAGCCTGCGCCAGCAGGGCCTTCAGCTTCTCGTTGATCGCCGGCAGCTCGGAGCTGAGCATCGAAATGACCCGGTCTCGCGCGCGCTCGCTGACGTTCGCGGTCACGTGGTGCAGCGCGTTGAGCCGCGCCGCGTCGACCCAGGCCATCATGTCCGGGTCGGAGAACCACTTCAGTTGGTTCTCGTTGAAGGTCAGCATCATTCGCAGCCAGTCGACCGGCACATGCGGGTAGGGCACCGGCTTGCAGAACGTGTTGCGGGTGGCGTCGTCGTCGTACGCCGTCTCGACGTGGGCGATGACGGCAGCGCTGAAGGCTGGCTGACACGTGCGCACCGTCTGCAGCGCGATGTGGTTGCCGTCGAAGATGGTCGTCACCGGCTCCTTGCCCAAACCGTCTGCGGTGCAGTCGATGTACAACACCGACCCGTCGACGTCACGGACGCCGTCGTCGAGCGTGATACGACCCGGCTCGACCGCCGTGACGTGGCCCATCCGCACGACGTCGGTGACACGGCGCAGCTCGGCCAGCTCGGCCTGCGACAGGATCGCGCAGCGGTACATCGTCGGTTCGACGGATTGGTCAATGCGCTGCAGACAACCCTTGTCCTCCAGCAGTTCGAACAGCTGCGGCAGCGATTCCGCCTCGCGCACCGCCGCCAACTGGTTGCCGAAATCCCGCAGCGTGTTCTTGGCGAACTGCCGGCCGGGCTGGATCGCCGCGCGGTCCAGCACCCAGGACTCGCGGGGCTTGATCCACGCCACCCGCTCCGGCGCGACGCCGTGCCGCAACAGCCACAGGCACGAGTCCATCGCCGTCTTTCCCGCTCCCACAACCACATAGCGGTCGCGCGGATCACGCAGGCGCGGAAGGCTGTTCGGCGGCACGACGTCGACACCGTCGGCGACGGCGTAGTTCGGTCGCCGCATCGACGGCACCACGACCTCGACCCGGGT
Source organism: Mycolicibacterium celeriflavum (assembly GCA_050205545.1). GTDB lineage: Bacteria > Actinomycetota > Actinomycetes > Mycobacteriales > Mycobacteriaceae > Mycobacterium > Mycobacterium celeriflavum_A. Next base: position 35,183 of record JBNMQV010000021.1, read on the forward strand.
GGTAACCACCCGCGGCGCCACCACCTCGATGTCCTCACCGCCGAACGTGCGCACCCGGCCGTCGCCGAGATACTCGCTCATCGGCAGGTACGACACCCGACCGGTCGGCAACAGATGCTGGGACATCACCGCATCGAAGTACGCGCACACCTCGGCGCCGCTGGCCAGCTCGTAATAGCCTGCGTTGAGCCCGAATTGGTCGACGGTGTCACTGCCGAGCCCGCGCGAGTTCACCCCGTAGTAGGCCGACGGCTGGTGCAGTCGGACAAACGGATACGCCGTCGTCCAGTGCCCGCCGGGTTGGTCGTTGCGATCGACCACCACGACCGTCGCATCCGATTCGTGGACCAACGTGTCGGTGAACGCGAGCCCCATCGCCCCCGCGCCCACGACGAGGTAGTCGGCCTCCAGCGTCCGCGCCATCTACCGCACGCCGGTGAAGAACTTGGCGACGTCGTCGACGTACAGGTCGGGCTGCTCGAACGCCGCGAAGTGACCACCACGCGGCATCGGCGACCAGTGGGTGATGTTGTAGCTCTTCTCGCACCAACTCCGCGGGGCTTGCAGGATCTCCCGGGGGAAGGAGGCGATGCCGGTCGGAAGTTCGACGCGGTCGAATCCGCCGAACGCGTTGAAGCTCTCCCAGTAGAGCCGCGCCGACGATGCTCCGGATGCGGTGAGCCAGTACAGCATCACGTTGTCGAGGAGTTCGTCCTTCGTCAGCACGTTCTCCGGGTGGCCGTCGCAATCCATCCACGACCAGAACTTCTCGACGATCCACGCGAGCTGCCCGACCGGCGAGTCGACGAGCCCGTAGCCGAGAGTCTGCGGCCGGGTGGACTGTTGTTTCGAATAGCCCGAGTCCCACTTCTGGTAGTACCGGCCGCGCTCCAGCGCCCGGCGCTCCTCCTCGGTCGGATTCTCGAGCTTGCCCGGCGGAAAACCGAGCGGCATGTTCAAGTGGATTGCCGCGCAGCGTCCGATGTCGCCGCCGGAGCGGCTCCGGCGTCCGCCGTTGCGGCCGATCTGCGTCGTAACAGCGGCACCCCAGTCGCCGCCCTGTGCGCCGAACCGCTCGTAGCCCAGCCTGCCCATGAGCGTGTCCCACGCGGAGGCGATCTTCTCGATGCCCCAGCCCGTCGCGGTGGGCTTCCCGGAGAAGCCGTAGCCCGGAAGCGATGGGCAGACCACGTCGAATCCGTGCTCGCTGAGCGGCTCGATCACCTTGTGGAATTCGACGATCGACCCCGGCCAGCCATGGGTGATCAACAGCGGAAACGCGTCGGGCTGTGACGACCGTTGATGGATGAAGTGGATGTCGAGCCCGTCGATCTCGGTGGTGTAGTGGTCGAATCGGTTCAACGCCTCTTCCCGGGCCCGCCAGTCATATTTTTCGGCCCAGTACTCGGCCAGCTCGCGGGTGTAGTCCAGCGGTATGCCCTGGCTCCAGTCCTCGACACACTCGGCCTCGGGCCATCGCGTTCGGCGCAACCGGGACCGCAGGTCGGCGAGATCGTCGTCGGGAATTGCGATTCGGAACGGGCGGATCGCTGCCATGTCCGGATCTTGTCACGGGGATGAATTCCGGCGTCGGCGGGAGTCGATATCTGTATGACGGCGATTGGAACGGTAGGACGGCGGGCATGCGCCGTGCTCGCGGCCGGCTCGGCCTGCCTACACGCGACGATGCTAGGTCACGCGGCGACCCCGTTCGCGGCGACGCTGATGGCGGCGATGGTCGCGGCGTGTCTGTTCTGCGCCCGCGACCTGTGGCGCGACGGCCGCCAGCGCGCGTGGGTGGTCGTCGCGCTGATGAACCTGGCGATGATCGCGCTGCATCTGCCGGCGCCCGGACACCATCAAGGCGCGGCGGCCGCCGACTCGCCGTCGACCGTGATGGGCCTGGCCACCGTGGTCGCCATGGTCGAGGCCGCCGCCGCCGCGGCCGTGCTGTACGTGCACAGCCGCGGCAGGGCGGTGGAGCTCATCGGTAGACCAGACCGCTGAGCCTGCGGGCCAGGCCGTAGCGCACGGCGGGCACCCGCCCGGCGAGCCGGATCGCGATGTTGCGGACCGGCCGCGCGGCGCGGGGGAGCGTGGCCAACCGGGTGAGGCGATCGGTCATCTCGACGACCTCCTTTGCGATCGGGCGGCGCGCCTCGCTGTACTCGTCGAGCCGGGTGTCGGGCTCCCCGGAGAGGACGGCGGCCAGCGCGTCGGCCACCGCCACCGCATCCTGGATGCCGAGGTTCATGCCCTGGCCACCGGCGGGGCTGTGCACATGCGCCGCGTCACCGGCCAGCAGCAGTCGGCCCGCACGGAAGGCGTCGGCGACCCGGTGATGTATGCGGAAGCGCGAACCCCAGATCACCTCGTTCACCGTCGGTGCCCCCGCGCCGACGCGGGTGTCGAGGATCTGCTGGACGAACGCGGCCGACGGCTCCTCGGGTGCTTCGGCGACGGGCGCGACGATCCGGTGAACGCCGTCGGGTAGCGGCGCCACCACGGTCAGGCCCTCCTTCGCCCAGTAGAGGATGACCTCGTCGGCGGGTGCGCTGCCGGTGAGGCGGACGTCGGCCAGCACGAACGACTCGTCGTACACGCTGCCGGCGAATCCGATGCCGGCCGCCTCCCGCACCGCGCTGCGGATCCCGTCCGCGCCGACGACGTAGCGTGCGCGGATCCTGTCACCGTCGTCGAACGTCGTGGTGACGCCGGTCGGATCCTGGTCGACCGCGGTCACGGTCTTCGGGCGCAGGACGCGTCCGCCCAGTTCCTCCAACCGCTCGAGCAGCAGGCGCTCGGTGGTCGCCTGCGACACCATCAACGAGTACGGGTACTCGGTGGGCAGGCCGCTGAAGTCGACGGGAATCAGCGTGCGGCCGCGGTCGCGGATCGTGAACCGCGGCGCCTCCACCCCCTCCTTGACCAGTCGCCGGGCCACGTCGAACCCCTCGAGCACCTCGAGCGTGCGGGCGTTGACCACGGCGGCGCGCGAGGTGTTGGCCCCGGCGGCCTGGCGGTCGACGACCGTCACGCTCGCGCCGCGCGAGCGCAGCGCGACCGCCGCGGCCAATCCGGTCGGACCCGCTCCGACGATGAGGACGTCAGTGTTCATCTCTTTCTCCTTCCGCCGGCTGCCTATGCCAACGCTTGTTGGCATAACTATGCGCCTCGCCGGACGCTATGTCAACACTTGTTGGCCTACAATTGTTGGCATGCGGAGATCCTCGGAACAGACCAAGGCGGTGATCCTGGCGGCGGCCCGTGACCGGTTCGCGCGCTCGGGCTTCGAACGGGCCACCATCCGGGCGATCGCCGCGGACGCCGGCATCGACCCGTCGATGGTGATGCGGTACTTCGGCAACAAGAACCAGTTGTTCGCCGCGGCCGCCGACTTCGACCTGCAGATCCCCGATCTGTCCGGTGTCGATCCCGGCGAGGTGGGTGCGGGCCTGGTCGCACACTTCATGAACCGGTGGGAACGCGACGAGGCGCTGATCGTCCTGCTGCGGTCCAGCGCGACGAACAGCGATGCGGCGCAACGGATGACGGAGATCTTCACCCGTCAGCTGCTGCCCGTCGTCGCGAAGATCAACCCGAACTCGCCGCAGCGCCGCGCGGCGCTGATCGCCACGCAGACGCTCGGGCTCGCGCTGTGCCGGTACGTGCTGCAGCTACCGCCGATCGTCGCGATGTCGCACGAGGAGATCGTCGCGGCGGTGGGACCGACGGTGCAACGCTACCTCGATGCCCCGTAATAATCGGCGGTGTGTGGACTCCGACGCTCATCCTGATCGCCGCCACCACGCTGATGGCCTGCGTCCTGCTGGGAGGCGGACTCTACGAAACCGTCGTCGTCGACCCCGCCTGGCCGCGGCGGCCCGGCATCGTCCAGGCGCACAACGGCGGAATCTCGCGGCGCCGGTTCTGGATTCCGGCGCACACGGCGTTCGAGGTGCTGCTCATCGTGTCGCTGATCGTTGGGTGGTCGCACGCCGACGTGCGCACCGCGCTGTTGGTGGCGCTGGTCAGCCACGCGGTGATGCGGGTGTGGTCGCTGGTCGACTTCGTGCCGAAGGCGGTGGCGTTCGAGAAGACCGACCCGGCGGAGGTCGACGAGGCCGCCGCCGTGCGCTGGACGCGACGCAGCCTCCTGCGGTTGCCGCTGGACCTCGTCGCGTGCATCGCGATGCTCACCGCGCTGGCGGTCGCATAGACCGGTCGGACATCGGGCATAGCTAGGGGCATGAGTGAGGACGCCGGCCGTGCGCCGCAGGAGAATCCCCAGAGGGACCGCTCGGACTGGCTGCAACAACAGACAGGACGGAATTCATCATGATCTCGACCGAGGATGTACGCACACTGCTGCACTCCGAGGAGAGGAACGCGGTGCTCGTCGTGGTCGAAGGCCGCGTCGACGTGATCGGTGCGGGCCGGCTCGCGTCGGAGGACTACCGTGGCGCCCTCGAGGTGGTGTCCCGCGACGACCTGGTGCAGCGCATCGGTGAGACGCCGTCCGACCGCGAAATCGAGGAACAGGCAGCGCAACTCGATACCGCGGTCTCCGAACTGGGCGGCTGAGTTCGGCTCACGCCTCGATCTCGCCGACGATCTTGCGCTCGATGCTCGCGCGAGTCGTGGCCGGTAAGGCGATGAGACCGTCGAGTTCTTTCTGCGCGCGGGCATAAGCGGCCTTGCGCTCGTCGGATGTCGCGGCTTCGTCGGACGCCAGGCGGAGCAGGTGTTGGGCACGCTCGATGCGCGCCTGGTCTTCGGCGGAGAAGTCGCTTCGGCGGCGGCGAATCGCATCGGCCTCGGCGACGTCGAATGCCACGACGTACTCGTGCACGGCGTCGCGGTAGTCGACCTGCGCGTCACGGTCGTCGAGAATGTCGTCGACGGAGTCCGGACGCAGCAGATCCGCACGGCTCCTGGCCTTGTGGAAGGCGATGGTCAACGGCTCGCGCATGTCGGTCATCAACGGAAAGTCCAGCAATTTGGCGATATCGACCTCGTAGTCGAGCCAGCGGGCGTCGGTCTCGGAGTGGCGCTGCATCACCTTGGCCACCTCGCGCCGATTCGCCTCCTCGTTCGTGTGCGCTCGCCGCGACGCCTCCGCGAGCGCCACCTTGGTCTCCTGCTTGATGCGGTAACGCTCGAGGCGACGTTGAGCGCGACGCTCGTTGGCCGCCGCCACGGCACGCACCGTTCCGCCGACCGCGCCACCCAGCGGGAAGATCAGCCACCAGAAATTTCCGGCGAAATGGAGCAGAGCTTCCATCCAACCCAGCATGCCACCGGACGGTGGCCGAGCATCACAAGCCGATCTGACGGTAGCGCGCCAGGCGTGCCTGCAGTCGCTCGTCGCCGGGCACCGTACGCAACGAATGCAGCTCGTTGGCGATCACCGCCGACAACCGCTGGGTGAACTGCGTCGGCTCGTCGGCGGCATCGGGGCTCTCGGGAACCACCACGTCGACGATGCCGTTACGCAGAAGATCCGCCGACCGGACACCCTGGGCCGCAGCCAATTCCGGGGCGTGGTCGAGATCCCGGAACACGATCGCGCTCGCCCCCTCCGGAGGAAGCGGGGCCAGCCAGCCGTGCAGCGCGGCCAGAACCCGGTCGGCGGGCACCATCGCCAGCGCCGGTCCGCCGCTGCCCTGTCCCAACAGCACCGACACCGTCGGCGTGTCCAGGGTGACCAGTTCGGCCAGGCAACGCGCGATCTCACCGGCCAACCCGCCCTGTTCGGCCTCGACGGTCAAAGCCGGTCCGGCCGTGTCGATCACGAGCACCAGCGGCAGTTGCAGACCCTCGGCCAACGCCATACCCCGGCGCGCCTCGCGCAGCGCCGCGGGCCCGACCATCCCCCCGACTACGCGCTGCTGCCCCAGCACCACCGCCGGCTGACCGCCGAACCGGGCCAACGCCAGCAGCGTCGTCGCCGCCTCGCCCTGGCCCGTCCCGGACAGCAACACCCGGTCGGTCGTCCCGTGCCGCAGCAGGTAACCCACGCCCGGCCGGTCCGGGCGCCGCGACGCCTCGACCGACTCCCACGCCGGCACGTCGGGCAGCGGCCACATCTCGGGCGGCGGAGGCGGTGGCTCCGGTGGGTCGGCGACGACGGTGAGAGTTCGGTTCAGCGTCGCGCGCAGCGCCTCGAGTGGCACCACACCGTCGATGACACCGTGCCGGTGCAGATTCTCGGCGGTCTGGATGCCCTCGGGAAACGACTCGCCGTAGAGGTGCTCGTACACCCGCGGGCCGAGGAAGCCGATCAGCGCGCCGGGTTCCGCGCCGGTCACGTGCCCCAGCGATCCCCACGACGCGAACACCCCGCCGGTCGTGGGGTGCCGCAGGTACACGAGATAGGGCAGATGCGCGCGCTTGTGCAGCTCGACGGCCGCGGCGATCTTGACCATCTGCAGGAACGCGACCGTGCCCTCCTGCATCCGCGTGCCACCCGAACTCGGCGACGCCAGCAGCGGCAGCCGCTCGGCCGTCGCCCGCTGCACCGCGGCGGTGATCCGTTCGGCCGCCGCCACCCCGATCGATCCGGCCAGGAAGTCGAACTCGCAGAGCACCAACGCCACTCGGCGACCGAACACCGTTCCCTCGCCGGTCACCACCGACTCGTCCAGGCCCGTCTTCTTCGCCGCGGCGGCCAACGCCCGGCGGTAGTCGGCGTTCGCGTCGACGTCGCGCGGAGCCCCGTCCCAACTGCGAAACGATCCGCGGTCGAGCACGGCATCGCGCACCTCGAGGGCACCGATCCGGCTCATCAGACGAGCCTATATAGGCTGGCGACATGATTGGTGTGACCCGCGACGGCCACGTGATGACCCTGGAGATGCAGCGCGCCGAGCGCCGCAACGCTCTCAACGCCGAACTCGTCGACGGTCTCCGCGAAGCGATCGAGAAGGCCACCGCCGAGGACGTCCGCGCGATAGTGCTGACCGGCCAGGGCCATGTCTTCAGCTCCGGCGCCGACCTCTCCGGCGGCCAGGGCGTCGCCGACGAACTGCCCGACAAGGCCCGCGCCCTCAACCTGGCGATCGACGCCGCACCCGTCCCGGTGATCGGCGCCGTCAACGGCCCCGCCATCGGCGCCGGGGTGATCCTGTCGATGATCTGCGACCTGCGCGTCGTCGCCCCCGAGGCGTACTTCCAGTTCCCGGTCGCGAAATACGGTATTGCGCTGGACAACTGGAGCATCCGGCGGCTGACGTCGCTGGTCGGGGCGGGCCGGGCCCGGGGCATGTTGCTGGCCGCCGAGCGGCTCACCGCAGACGTCGCGCTGCAGACCGGCATGGCCAACCGCATCGGCACGCTGGAAGACGCGCAGGCCTGGGCGCAGGAGATCGCCGGCTACGCGCCGCTTGCCCTGCAGCACGCCAAGCGGGTGCTCAACGACGACGGCGCGTACGAGGACCCGTGGCCGGCGCACAAGGAGTTGTTCGACCGGGCGTGGGCGAGCCAGGACATCATCGAGGCGCAGGTCGCGCGCATCGAGAAGCGCCCCCCGAGGTTCAAGGGCGCCTGATGATCCGGGCGGCGCTGCGCATCGGCTTCGGCACGGCCTCACTGCTGGCCGGCGGCTGGTTCCTGCGCGCGCTCAAGGGCGCTCCCGCGGCGCTGGGGGCTTCGCCGACGGAGATCGAACGCGTCGCGCGGCGCTCCCCGAACTACCGCGACGGGGTGTTCGTCAACCTCGAACCGGCCTCGATGTTGAGCATCGACCAGGAACAGCAGCGGCTTCTGGTGCGCGAGTTGATCGGGTCGCGCGGCGTCGGGAAGCCCGCAGGAGAGATCCCGGTCGTCACGCCGTCGCCGACCGAACCCGACTCGACGAAGGTGTCGGCGTGCTGGTTCGGCCATTCCTCGGCGCTGGTCGAACTCGACGGCTACCGCGTGCTGGCGGATCCCGTGTGGAGCCGCCGCTGCTCGCCGTCGCAGACCGTGGGCCCGGAGCGCATGCACGAGGTGCCCGCTCCGCTCGAGGCGCTGGCCGCCGTCGACGCGATCATCGTCAGCCACGACCACTACGACCACCTCGACATGGACACGATCACCGGGCTGGCGCGCACCCAGCGCGCGCCGTTCGTCGTACCGCTCGGCATCGGCGCCCACCTGCGCAAATGGGGGATACCGGAGAGCCGGATCGTCGAGCTCGACTGGCACGAGAGCCACACGATCGGCGAGCTCACCCTGGTGTGCACGCCGGCGCGGCACTTCTCCGGCCGGCTGTTGTCCCGCAACACCACGCTGTGGGCGTCGTGGGTGATCATGGGTCCGCGGCACAAGGCCTTCTTCGGTGGGGACACCGGCTACACGAAGAGCTTCGCCCAGATCGGCATGGACCACGGGCCCTTCGACTTGACGCTCCTGCCCGTCGGCGCCTACCACCCCGCCTGGCCGGACATCCACATGAACCCTGAAGAGGCGGTGAAGGCGCACCTCGACGTCGCCGAATCCGACAAGGGCCTGCTGGTGCCGATCCACTGGGCCACCTTCCGGCTCGCCCCGCATCCGTGGGCCGAACCGGTCGAGCGGCTGCTGCGCGCCGCCGACGCCGAAAAGGTGCAGATCGCGGTGCCCAAACCGGGGCAGCGGATCCGGCTGGACGCGGCCCCGCCGCTCGACCACTGGTGGCGGTTCTAGCTTCTCCGCCCAGCGCACGCTTATTTGCAGGTGGACTCGCGGTTTGCGCACCGCAACCGTGCGCTCGCCGGGTTACCGTTTCGCTCATGAAAGCACTGGCCAGGGCGGCTGTCGTGGGACTGCTCCTCGTTGCGGGCTGCGGCGGCGAGGCCGCCGAACCCGCCCCGCAACCTTCGCCGACCGCGCAGTCCGACGTCCCGCCGCCGCTGGTGCCCGCGATGCCGCTGCCGGAGAACGCGGTCGACAACGCGGTGGCCAAGCTGGACGGCATCGCCGAGGACCTGATGCGCAAGTCGGGCATCCCCGGCATGGCGGTCGCCGTCGTGCACGGGGGAAAGACCGTGTACGCCAAGGGCTTCGGTGTCAAGGACGCCACCAAGCCCGACGACGAGGCGAACCGGGTCAACCCGGACACGGTGTTCCAGCTCGCCTCGGTGTCGAAATCCCTTGCGGCGACGGTGGTTGCGCACCAGGTCGGCGTGGGCACCATCGGCTGGGACACCCCGATCGTGTCGAAGCTGCCGTGGTTCGCGCTGTCCGACCCGGCGGTCACCCCGATGGTCACCGTCGGCGACATGATGTCGCACCGGTCCGGGCTGCCCGACCACGCGGGGGACATGCTCGAGGACCTCGGCTATGACCGCAGGCAGGTGCTCGAGCGGCTCCGAAAGCTTCCGCTGGACCCGTTCCGGATCTCCTACGCCTACACCAACTTCGGGTACACCGCGGGCGCGGAGGCGGTCGCAGTCGGCGCGGGCAAGGCCTGGGAGGTGCTCGCCGACGACGTTGTGTTCCGCCCGCTCGGCATGCGCCAGACCAGCTACCGGTTCGCCGACTACGAAGCCCGCACCGACCGCGCGATCGGCCACATCCACATGGACGGGCGCTACGAGCCCGCCTTCGTCCGAGACGCCGATCCGGAAGCCCCGGCGGGCGGGGCGAGTTCGTCGGTCAACGACATGACCCGCTGGCTGGCCATGGTGCTCGGCAACGGCGGCCATGAGGGCAAGCAGATCGTCGCCGCCGAGGCCCTCCTGCCGGCGGTCACGCCGCAGATCGTGTCGAGCCCGGCCACCGAACCCGCCGTGCGGTCGGGCTTCTACGGCTTCGGCTTCAACGTCAGCTCGACCTCGGCGGCGCGCATGGAACTGAGCCACTCCGGCGCGTTCGAACTCGGCACCGGGACGAACTTCCTGATCCTGCCCTCCGCAGACGTCGCGATCGTCGCGCTCACCAACGCCACTCCGTCGGGGGTGCCCGAATCACTGACCGCGCAATTCGCCGACCTGGTGCAGTTCGGCGAGGTACGCGAGGACTGGTACGGCCTGTACAACGCTGCGTTCCAGAAGATGGAGAAGCCCGTCGGGTCGCTGGTGGGCAAGCAGCCGCCCGCCAACCCCGCGCCCGCGGCACCACTGGCGTCCTACGTCGGCACCTACAACAACGACTACTGGGGGCCCGCCACGATCACCGAACGCGACGGCAAGCTGCGGTTGGCTCTCGGCCCGAAGTTCGATGTGCCGCTCGAGCACTGGGACGGCAACACGTTCACGTTCTCCTTCGTCACCGAGAACGCCCCGCCGGGAACGATTTCCACCGCAGTGTTCGACGGCAACAACCTCACCCTCGAGTATTACGACACGTTCAAGAAGGGGACGTTCGTCAAGTGACCGCCGCACCCGAACTACAGACCGCCGGACTCACCGAAGCCGAGGTCGCGCAACGCATCGCCGAAGGCAAGACCAACGACGTCCCGACGCGGGCGGCGCGCAGCGTCTCCGACATCGTGCGGGCCAACGTGTTCACCCGCATCAACGCGATCCTCGGCGTCCTGCTGATCATCGTGTTGTCCACCGGCTCGGTCATCAACGGCGCGTTCGGGTTGCTGATCATCGCCAACAGCGGCATCGGCATCATCCAGGAGCTGCGCGCCAAGCGGACGCTCGACAAGCTGGCGATCGTCGGGCAGACGAAACCGTTGGTGCGCAGGCAGACCGGCGCCGGATCCGCCGTCCAGCAGTTGAGCCCGAGCGAGATCGTCCTCGACGACATCATCGAACTCGGGCCCGGCGACCAGATCGTGGTCGACGGCGAGGTGGTCGAGGACGCCAACCTCGAGGTCGACGAGTCACTGCTGACCGGGGAAGCCGATCCGATCGCGAAAGACGTTGGCGATCACGTGATGTCGGGCAGCTTCGTCGTCGCCGGTTCGGGTGCCTACCGCGCCACCAAGGTCGGCCGGGAAGCCTACGCGGCCAAGCTCGCCGAGGAGGCCAGCAAGTTCACCCTGGTGAACTCCGAACTGCGCAGCGGCATCAACAAGATCCTGCAGTTCATCACGTACCTGTTGGTCCCCGCCGGGCTGCTGACCATCTACACCCAGCTGTTCACCACCGAATCCGGTTGGCGGCGATCGGTACTGGCGATGGTCGGCGCGCTGGTGCCGATGGTGCCCGAGGGCCTGGTCCTGATGACATCGATCGCGTTCGCGGTCGGAGTGATCCGGTTGGGCCGCAGGCAGTGCCTGGTCAACGAACTGCCCGCGATCGAAGGCCTTGCCCGCGTCGACGTCGTCTGCGCCGACAAGACCGGCACCCTGACCGAAAACGGTATGCGGGTCTCGGATCTCGAGCAGCTCGACGAGGTCGACGTCGGCAATATCCTGGCGCAGCTCGCCGCCGACGACGCCCGGCCGAACGCGAGCATGCAGGCCATCGCCGAGGCGTACAAGATGCCTCCCGGGTGGACCGCGACGGCCGTCGCGCCGTTCAAGTCCGCCACCAAGTGGAGCGGCGCCTCCTACGGTGAGCACGGCAACTGGGTGATCGGCGCACCCGACGTGCTCTGCGAACCGGGCTCGCCGGTCGCCGAAGAGGCCGAGCGGATCGGATCGTCCGGGCTGCGGGTGCTGCTGCTCGGGTCCAGCGACCTGCCCGTCGACCACCCCGACGCCCCCGGCTGCGTGACGCCCGCCGCGCTGGTGGTCCTCGAACAACGGGTGCGGCCCGACGCCCGCGACACCCTCGATTACTTTGCCTCGCAGAAGGTCTCGATCAAGGTCATCTCCGGCGACAACGCCGTGTCCGTCGGCGCCGTCGCGGGGTCCCTGGGCCTGCACGGCGAGTGCATGGACGCCAGGAACCTGCCGGAAGCCGGCGACCCGCTGGCCGACGCGCTCGAGACGCACACGACGTTCGGCCGGGTCCGGCCCGACCAGAAACGCGCGATGGTGCATGCCCTGCAGTCCCGCGGGCACACGGTCGCGATGACCGGCGACGGCGTCAACGACGTGCTCGCGCTCAAGGACGCCGACATCGGCGTCGCGATGGGCTCGGGCAGCTCGGCCTCGCGCGCGGTGGCGCAGATCGTGTTGCTGGACAACAAGTTCGCGACGCTGCCGTACGTCGTCGGCGAGGGCCGCCGGGTGATCGGCAACATCGAACGCGTCTCGAACCTGTTCCTGACCAAGACCGTGTACTCGGTGCTGCTGGCGACCTTCGTCGGCCTGGCCGGGCTGGCGTCGAAGATCTTCGGCACCGACCCGCTGCTGTTCCCGTTCCAGCCCATCCACGTGACGATCGCGGCGTGGTTCACCATCGGCATCCCGGCGTTCATCCTGTCGCTCGCGCCCAACAAGGAACGCGCGCATCCCGGATTCGTGCGCCGCGTGATGACGGCGGCCCTGCCGTCGGGTCTGGTCATCGGCGTCGCGACGTTCATCTCGTACCTCGCCGCATATCAGGGGCGCGAGGCCACGCCGGTCGAGCAGACCCAGGCGTCCACCGCGGCGCTGATCACCCTGCTGACTGGGGCGATCTGGGTGCTCGCCGTGGTGGCGCGGCCCTACCAGTGGTGGCGGGTGGCGCTGGTCGTCGTCTCCGGCCTGGCCTACGTGGCGATCTTTTCGCTGCCGCTGGCGCAGGAACTGTTCATGCTCGACATCTCCAACGCCAAGACGACGTCGGTCGGCCTGGCCATCGGCTTGATCGCGGCCGGTGCCATCGAAGTGATCTGGTGGGCGCAGGGAGCGGTTCCGGGAGAGCGCCGACGGCTGTGGCGATCCGAGTAGGGTTGGCCACATGGCATTTCTCGACAAGGTGAAGAATCTGCTGGCCAAGAACGCCGACAAGGTGGACACCGCGATCGACAAGGCCGGTGACATGGTCGACAGGAAGACGCAGGGCAAATACGCCCAGCACGTCGACAAGGCCCAGGACGCTGCGCGCAACTACGTGAACAAGGACAACCCGTCCGCGCAGGGTGCCCCGCCGCCGACCCAGGCGCCGCAGCAGCCACCCCAGCAGCAGCCGCCCCAGCAGCCGTAGGACATGGCCAAACTCTCCGTCTCCGTCGACGTACCCCTGCCGCCGGAGCAGGCGTGGTCGTGCGCGTCCGACCTCTCCCGCTACAAGGAGTGGCTGAGCATCCACCGGGTGTGGCGCAGTAAGCTGCCCGAGACGCTCGAGAAGGGCACGACGCTGGAGTCGATCGTCGAGGTAAAGGGCATGCCCAACCGGATCAAGTGGACCATCGTGCACTACCGTCCGCCGGAGGCGATGACGCTCAACGGCGACGGTAAGGGCGGCGTCAAGGTCAAATTGATCGGCAAGGTGAAGCCCGCCGCGAAGGATCCCGCCGGATCGACGGTGACGTTCGACGTCCATCTCGGCGGTCCCGCGCTGTTCGGCCCCATCGGGATGGTGGTCGCCGGAGCGCTCAAGGGCGACATCCAGGAATCACTGAACCGGTTCAAGTCGGTCTTCGCGCCCGCCTGACCCCTCGCGAGATCTCTCGCCGAGGAAGGCGCGGCGCGTCAGACAGTGCCGCCGGCGAGGGCGTACTCGCCGAGAGGCCGGGCCGATCGGCCGAGGCGACGCCGCTCGAGGCTGCCGTCGACGACGAGCGTGGCCCGCGCACCGACCAGGTGCAGCACCGCGAGCACACCGGCAGCGATGGCGACCGTCGTGTGACCGACGAGGAAGGCGGCGAGGCAGGCCGTCGAGGCCAACAACGCGACCACATGCAAAAGCAACGCCGAGGTGGCAAGCCAGTCGGAGGCCGGCGAACCGTCGGTGGTCAGCGTGTGGTCGGTCATCGTGTTCCCTATCGGTCGAGCAGCCCGCTTGATACCCGTGCGGGTTCGGCCCGAAACCGACCACCGGCTGTGATGGTGCACACAGGTCAGCGCACGCGGTCGCGCAGCTCCCGTTTGAGCACCTTGCCGTAGCTGTTCTTCGGCAGCTCGTCGATGAACTCGTAGCGTTTCGGCCGTTTGAACCGGGCGATGCGCTCGAGAAGGTGGGCGTCCAACTCCTCCGGCGACACCGACCCGACGATGAAGGCCACCACCACCTCGCCCCACTCCTCGTCGGGAGCGCCGACGACGCCGGCCTCGACCACGCCCGGATGTTCGAGCAGTACCTCCTCGACCTCGCGGGGATAGATGTTGCTGCCGCCGCTGATCACCACGTCCTTGGACCGGTCGCGCAGCGTGAGGTAGCCGCGGTCGTCGAAGGAGCCCATGTCGCCGGTGTGCAACCAGCCGTCCTGCAGCGTCGACGCGGTCGCCTCGGGGTTCTGCCAGTAGCCCGACATGACGACGTCGCCGCGGCAGACGATCTCGCCGATCTCGCCGACCTCCGCGGGCGTCCCGTCGGCCCGCAGCACCGCCACGTCGACCCCCGACCGCGCGTACCCCACCGATCCGAGCACCGCATCGTCGGCGTCGACGTGGTCGGCGCGGCGCAACCCCGTAATCGTCATCGGCGCCTCGCCCTGTCCGTACAGCTGCACGAAGACCGGCCCGAACGCGGCCATCGCCTTCTTCAGGCTCTCGACGTACATCGGTCCGCCGCCGTAGACGATGGTGCGCAGGTTGTGCGGGCACGACCGGCCGGTCTGCACCAGCCGCTGCACCATCGTCGGCGCCAGGAACGCGCTGCAGCCGGGATGGCGCTCGCACAGGTCGAGGAACTCGTCGGGCTCGAACGCCCCCGACTCGGGTATCACCTGCCGCGCCGCGCGCAACACATACGGCGGAATGTAGAGCCCCGAACCGTGCGACATCGGAGCGCCGTGCACCAACGTGCAGTTCTCGTCGGGCGCGTCGAAGTCGGCCAGGTGGGACACCGTCATCGCCATCAGGTTGCGGTGCGACAGCATCGCGCCCTTCGACTTGCCCGTCGTGCCACTGGTGTAGAACAGCCACGCCAACGTTTCGGGATCGGTGGTCGGCGGCGTCAAAGGCTCTGCGCTGAACCAGTTTTCGTAGTCATCGGTCCCGATGACCGCGATCGGCACCCCGGTTTCCGGTCCGAGCGCCGACGCGATCTTCGGCGAGGCGAACACCTGCGTGGCGCCGGAGTCCTCGAGGATCTGCACCATCTCCCGCGGATGCAGCTTGTAGTTGATGGGCACATACACGCATTCGGCCGCCCACACCCCGAACATCAGCTCGATGATCTGCGGGCTGTTCTCGCTCGCGACAGCGATCCGCGCGCCGCGTTCACCCAGCGACGCGGCCAACTGCAGGGACCGCTCCCGCAGCTGCGCCCACGTCTGGTGTTGCCGCTCACCGTGATACACCGCACCGCGGTCGCCGAAGCGGCTCGCGGCCTGATCGAGCAGGGCGAACAGGTTCACTGCCGGGCCACCCATTCGGAGTTGAGCGCGAAGTCCGACAGGTACTTCGTCGAACTCCACCCGCCGTCGACGACGATCGTCTGCCCGTTGATGAAACCCGCGCCCTCCGAACACAGGAACGCGACGGTGCTGGCGATGTCGTTCACCTCGCCGAGTCGCGGGTACGGGGTCATCTCGGTGTTGATCTTGCGGAACCGCTCGTCTTCAAGGCGCGTCGCCACCATCGGCGTCAGCGTGACACCGGGAGCGACTGCGTTGCACCGGATTCCCTGCGGGCCGTACTGACACGCAATGTGCTGCGTCAGCGAGGTCAACCCGCCCTTGGCCGCGGAGTACGCACCACCGCGCAGGCCACCGACGACCGCGAACGTCGACGTCACGTTGACGATTCCGGAGCCCGGTTGCATGTGCGCGATCACATCGCGGGCCAGGCGGAACGGCGCCCGCAGCATCAGCCCGAGGAAGTAGTCGAGGCTTTCGTCGTCGGTCTCGTGCAACGGTTTCGGGCTGCCCACGCCGGCGTTGTTGACCAGGAAGTCGATCCGCCCCCACCGGTCCAGCGCCGCCTGCACGATGCGCTGCGGTGCGTCGTCGGCGGTGAGGTCGACGGCGACGGTCGCGACACGTTCGGTATCGCCGATCGCCTGCTCCAACTCGGCGAGCCTGGCCTCGTCGCGGCCGGTGCCCACCACCGCCATGCCGGCCTCGGCCAGTTTGGTCGCACAGCCGAAGCCGATGCCGCTGCTCGC
Organism: Mycolicibacterium celeriflavum; assembly: GCA_050205545.1. GTDB lineage: Bacteria > Actinomycetota > Actinomycetes > Mycobacteriales > Mycobacteriaceae > Mycobacterium > Mycobacterium celeriflavum_A. Next base: position 51,241 of record JBNMQV010000021.1, read on the forward strand.
CCCGGTCACGATCGCTACCTGAACCATTTTGCTCCTCGCGTCCGCAGTCATCCCAGCGCCGCTCGTATACGATGCTTCAACACTTTCCCGGCGTCGTTCTTCGGCAATGCCTCCCAAACCTCTACCTGCTCGGGCGATTTGAACCGCGCCACACCGTGCTCCTCGAGCAAGGCCCGCATGCCCGCGACGTCGGGCGGCGGCTGATCGGTGGCGACGACGACGGCGCAGGCCCGCTCCCCGGTGCGCTCGTCCGGTACGCCGACGACCGCGATCTCGGCGATGCCCGGATGTGCGATGAGGATGTCCTCGATCTCCTTGGGGGAGATGTTCTCGCCGTTGCGGATGATGATGTCCTTCGCGCGGCCGGTGACGACCAGGAAGTCGTCATCGACCCAGCTGCCGAGGTCGCCTGTGCGGAAGTAACCTTCGTCGTCGAAGGAGGATGTTTCGTCCTCGGGATGCAGGTAGCCCACGAGCATCTGCGGGCCGCGCGCGCGGATTTCGCCGTCGACCAGTTTGACGTCGGCGATCCCCGGCCTGCCGTCGGTGACGGCCGCGTGGTCGACATCGTCCAGTGAACCGACCGTGGTCACCGGAACCTCGGTCGACCCGTAGACGCGTGATACCGTCGCCTTCTCGAAATATGCTGCGGCACTGCGGATCAGCGACGGGGGCACCGACGCGCCGCCGCAGATGAACACCTTCAACGCGGATAGCCGCGTCGCCGCCCGCTCGGCGGCGGCGAGCAGCCCTACGAGGAACGGCGTGGCCCCCGCCATGTGCGTGACTCGCTCGTCGAGCATCAACGCCACGGCCGCATCCGGATCCCAGCGCTGCATCAGCACAGCCGTGCTGCCCAACAACAGCGGACACTCGAACGCGTAGATGGACCCGCCGATGTGGGCGATCGGGGATGGCACCAGGAACGTGTCACCGGGCGAGACGTGCCAGTGCTCCCCGATCTGGCGGATCAGGGCGTGAATCGAATTGTGCGTGTGCAGGACGCCTTTCGGCCTGCCGGTCGTGCCCGAGGTGTAGAGGATCATCCGCACCGTGTCGGCGTTCAGCACCGGCAGCACGCTCGTGCCGTCACCGTCGAACAGCGATTCGTACGGCGTGTGCTGACCCGCGTTTCCCCGCACGACGACGACCTCGGGCGGGGCGGCCATCGCCCCGGTCACCCGGTCGAGCATCCCGACGTAGTCGTGCTTGTTGAAGGTGGACGGCACGAAGATCGCCCGGACGTCGGCGTCGCCCAGAATGAACGACAGCTCACGATCTCGCAGCGAGGGCAGGATCGGGTTGACGACCATGCCGGCCAACGTCGCCGCGTGATAGACGACCGCGGCCTCGTGCCAGTTCGGCAACATGAACGACACCACGCTGCCGGCGGGCATGCGTGACATCAACGCGTGCGCCAGCGCGACAGCCTGGACGTGAAGCTGGCGAGAGGTGACCCGGATGTCGCCGTCCACCAGCACGATCCGGTCGGGATTCGAGGTTGCCGCATCACGCAGCGCGTCGGCGAGCGTGTCGTGCACCCACAGCCCACGCCGGTAGGCGTCCGCGCTGCGCTTCTCGTCGACCCGCACGGTCCGTGCCTAACCCTTGATCCGGCGCATGGTCATCGAGTGCCGGTACCGCGACGACGGATGGGTGTTGACGGTCACCTGTGCGACCTCGCCGTCGGAGGTCGTGTAGGAACGGCGCATCTCCAGGGCGGCGCTGCCCACCTCGACCTTGAGCGCCTTCGCGAGTTCCGGCGTCACGGTGATGGCGGCCATCTCCTGATGCACCTCGACGACGCTGACGCCGAACAGGTCCTCGATCAGCGGGAAGATCGGCCCCGAATGCCGTTGCAGCAGACGGCCGACCGCCGCGAACGCGCGATTGATGTAGTACTCCGTGGTGCAGACGGGCGTGTCACTGCCCTCGGCCTGCCGGCAACCGCGGACCGCGAGCCACTCCGAACCGGCCTGCAACCCGGTGCGGTCCGCCAGATCGTCGTCGACGGTGACCATCGCGTTGGACTCGATCGTCAGCTGTGCCCCCGCGGCGAACGCCAGCAGGTCGTCGATCGAGACCACGTCCTGGGCATAGGAATTCGATGCCGGCCGGGGGACCACCAGGGTACCGGCGCGCGGCCGCGACGCGATCAGGTTGTCCTCCCGCAGCCGGCGCAGCGCCTCGCGGACGGTGTAGCGGCTGACCGCGAAGCGTTCACACAATTGCTGTTCGGTGGGCAACTGCGAGCCGACGGGGTAGATCCCGTCGACGATCTCCTTGCGCAGCGTCCGCGCCACCTGCAGGTAGCGATGGTCGGTGGGGCTGACGGTCATGTGCGTCGCAGCGCCAACACGCTGCCCTCGCCGTCCGCCGAAACGTACAGCGTGCCGTCGCGGCCGACGGTGATCCCCGCGAACGGCCCCTGCGGTCCGGAGAACGGCGGCATGCCCTTGAGCGGCTTGGGTTCCACACCCGGCGGGGGACCCACCGGCAGATCGGAAGCGATCGTGGTGCGCGCCTTGGTCGCCAGGTCCATTGCGATCACTTCTTTCGCGCCCGCGTCGACGATGTAGAGCACGTCGTCGGCGATCGCGATGCCCTGCGGTCGCTGCAATCCGTCGACCACCGTTTCGGTCCCGCCGCCGACCGCGACCACCCGTCCCGCGCAGGATTCGGCGACCAACGGGCGACCTTCGCCGTCGAAGACCACGCCGACCGGGTCGCGCAGGTCCGACGCCACTACCTCGGTGCCGCCCGGGCCCAGCGTGTGCACCCGTCCGGTGCCGAGTTCGGTGAACACGATCCGCTCGTTCGGTCCGACCGCGACACCGTAGAGCTGGTCGAAACCGTCTGCCAGATAGTCGGTCTCGCCGTCGGCGGGCCGGTAGCGCGCGATCTGACCACCCGATGTGGCGACCACGAAGGCACCGCCCGCGACGGGGGCCAGCCCCCGGAGGAAGCCGGGATAGCCGGGGGAGAACAGCATGCCGACCGTCTCCAGCGATCCGTCGTCGCCGACGGTGTAGAAGTAGGTGCCGTCGGCGACGTAGAGGCGACCGTCCTCGCCCACCGCCAGGTCCAGCGGCCAGTTCAACCCGCCACCGAGCAGCGTGCGGGTCTTGCCGACGCCGACGATCTCGGTGATCTCACCGGTGAAGTTCGAGACGAACAGCCGTTCCCCGACGAAGGTCAGGTTGTCCAGACCCGGGTTCAGCTGCGCCAGAAGGGTTTTCTCGCCGCTTCGCGGATCGATGCGCAGCACCTGACCGCTGGCCACCTGTGTCGAGACCAGATTGCCCTGCGAATCGAACTTCACCGCGTCGGGGACACCGAGGTCCGCGGCCACCCGTTGCGGCTCACCGCCCGCGGGATCGATGCGCCAGATCTCGTTGGCCGTCATCAACGGGTAGTAGAGGAAACCGTCCGGACCGACCTCCATGGCGTTCGGTGATGGCAGGTTCTCCAGCAGGATTCGCTGCTCGCCGGTGGCGCGGTCGAGTTCCATCAGCCGTCCGCCGTCGCGGCACTCGTTGATGAAGAGGCGATCCTGATGCACGGTGATGCCGTTCGCACACGGAAGGTCGTCGCGCAGCACGCGTGTGCGCCCTGAGGCCTCGCGCACGCTGACCCGGCCGTCCATCACCTCGGTCGCGAACAGGTTGCCGTCGCCGTCGAAGGCGACGTCGTCGGGTGCGACGATGTCAGCCCCTTTGGCGCTGACCGTCTCGAGGGTCCCCGAGCCGAGGTCGAGGGCGCTGATCTGGCTGCCCGTCACCTGGGCCACATAGACGCGGCCGTCGGGGCCGGTGCGCAGACCGTTCGCGCCGAACAGCCGGCTCGGGGCGGTGATCCGCTCGACGCGCCACCCCTCGGCGCCGGTCGGATTGCCACCCGGATAGCGAGACTGCTGCAAGGACCCCGTCGCCGATCGCGTCATGACCTGGCACGTTAGCAAGGCTGCTTAGTCCAGACAATAGGCTGCGAAAGAAGGTTTTCGGCCCTTGACGCGTCGATTCGCGCTGGGGAATAGTGTTCTGCAACATGGAGAGCACTATTCGTTGTCCGGACAAATAGCGATGGGCGACCTTCTGAGGATGGATGGCCGCGTCGTCGTGGTATCGGGTGCGGGCGGCGGCGGAATCGGCACCACGATCACCCGGATGGCGGCCGAGGCAGGCGCCACGGTGGTGGCCGTCAGCCGGTCGAAGGAGAACCTCGACGAACACGTCGGTCCGCTGGCCGACCGAGGCCTGCCGGTCGTACCGGTCTCGGCCGACGCCTCCACCGACGACGGCATCGCCGCCGTGATGGACCAGGTCCGCCGCACCGATGGTGATCTCTACGGGCTGGTGAACATCGCGGGCGGAGCGGCGCCGTCGACGTGGATGCCGTCGACCCGAGTGACGCGCGACGACTGGCGGGCGCTGTTCACCGCGAACCTCGAGACCGCGTTCTTCATGAGCCAGGCCGTTGCGGCCGAGATCCGGGCCGGCGGCAAGCCCGGGTCCATCGTCTCCGTGTCGTCGATCAGCGGCATGAACACCGCGCCGTTCCACATCGCGTACGGGACCGCGAAGGCGGCGGTGGTCGCGATGACGCGCACGATGGCCGTCGAATTGGCGCACGACAACATCCGCGTCAATGCGGTGGCGCCCGGGGTGACCGAGACCGCCGCATCGCGCACCTACGTCGACGTGGACCCCGACCGGGACCGGCGGGCGATCGCGATGGGCAGGCGCGGCCGCCCCGAAGAGCAGGCAGGGGCGATCCTCTTCCTGTTGTCCGACCTGTCGAGCTACATCACCGGGCAGACACTGCTCGTCGACGGCGGGCTCAACCTGAAGTGGACGCACGTCGGTGCCGACAACACGTCGCTGTTTCTGAAAGACGAAACCTTCCGCGCAGAGATCAGTCGGTTCTAAGGAGTTGAGATGACCGATACGCAGCCCAGAGTGGAAGCGCCAGAAGAACTCGCTGAAGAGCTTTCGATGCCGATGACGATCCCCGTGGAGGCCTACGTCTCGGAGGAGTACGCGCGTGCCGAGCGGGACAAGCTCTGGCGGAAGGTGTGGCAGCAGGTCGGTCGCGTCGAGGAGCTTCCGGAGGTCGGAAACTACCTGACCTACGACATCCTCGACGACTCGATCATCGTGGTGCGTACGGCTGAAGGAAACTCATCCTCCTCTTTTGCTGCCCATCACAACGTGTGCATGCACCGCGGCCGCCGCCTCGTCGACACCGCCGACGGTGCGAAGAACGCGTGTGGTCGCGCCCGCAAGTCGTTCGTCTGCGGATTCCACGGCTGGACATACGGTCTCGACGGCGCCTGCACCCACATCCGCGAGCAGGACGACTGGAACGGCGCGCTCACCCCGCAGAACACCCACCTCGTGCCCGTGCAGGTCGACACCTGGGGCGGTTGGCTTTTCATCAACATGGATCCCGACTGCGAGCCCCTGGCCGACTACCTGTTCCCGGCCGCCAAGATCCTCGACCCGTTCGGGTTGGAGAACATGCGCTACAAGTGGCGCAAATGGCTGTACTTCGACTGCAACTGGAAGGTCGCGCTGGAGGCCTTCAACGAGACCTACCACGTGTTCACCACCCACCCGGAGTTCAACAAGTTCGGCGAGTTCAAGGGCTGGGCCAAGGCGCAGGGCAGGCACAGCAACATCGGGTACGACGCGCCGAAGGACATGGAGGCGACCAAGTCCAAGATCCGGCTGGGCACCGGTGACGACCCCCGCGTCTCCACCGCGGAGATGCAGATGTACACCTGGGAGCAGACCAACGCAACCACCACCGAGACGCTGGTGAACGCGGCCAAGCGACTGGTCGACGAACTGCCCGAGGGCACCCCTCCGGACAAGGTGCTCGAGCACTGGCTGGCGTCGGCGCGGCGTGACGACGAAGCCCGCGGCGTCGTCTGGCCGACCATCCCGCCCGACATCCTCGGGCAGGCGGGCACGGCCTGGCAGATCTTCCCGAACTTCCAGATCGGACAGGGGTTGACGACCGCGCTGTGCTACGGCGCACGCCCGCATCCGAGCTACGACCCGAACAAGTGCATCTTCGAAGTGGCCACGCTGGAGCTGTTCCCTAAGGGGCAAGAGCCGCAGACGGAATGGGAGTACACGCCCAAGGACAGCCCGAACTGGCTTTCGGTGCTGCCCCAGGACTTCTCGAACATGGCCGCGGTGCAGCAGGGCATGAAGTCGCTCGGCTTCCCCGGCACCAGGCCCAACCCATATCGCGAACGCAGCACCGTAAACCTTCACTATCAACTGTCCAAGTACATGGGCACCGGCGAACCGAAAGAGCTCTGAGAAATGACAATGTTCGACACCTGCGGGCCCACGCAGACGCCCGACGACATCGACATCGACGCGCTGCGGGAGAAGTATGCCCAGGAGCGGGCGAAAAGGCTTCGGCCCGAGGGCTCCAAGCAGTACGTCGAGTTGTCCGACGACTTCGCCGGCTACTACGAGGTGGACCCGTACACCCCCGTCGCACCGCGTGATCCGATCGTCGAGGACATCGACGTCGCGGTGCTCGGCGGCGGGTTCGGCGGTCTGCTGTCGGCGGCGCACCTGAAGAAGGCCGGCGTCGAGGATGTCCGGATCATCGAACTGGGCGGCGACTTCGGCGGCGTCTGGTACTGGAACCGGTACCCGGGCATCCAATGCGACAACGAGTCGTACTGCTACATCCCGCTTCTGGAGGAGCTCGACTACATTCCGAGCAAGAAGTTCGCCGACGGTCCAGAGATCTACGAGCACTGCAGGCGCATCGGCAAGCACTTCGGGCTCTACGACTCGGCGATCTTCTCGACCCAGGTCCGCGAAATGCACTGGGACGAGGACATCAAACGCTGGCGCATCGCCACCAACCGCGGCGACGACATCCGCGCACGGTTCGTGGTGCTGGCCTCCGGACCGTTCCACCGGCCCAAACTGCCGGGCATCCCGGGCATGAAGGACTTCAAGGGGCACAGCTTCCACTCGTCGCGGTGGGACTACGAGTACACCGGCGGGGACTACACCGGCGGCATGGACAAGCTCGCCGACAAGCGCGTCGCGATCATCGGTACCGGCGCGACCAGCATCCAGGTGGTGCCGTTCCTGGCCCGAGACGCCAAGCACCTCTACGTGTTCCAACGCACCCCCTCGACCGTCGATGTACGAAACAACGCGCCCACCGACCCGGAGTGGGTCAAGACGCTGCAGCCGGGCTGGCAGAAGGAGCGGCAGCGCAACTTCCACGCGTGGACGTTCGAGGGCATGGCGTTGGGGCAGCCGGACCTGGTGTGCGACTTCTGGACCGAGCTCGGCCGCAACACCGCGGCGCGGGTGCTGTCGCTCGAGGATCCGGCCTCATTGACGCCCGAGCAGTTCATGGCGATCCGCGAGGAAGAGGACTACAAGATCATGGAGCGGCTGCGCCGCCGGATCGCCGAACTCGTGGAGGACCAGGACACCGCGGAAGCGCTCAAGCCGTACTACCGGTTCCTCTGCAAGCGCCCGCTGTCCAACGACGATTACCTGCCCACCTTCAATCGGCCGAACGTCACGCTGGTCGACGTCTCCGATTCCAAAGGCGTGGAACGGATCACCGAGAAGGGCCTGATCGCCAACGGTCAGGAGTACGAGGTCGACTGCATCATCTACGCCAGCGGCTTCGAGATCACCACGGAGATCAGCAGGCGCTACTCGATCGACGCGATCGACGGCCGCGACGGCCTGTCGCTCTACGACTACTGGAACGACGGCTACAAGACGCTGCACGGCATGACGAGCCGCGGCTTCCCCAACCAGTTCTTCACCGGCTTCACCCAGGTCGGCATCTCGGCCAACATCGCCGCCAACTACGAACTGCAGGGTGAGCACATCGCCTACATCGTCGCCGAGGCGTTGAAGCGGGGCGCGACGGTCGTCGAGCCGACGGCCGAGGCACAGGAGGACTGGTGCAGAACCATCCGCGAATCCGCCGTCGACAACTCGGCTTTCGACGCGTCCTGCACGCCGGGCTACTACAACAACGAAGGCGGCGGAGGCGGCGAGGGCATCCGCTCACACCTCGGCGAGCCCTACGGTCCGGGCTTCTACGCGTTCGGCGACCTGCTCAAGGAGTGGCGCGACAAGGGCGACCTCGACGGGCTGGAGCTGCGGTCGTGACGCCCTCCTCGCGCCGAGTGCACGGTCCTTGCACACTTTCTCGCGATTCCCGTACCAGAAGCGTGCACTCGACGGATGAGTGAGTCGCGTTTCGACGGCCGGGTGGCCGTCGTCACCGGCGGCGGCAGGGGACTGGGCCGCTCGTACGCCGTGCTCCTCGCGGAACACGGCGCCAAGGTCGTCGTCAACGATCCGGGCGGAAGCCTCGCCGGCGACGATTACGATCCGGTGCACCCGCCGTCCGAAACACCCGGCCCCGCCGAGGAAGTGGTGCGCGAGATCGCAGCCGCGGGCGGGGAGGCCGTGGCGAACACCGACTCGGTGGCCACCCCCGCCGGAGGCAAGGCGATCATCGACGCCGCCCTCGAGCGCTACGGGCGCATCGACATCCTCGTCCACAACGCGGGCATCGTCCGCCGCGCGCCGCTGTCCGAGATGACATACGACGATTTCGAGGCCGTGCTCGACGTCCACCTCCGCGGTGCGTTCCACGTTGTGCGTCCGGCGTTTCCGTCGATGTGCGATGCCGGCTACGGCCGCATCGTGCTGACGTCGTCCATCGGCGGTCTGTACGGCAACCACGAGGTCGCCAACTACGCGGTGGCCAAGGCCGGTGTGATCGGGCTGTCCAACGTCGCGGCGATGGAAGGCGCCGCGCACGGTGTCAAGAGCAATGCGATCGTCCCCGCCGCCGTGACCCGGATGGCCGAGGGCATCGACACGTCGGCATACCCGCCGATGGGGCCGGAGCTGGTGGCCCCGGCGGTGGGATGGCTGGCGCACGAGTCCTGTTCGATCACCGGCGAAGTGCTGATCGCGCTGGCCGGCCGGATCGCAAGGGCCGTGGTCGCGGAGACGCCGGGGGTCTACCGCCCGTCTTGGTCGATCGACGAGGTCGGCGCGCAGATAGCGGAGATCCGCGACACGTCCGCACCCGTCGTGTTCCCCGTGGTTCCCGACGGTCACGGCGACCACATCAAGTACAGCTTCGCAATGGCGCAGAAGGGCGGTGTCCATGCCTAGCGGGCCGCTTGCCGGCGTGCGTGTCGTCGACCTCACGGCGATGGTGATGGGTCCGTACTGCACGCAGATCATGGCCGACATGGGTGCCGATGTCATCAAAGTCGAACCCCCGCAAGGTGATAACACCCGCTTCATCTCCGTCGGTCCCGAATCGGGGATGAGCGGGGTGTTCGTCAACGTCAACCGCGGCAAGCGCAGCGTGGTGCTCGACCTGCAGACCGAACGCGGAAAGGCCGCGATGCGCGCGCTCATCGAACGGGCCGACGTGTTCATCCACTCGATGCGCGCCAAGGCGGTCGCCAAGCTCGGCTTCGGGTACGACGACGTCGCCGCCATCAATCCCGCGATCGTCTACACCAACTGCTACGGCTACGGCCGCCGTGGACCCGATCGGGACCGCCCCGCCTACGACGACACCATCCAGGCCGAGGCCGGATTGCCCGCCGTGCAACAACAATTGACCGGTGAGGCCGATTTCGTCGGCACCATCATGGCCGACAAGGTAGCCGGTCTGACCGCCCTCTATGCGACGACGATGGCGCTGTTTCATCGCGAACGCACCGGGGAGGGCCAAGAGGTCGAGGTCGCCATGTTCGAGACGATGGCGTCCTTCATGCTGGTCGAACATGCCAACGGCGCCATGTTCGACCCCCCACTCGGGCCCGCCGTGTATCCGCGAACGGTGGCGCCCAACCGCAGGCCGTACCAAACCAGCGACGGTCACATCGCCGCCCTGATCTACAACGACAAGCACTGGAACGCGTTCATCAACGCGGTCCGTCCGGCGTGGAACAACGAAACGTACGCCACGCTCGAGCAGCGGGCGCACAACATCGACGTCGTGTACGGGCTGCTGGCCGAGACCATGAAGGAACGCACCACCGCTGAATGGCTGAAGCTGTTCCGGGAACTCGAAATCCCCGCCGCCCCGCTCAACACCCCGGACGCGTTGTTCGACAACGAACACCTGAACGCGGTCGGACTCTTCGAGACCGTCGAGACCGCCAACGGACCGGTGCGCTTCCCGGGCGTGCCGACGTGGTTCTCCCGGACCCCCGGTAAGGTCGCCGGCCCGGCGCCCACGCTGGGCGCCGACACCGACGACGTGCTCGCCGAAGTCGGCCTCATCGACCCCGCCGAGACTGCGGCTTCTGACGAAAACGGCGCGGATCTCGTCAGAAACCGTAGCGTCGGCGCCTCGGAGGTGGGGTGAGCATGCACTTCGAGATGGGGCCGAGGGCAGCCGAGCTGCGCGGCGAACTGCGGACTCTGGTCAAAGAGCATGTCCCCGAGAACTATCTCGGTGCATTCACCGACGACCCCGCCGATCTCGAGATCGCGCAACGCTTCTGCCGCATGCTCGCCGAGCGCGAACTGCTGTGCCTGGCGTGGCCGAAGGAGTTCGGCGGCGGCGGGGCATCGGTGTGGGAGCAGACTGTGGTGCGCGAGGAGATGTGGGCGCATCACGAGCCGCGCGGCGCCCAGTACATGGGCGTCAACTGGGTGGGCCCGATCATCATGCGGCACGGCACCGAAGAACAGCAGCGCAAACACCTCCCGCCGATCGCACGCGGCGAGGTGATCTGGTGTCAGGGCTTCTCCGAACCCGAGGCCGGTTCCGACCTCGCCTCACTGCGTACCGCCGCGCGACGGGACGGTGACGGTTGGCTGGTCAGCGGGCAGAAGATCTGGACGTCGTACGCGACCATGGCGCAGTGGTGCTTCCTGCTCGCCCGGACATCGCGTGGTGAGAAGAAGCAACAGGGCTTGACGATTTTCCTTGTGCCGATGGATGATCCGGCGATTCAGGTCCGCCCGATCCGATGCATGATGGGCCCGCACCACCTCAACGAGGTGTTCTTCGACGACCTGCGCGTCACCGAGGCCGACGTGCTCGGGACGGTCGATCAGGGCTGGTCGATCGTGCAGGACGTGATGGCCTTCGAACGGGTCGGCATCGCCCGCTATGCGCGCTGTGAGCGGTTGCTCGCCGCCGCGCCCGCGGTGCTCGGCGACCGGTGGGACGACCTGCCCGCCGAACTGCGCGGGCGATGGATCCGGATGCTCACCCACTGTCGGCGCGCCCGGTTGATGGCCTACCGCGTGGTGTCCCTGCAGAGCAGCGGCCGGATCCAACCGGGCGATGCCGCCGCCTACCGGATCGCGGTCACCAAACTGGACCAGGACAGCGCCGAAGTCCTGATGGACATCGCTGCCGAGGTGTCTCACGGCGATCCCCGGACGTCCTGGTTTCTCGGTGAGGTCGAGGACCATTGGAAGTATTCGCAGGCCTCGACCGTGTCATCGGGCAGCATCGAGATGCAGCGGATCCTGTTGTCGCGTGCGCTGTTGGCGGCGACGAAATGAGCGAGATGATCCTGGACCTGTCCGACGACGCCAAAGAGTATGGCCGCGAGGCGCTTCGGGCGTTCGAGGCCGCGGGCGGCGATCAGCTGGTCCAGCAGGCCGAGGCGAAACCCGAGGCGCGCGAATCGCTGGTCGGTCCGAGCCTTGCGGGTATCGGCGCATGGGAGCTCGACGCGCGCAACGATGCCGACGGCCTCGAGGCCGCGGCCGCGCTGTGCCGCAGCGCGGGTTACTGGGCGCTGCCCTATCCGGTCGCCGAACGGCTGGCCGCCCCGACCGACCTCGACACCGACGGCCTCATCGTGGTGGGAGGAACACGACCCACGGGAGCGGTGGCGGGACTCGAAAATCGCTGGACGACAGTCACCCTCGACGGGCACCGCGGCACGGTGACCGAGGTCGGGCCCGTCGGGCCGGGTTTCGTTTCCGAACTGCAGACGGCGGCCGTAGACGACCAGGGCGCCGCCGACGTCGCGCTCGGCCTGGTGCTGCCGTGCTGGACGCTGCTCGGCATGCTCGACCGCGCGATCGAGCTGACGGTCGCCCACGTCAGCCTGCGCAAGCAGTTCGGTCAGGCGCTGTCGTCGTTTCAGGGGGTGCAGTTCCAGCTGACCGACGCCGAGGTCGAACGCAGCGGCCTCGACATCCTCGCCAAGTACGCGCTGTGGAGCATCGCCACCGCGCGGCCCGAGGCTCTCACCGACGCGCTGGCGCTGCGGATGTCGGCGCTCGAAGCCGCAGAGGTGGTGTTCCGGGTCTGCCACCAACTGCACGGCGCGGTCGGCTTCTGCGACGAGACCACGTTGTCGTGGCTGTCCCGCTACAGCCAACCACTTCGCCGGCTGCCGCTCGGGTTGTCCGCGACCCGCGACGCGCTGACCCACGCGGCGGGATCCACGGGCCTGACGGGGTTGTACGCATGAGGGTCGCGGTGATCGGCACCGGCTTCGGCAAGCACGCGGCCGCACCCGCGTACGCCGGACTCGGCTTCGATGTCGAAGTCATCAGCCCACGCGACGAGGCCGCGGTCAAAACCGCGCTGGCCTCCGACGTGGACCTGGTCTCGGTGCACTCACCGCCGTTCCTGCATCTCGAGCACGTCACCGGCGCGATCGAACACGGGCATGCGGTGTTGTGCGACAAGCCGTTCGGGCGCAACGCCAATGAGGCCGCGCAGATGCGCGACAGAGCCCGCGAGGCGGGGGTCCTGCACTTCCTCAACTTCGAGTTCCGCTTCAACGAATCGTGGTCGCGGCTCAAAGAACTGGTCGACGGCGGCGCGATCGGCGCTCCCAAGCACCTCCACTGGACGTTCTTCGGAAGCGGGCTGCGCGGACGCAAGTTCGGCTGGATCAACGACCGCGACCTCGGCGGCGGATGGATCGGCGCCTACGGCTCCCATCTGATCGACTTCACCCGGTGGCTGTTCGACAGCGAGATCACCGACTGCGGAGGCGTCACCCGTATCGACGGATCGCCCGAGGCGGCCACCGCCGAGGACGCGTACGCGGCGTGGTTCGCAATGGCGAACGGCTGCACCGCCACTCACGACACCGGTTTCGCGGCCGCCGTACCGTCGCCGCCATCGGTCACGCTGCTCGGCACCGACGGCACCCTCGAGCTGTCGGCCGATACGACGCTCGTGGTGCGCAGCCCCGGCGCCGATCCCGAGACCGTCGAGTTCGCCCCGCCGCCCCGGCGTTCGCCGCCGCCCGCGCTGTCGGCGTTCTTCGGCCGGGTGGCCGACGCACTGGGCACCGAAACACAGATCACCCCGTCCTTCGACGACGGGCTGGCCGTCGCGCGCGCCATGGACCTGCTGCGCACCAAGGCGGTCCGACTATGACCGTGGACCTCGACCGTTTTCGGCAACACGTGCGGCAGTGGTGCGTCGAGCACATCCCGTCGGACTGGCGCGAAACCCAAACGGGGGCAAGTGACGAGCAGTTCGTGGCTTTCCAGAAGGCGTGGTTCGCCGAACTGCACAGTGCGGGCTTCGCCGTTCCGCACTGGCCCGCCGAATGGGGCGGCGGCATGTCGGTGGCCGAGCAGGTGGTGCTGTACCAGGAGTTGGCCGCTCACGACGCGCCGCGACTGGTGCTCGCCTTCGTCGGCATCCACCACGCCGCCTCGACGCTGTTGGTCGCCGGGACCGACGAGCAGCGGCAACGGCACCTGCCCGCGATCCTCGATGGCGAGATCTGGGTGCAGGGCTTCTCCGAACCCGAGGCCGGCTCCGACCTCGCGAGCCTGCGCACCACCGCCCGCAGGGAGGCCGACTCGTACGTCGTCAACGGGCAGAAGCTCTGGGCGAGCGGCGGTAAGCACGCGGACTGGTGTCTGCTGCTGGCCCGCACCGACCCGGATGCGCCGAAGCGGAAAGGCATTTCGTACTTCCTGCTGGACATGACGACTCCCGGCGTCGAGGTCCGACCCATCCGCAACGCGATCGGTGACTCGCACTTCTGCGAGATCTTCCTCAATGACGTCTCGATTCCGGCCGCCAACCTGATCGGCCCGGAGAACGACGGCTGGCGGGTCGCCCAAGCCACCCTCGGCGCCGAGCGCGGCATGACGATGCTCGAACTCGCCGAGAGGCTGGGCAACGCGGGCTTCCGCTGGCTGATCCAGAGCGCTCCGGTCGACGACCCGGTCGTCGCCGACCGGCTGGCGCAGTTCGAGACCGAGATCACCGGGCTGCGAGGGCTGTGCCGAAAGCTGGTCGAAGACAACGAGAACGGCACGGCAAGCCCGGCCGACGCCTCGATCGTCAAACTGTTCTACAGCGAGCTCCTGCAGCGCATGACCGACTTCGGCGCGGAGATCGGCGGGTTGCCCGCCCACACCGAACTGACCAAGCCGATGTCGAGCGGCTGGGAGTCCGGCGCCTGGGTTCTCGACTTCATCGGATCGTGGGAGTGGACGATCCCCGGCGGGGCGAGCGAGATCCAGCGCACCATCATCGGCGAGCGCGGGCTGGGGCTGCCGCGAGAACCGAGTGTCGTCTGATGACCGACTTCACCGAGTTTCACGACGAGTTGCGCTCCGTGGCGGGCGATCTGCTCGCCAAGGACCGCGACGTCGAGTGGTCGGCGCTGGTGGATGCGGGCTGGGTCGGGCTCGAGGTTCCCGAGGAATTCGGCGGGGCCGGCGCGTCGTTCGCCGAAGTCGCGGTGATCTGCCAGGAGATCGGCCGAGCCGCGAGCGCGACCAGCTTCCTCGGCGGCGCCGTGCTCGCCGTCGGCGCACTGAACGCGGTGCAGCCCAGCGCCTCCCGCGACAAACTGTTGGCCGAGATCGCCGACGGCACGACCCGGGTGGCCGTCGCGCTGGAACCGTACGACTTCGTACCCGACGCCGAGGGCGCCGACCGCATCCTGATCGTCACGGACCGCGGCGTCGCGGTGACGGAACAACAGGCCACGCCGCGACCGGTCGTCGACGAGACGCGCAGGCTCGCCGCCGTCGAACCGGACACCGCGGTCACCGAAACCCTGCCGTTCGTCGGCGACGACGGACCGCAGCGACTGCGCGACCGGGCGGCCGCGGCCGTCGCCTGTGACAGCCTCGGCCTCAGCGATGCCATGCTCGCCGCGACCGTCGGCTATGTGAAAGTGCGGCACCAGTTCGGCAGGGCCATCGGCTCATTCCAAGCCGTCAAGCACGCATGCGCCGACATGATGGTCGGAATCTCGGTGTCCCGCCAACTCGTCGGCGCCGCGGTGCGGGCCGTCGCGGAGGACTCGCCGGACGCCGGGGTCGCCGTCGCCATGGCCAAGTCGTACGCGTGCTCGGCCGCCGTCGACATCGCAGGCAAGGCCATGCAACTGCACGGCGGCATCGGATACACGTGGGAGAGCGGCATCCACGTCTACCTGAAACGCGCCACCCTCAACCGGTCACTGTTCGGCGCCCCGTCCGAACACCGACAACGACTGACACAACGCTATCTATAGAGAAGGCAAGGAGTTTCCCCGTGGGCGTACCCGTATACAAGCGCATCCTCGACCTCTTCGAGGCCGAGGGCGTCAACACGCTGTTCGGCATCCCCGACCCCAACTTTGTGCACATGTTCACCGAGGCCCACGCCCGTGGCTGGTCGGTCGTCGCGCCGCACCACGAGCTGAGCGCCGGGTTCATGGCCGAGGCGGCGTCACGGATGACCGGTAAGCCGGGCCTGTGCATCGGAACGCTCGGACCGGGCATGGCCAACATCGCGGGCGCCATCCAGTGCGCTCTCGTCGAGAACTCGCCCGTCATCGTCCTCGGCGGCCAGCGCGCCCGCATCACCGAACGCCGGGTCCGGCGCGGACGCATCCAGTTCGTCCAGCAGGAAGGGCTTTTCGCGCCGTCGGTCAAGTACAGCAGCTCGATCGAATACGCCGACCAGACCGACGAGATCATCCGCGAAGCCATCCGACAGTCCATGTCGGGCACGCCCGGTCCCAGCTACATCGAATACCCGTCGCACGTCATCCTCGAAGAGCTCGACGTGCCGGATCCATTGCCGCCGCACCGGTATCGGCTCGTCAACCAGACAGCGGGCGAAGGTGAGGTCGCCGAGGCGGTCGCCCTGATCAAGGCGGCGAAGAACCCGATCCTGTTGGTGGGCCACGGCGTTCACACCTCGCGCACCCAGGAAGAGGTCAGGGAACTCGCCGAACTGATGGCGTGTCCGGTGATTCAGACGTCGGGCGGCACCTCGTTCATCCCGGGCCTGCAGGACCGCACCTTCCCGTACCTGTTCTCACCGGCCGCCAACGAGGCCGTCGAGAAGTCCGATCTGTGCCTGGCGCTGGGCACCGAACTCGGCGAACCCATGCACTACGGCCGCACCCAGCACTGGGCGGACAACGACGCCAACCGCAAATGGATTCTCGTGGAACAGGATCCGACCGCGATCGGTGTCAACCGGCCGATCGACGTGCCGCTGGTCGGCGATCTGCGCGGGGTGGTGCCGCAACTGGTCGAGGCCCTGCGCGACACCCCGCGAACCCCGTCGGCAGACTTCGAAGCCCTGATCAAGGCCGACGCCGCCGAGATTGCGCGCGTGGCCGATGAGGCCCCGAGCGGTCGCGCGCCGATCCACCCGGCCCGCTACGTCGTCGAGGCCACCAAGGCTTTCGACGAATGCACCGAGGACGGCATCCTCGTGCGCGACGGCGGCGCCACGGTGATCTTCCAGTGGACGTATTCGCAGACCAAACCGCGAGACGTGATCTGGAACCAGAACTTCGGTCATCTCGGCACCGGCCTGCCGTATGCCGTCGGCGCCTCGGTCGCCGAGGGCCGCAACCGCCCGGTCATGCTGCTCACCAGCGATTCGGCATTCCTGTTCCACATCGCCGAACTCGAGACCGCGGTCCGCGAGAACGTGCCGCTGGTCTGCGTCGTCGGCGTGGACCACCAGTGGGGCCTGGAGGTCGGCGTCTACAAGCGCACCTTCGAGCAGCCGTCGCCGCAACCCGGTGTGCACTGGAGCAAGGACGTCCGGCTCGACAAGGTCGCCGAGGGCTTCGGATGCCATGGCGAGTACGTCGAGAAGGACGACGAGATCGGCCCGGCGATCAAGCGGGCATTCGCCAGCGGCAAGACCGCTGTCGTGCACGTCTGCATCGACCCGAAGGCGAACTCCGAGGAGATGCCGAAGTACGACCGATTCCGCACCTGGTATGCAGAAGGCACCCAGTAGACCGGCGATCTAGGGAAGAGTAAGGGCATGCGCGAATATCTCAAGTTCTACATCGACGGCCAGTGGGTCGACCCGATCCGGCCCAACACCCTCGAGGTGGACAACCCGACCACCGAACAGGTTTCCGGCAAGATCGCGATCGGTTCGTCGGCCGACGTCGACGTGGCCGTGCAGGCCGCCCGCCGGGCCTTCGACACCTGGTCGCAGTCCAGCCGCGACGAGCGTCTCGATCTGCTGCAGGCGATCATGGGCGAGTACCAGAAGCGCGCGGGCGACCTCGCCGACGCGGTCAATGAGGAGATGGGCGCGCCGGCGTCGCTCGCGTCCGGACCCCAGGTCAACCTCGGGCTCGGCCACCTCGCCACGGCCATCGAGGTGCTGAAGAACTTCGAGTTCGAAGACCAGCACGGCGCCACGTTGGTGGTCAAGGAGCCGATCGGGGTGTGCGGGCTGATCACGCCGTGGAATTGGCCGATCAACCAGATCGCCTGCAAGGTGTTCCCCGCGCTGGCCACGGGCTGCACGATGGTGCTCAAGCCGTCGGAGGTCGCGCCGTACTCCGGCCAGATCTTCACCGAGATCCTCGACGCGGCAGGCGTTCCCGCGGGCGTGTACAACCTGGTGTTCGGCGATGGGCCCGGCGTCGGTGCCGCGTTGTCGTCCCATCCCGACATCGACATGGTGTCGTTCACCGGGTCGACGCGCGCCGGCGTCGACGTCGCCAAGAACGCCGCGCTGACGGTCAAGCGCGTCACCCAGGAACTCGGCGGCAAGAGCCCGAACATCGTGCTGGACGACGACGACTTCGCCAAGAGCGTCACCGCGGGTGTCTCGGTGATGATGATGAACAGCGGCCAGAGCTGCAACGCGCCGTCGCGCATGCTGGTGCCGAACTCCCGCATGGACGAGGCGATCACGATCGCCCGCGAGGTGGCGGGCGCGGTCAAGGTCGGCGACCCCGACGACAAGACCGCGATCGGCCCGGTCGCGTCCAAGGCGCAGTTCGACAAGATCCAGGGCCTGATCCAAAAGGGCATCGACGAGGGCGCGACCGTCGCCATCGGTGGCACCGGCCGTCCGGACGGGCTGGGCAAGGGCTACTACGTCAAGCCGACGGTGTTCGCCAACGTCACCAACGACATGACGATCGCCCGCGAGGAGATCTTCGGTCCGGTGCTGTGCATCCTCGGATACGACGACCTGGACCAGGCGCTGGAGATCGCCAACGACACGGAATACGGTCTGGCGGGCTACGTTTCGGGCGCCGACCTGGAGAAGGCGCGCGCGGTGGCGCGGCGGATCCGGGCCGGTTCGGTGGCCATCAACCACGGCTTCGACATGTCCGCGCCGTTCGGCGGTTACAAGCGCAGCGGCAACGGCCGCGAGTGGGGTCACTTCGCGTTCGACGAGTTCCTGGAGATCAAGGCCGCGCTGGGCTACGCGCCGGAGGCCGCCGCCGGATAGCGCGCTACGGCTTGAGCAGCGGCCGCAGGTCGTCCAGGCGGTCGAACAGGTGCCAGATGTACGACGATGACCCGTTCTCCCGGTGGGCGTGGAGGTCGGCCAGGTCGGGGTCGTTGCAATAGCCGTCGAAGGCGTCTTTCGAGTCCCACTCGACGAGGATGAGCACCTTGCGCGGCTCGATGTCACCGAGGACGGCCTCGCTGAATTGCCCGAGGGCGACGACGCGGCCGCCGTGCTTGGCGACTTCGGCGGGAGAGCGCCGCGAATAGGCGAGGTACTCGTCGCGGTTGGCGACATCGAAGAGGTTCAGCGCATATATCGTCACCTAGGTGACGGTACGCGGCGAGAAGTACGAATACGGCATCGATTTCGCGAGCATCGCAGCGGTCGACATCCACACCCACGTCGAGATCGACGGTCACGGCCACAAGGCCTACGTCGACGAGCTCGTCGAGGCCACCGAGAAGTACTTCAAGATGCCACCCGGCGCGACGGCCGGCGTCGACGCGATCGCCGACCTGTATCGGCGGCACAACACCGCCGCGGTGGTGTTCACCATCGACGCGCGGACCGCGATGCGGCACACGCCGAATTCGATCGAGGACCTCATTGCGGGCGCCGCGCGCAACAACGACGTGCTCATTCCGTTCGGCAGCGTCGACCCGTGGCACGAACGCCGGGCGGTGCACCGCGTGCACGAGCTCGTGCGCGACTACGGGGTCAAGGGTTTCAAGTTCCATCCGAGCATGCAGGCGTTCGAGCCCAACGACCGGCGCTTCTACCCGATCTACGAGGCGATCACCGAGGCCGGCCTGCCGGCGCTGTTCCACACCGGTCAGACCGGGATGGGGTCCGGGCTGCCCGGCGGGCACCGCATCAAGCTGCGCTACTCCGATCCGATGCTGCTCGACGACGTCGCCGCCGACTTCCCGGACCTGACGATTGTGATGGCTCATCCTGCGGTGCCGTGGGTCGACTCGCAGATCGCGATCGCCACGCACAAGGCCAACGTGTACATCGACCTGTCCGGTTGGAGCCCGAAGTACTTCCCGCCGCAGCTGGTCCGCGCGATGAGCAGGCAGTTGCGGACGAAGGTCCTGTTCGGCACCGACTTTCCGTACATCCAGATCGACCGGTGGCGCAGCGACTTCGACACCCTCGACGTCGATCCGGCAGTGCAGTCGCTGATCTACAAGGAGAACGCGCTGCGGGTCCTGGGCGTCACCTCTTGATGCGCCGAACGTGCGCTCAGCGCGAAATTGCGGCCCGATTTTCGCGCTGAGTGCACGTTCGATGAGTTTTCGAGCGGACGACGGTCTGCATCGGTGACTGACCACTCACCGAGAAGGAGACCGCCGTGCCCGTCCGCAATTCCGCCCCTGTGGGCGCCCCGATCTGGATCGACCTGGCGTCTTCGGACGTCGAACGTTCACAAGCCTTCTACGGCGAGGTGTTCGGCTGGACGTTCGAGTCGGCGGGCCCCGACTTCGGCGGCTACGTCACCGCGTCCAAGGACGGCAGGCCTATCGCCGGCCTGATGTTCAACGATCCGCAGTGGAACAGCCCGGACGGCTGGACCACCTACTTCCACAGCACCGACGCCAAAGCCACGCTCGATGCGGCGATCGCCGCGGGCGCGACGACCTGCGGGGCGCCCGTGATGGAGATCAAGGACAGCGGCTGGATGGGGATGTTGTCCGATCCCAGCGGGGCGTTCGTCGGGCTGTGGCAACCGGGCGGGCACGACGGATTCGAGGTCGTCAACGAACACGGCGCACCGGTGTACTTCCAGTGGACCGGGCGCGACTACGCCGGGACACAGCGGTTCTACCGCGACTTGTTCGGCTGGCGGATCGAGACCGTCTCGGACACCGACGAATTCCGCTACAGCACGGCGGTGTTCGACGGTGAGGCGTTGCTCGGGCTGATGGACGGCAGCGCCTTCCTGACCGAGGGCGTGCCGTCGAACTGGAACTTCTTCCTGGGTGCCGACGACGTGGACAAGACCGTGCAGGTGGTCCTCGACAACGGCGGCAGCGTTATTCGCGACGGCGAGGACACGCCCTACGGGCGGCTGGCCGCGGTGGCCGATTGCACCGGGGCCGCGTTCAACCTGTCCTCGCTGCAGTGAGCGAGCGTCAGGCCGTCATCAAATAGTCGGTCCTGCCGACGAATACGATGCTCGCCGGGGTCGGCGTCGTCGCCGCTTCGACAACGGCGTCGGCGAACGTCATGTGGCTCATGTCGCCGGACACCACCGTGAGCTGCACGCCGGCCTCGCGGAACTCCGAACGCCTTGTCAGCAGCGCTGTTTCGGCGGCCCGCATGCTCGCCGCGACCGCGGTGAAGCCCTTCGGCACCGCCTTGTCGGGGAAGAAGTGGGCCTGGTGGCTGGTGACGAACACGATCCGGCCGCCGACCGGCATCAGCGGCAGTGCCGCCAGGGCGAGCCGGCGTTGGGCGTCGCGGTTGAGGCGCATCGCGCACTCGGGGTCCGCGCCCGTGTCCAGCGCGTCCGACGAATTGAGGATCAGCGTGTCGAGCCGGCCGAAGCGCGATGCGATGCCGTCGATCACCTCCGCGGTCTCGAACTCGTCGGAGATGTCGCGTGTCACGACGACATGGGTGTCGACGCTGCCGAGCTGACGCGCGACCCGCGCGCCGAGGCCCGTCGAGCCACCGGTGACCAGGACGATGCGTTCGGGATCGTGATCCATGTCGGGCTCCTTCCGTCGCTGCGCCCGCGTGGACTCACCGTACACCCTTTTCTAAGAAAAATAAGGCGGATTTAAGGTCACAATAAGGTAGCCGTCCGAGGGGTCATGATGGTGGCGTGGAATCGACCCGCATAGACAGATGGCTGTGGTCGGTCCGGCTTGCCAAGACCAGGCCGGATGCCGCCGAGGCCTGCCGGGGCGGACATGTCCGGATCAACGGACGTCCCGCCAAACCGGCCACCCCGGTGTCGCCCGGCGACGAGGTGCGGGCCCGGATCGGGCAGACCACGCGCGTCGTGGAGGTGCTGCGGGTGATTTACAAGCGGGTGGGTGCCGCCGACGCGTCGACGTGCTATCTGGACCGGACTCCGAAGCCTCCGGTCACCGAGACGGTGCAGTTCGCGGCCCGTGACCGCGGCGCGGGTCGGCCCACCAAACGGGACCGCCGGATGCTCGACAGGTTGCGGGCCGGCCGCCTGTGAGGTTCAGCCCGTCGGGGCCGCGAGTTCGAAATCCGCGAAATCGAATCCTGGCACCACCACACAGCTGACCAGGCTCGGCTCGTCGTCGCGGGGGCGGGCGCGCTGCCAGTGGCCCGGCGGCACGACGTACTGCGGCTGTTCCCCGGCGAGGATGTCCACACCCAGCAGATGCGTTGTGGCACGGTCCTGTTCGGGCCCGACCTCGAGCAGCAGCGGGCTGCCCGCATGGAACAGCCACAGTTCGGCGCTGCGCACCGTGTGCCACGCCGACTGCTGTCCCGGCATCAGCAGGAAGAGGATCGCGGTGCCTGCGCTGCGCGGACCGGTGTAGGCCGGTGGCAGTGCGGACTGCGGGACGGTCAGGTCGCTGCGCCACGTCTCCCTGTACCAGCCGCCCTCCGGATGGGGGGACAGGTCGAGGCGGTGTGCCCAGTCCGGAAGATCGGTCATTCCAGTACCTGCCTTTTCGGTGTCGGACACTCCAGAGTAGAGACCGGTGCGGCGCGAGCCAGCCGATAGGCTCGGGGCATGTCGCGACTGCGCCCCGGATGGTTGGTCGCCTTGTGTGGGGCGATGGTCTCGGTGAGCGCATGGCTGCCGTGGCTGACCGCGAACGGCGGGCGTGTCAGCGCGATCGGTGGCATCTTCGGCGACCCGCCCGCACCGAAGCCCGGATTCGGGGTGGGACAGCTGATCGTGCTGCTGGCGTCGCTGCTGATCGTGGCGGGCGCGATGTCGGCCCGAGGGTTCTCGGCACGGCTGGCATCGACTGCCGCGCTGGCGATTTCGGTGCTGCTGGTCGTGTTGTCGGTGTGGTACTACCGGCTTTATGTGTACGCACCGGTGTCCGCGGGGTACGGGCTCTACCTCGGTGCCGCGATCGCCGTTGTCGCGGCGGTCTTGTCGGTGTGGGCGATGGTGGCCGCGTGGGCGACGGTCGCTTAGACGGCGTGAGTGGCTTCGTCGAACCGGTCATCTTGACCGGTGAGCGCTGGGTGACGCTGGAACCGCTGCGTCGCGAGCACATTTCGGAGATCGCGTTCGCCGCCGCCGACGGAGAGCTCGGCGGCCTGTGGTTCACCGCGGCGCCGGCGGCCGAGGCGGTCGAACAGTGGGTGGACGCCAGGCTGACGGTGCAGGCCCCCGACACCGGACTGACGTTCGTGGTGCGGCGCCACGACGGAACCCTGGTGGGGTCGTCGAGCTACATGAACGTCGACCCGCCGAACCGGCGACTCGAGATCGGCAATACGTGGTACGTCGCGTCGGCGCGGCGCAGCGGCGTCAACTCCGAGACGAAGCTGCTGATGCTCGGCCACGCATTTGACGAACTGGGTTGCGTCGCAGTCGAGTTCCGCACGCACTTCTTCAACGCCGCGAGCCGCGCGGCGATCGAGCGCCTCGGCGCCAAACTGGACGGCATCCTGCGCAGCCACCAGGTGCTGCCCGACGGGTCGCGCCGGGACACCGTCGTGTACTCGATCCTCGACGTCGAATGGCCGGCCGTACGGAACAACCTGAGGTACCGCTTGAGTCGTCACGCGTGACGCGCTAGACGCGGCGCCGAGACTGCGGTCAGATCGCAGAACCGAACCGGGACGCGATCTGACCGCAGTCTCGACTAGGTGCGGTTACCCGGCTTCGACGGTCGTGGTCTCGATCGACTTCTGGCCGCCGCCACGGGCGACGTCGATCTTGCGCGGCTTGGCGCGCTCGGCCATCGGGATGGTCACGGACAGCACGCCGTTTTCGTAGGTGGCCGAGATCTTCGACGCGTCAATGCCTTCGCCCAGGCTCAACTGCCTGCGATAGGTGCCGAAGAACCGCTCGTTGGCCAGCCACTGCACCCCGTCATCCGAGCGCGCCGTGCGGTGTGCGGAGATGGTCAGAGTGCCGTTGTCGACGCTGACATCGACCGAACCGGGGTCGACGCCCGGGAGATCGGCGGTGAGTAGGTAGTGATCGTCGACCTTGCAGAGGTCCATCGGCATGAACCGAGGAGAACGGTTTGATCCGGTCTGGCTCGTCAGCAGGCCACGAGTCAGAGCATCTAGTTCGGTGAACGGATCAAAGCGAAGCACAGCAATTCACCTCCTACGTATGTCAGAGCCCGCCACCCTGGCGGGCAGCCAAATCACTGTGCGCACCAGCGAGTTTAGCACTCTCTCTATAAGAGTGCTAGAACAAAATCCTCACGAATTCGGCACCGCCGAGACCTGCGCGCCGGCCAGCTCCCGGCCACATTGGTCGCACGCGAAGACGGCGGTAAAAGGGTCGTTGCACGTGGTGTGCGTCAGCAGGACGGCCGGCCCCTCGGGGTCCGCGAACCAACGCTGCGCCCAGTGCAGCGCGGAGATCAGCACCGGGAACAGCGCGCGGCCCTTCGCGGTCAGTTCATACCGGTTGCCCGTGTCGACGAGCACGCCGTTGGCGGTGAAGATGGCCAACCGGTCGGCGATCGACCCGGGTGGTGTGCCGAGCTGGGTCTGGAAGTCGGTGAACCGTCGCACGCCGACGAACGCCGCGACCAGCAGTGCGAAGCCCCAGCGGTTGCCCATGACGCTCATCGTCTGCGGGAAGAGGCCGGCCGCGGCGTGCTGGTCGGCCTCCGAGCGCCGACGCGTCGAGGCCGCGGCGGGCACCGACCGCTCCCACGATCCGCTCGGACCCCATTGCGGGACAACGTCTTTGTCGTCGGCCCGCTCGCCGCAGGAGCGGCACGTCACCACCGGAGCGAAGTCGGCGCCGCACGCGGCGTGTCGCATGGCGGGCAACGGTTCGACGTGGTCGGGGACCCAGTGGCGCTCCCACTCCCAGATCGACAGCAAGACCGGCCACAGCGACCGTCCGCGCGGTGTGTTCGTGTACTCGAAACGTGGTGGGCGGTCCTGGTATCGGCGCCGCTCGAGCAACCCCGCGCCCGTCAGCACCCGCAACCGCGCGGTCAGCACCGAGTTCGAGATCGGCAGCCGGGTCTTGAACTCCCCGAACCGTGTCGCCCCCAACAGCGACTGCTGCACGACCAGCAGGGTCCACTCGTCGCCGAGCAGCCCGAGCATGCGGGCGACGGCGTTCGGTGCGGGTGCGGCCACCTACAGGCCGACGGCCTCGGCAGCCGAATCCGTTTCCCGCCACCGCCGCAACTCCGACCCAGCGGCCCACGTCGAATGGGTCCCGCTGGAGACCCGTTCCGGCAGTGCGAGTTTGCATACCGGGCCGTCGGCGACCCTGGCGGCGTCGAACACCAGGCAGTAGGAAGCGTCGGCGTTCATGTCGGTGGTGAGTGTGATCAGGTATCCGTCGTCCTCGGCGGTGGCCCCCGGTCGCGGCGCCATCGCGGTCTCGCTGCCGTAAACCCCGTCGGGAAGGTTGTACCGCTGTTCGGCACCGGTGTGCAGGTCGTGTTTGACCAGCCCGTCGAACAGGAACCACCCCGGCTCGCCGGTGGCCGCATACGCGTAGCGGTAGGGCAGGCCGGCGTAGCCGCCGTTGATCATGCCGAACTCGGTGATCGTGTCGGTCAGCTGCTCCTCGGTGGTCTGCCCGGTGACGAGGTTGAACCGCCAGCGGTGCAGCCGTGTCTGGAGCCGGTCGAGCGCCAGGAACCGGAATGCGCGCTGCCACTTGTCGCCTGCCCTGGTGTCGACGGGCGACGGGTCACCTTGGAAGAAGCCGTCGAGGACGATCTCGTCCCCGTCCTCGTACGCGTTGGTGAAGTGCAGCACGAACGTCGGATCCGCCTCGAACCACCGGATATCGGAAGGTCCACCACGGCGGGGGATCACGGCGAAGCGCGACGGCATGTCCGGGTGGAAACCGGGGAAGTGGATGTTGGCTTTCAGCAGTTCGGGGTCCCAGAACATCGGAAAGTCGTTGAGGATCGCGTAGTTCTCGGTGAACGCCATGTCGTGCGGCAGCCGCGGGCCGGGCAACGGGACATCGGTGAGGTGGACGAGGTTGTTGTCCTCGTCGACGACGCCGTAGCGCATGTACGGATCTTGCTTGCTGTACGAGAAGAACAACAATTCGCCGGTGCGATCGTCGACCTTCGGGTGCGCCGACACCCCCCAGTCCGCCGGGAACCGGCCGCGCCACTCCTCCTTGCCGAGGGTGTCTCCGGAGAACGGGTCGATGCGGTACAGGTCGCCGCACTGGTAATGGCTGGTGAGCGCCACGCCGCGATGCACGATGACATCGGTGCTCGACGCGTCCTTCATCAAAGTCCTTGCGCCCCAGCCGTAATCGCGCTTGGCCAATTCGATCGGCTCGGCCAGCCCCGGCCACAGAGGTCCGCCCGCGTCGTTCTCCTCGACGAAGGCGTCGGTGCGGACAAACCGGTTGCGGTAGAACGCCTTCCCATCGCGGAACCCCACGACGTGCACCATGCCGTCCCCGTCGAAGGGGTGATAGAACTTCAGCGCCGGGTGGAGCGGGTTCTCGGTGTTGCGGAGGTAGACGCCGTCGAGGTCGGCCGGAATCTCGCCCTCGACGGGTTGCAGGTCGTCGGCGACCCACTCGGTGCTCTGGGGGCGCCACGGCCCGGTCCGGTACGGGTGGTCGTCGTCATCCGGAAGCGTCGTGAGGTACTTGCCGACGACTTCAACGTTCGCGCTGCCCATGTCATGCCTTCCCGACGATGAAACTGATGGTGGTGGCGGTGCTACCGCCGAAGTTCAAGGTGCCGAAGGTGTTTGCGCCCTCGACCTGGTAGTCGCCTGCGGTGCCGCTGACCTGTTTGGCCGCGTCCAGCAGCATGCGCACCCCGGAGGCACCGACGGGGTGACCGCCGCCGATCAGGCCGCCGCTGGGATTGATCGGCAGCCGTCCGCCGATTTCGATCTCACCGTTCTCGATGGCCTTCCACGATTCACCGGGCCCGGTGAGGCCGATGTGGTCGATCGCGAGGTATTCGCTGGGGGTGAAGCAGTCGTGAACCTCGAACCCGTCGACGTCGTCGAGAATCACGCCGGCCCGGCCGAAGGCGTCGAGCACGGCGCCCCGAACGTGCGGCAGCACATACGGATCGTCGGCGGCGCGATCGAGCTTCTGCTGCAGGCCCAACCCGACCGTCCGGTGGCCCCAGCCGGCGATGCGGCCCAGCGGGCGCAGCCCCGGGTGGTCGCGGAGAAACTCGTCGGACGCCAGCACCACGCCTGCGCCGCCGTCGGTCAGCTGGCTGCAGTCGAACCGGCGCAAGCGCCCCTCCACGATTGGGTTGGTGGCGTCGTCGTCGGTCAGGGGATCGGGGACGGTCCATCCGCGGGTCTGCGCGTTTGGGTTCGCACGCGCGTTGGCGAAGTTCAGCGCCGCGATGGCACGGAGGTGGGTTTCATCGATGCCGTAACGCCGGTCGTACTCTGCGGCCACCCGGTCGAACATGTGCGGCCACATGAAGTTGGCATCGGCGCCCTCGTGCCCGGTCCACGCGGCGGCGCCGAGGTGGCGTGAGCCGGTGTCACCGGGGACGGTCTTCTCTAGTTCGACGCCGAGCACCAGCGCCGACCGATAGGCGCCCGACCGCAGATCCGCGATGGCCGACAGGACCGCGACGCTGCCCGACGCGCATGCCGCCTCGTGGCGGGCCGCCGGTGTGTCCCACAAGCCGTCGTGCACCGAGGCGGGCATCGCCCCTAGATGCCCCTGGAAGGCGAACAGTTCGCCGAACGCGTTGCCCACGTGCACGACCCCGACGTCCGCGGCGTCCACTTTGGCCGCCGCAAGCGTCGACTCGACAACGTCCCTGGTCAAATCGGCGAAATCCCGGCCCTCGCGGGTGAAATTCCTGGCGAAGTCGCTCTGATGGCCGCCGAGGATCCAGATATCGGGTGTGCCCATGGCCGCGACGCTACTACAACTAAGAGAGTGACTCCATCCCGGTGGTCAACGGGGTCGGCCCCGTCGGCTGTTGTCTGAACCGACGAGACCTCGGCGTGAGTGACGGTCGACCGTCACCCGCGCCTGCCCACGACATGCCCGGTGGGACGCGTGGCAAACAACCGTGTACGAAAACGGCCAAACGGGAAGACTCCCCGGCATGACGCCGCCCCGCACCCACGAGCTCGCCGAGCGGATGGCCGAGCTGGCACGGGCGTCCGCGTCGCCGCGCACGGTCGAGGACGTGATCAAGGACGTCACCGAGACGGCACGCGAGCTGATGCCGGGCGCGGACACGGTCGGAGTGCTGATGATCGGCAAGGGCGGCCAGTTCGAATCGCTCGCGGGGACCTCCGAGCTGCCCCACATCCTCGACGAGGTCCAGATGCAGTTCGGCGAAGGGCCGTGCGTGGAAGCCGCTCTGAATGAACTGGTGCTGCGCACCGACGACTTCCGAACGGAGGACCGCTGGCCGCTGTACGCGGCCGCAGCGGTCGAGCACGGCGTGCTGAGCGGGTTGTCGATCAAGCTCTACACGGCCGATCGCACCGCGGGCGCGCTGAACATGTTCAGCTTCAAACCGCGGGCCTTCGATCCCGACGACGAGATCATCGGCACGGTCCTGGCCGCACACGCCGCCGCGGCGATACTGGCCAGCCGCGAGGGCGAACAACTGAAGTCAGCGATCTCCACCAGGGACCGCATCGGTCAGGCCAAAGGCATCATCATGGAGCGATACGGGGTCGACGAGGTGCGGGCGTTCGACATGCTCAAACAGCTCTCACAGGACAGCAACGTCAGGCTGGCCGACGTCGCCCAGCGCGTCATCGACACGCGCAACGGAAACTGATACGGCGGGCGACGAGTCGACGCGTAAACGTCACTGCCTGCCGCCCGACTTCGCGTAGCGGCATACCGGAGCGCGTAGCATCAGCCGCGGCGGCGTGGGTCGTCGCCACGAGGAGCGGAACGGAACAGCGGTGACCGACAGGGCCCGATCCGGCGGCGACGCGAGCATGCGATCGCTTCGGGACGCCTTGTCCCAGTTGCGGCTTCGCGAGCTGCTGTCCGAGGTTCAAGACCGTGTCGAGGAGATCGTCGAAGGGCGGGATCGGCTGGACGGGCTGCTCGAGGCCATGCTCGTCGTCACCTCCGGCCTCGAACTCGATCAGACGCTTCGCACCATCGTGCGCACCGCGATCGATCTGGTCGATGCGCGCTACGGGGCGTTGGGCGTTCGCGGTAGAGGTCACGAACTGGTCGAGTTCGTCTACGACGGAATTGATGACGAAACCCGCCGGGCGATCGGCCATTTGCCCGAAGGGCGAGGTGTGCTGGGGCTTCTTCTCGACGACCCGAAGCCGATCCGGCTCGACAACATCGCGGATCATGCGGCGTCCGTTGGCTTTCCACCGAATCATCCGCCGATGGTCACCTTCCTCGGCGTGCCGATCAGGATCCGCGACGAGGTCTTCGGCAACCTCTATCTGACCGAGAAGGCGGGCGGGCAGCCGTTCAGCGAGGACGACGAGGTGCTCGTCCAGGCGCTCGCCGCGGCCGCCGGCATCGCGATTCAGAACGCCCGGCTGTATCAGCAGGCGAAGCACCGCCAGGCGTGGATCGTGGCCACCCGCGACATCGGCACCGAGCTGCTGTCCGGCACCGAACCGGTGGAGGTGTTCCGTCAGGTCGCCGTGAAGTCACGTCAGCTCAGCGGCGCCGGCCTGACCGCGGTGTTCGTTCCGGCGGAGCGCGATGTGCCGCCGTCGGAGACCTCCGAGCTGGTGGTCGCCGCGACCGCGGGCGATGAGCCCGCCCTGGGCGTGGAGGCGGTCCCGGTTGTCGGAAACCCCATCGGGCAGGCGTTCATCCGGCGCACGCCGGTGCGCTTCGACGGTTTGGGCCTGGGTGTCGACGGGGGCGAGACGGGCCCCGCGCTGCTGTTGCCGTTGCGTGCGGCCGACGCCGTCGCCGGCGTTCTGGTCGCGCTCCGGCCCCCGGGGGCCTCACCCTTCGGCGAGGAGAACATGGACATGATGGCCGCGTTCGCCGACCAGGCGGCATTGGCCTGGCAGCTGGCGAGCGCCCAACGCCGTATGCGGGAGCTCGACGTCTTGACCGATCGCGACCGCATCGCCCGCGATCTGCACGACCACGTCATCCAGCGGCTGTTCGCGGTGGGGTTGGCGTTGCAGGGGACGATTGCGCGGGCGCGGGCCCCGGAGGTTCAGCAGCGGCTCAACGGCTGCGTCGACGATCTCCAGGAGGTCATCCAGGAGATCCGCACCGCGATCTTCGATCTGCACAACGCGCAACCGGGCATCACCCTGCGGCAGCGGCTCGACGAGGCGATCGACCAGTTCGCCGACCCGGACATGCGCACCACCACGAAGTTCTCGGGGCCGTTGTCGGTGGTCGAGGAGAAACTCGCCGAGCACGCCGAGGCCGTGGTGCGAGAGGCGGTCAGCAACGCGGTGCGGCACGCGAACGCCACGGCGCTGCAGGTCAGCGTGACCGTCGGCGATGACCTGTGCATCGAGGTCGTCGACAACGGTTGCGGCATCGGAGCCGACGTGACGCCGAGCGGTCTGGCCAACCTGCGCGACCGCGCCGAGGAAGTGGGTGGGGAGTTCACTGTCGCGGCCGCCCCGGCGGGCGGAACGCATTTGAAATGGTGTGCACCGCTGACCTGAGAGGCTCGTTCAGCTACCGAGCTGTGCTTGCACGCCGTGAGCTTGCAGCTGCTCGAAAGTGAGGCTGAACTCGCCTCGGCGCCCCACAGAGACAACATAGTGATCTTGACCCTCGGTGACAGGGAAACTGAATGCGAAGGTGCATTTCACGCTGTCGCCGTGCCCGTCTCCGAGCGTGGTAGTGGCCAGGATTTCGTTACTGCCGTTCTTGATGGTGACTGGTGTGTGCCTGCTGATGTCGGAATAACCGCTGGCGCCTTCACATGTCGTTCCATCGTAGGTAATCAAACCCAGACCGGCACTGTCCATTAGGACGAATTCACCTGCGGCGGTAGTCCTGTCGAGGATCTTGAAACCCTTGGTGAATTGAGGGCAGAAAGCCTCGACGGCGAACTTGTCGGCGAGAAGGCCTTGCTCGGGACCGCCCTCTTCCAATTGGCGGCAGACTTGTTTTCCATGGGCTATGGCACCGGCATCGGAGTTGAATTCGTTTGCCAGCCCGGCGTCCTTGAGCGCAGATAGATATCCGGTTTCCGGTGACGGCGATGCTGCCGTGCCGCTTCGTAGGAGTGCCCAGACGAATGCCGCCGCCAGAACGATGATCGCGGTCGTCGCTCCGGTTGTCGGCCAGGTCAATCGGATGCTTGATCTCGCCGCCGGTACCTCCACGTAGTCGGGTAGCATCTGACCGCCGACCGGGTCCGCCGCAGAACTCCTCCCGTTGCGCACGCGATTGGTGGGACGCCCGTTCACGTAGTAGCGCCCTTCGTACCGCGCCGTAGGGTCAGGCCGCCAGCCCGTTGACGGCGTGGGCGCGTGCACCGCGCCGCACCGGTCGCACGTGACGTCGGATGCGAGTTTCGACCCGCAATATGGACACACTTTCTTCGCCGAACTCCGACCGCCGGCCGACCATCTCGATGGCGCCATTTCCTAATCATCGACAGATCTCGCGTTGATGTTTACCGAATCGCTGAGGTTCCATGCCGAAGGTGCTCGGGAAGATGAGACTAAACGAGTGGATGTCTTGCCAGGTCAAAGACGCCGTCATCACCCGAAGGGCAAATGTCAGCCATTGACGGCAGTAATGCAGATCGAAGGTCCCCCAGCAGGAATCGAACCCGCGACACCGGCTGTACGCCCTCGCGTCCGCATCCGTCCGCGAAGTCCGTAACTGTGTTGTGCGACTGATGATTACGCTCATAGCGACCACGACCGTTCGCCAGAATCCGATTGAAATTGTGGGCGTTTGTATCAGGAAAGTAGCGAGTAGGTTCGCTCTCTGAGCCCATGCGAGCCAACTGGGGCGCTGATGGGTCTGCCAGGCGTCAACGAAACGGCTAGGAGAGACGGAACCAAATAGGGATGACGAGTGTCGAAACAGTCAGATTGGCCCGTCACTCGCTCTCCTGGTGACGGGCCACATCTTTGCCCAAGAATGTACGAGAAGTACACCCGTGATGCTGGCGAGGAGCGTCCGGCAGGGCCAACGTCGGTTTCGCAAAAGTCGGTTGTGCTCGATCACCGGCCCGCCACATGCCGAGCGCGGATTGGTCGTTGAACTACCAGGTGGGTTTGCGCCTCCGAGACCGGCACTGTCAGGCGTCGGTAACCGGCGACTGCGAGTAGTTAGCAAAACTGATTACTGAAATGGTGTCCCAGGCTTCGGGAGACAGCGTTATGTGCTGCAGGTACACCTGTTGACCGTCGTCCCTGAACACAGGGCGGATGACGGCACCCGACGGTGTGCCCGACGACGCAATGACTGTATCGTTCACGGTGTCGATGACACTGAAGCCGAAGACGTGAGAAACGACAACCCGCTGACCGTCTGGGCTGACCGCAATGTCCCCGCCAAAGTCCGCGTCCGCGAGCCAATCAATGTCATCGCTGTTTCGCAGTTCAACGTCGTCGCCGGTCGTCAGGTCAACGAGATAGTATGCCTCGGAGTCGTTATCAAATTTCTCGATATAGATGTGGCTGCCGTCGGGGCTCGCGGCGACGGTGGTCACAAGACCGTCCATCGAAATACGGGTAAGGCTGCCGTCGGTGTTGTGTCGGATTACATCCGTCACATACGTCCAACTAGTCTCGTTGCCCTCCTCGTCGTAAACGAAAATCTCCACCGGCTTATCGATGGAGTAGACGCGACCTTCAGAATCCACCGCGAGATCTGTTAGTTCTGAACTGAACCCATCCCACGGCATGGTGTAGAGCCCACCGATCGGTGTGTCGGGCTGCGCAAGATCCACAACACTAATTACCCACTTCCTGGCGGTCTCGTCGTCTAGGTAAATCACCTTGGCGTACACCGTCTTGCCGCCCGGGTCGACCGCGAGAGCCGTGGGCCTGCCGTCAAGAACAATCTCGTTTATGCTTCCGTGGGCATTGATTCGAACCACCGACCCAGGTCCGTCAGCCAAGATTGGGGGACGGGAAACGTAGACATTGCCGTCTTCATCGATGACTGTGTCAACGAGAAGATTGAGATCGGCAATCGCGTTGCTAAAGCCGATGGAAGGGTTGGGGTTATTGAGTGTGTAGGCGTCGCCGACGATTCTGTTGTTGTCGCTGACGTCAACCACCGACACTGTCTGTTCGGTGGGGTTGCCTTCTTCATCGAAGGCTGTGCTGCGCCACACGGTGGCGTACAGGTGACCGTTCTTCGGGTTGGTGTTGATGGCGATTGTTCCGATGTACCCTGGTGTGCCGATACTTAGGTGGTCGGTGATAGCGGCAAGCGATGGGCTCACGGTCACTGTGACAGTGGGGATCGAAGCCGGTGGGTGCGTGGCGTCACTGACTTTGAAGGTCAACGATTCGGTCATCGGAGGAGCGCCCTGGCTGGCGGCGTCATATGCGGCGAGGCGAGCGGTTCCGTCTGGCGTGTACCGGTATACGTGTTTAACCTCGCCAAAGTCGGGGGCGCTGGTCGACACAAGAGTCAACGTTCCACTAATGGGTTCTGGCGGGGTGACGATGACCGGATCACCTTCCGCATCCCTTGTTAGAAGCGTGATGATGACATTGCCGTAGTCGTCTGCCTGCAGGTTAGCGATGGCGAAGCCGTAAGGTGCGGCGTTGACCGAGTCGACGGTGATCGTGATGGTAGCGGTGTCCGACAGACTGCCGTCGGAAACCGTGGCGCTGAAGCTGTCGGGGCCGTTGTAGTTAGCGTCGGGGGTATAGGTGTAGGCGCCGGTGGCGGTGTTGATGCTCACGGTGCCGTGGATTGGGCCGCCAGGCTGACCCTTGGCCGGCACAGTGTAGGTAAGGATGGCGGTGTCGACGTCGGTGGCCGCGATGGTGCCGTCGAGCGGGGTGTTTTCGTTCGTGGACTTGATGTCATCACCGGCGACCGGCGCATCGTTGACCGGGGTGATGGAAAAGCTGACGGTGCCGACATTGGACAACTGACCGTCGGTGACAGTGTAGTCGAAGCTGGCTGGGCCGGTGTAGTTGAGGGTGGGGGTGAAGGTGATGGTGCCGTCGACCAGTTTGACGGTGCCGCCTTGGGCGTTGCCGACCTCGGTCACAGTCAGCTTGTCCTCATCGGGGTCAACGTCGTTGATTGCGAGCAGCGCGGCTAAGACGGTGCCCACGGTGTCTTCACGAAGGCTGCCGCCGTCATCATCTACTGCGACCGGACCACCGTCGTTTACTGCGCTGATGGTGACGGTCACGGTGGCGGGGTTGCTGACGGCGCCGCTGGTGTCTTCAACGGTGTAGGTGAAGGAATCTGAAGGCACCTCGTCCCCGTTGGATATGTATTTGATGGTCCCGTCCGCGTTGACCGTTGCGCTGCCGTAGTACGGGCCGTCCACCACCTTGACCGTCGACGCCTTGATGGTGGCATTGCCGTCAGGGTCAGTGTCGTTGCCTAGCACCGCAATTGCGTTTAATGTGCCACCTTCCGCGACGGTCACTCCGTCATCGTTAGCGACTGGCGCCCGGTTCGGTGTTACTGGCGGGGTGACGGTGACGGTGATGGTGTCGCTACCCGTATGCGACTGCCCTAGGCCGTGGATATGCCAACCGGCGACCGCGTCGGAGGCGGTAACCGTGAAACTGTCGGTGCCGACATAGCCCGTATTGGGTTTGTAGGTCCACTTGCCTGCCGTGGCGTCGATGGTGACGGTGCCGTTGGTGGGTGCGCCCGCTCCGGTGGTGGGCACGCTGTAGGTCAGGGCGTCGCCGTCGGGGTCGGATCCGCCGAGGGTGCCGTGGATTTCCCGGTCGTCGGCGTCTTGTTGGCCGGTGGTCTGCAAGTCCAGCACGGGGGTGGAGTTGTTCCAGGCTTGGTTGGTTTGGCGGCGCACCGCCTCGATCGCGCCCCAGACTACCGAGTTATACAGCGGTGCACCGGGACCAAAGATCGGCGCCAACGCCGCGGTGACCGCCTCGATTACCTGGCTGATGATCGAACCGGTCATCACCAAGATTGCCTCGATTGGGTCCGGCGCGGGCGCCGCCGCCGGGGCATCCAATACCGTCAGCCCGGTGGAGAAGTTGGCCGCCGACAGAGTTTGGTTCTCTTCAACCTCGTTGGCCGCGTTCGGGGCTGACATCCGCAACCCGAATTCCTCGGCGCCCGAGGCGGCGCCGTCGAAAGTGTTCAACCCCGCGGTGTCATTTAGCTCGCCCTTGCGCGTCCCCGCCGGCTGCCGGTCATTGTCTCCGGAATTCTCGAGCAGCTCACTGCCGTCGGGTGCTGTCGATGGCAGCGGATCGGGTTCGGGCACGCTCGACGACAGCGGTGCGGGTTCCCCGGTCGGTGTCGGCGCCGCCGTGGGCGTCGGTGTCGGTTCCGGTTCGGGTGGGGTGTAGCTCGCGATCTCGGGCGCACCGGTCGGTTCCACGTCAGCGGTCGGGGTAGCTGTTGCTGTCGCGGTGTTGGACTCGGCGGTCTGCTGGGACGAGTTGCCCGAGGAGGTGACCGTCGAGGCGCTGATCGTCACCTGCGGTGACCCGCCGCCGATCACCGTGGTGCTCGAACTACCCGTCGTCGTGGTCGTCGTGGTTGGGCCCGAACCTGCCCCGCCCGGGTCATCCGGATCACCACCGCCGCTATCGGCTTGTTTCTGAGGCTCGGCGCCGGCTTCAGTGATAGCGGAGTTCGTGTCCACCGACGAGGTGTCACCCCCGCCGCCGGAGGCGCCGGTGGTACTGCCGTCTTCGGCCCACGCCAACCCCGGTGAGGAGGCGATCGCGAACCCCACCCCCAACGCCACAGCCAATGTGCCGACCCGCCCGACGTAGCGCCCATACCCCATGCCAGAGCCTCCCCGACGATCCCGCGCGCCCGCGGCGCAGCTAACCGCTTCAGTCTTGCTGGGAAAACGCTGCGAGGAATCCGGGGTTTCCCTATACGTCAAAAACCGCTATACGCCTTGACCTGGCCTAATGCGGTAGTGACTTTGCATTCAACAATAAATCATGATCAACGCTTCGATCATCGCCGAACAAGCCGTGAGCAAAGCTGACGCTCATTGTCGGAACGAGTCTTCGGTCTCATGTGAGCCGACCAGTTGTCCAGCTTCTCGCGCAACGCCACCTTCGCAGCGGCTGGGATAAAGACAGTCCATGAACGCTGCATCCAGGGAGCGTCAAGGATCAGCCGAAGTAACTGTCAACCGTCAGCCGAAACACCGTCAGCCATCACCCGAAGACCAAATGTCAGCCATCAACCGAGTAATACAAACGCGAAGTGCCCCCGGCAGGATTCGAACCTGCGACACCGGCTTTAGGAGAGCCGTGCTCTATCCCCTGAGCTACGAGGGCGGACCGCTCGGAGCTTACCGGCTGGCGGCCGACAGAAGCGCCGTGCAGGGTGGCGCAGCTGGGATCTCCCAGCCTCGGCGCATGCGTCACCGCCCAAATTCCGCCCCGATTACGCTACTGTACGTTCCGTAATTACGTTCGGCCGTCGCGGTCAGGAGGACATGTCGTGCGCAGTCGCTATGCGGGCACGCCGTTCACGACGCCCACCGCCGACATCCAACGGGCCCTCGAGGACGTCAGTGTCCCCACGCTGTTGCTGAGCCTCGTCCACATCACCGGCGACACCCGATTCATCCGCGCCTACGCCCAGGCCGGGTTGTTTCTCAACGAGGTTCAGGGCTTCATGTCCGAAGAGGACAAGGCCCGGGCGAGGGCCGAGGCGCTGGAAGTCATCACCGCCTATCGCGACCGCGGCTGCCCCGAACCCGCGCCACTGGACGCGTCGGTCATCGAGCAGATGATGGATTGGGCCGCATGCGAACCCGTCGGCGAGGAGTACCTGCCGCTGTTGACGGAGGAACTCGATCTCGACGGCGTCGACCCGCGCAAGCCCGAAACGATCGATCCGGACCTGGCGGCGGATCTGCCGGTGCTCGTCATCGGCTGCGGCGAGTCCGGACTGCTCGCCGCCGTCCGGCTCAAGCAGGCGGGCCTGCCGTTCACGGTCGTCGAGAAGAACGCCGGCCCCGGCGGAACCTGGTGGGAGAACAGCTATCCGGGCGCCCGCGTCGACGTGGCCAACCACTTCTACTGCTACAGCTTCGAACCCAGTAACAAATGGAGCCACTACTTCGCGGAGCAACCCGAGCTGCGTCAGTACTTCGTCGACGTGATGGACAAGCACGCCATCGGCGAGCACGTGCGGTGGGAGACCGAAGTCGTGTCGGCCGAATGGGACGACGGGCCCGGCACCTGGACCGTCGCCCTGCGCGCCAAGGACGGACGCGTCTCGCGGGTGACCGTTCGCGCGATCATCAGTGCGGTCGGCCAGCTCAACCGGCCCCAGATTCCCGACATCGACGGTGCGGATTCGTTCGGCGGTCCGGCCTTTCACTCCGCGTCGTGGAACCACAACGTCGATGTCACGGGACGACGGGTCGCGTTGATCGGCGCCGGCGCGAGCGGCTTTCAGATCGCGCCCGCGATCGCCGACCGCGTGGAGCACCTCGACGTCTACCAGCGCACCGCGCAGTGGATGTTCCCGAACCCGATGTATCACAAAGAAGTTGGCGACGGGACCCGGTGGGCCATGGAACACCTGCCGTACTACAGCCGGTGGTACCGCTTCCTGTTGCTGTGGCCGGGCGCCGACAAGGGCCTGGATGCCGCCCGCGTCGATCCCGCGTACCAGCAAGGCGATTACGCGGTCAGCGACATGAACGCCGCCGCGCGGATGATGTTCACCGACTGGATCACCAGCCAGGTCGACGGCGACGACGAACTGCTCGCCAAGGTCCTGCCCGAATATCCAGCGACGGGTAAACGCACGCTGCAGGATGACGGCACATGGCTGCAGACCCTGCGCCGGGACAACGTCGACCTGATTCGCACACCGATCGAGCGGATCACGCCGGCGGGCGTGGTGACCGCCGACGGCCACGAACGACGCGCCGATATCATCGTGTACGCCACCGGTTTTCGCGCGACCGAGGTGCTGTGGCCGTTGCGGATCACCGGCCGTGACGGCGACGGCAATCCGATCGACCTGCGTGACGTGTGGGGTGACCGGCCGTTCGCGTATCGCGGGATCATGGTTCCCGGCTTTCCCAACTTCTTCCTCACCTACGGGCCCGGCACGCACCTCGCGCACGGCGGCAGCCTGATTTTCAACTCCGAGTTGCAGATGCGCTACATCGGACACTGCCTGCACGCGCTGGCCGACGGACTGCACTCGATCGAGCCGAAGCCGGACGCCACCGAGGAATGGCGTCGCCGGTCGCAGGAAGCCATCAAGTTGACCGTCTGGTCGCACCCGTCGATCAAGCATTCCTACTTCAAAAATGCCCGCGGCGAGATTCACACCGTCAGCCCGTGGAAGCTCTACGAATACCACGACGCGGTGCGCGAACCGGATTGGTCGGACTTGGTGGTGCGGTCGGCGGAATCCGCTGCGGCGCAACCGCTATAACTCGGAGATCACCTTCGCGAACGGCTCCGCGTGCAGCTGCTGGACCGTGATGTAGCTGATGCCGTACTTCTCGCGGTAATGGCGCAACGTATCGGCGATCTCGCTCGTGGAACCCGACAACACCGCCGGGATCGCCAGCAAGTCCTCGTCGGAGAGATGGGGCAGGAATCGGCGGGTGATCGACAGGTCGGGTCTGCCGGAGTCGTCGGTCGGCATCGCCGTGACGGCGAGGTTGAGTTCCAACTCGTCGAACCGGCCACCGGCGGCCTCGCGGACGAACGCGATGCGGTCGGCGAGTGGATCGGAGCTCGCGGTGATCGCGGCGCCACCGGTGAACCCGATGATGTCGGCGTGCCGGGCCGCCAAGGTCAGCAGCTTGTCACCGTTGCCGGCGATCAGGATCGGCACATCGGGTGCGTGCTCGTTCATGTGCTCGGTGACATGGCGCAGCCAGTCGACCCGCTGGCCGGCGGTGGGAAACGGGAGCTCGGCCTGCTCGAACTCCTCCTTGACGTATCCGGCGCCGAGTCCGAGGTCGAAGCGTCCGCCGCTGAGGTCGCGCAGCGTGGTCACCTCACGCGCGAGCAGGGCGGGCCGATAGAAGCCGGCGTTGAGCACGAAGGTGCCCACGCGGAGGCGCTCGGTGGCCATCGCCATCGCGGTCATCATCGGGAACGGCGCCGTTGTGTAGAGGTGGTCGGCGACGTGCACGATGTCGTAGCCCATGTCCTCGGCGCGGCGGGCCCAGTCCTGTACTGACTTCTGACGGCGCGCGGCCTGTAGCCCGACACCGAACCGGAAGGGTTTGGTCACGGATCGATCGTAGGAGGGTCGCAGGTCGGACAAAGATGTTTGGCGCGCAGACGCGCTGGGCAATACATCTGCCGCCGACTTCGAATGATCGAAGTCCACTAGCCAAAGGACTTGCTGCCCCGATCCGGCCCGTCGTGAACCTTTCCGACGGGCCGGATCAATATTCTGAAAACCCCTGTTATGGCCACTCATCCCACCATCGGTGTCGAAGAAGAGTTCCTGCTCGCCGACCCGGCGACCAGTGAACCGGTCGCGCTCAACGAGGCCGTCGCCCGCGAGGCCGCCGACCGCGGTGTGAAGCTGCAACTCGAGCTGACCACCTGCCAGGTCGAGACCACCAGCGAGGTGGTCGGCTCCACCCGCGAACTACATGATCAGCTGATCCGGCTGCGCCGGGTCTCTGCCGAGGCCGCAGATGCCGTCGGGGCGCAGCTGCTGGCGGTCGGGCTGCCGCCGACGCTGCCGCGCGACTTTCCCATCACCGACACTCCGCGGTACCGCGAGATCGGCGACAAGTTCGGCATGATCGCGCACGAGCAGGGCATCTGCGGCTGCCACGTCCACGTGGCCGTGTCCAGCCGGGAAGCCGCGATCCGGGTCAGCAACCGGCTGCGGCCCTGGCTGCCGAGCCTGCTCGCGCTGAGCGCGAACTCCGCGATCTACCGCAACTCCGACACCGGCTACGCCAGCTGGCGCAGCGTGCTGTGGGCGCGGTGGCCCAGCGCGGGTCCCCCGCCGCACTTCGACTCCGTCGACGAGTACGACGCCGTCGTGCAGATGTTGCAGCAGGCCGGCGCGATGCTCGACGACGGCATGGTCTATTGGGATGTGCGCCCGTCGAAGACGTTCCCGACGATCGAGGTGCGCGTCGCCGACGTCCCCGCGACGGCAGCCGAGACCGTCCTGCTGGCGGCCTTGACGCGCGCCGCGGTCATGACGGCGCTCGAAGACGAGCGCAGCAGCGAGCCGGCGCCGCCGCTCGCCGCGCATGCGCTCAAGGCCGCGTACTGGAAGTCGGCGCGCGACGGCCTCGACGGCGATGCAGTGGATCTGATCGAGAGCCATCAACGCGTGCCCGCGCGCGAGCTGCTGGACCGCCTCGTCGAGCACGTCCGTCCCGCGCTGGAAGCGGTGGGCGACTACGACCTGGTGTTCGACGGATTGCACCGCGTCGCCGAACAGGGCAACGGCGCGATGCGCCAACGGCGGGCGTGGCAACGGCGCCACGACGTGCGCGACGTGGTCGCCGAGGCGACCGAGGCCACGCTGGCGGGAACGTAGAACCGCACTCCTACGCCAGCGGCAGCTCGGCGAACGGCGCGCTGGTCGGCTCCTGCGAACCGCCGGGCGGTTCGACGGTGAACGCGAGTGTGCGGGATTCGCCGAGATCGGGCAGGACGGCCGTCGTTGATGGGGCGACGGCCTGGGCGTCCATCGTGCCCGCGGGATGTGGGCCGTCCGCGCCGATCAGCCACATCTGGTAGACGGTGCCGGGCTGCGGCGGGGCGACGTTGTTCATCACCAGTACCCCGGCGTCCTTCTCGCGGGAGAACACCACCGTCGCGGTCCCGCCGCCCGGGATCTCGCCCGAAACGGTGCGCACATCCGGTGCGGCGAACACCTGCTCGGCGGTCGAGGGTTTGTCGCTCGGCCGCAACGCCAGACCGACTCCCACCGCGCCGAGACCGACCACGATGACGGCGGCGGCGGCGAGCGCGGTCTTCTGCCACCGGGTGGGCCGCGTCCGCAACTGGCGCACCTGGCCCTCGCGTCCGCCATCGACCTCGGCCAGCAGGCGCTCGCGCAGTCGCGGAGGCGGCTCGGCCGCGGTGGAGGCCGATACCACCGCCATCGTCTCGCGGACTTTGCGCACTTCGTCGGTGAAGGCCTGCGCCACCGCGGGCGGTGCGGCTGCGACGCGGCGATCAACGTCGTCGCGTTCCCTGGCGGACATCGCGTCCAGCGCGTACGGCGCCGCCAGGGCGCCGAGGTCGGAATCCATGGGCTCGGTCATGCCATCCCCAAGCACTTGCGCAGTCCGCGGAGGCCGTCGCGCATCCGCGATTTGATCGTGGCCAGATTCGCCGAGAGTCGTTCGGAGACTTGGGCGTATGTCAGGCCGTCGTAGTAGGCCAGTTGAATGCACTCACGCTGCACATCGGTCAGCGAGCCCAGGCAATTGGCCACCTGGCGGCGTTCGTCACGCATGATCACCGAGTCGGCGACGTGATCGGCGGGCGGTTCGACGGTGGCCGCGCCGTATCGATCCTCTCGTTGGGTCGCCGCCTGTTCGGACCGCACCCTGTCGACCGCGCGCCGGTGGGCGAGCGTCATCAACCACGCGAGCGGAGAGCCCGCCGAAGGGTCGTAGCTTCCCGCGGTGCGCCACACCTGCAGGTAAATGTCCTGCGTCGTCTCCTCGCTGTACCCGGGATCGCGCAGGACCCGCGACACCAGGCCGAAGACCCGCGCGCGGGTGCGGTCGTAGAAGGTGGCGAACGCCTCGACGTCCTGCTCGGCGACCTGGCGCAGCAGTTCGTCGAGGTCCGTGGTCACCAGCGGTAGCCTAGCCACCCGCGCCTGCACCGTCATGGTTATCGCGATTCGGCTGCATGCGTCACCAAAGCCTGTGTCGCAGCATCGGTTTCACCGACTCGATCGGCACTGATTGCGACGGGCACGCGGCGCAGCCGCAGCGTGAGGTGTTGAAGCCGGTACTCAAGTGCGGTCATCAGCGGCTCCAATGGAGCGGCCACCTGCATCCGCAACACCTCCGCGACGCTCGCGCGCCTGCGGCTACCGCGCACCGTCGCGACGAACGCCGGTCCGCTGCCGTGGTGCAGCGACACCGTCACGTTCACCTCCTCGCCCGGGTGCGGCGCGCGCACCAGGTAGTGGCCGTCGGTGCCGTTGAACGGTGACACCCGCAGCTTCTTCGACGCCATCGATGTGCCGTCCGGGCTCGGCGGCAACAGGTACGCATGCCGTTCTCCGCGATGGTTGTGCATCTCCATGACGACGTGACGCAAGACGCCCTCGGCGTCGTGGCACCAGTACAGCGTGACCGGATTGAAGACGTACCCGAGCACCCGCGCCTGCAGCAGCGCGGTGATCCGCCCGCCGGCCAGGTCGACTCCTCGGTCCCACAGGAACGCGTCGACGCGCTGTCGCAGTGATTCCCCCGGGGCGCCTTCGAGGTGGTCGCGGGTGTCGAACCGCGCGAACGGGCGCAGCCACCACGGGACTCTCGGCAGCCGGTCGAGGTCGAGGAGCCAGCTGTAGCCGTGATGCTCGAAATGGTGGTACACCGGCGCGCGCCGCAGGTGCGCCGTACGGGTGCGGTACAGGTAGGAACCATCCACATTGCGGTATTCGGAGCCGCTCGCGCCCCGGATGGGTGCTCAGGCGCGGCAGTACATCGCGTCGAGTACCGCGAGACGCATCAAGCCGACAGTAGTTCCCAGGAATGCGCGGACGCGACGAGGCCCTGGATCAACGCCGATGTCGCCGGAGTGAGCCCGTCGTCGCCGGGTAGCTGGCTGCGGGGGCTGATCCCGCGCACCCGCGGTGTCAGCTCGAGTTGCGCGCCGCCCCCGCGCACGCGGTTGACTGGGTTGTCGGGATGCAGCCCGCGCAGCTCGCGCGGGATCGCGCCGAGATCGGTGATGACTTGGTAGCCGGGCACTTCGACGTGCTCGGCGAGGTGTCCCGCGAGCGCGCGGTTGCGGCCGCCCGCGAGCAGTTGTGTGCTGCGGCCGATGCGGCCGTATCCGTGCAGTGACACCGCGACGTCGACGTGGTCGAGGAACTCCGCAAGGCGTTCGGACTCCTGCGCCCGGTAGAGCGCCGAAGGCAGGTGGTGTGGGTAGTGGTCGGGGTGGCGCACCACATACAGCGAGGCGCCCGCGGCGTCGGCGGCGCGTTCGGCGATCACATCGGTCATCTGTTCGAGGCCGCCGCCGTGAATGGCCAGAAAACCGAAGCGGGACCGCAGTATTCGTTCCTCGACGACGCCCGGCTGCGCGAGGAGCTCCGAAAGTGACTGTGGGGCAGGGATATCGGATTCTCCACTGCGTCCGGGCCAGTGCACCGGGTCCCACCGCTTGAGGAACTCGACCCAGCGCGCGGGCAGGCCGTGATGCAGGGCGCCGTCGATGATGCGCTCGAGGTATCCGGGCCGCGGGGGGCCGGGTTCGACGCGGTGGTCGATGTACACCCACGCTTGGGCCGGCCCGGCGTCGGTGTGCACGGTGAGCCGGTCGCGGCGGTAGCGCACCGGAACCCCTTCGGCGCTGTCCAGCACCGCCAGGTCGTGATCGGTGAGCTGCCACAGCACGCCGTGCACTTCGGAACCGTCGAACGGCTCGACCGTTGCGACGCCGCGCTCGTTGATCAGCCAGTCGTGGTCGGCCAGTTTCGCCGGCCGCGGATTCGTCGCGTCGGGACACCGCAACGCCATCTGGGAGACGTTGAGGTTCGACCCGTACGCGAAGTACGTGTGCATCAACCCGTGAGCG
Organism: Mycolicibacterium celeriflavum; assembly: GCA_050205545.1. GTDB lineage: Bacteria > Actinomycetota > Actinomycetes > Mycobacteriales > Mycobacteriaceae > Mycobacterium > Mycobacterium celeriflavum_A. The sequence continues at coordinate 94,972 of JBNMQV010000021.1, forward strand.
TCAGATAGATCAACACCACGTTCAAGAGGGTAATAAGGCCGGCGATGACCCAACCGAGAGCCGTCGTGACCCGGTGGTTGACGTCGTCGCCCATCAGGGTCCGGTCGCTGGTCAGACGCACCAGCGGGATCAGCGCGAACGGAATCCCGAACGAAAGCACCACCTGCGACAGCACCAGCGCACGGCTGGGGTCCAGACCCACGGCCAGCACGGCCAACGCCGGCAGCAGCGTGATGAGCCGCCGCAGCACCAGCGGGATGGAGCGGTGCAGCAGCCCCTGCATGATCATCGCGCCGGCGTAGGCGCCGACCGACGACGACGCCAGCCCCGAGGCGAGCAGCCCGATCGCGAACAGCAGCGCGATCGTCGGGCCGAGCGTCTCGCCGACCGCGGCGTGTGCGCCCTCGATCGAGTCGGTGTTTTCCTGGCCCCGCAGGTTCGTCGCGGCCACCAACACCATCGACAGATTGACCGCGCCGGCGATGACCATCGCGATGCCGACGTCCCAGCGGGTGACCCGCAGCAGCATCCGTCGCATCGGCCCGGCCTCGGGATGGCCGTGCCTATCGCGGGCGAGGCCCGAGTGCAGATACACCGCGTGGGGCATGACGGTCGCGCCCAGCATCGCCGCCGCGATCAACACGCTCTCGGCACCCGCGAATTTCGGCACCAGCCCCGCCGCCGCCTCGTCGATCGGCGGGGGAGCGACGAACAGGCTGGCGAGGAAGCCGACCGCGATGACGGCCAACAGCCCGGTGATGACCCGTTCGAACGAGTTCTGGCCGCGGCGGTCCTTGACCAGCAGCAGCACCAGCGAGACGACGCCGGTGATGATGCCGCCGGTGAGCAGCGACAGGTCGAACAGCAGGTACAGCGCGATCGCGCCACCCACGACCTCGGCGAGATCGGTTGCCATCGCGACCATTTCGGCCTGCAACCAGTAGGTGAGCCGGGTGCGGCGGCGCATGCGGCCACCCACCGCCTCCGGCAGCGACATCCCGGTCACCAGGCCGAGCTTCGCCGAGAGGTACTGCACGATGCAGGCCATCGCGTTGGCCGCGACGATCACCCAGATCAGCAGGAAACCGAACTGCGCGCCCGCGCTGACGTTGGCGGCGACGTTGCCGGGGTCGACATAGGCGATGGCCGCAACGAACGCCGGTCCGAGCAGCAGCCAACTCGGCCGTGCCTTCACCTCGGTGCTCTGTGCCACCCCAACCTCGCTCTATCCGGAATTGCGAATAGAAAAGTTAGGGTAGCCGAAACCTCCGTTTGCGAGGTGGGCCGGGGGCTTACTTGTGCCAGCCGCCGAGCCCGATGACGAGACCGCCGCCGTACGGCCAACCCCAATACGGACTCGTCTGTACGGACGGTGACGTGACGATCTGCGAGCTTCCGTTGGTCTGGCACTGCGTCGTGTTCGGAGCGACGTTGCTGCATTCGGGCGCCGCGCCTGCGATGGGTGTGACGAGCGCGCACACGCCGACGCCACCCGCCGCGAGAAGCGGTGGCAGCCAACGGTATAGGGTCTTCATGGTTGGCCTCCTCGGGCCAGGGAACGTCTGACCGGTGGTCGCTGCCGACAGCGGCACCCTGAAAGACGTTGAGAATCAATCCCCGATTATCACGGGAAGAAGAAGCCGTCGCCTTCCCACATGCTGCCCCACGGGCCGACGTACTCCTGCTCGGCGGGGGTGGCGTTGATCGAGACGTTGCCGGGCGTCACGCACTCGGTGGTGGATCCGCCGATGGCCTGCGCGCCGCCGGTGTCGACGCATTGCGGCAGCGTGGGATTCGGGGCCGGTTCGGCGGCGGCCAGCGGTGCCGCCGCGAGCGCTGCCGCGATGCCGCCGGCAGCGATCACCGGAGCGAGATAACGAAGTGTGGTCCGCATAGGCACGCCCTCAATTCTGATCTACCCCCGGCCTTGCTGCACAGCGTACAACCCTTTTCCGGTGATCAGCGGCAAGTCGAGCGTCGTGCGGATGCCCGGTGGCGCCGCCACGACCGCGGGGATCGCGTTGACGACGCGGGCGGCCGTCGCGACGAGTCCGGCGTGGTTGTGATCGCCGTTCGGGCTGCTCAGGCACAGGTCGACGGTGTAGGACGGTTCGCCGGTGATCTCGATGCGGTACGAGCCACCCTCCTGCGCCGGCTGCGGCCAGTCCGGGTGCAGGTCGTCGCGCAGCCGGGTGACGTGTTCGAGCACGACGGCGACCTTGCCGTCCTTGATGCCCTGGACTTCGAAGCGCAGCGCCGCGGCGGTGTCCTTGGCGATGTGGCCCGAGGCGATGTCGAAATCCTCCGGAGCCGGTTCGCGCACATAGGTTTCGGACACCTTGTCGAGTTCGATGCCGAGCCCCGCTGCCAGTTGCCGCACAACCGATCCCCAGGCCAGGCTCAGCACCCCGGGTTGCAACAGCATCGGGATCTCGTCGAGCGGCTTGCCGAAGCCCATCACGTCGAACATGACCGTGGAGCTGTCGTAGGTGTCGTAGTTGATGATCTCCATGCACCGGATCTGCTCGACGCTCTGGCAGGTTCCGGCGAGCGCGAGCGGAAGCAGGTCGTTGGCGAAGCCGGGGTCGATTCCGTTGACGAAGACGCTCGACTGTCCCGCCTGGGTGGCTTCCTCGATCGGCTTGACGAGTTCGTCGGGCAGCACCTGCCACGGGTACTGCAGGAAGACCGCACTGCTGCCGACGACGTTGACCCCGGCGGCCAGGATGCGGCGGTAGTCCTCGAGCGCCTCGGGCAGCCGGTTGTCGGCCATCGCGGTGTAGACCGCGCAGTCGGGTTTGGTCGCCAGCACCGCGTCGAGGTCAGTCGTGGCCGTGATGCCCGTCGAAACCTGCAGTCCGGCAAGCTCACCCGCGTCCTTGCCGGCCTTGGCCTCCGACGACACCCAAACGGCGGTGAGCTCGTACTGCGGGTCGTTGGTGAGCTGGGTCAGCGCGTGCCTGCCGACGTTGCCGGTGCCGACCGCGGCCACTCTGATCGTCATGAAAGTCCTCTCACAGATCCGGGATGGGCATGTCGAGATTGGGCACCGTCAGGCCGCCGTCGACCTCGAGCGTCTTGCCGGTCAGGTAGCTGCCTGCGGGGGAGGCGAGGTACACCGCGGCGGCGGCGATGTCCTGCGGGTCGCCCAACCGGCGCATCGGGGTGGCCTGTTCCATCGGCTCACGCAGTTCGTCGTTGGAGGCCACGATGTCGAGCGCCGACGTGAGGATCGACCCCGGGGCGATCGCGTTGACGCGGATCCGCGGGCACAGGTCGAGCGCGGACAACCGGGTGTAGTGCGCGAGCGCGGCCTTGGCTGTTCCGTAGGCGGCGAATCCGCGGCCGGCCAGTCGACCCATCGTCGAGGTGATGTTGATGATGCTGCCGCCGCCGGAGTGCTCGAGCATCAGCGGTACGGCGGCGGTAGTGAGCGCGTGCGCGGTGGTGACGTTGAAGGTGAACGCGTCGCGCAAGTCCTTCGTGGAGGTGTTCAGCAGAGCGTTCGGCATGGTGCCGCCGACGTTGTTGACGACGATGTCTAGTTTCCCGAATGCCTCGACTGCGGCACCGGCCAGCGTGGCGGTGTCCGCGGGGTGGGCCAGGTCGGCGACCACGATGTGCGCCCTGCGACCGACGCCCTTGATCTGCTCGGCGACCTCTTCGAGTTGCGACTGCGTGCGCGCCGCGATCACCACGTCCGCACCGGCTTCCGCGAATGCGACGGCCATCGCGGCACCCAGGCCGCGGCCCGCGCCGGTGACCACCGCGACCTGATCGTCGAGCCGGAATCTGTCAAGAATCACGTTTCGAGTCCTTCCCTCGCCGGGCGAACCGTAACAGGGCGCAGCGGGCCGTGTGATGCCTTTCTGAAACACGTTCTAATTACGACGTCGCGCGCTTGTGCGCGACGGACGTGTCTGGGTGCTTCGGTAGTGTCGAAAGCATGTTCGAAGTGCCCTCGGATGCCGATCTGATCACCTTCATGGGTGAAGAGGCGCGCGAGGAGTCGGCCGCGATGGGTCGGCGGCTGCAACTGGTGGGGGAGTTGTTCGCCCGGCGTAATCCGGAGATGGTCGAGTCGCGGTTCTACGTCGCCGATGCGATCGCGGCGGTGGCGGCGGAGATCGCGCCGGTGCAGAACATCAGCCACGCGCGCGCGGTCGGTCAGGTCGAGGTCGCGATCGCGCTGCGCGATCGGTTGCCGCAGGTGCTCAAGAGGTTCTGTCGGGGAATGATCGACTACCGGATGGTGTCGACGATCGTCGCGCGCACCGACAACGTGGATGACGATGTCATGGTGGGCCTGGATGAGGCGTTGGCCTGGCGGGTCGAGAAGTGGATGAAGCTCTCGAAACCCAAGCTGCGCGACCGCGTCGATCAGTTCATCGCCGGCTTCGATCCCGCCGCGGTCCGTGTGCCGCCGGAGGCCGACAAGCACCGCTATGTCGACGTGAATCCCGCCGACTGTGCCGGATTGGCGTTTCTCTCCGGGAAGCTGCACGCCGAAGACGGTGCCGCCTTGACCGCACGATTGGATGCTTTGGCGGCCACCGTGTGTGACAACGATCCGCGGACGGTCGCTCAGCGCCGCGCCGACGCCTGCGGTCCGCTGTCGCGCGGCGAAGCCACGCTGGCCTGCCGGTGTGGATCCGACGACTGCCCGGCGGGCGCCGAGCGCGCCGCGACCTCCGCAGCGGTGATCCATGTTCTGGCCGAACAAGCCACCGTCGACGGCACCAGCGACAAGCCGGGATATCTGCGCGGGTTCGGCGTGCTGCCCGCTGAGTCGGTGCGCGATTTGGCG
>JBNMQV010000022.1:0-86779 GCA_050205545.1 Mycolicibacterium celeriflavum
GGTGCGTGCGTCGCCGGTCAGGTTGCCGACCGCCTCCTTCGCCTTACCGGCGACGTTGTCGACCTTGTTCCTCGCCTTGTCCGCCGCGCATGCCGCCGCCTCCGCCTCCGCCACCTCCGATGAGCGCCAGGCCGCCTGCCGGCCGCGCACCGGCACCACCGCGCAAGCCACCTCCGCCGCCGACCGCGCCCAAGACGCCGAAGACGAAACATGCACGGCGCAAACGACATTGGGGACGCCTGTTCCTGGTCGTCCTGCTGCTCGCCGTGGTGGGCATCGTGGCGGGCGGACTCTGGATGGACTCGTCACTTCAGCGCATCCCCGCGCTGGTCGACTACTCCGACCGGCCCGCGTCCGGCGCGGGCACCACGTGGCTGCTGGTCGGCTCGGACAGCCGCCAGGACCTGACCCCCGAACAACAGGCGCAGCTGACCACCGGGGGCGACCTCGGCGACGGTCGCACCGACACGATCCTGCTGGTGCACATTCCCGGCATCGCCTCGAGCACCAAGGCCACGATGGTCTCCATCCCCCGCGATTCCTATGTGTCCATCCCGGGCTACGGCAGCGACAAGATCAACGCCGCGTTCACACTGGGCGGCGCCCAGCTGCTCGCCCAGACCGTCGAGCAGGCGACCGGGCTTCGAATGGACCACTACGCCGAGATCGGCTTCGGCGGGTTCGCCACCATGGTCGACGCGGTCGGCGGGGTGCAGATGTGCCCCACCGAACCCATCAGCGACCCCCTGGCCGGTATCGACCTGCCCGCCGGATGCCAAGAGCTCGACGGGCGCAGCGCTCTGGGATTCGTCCGCTCCAGGGCCACCCCCCGCGCCGACCTGGACCGCATGCGCCACCAGCAGGAGTTCATGACGGCGCTGCTGCACCGCGCCACCAGCCCTTCGGTCCTGCTCAACCCGTTGCGCTGGTCACCGATGGCACGAGCGGCGACCCGCACGGTCACGGTCAACGAGGACGATCACGTGTGGAACCTGGCCCGCCTGGCCTGGGCGATGCGGGGCGACGTTCTCACCACCACCGTCCCCATCGGCGAATACAGCAGCGGCGACGTGGGCTCGGTCGTGGTGTGGGACGAGGCCCTGGCGGGCGAGCTGTTCGAGGCGCTGCGCACCGACGCTCCCGTCCCGGCGGAAGTCATCGACGCGCAGCCGTAACGGCCCTACAGCAAACTCGAATGCCGCCCTGTAAGCGCCGTCACAAAGGGTCGCCTCAATTAGGCTACGCTGGCCTGGGTTAGGCGGACCTTCACTGACAATGCCCTCTGAGCTGGTCTATCGTGGCGGTCATGACCACTGCCGAAGCTTCCGACACCAAATTCCACGCCCTTCTGCAAGAGCAGATCCGCAACGAGTTCGGGGCCGCGCAGCAATATCTCGCGATCGCCGTTTACTTCGACGGCGCAGACCTTCCGCAGCTGGCCAAGCACTTCTACCGACAGTCCGTCGAAGAGCGCAACCACGCGATGATGCTGGTTCAGTACCTGCTCGACCGCGACGTAGAGGTCGAGATCCCCGGCGTGGACGCGGTACGCAACTCCTTCGATGCCCCGCGCGAGGCGCTCGCCTTGGCCCTCGACCAGGAGCGCACCGTCACCGAGCAGATCAGCCGACTGGCAGGCGTCGCCCGCGACGAGGGCGACTACCTCGGCGAGCAGTTCATGCAGTGGTTCCTCGGCGAGCAGGTCGAGGAAGTCGCGCAGATGACGACGCTGGTGCGCATCGCCGATCGCGCCGGCGCCAACCTCTTCCATCTGGAGGATTTCGTCGCGCGCGAATTGGGCTCCCCGTCGACGGACAGCGCCGCCCCGAAGGCAGCGGGCGGCAGCCTCTGACTAGTCGCGGCCCGCGCCCGCGAGCCCGTTCTGCAACCAGTCCTTGGTGCGGCCGGGGTGGTTGGTCGCGACCCAGGCCACGCCGAGGTCGCGGCAGTACTGCACGTCCTCGAAGTGATCGACGGTCCAGCAGTACAGCGCACGGCCTTGTGCGGCCGCGCGGTCGACCAACTCCGGATGCTCCCGCAGCGTCGCGATAGACGGTCCGACCGCGGTGGCGCCGACGGTCGTGGCGGCGCTGCCGCCGAGGTACCGCGACGTTTCGCCGAGTAGCACCGTCGGCAACATCGGCGCCGCGCGGCGCACCCGCCACACCGCGGCGGCCGAAAAGGACATGACCACCGCGCGCGCCAAATCGGCGGAGGCGGGCGCGGCGATTCCGAAGCGGTGCAGCAGGGCCAGCACCTTGCTCTCCACCAGAGCGCCGAACCGCACCGGATGCTTGGTCTCGATGAACAACTTGACCGGCCGGTTCCAGTCGAGCACCAGCGAGATCAGCGCCTCGAGGGTGAGCAGCCCCGTATCGCCTTGCGCCTCAACGGTATTGCGGCTGGGGTGCCAGGCTCCGTAGTCCAGCTCGCGCAGTTGGGCGAGGGTCATGTCGCTGACGATGCCCGTCCCGTTCGACGTCCGGTCCACCTTGCGGTCGTGCACACAGACCAGGTGGCCGTCACGCGTCAGCCGCACATCGCATTCGACGCCGTCGGCGCCCTCCTTCAGCGCGAGCTCGTATGCCGCCAGCGTGTGCTCGGGACGGTCGGCGGACGCGCCACGGTGCGCCACGACGAAAGGGTGACCCCCGGGCCCCGGCCCGGAAGTCGCGTGGTCGGCGGCTTCGGAGTCGCCAGTCATACGGCCTATGCTGCCGGGTCCTGCCCGTGGGACTCAACCGGAGCCTCGGGCTCGGGCCGATCCTGCGTCCGCGCACCGTCGTCGGGCACGATCACCCAGCGCCTGCTCGGCCGCTCGACCGGCCGCCGCTCGAATCCCGAGAGGACCTTCTCGGCAAGCAGCAGCGTGGCGAGCGCCAGGAGGTAGGCGATCATCGTGGTCATGGTGTTGTCGGCGATGCCCTGCGCATCGGTGGTGAAGCTGGTCGCGATCGACCAGATCGACACCGCGTAGCTGGCGACCCACGCGAACCACCACGCCACGATCGGCCGGCGCAGATGGCTGAGCCGCTCCTCGACGCCCGCCAGCTCGAGCACGAAAACCGGCGCCCAGAACAGGTTCACGAACGGGAGCAGGCAGCCGGCTTGCAGACGCCACGCGGGTCGCGGATCGGTCGTGCCTCTGAAGGCGTACGCGGCGGCCCGCCGGGCGATGAGCCAGTTGGTCAACACCACCAGGCTGGCCACCACCATGAACATGGCGACGACGCTGAGCACCACGCCGAACCAGGTCGCGATCGCGGCGATCCACGGGTGCAACAGCACCGACCGGTTGATGATCAGCAGCACGTAACGCGCCAGGTGGATGAGCGCCGCGGCGCCCAGCACCGCCATCGTCAGGAGCAAGGTGCCTCGGACCATGCCCGACGACGGTCCACGACGCGGCGCGTCCTGCTGTTGATCGACCGGCGCGAGCTGATCGACCAGGCCCCAGCGCGGGATCGTCGCGTAGCGCGGGGTCGGGCCGAGGACGGGCTTCGGACGCCGCGGATGCGGCGGGGCGCCGGGCCGCACGGCGACCCAGCGATACCCGGGCGGTAGCTGCGGGCGCGCGCCGGGCGCCGGCCCCGCTCCGGCGGAACCGGTCGGTCTGGCGCTCCACTGGGCGTTCGCGGCCGGCGCAGGACTCGACGGCGGCAGCAGAGAACCGTTGCAGCGCGGACACCACGTCCGGCGCCGGTCGCGCACGTTCCACCGCGTTCCGCACTGGGAACACACCTGAATCATGTCGCTCCTCGCGTGCGCGGGATCATTTCGCTACTCGCCCGGCCATCCGACCAGGGTAGCGACGAATCCGTCAGACGACGCCCGGCCCACCGTCGTCGGTGACGACCGGGCGGCCGGCCCCGGCCCAGGCGAACATGCCGCCGTTGACATTGACCGGCGAATAGCCGTTGCGGGCCAGATACTGCGCCACCCGCTGCGACCGGCCTCCCGCGGCGCAGATGACGTACACCCGGGCCTCGGAGTCGATCTCCGCGAGACGCGCCGGCACCTGGCCCATCGGGATGTGCCGCGCGTCCGGTGCGTGCCCGCGGGCCCACTCGTCGTCCTCCCGCACGTCGAGCAGGACCGCCCCGGGACCGAAGGTGGTCGGCACCTCGGCGATGTCGGCCTGCGCGAACTCGACCTCGTTCATGCCCCCAATGCTGACATGCCGCCACGCGGTTCGCGTCGACAGCAATGCCGACCTATCCACAATTTCCACAGGTTCATCCACAGGCCCACTACGTCGGGAAACCCGCCGTGAGCCGCTGAGTCTGTGTTTTTCCTGAGGAAAGCTGTGGATAAGCCGAACGTTTTCGAGCGCCCTCATCAACAGATTTCCGACCGGCGAGCGAAATCCCTAGCCGCGCTAACGGCAAGAGCCCGTCTCGCAGCGTCGGCGAGGCAGCGGATGCGAGCCGATTTCGTCGCCGCGACAACAAGGGTTATGATCGGCGTCACAGCTGGAAGTTGTGATAGATCTCACCGGGGGAAGACTTTAAAAATGCAGGTCAGGAGGGGTTCATGACGTCTTCGATGGGTTCGGGTTCGGCTATGCCTCCCACTGAGTGGCAGTCTTCGGCGCCCGCCGCCTACACCCGTTCCCAATTGATGGCGTTCCTGCGCGCCGGCGTGATCGCGCTGGTGTTGCTCGTCGTGCTCGCGCTCATCGTCTTGTACTGACCGTCCTGGATTCCGACACAAAAGAGCCGCCGGTCGATGACTCGGCGGCTCTTCGCTGTGGGCAGGCTGGTCAGGCGGGCGGGTAGACACCCATCTGCTTGCCCTTGTCGGTCTGCCAGAAGATGTCGGCGATCTCGTCGATCGTCTTGAGCAGCTTCTCGGCGACCGCGACATCGAGCGACTTCTTCACGTCGCCGGCGCCGTGCACGCCATCCCAGAACAGCTGATGCAGGTTGGGGAACTGCTCGAAGTGGTCCTTGGTGAAGAAGTCGGCCCACAGCACCATCAGGTGATGCTTGACCTCCTCGGCCTGGCGCTCCTTGATGATGACGCAGCGCGTGCGGAAGTGCTCATCGTCGGAGTCGTGGTACTTCTGAATCGTCTTCAGGCACGAGAGCGCCTCGATTTTGGCCTGCGCCGGGTCATAGACGCCGCAGTAGAGATCGCAGTGGGCATGGGCGGGGGTCGCGTTGGTGAACAATCGATGCAGCATGCGTCCTAACTTACCCTTTGGGTGTGCGGCGCAACCAGACACCGCGACGCTGGCCGCTGCGGCTGTTCCGGGTCGTTGACGACTCGATGCGTCCGACGGTGCACCCGGGCGACGGGTTATTGGCGATGCGGGGCGGCGGCATTCGCCCCGGACAGCTACGCGTGTTCCAGGATCCGCGGCAGTCGAGGCGGTGGCTCGTCAAACGCGTCGGTGAGGTGTACGGGGCGGGTCGCGACGTGATCTTTGAAGCCCGCTCGGACAATCCGGGCGCCCCCGGTGCCGCCGACTCGCATGACTTCGGGTGGATCTCGGCGACGGGAACGTATCGCGTGCTGTGGACGTCGCGAGCCGATTCCGGCCGTTAGCAGTCGTGTCCTCTTGCGTGCCAGCCGAGTTCTGCCGCATGCTGAGCAAATCGACCCACTGGCGTGTCGGGCCATCAGTCGGCCGAGGCCGGCGTCCGAACACCGATGGCGCGGAGGCGATATGGAGAGGGAGTCGGGTAAGGCGATCGAAGTCGCCCCCTTTCATTCACGCGGTTCACTCAAGGGTTTCGTGATCTCGGGCCGCTGGCCAGATTCGACGAAGGAATGGGCGCAGCTGCTCATGGTTGCCGTGCGAGTCGCATCGCTTCCTGGATTGCTGTCCACGACAACGATATTCGGCGCCCGCGAAGAGCTGCCTGACGAGCCGGAGCCCAACACCGTCGGCCTGGTCGTCGCCGAGGGCACCGTCGTCGGCGAATCGGCGGTGCCCCCAGGCTATTTCGCCGAACACCAGCCGCCCGCCCTCCTGATGTTGCATCCACCGTCGGAAACCACGCCGTCGCTGCCGGAGTGCAATGGGGCGGCCTCCGGTTGCGTCCTGCTGCCCGGCCTTCCCCACCTCGGTCTCGAGCATCGTGCCGCCTGGGTGGAGGCCGAAGCGGACGGAACGGTGACGTCGATGGTGAGCCGTGTCGGCGTCGACCCGATCAGCCACCCGGACACCGCGATTCTCGCGATGCTGCTTGCGGCATAAGGGCTTTCGAAGCATTTCCTTCGGGTCCCTGAACGCTGGTTTCGGTTGTCCGAAAACACTGTGGCACTGGCGCATCCACGACATCGCCGCTATGGTCGGTTCAGTAAGCGAAGGGGAGTAGCCCCCAATCGTCGTGTCGACATACTGGCGCAAGCCCGGCCGGCGAACCACACCGGCGCACGGTGTGGTGGGCGAGACCTTCGACCGAAGCCGGCGGGGTGGTGGCACCGCATCGTCGGCGACGCGTCGAAAGGGTCGTCCGAATGCTCGCCGCCATCCTGGTCAGTCTGGCCGTGGTCTTCGTCGCCGAACTCGGCGACAAGTCGCAGCTGATCACCATGACCTACTCCCTGCGGCACCGGTGGTGGGTCGTGCTGTCCGGGGTCGGGATCGCCGCGATGCTGGTGCACGGCCTCTCGGTCGCGATCGGCCACTTCCTCGGGATGACGCTGCCCGAACGCCCGATCGCCTTCGTCGCCGCCGTCGCCTTCCTGCTGTTCGCGCTGTGGACGTGGCGCGAGAAGGGCGACGACGAGGAGATCAGGGTCGCCGAACCCCGCTTCGTCGTCCCGGCGATCGTCTCGTCGTTCGTGCTCGCCGAACTCGGTGACAAGACGATGCTGGCCACCGTCGCCCTGGCCAGCGACCGCAACTGGGCGGGCGTCTGGATCGGCGCGACGGCGGGCATGGTGCTGGCCGACGGCGCGGCGATCGCGGCGGGCAGGTTGATGCACAAGCGGCTGCCCGAACGGTTCCTGCACGGCCTGGCCAGTGTCCTGTTCCTGCTGTTCGGCCTGTGGCTGCTGTTCGACAGCGCGCTCGGGCTGCGGTGGGTGGCCGTCGGAGTGACCGCCTCGGTGACCGTCGCCGTGCTCGTCGCCTGGCACGTCCGGCGCCGCACCGCGTCCGAGAAAGCGCCCGCACCGGAGCCGTCGACCCGGCCGACCTGACCTCCACCTGCACGTTCGGCCCGTCAGGCCCACGGACGGCCCGCGACCATGCGTTCGATACGTGGCAAACGCCGGTGCGCGCCCGAATACATGCAATCGACGTTGCCGGCGGCACTCAGCGGGTTTCGGCTGGCGACGCTGACGACGGCGCTGGCAAAACTAGCTCGACCGACTCTCGGTAGTTTGCTTCGTCGCACCGTATGGTAGAGGCGTCGGCGCACGCCACAGGCGTCACACCCGGCAACGTAGCGGCCATTAACGAGGCTGCGGGAGAACTTTTACCCGGTTTGCACTTGGTTGTGGCCACAACACTCGCTACGATGATCAGCAAATACGCCGCTTGTACACCGCTCGTCCAATGCATGTGGAGGTCATATCGATGAGCACGACGTTCGCCGCTCGCCTGAACCGGCTGTTTGACACGGTTTACCCGCCGGGACGCGGCCCGCACACCTCCGCCGAGGTGATCGCGGCACTGAAGGCCGAGGGCGTCACCATGTCCGCTCCGTACCTCTCGCAGCTGCGCTCCGGCAACCGCACCAACCCCTCGGCAACCACCATGGCCGCTCTTGCCAACTTCTTCCGTATCAAGCCGGCGTACTTCACCGACGACGAGTACTACGAGAAGCTCGACAAGGAGCTGACCTGGCTGGCAAGCATGCGTGACGAGGGCGTCCGGCGTATTGCCGCACGCACCGTCGGCTTGTCGCCGGAGGCCCAGCAGGACCTCGTGCAGAAGGCCGAGGAGCTGCGCCGCCGCGAGCACCTGGACGATTAGCCCGGCCCGGTTCACCCCGCCCCAGCTGGCGAAGTGGACCCTCTCGACCAGCTACGCTGCTTGACCCGTCGCGTCACCGCGGCGGGTCAATGCGCGGTACTGCTCCGCGATCTCCAGGATCCATTCCCGGTCTGAGTACTCGCTGGGTTGGTTCAGCCAGCCCAGGCCGGGAAAGTCGACCCGCTTTTCCTCCGAAGCGCCGTCGACCCCGGAATGGATCCACTCCGCTATCGCCCGAGCCTGTTCCCGCGGCGGGACCGGCGGCGATTCGAGGTCGCTCTCGTCGGCTTCGGCGTCATCGTCGGCCACCGTGCCCGCCGGATCCACCCGCAGCTTGCGTTGGTACTCGGCGGTGGTGGCCTCCAGGTAGAGCGCGTCGGAGATCAACGACATCCGCTCGGCGACCCGGAAGACGAGCGGCCCGCGCGGCCGGACCCCGATACCAATGTCAGGGTGCCTGCGGCCCAGTTCGGCCAGGATCGGCTGGATCACCCGCAGTTCGCGGCGTGCGCCGAACCAGTCCTCGATGCTGGGCAACAGCGACCCCGCGGCGACGACGACCATCGCGCAGCCCAGCAGCGTCGCCGCGGCCCCGACGCCGGTCGGCCCGCTGCGGTTGACCGCGCGCAGGAAGAAGAAGGCCGATGCCACCACGATCAGCACGATGCCGATGGTGAACACGAACAGCGCACGCCCCCGGCGACTGCGGTTCGAATAGCGCAGCCCGGCCCAGGAGACCAGCGACAGCGCCAGCAGGACGTAGAGAAGTGGGAGCAGCCACGGCAGCGAGTTTCCGCTCAGGTTGCGCTGCAGGTACTCCTGCGCCGACATCTCGGGCTGCCGGCCCGCGGCGAAGAAGGCCAACGCGGTGATCACCGCGATCACCGCAGCGATGGCGTACTGCGCCATCGCGATCTTGCGGATCGTCGCCGGTTTGCGCACCGAGGACGCGGACGTGATCATCACGCAGCTGCCCGCGGCGCAAGCGACGAGCGCCACCTGCGACAACCCCAGCGAAATGTTGGGCCAACGCAGCAGCCGGTCGATCAGCAGGGTCAACGGCTGCCAGTTCAGGGCGGCGATCAGCGCCAGGCTCGACAGCGCGACGATCATCGCGGTGCTCACCAGGCTCTGCTTATTGACCAGGGCCCACCCGATGCGTAGGCCGGTGGCCAGTCCGAGCAGACCGGCGATCACCCAGACGATCAACCAAACGCCTCTCCGAGCCGCACCTGGACGATCGATGAACGGTCGGACGGCAGCCTGCCGAGCCGATACAGCAGCAGGGCCGCGAAGTCCTCCGCCTCCTGCTCGGCCTCCTCACCGGCGGGCCCCATACAACCGGTCCGCTGGTTGAGCATGTAGCTGATCAGATCGGAGCTGGCGAACTCCGTGCTCTGTTCGGCGGCCTGCGCGACGGGAATGCCGTCGTGGCCCAGCACCAGATGGCCCAGCTCGTGGGCCAGCGTGCGGTCCCAGGCGGGCAGGCCCTTCTGGATCAGGAAGACGTCGTGGTCGTTGTACTGGCGCCACTGCCCACAGACACCGGGCGGCAGTTCCGCCATCTTGAGCTCGATGGGTCGTTTGCGGTCTTCGCTGACGGCCTCGACGAGCCGGGTCAGCGACACCTCCCCGTGTCGCGGCGCCAGTTCGAGCACGGCCCCGACGGCTCGGGTGACACGGCGGTTAGCTGGCATGGATCCCCCTTCCGACCAGTCCACTATGCGCTGTCCGCCGTCTTGACGGGGCGGCTTCTGAGTCGTTCGCGAACGTTGCGGTCCCTCTAAGCATGCCCTCATTGCGCGGTGCAGCCAAGGCGTAGCCACACCGGTTCCGCGGGCAGGAAGCCGCCCGCGGCCCGAACGCGCCGAACGATAGGGTTGTGCTGCGCCGACAACGGCGCCCAGCGACGACGTCAGCAGCCGGGAACACCACTGGGAGGCAGCCGGGATGGGCCTGTTCAAACGCAAAACCCGCGCCACCCGCAGGGCCGAGGCCCGCGCGATCAAGGCGAAGGCGAAACTGGAGGCCAAGCTGGCCGCCAAGAACGAAGCGCGTCGCATCAAGGCCGCCAACCGGGCCGAGACGAGGGCGCTGAAGGCGCAGATCAAGGCTCAGCGCGACAGCGACCGGGCCGCGCTCAAGGTCGCCGAGACGCAACTGAAGGCCGCGCGCGAGGGCAAGCTCTTCTCCCCCGGCCGGATCCGGCGGATGCTGACCGTGACACGGCTTCTCGCGCCGATCGTGGTGCCGGTCGGCTATCGCGCCGCGATCACCGCGCGGGGCTATCTCGATCAACGCCGCGCCGACAAACTCGGAGTGCCGCTGAGCCAGGTCGGGCAGTTCAACGGCTACGGCGCGCAGTTGTCGGCCCGTATCGCCGGCGCCGAGCAGTCATTGCGGCTCGTCGCGGAGAAGAAGCCCAAGGACGCCGAGACCAAGCAGTTCGTCGGCGCGATCACTGAGCGGCTCGGCGACCTGTCCGCCGCGGTGGCCGCCGCCGAGCACATGCCGCCGTCGCGGCGCCGGTCGGCGCACGCGTCGATCGAACGCCAACTCGACGGAATAGACGCCGACCTGATGGCTCGGCTCGGCGTGAGCTGAGCCATGTCGCCATCCGGTTTCGCGGCCCGCCTTCGTGGCGTGGCTTCGGGGCTGTTGACGGCCACGCTCGCGGTCGCCGCGCACGGGTACGGCGGTGCCGTACCGCCGGCCGGCGCGGCAACGGTCGCGCTGGCAATCCTCGCGGCGGCCATCGGAGCGTTGACCGCGACGTTGCCTCGCGCCTCGGAAACCCCTGTCCTGCTTGCCGTTCTGGCATCCGGACAGGTCGCCGGACACGTTCTGCTGGGCGCCTCGGGCCACGCCCACGCGGCGCCGACGGCCCTCATGGTGGCCGCTCACGCGGTGGCGGTCGGCGTGGGCGCTGCGCTGATCGCAACGGGCGAGCACCTGTGCCGGGCGGTGTCGCGCGCGGTGCGCGCGGTCGTCCGCGTCGTATGCCGCCCGGTCCCGCCGCAGGTGTGCCGGGTCGCCCATCGCGCCGAACAACCGCTTCGATCTGCGCTGCTTCTCGCCGCGTCGGTTTCGCATCGTGGGCCACCGGTCAGCCTCGCCAGCTGATCGACCATCACCCACGAAAGAAAGCCACATTCGATGAGAACCATCACCAGGGCGCCCTTGCGCGCCTTCATCACCGTCGCCGCGGCGGCGTCGACGCTTGCGCTCGCGGGTCCCGCGTCGGCGCACGTGCGTGTCGAGGCCAACCACGCCGACGCCGGCGAATACGCGATGCTCACGTTCCGCGTGCCCGAGGAATCCGACACCGGCGCGCTCACTACGGAACTGACCGTCGACATTCCGGACCTGACCTCGGTGAGAACAGAGGTCATGCCGGGCTGGACGGCGCGGCTGGACCGCGACACCGCGGCGGGAACGGTGCGATCCATCACCTGGACGGCGGTGCCGGGGACCGGGATCTCGCCGGACCAGTTCGCGTTGTTCCGGGCATCGGTCAAGCTCCCCGACGACGACTCGGTGAGCTTCCCCGCGACGCAGATCTACGACGACGGCACCGTCGTGCGCTGGGACCAGCCCGCAACACCCGACGGCGCCGAACCCGAGCTCCCCGCGCCGGCACTCGAGCTGAGCCGCGCGGCCACGCCGGCGGCGACCGACACCGGGACGCGATGGCTAGCCGGAGGGGCGCTCGGCGTGGCCGCGGTCGCGCTCGCCGTGGCGTTGATCGGAAGGCGGCGGGCATGAGACGGATCGGCGCCGGTGTGCTCGTGATCCTCTGGTTGGCCGCCGGGATGCTGGCCGGTGCTGGTCCTGCGTCCGCGCACGCGACCCGCATCGCGACGGACCCGGTCGAAAACGCCCGGCTGACCGAGACGCCGACGACCGTGTCGGCGACGTTCAGCGAGGCCATGCAGACGCAGTTCGCGGCGATGACCGTCGTCGGCCCCGACGGCAACCTGTGGTCGACCGGCGAACCACAGGTGCAGGGCGCCGTCCTGCGCGTCGGCGTACGGCCGCTCGGACCCTCCGGGCGCTACACCGTGAACTACCGGGCGACGTCGGCCGACGGCCACGTGATCAACGGGTCGTGGTCGTTCGAGCTCAGCGTGCAGGGGACGGGGACGCCGGGGCCGCCGGCGGCTCCCCCGGCCGAGACCTCGGCCGACGACGCGATTCCCGTCTGGCCGTTCTTCGTGGGCGCGGTGGTCGTCATCGGCGCGGCCGCGGTGTGGGCGGTGCGGCGCCGCCCGTGACCCGCAGACGCACGGTGGCGGTCGGGGTCCTGCTCGCGGCCGCCGCGGCGGGCTTGGCATTCGCCCTGGCCTATCCGCAGGCGTCCGTGAGCGGCACCGCGGTGCGGGTCCTGGCCGACTGCGTCGGCGTCGTCACGCTGGGGCTGGCCGTGGTGCCGATGCTCGACGGGCCACGTCACCGCGGTGAGCTGTTGGGCCGCTCGACGCGCCCGCTCGCGGCCGCCTCCGTGCTGTGGCTGCTCGCCGAACTGACCCGGCTGCTGGTCGCCGCCGCGGAGGCCGCGGCGCTGCCGGTGTCGCGGCTCGGCGTGCAGACCGCGTTGGATTTCACGACCGCGACGGCGCCGGGGCGGACGGGCCTGCTCGCTATCGCGGCCGCGGCGGCGGTAGGGGTGGCGTCGCTGGCCGCGCCGCGGACCGCGTCGTGGAACGTCGCGATGATCGGCACGGCGGCGGTCGGCGTCGCCGTACGACAGCTGACCGGACACTTCGCCCAGAGCGCGCTCGGCGGCCTCGCGGTCACGGTGCACACGCTGGCCGCAGCGCTGTGGTGCGGTGCGTTGGCGGCGCTGGTGCTCACCGTGGACCATCGCGGTCAGTGGGCCAGGATGCTGCCGCGTTTCTCGCAGTTGTCGCTGGTCTGCGTGCTGGTGCTGCTCGTCGGCGGGATCGTGGGGGCGGCGGTTCGTCTGGGCGCACCGGCCGAGTTGTACGCGACCGGCTACGGACGGCTGTTGTCGGCCAAGATCGCGGCGACGGTCGTCCTCGTCGTCCTCGGCTGGCGGAACCGCACCATGTGGGTGCCTGCCGCCCGGTCGCATCGCGCGTCG
This sequence comes from Mycolicibacterium celeriflavum, assembly GCA_050205545.1. GTDB lineage: Bacteria > Actinomycetota > Actinomycetes > Mycobacteriales > Mycobacteriaceae > Mycobacterium > Mycobacterium celeriflavum_A. The sequence continues at coordinate 13,038 of JBNMQV010000022.1, forward strand.
GCGGTGGTGTCGCGAACCCGGGCCCGGGTGGAAACCGCTCTGATGATCGTCGCGCTGGCGCTGGCGGCGGGTCTGGCCGTCACGGGTTAGCGCCATATGCGACCTGGCATGATGGGACCGTTCGACCGCCGGCCGCCCGCTCGGCCGGCCTGGTGCCGAGACACTGCAAAGGAGCAGCCCGATGGCAGACCAGCAGGGCCGACCCGACGAACAGCCGCAGGGCTCACCACCGGCGGATGAGTCGACCCCGCAGCCGACTGCCGCGGAGTCGGCGAGCACCTCGCCAGACCCGCTGATCCCCCCGGCGCCGGCCAAGAAGACGCCCGCCAAGAAAACTCCGGCGAAGAAGGCCGCCAAGAAGACCCCCGCCAAGAAGGCGGTGAAGAAGGCAGCGCCGGCCAAGAAGGCGGCCAAGAAGACGCCCGCCAAGAAAGCCCCCGCGAAGAAGGAGCCGGCGAAGAAGGATCCGGCGAAGAAGGCGCCCGCGGAACCGGCGGACCTCGAATCGGCGGCGAAAGAGGCTGCGGCGCAAGCCAAGTCGACCGTCGCCAGCGCCGCCAATCCGGTGTCGGGTCCAGAGCCGGTGCCGTTGGTCGGGCCAGAGCCCTCGCGGATGCCGGTCGCGGTGGCGATCGCCGCGGGTGTGCTGGCGATCATCGTCGTGCTGCTGATCCGCCGCGGCGGCGACCGGGACTGAACAAAACCGTTTGACCCTGACGCGGCGTCAGGGTCGATAGTGGCGCTATGGACGCCATGACCGTCGGCGCGGTGGCCGCCCTCACGGGCGTGTCGGTGCGCACGCTGCACCACTACGACCACATTGGTCTGGTGGTGCCGAGCGTCCGCACGCCTGCGGGCTACCGCGGCTACACCGATGCCGATATCGAACGGCTCCATCTGGTGCTGGTGTACCGGTCGGTCGACATGTCCCTCGAGGAGATCCGCGACCTGCTCGACGGCGAGGGCGATGTGCTCTCACACCTGCGGCGGCAGCACCGACTCCTGTTGGAGCGGGCGGACCGCCTGCAACACATGATCAAGGCAGTGGAGGAACTGATGAGCGGACATCGCAGTGGAATTCAGCTGACGGCCGAGGAGCAGGTGGAGATCTTCGGCAGCGCAGTGTTCGACGAGTACGCCGAGGAATCCGAGGAGCGTTGGGGCGGTACGGACGCATGGGCCCAGTCGCAACAGCGCACCGCGCGGATGACCAAGCAGGACTGGGTCGAGTTCAAGGCCGACAACGACGCGCTGCTGGTTGCGCTGGCCGGCGCCCACCGGGAGGGCGTGGAGCCCGGATCGCGGCGGGCGAATGAACTGGCCGCCTGGCACCGCGCCAACATCGAACGGTTCTACGACTGCGACCACGCGATGCACGTGAGCCTGGCCGAGATGTACCTGGCCGACGAGCGGTTCAAGCGCTACTACGACGACGCCGAGCCGGGGCTGGCGCAGTTCGTGCACGACATCATCGTCGCTAACTCCAGTCACTGATCAACTCGGCCCGGACCGTCTCCCCGGAAGTTACGCTTCGCGTACCCGCCATCAACGGGGTTGGGAGCATGACTGGGCAACCGCCGTCGGGCACGGTGACGTTCCTGATGACCGACCTCGAAGGGTCGACCCGATTGTGGGAACAGGACCCCGAGGCAATGAAGGCCGCCATGGTTCGTCACGACGAAATGTTGGAGAAGACGATCGCCGAGCACAACGGGTTCGTCTTCGCTCGCATGGGCGACGGGATGGCGGCCGCGTTCGAGACGGCCGGGGACGCGGTGCGCGCGGCGGCGACGTTCCGCTGCCTGCTGGCCGAAGAGAAATGGCGTACGCCGAAACCTCTTCGCGCGCGGATCGGGTTGCACACCGACGAGGCGGTCCTCGTGGAGGACAACTATGTCAGCGAGCCGGTCAACCGCTGCTCGCGGCTGATGGCAGCCGCTCACGGGGGGCAGATCGTGGTGTCGGGTGCGACCGGACCGCTTGTGCGTGATGAACTCCCCGACGCGTGCGAACTCGTCGACCTTGGTGAGCATCGACTTCGGGACCTCGGTCGGCCTATGCGGATATTCGAGGTCGCTGCGGACGCGGGCGACGAGGGATTCCCGCCGCTCCGCACGTTGGATGCCTTCCCCGGAAACCTTCCCGCGCAGGTCAGTTCGTTCATAGGTCGCCAGACCGAAGTTTCCCGAGTGGCAGGTGCGCTCGCCGACGCGCGGGTTGTGACAGTGACCGGTGTGGGCGGGGTAGGGAAGACACGATTGGCGTTGCAGGTCGCTGCCGACGTCCTGCCGCGCTATCGCGACGGGGCGTGGCTGGTCGACCTGGCACCGGTACGCGACCCGGACGGCATCGCAACGGCGGTCGCGACGGTGTTCCGGCTGTCCAGCCGAAGTGGACAGCCTCTCGACGAATTGTTGCTTGAAATGCTTGAAAACAAGCGGCTGCTGTTGGTGCTCGACAACTGCGAGCACCTCATCGCGGCGGTCGCCCGCTTGGTATCTCGGATCGAGCGGACCTGTCCCGGCGTGGTCGTACTGGCCACCAGCCGTGAGGGTTTGGCCGTCGACGGCGAGCAACTGGTCGCGTTGCCGCCGATGAACGCCGGGTTGCCTGATGACACCCTAGAGAATCTGTTGACAACCGATGCGGTCAAACTCTTCACCGAACGAGCTCGTGCCGTGAAGGCCGATTTCGCGTTGTCCCAACACAACTCTCGCGCGGTGGTGGAGATCTGTCAGCGGCTCGACGGGGTGCCGCTCGCAATTGAGTTGGCGGCGGCGCGCGTCATCGCGTTGAGCCCCGCCGAACTCGCTCAACGCCTCGACCGCCGCTTCCAAGTGCTTGCCGGAGGACGACGTGGTGCCGTCGAACGACACGCAACGCTTCGCGCGGCCATCGATTGGTCCTTTGAACTGCTGAAATCGAACGAACAACGGTTGCTTGGCCGGATGGCGATCTTCTCGGCGGGGTGCACCCTGGAGGCGATCGAGGAAGTTTGCAGTGACGACCCGTTGCGATCCGACGATGTGCTCGACCTCGTCACGACGTTGGTGGCGCGGTCACTCGTCGTAGCCGAAGACGGTTCGCTCGCAACGCGCTTCCGCATGCTCGAGACGATCCGTCAGTACGGAGAGGAGAAGCTGGCCGACTGGGAAGAGACGGATGCGCTCCTGATCAAGCACGCTTATTTCTATGGGGATCTGTCGGCGCGGGCGGCGGAACGCTACTACGGACCCGAACAGATCACCTGGGCGAAACGAATCAATCTCGAGCGTGAGAACATCCGCACCGCGCTGGCCACCGCGATCGACAAAGGCCACACGCAGTTGGCTGTTCAACTGGTCGCCGACCATCCGCACCATCACGGATACAGCGGGACGGGCGAGGTTTTCGAGATCCGGATACCCTCCACACGGGTGATCGAGCTTCCGGGCGCCGACCAGCAGCCCGGTTATCCTCGCGTGCTGATGGCAGCGGCGTGGCACGCCTATCTGCGCGGTGATTTCGACCGCGCCGACGAGTGGCGCAGGCAAGCCATCGAAGCCGATGCGCCACATCCGGATACCAGCCATCGGCCGAGGGTCGCGATGGACTCGTGCAACCTGATCGCAATGGCAGCGCTCGCTTCCGGCGACTACTCCGGCGCCGTGTCGGCATATCAGTCCGCCGCCGAAATGGCTGCGGCAGATGGATATCCAGCCCTGGCCGCCGTCGCCCTCGCGGTATCGGTCAACGCAGCGCTGCTCGGCGGCCGTGAGGGCACCGAGGAAGTCGCGCGGGCCGAAGAGGCGCTTCGGTTGGCCCGGCGGTCCGGGATGCACGCGGCCATTGTGGTGAGCCTCAATTCACTCGCACTCGCCCTCACAGATTCGGACCCGTCACGGGCCGAAGCACTCCTGCAGGAGAGCGTCGAGCGTTGCGCCGACCCGGCAGAAGCCAGTCCGTCCGGGGTGCTCACGGCTTCGCTGGTGGCCGGCCGACTGGGTGACTGGGACCTCGCATTGCGCCTTGGTGCGCGCTCGATGCAACTCGAGCGGTGGGTGATGGCGCCTCTGCAGGTCGCACCGTGTCTCGCGATGTATGCCCGCGCACTGGCGGAGCGAGACCCGGAAGCGGCCGGTGTACTGCTCGGGGCCGCCTATGCGACTTTCCACCGCGCGGCCGCCGAATCTCGGACCGTAGGGGGTCGCACCCCCGGGCGCACAGGCCCGAACCCCAACTTCGTCGTCACCGCGATGCACGAAACCGGCCGCATCGTCGCGGCAGCAGTGGGTGACCGCCGTCTTCGGGAGCTTCATGCCGAGGGAAAGCAGATGACGATGGACGACGCGATCACGTACGCCCTGACCTACGTCGAAGCCGACTCCCTTAGCATCGACCGGTGAGCATCGAACCCCGCCCCACCGCCGACCTGGTCGACGACATCGGCCCCGACGTCCGCAGCTGCGATCTGCAACTGCGCCAGTTCGGCGGTCGCGCCGAGTTCGCCGGGCCGATCGTGACGGTGAAGTGCTTCCAGGACAACGCCCTGCTGAAGTCGGTGCTGTCAGAACCCGGCGACGGCGCCGTGCTCGTCATCGACGGCGACGGGTCGCTGCACTCAGCTCTGGTGGGCGATGTCATCGCGGGCCTCGGCGTCGAAAACGGCTGGTCCGGTTTGATCATCAACGGCGCCGTCCGCGACTCCGCGACCCTGCGCACCCTAAATATCGGGATCAAGGCGCTCGGCACCAATCCGCGCAAGAGCACGAAAACCGGTGCGGGCGAACGCGATGTCGCGGTCGAGTTCGGCGGGGTGGTGTTCGAGCCGGGTCACATCGCCTACAGCGACGACGACGGCATCGTCGTGGTCGCCCCCTGACGCCGCCTCCCCACCACGCGCGAGCGGAAGAAACTAGGCCGAAGCCTTCACCGACGCTTGGTGTTTGGTGAACTCCAGCGCCTCGTCGTCGACCTTGCCGCGACGGATCGACCGCAGATCGAGCAGGTAATTCTGCTTGAGCCGCCACGGCGTGACGTGTCCGGCCTTCGGCAGGTAGTCCAGTGCGCGCAGGACGTACCCCGGGGTGAAGTCCATCAGCGGACGCTCGTCGACGCTGTTACCGGGATGCTTGGGCTCGAAGCGGTCGAATCCCTTGGCGTCCATGTAGTTCAGCACCCGACAGAAGAACTCCGAGACCAGGTCGGCCTTCAGGGTCCACGATGCGTTGGTGTAGCCGATCGTGAACGCCATGTTCGGCATGTGGGTCAACATCATGCCCTTGTAGGCCATGGTCTCGTTCAGCTCGATCGGTTCGCCGTTGCGCATGATCGCCGCTCCGCCGAACAGCTGCAGGTTCAAACCCGTTGCAGTGATGATGATGTCGGCGGCCAGCTCCTCACCGGAGGCGAGCCTGATGCCGGTCTTGGTGAACCGCTCGATGGTGTCTGTGACGACGTCGGCCTTGTCATGGCGGATGGTCTTGAACAGATCTCCGTTGGGCGCCAGGCAGAGTCGCTCATCCCAGGGGTTGTACCGGGGACCGAAGTGCTTCTGCACGTCGTAGCCCTCCGGTAGCCGGCGCTGCGCCATCGTCATCAGCTGCTTGCGCATGAAATTCGGGAAGCGCCTGCTGATCTGGTACTGCGCGGACTGGAACAGGATGCTCTTCCAACGGTTGAGCACGTACGCCACCTTCTCCGGCAGCGCCTTCTTGGTCTGGACCGCGAACGGGTCCACGTCGGGCAGCGCGCCGATGTAGGTCGGCGACCGCTGCAGCATCGTGACGTGGCCGGCGCCCGAATTGGCCAGCGCCGGAATCAGCGTGACCGCGGTCGCGCCGCTGCCGATCACGACGATCCGCTTGCCCTGGTAGTCGAGGTCCTCAGGCCAGTGCTGCGGATGGATGATCGCGCCCTCGAAGTCGTCGCGACCGACGAACTCCGGGGTGTAGCCCTCGTCGTAGTTGTAGTAGCCGCTCGCGGCGAACAGGAACGAGGCGGTGATCTCGGTTTCCTCGCCGTCGCGGTCGACGCGCACAGTCCAGCGGTTGTCCTCGTCCGACCAGTTCGCCGACAGCACCCGGTGCCTGTAGCGGATGTTCTTGTCGATGCCGTACTCGGCCACCGTCTCCTTGAGATACGCCATGATCGACGGCCCGTCGGCGATCGCCTTCTCCGACGTCCACGGCTTGAACCGGAAGCCCAGCGTGAACATGTCCGAGTCCGAACGGATGCCCGGGTACTTGAACAGGTCCCATGTCCCGCCGAGGTTCTCCCGGCGTTCGAGGATCACATAGCTCTTGTTCGGGCAGCGATCCTGCAGGTGCCATGCGGCGCTGATGCCGGAGATGCCGGCTCCGACGATGACGACGTCGAGGTGTTCGGTCATGGTACCGGAGCGTATCAACGGTGTGTTGAGTCAGTCAACAGGGTGTCGAGAAATTCGACATGGTGTAAAGTCGGCCGATGTGACCGCCGTCAGCCAGTCCCGCGGACCGCGGGGGCGCCGTTCCGGCCGACCCTCCGGCGACGACCGTGAGCAGGCGATTCTCTCCACGCTCGAGGCGTTGCTCGAGGAGCGCTCGCTGGCCGACATCTCGGTCGATGACCTGGCCAAAGGCGCCGGCATCTCCCGGCCGACGTTCTACTTCTACTTCCAGTCCAAGGACGCGGTGCTCCGTGCGCTGGTCGACCAGGTGATCGACGAGGCCGACAGCAACGCGGACGCCGCGATGGGCGGGATGGACACCGCGGTCGATCCCGCCGGAGTCTGGCGGGCCATCAACGCCCTGTTCCGGACCTTCGGCGCGCATCGCGCGGTGACGCTCGCCGGGGCGGCGGCCCGGCCCACCAATCCCGACGTGCGAACGCGGTGGTCCAGCTTCATGCAGAAGTGGATCGACTACACCACCGCGTCGATCGAGACCGAACGCGCACGCGGCGAGGCACCCGAGACCATTCCGGCGCGTGACCTCGCGACGTCGCTGAACCTGATGAACGAGCGCACGATGCTCGCGGCCTTCGCGGCCGAGCAGCCCGCGGTCGGCTCGGAGCAGCTCGTCGACACGCTCGCGCACATCTGGGTCACGAGCATCTACGGCGAGGCACCACGCTAGTCCGTTCGCTTGTCCAGCAATGAAATTCGCGATAGTGAAGTGTGAGAAGGCGCCACTACGACGAACGTGACAGCCGGGTGACATAACGGTGACGGCGGCTGGCGATGCTTGCTCGGTGGGGAGCTTGCCGCGAAGCCCACGCACCGCGCGGGGCGCCATCGTCGCCGTCGACGCGGCCAGTCCCTTGCCACGAAGCGTGGCCTTTCAGTACAACCCGGACACGGTCACCCGCGCGTTGCGACCACGCGGCGGCGCGGTCGAGGGTGGCGTGGGAGCCGGCGACGCGCACCGGATGTCGGGCGCGCCCGTCGAAACCATCACCATGAAGGTCGAGATCGACGCCGCCGATCAGCTCGAGCGCGGTGAGCAGGCAGCAGGCCGCAATGGCATCGGGGACGAGCTTGCCGCCCTGGAAATGCTGCTCTACCCCAGCAGTTTCGACGTTCTCGTGAGCGCCGCCCTCTCACTGGTCGGGACCATAGAGATCCTTCCGCCGGAAAGCCCGCTCACCGTTCTGGTGTGGGGTCCCTCGCGAACCGTGCCGATCCGCCTGGAGAGCCTCTCGATCGTCGAGGACGCCTTCGACCCCCACCTCAATCCGATCCGGGCGACGGTCGACCTGTCCGCACAAGTCCTGACATACAGCGATCTCCCGATCACCGACCCGGGGTACGCACTGTTCCTGCGGCACCAGCTGCGCAAGGAAAGCCTCGCCGACACCGTCGCACGTCGGATTTCGGTGCTTTGACATGGCCGGCCGCTACTTTGGCACAGAGATCGCCGAAACCTTCATTCCCGACGGCCGCGGGGGCCGTCGCCAGGTCCGCTATCTTCGCCGCAGGCAGCTGCCCGACCCCGACGCGGTGCTTCCCAATGCCCGGCATACCGTCGCCGCACGCGACCGGCTCGACTTGATCAGCGCCCGATACCTCACCGATCCCACCGCCTCATGGCAGATTGCGGATGCCAACGGCGCCCTCGACCCGGACGCTCTCGTCGGCCCCGACGCCGAGGGCACCGAGCTCGTGATCCCCACCCCGGGGGTGTGATCGTGGCCTGGTCCGGCGTGCGGCTGACCGTGCTGGCCGGCCCCACCATCCCAACTCCGCTGCCGCCCAACTACACCCACCGGCTGATCTCGGTCGACGTCACCGAAAGTGACCAGCAGCCATCGGTTTTCACTCTGACGTTCGACGCCGGGCGGTCACGGACCGAAGGCCTGCTGGACGCACCCGGCGTGCGGGATGCGCCGTTCGGGCCCTCGGCGCGGGTGGTCGTACTGGTGATCCTGGGCGCCTCGGCGTCGGTGCTGCTGGACGGCATCGTCACCGACGTCCGACTCACCCCGGGCGCATCGCCGGGCGCGGCCACGCTGGCGGTGACCGGAGAGGACGTGTCGTACCTGATCGACCGCGTCGAGCACACCGACCAGCACCCGGCGCTGGACGATGCCACGCAGGTGCGCAAGGTGCTGATGCCGTATCTGAGCTACGGCATCAAGCCCCTGGTGCTGCCTGCCCCGACGATGGATACACCGCTGCCTGCTGACCGCATCCCCAGCCAGCAGCAGAGCGACTTGGCTTACATCGAGGAGCTCGCCTCCCGGCACGGTTACGCCGCATATATGGTGCCCGGGCCGGTACCCGGTATCAGCACGTTCTACTGGGGTCCGCCAATCCGGGTTGGGACACCGCAACCGGCGCTGTCGGTGAATCTGGGCGTCGAGACGAACATCTCCGGGCTGACCTTCGGATCCGTTGCCTCGCTGCCCATCGACGTCATCGGTGAAGTGCTCGACCGCCGCACCGGTGAACCGGGGCGAGTCGACGTACGCGCCGGGACCCGGCCGCCGCTCGCGGTCCGCCCCGTGCGTGCCACCGGTCGCCGACAACGGCTCGTGAGCGACCCAACGAGCGACCTCATCGCCGCATGGGCCCGGGCGCAGGCGCAGCTCGACCGCAACGAAGACGCCGTCACCGCTACGGGCACGATCGACGGCGCCCGCTACCAGCATGTGCTGCGCCCGCGTGGACTGGTCGGTGTGCGCGGCGCCGGCTGGACTTATGACGGACTGTGGTATGTGCAGGAGGTGGCGCACCATCTCACGCGCGGAAGCTACCAACAAGATGTCACGCTGCGCCGAGAAGGCCACGGCTCGACGGTTCCGCTGGTACCAGTATCCGGAGCGGGCTGATGGCAGGGCCCTACTATGGCAAGTACCGCGGCACCGTCAAGAGCAATGTCGACCCTAAACAGCTTGGCCGAGTTCAGGTTTCGGTACCCGAGGTGTACGGTGAAGGTCGTGCCTGGGCGGAGCACTGCGTGCCGTACGCCGGGAGGGGCGTCGGCTTCATCGCCATTCCGGCCGTCGGTACGCCCGTGTGGGTGGAGTTCGAACACGGCGATTCCGACTTCCCGATCCTGGTGGGTTCGATGTGGGGGCCCCGCGACGCGCCCCCGTCGCGGACTCCTGGCGTCAAGGTGTGGGAGACCGATGCGATCGCCATCACGCTGAGCGATATCGACGGCAAGGGCGGATTGACGATCGAGGTCGGCAGCCCCGCAGTGCAGACGCCGATGCGGCTCGCGATGACGTCCTCGGGTATCGAGCTCACCGTCGGCAGCTCCAGCGTGGTGCTGACGCCGACATCGGTTTCCATAAACGACGGAGCGTTGGAGGTGACCTGATGGGCGGGTTCACCGTTCACGACGGAGCGACCGTCCGTTGCACGCATGGCGGGCAGGCGGAGCCGAATGTGACCAGCGAACGGGTTCGGTTGGCCGGCCAGCCCGCCGTTCTGCTGCCGCCCCCGTGGACGGTGCGCAACTGCACACCACCGTCGGGCCCGTCATGTGTCACCGCGACATGGATCACCGGCAGCGTGCGGGTGCGCTCGTCGGGCGCCCCGCTAGTGGTCGACGGTGGAAGCAGTCGCTGTGCACCGACCGGCGTGTCACTTCGCGTTATCACCACCCAGAGCCGGGTGAGATTCGAATGACGGCCCGCCCCCACCACTTTGGCTTCCCACTCCGGTTCGATGCCGCTGGGCGCACCGCGTGCTCAACACCCGAAGAGTACCTGCGCGGGCTCGTCGAGATGGTGCTGTTCACGCGTCCGGGCGAACGGGTGAACCGTCCCGACTTCGGCAGCGGAGTGCACGCGCTGGTGTTCGCGGGTGCCGGCGACGAACTCACCCAGACCACCCGGGCGCTGGTACATAGCAGCCTGCAGCGGTGGTTGAGCGATCTGGTGCGGGTCGAGGACGTAGAGGTGTCGGCGGAGGAGTCGACACTTCGCGTCACCATCACCTACGTCCCGCTGGGCGACCGCACCGCACGCGTCATGACCGTCACCGGTCCCGGAGGTGGGTCATGACCGGTGTTTCCGGACTGGACCGAGACGCCCGGCGTGCCCTGGTCGAAGGCACTACATCGCCGGCGCTCAACGGGATCGACGCGGTCGAGGTGTTGTCGAACTTTCCCGGCAGCCCCGGTCACCAGCCCGGCGTGCCACAACAACGCACCCTGCTGGTGCGGCTGCTGCGCGACCCCGCAAATTCGATCGACGCCGACCAGGTTCGAGTCATCGGAGGCGCGCGCACCGACCCGCGGGTCAACCCGGTCCGGGTGCTGTGGGCGTACCCGGCGATCGACCTGGTCGGCGACGGCACCGTGCCGCCGACCGATCCGCTGCCGGACGTGTTGCCAGCGGACCGCAGCCTGGTCGCAGAAGCCACCGAACCGATCGAGCGTTCACGCGTCCTCGTGGTGCGCACGTCCTCCAGCGGCGATTGGTCAGTCTATTCGGTGGTCCTGACCGGAACCGGCGGAGCCGGTGTGCCAATGGGTTTCGACGAACCACTCGCGTCAGCACCGTTCCGATTCACCGTCGACTGCCCGTCGGAGCTCGACTGCCGAACACTGCTCGAATGTGCACCACCGCGGCATGATTCACCGCTCATCGATTATCTCGCGCGTGACTACGACGCACTGCGCACTCGGTTGCTCGACCGGCTATCCGCCGTTGTGCCGGGATGGACCGATCGAAGTCCGGCCGACCTCGCAGTCATCCTCGTCGAGTTGTTCGCGGCGCTCGGCGACCGCCTGACCCTCTGGCAAGACGGCGTCGCGGCCGAGGCCTACCTCGGCACTGCGCGTCGCCGCACGTCGATCCGCCGCCACGCGCGCCTGCTGGACTACCGGGTTCACGACGGATGTTCTGCGCGTACGTGGCTCGCGTTCACCACCGAAGCGGCAGTATCGGTTCCGGCTCGTTCGCCGGTGTCCACGACCTATATGTCCGGTGCCTCCGTGACCGAGTTGATCGATTCCGGGGCGGTGATCTTCGAAACCTGCACAGCGGTCGACGTGCGGCCGGAGCGGAACGCGCTGCCGTTGCACTCGTGGGGCGATCCGGAACACTGCCTGCCCGCCGGTACGACGTCGGCGTTCGTCGCGCGCACCCCGGCCGACGGCGATCCGGACCTGCGAGCCGGTGACGTCTTGGTGCTGGCACCGGTGGGAGCGGACGGCACTACGGACACCGGAGACGTAGCGCGTCGCCACGCAGTGCGCCTCGACCGCGATCCCGTCACGCACAACGACCCGCTGTCGACGCACTCGGTAGTGCTCGAACTACACTGGTCGGCGACCGATGCACTGACGGTGCCCCTGCCGGTCGCCGAGCGAGCCGAGGACGGCAGCCCACGAATCGTCGCGGCGGCGATGGCCAACATCGTGCTTGCCGACCACGGCGGTACCGTCAGCGGCCCTCTCGATCCGCCGCAGGTCACCGGCGCCCGATACCGTCCGCGGCTGCCTCGCCCCGGGTTGGCGTTCGCCGATCCCACGCCGCCGACCACGTCGAGCGCGGCCATCACGCCCGATCCTCGCTTGGCAACAGCCGAACTCGAGGTCGACGACGGCCGCCGTAACTGGCGGCCGCGGCAGGACCTGCTTGACAGCGGTCGCCTCGACGCGCACGTCGTCGTCGAATCCGAACCGGGCCATCCGGAACGACTGCGGTTCGGCGATGGCGTGACCGGACGACGGCCGGCGGTCGGTGCCGCGATGACGGCCACCTACCGGATCGGCGGCGGCGCGGTCGGAAACGTTGGCGCCGATGTCCTCACACACGTCATCACGTCCGCCGCGAACCAGGTGACGGTGACCAACCCGTTGCCTGCGGTCGGTGGGACGGATCCGCAACCTCTTGCAGAGGTGCGCGCGCTGGCGCCGCACGCATTCCGTCGCCAGCGGCGCGCGGTGACGTCCACCGATTACGCGGAGGCGGCGATGGCCAGTCCTGCGGTCCAACGCGCGACAGCCCGTCGCCGCTGGACGGGATCATGGTACGCGCAGGAAGTCACCCTGGATCCGGTTGCAGAACGCGCCGCCGACCCGGGTGTTGGCCGTGCGGTCGCCGCGGCGCTCGAGGTGTGGCGCATGACCGGCGTCGACGTGGAAGTCGCGCGGCCGCAATATGTTCCGCTGGAGATCGTCGTCAGGGTATGCCTGGCCGGCGGCCACGACCGCGCTGATGTCGCCGCACGGCTCGCCGCTTCGTTCGGCACAGGGCAGTTGCCGGACGGCAGCCCGGCCTTCTTCAACCCGGACCGGTTCACCTTCGGCCAGCCGCTGTACGTCAGCGATCTGGTCGCCGCCGTGATGGCCGTTCCCGGTGTCGCATGGGTCGACGTCGGAGACGACGACTCGGGGCTGCGATTCCGCCGGCGCGGCAGACCCGCTGCCGGGGAGGCCGCCCGGGGCCGGATCGGCGCGGCGGCACGAGAGGTGCTGCGGGCCGACTCCGATCCCAGCAATCCCGAGAACGGTCGCATCAGCTTCGCCGTCCGGAGGCAGCCATGACCGACTGTGGATGCGACCCGCTGCGGCCGCAGCCTGCGCCGGTCACCAACGCGCCGGGACAGTCGCAGTTGACGTGGCGCGTTGCCACACACCGTGATTCGCTCTCGCGTATGCGCGCGGTACTGGGCGAAGCGGACGGTCCGCTGTCCGGGTTGCTCGACACGTGGGCGGTGGTGGCCGATACCGTTTCCTTCTACACCGAACGGCTCGCCACGGAGGGATTCCTGCAGACCGCAACCGAATTGAGTTCAGTACGCGAACTCGCACGCATGGTGGGCTATGAAGTTCGACCCGGGGTGGCCGCGACTGCTGACCTTGCTTTCACGGTCGACGTGACCGCCAGCGCCGAGGTGCATGTACCCGCCGGCACACCCGTGCAGACGGTGCCCGGCCAGGATCAGCTGCCGCAGACGTTCGAAACGTCAGACGACCTGGTTGCACATGAGTCCTGGAATTCGATCTCCGCGGTTGCCGTTCGCACCCAGGAGTTCAGATTTGGCGATCGTGAGATGTGGTTGAACGGCACCGGTTTGGGCGTCCGCGAGGGCGACTGTCTGCTCGTCGTCGGCCGGGAACGTCTGCGGCACGGGCAGAATCCGGGTTCGGGCGGCCATGATCGGTGGGAGTTCCGGATCGTGCAGGCGGTTACGGAGAACCCACCGGGGCGCGATGGGTGGACACGCGTCGACGTGCGCGGTGATTCCGACCGTGATGGACCCGTAGCAGAAGAAGAAGCAACAGTGTTCACATTCAGCCAGCGGGCGAGCTTGTTCGGCTGGAACGCACTCGAACCGACGCTGTTCGCGACAGAAATAGCGTCCCGCGTCGGAATCACCGCCGAAATGCATTGGTCCGGATTCGATCTAGCTGACGCGGTGGAGGCGGGTATCGATCTCGACGGTGACTATTCTCGACTGCGCGGAGGCGCGGCCGCCAGCGTCGTAGACGCCTCGTGGGTAGTGCTGCAATCGCCGGAACGCACCGAACTCTACCGCGCCACCCGCGTTACTCCTGGCGGGATCAGCCGGTTCGGGCTGGCTGGACGAGTCACCAACGTCCGGCTCGACGTTTCGACGAACCTCGCGGGTTTCCAGCGGCGCAGCACTGTCGTGCACTGCCAATCGCGCGTACTGCCCGCCGCGCAGGCGCCTCTCCATGACTCCGTGACAGGGCGCGTGCTGGTTCTCGAACGCACAACGCCTCCGTTGACTGTCGGACGACGAGTATTGGTCACCGGCGCCGGGGTTGCGGTTCCCGCCGTCGTGCGGGACTGCGTCGCTTCGGGCACCTCGATGACCGTCACGCTGGACCGGCAGCTGCCGGCGGGTCTCGATCCGTCGACGCTGCGGGTGCTGGGCAACGTCGTGGAGGCCACCCACGGAGAGACCGTCAACGAAGTGTTGGGCAGCGGTGACGGGCGCACGCCGTTCATGCTGCTTCGCACCAAGCGGGGCCCGTTGACTCACGTACGCGCCGCCAGTCCGTCGGGGGCGCGCAGCACGCTCGAAGTGCGCGTCGACGGCGCCGCCTGGACCGAGGTGAACACTTTGGAGCAAGCAGGGACCGACGATCGGGCTTTTGTGACACGCGAAGAGAACGGTACTGCAATACAATTCGGTGACGGTGTGCACGGCGCGCGCCCGCCGACCGGCGTAGAGAACATCCGCGCCACCTACCGGGTCGGGATCGGCGAAGACGGCGCAGCGGCGGTGGATCAACTCACCATGCTCACCCGCCGGCCACTCGGCATCGCCTCGGTACGCAACCCGGCACCCGCCCGCGATTGGGCAGCGCCAGAGACACTGGCCAGCGCCCGGCGCAACGCGCCGCTGCGCATCCGCACCCTTGATCGAGCGGTCTCCCGCTCGGACCACGAGAACTTCGCGGCGGCGTTCGCCGGTGTCATGAGTGCACGTGCCGACGAGGTCTGGGACGGGCGCACCGAGACCGTTGTCGTCAGCATCCTCGGGACGGGCGGCGCACCGGTCAGCGATGGTCTGGTGGGTGATCTTGCAACAGCATTGGAGGCCGCGCGCGATCCCAGCACGCGCTTGCGGATCATGCACGGTGAGCGCCGCTGGTTCGGTGTCAGGCTCGCGCTCACCTGTGACCCGGCGTATTCGGCCACCGACGTAGTGGCAACGGTGCGCGCACGGCTGACCACTCGGCTCGCCCATGCCGCGCGACGCTTCGCCCAGTCCGTGACCGCGGCGGAGGTACTCGTAGTCGTCCGGGCCGTCCCGGGGGTTGTGGCGTGCACCGTACCGGTGCTGCTCGACCTGCCGGGCTGGATGCCCGGCGACAGCCGCCCGAACCCCAACGCCACAGGCGTCGCGGTGATCGGCACGCTGCCCGCTCGAGCCGAAGGTGGCGAGCTTCGGCCCGCCCAATTGTCCGGACTGGCAACCGACGTCGTCCGAATCGAGGTGATGTCCCGATGAAGCCGGTCTCCGACGATGTTCTGGACCGACTGCTGACCCGACTCCCGTCGCACCTGCTGGCCCGCGACGAAGAGGCGGGCGGACTGTTGCGCACCTTGCTGGGCGCCGTCGCCGCCGAACTCGATCTACTCGAGCGCGACATCGACGCGCTGTACGACTCCTGGTTCGTGGAAACGTGTGCCGAATGGGTGCTGCCCTACCTGGCCGACCTGGTGGGCCTCGAGGATCTGCCACCGGACTTCGGCCCGAACACCAGCCGCCGCGCATACGTCGCCAACACGGTGGCTTATCGCCGCCGTAAGGGCACAGTGGCGGTGCTCGAGCAGGTGGCGCGTGACGTGAGCGGATGGCAGGCGCGCGCAGTCGAGTACTACCGACTGCTCGCCACGACGACCCATGTCAACCACGTCCGGACGGATCGGCCCGCCACCGCGTGCTTGCGCGACGCCCTGGATCTGACTGCACTCGATCATGCCGGCGCACAGTCTTTTGCACGCGGTCTCGATCCGCTCGCACACACGGCGGAAGTTCGGCGGATCTCCTCGCGACGCGGCCGGTACGGCATCCCGCGGGTCGGCGTCTTCCTCTATCCACTGCACGTCTACGACGTGGAATGGTCGACGGCACAGCCGTCCGGCACCGGATTTTCGGTCGATCCACTGGGCCGGACAGTGCCCCTGTTCGCGCCACCACGCGCCGACGAAGACATCGAACACCTATCCGACGAGGCTGACCTTTCTGTCCCGCTACGGCCGCGGCGACTCTTGGCCCTACTGCGCGCCGCCCGCCGAGGCGACCTCGAACCAGAGTCGCTGCCGGTGGGTGTTCGTATCGATCCGGGCGGAATTGTGCTGTCGCCCAGCCGTGTCCGGGCATGCGGATTGGAAGACCTGGACCCCGACACACCGACCGGTGAATGGCAGGCCATGATCGATCCGGTCTCCGGGCGACTGACCTGCTATGACGGGTCCGCGGTGGCCACGCCGACAGCGGTGTGGGTTCGCTACGCCTACGGCGGGATGGCCGAGGTCGGCGCGGGCACTTACGACCGAACCGACGCGCACGAGGTTGCGATCGCCTCTGATCGCTACCGGCGTGACCCCGAATCCGACGACGCCCAGATCGCCGTGCGAGCGGGCGCCACCGCCCCCAGTACCGACGTACCTTCGGTCGCCGACGCGCTTTCGGCGGCGGCCGCACATTGGGCCGCGCTGGGTGGCGGCGCGACGTACTTCATCTCGATCCGCGACAGCGCCTCGTATTCAGGGGCACTCGACGTCGAGATACCCGCCAAGACCAGGCTGGTGATCGTCGGCGCCGACTGGCCCGTCCGAGTATTGCGCAACGGCGACGTGCGCGCGCCGCAGCCCGGGGTGTACTCCCCCGGCGGTGTTCGCCCGCATCTTGCCGGGCCGCTGCGAGTCACCGGCGGGGCGGGCAGCAGTCTGATACTCGACGGGGTGGTACTCGGTGGTGAACTCGTCGTATTGGCAGGGGATCTCGGCTCGCTGACCGTCACGCAGTGCACGCTGGCAAGCGCGATCCGGGTGCAAAGTGGTTCGCCTGGGACGAATGGCGGCCTACGAATGCGGCTGGGGCGCAGCGTCGTCGCCGACGTCAATCTGGGGGCGCCGGTGCCTGAGTTGGCCGTCGCCGACTCCGTCGTAACGGGGGCGGTGGCCGGCGCCTCGGTACACGCGGCGTTCGAGGCCAGCACGGTTTTCGGGGCGGTGACAGTGCGCTCGCTGGACGGCACCAGCTGCGTCTTCGACTCCACGGTCACGGTGGAGCACCGCCAACTGGGTTGTCTGCGTTTCAGTTACGCCGCAGCGGGTTCGCGGCCTCCGCGCCGATTTCGCTGTGCGCCTGACGACGTCGCCCCGGTTTTCGTGTCGCGGGAGTCGGGCTCGCCGGCCTTCGCGGCGCTCGCCGCTGGTTGCCCGGCCGCGATCAGGGCCGGTGGCGAGCACGGTGCCGAGATGGGCGTGCACTATCACCTGCGCCGGACGGCTCGAGTAGCCGCCGCGCAGCGCGCGGTCGCCGACTACGTACCCGTGCAGATCGAATTCGGAATCTTCGGGAGCTGACATGCAGGGCGATTTCAGTCGATGGACGTTTGACCCGCGCCGCGATTACCGGTCTGTGCTATTGCAGCAGGGACGGGCGCTGCTGGACGCCGACTGGAACGAGCAGTCGGAGCTCACTCGGTACCACGATGAGATCCGGGCCCGCGATGTGATCGGACGGGCGGGCGGACCGGCCGACTCGGTGGGTTTTGCGATCCGGGACGTGGCGGGGGGCGTGCCCGCCGACACCGCGTGGGCCGATCTGCAGATCATGCCGGGCCGCTACTACGTCGAGGGCATCCTTGCCGAAGCCCGCACGCCCGAGGCCGCCACGACGCCGGGTATCGCGCTGACCGACCAGCCTTACCTGTCGGCAGTCGGAGGCAGCCCGGGCCTGAATGAGCCGCCGGATGATGGACGGTACGCCTTGTACCTCGACGTGTGGACCCATCATGTGACCGCGGACGAGGACCCGTCACTGCGGGAATCCGCGCTGGGCGGACCCGATACCAGCACCCGGGCCCGCGGGGTTTGGCAGGTGCGCGCTGTGAAAATCGATGATGCACAGGAATGTTCGGACCTCCATTCGCCGGACTGGCTCGCCACCACGCCGGGCACCATGACGCCGTCGCTGGTTGAGAGCCCACCGGACCCGGACCCGTGCCACATCAGCGAAGCCGGAGGATATACCCGCCTGGAGAACCAGCTGTACCGAGTTCAGATCCACGAGGGCGGCACGGGCACGGCCAGTTATCTGTGGTCGCGGGAGAACGGCAGCGTGGTGGCCGGCCTGGCCGCCATCTCGCCGACCACCACGCCCGGTATGAGTGCAGAACTGACACTCGACCGGGTGGGCCGCGACGAGGAGCTGTCCATCCGGGAGGGTGACACCGTCGAGGTGACCAGCACCGACGTACAGTTGCGCGGCGCGCCGGGGTTTCTCGCTACCGCTGGGCCACCGAATGCTCTTGTGCTCCCCGTCAATTGGACTTCCGCTGCGCCGGCGAGCCTGGCTTCCTTCGGGCGGGCGCCGATCGTGCGCCGGTGGGAAAGCCCGCCCCGCCAGACGTCGACGACGCCCACCGAACTCGAAGGCGGCATCCAGGTGGCGTTCGATGGGGGCTCCTTTCGCACCGGTGACTATTGGCTCCTGCCGGCGCGCACGGTCCGACTCGCCTACGGCATCGATTCCCTGGCGGGCACCATCGATTGGCCGACCGACGCGACGGGCGCGACGCTGCCCGCAGCGCCCGTGGGTTCGCTACATCACGTTTCGCCGCTGGCGATCTTCAACCGCAGCGCGTCGGGGTGGACCCAGTTGTCGGACTGCCGGCGGATCGTGCCGTCACTGGGCCAGCTGGTGGCGATCGACTTGATCGGCGGCGATGGCCAGGAGACCGACTCCGGCGGCACCGTGCTTTCCGAACCGGTACGGGTCGCAGTGCGCACTGGGTCGCTTCCCGTCACCGGTGCGCCTGTGCGGTTCGCGGTGGCCGTCGGCTCTATCTCCGACGGTGTCACCACCGGTCCCCAGCTGGTCGTGGCAACTGGCGCCGACGGGGTGGCAAGTGTGCGGTGGACGCTGGATCCGGCAGGCACGCCGACCCAGACCCTGACGGCGCAAAGGTTGAACGATCGTGACCTTCCGGTCGATGTCGCCGTCATCGCCACCGGCCGACTCAGCCGCGGCGGCGGCCGCACGCCCGGACTGCATGTGGTCAAGGCGACACTGAACGCTGGGAGGGCCTTCGAGAACGACTCCGACCTCAAGGTCGAAGAACTCGCCGAGGGCATTACCGTCGTACTCGATGGGTCCGTGAACAGCGCAACCGTCGACGACCTGCGCCGACCGATTCGCGTGGTGCTAGAGCTGCCGTGGCCCTTGCCACAGGAGGTGGCGCCGGTGTGGACGGACGTCGGAATCGGGTATCGCAAGATCGAACTGGACGCCGTCGTCTCGGCGGTCGATGAACAACTCACCTGGAATCCGACCGGTGACGCGCGTGACTGGTTGCTCAACCGGCTGCGAGCGGGACTGAACATGGCGCATTGGGGAAGACCGATACTGGGGCGCTTCGAGATCGACGGCTGGGCAGTGGTCGGCAAGGACGCGAAGCTACACCTGAACGGACACGCCAACACCGTCGTGGACGACAGCGGACGTACCCGCGTGGTGCTGCCGACCGACGACGAGGTGACCGGCGGCCAGTTCGTGCAGTGGTTTCACTTGATGACGGTGTGACGTCGGTTCCGCGTCACTCCTCCGTGGGGACGATGATCTTCTTCAGCTTCCGATCACGCTGGCCGAGCGAAACGTCGACGACCGTCCCTTCGCCGCTGCCCGGACTTCCTGTACTCCCATCATCGCGACCGTCACAACGGCAGGTTGGCAAATGACTCGGCAGACGGAAGCTCACCTCTGAGTAGCGATTCGCGCAGCAGGCGCAGCCGCAACCGAATGCCCTTCTGGGTGATGCCCTCGACCATGAAGATGTCTTCCAGGCGGTGGAAGTACTCACCACGGAATTGCGGGTTGTCGAATGTGAACTCGTGCTTGTAGGCGGCACCGATATTCGGAGCTTCCCTACTCGTCGGCAGCCACACCCCGTTGTCGACATCGTTGATGTCCTTGAAACCGCGTTCCATGACGAAGTTGCGCACCTGGTCGGCCATCGGTTCGTTGGATGGAATCATGTGGTGCGCCTGGTCATCGGGGCCGGAAGGCTTGAAACCCGCTTTTCGTAGATTCTTGCCCAGCAGCGCCGAGTCACCGACCGTCGGATCGTACTCGGTGGTGCGGATTGTGCGACCACGTTGGACGTTCTCGGGGGCAAACTCGCCCTGAATCAGTTTGCCTTCCTGCCCCGGATCTCGGCTCTTCAGCGCCTCCAAGCTCTCGGCGAGGTCCTCTGCCTCACCCGACTCGGCACGCGCGGCCGCGTCCGGCTCGTAAGCCCTGCGCTCGCCGGATGGCCCCTTTCGTTTGAAGACACTCGGCCCCCTGGCGGTGCCGCCGACAGCCGACGAGGCCGTGTCCGACGTAGTGGCTACCGTCTGAACTGGAGGTGTTCGGGACCCCGACGATCCGCCCGCAGCCATCTGGACAACGTGAGTTTCCTGCTGCGCAACGATGTTGAGCGACTGCTGCTCCTGTGCCGCTTTCAACGCTTCCGCTTCTCGGGCGGCCTTGTACTGAGTTAGGCTCGGGATGCCTTGCTCTTGCATCGCAGCTAGTTCGTCAGCGGTCCACGGCGCCGGGACCTGCGGCTCGGGCGTCTTCGACGCAGCCGGGGTTGGCGACTTGGTCGGAGCCTTGACCATCGGCACAGGCTCGGGGAACAAATCTTTCGCGCTGAGGAAGTTGAACCCGAGCTCCAAACCTCCCGTGACCCAGCCGATGACCCGTTCCGACGTGCTCATGTTCAGACCCATGCCGGTGAGCAACGACTCGTTGGTCACTGCCTCGTAGATCTTGCCCGACCCTAGTGCATCGTTGAATGCGGCCGCGACGATCGCCAATGGGTTGGCGTCACCGTGTCTTACCGCTTCCTCCGAACGGGTCACTATCGCGTTCAGGTAGTTAGCGCTCAGGGTGGCGAATCCGAATGTCGTGAGCCAAACCGGTATCGGAACACCCTGGAAAGTCACACCTTGGAGAGCGCGCATCCCACCGGCGAGGCCGCGCACCCCACCGGCGATTCCACGCGCCCCTCCGGCGATCGCTGGTCCACCCAGGAATGAGCCCGCGACGCCAATCGTGACGACAGCAATGGCGTTAACTACGCCTGCTGCCGCGTCGATGCGCCGGAATGCCTCCAGCCACTTGGCGTTTTCTTCCTCTTTGGCTTCCGTGTACTTCTTGCCGGCAAAGGCATACCAGTCCTGCGATGCCTGCTCCGGGAATTCGCGCCAGTAGTCGGCGATGTCCTTGTTCGTCCACCATCGGCGGAAGTCCGACGTGTTCGCCACCTGCCAGGCAAGCCGGCGATAGTACTCGGTACGTGTGGGGAAGTCCGTAAATCCCCTGCGGCGCAGTGAATCTACTAGGTCTTCTGCAGAGCTCATGTGAATGGCTGAGTTGGGATCGGCGGCCATGGCGATGTCGGCTTCCGTGATCCCCTCCCTCATCATTCGTTCGCCCTCGTCGGCGAGCTGCTCCCGATCTGGGTACGGGTTGGTGCTGAGCAAGTAGCTTTCGAGGTAATCCGGGAGAGCCGACAACCGGTCCACGGCGGTGATCACCACTGTCACCCGCACATTGGGGTGCATGTTCGCCACGGGGTGGCGAAACGCAAACCGTGGTGACTGGTTTACCACGTAGTCAGCGTCCGAGGGCCCCTTCGCGGCGCCGACGTCGCTGAGTGTGTATCGGCCGGGCTCCAGAGTATTCTTGACAATTTCGATGGGCGTGATCTCGCCGTTGGCGTCGCGGCCCACACCGGGACCGATAAATCGGTGCCGTGCTTCAACTTTCACGATCGCCGGTGCGGTGCCCCAGTTGCGAGGTCTCTGCTTTTCGTCAACCTGGCGTTGGACGACCGACGTCCCTCCGCGCTGCTGAGCGACGTGAGTCAGTTCATGCGCAAGCAGCCTGCGGCCCTCAGCCGTCTCGGGTCGGTATTGCCCCGCCCCGAAGACGATGCTGGTGCCGCTGGTGAACGCTTTGGCAGAAATGGCACGAGCGGACTCGGCCGCATTCGCGTCGGCGTGGATGCGCACCCTCGACAAGTCCAATCCGAGGCGCGGTTCCATGGCGGCCCGCGTCGACGCATCCAGGTACTGACCGGGCGAATTCAAAGCCTGTCGAACGATCTGCGGCGCTTCGGCACCCCGGTGCACGCGGGAGACGGGGAGAACCGAGTGTCCATTCGCATCGGCGAGCCGGTCGGCGACACTGTCGGCTTCCCTCTCGAACAGGTCGCCGCCAAAGTCGGGCACCGACCTGGGTTGGATCGACGCGAAGGTACTCATCTCGCTGTCGGCCCTCCAAACTCCAGCTGCCCTACCTGCACCCGGTTGTTCTTAGCCAACTCCCATTTCGCCGCGGAAGCAACGTGTTCACCGGTGACTTCGTCCCCTTCCTCGGCGCCCAGGTAGGCAGCGACCAGCGCGGCCGCGGCAATCCCGCCACCGGACAGGTCGATGTCGGCCAGCGTGGCCGGATTCACTCCGCGCAATGGCACTCGATCCGGGAACACATTGCGCCATAGCGATTCCCGCGCTTGGCGGTTCGGGTAGGGGAAGGTGACGACCGTCTGAATCCGCCGCAAAAACGCCTTGTCGAGCACCGTGCGGGCGTTGGTGGTCAAGATGGCCAGCCCGTGGAAGGACTCCATCCGCTGCAGCAGATAGCCGACCTCCAGGTTCGCGTAGCGGTCGTGACTGTCGCGGACCTCGGTGCGCTTGCCGAACAACGCGTCGGCCTCGTCGAAGAGCAAGACCGTGCCACCGTTCTCGGCGGCGTCGAACAGTCGACGCAGCTGCTTTTCCGTTTCGCCGATGTACTTGCTCACCACCGCGCTGAGGTCGACGTGGACGAGGTCGACGCCGAGTTCGTGGGCAATCACCTCGGCGGCCAGCGTCTTTCCGGTTCCGCTAGGCCCGGCGAACAAGGCGGTGGTGCCCAGGCCCCGGGTGAGTCGGTCACCGAACCCCCACTCGTCCAGGACAGTCGCGCGGTTGCGGGCGGCGGCCACCAGCGCATGCAGCTGCTCGAGCTGGCCCGCCGGAAGAACGAGGCTGTCCCATCCCACCCGCGGCGACCGCACTTCGGCCAGGCCGTCGAACCCGCGTCGCACCTGGCGCCGACACGCCGACCACAGGTCCGTGCCGGCGGCGACCTCGACCGCGGCGCTGGCCGCAGCGTTGATGCTCAGGTCGAAGATTCCTGCTGCTCGGGCAATTTCGGCTTGGTCCACCGATACGCCCGCTCCGTCCAGGCCCACTCGGAGCAGCTCCCGTCGCGTGCGAACACCCAGCCGATCGACCGCGATCGGAATGATGTCGGACCAGCCCGGCGATCCGCCTGACGACGACAGCAACACCAGCGGCGCGTCGAAGCCAGGCAGGGCACGCAGGCGTGGGGACAGCTCGTCGGCGGAGCCGACCCCGACGTCGACGGCCCATGCCCTCGCCGCCAGCACGGTCTCACGCTCCATGCGTCGGATCATCCGGTCGCGCTGACGTGGCTCTCCGGGTAGATCGGTGATACCGACCTCCATCAGGCTCAATCCCGCTGCGTCGGCGGCGAGCGCCGCGACGGCCCTGACGTTGTCGGGCTGCGGGCCGTGCAACAGCACCGGGTGCGCCTTCTCCCAGACCCGAATCACGGTGCGAGCGGCGTCGGTGAACGGTTCGGGCAGCCAATCCGGAACGAGAACAGGACGCGCCATCGCACCGAGTCCGGCGTCCAGATGACCCGCACCGACGAGGTGATGCAGCACCCGCTCGTCGATCGCCAGCGGGCTGGTGGTCGGGCTGGCGGTGTCGAGCAGTTCGACAAGGTTCCACCGGCGCAGCGGCCCGGTCGGGGTCATCGCACTCCAATGCGCGTCGGGCAATGCGGCGAGGGCCAACCCGAATGTCGCGCGCTCGGATCCGCCCGCCACCGCCAGGTCACGTGCGAAGTCGGCGACTAGTTCCGGCCCTGCGGCCAGCAGCAGCACCGACCGTTCGAACGGCGTCAGCATGAATCCGGCACAGAGTTGATCCAGCGCGCTTTCCCCACCAAGCGCGTCGGCGGCAGCCTCGCGTGCGAGTTCGGCGTCGGGCAGTGGGGGAACGCCAGCGGCGTACCCCGACTCATCGCCTGCACGCAGCCGCGCGCGCAACACCGTCAGCTCCGCTACGAGCAGGTCGCGGTTGCGGGTCTCCCAGTCCTGCGGCGTCATGTCAAGGCCAACGCGGGCTCGGCGTAGGTGTCACCGACGAGTTCGGGGTGACTGTCGACGCCGTCCACCTGTACCCGAACCAGCCAGGTTCCGTTGGGAATTCCGCCCCGCGCAATGGTCAGCGTTGGTTGTGCCACCGCGGCCGGTGCTAATTGCACGGTCACAGCCTGCGATGGCCCAGGCTGGCCCGGCAAGGTCGTCAACGTGACGCTGACCCGCTGCCCGATCGCCAGTGGCGGGTTGAGGGTCAAGCTGAATTCGGCGGGTGTCACCGCGCCGACGGTGACAGTCGGACGCACAAGCAGCGGCACCGCATTGGAAGCGGCGAGCGTGCGGGCAGGCGCCACACCCGGGACGGATCGGTGCAGCACCTGAGCGCCGTGCAGGCCGGCCGCCACCGAAGCATCGACGGTGACGCGGATCTGTTGTGCCGTGGGTTCTCCGGTGGGTGCCAGCAGTGCGCTGCCGATTCGCACGAACGTGTTCGGACCGACGAGATTGCTGCCGGACAGCACGAGATCGGTACCTTCGGTGACGGGCGAATCTGGTGGCTCGGTCCGCAGCCCAGCGAGCACTGGGGGTCCGCCCGCGGTGACCGTGAGATTGCGGAACCGTACCGGCAGCGCCGATCGTGGGGTTACGTCGGCTTCGATCAACACCACGGTCGCCGTGTAGGTCACCGACAGGAGGTATGGCGTCTGCAGGAGGACCGACCACAGTTTCGACATCTCGTCTGCGGACATCACCGTCGACGACACCTTGACCAGCTCGACCTGGTCAGCTAGGTCGACGTCGGTGAGAAATGTTGTCTCCGGATCGGTTTCGTAAGCCGCAATGGCATCGGTGAGGACGTCGCGTGTCAGCACGGGCGTGGTGGCCAGAGCCAGGACCGCACGACCCAGCAATCGCTGCGCGTCGAGTGACTCGTCCTGACCTTGACACGAGATCAGATAGTGCAGATCGAGTGCGGCCACCGGTCGGCGGGTCAGGGTTCCGTCTCCGTTGCGGGTCGGCAGATCGGCCAGGTTCCAGGCGTGGTTCGGCGTCACCTGATAGAGGAAGACGTTGAGCATCGGTTCCGGTGTGGTGTCCGGTTCGGTCAGCCGTCGGGGGTGCCGCGTCGTCACCCGCCCCCCTCCGACCGGACCGGGATGCGGCTGTTGCAGCGACCGGTCGAGCAGAAAACGCAGCGCCGAGGTGACCCCCGCGATGGCCAGACCGTTGCTCACCGCCGGTCCCGTCGTCGGGCCAGGTATTCGGCGTGGTCGACCAGTCGTGGCCGCGGGGCGCTCCGTTTCGGTTCCGGCGGCGGCTCCGGCTGGGGCCGCACCACATCGATGCGATCGATGTGGACGTGGATGTCGGCCGTCGGGAGGAGCGGCTCAGGCGCACTGTCGGGAGGAGCGGGCTCCGGACGCTCATGGGATTCGACGCGAAGCTGCACTTCGCCCGGTTCAGGCGGCGCCACAGTGGTTTCGGCGTCGACGACGGCGGGCCGTTCGTCTGAAACCAGTACTCCGGCGTCAACCAGCACCGGCACCACTTGCTCTCGGACGAGGACGAGCGGATCGGGCATCACGACCGGTGCAGTTGCAGGCGGCTCGGCGCCCCGTACTACCGGTGCAGAACGCTTTTCGGCCGCCGGCTCGTGCGCCCCGGGCCGCACGTCATCGGGCGGAACCGCCGGCGGCTCTGGCGGCGTTGGCGAACGCCGCGTCGCGGGCCCAGCGCCCTGGGGAGCCACAGGTGGCGGTTCGAATCGAGATTGCCTGCGCAGGTGTACCCGCGGCCGCTCCGCGGGCCGGTGCCCCACGGCCCTTGCGGCCATCTGGTCGATGAAGCCGCTCATCGGGCTGCACCCTGCCGCGCGCCAGTCAAGTCCAGGTAGGCACGCCGACGCTGCTCGCCCATGGCAAGGACGTCGTGCTCAGTCCAGCCGAACACCGCCGCCAGGGTCGCCACCTGGGCGAGCAACGCAGGCGCTGAGGTCTCAACCCGTTCCCACAGCAGTTCGGCGGGGTCCAGGGTGGCCACGAAATCTTCGCCACAACAAGGACATCGCATACGTAAGTGGATTGCCGCGTTACCTGCCATGGTCTCGGCGGCTGTGTCGAGTTCGACCTCGGAGAGCTGCACGTCTGCTCCCCGCACCATCCGCCGCCGAAGCGACCGGGCGGGGTCGTCGCACGCGGCTGCTGCCAGCAGATCGCGTGTTGTCAAGGCGTGCACGGTGATCGGCGCAGCCGAGCCGAGGGACATCTGGTCGGCTACCGGCACGGTGAGGAACGCGCGCAGGTCGACCGGGGCTTCGTTCACCTCGCCGCAGTGGACACACCGGCACGACACTTCCGCGAGCTCGCCGTAGACGTCGATCGACGCGATCAAAGCGAGCCTCGCACATTCGCCGAGAGGCAGATCCAGTATGTCCTCGACCGGTCTGCCCAGTGCGCGGGCGAGCACGACAGCGCCGCGGGCGACCTCGGGGACAGCGGTTGCAGCCTCCCACGCGGTGATGAGCGTCGCACCGTCCGCCAGGCCGGTCATGGGCGTGTCTACGGCTCGGTGTAGGACGGCTCTGCGGGCTCGACGACCGAGTAATCCCGTTCCCAGCCTTCGTTTTCGAGCTTCAGGTGCTGGATGGCGATCGCATTGGCGTTCGCGTCCAGGTCGGGCAGGGCCTGGAATTCGGCTGCCCAGCAACGAAACACCCGGTATGCGATGGCCAACTGGCCGGCCTCGTTGTAAACCTCGATGAGGACATCCTTCCGGAAGTCCCGCAGGGACGTCTCGGCCCCGAGCCCGGCGCCGAAATTCCACACCTTGTTGGCCCAACGTTCGAACTCTTGGTCGTGGGTGACTCCGCGCTCAAGTGTGATCGGTTCGAACTCTGTTCGGCCCGGCGACTTTCGGCTGGTGCTTGGATCTCCGCCGTTGCGGTGCTTGATGACTTCGGTGGTGCGGCGAAACGCGCTCACCTTGGAAATGCCAGCCACATACCGGCCGTCCCATTTCACTCGAAACTTGAAATTCTTGTACGGGTCGAACCGGGTTGGGTTCACCGTGAATTCGGCCATCCGCGTTCTCCTTTGAACCCGCCTACGCCTCGGCGTCCGCCGTCTTCTGTTGAATGGTGATCACGACGAACTCGGCGGGTTTCAGCGGCGCAAAGCCCACCGTGATGTTGACGATTCCACGGTCGCGGTCGAATTGCGACGTCGTCTCACCGTCGCAGCGGACGAAGTACGCGTGGCGAGGAGTGACACCGGTAAACGCGCCCTGCCGGAACAGATCCTGCATGAAGGCGCCCACCGACATCCGGATCTGCGCCCACAACGGCTCGTCGTTGGGCTCGAACACCACCCACTGCGTCCCGCGAAACAGGCTTTCCTCCAGATACAGCGCCAGCCGCCGCACCGGAATGTACTTGTACTCGTCAGCGATGCCATCGGCGCCGCGCAGCGTGCGCGCACCCCATACCACCGTTCCGGTATTGCGGAACGTCCGAAGACAGTTGATACCAATGGGATTCAACGCGCCGCTGTCGCTGTCGGTCAAGGTCACGGTCAGGCCGTTGACCCCGGCCAGCCCGGCGTCGATACCCGCGGGCGCCTTCCACACACCCCGCTCGCCGTCGACCCTGGCGATCGTGCCCGCCACCGCACCGCAGGGCGCGAAGTCGGCGACCGTTCCATCACGCAGCGGATCCGGACAGCGGAGCCGTGGAAAGTACAGCGCACCGTTTCGGCCGTCGGCGAGCAATCCGTTGGCGCCCGGCCACGCCTTGATGCTGCTGACAACTTCCGCGGCAGGCGGATCCACGAGCAAGAACGCCCGGCGCTTCTTGCAGTAGGTGAGTGCATCGGCCCACAGGGCGACGGGCAGGTCGGCGGCGGGGCTCGGCGGAGGCAGGCACAGCAGCGTGAAGTAGTCCGCCTTTTCCAGCGCGTAGATACCTCTCTTGCTGTCCTCGAACCCATCGTCTACGTAGGCCTCGTCGGTCAACCCGTCGCCGTCCGCGCCGCCGGTTGCCGTCTTGGCGGCCTCAGCGGGTCGGCTATTCGGCAGGGATGCTCCGCTAACAGCCGCCAGCGTGGAGGATCTCAGTACGCGGTCCACCCGGCGCGGGCCGTCGACGACCGTGACATTCAGGTACTGCTCCCGGTCCTCCCCTGCCGCGAGAGTGAGGTGGAAGAGCTGGTTCTTGGGCACACCTTGCGCGGCCGCGACAACGTCGGCCTCCTTGTCGTCGGGATGCGCGACGGTGGCCGTCAACCCGTTACCCCACACACCGGGTCCCGACGCCTCGATCGGCAGGAAGTTCCCGGCGAACTTCGCGGCCGCCGCGTTGGCTCCCGCTAGCCGGACGATGACCGCATCGCGTCCGCCGTTCAGATAGAAGGCGCGCACGGCGTAGCCGAGGCCGCTCTCCATCCACAGGCCCCCGAAGATGCGCTCGAAGTCGCCGTACGACGAGATGGAGATTGGTTCTTCGACCGGCCCTCGCAAAGCTCGGCCGACGAAGGCGCAAATCGAGGTAGCGACGCCGGTGATCGCGCGGCTTCCGCTCGGAATCTCCTGGACGTAAACACCGGGATATGTAACTTGCACTGGCATGACGGCCCTTTCGGCGGCGGACGCCTAGCCAGTTGACGGTCTCAGCCTCCCGTCACATGCCTGTCACGCCCGCGTCACTGGCGCCCCCGATGCTAGCTAGCAGGCCGGTCATCGCGACCGTGGGAGCCACGCCGAGTTCGCGATTCAGCAGGAGTTCGCACGCTGCATAGGCGCGGCGGGCTTCGACGACGTTGCCTTCGGCAAGGTGCGCCCGAACCAGCGCACGATGCGCGCTCTCGCGCAGCATGTCGGCCTGTAGCACGCTGAACGCGACCTCGATCGCCAAGCCGAATTGTCCTGCGACGGTAAGCCGATCCGCCACCCGTTCGAGCATGTGCAGCCGCAGCTGGCGAAGCCGCTCGCGCTCATCGGTCAACCAGGGATCGTCCCAGTCAGGCAACAGCTCTGTGCCGAGCTCGCCCGGATACAGCATCGGGACATCGAGTTCCTCACCGCCCATCACTGCGACCGAGCGGCGCACCAGCTCCGCGACGTCGACGCGGGCGCGGGCATCGAGACCTACCTGACCATTGCGCGCGACGACGAGACCCGACGCGGCCTGGTTGACCCGCCAGATGCCAGTGCGCAGGCTTGCGTGTGCGCGTTGCTCGGTGGTCTCCGGCCGCAGTGCACCGGCAAGTCGACTGCGGCTCATGCGCCCCCGCAGCGCCAGGATGGCCACCAGCCGTTGCCCTCCCATCGGCAGCACAACCTCGCAGCCGCCGTAGGTGAGCCCGAACCCGCCGAGCAGTGTCACCTCGGCGTGCGCTCGCGGTACCCCCATCGCCGTGCCCCTGCTCAACGGACCCCTTTGGCGACAAAGTATGCCAGGACAGCGCGGCAATATTGTTTGTTGGGTAAATACTCACGGGGAAACAACGACCGCTGGTTCGTCACCCCCTTATGCGAACATATGTTCGTGTCCATCGGTCCCGGGGCGGATTTGGCGAGCATCCTGCACGCCGACCTCGACTCGTTCTACGCCTCGGTCGAGCAGCGCGACGACGCTGCGCTGCGCGGCAAGCCGGTGATCGTCGGCGCCGGAGTCGTGCTCGCCGCCAGCTACGAGGCCAAGGCGTACGGCGTGCGCACCGCGATGGGTGGCCGGGAAGCACGCCGCCTCTGCCCGCACGCGATCGTCGTGCCTCCCCGCATGTCCGCATACACGCACGCCAGCCGCGCCGTCTTCGACGTCTTCCACGACACCACCCCGGTGGTCGAACCCCTGTCGGTCGACGAGGCCTTTCTCGACGTGTCGGGTCTGTGGCGGGTGTCCGGCACACCGGTCGAGATCGCCGCGCGACTGCGCGAGCGCGTCCGCGACGAGGTCGGCCTGCCCATCACCGTCGGCATCGCCCGCACCAAGTTCCTGGCCAAGGTCGCCAGCCAGGAAGCTAAGCCCGACGGGCTGCTGCTCGTTCCACCGGATCGCGAACTGGCCTTCCTGCATCCGCTGCCCGTGCGCCGGCTATGGGGCGTGGGGGCCAAGACCGCCGAGAAGCTGCACACCTACGGCATCGAGACCGTGGCCGACGTCGCCGAGCTGAGTGAGTCCACCCTGGGCTCCCTCGTCGGCGGCGCCATGGGCAGCCGGCTGTTCGCGTTGTCGCACAACATCGATCGACGCCGCGTCGTCACCGGCGTGCGTCGCCGCTCGGTCGGTGCGCAGCGCGCGCTGGGCCGTCGCGGCAACACGATGTCCGCAGCTGAAGTCGACGCCGTCGTGGTCAATCTGATCGACCGGATCACCCGACGAATGCGCAAGGCCGGCCGCACCGGGCGCACCGTGGTGCTGCGGCTGCGGTTCGACGACTTCGGCCGCGCCACGCGCTCGCACACGATGCCGCGGGCGACCGCGTCGACGGAGGTGGTGCTGCACGCCGCCCGCGGGCTCGTCGCCGCCGCGGCACCGCTGATCGCCGAGCGCGGTCTCACCCTGATCGGGTTCGCGGTGTCCAACATCGATCGCGACGGTGCGCAACAGCTCGAATTGCCGTTCGAGGAAAGCCATGACACGACCGCGGTCGACGACGCGATCGACCAGGTGCGTCAGCGCTACGGCAATTCGGCGGTGACGCGCGGTGTTTTGCTCGGCCGCGACCCCGGCCTCGAGATGCCTCAGCTTCCGGACTGACCGGGCCGGCCCTTGCGTGGCTGGGCCTTCGCCTTCTTGGCGGGCGCCTTCTTGACCCCCGCCTTCTTGGCAGCCGACTTCTTGGCCGCCGCCTTCTTGACCGCGCGCGCCGGATCCGGCGGTGGATTGGCGGCCCCCGTCTTCGCCGACTTCATCGGCGGCACAGTCTTTTTCGCCGGAGTCCTTTTGGCGGGCGCGTTCTTGGCCACCGCCTTCTTGGCCGGAGCCTTGGGCGCCGCCGTGTTGGCGGGCATCCTGGGAACCGTCTTCTTGGCCGGCTTCTTCGCAACCGCCCTCTTCGCCGCGGCCTTCTCGGCGGGCACCTTCTTCGCGGGCGCCTTCTTCGCCGGGGCCTTCTTGGCGGGGACCTTCTGCTGCGGCGCCGCAGCGCCATGGTCCTCGGGTTCTCCACTGACGCGACGCACGAGGCGCCCCGCCGTCTCGCCCGCAGCGCTCGCGAGCTCCGCCGCGCGGGCGCCGAGCGCCGCGGCCGTCTCACCGATTTTTCGTCTCACAGTCACCCTGTACCCGGTTCGGGTCGGTTAACCTCCGACGATTTTCATGATCCGGCCCACGCCAGCAATCGATCGGCCGGCCAGGTGTTGACGATGCGGTCCACCGGCACCTCGGCGTCGAGCGCACGCTGCGCCCCGTAACCGAGGAACTCCAGCTGTCCGGGGGCATGCGAATCGGTGTCGATGGAGAACAGGCAGCCGATATCCAGCGCGAGCTTGAGCAGCCGGGTCGGCGGATCCCGCCGCTCCGGTCGGGAGTTGATCTCGACGGCCGTGCCGTGGTCGCGACAGGCGGTGAACACCTTCTCGGCGTCGAACTTCGATTCCGGCCGCATCCCCCGCCCGCCGGTGACCAGCCGGCCGGTGCAGTGACCCAGCACGTCTGTGTGTGGATTGGCGACGGCCTTGAGCATGCGCCGGGTCATCGACGGCGCGTCCATCGCCAACTTCGAATGCACACTGGCGACGACGATGTCGAGCCGTTCGAGCAGGTCCTCCTCTTGATCGAGCGAGCCGTCCTCGAGGATGTCCACCTCGATGCCGGTCAGGATCTGCAGCGGGGCCACTGTCTCACGCAGTTCATCGATGACGTCGAGTTGTTGACGCAACCGATCGGCGGAGAGGCCGTTGGCGATGCGCAAGCGCGGCGAATGGTCGGTCAGCGCACAGTATTCATGCCCGAGATCCCTTGCCGCGGACATCATCTCCTCGATCGGAGCGGATCCGTCCGACCAGTTCGAGTGCACGTGCAGATCACCCTTCAGCGCCGCGCGGATGTCTCCACCCCCGAGATCCTTTGCGGTGGATCGCAGTTCGACGAGGACATCGGGCTCGTGCCCGGCCCATGCCTGCGCGATGACTTTCGCGGTCTTGGGTCCGATACCGGGCAGCGATTGCCAACTGTTCGCGGTGCCGTGGCGATCGCGTTCGGCGTCGGAGAGCTTTTCGACGATGTCGGCGGCGTTACGGTAGGCCATCACCCGGCGCGGGTCCTCGCGCGCACGGTCCTTGTAATAGGCGATCTGCCGGAGGGCGACGACGGGATCCATCACACCAGTGTGCCCGTTTTGTAGATCCACACGAGGGCCGGTTAGAGTGGATTGCGAATTCGTTCAATCCATCAATCCGTGAGACGTATGCCACATCGCTTTCCCGGCGGCCCCGAGCTGCCGCTCTATGAGATCAAGGCCAACTTGTTCAAGGCGTTGGCCCACCCTGCGCGCATTCGGGTCCTCGAGATCTTGTCCGCGAGCGGTGAGCCGACATCGGTCAGCGAGATCCTCGCCGAAACCGACCTGGAGCCCACGCTGCTGTCCCAGCATCTGGCGGTGCTCAAGCGTCATCACGTGGTGTCGGCGCAACGCGTCGGCAACTCGGTGATCTACGAACTCGCCCACCCCAAGATCTCCGAGCTGCTGGTCATCGCGCGAACGTTCCTCGCCGACGTGCTCGGCTCTCAGCGGGACCAGTGGGAGGCCCTGAAAGCGCTGCCCCCGTTGCGGGGCGACAAGTGATCGCTGCCGCTGCGAGCAACCTCGCTCGCCTACTACCAAGCCGCCGTGACTACGCCGAACTGCCCCGTTCGTGGCGTCGCGACATCCTGGCCGGAATCACGGTCGGCGTCGTCGCCCTCCCCCTGGCCCTGGCCTTCGGTATCAGCTCGGGCGTCGGTGCGGCCGCCGGGTTGGTCACCGCCGTCGTCGCCGGTCTTGTGGCCGCCGTGTTCGGCGGATCCCACGTGCAGGTATCCGGCCCCACCGGCGCGATGGCCGTCGTGCTCGCGCCGATCGTGGCCCAGTACGGCCTGGGCAGCATCGCCCTCGCGACGGTGTTGGCCGGCCTGCTCGTGGTCGCCGCCGGGGTCACCGGCCTGGGTCGTGCCGTCACATTCATCCCCTGGCCGGTCATCGAGGGTTTCACCCTCGGTATCGCGGCCATCATCTTCCTCCAGCAGGTTCCCGCGGCCCTGGGCCAAGACAGCCCCGCGGGCGGGCGGACCCTGTCCACCGCGTGGAGCGTTGTCAGACAAACGGATTGGGCGTCGACCGTGAAGACGCTGGCCGTGGTGGCGGTGGTTGCGTTGTTGATGGTGACGCTGCCGCGCCTGCACCGCGGGATTCCCGAATCGTTGACCGCCGTGATCGTCGCGACGGTAGCCGTTGTGGGCCTGAACATTTCGGTTGCCAGCATCGGCGAGCTCCCCGACCACCTGCCCACGCCCGTTCTGCCCCACGTGGACGTCGGCGCAATGCAGACCCTCGTCGGCGCCGCGATGGCGATCGCGGCGCTTGCGGCGATCGAGTCCCTGCTGTCGGCGCGCGTCGCCGCGACCATGGCGCCGACGGGGCCGTACGACCCCGACCGCGAACTCGTCGGCCAGGGTCTGGCCTCGGTGGCGTCTGGCGCGTTCGGTGGGATGCCCGCGACCGGGGCGATCGCCAGGACCGCCGTGAACGTCCGGTCCGGCGCGCGTAGCCGAGTGGCGGCCATCGTGCATTCGATCGTCCTGCTCGGGGTCGTCTATCTGGCCACCGGTCCCGTCTCCGCAATCCCGTTGTCCGCGTTGGCCGGTGTGCTGATGGTGACGTCGTTCCGGATGATCTCCGTGGCCAACATTCGGAAGATCCTGCGCTCCACCCGCTCGGACGCGGTGACGTTCGCGCTCACGGCCGCCATCACAGTGTGCTTCGACCTCATCGAGGCGGTGCAGATCGGGGTCGTCGTCGCGGCGTTCTTCGCGCTGCGCGGGGTGGCCCGGCGCAGCAGTGTCACCCGGGAGGAACTTCCGGGTCCCCGCAGGCCCGGCGACGAGGAGATCGCGCTTCTGCGCCTCGACGGGGCGATGTTCTTCGGTGTGGCCGAACGTATTTCGAACGAGATCACCGACGCCGACCATCCGCGCACCTCGGTAGTGATCATCAGGCTGAGCCAGTTGGGCATGCTCGACGCCACCGGCGCGAACACGTTGGCGCAGATCGCGACGGAACTGGAGGCGCGCGGCATCACGGTGATCATCAAGGGTGTACGACCGGAGCACATGAGCCTGCTCACCAACGTCGGCGTATTCGACTCACTGCGGCACGAGAACCACTTGATGGACTCGCTCGACGAGGCGATCGCACACGCCCGGACCCACGTCAGCCGTCGGGTGTCTTGACCGTCCCCGGACCGAGCGCGCCGTGCACCAGCCCGGCGACTTCGCCGTGTGTGGTGCCGCCGGCCAAAAACAGCATCTCGTCACCGGCTTCCAGCACATCGTCGGGCTTCGGCAGCACGATCCCGCTGTCGCGGATGATGATCGCCAGCGCGGTGTTCTCCAGCAGCGGCAGGTCGCGCATCCGCTGGCCCACCAGCGGATCGCCCTCGGGCAGCGTCAGTTTCGCCAAGCTCACCTGGCCGTGCCGCAACTGCATCAACCGCACCACGTGGCCGATGTCGATCGCGCCCTCGATCGCCGCGACCAACGCGCTCGGCGCGGACACCGCCACGTCGACGCCCCAGGCCTCGGTGAACAACCACTCGTTGCGCAAATCGTTCACCCGCGCCACCACGCGGCCGACACCGAACTCCGTCTTCGCCAACAAGGCCGCCGTCAGGTTCACCTTGTCGTCCCCGGTCGCCAGGATCACCACGTCGCACATCTGCAACCCGGACTCCTCCAGCGAGGTCAACTCGCAGGCATCGGCGAGCAGCCACTCGGCGTCGGGCACCGACCGCGGCTCGTAGTGCCGCACGTTGTGCTCGATCAACAGCACCTTGTGGCCGTAGTCGATCAGCTCCTGCGCCACCGATCGGCCGACGGCACCCGCGCCGGCGATGCCGACCCGCATCATCAGCCGCTCCTCGACACGTTGCGAGGAGTCGGCGTGCCGCCAGGGAAGCCGTATCACGCACCCATACTGACCCATCACCGCGGCTTACCGCGCAGCTACCGGGCGAGACTGACGGGTCATCACCCGTGGTAGGTGTTTTACTGCACCTCACACCACCCACCCGCTCCCGAACGGCGATCGAATGACCCTTGAGCAGCTCTACCTCGTGCTGCTGCTCGCTGGGGTGGTGCTGCTGGCGAGCATCGTCGCCACCAGGGCCGCAAGCCGTGTCGGGCTACCCAGCCTGCTGCTCTTCCTCGGCGTCGGCGTCATCGTCGGCGAGGACGGGCTCGGCCTGGACTTCGACAACTATCTGCTCGCCGACCACCTCGGCACGGTCGCATTGGCCGTGATCCTCGTCGAAGGCGGTCTGACGACCCGGTTCTCCGACATCCGGCGATTGCTCGCGCCCGCGGGCGTCCTCGCCACCCTCGGGGTCGCGGTCAGCATGCTCATCACGGCCGCGGGGGCGCACCTGCTGCTCGGGATCGACTGGCAGTTGTCGCTGCTGCTCGGCGCCGTCGTCTCCGTCACCGACGCGGCCGCGGTGTTCTCGGTGCTCCGCGTGGTGCCCCTGCCCCGCCGGGTGGCGGGCCTGCTGGAAGCCGAGTCCGGCTTCAACGACGCGCCGGCCGTCATCCTCGTGCTGATGTTCAGCGTGGCGCCGTTGGAGCTCTCGCCCGTGCACGCGCTCACCGAAGTGGTCTACGAGCTGGTGGTCGGCGCCGCGATCGGGCTGGGCGTCGGTTACCTGGGCTCGATGGCGCTGCGCCGCATCGCGCTTCCCGCGTCGGGCCTGTATCCGCTGGCGACTTTCGGGCTCGGCATGGTCGCGTTCGCCGCGGCCGGCACCGCACACGCCAGCGGGTTCCTCGCCGCTTACCTGTCCGCGGTGGTGTTGGCCAACACCGGACTTCCGCACCGTTCGGCGACCCGCTCGTTCGCCGAGGGGCTCGGTTGGCTGGCCCAGATCGGACTGTTCGTCCTGCTCGGTCTGCTCGTCGATCCCAGTGACCTGGCCGTGGAGGTGGTGCCCGGCATCGTGACGGGTTTGGTGCTGTTGCTCCTCGCCAGGCCGATTTCGGTGTTCCTGTCCCTCGTCTGGTTCCGAATACCTTGGCGTGAACAGGTTTTCGTGTCGTGGGCGGGTCTGCGCGGCGCCGTTCCGATCGTGTTGGCGACGTTCCCGATCGTGGGCGGGGTGCCCGACAGTGTCCGCCTCCTCAACATGGTGTTCATTCTCGTGGTGGTCTTCACGCTGGTGCAGGGCCCCAGCCTGCGGTTCGTCGCGCACCGGTTGGGGCTGATCCCGAAGGAGGCGACCCGGGAGATCCACGTCGAGTCGGCCCCCCTCGACGTGCTGGACGCCGAACTCCTGACGATGACGGTGCAGGCGCCCTCGCGGCTGCACAACGTCACGGTGCTGGAGTTGCGGCTGCCCGACCCGAGCGTGATCACGTTGATCATCCGCAACGGCCGCACCTTCGTTCCTCAGCCAGACACCCGCATCGCGATCGGCGACGAACTGCTGATCGTCACCACCACCAAGACCCGGGCCATCGCCGAGCGCCGCCTGCGGGCGGTGAGCCGCCGCGGCAAGCTCGCGCACTGGTTCGACGAATACGGCCAGGCCGAATGACTCTCGCTCACAGCCGGTTGCCAGCATTCCGGGACTAACCTCGATGCAGTGAGATTCGCTTTCAAAACTTCACCGCAAGACACCACCTGGGCCGACATGCTCGCCGTATGGAAGGCCGCCGACCAGATCGACGTGTTCGAATCCGGTTGGACGTTCGATCACTTCTATCCGATCTTCTCCGACTCCACCGGCCCATGCCTCGAGGGTTGGGTCACGCTCACCGCGCTCGCGCAGGCCACCGAGCGCTTGCGCGTCGGCGTGCTGGTCACCGGTGTCCACTACCGCCACCCAGCGGTGCTCGCCAACATGGCGGCCGCGTTGGACATCGTGTCCAACGGCCGCCTCGAACTCGGCATCGGCGCGGGCTGGAACGAGGAGGAGTCCAACGCGTACGGAATCGAGCTCGGTTCGATCCGCGAACGCTTCGACCGCTTCGAAGAGGCGTGCGAGGTGCTCACCAGCCTGCTGAGCCAGGAGACGACGTCGTTCGACGGCAAGTTCTACCAACTCAAGGACGCCCGCAATGAGCCGAAGGGACCGCAACGTCCGCATCCGCCGATCTGCATCGGAGGCAGCGGCGAGAAGCGCACGCTGAGGATCACCGCCAAATACGCGCAGCACTGGAACTTCGTCGGCGGAACGCCCGAGGAATTCGCCCGCAAGCGCGAGGTGCTGGCCGACCACTGCGCGGACATCGGACGAGATCCGAAGGAGATCATGCTGTCCGCTCACGTGCGGTTGGACCGAAACCTCGACTACGGCAAGGCGGTCGAGGAAGCCGCGGCTCTCGGTAAGGAAGGCCTGGATCTGGCGATCTTCTATCTGCCGCCGCCGCACGATCCCGCGGTGCTCGAACCGCTGGCCGACGCGATCGTCGCATCGGGCCTGCGGAGTTAGCCGTCAATTCTGACGGTCACGAAAAAATAACGATTTGGCAAACGGGCGGCCGTCGAGGCTACCGGCGAGGAGGACCGCGCTTTTCAGTTCGCTAGACGCCGTACAGACGGAGTTCGTCGGGCGTGATGAGCCGTTCGGCCTTGGCCGGAAATTCGCGGCTCTTCAGAGGATGACGGAGGAGTGACCAGGCGATTCGGCTCACCCGAGACCGGGATAGCGGGTTGACATACACGGAACTGACTCCTGTGTCGAAACCGATAGCTGACCGGGGGCTAACCTTACCTCAGCGCCCTCATGAAGTCATTAGAACCCCGCCTGTGGGCAAACTGTGGAAGGCGCGCCGATGAAAAGTCGGATGTTTTTAGAGTTGCTGAAGTGACAGTTGTGACTACCGCGCCGACCGCCGAAACACGTCGTTCAGCGTCACGGTGCGCAGCCGTCGCGCCCGGATGATGTCGACCAACTGGCCGAAGACCTCGGTGACCGGCGCGTGGTTCAGGTGACCGATCACGATGTTCTGTGCGGTGAAGTGGCGGTCGGCCATGCGGACGACCTCGGCCGGCGGAAGCCACACGTGGTCCTCCAGCGTTCCGGACCACAGCGTGTCGATGGTGTAGCCAAGGTCGCCGGACACCTTGTCGACGTGCGGACTGGTCGCGCCATAGGGCGGACGGAAGTACGGGCGCGCGTCGACGCCGTATGTCTTCCACAGGAAGTCGTGGTTGCGCCGAAACTGTTCGGCCACGTCGGCCAGCGGCAGCTTGGTGAGGTCGGGATGTGACCACGTGTGGTTGGCCAGCTGGATCTGGCCGACGTCGACCAGTGGCCGCAGCAGATCGGCGTGGTCGGTCCAGGAGCGGTAGATCCCGTTGACGAAGTAGGTCAGCCGGATCCCGGTGTCCTTGGCGAACTGGGTGTAGGCGCGCACGACGTCGCCGCTCACCCCGTCGTCGACGGTCAACGCCAACAGGTCTCCGTCGCCGGGCAAACTGCTGAGCACGCCGTCACCGGGCAACGCGAACCTCGCGGACTTCGGCGGCGGCGGCAACAGGGCGGCCGGTTCGGGTGCCTCGACCGCCGCGCCCGTCACCTGCGGCTGACCGTCCGTACTACATCGGCTCAAACCGACCGCACCGAGCGTGGCCACCGACAGCGCCGCCACGAAATTCCGGCGGGTCAACTGAATCCCAACGGCGTGCTGACGTCTACCCATCGACATCGTGACTTCCCGGACGCGGTGGCAGATTGCCATCAGTCTCGGGCCACGCGATTGTGATCCGCCGGCGACACGCCGGTTAGCGCGTCAGCGCTGCGGTACGGCCGTCGGCTTGATCGGGGCGGGAAGCGCGGAGTGCCCCATCAGATAGCGGTCCACTCCGGCCGCCGCGGCGCGACCCTCGGCGATGGCCCACACGATCAGCGACTGCCCGCGTCCCATGTCGCCGGCGACGAAGACCCCGGGCACCGATGACGCGAAATCCGCGTCCCGGGTGACGTTTCCGCGCTCGTTGATCTCAACCCCGAGATCGGTCAGCAGGCCTTCACGCTCGGGTCCGGTGAAGCCCATCGCGAGCAGCACGAGGTCGGTCTCCAGCTCGAACTCGGTGCCGTCGATCTTCTCGAGCTTGCCGGCATTCATCTTGACCTCGTGGCCACGCAACCCGGTGACATGTCCGTCGCGGCCGATGAACTCCTCGGTGTTGACCGAGTAAACGCGCTCGCCGCCCTCCTCGTGTGCGGAGGACACCCGGAACATCAACGGGTACACCGGCCACGGCGTGGAGTCGGCCCGCGTCTCCGGCGGCCGCGGCATGATCTCGAACTGGTGCACGCTGGCCGCGCCCTGACGGTGGGCGGTGCCCAGGCAGTCGGCGCCGGTGTCACCGCCGCCGATGATGACGACCTTCTTGTCCTTGGCGTGGATCGGCGGCAGGCCGTTCTCGTCGGCGACGGGGTCGCCGAGCTGGACCCGGTTGGCCCACGGCAGGTACTCCATCGCCTGGTGGATGCCGTCGAGTTCACGGCCCGGGATCGGCAGATCGCGCCGCGCCGTCGCACCGCCGGCGAGCACCACCGCGTCGAAGTCCTTGCGCAGCTGTTGCGCGGTGATGTCGACGCCGACGTTGACGCCGGTGCGGAACTCGGTGCCCTCGGCCGCCATCTGCTCCAGGCGACGGTCGATGTGGCGCTTCTCCATCTTGAATTCGGGGATGCCGTAACGCAGCAGGCCGCCGATGCGGTCGTCGCGCTCGAAAAGCGTGACGGTATGCCCTGCGCGGGTGAGCTGCTGGGCGGCGGCCAGGCCGGCGGGACCGGAGCCGACGACGGCGACCTTCTTGCCGGTCTTGACGTCCGGCAGCCGCGGCGTCACCCAACCCTCGTCGAAGGCCTTGTCGATGATCTCGACCTCGATCTGTTTGATCGTGACCGGATCCTGGTTGATGCCGAGCACGCACGACCCCTCGCACGGCGCCGGGCACAACCGCCCGGTGAACTCGGGGAAGTTGTTGGTCGCGTGCAGCCGCTCGATCGCGTCGCGCCAGCGGTCGTTGCGCACCAGGTCGTTCCACTCGGGGATCAGGTTCCCCAGCGGACAGCCGTTGTGGCAGAACGGAATCCCGCAATCCATACAACGCGTCGCCTGCTCGCGCAGGGTTTCGTGGGAGAAGTCCTCGTAGACCTCTTTCCAGTCGCGCAGCCGGATCGGCACGGGCCGCCGTTGCGGCGTCTCGCGCTGGGTGTACTTGAGGAAACCGCGGGGATCAGCCACTGGCGGCCGCCATGATCGCCTCATCGACGTTCGCGCCGGTCCGTTCGGCCTCCGCGATCGCCTCGAGCACCCGCTTGAAGTCGCGGGGCATCACCTTGGTGAAGTGCTTCACGTTGTTGTCCCAGTCATTGAGGATGCGTGTTCCGATAGCGGAATCGGTGGCGTCGACGTGGGCCCGGATCATGCCCACGAGCCATTCGAGGTCCTCCTCGTCGAGGCCCTCCAGTTCCACCATCTCGGCGTTGAGGTTGTCCGGCAGTTCGCCGTTCAGGTCGTAGACGTAGGCGATGCCGCCGGACATGCCCGCGGCGAAGTTGCGACCCGTCTGTCCGAGGATCACGATCTTGCCGCCGGTCATGTACTCGCAGCCGTGGTCGCCCACGCCCTCGACGACCGCGTGCGCGCCGGAGTTGCGCACCGCGAACCGCTCGCCGACCTGGCCGCGGATGAAGACCTCACCGCTGGTCGCGCCGAACAGGATCACGTTGCCCGCGATGATGTTGTTTTCGGCCACATAGTCGTCGGGCGCGTTGTCCGACGGGCGCACGACGATGCGTCCGCCCGACAGGCCCTTGCCGACGTAGTCGTTGGCGTCGCCGTGGACCCGCAGCGTGATGCCCTTCGGGACGAAGGCGCCGAAGCTGTTGCCTGCCGAGCCGTCGAACGTGATGTCGATGGTGCCGTCCGGAAGCCCTTGCCCGCCATAGGCCTTGGTGACCTCGTGGCCGAGCATCGTGCCGACAGTCCGGTTGACGTTGGCGATCGTGGTGGAGAACCGCACCGGCGTCTGGGAGTCCAGCGCCTCGCGGCACATCACGATCAACTGCTGGTCGAGCGCCTTGTCGAGGCCGTGGTCCTGACGCGAACTGCAGTACAGATCCTGGTTCATGAAGGCCGACTCGGGCTCGTGCAGCACCGGCGCGAGATCGAGCTTGTAGGCCTTCCAGTGCTCGGCGGCCTTGGTGGTG
The DNA here is from genome assembly GCA_050205545.1 of Mycolicibacterium celeriflavum. Taxonomy (GTDB): domain Bacteria; phylum Actinomycetota; class Actinomycetes; order Mycobacteriales; family Mycobacteriaceae; genus Mycobacterium; species Mycobacterium celeriflavum_A. Next base: position 54,809 of record JBNMQV010000022.1, read on the forward strand.
TCCAGCGCGCCGACCTGGCCGACCATCTCGTTGATGGTGCGGAAGCCCAACTGGGCCATCATCTCCCGAACCTCTTCGGCGATGAACATGAAGAAGTTCTCGACGAATTCGGGCTTACCGGTGAACCGCTCGCGCAGCACCGGGTTCTGGGTCGCCACGCCCACCGGGCAGGTGTCGAGGTGGCAGACCCGCATCATGATGCAGCCCGACACCACCAGCGGCGCGGTGGCGAAGCCGAACTCCTCGGCGCCGAGCAGCGCGGCGATCACGACGTCGCGGCCGGTCTTGAGCTGACCGTCGACCTGCACGACGATGCGGTCGCGAAGACCGTTGAGCAACAACGTCTGCTGCGTCTCGGCGAGGCCGAGCTCCCACGGCGCACCCGCGTGCTTCATCGACGTCATGGGCGTCGCGCCCGTACCGCCGTCGTGGCCGGAGATGAGCACGACGTCCGCGTGTGCCTTCGACACCCCGGCCGCGACCGTTCCGACCCCGTTCTCACTCACGAGCTTGACGTGCACCCGCGCCTGCGGGTTGGCGTTCTTCAGGTCGTGGATCAGCTGCGCGAGATCCTCGATCGAGTAGATGTCGTGGTGCGGCGGCGGGGAGATCAGGCCGACGCCGGGGGTCGAGTGCCGCACCTCGGCGACCCACGGATACACCTTGCCACCCGGAAGCTGGCCGCCCTCACCGGGTTTCGCGCCCTGGGCCATCTTGATCTGGATGTCGGTGCAGTTGCTCAGGTAGTGGCTGGTCACGCCGAAGCGGCCCGAGGCCACCTGCTTGATCGCGCTGCGACGCCAGTCGCCGTTCTCGTCGCGCTCGAAGCGTTGCACGGCCTCGCCGCCCTCACCCGAGTTCGACCGGCCGCCAAGGCGATTCATCGCGATGGCCAAAGTCTCGTGTGCCTCGGCAGAGATCGAGCCGTAGCTCATCGCGCCGGTCGAGAACCGCTTGACGATCTCGCTGGCCGGTTCGACTTCCTCCAGCGGCACGGGCGGACGCAGGCCTTCTTTGAATTTCAGCAGGCCGCGCAGCGACGCCATCCGCTCGCTCTGGTCGTCGACCAGCTGGGTGTACTCCTTGAAGATGTCGTACTGGCCGGTGCGGGTCGAGTGCTGCAGCTTGAACACCGTGTCCGGGTTGAACAGGTGGTACTCACCCTCACGGCGCCATTGGTATTCGCCGCCGACCTCGAGTTCGCGATGCGCCCACTCGTCGGGCCGGTCGAGGAAGGCCAGCGAATGCCGGGCCGCGACGTCGTCGGCGATGTCGTTGAGGTCGATCCCGCCGACCGGGCAGGTCAGCCCGGTGAAGTACTCGTCGAGCAGCTGCTGGCTGATGCCGATCGCCTGGAACAACTGGGCGCCGGTGTAGGACGCCAGCGTGGAGATGCCCATCTTCGACATCACCTTCAGCACTCCCTTGCCCGCGGCCTTGACGTAGTTGGCCTTGGCCTGGTCGCTGGTGATGCCGGTGATGACACCGCGGTCGACCATGTCCTCGATCGACTCGAACGCCATGTACGGGTTGATCGCGGCCGCACCGAAACCGACCAGGCACGCCATGTGGTGCACCTCGCGGGCGTCGCCGGCCTCGACGACGAGGCCGACCTTGGTGCGGGTGCGTTCCCGGACCAGGTGGTGGTGGACGGCGGAGACCGACAGCAGCGACGGGATCGGCGCCATCTGCTCGTTGGATTCGCGGTCGGACAGCACGATGATGCGCGCGCCCTCGCGGATCGCCTCCGACACCTTCGCGCGCACGTTGTCGAGCGCTTCTTTGAGGCCCTGACCGCCGCGGTTCACCGGGTACAGGCAGCGGATCACCGCCGCGCGCATTCCGTGCTTGTGCCCGCGGATCTCGTGGTCGGGGTCGACGCACATCAGCTTCGACAGCTCGGCGTTGCGCAGTATCGGCTGCGGCAGCACGATCTGGCGACACGACTCGGCGTTCGGGTTGAGCAGGTCGCCCTCGGGGCCGACCGTGCCCTGCAGACTGGTCACCACCTCTTCGCGGATGGCGTCCAGCGGCGGGTTGGTCACCTGGGCGAACAGCTGCTGGAAGTAGTCGTAGAGCATCCGGGGACGCTGGGACAGCACCGCGATCGGGGTGTCGGTGCCCATCGAACCGAGCGGTTCGGCACCGGTGCGCGCCATCGGCGCCACCAGCAGGTTGAGCTCCTCGTAGGTGAAGCCGAAGATCTGCTGGCGCAACACCACTCGGTGGTGCGGCATGCGCACGTAGTCGCCGGGCGGGAGCTCGTCGAGGTGGAACAGGCCGGCGTCGAGCCACTCGCGGTACGGCTGTTCGGCGGCGAGTTCGGCCTTGATCTCCTCGTCCTCGACGATGCGGCCCTTGGAGGTGTCGACCAGGAACATGCGGCCGGGCTGCAGGCGCATCCGCTTGACGACGGTCGACGGGTCGAGGTCGAGGACGCCGGCCTCCGAGGCCATGACGACCAGACCGTCCCGGGTCACCCAGATCCGCGACGGGCGAAGGCCGTTGCGGTCGAGCACCGCGCCGATCACGGTGCCATCGGTGAATGTCATCGACGCTGGGCCGTCCCACGGCTCCATCAGCGAGGCGTGGTACTCGTAGAACGCCCGGCGCGCGGGGTCCATCGACTCGTTGCGCTCCCACGCCTCGGGGATCATCATCAGCACCGCGTGCGGCAGGCTGCGCCCGCCGAGGTGCAGCAGTTCGAGCACCTCGTCGAACCGCGCGGTGTCCGACGCCCCCGGGGTACAGACCGGGGTGATCTTGTCGAGGTCCTGGTTCGGGCCGAACACGTCGGTCTTGATGAGCGCCTCGCGTGCGCGCATCCAGTTCTCGTTACCGGTGACGGTGTTGATCTCGCCGTTGTGGGCGATGCGCCGGAACGGGTGGGCCAACGGCCACGACGGGAACGTGTTGGTCGAGAAGCGCGAGTGCACGATGCCCAGCGCGCTGGTCAGCCGGTCATCCTGCAGATCGAGGTAGAACGCCTTGAGCTGCGGGGTGGTCAGCATGCCCTTGTAGACGAACGTCTGGCCGGAAAGGCTTGGGAAGTAGACGGTTTCACGCCCCGGACCGTCCTGGCCCGGCCCCTTGGTGCCCAGCTCGTGCTCGGCGCGCTTGCGCACCACGTACGAGCGACGCTCGAGCTCCATGCCCGATGCGCCACCCAGGAACACCTGACGGAACGTCGGCATGGCGTCGCGCGCCAACGCGCCCAGCGGCGAGTCGTCGATCGGCACCTCGCGCCAGCCGAGCACCTCGAGACCTTCGGCCTCGGCGATCTTCTCGACGGCCTCGCACGCGGTCGCCGCGTCCTTGGACGACTGCGGCAGGAACGCGATGCCGGTGGCGTAGCTACCCGGTTCGGGAAGGTCGAAGTCGACCACCGCGCGCAGGAACTCGTCGGGGACCTGCAGCATGATGCCCGCACCGTCGCCGGTGTTCGGCTCGGCACCCTGCGCGCCGCGATGCTCCAGGTTCACCAGAGCGGTGATCGCCTTGTCGACGATGTCGCGACTGCGACGGCCGTGCATATCGGCCACCATCGCCACGCCGCACGCGTCGTGCTCGAACGCGGGGTTGTACAGCCCTTGCTCCCTGGGCGTCATTCCCACCTATCCTTTTCCCGCACGTCTTACGAAGCTTCTGCCTGACAGCCGTAGACAACGGCAGCTCGCCGGTCCGGCTGTGGAGTGCCTTCGTGCAGCATCGAACGCCGGCCTTTTTCCACTTGCCTCGAGTGGAGAAAACGATATGACAAACATTGGGTGACATGCCAACTTAGTAGAGCCTAACTAGGCCGGTGGGACGATGCGACCGGCATGCCGGTCGCCGCCCCCTCGAATACCGGAAAGCAGTGTCGCCCTTGTGTTTTCAAGGCGCTCATTCGTTCTCCAGCGGGGTGCGGTACACATCACACTTCCCTCCCGACGCCGGACAGCGTTTGCTGAAGTGCGCTTGACTGCGCTTCTGCCAGCTTAGACCGGCTTGTTAGCGTTTGCGAAAAGCCTAGCCAGATTCTTAGGAAATCGCCTTCAGGCTGGCCTCGGGAGTGAGGTCCAGGCGCCGCAGGAGCTGAGCGTTGAGCGCCACCACGACCGTCGACGCCGACATCAAGATCGCGCCAACGGACATCGGCAGCACGAAGCCGACCGGGGCCAACACGCCCGCCGCGAGCGGCACCGACACCAGGTTGTATCCCGCTGCCCACCAAAGGTTTTGCTTCATCTTGCGGTACGCCGCCCGCGACAACAGCAGCACCGACAACACCGAGCGCGGGTCGGATCCGGCCAGGATCACCCCCGCCGACGCGATCGCCACGTCGGTGCCCGCCCCGATCGCGATGCCGACATCGGCCGCCGCGAGCGCGGGGGCGTCGTTGACGCCGTCGCCGACCATGGCCACCTTGCGGCCCTCGCGCTGCAGTTCGGCAACCTTTGCCGCCTTGTCTTCCGGCTTCACGCCGGCGAACACCCGCTCGATGCCCAGGTCAGCGGCCACGGACCGCGCGACGGCCTCGGCGTCGCCAGTGATCATCACCACTTCGACGCCCTGACCCCGCAGCGCCGCAACCGCCTGCCGGGACTCCGGCCGCACCTCGTCGGCCAACTTGATCGCGCCGACGGCCTCGCCGTCGACCACGACGTGCAGGATGATCGCTCCCTCGTCACGCCACTTCGCGGCCTCGGGCAGGTCGGTCTGGCCTGCCTCCGCCAGCATCCGCGGCCCGCCGACCTGGACGACGCGGCCGTCGACCGTGGCTTTGACGCCGACCGCTGGCGACGAGCTGAAGTCCGCGGCGGGCGGCAGCCGCAAAGATTGGTCGGCCGCGGCCGCGACGATGGCCTTCGCGAGCGGATGCTCGGAGTCGGCTTCGGCCGCCGCCGCCCAGGTCAGTACGTCCTCGGCGGACCGGCCGCCCGCGGTCGCGACCGCGGTGACCGTCGGCTCCCCCTTGGTCAGGGTGCCGGTCTTGTCGAACAGCACGGCGTCGACGGTGCGCATGCTCTCCAGGGCCAGCCGGTCCTTGACCAGCACGCCGCCGCGTGCCGCGCGTTCGGTGGCGATGGACACCACCAGCGGTATCGCCAGCCCGAGCGCGTGGGGGCAGGCAATCACCAGAACGGTGATGGTCCGGACGACGGCCTCGGCGGGCAGGCCTATGAAGGACCACACCACCGCCGTGACGACTCCGGCAGACAGCGCGAACCAGAACAGCCAGCCGGCCGCCTTGTCCGCCAGCCGCTGCGCCCGCGACGACGAGTTCTGCGCCTCGGACACCAGCCGCTGGATCCCGGCCAGCGTCGTGTCGTCGCCGACCGCGGTGACCTGAACCCGCAGCGCCGAGTCGGTGGCCACGGTGCCGGCCACGACGTGATCGCCCAGCTCGCGGCGGACCGGGCGCGATTCGCCGGTGACCATCGACTCATCGATGTCCGCGGCGCCGTCGACGATCTCGCCGTCGGCGGGGATGTTGCCGCCGGGACGCACCAGCACCACGTCGCCGACGCGCAAATCGGCCGGTGCGACGGTTTCGGTGCCGCCGTCGACGACGCGTTCGGCCTCGTCGGGCAGCAGCGCCGCCAGCGAATCGAGCGCCGAGGTGGTCTGCGCCAGCGAGCGCATCTCGATCCAGTGGCCGAGCAGCATGATCACGATCAGCAGCGCCAGCTCCCACCAGAAGTCAAGCTGATGGGGCAGCAGGCCGAGGCTGGCGCCCAGGGACGAGAGGTACGCCACCGTGATCGCCAGCCCGATCAGCAGCATCATTCCCGGTGCGCGGGAACGGATTTCGTCGACCGCTCCGGACAGGAACGGCCTGCCGCCCCAGACGTACATCACGGTGCCCAGCACCGGCGAGACCCAACTGAGCCAGGCGATGTCGGGCAGTGAATAGCCGACGATCATCGCGAACATCCCCGACAGCGCGACCGTCGGGACGGCGAGCACCAACATGCTCCAGAACAGGCGGCGGAATTCGGCGACGTGGCCCGAGTGGTCATGCCCGCCCGAGTGGCCTTCGTGGTGCTCGTGCCCCTCGTGACCGGTCGCCGCATCCGGATGGTGTGCGCCATTCTCGACGTGCGTCATGGCGGCCATGCTATACCCCCTAGGGGTATATGGCCAGCGGCTGTCGGTCACGCTGTATTCCGATGTCACACCCACTGAACTCTCCGTTGGGCCGGTTCGGCATCGTGACGTCCGAGGACGAGCCCGAGCGGTGTGTGGCATCGATACCGGTGGGCGGCATGGTGAACCCGCTGACCGGCGCCCCGACCATCGCGCCGATGGCCATGCTCGTCGACCACGCATGCGGTCTCGTCAACCACCGGCGGCGGGCCGACGACGAGTGGACGGTGTCCAGCGAGCTGTCGCTGGAAGCGGATCCGGAGGCCGCCGAAATAATCGCGCGCGCACCGGATGTGCCGGTAATCGCGGTCGCGCGGCCGTTCGGCGCCAAGAGCGACGTGGCGCTGGCGACGTGTGAACTCTCCCACCGCGACACCGTGCTGGCCACCGCGACGGTGCGCTCGTTCTACATCCCGTCGCCCGCCATCCCGCCGTTCCCCGAGGGCGTGGTGGGGCCACTTCCGACGGGAACGCTGGCAGAACGGATGTCGGTGCGGGTCGCCGAGAGTGGCGGCGCGGGCCAGGTTCTGCTGCAGGACGAGGACACCGTGCTGAACAATCAGGTCGGCATCGTGCACGGCGGGGTGAGTGCGATGGCGCTGGAACTGGTGGGGTCCGCGGCGCTCAACGCCGACGGTTCCGATCAACCGCTGCGTACCTCCTCCCTGAGGGTAAATTTCATGCGGCCCTTCCACAGCGGTTCCGAATCCCGTTATGTGGGAACGGCATTGCGCGTGGGCCGCCGGACGGGCGTCGCCGAGGCGCAAGCTGTCGGACCCGGCGGCAGCACGGCGATCATCGCGAGACTGACCGCATACCGCGCAGATTCGCGCTAGCATCTGGAGACCATGGCCGAGACCCGTGAAACCGGCGGCGGCCTCGGCGGTTTCATTCGCCGTTCCGGATACATCCGCAAGTGGCTGATTCTCGGCATCGCGATCGGCGTCATCGCCGGCCTCGGCGCGGTGGTGTTCTACCTGGCGCTGGACTACGCGGGCAACTTCCTGCTCGGTGAGCTCGCCGGGTACCGGATCCCGAAACCGATCGGCGACGGCGGCGACCCCGGTTCGGCCGGCTTCGAGCGACCGTGGGCCATCCCGCTGGTGGCGGGCGGCGGCGCACTCGTATCTGCGTGGCTGGTCGCCAAGTTCGCGCCGGAGGCCGAAGGTCACGGCACCGACAGCGCGATCGAAGCCGTGCACACCGACCCCCGCGCGATCCGCGGCCGGGCCATCGTGGTCAAGACCATCGCCAGCGCACTGACCATCGGATCGGGCGGTTCGGGCGGCCGCGAGGGGCCCGCCGCGCAGATCTCGGCGGGCTTCGGATCCCTGTTGACCAAGTGGCTGAACCTATCCGACGACGACGGGCGCATCGCGGTGTCGCTCGGCATCGGTTCGGGCATCGGCGCGATCTTCGGGGCGCCGCTGGGCGGCGCCGTGCTCGCGGCGTCGATCGTGTACCGCCGGGATTTCGACTACCGGGCGCTGATCCCGGGATTCATCACGTCGGCGACCGCATTCTCGGTGCTCGGTTCGATTCTCGGGTTCGACCCGCTGTTCGGGTTCGTCGCCGCCGACTACCGGTTCCACAGCCCGCTGGACCTGAGCTGGTTCGTCGTGCTCGGCGTCATTGCGGCCGGCGTCGGCTACCTCTACGCCCGCATCTTCTACGGCACGGTCTCGCTGACCGCGCGCCTGCCGGGCCACAAGGTGCTCAAGCCCGCGCTGGGCGGCTTGGCCGTCGGGCTACTGGGACTGGCGATCCCGCAGATCCTCGCCAGCGGCTACGGCTGGGCACAGAAGGCGACGACGACCGAGACGCTGATGGAGATCCCGCTGTGGATCGTGCTGATTCTGCCGCTCGCCAAGATCGTGGCGACGTCGCTGTCGATCGGCACCGGCGGGTCCGGCGGCATCTTCGGGCCCGGTGTGGTGGTCGGTGCGTTCCTCGGCGCCGCGCTGTGGCGACTCGGCGATCTCGCGGGCGCCCCGGGGATTCCGGACAGCCCCGCGACCTTCGTCGTCGTCGGCATGATGGCCTGCTTCGGCAGCGTCTCGCATGCGCCGCTCGCCGTGATGATCATGGTCGCGGAGATGACCGGCTCGTTCTCGGTGATCCCCTGCGCGATGGTGGCGGTCGGGATCGCCTACATGTTGGTGTCGCGCACCGACGTGTCGATCTACCGCGCGCAGCGGCTCGACCGGGAAGCCGCCGAGGCCGAACGCAGCGCCGGCGGCAGCCGGTCGAGTCCACCTGAAACGACTACTTGACCGGGGACTTCTTCTTGGCCTGGCTGGCTGCGCCCTTCTCGGTGGTCGCACCCTTGTTGGCGAGCTGACCACCCGAGTTCTCCAGGTGCGCGCGGACGAACCACTGGAACTTCTCGAGCTCGGCGGAGTGGCCGATCAGCATGTCCTCGGTGACCGGGTCAGAGTCCTCGGCCTCCTCGATGTTGTGGCGGGTGTCCTCGATGACACCGTCGTAGACGAGGTCGAGGGCGGCGAGGTGCGCCTGCACGGTGTCACGCTCGAGCGAGTAGTCGTCCCACGACCGGTCCTCGATGATCGCCCCCGGTGTGCCCTTCGGCGAGAAGCCGAGGGTGGCGATGCGCTCGGCGACCTCATCGGCGTAGCCACGCACCAACTCGACCTGCGGGTCGATCATCTCGTGCACGCCGATGAAGTTCGGCCCCACCACATTCCAGTGAATGTGCTTGAGGGTGAGATGCAGATCGTTGTACCGGCTCAGCTGCTTCTGCAGCAGCTCCGCCATCTTGGCGGCGTCTTTGTCGGTCATACCGGGAACGGTGTATTGAGACATGGGCAAGCTCCTTTGCACGCTTAGGTGTCGACCGTTCGACTACCCGCTGCACTGGGGAGGTAATCAGGCCCGTCGCGGGCGTCACATCTCGATCAGATTCGGGATCGCCATGCGCGGCCCGAATCGCGGCAGGACCGCCAGCCCGCTCACTTCCAACAAGCGAATCGCGCGATGGCGGTGGGGACGAAGCGGTTCGAGCAACTCGACCATCGCCGGGTCGTCGATCGGATGCCCGAGCAGGCTCCACCCGACCATCTTCGCCAGGTGGTAGTCGCCGACCGAGAGCGCGTCGGCGTCGCCGAACGCGCGCTGGCTCGTCTCCGCGGCGGTCCACTCACCGACTCCCGGAAGCGAGGCCATCGCTGCGCGGGCCTTGGCCGGCGACCGGGCGCCCAGCCGCTCCAGTGAGTCGGCGCGCTGCGCGCACACGACGACGGTGCGTGCCCGGCGGGGATCGACGTTGGCGCGATGGAACTCCCACGACGGAATGCGGCGCCAGACCTCACCGGGCGGTGCCACCCGCATGTGGGCGGGCGCCGGGCCCGGGGCGGGGGCGCCGTACTTGGTGACGAGCAGCCGCCACGCGCGCCTTGCGTCCTTGCCGTAGACGCGCTGTTCGAGCACGGCAGGGATCAGCGCCTCGAGCACGCGGTCGGTGCGACCGAGGCGTAGGTGGCGGACGCGTTGGTAGGCGGCGGCGATCGTCGGTTCGGTGGGCGCGAAGCCGACGCTGTCGTCGTAGGCGCCGAGTTGAGCGGGCAGCGTCTCGGCGAACTCCGTCGCGCCCTCACCCCATGCTTCGCAGTCGACGGTGTTGGGCGCCGACTTGGTGAGCCGCGCGGTGACCGGACCGCTGCGCATGAGGCTGGTGCGCCAGATCGCGCCGTCGGGCGCGTCGTAGTAGCACGGGTCTTTGCGGCCGCGCCGCAGCGGTGACAGCGTCAGCGACGGGCTGACCGGGCCGTCGAAGACGACGCTGACCGAGGTGGGCACCGGCCAAGGTTATGCCGGGGCTACGACGATCTCGGCCTTGTCCGGATAGAACGCGACGTGGCCGGCGATCTCCCCGACGGCCGGATAGGGCTTCTCGTACGTCCAGATGGCGTCCTCGACAGTGGCGCCGTCGCCGGTCACGAGGTGGTAGTAACTGGCGTCGCCCTTGAAGGGGCAGTACGTCTGGGTGTCGCTTGACCGGAGTTTGTCCTCGGCGACGTCGGAGCGCGGGATGTACTGCACGGCCGGGTACGTCGACTCCTGCAGCGTCAGCGCCCGGTCGGTGTCGGCGACGACCTCGCCGTTCACCCGGACGGTGACGTGTCTGCCGGTGGGCTCGACGGTGATCGGATGCTCCGCGGTGGGCTCGAGTACGGGTCGATCGCTCATGTCATTCCCAACGCTCGAGGTACCGCTCGAGATTCCGGCCGTGTCAGAGGGTCGTGGCATAGTCGAACGCATGTTCGGGTCGGAGTTCGCGGAGGTCACGACGCCGCGCTCGTTGCCGCCATCGCGGAGGGTGCGCGGGCCGAGGCCCATGCCGCCGCGCGCAGGCTCGCAGCCATCGCGGAATTGGTCCGGCGCAAGGTGCGCGATGACGACGAGCGCAGCCGGAACGCGTTCGATCCGTGGGACGCGGTGGCCGCCGAGGTGGCGGCGGCGATGACGGTCGGGCACCGGCGCGCGTCCGGGCAGATGAGGATCGCGCAGGCGTTGCGCGAGCGGCTGCCGCAGGTGGCGGCGTTGTTCGAGCGGGGCGGGATCGGCGCGCGAATCGTCTCGGCGATCACCTGGCGCACCATGCTGGTCGAGGACCCTGAGGCGCTGGCGCTCATCGACGCTGCACTCGCGTGGCGGGCGTCGCGACTGGGTCCGCTGTCCGAGCAGCGACTAGAGGCGGCGATCGACGTGCTCGTCGAGCGGTTCGACCCACAGGCGGTGCGCAAAGCCGAAACAAGGTCGCGCAGCAGGGATTTCCACATCGGCGATGTCGACGACCCGACCGGCATCACGTCGGTGTGGGGCAAATTGTCGGTCACGGATGCTGCCGTCCTCAAGCGCCGCCTCGCCGAGATGACGCGGGCGGTGTGCGACAACGACCCGCGCACCATGGGCGAGCGGCGGGCCGATGCTGTCGGCGCGTTGGCCGCCAACCAAGAGTGGTTGGGTTGTGCCTGCGGATCGCCGACATGCGCCGCGACCGGCCCACAGACGTCGAATGTCGTCATACATGTGGTGGCCGACCAGACCGCGGTCGACAACGCCATCGAACCACCCCAAGCTGACGCCGCCACCGAGAACCGCGGCACCGCGGTACTGCTCGGCCACGGGGCCTTGCCCGCCTCACTCCTGCCCTGGCTTATCCGCCGCGGCGCGAAGGTACGGCCGATCAAGACGCCCGGCGCCACGGCCGAGTCGCGGTATCAGCCGTCGGCGGCGCTGGCTGACTTCGTGCGCATGCGCGATATGTACTGTCGCGCACCGGGATGCGACGTGCCCGCCGACATGTGCGACCTCGACCACACCATCCCGTGGCCGCTCGGGCCGACGCACCCGTCGAACCTCAAGTGCCTGTGCCGCAAGAACCACATGATGAAGACGTTCTACGGCGGCCCCGACGGCTGGCGCGACGTCCAACTACCGGACGGGACCGTCATCTGGGCCGCGCCGAGCGGCCACACCTACACCACGTACCCGGGTAGCAAGCTGTTCTTCGATTGGGACACCACAACGGCCAACCTTCCACCGCCCCCGGCCGCTCCCCTGCCGTCGCCCGAACGACAGGTGAAGATGCCGCGGCGAAAACGCACGCGCGCCGCCGAATTCGCGGCACGGATCAAAGCAGAACGGGCCCGCAACGTCGACGCCGCACCGTTCTGATCCGTCGGCGGTTAATGCGGTCGGCCGGCGATCAGGTCGGCGATCCGCGCGATCGGTGAAGTCGCGGCACGCCCGCGCGACTCATGCCAATCGGCGGCCTTGTACGCGAGGTACAGGCCGCGGACGCCAAGCCACCGCAACGGTTCGGGTTCCCAATTGCGCGACCGGTGCCCTACCCATGGCAAGTCGGTCAACGCCGTGCGCCTGCCGAGCACGAGATCGGCCAGCGTGCGACCGGCCAGATTGGTCGCCGTGACGCCGTGGCCGACATAGCCGCCCGCGTGACCCAAACCCGTTGCCCGGTCGAAGGTTACGGAAGCCGTCCAATCCCGTGGGACCGCGAGCACGCCACACCACCCGTGTGCGATCGAAACCTCTCGTGTCTGCGGCAGCACCGAGTGCAGCACTTCGGTCAGGTGGATGATCGTGCGCGGCGGCACCCGGCCGTCGCGGTCGGTTCTCGACCCGAACCTGTACGGCACGCTGCGGCCACCGATCGCGATGCGATCGTCGACCGTGCGTTGCGCATAGAAGAAGCCGTGCGCGCTGTCGCCGAGCGTCTCGCATCCGCGCCAGCCGATCGCGTCCCAAACCCGTTCGGGTAGCGGCTCGGTCACGATCATGGAGCTGTTCATCGGCAACCAGCGTCGCCGCAGCCCGGGCAGCGCCGCGGTGAAGCCCTCGGTCGCCCGCAACACGACCGCCGCACTGACCGCACCGAACGGCGTACCGACGCGCCCGGGTGCGATCGCCACGGCCGGGGTCTCCTCGTATATCTCGACGCCGAGCCGCGTCACCACCTCCGCCAGCCCCGTCGCGAGCCATGCCGGCTGGATTCGGGCGCAATGCGGGTTGTGGTACGCCGCGACCACACCGTCGAGCCGAATACGTTCGGCCACATCGAATTCCGAAAGTCGTTCGATGCCGTCGACCCCCCAGCCGGTCTCGCTCTCGAATTCGGCGGCCAGCCGAGCGGCCTGCGCCCGGTTGCGCGCGATCTGCACGGTGCCGCCCTTGACGATCCCCGCGTCGATGCCCTCGCGTGCGGCGACCCCGATGACCTCGTCGACGCTGTCGTTCAGCGCCCGCTGCCAGGCCAGCACGCGGTCCCGGCCATACCGTTTCGCCATCGCATCGCGATCGCCGGGCGCCAGTCCCGACAACCAGCCACCGTTGCGACCGGAGGCGCCGAAACCGGCGAACCGCGCCTCGAGCACCGCGATGCGCAGCGACGGATCGCCCCTCTTCAGGTAGTACGCGGTCCACAGCCCGGTGTAGCCGGCCCCGACGATGCACACGTCGGCGTCCCGGTCGCCGGGCAGCGGTGGCCGGGTCGGCGGATACCGGCCGTGCCAATGCGAGACCTGGCCGTTGACTCTGGTCACTGTGTGATTCTGCAGCAGGTGGTGTAATCGGCTGATGGCTGACCTTCAACGGCACGGCGCGGTGTACGTGTTGACCCTGGGCGACGACGAGAACCGGTTCCACCCCGACAGGCTCACCGCCATCAACTCGGCGCTCGACGAGGTGGAGGCGGCGGACGGGCCGAAGGCCGTGGTCACCACCGGTAGCGGCAAGTTCTACTCCAACGGCCTCGACCTCGACTACATGGCCGCCAATCCCGATGCGGCCGAGGCCAACCTGGCCGACGTGCACGCCCTGTTCGCCCGCGTGCTGGCGTTTCCGGCGCCGATCATCGCCGCGGTCCAGGGGCACGCGTTCGCCGCGGGCGCGATGCTGGCGCTGGCCCACGACCAGATCGTCATGCGCGCCGATCGCGGCTTCTTCTGCCTGCCCGAGGTCGACCTCGGCATCCCGTTCACTGCGGGGATGAACGCGCTCATCCGGTCCCGGCTACCGATCGCGACCGCGCACGAGGCCATGACCACCGCACGCCGCTACGGCGGCGAGGACGCCCGCGCCGCGGGGATCGTCGTCGCCACCGCCGGCGAAGGCGAGGTGGTTGACGCGGCCGTCGCCCGCGCCGAGGCGTTGGCCGCCAAGGCCGGCCCGGTGTTCGGCGCGATCAAGGCGCGGCTCTACGCCGAGGTGATCGCCGAGCTCCGCGTCCGCTGACGCCGAAACTGAACTTCTGCATGAAAAACTCGGCATCCCCCGCGCATATCTTCAGTTTCGAGCGCACCAGCTCAGAACGCGTAGCGGTGGTACTGCGCCATATATCGCAACGACGGCAGCGTCGACAGCATCCGCGCGGCCACGGTGTAGTACCACGCGAGGTCGCGGAATGTCGGGGACTCGAACGGTGACATCCAGGCCAGCAGCCGGACGCCGGGCACCGCGCCGATGATGTCGTCGGGACCCTCGACATTCCAGCGCAGCGTCGCACCCGCACGCCGCACGACCGTGTTCAGAACCTGCGACCGGATACCGAGCCGGTTGTAGGCGTCGAAATGCAGCTCACCCGAACCGAACCCGTCGATTACACGTCGCAGCAGCGCAACCCCCTCGGATTCCGCCAGGTACATGGTCAGGCCCTCGGCGATCATCAGAACCGGTCGGTCCGTGGGTATCTCGGTCATCCACGACGGATCGGTGACCGATGCTCCGATGACACGGTAGTGGTCTCGGCGCGGATAGAGTTGCCTGCGCAGGTCGATCACCTCGGGGTAGTCGACGTCGAACCAGTCGACACCCGGCCCGGGATCGAGCCGGAATACCCGCGCGTCCAGACCGCACCCCAGATGCAGCACGACCGCCTCGGGATGAACGGCCAGGAACTGCCGCGCCCACATGTCGAAATGCGCGGTGCGTGTCGTCACCGACGGCGAATTAGCCGCGGTCATCGACGTTTTCGACCAGTCGTAGTCGATGCGGTCGACGATCTCCTTGGCGAACCGGTCTCCCAGAATGGGTTTCGGCAGGTCGGCGTCCAGTGCCTTGGCATAGAACGTCGCGAGCATGGTCTGCGGCGCACCGGACAAATCGACGTGCAGTTTGTCGGGCATCCTTCGACCCTACTCGGCGGCGCTAACCGGCCTTGCTCTTGCGTCGCGCATCGCGAAGGCCCGCCCAGAACCGTGCCGCCTCGCGAATCGACTCCTCGACCGGCTTTGGCAGCCAACCCAATTCACGCCGGGCCTTGCTGCAGTCCACCGGCGCTTCGGCCCGCATCAGCCGCAGCGAACCGAGCGACAGCTTCTCGTCCTTGCCGGTCAGCCGCGCCTTGGCGGTGCCCATCGCGGCCATCGCGTACGACACCGGCAGCGGGATCGTCTTCGTCGGCGCCGGCATGCCCGCCGCCTCGGCCGCGATGCGCACCACCTCAGCGTTGCTGATCATCTTCTCCGAGATCAGGTATCGCTCGCCGACGCGCCCGCGCTCCGCGGCCAGAATCATCGCCCGCGCGGCATCGTCGACCCCGACGGCCTCGAGCTCGATGCCGCCCATCACGAACGGCAACTTGCCGAACGCCGCTCCCGCGATGATCGCGCCGTGCGGGGTGCGGCCCCAGTCGCCACCGCCGTACGTCGTCGACACGCACATCGCCACCGCGGGCAGGCCGTGCTCGCGGGCGTACCGCAGCACGATCTCCTCGGCCTGCACCCGGGACCGCACGTACGGCGTCAGCCCCTTGTCGACGATCACGTCGTCCTCGGTCGCGACGTGTCCGCGCCTGCGGCCGACCGTCACGTAGCTGCTGGTGTAGACGAACCGTCGCAGGTTCATGTCCTTCGCGACCTCGAGCACGTTCCGGGTGCCCTCGACGTTCGTATAGAACAGCGGCGTCGGGTCTTTCAGCCAGCCGCGCGTGTCGACGACGCAGTAATACACGTCGTCCACGCCCGTCATCGCAGCGCGCAGTGTGTCGTTGTACCAGACGTCGCCGAGGAACCGTTCGACCGGAAGGTCGTCGATGCTCATGGTGTTCGCGTTCGGGCGGACCATGACGCGGACGTCGTGTCCGTCGGCGACGAGCTGGCGGGTGACGTGCGAACCGAGGAAACCGTTGGCGCCGATGACCAGCTTGCTCACTTGCCTCCTCCGTACTGCTTCATCCACTGCTCGGCCTCGGGCGGCAGCGTGCCGAGCTCGGCCGCCTTGCGGCACCACTTCACGGCCGCTTTGACGAAGCGCAGCGGGTTGTAGATGTCCTCTTGCCGACGCCACTGCCCGTCGCCGGCGTAGGTGACGATCGAGATGTTGGTGGCGCTGATGATGGTGCCGTCGCCGGGGTCGCGCATCGGGTTGTCGAGCTCGCAGATGACCCGGCCCGTCGCCTCGTCGATCACGGTCCACAGCGACGGGAACGACGTCATGTAGCTGCCGGGAAACGACTCCATCGTCTTCCAGATCCACGGGCGGACCTGTTCGCGACCGCGCATCGTGCCCGCGGCGTGCTCGATGTAGAGGACGTCGTCGGTGTACTGGTCGACCCACGGATCCCAGTCGCGGGTCTGCGCGGCGCGGTCGACCGTCGCCTCGAATTGCCGGAACGCCGCGGCGAGTTCGTCGCGGCTGAAGGTGCTGCTCGTCACACCAGAACTAGAACACGTTCTACCGAGCTTTGTCGAGGGGTCAGAACGCGGTGAGGACCTGCCGCGTTCCGAGCGGTTCCTGCAGTGGGACGTCGAGGATCCCGGACACCGCGGTCATGATGCAGGGCCGGCCGACGGCTTCGGGCAGCGTGCCGCCGAGCAGCTCGACGGTGACGGTTTCCGCGGTCTCCTGCACGGTTGCGTGCACGCCGTAGCACTGCGGGGTTCCGGTGGTGAAGTGCACGCCGACGGCGCGGTCGCCGGGCACGCGGTTGTACGACTCGGCGCGCAGTGGATGGGCATCGACGATCGCGGGGTTGTCGGTGAACAGCAGGCCTGGGTAGCCGGGCCGCTCCGGCAGGGCCGCCGTCTCCGCCGACACCGCCGGGGCCGCCCACACGGCCAGCACAGCGGCCATGACGGCGAGGAATGTGCGCATCACACAACCGTAATATCTGGCAGGAACACCACGGTCGGTTCGACGGTTATACAGGCACTATGGCAAGGCAGTACAACAAGAATCCGGCCGCGGTGAACGCGTTGTCGCCGGAGCAGTACCAGGTCACGCAGAAGAACGGCACCGAGCGGCCGTTCACCGGCGAGTACTGGGACAACCACGAGCCGGGCATCTACGTCGACGTGGTCTCCGGTGAGCCGCTGTTCGCCTCGGTCGACAAGTTCGACAGCGGGACCGGGTGGCCCAGCTTCACCCGCCCGATCGAAGCGACCAACGTCGTCGAGAAGCGCGACTTCTCGCACCTGATGATCCGCACCGAGGTGCGTTCGGCGCACGGCGACAGCCACTTCGGGCACGTCTTCACCGACGGACCGCGCGCCGAAGGCGGGTTGCGCTACTGCATCAACTCCGCTTCGCTGAGGTTCATCCACCTCGATGACCTCGAGGCCGAGGGTTACGGCGAGTACAAGAAGCTGTTCGTGAACGAGGAGGCGCAGGCATGAGTGACAAGAGGGCGATCCTGGCGGGCGGTTGCTTCTGGGGCATGCAGGATCTGATCCGCAAGCAGCCGGGCGTGGTGTCCACCCGCGTCGGCTACACCGGCGGCGAGAACGACCATCCGACCTACCGCAACCATCCGGGCCACGCCGAGGCGATCGAGATCATCTACGACCCGGCGCAGACCGACTTCCGCGCGCTGCTCGAGTTCTTCTTCCAGATCCACGATCCGACGACGAAGAACCGTCAGGGCAACGACATCGGCACCAGCTACCGGTCGGCGATCTTCTACCTCGACGACGAGCAGAAGCGCCTCGCGCTCGACACCATCGCCGACGTCGACGCGTCGGGACTGTGGCCGGGCAAGGTCGTCACCGAGGTGACCCCGGCCGGCGAGTTCTGGGAGGCCGAACCCGAGCACCAGGACTACCTGGAGCGGTATCCGAGCGGCTACACCTGCCACTTCCCGCGCCCGGGCTGGAAGCTGCCCAAGCGCGAGACGGCCAGCCAGTAAGCGCTAGGTGCGGTGACGCACCAGGACGCGGCCCCCGTCCTTCGGGGTGAACGCGATCCCGCGGAAGTGCACCTTCTCGTCGGGCGCGTTGTCCGTCTCGATCACGAAGTGACGCAACACCGTTCGTAGGACGACGTCCATCTCGACGTTGGCGAACGCCGCGCCGATGCAGCGGCGGGTGCCGCCACCGAACGGCACCCACGCCGTCGGCGGGCGCTTGCCCAGGAACCGCTCGGGGTCGAAGCGTTCGGGGTCGGGGAAGACCTCCGGGTTGGCGTGCATGTTCGCCAGCGCCACCATCACGGTGTAGCCGTGCGGGATCCGCCACTCGCCGACATCGAAATGCGGTGCGAGAACGTGGCGCCCGGAGAAGTCGATGACGGTCCGGTTGCGCTGCAACTCGTAGATGAAGGCCTGGCGGTATTCGTTGCCGCCGGCGTCGTTCTCCTCGACCAGCCGGGCCAGCACGTCGGGATGGCGCCGCAGCCGCTCGAACGCCCAACCCAGGGTCGACGCGGTCGTCTCGTGGCCGGCGCCCAGGAGGGTGAGCAGTTCGTCGGAGATGTCCTGGTGCGACATCGGGGTGCCGTCCTCGTAGGTGCTGCCCAACAGCAGGGCCAGGATGTCCGTGCGCTCCTCGCGGGCGGGATCCTTCTCGGCCTTGTCGATCAGCGCGAAGACGGTGCGGTCGAAGTTGCGCCGGAACGTCTCGAGGCGGCCCCACGGGCTGTAGGGGCCGGTCTTGAACGACGGTTCGGGAAGCGTCGCCATCCGGGAGCCGAGCTTGGCCCACGGCGGGATGATCTCGCGCAGATAGTCGAGCTCGGCCCCGTCGGCCCCGAACACGGTGCGCAGGATGACGTTCAGCGTGATCCTGTTCATCGGCTCGAGCGTGGGGAACTCGACGCCTTCCGGCCAGGTCGCGGTCTCGCGGAGCGTCTCCTCCTCGATGATCTTCTCGTAGTTTTTGATGCTCTGGCCGTGGAACGGCGGCGCGAGAAGTTTGCGCCGCTTGCGGTGCTCGACGCCGTCGAGCGCGAAAACCGAACCGGGACCGAAGATCCGGCTGAGGTTCGGTTGCACGTTGATCAGGTCGTCGGTGCTCGCGAGATACACCGTGCGGATCAGCGCCGGATCGGCGATCACCACGCTGCGGCCGAAGAACGGCACGTTGATCGCGAACACCTGGCCGTAGCGTTTGAGCGCCTTGCCCAGGAACCAGCGGCGGAAGCCCGCCATCAACACCATCTGCACGGGTTTGGGCAGCGGTACCTCCGGCGGCAACTTGCCGGGGGTCACCGGGGCCTGCTGCCCGGTGGCGGTCGCGTTCGTCATCGGTCTTTCGGCTCCTCCTGGGCGAGGGGTCTCTTTCGGCGGTGCGCCACGATGCGGCCGCCGTCCTTTGGGGTGTAGGCCACGCCGCGCGAGTGCACCTTTTCGTCGGGCGCCGTGGTGGTGTCGATCACGAAGTGCCGCAGCACCGTTCGCAGCGCGATGTCCATCTCGACGTTGGCGAAGACGGCACCGACGCACCTGCGCGTGCCGCCGCCGAACGGGATGAAGGCGAACGTCGGCGGCCGCTCGTCGAGGAAGCGCTGCGGGTCGAACCGGTCGGGGTCGGGGAACTCAGCCGCCCTGTCGTGCATCAGCGAGATGCTCGCCAGCATCGAGTACCCCTGCGGCACAACCCATTCACCCAGTTCGAAGGTCGGCGAATAAACGTGCCTGCCCGCGAAGTCGATCACGGTGCGTGACCGTTGCACCTCCGTGATCACGGCCTGTCGGTAGGCGTTGTCGTCGGTCTGCGCCTCGGCCACCAGCGTGTCCAGGACGTCGGGATGGCGGGTGATTCGCTCGAACGCCCAGGCCAGGGTCGAGGCGGTGGTCTCGTGTCCGGCCGCCAGCAGCGTCAAGAGCTCGTCGCCGATGTCCTTGTGGGACATAGCGGTACCGTCCTCGTAGGTGCTGCGCAACATCAGTGCCAGGACGTCGGCCCGGTCGTCGAAGTTCGGATCGGCCGTGACCCGGGCGATCAGCCTCTCGATGACCTCGTCGTACTGCCTGCGGTACTCGGCCAACCGACCCCACGGGCTGAACCGGCCGTAGGTGCGCGACGGCGCGGGCAGTGACGCCACCCGCGAACCGAGCGTCACCCACGGCGGGATGATGTGCCGCAGTTCGTCGAGCTGTTCACCGTCGGCGCCGAACACCGCGCGCAGGATGGCGTTGAGCGTGATCCGCATCATCGGCTCGAGCGTCGGAAACGCCTGACCCTCGGGCCAGTTCGCCGCCTCGCGCAGCGTCTCCTCTTCGAAGATCTCCTCGTAGTTCTTGACGCTCTTACCGTGGAAGGGCGGGGTCAGCAGGCGGCGGCGACGGCGATGCTCACCCCCGTCGAGCGCGAACACCGAACCCGGGCCGAGCACGCGCGAGAGGTTGGGCTGGATGTTGCCGACGTCGTCGGTGTCGGCCATGAACAGCTGCTTGGCAAGCTGGGGGTCACCGATGACGACGGTACGCCCGAAGACCGGGAGGTTGAGCGTGAAGACGGGGCCGTAGCGGCGGGCGAGCTGGGCGACGGTCCAGCGCCGGGAGATGGAGAACGCCAGACCCAGGAGCGGTTTGGGGATCGGCGGCCTCGGCGGGAGTTTGACCGCGGCAGGTGACGGCACCGTCGGTGTGGGCGTATCGACGACCAAAGCTTCGCTCATGACGCTCCCAGCCAGTTCCCCGGTACTACGATGTACCGCAGGTTCGTGTAGTACGGTACCGCTTGGTACCAGGGGATGCAAGGCCATCGAGGAGGCGGTATGACGACTGCGCTGGACAACGGCGCGCACACCGCTGCCGAGACCCCGTTCCGCGATCGCCTGCTCGACGGGATGGCCGCCTCGATCAACGAACGCGGCTATCGCGACACCACCGTCGCCGACATCGTGCGGCACGCGCGAACGTCGAAGCGCACGTTCTACGAACAGTTCGCGAGCAAAGAGGAATGCCTGATCGAACTGTTGCGGCGCAACAACGAGGCGATGATCGCCAGCGTCCGCGGGGCCGCTGAGCCCGACGCCGACTGGCAGGAGCAGATCCGCTCGGCGGTGACCGCCTACGTCGACCACATCGCTGCGCGGCAGGCCATCACGTTGGCGTGGATTCGCGAGGCGCCCGCCCTCGGCGCCGTCGCGCAGCCGCTGCACCGGGAGGCCATGGAGCGTTTCACCGACATGCTCGTCGACATCAGCAGCAACCCGGGCTTCCGACGCGCACAGCTGGCGCCGCTGTCGCGGCCGTTGGCGCTCATCATTTTGGGCGGCCTGCGCGAGTTGACGGCGCTGTTCGTGGAGGACGGTCGCGATCTGCGCGGCATCATCGAACCGGCCATCACCGCATCGGTGGCGATCCTCGGCTCTCGTTGAGCCTTCAGCCCAGGATCAGCCGCGCGGACTTCTCCAGTCGCTCGGCGATCTCGGCGTAGGACGCGTATCCCATGCCCGCGCGCACCAGCGCGCCGGAGTACAGCATCTCGAGCGTGTCGATGACGTCGGGATCGAGGTCGGTGCCCAGCGCCGCGGCCAGCCGGTCGCGGATCTCGCGGCCGATGCGCAGCCGCAGCACCTCGACGTCGGGGTCGCGGCCCAGCAGCGCGGTCGTCACCGCGCCGGCGAACGCGGGCTCGTCGGCGACCAACAGCGCGATGTGCCGCAGCACCTCGATGACGCGGGTGGCGGGATCGTCGGACTCGTGCGCCGCGGGAGGAGAGCCAGCGAGCCTGCGCCAGAACACCTCGGCGACAAGGTGTTCCTTCGACGAGAAGTAGGTGTAGGCGGTGGCGGCTCCGACGCCCGCGTCGGCGGCCACCCGTCGCACCGTGAGGCCGGCGAAGCCCTCGCGGTTGAGGAGCTCGACCGCGGCGCGGCCGAGGCGGTCGACGGTGTCTGCTTGCTTTGCGGTCAGACGGCGCCGAGTCGACTCCAGGGCCGTGTCGGACACATGTCCGGACGCTACTACAACACCCCTGCACCAGCAATGATCCGCTCCGAGTAGGTTCGTAACCGATGCGCACCACAGACGAACTCTTCGCCCTGGCCGAGCAGGTCACCGGATTCATGCCCGCCGACGAGGGCAGGGCCCTGTTCGACACGGCCGTGAAGTACCTCGCCGACGGCATCGGTGTCGAGATCGGCACTTACTGCGGCAAGTCCACCGTGCTGCTCGGCGCCGCCGCCCAGCAGACCGGCGGCGTGATCTACACCGTTGACCACCATCACGGCTCCGAGGAACACCAGCCGGGGTGGGAGTACCACGACGAGTCGATGGTCGACGCGGTCACCGGCCTGTTCGACACCCTGCCGACGGCGCGGCACACGCTCGACGCCGCGGGCCTCGACGACCACGTCGTCGCGATCGTCGGCCGCTCACCGGTGGTCGCCCGCGGATGGCGAACTCCGTTGCGCCTGTTGTTCATCGACGGCGGCCACACCGAGGAGGCCGCGCAGCGCGACTTCGACGGCTGGGCCAGGTGGGTCGAGGTCGGCGGCGCGCTCGTCATCCACGATGTGTTCCCCAACCCCGACGAGGGCGGGCAGGCGCCGTTCCACATCTACCAACGGGCGTTGAGCACCAACGTGTTTCGCGAGGTATCCGCGACGGGATCGATGCGGGTGCTGGAGCGAACGGACGGCGTCGTCGGCGAAGCGCTGTAGCTAGCGCTCGCTCGTCGCGCACTCGCAGTCGTACTCGCCCTCGAGGCCGCGCGGGAGGTCGACGCCGCGGAAGATCCCGCTCGCCGCGGTGGTCGACGACAACGCGTCGGCGGCCAGGATCATCGCGGCCCCGGTCCACGTCGTGCGCTCCTCCGGCCAGCGCTTGCCGTCGGCGAACACCAGGCCCGTCCAGTACGACCCGTCGCCCTCGCGCAGATGGTGCATCGCGGCGAACTGCTCTCGGGCGCGCACCGTGTCTCCGATGGCGTCCAAAGCCAGGACCAGCTCACAGGTTTCGGCGCCGGTCACCCAGGGGCGGTCGTCGACGCAGCGGATGCCCAGCCCGGGGACCACGAAGTCGTTCCACCGCTCATCGATCCGCGCCCTTGCCGCGGCGCCGCGCACGGCGCCGGTGAGCACGGGGTAGTACCACTCCATCGACCAGCGGTCCTTGACCGTGAACGCCTCGGGGTGATGCGCGATGGCATGACCGAGCCTGCCGACCGCGACCTCCCACTCCGGCTGGGGGTCGTCGAAGTAGTCGGCGAGCGCCAACGCGCACCGGATGCTGTGGTAGATGCTCGCGCACCCGGTCAACAGGGCATCGGGCTCGATACTCGAAGGGCTTCTCGCCCAGGCGATCTCACCGCCGCTGAGTTGCATGCCGAGCACGAAGTCGATTGCCTTGGTGACCACCGGCCACATGGTCTCGGCGAAACGACGGTCACCGGTGATCAGGACGTGGTGCCACACGCCGGTGGCGATGTAGGCGCAGAAGTTGCTGTCGCTGTTGGCGTCTTCGATCACGCCGTTGCGCGACTGGATCGGCCACGACCCGTCGGGGCGCTGATGGGTGCGCGACCACTCGAATGCCGCGCGGGCCGGTTCGAGCAATCCCGCGACCGTCAGCGCCATCGCGTTCTCGATGTGGTCCCACGGATCGGTGTGGCCGCCGTCGAACCAGGGCAGCGCCCCGGACGACTCCTGGGTAGCGGCAATCGATTTCGCGGTCTGTCGGCACTGTTCGGGTGTCAGCACCCCGGGCACGCCCGGGATGTCTGCGAGCTCAGGCGTCAGCACCGGCGCCCACCGGTTTCGAGAAGTACAACGCGACGCTCTTCCCGATCAGCGGGTTGAGCAGTGACTCGGCCGTCCGGGTCAGCCATGGCCGGCTCATCATGTCCCACACCAACAGCTGGTGGTAGGCCTTGACCGCGACGTGTTCCGAGTTCTCGGTTCCCACAGCGCATTTGAGCCACCAGTACGGGGAGTGCAGGGCGTGCGCATGGTGGGTGTGCTCGAGTCGCAGGCCGTGTGCGAGCACCTTGTCGCGCAACCGGTCCGCGTGATAGATCCGCACGTGCCCGCCCTCGTTGGCGTGGTACTCATCGGAGAGCACCCAGCAGAGCTTCTCTGGAAGCCACCGCGGGACCGTGATGGCCAGCGTGCCGCCCGGTTTGAGCACCCGGACCAGTTCGGCGATCGCCTTCTCGTCCTCGGGTACGTGTTCGAGGATCTCCGAGGCGATCACACAGTCGAAAGTGCCGTCGGCATAAGGCAGGTCGAGCGCATCGCCCTTGACCGCCTCGGCCGTCGCCGTCGCCGGCGCCTCACCCTCGTCGCGCATGGCGGTCAGTATTTCGTCGACGTCGTTGAGGTCGGCCGCGTTCTGATCGAACGCGACCACGTCCGCACCCCGTCGGTAGGCCTCGAAGCTGTGGCGGCCCGCGCCGCAGCCCACATCGATCACCTTCATGCCCGCGCCGACCCCGAGCCGGTCGAAGTCGACCGTCAGCATGCGCCGACCCGTTCGCGCGCCTGCTCGTAGACCGCGACCGTTTGCGCGGCAACCGATTGCCAGCTGAACACCTCGACCGCGCGCTTGCGTCCGTTGGCGCCGAGGCGGGCGAGCTCGCGCGGCGAGTCGAGCAGTTCACCCAGCACCGCGGTCAATTCGTCGACGTCGGCGGGCTTGACCAGCCGGGCGCATTCGCCGTCGGGCCCGACCACCTCGGGCAGCGCGCCGGCGCGACTGGCCACGATCGGCGTACCGCTGGCCATGGCCTCCACCGCGGGGAGCGAGAACCCCTCGTAAAGCGAAGGAATACAGGCGACTTCGGCCGACGCCAGCAGGTCGGCCAGTTCGCCGTCGGACAGCCCGCTCGAGCTGTGCACGATGTCGGAGATGCCGAGCTCGGCGATGAGCTTCTCGGTGGGCCCGTTCGGCTCGAGCTTGGCGACGAGCTGCAGTTCGAGGTCGCGTTCGACGCGCAGCCGCGCGACCGCGTGCAGCAGGTGCCGCACGCCCTTGAGCGGAACGTCGGCGCTGGCGATCGCGATGATGCGGTTGCGCACCCGCTTCTCGGCGGGTTTGAACATCGCGGTGTCCACCCCCAGCGGCACGACGTGCAACTGACTGGGGGCGACGCCGAAGTCCTCGGCGATGTCGGCCGCCGACGTCGACGACACGGTCAGCAGTTCGGGCATCTCACGCGCGACCTGCTTCTGCATCTCGGCGAAGCCGTACCACCGCCGCACCAGCGGTTTGCGCCACCACTTGGCGGCCGCGACGTCGACGACCTTGTCGCGGGTGATCGGGTGGTGCACGGTGGCGACCACCGGAAGCCCGAGGCCGGCGATCTTGCGCAGCCCCGTGCCGAGGCACTGGTTGTCGTGCACGACGTCGAAGTCGTCGCGACGCTCGGCCAGCACGCGCGCCATGCGGAGGCTGAACGTGCGCGGTTCGGGGAAGCCGGCGGTCCAGGTGGTCAGCAGCTCCAGGAGGTCGATCGACGTCTTGATCTCGTTCGGCCACGGGATCCGGAACGGATCGGGCTCCCGGTACAGGTCAAGGCTGGGCACCTTGGTCAGCCGGACGCGGGGATCGAGCTCCTCCGGATAGGGCTGGCCCGAGAACACCTCGACGTCGTGGCCCAGGTCCGCGAGGCCGCGAGAGAGGTAGCGGACGTAGACGCCTTGCCCACCGCAGTGGGTCTTGCTCCGGTACGACAACAGGGCGATGCGCATGTTCAACTCAGGACGATGCGCAGAAGCGGGTTGATCCAGGGCCGGTGAGCTGGACAAATCGTGTCACGCAACAACTCCGAACCTTCTGGACATGTGTCCAGACTATAGTTTGACGTGCTAGCGGACGCAACGCGACCGTGATGCCTTGACTATCACAGTGGCCGGAGGTCGTGCCTGTCGGGCTGCCGGTTCCGCGGTCCGGCGACGGGGTATCCGCCCGTCATGAGCAGACACATCGAGGCGACCTTCCAGATCGCCAGCTGGGACGAGACGCCGTTCGAGGATGGCGACGAGGCCACCAAGCTCACCGAGGCCCTGGTGACCAAACGCTACGAGGGCGACATCAAGGGCACGTCGACGACGAAGTGGTTACTGGCCTACGCACCGGACAAGAGCGCGCTGTTCGTCGGGATCGAACACATCACGGGCACCATCGCGGGCACGACCGGCGGGCTCGTGTTGCTGCACGACGGCTTCTACCACGACGGGATCGCCAGCGGCGACGTGCGTATCGCGTCGGGCACCGGCGGGCTGGCCGAGGCGGCGGGCAGCGGGAAGTTCCGGGCCGACCCGTCGGGCGCCATCACGCTCGACGTCGACGGGCTCGACATCGCCGTCACCTAAGCCGTCCCCTAGTTCGGTGGTGGGAAGCCGCCCGTGGCGACGGGACCCCACCGCCGCGGGGTGATGCGGATGAGGCACTTGCCCTGGTCGACCATCGCCTGGCGGTACTCCGACCAGTCTGGGTGTTCCCCTGCGATCGCCCGGTAGTAGTCGACCAGCGGCTCGACGGCATCGGGCAGGCCGATCACCTGCGCATCGCCGTCGACTTGGACGTAGGGCCCGTTGAACTCGTCGGATAACACGACGACGCTGGCCTGCGGGCGGCGGCGCAGATTGGCCGCCTTGGCGCGCTGCGGATAGCTCGCGATCACGATGCGCCCGTCCGCGTCGACACCACCCGTCACCGGCGAGCTCTGCAGCGACCCGTCGACCCGGACCGTCGTGAGCACCATCCGATGCCGCGGCCGGACGAAGTCCAACAGTTCGGGCAGGTTGACGGCGTCGGCGGTCGCGTACTTGGGGGCCATGCCCAGACCCTAGTGACGGTCGTCGGGCCCGAGATAGTGGAATGACCCGCTCGGGCGCCCCCTTAAGATTGGCTGCGTGCAATCGGCTCATCAGCGTGACGTGAGAGTTTGCGCTGCGCAACGGGCGGAATGGAGTTTGCTGCCGGTGTCTCAGCACACCGCCGACCAGTCCCGCCGCAAGGAAGGTGCGTAGCGCGTGCGGCGCATTCTCGAGCGCGTCACGGCGCTGGCGGTCGTGGTGTTGTTGGCGTTGTTCGCCGCTCCTGGAGCGACGGCGATCGAACCGCCGACCATCGATCCCGCCGCCGTGCCCCCGGACGAGACCGGTCCGGACCAGCCGATGGAACAGCGCCGCGTCTGCTCGGCGCCGACGGTCTTTCCCAACTCGAACTTCGCCGACCGGCCGTGGGCGAACGACTATCTGCGGTTGTCCGAGGCGCAGAAGTTCGCGACCGGCGCCGGCGTGACCGTCGCGGTGATCGACACCGGCGTCGTCGGCTCACCGCGGGTGCCCGCCGAACCGGGCGGGGACTTCGTCGACCAGGCCGGCAACGGGATGTCGGATTGCGACGCGCACGGCACCCTGACCGCGTCGATCATCGCGGGCCGCGGCGCTCCGACCGACGGGTTCATCGGGGTCGCGCCCGACGCCCGCATCCTGTCGCTGCGGCAGACCTCCGAGGCGTTCCAGACGGTCGGCGCACGCCAGGACCCCAATGATCCGAACGCGACCCAGACCGCCGGATCGCTGCGCAGCCTCGCCCGGGCGGTGGTGCACGCGGCCAACCTCGGCGCGCAGGTCATCAACATCAGCGAGGCGGCCTGCTACAAGGTCACCCGCCCGATCAACGAGACGAGCCTGGGCGCGGCGATCAACTACGCGGTCAACGTCAAGGGCGCGGTCATCGTCGTCGCCGCCGGCAACACCGGCCAGGATTGCGCGCAGAACCCACCCGCCGATCCCGCGGTTCCGACCGATCCGCGGGGCTGGATGCAGGTGCAGACGATCGTCAGCCCGGCCTGGTACTCGCCGCTGGTGCTGACCGTCGGGGGCATCGCCCCGAACGGCCAGCCGAGCACGTTCTCGATGTCGGGCCCGTGGCTCGGCGCCGCGGCGCCGGCCGAGAACCTGGTCGCGCTCGGCTACGACGGCAACCCGGTCAACGCGCTGCAGGGGCAGGACGGCCCGATCCCGATCAGCGGCACGTCGTTCGCCGCGGCCTACGTCTCCGGGTTGGCGGCGCTGCTCAAGCAGCGTTTCCCCGCGCTGACGCCGGCCCAGATCATGAACCGGATCACCGCGACGGCGCGTCACCCGGGCGGCGGCGTCGACAACTACGTCGGCGCCGGGGCGGTCGATCCGGTCGCGGCGCTGACGTGGGACGTGCCCGCCGGTCCCGAGCGGGTGCCCTACCAGGTGAAGGAGCTTCCGCCGCCGGTGTTCACCCCGCCGCCCGACCGCGGGCCGATCACAGCGGTGGTCATCGGCGTGGCCGTGCTCGCGGCCGTCCTCGGGATCGGCGCGCTGGCTCGCCGCGCATTGAGGCGCCGATGAAGAGGTTCATCGGCATGTTCGGCCTGCGCTTCACGACGGGCCACGCGATCTGGGCGGCGGCGCTGATTCCCGCGGCCGTTCTGCTGTTCGCCAAACTGGATCTGCTGTGGCTCGGGATCACGATCGCCGTGCTCGTCGCGCTCGGTTCCGTGGTGACGATCCGGGGCCTGCGGGTGACCGGCTGGGTGGCGGCGGTTTTCGCGTGGCGTCGACGGCATCGCTCGGTTCCGGACCGGCCGTCCGAGCCCGCGGTCGGCGCCACCGTGATGCCCGGTGACCACGTCTCCGTGCGATGGCAGGACGACCATCTGGTGGCGGCGGTCGAGTTGGTGCCGCGCCCGTTCACGCCGACGGTGATCGTCAACGGGTCGGCGTTCACCGACGACGTCGTCGACACCCGGCTCATCGAGCAGCTCGTCGCCGCGCACTGCCCCGACCTCGAGGCCGACGTGGTGTCCTCGGGCTACCGGGTCGGCAAAACAGCTCCGGCCGCGTTGATTTCGCTGTACGAGCAGGTGGTCGGCCCGTATCCGGCGCCGGCGAACCGGCGGACCTGGATCGTGTTGCGCGCCGACCCCGAGACCACCCGCAGGTCGTCGCAGCGCCGCGACTCCGGCGTCGCCGGGCTGGCCCGGTACCTGGTGGCTTCGGCCACGCGGATCGCGGATCAGTTGGCGAGCAACGGAATCGACGCCCGGCCCGCTCGCAGCTTCGACGATCTGGACCGGGCGACCGAGATCAGCTTCGAGCGCGAGACGTGGTCTGCGATCAAGGGCCGCAGCACGTTCACCGCCGTCTACACCGCGCCGGGCGGACCGGACGTGTGGTGGTCGGCGCGCGCCGACCACACAATCACCAGGATCCGCATCCGGCCGGGTGAGGCTCCCCGGTCGACGGTGTTGCTGACCACGTTGGCGAATCCCACCACACCGCGCGGCTTTTCGTGCCTATTCGGTGGGCAGCGCGCGGCCCTGCACGGCATCAGCCCCGTCGCCGACCGCCACTACGAGTTGCCGATCGGATCGGCCGGGGTGCTGGTCGGCGAGACCGCCGACCGCTATCCCGTCTACATGCCGTTCGACGACGTCGACGTGAGCATCAACCTCGGCGACTCCCGGCTGTTCACCCAGTTCATCGTGCGGTCCGCGGCGGCGGGCGCCGTCGTCACGCTGTCCCCGCAGTTCAACGAGTTCGCCGGATACGTCAACGCCAGGATCGGCGACGAGGCGAAGGTCGCGTGGCCGCATGCGACCACCTATCTGGGCCCCCACCCCGGCATTGGACGAGTCGTGTTGCGCAGCAACTACATCGAGACCCCGCGCCATCGTCAGCTGCCGATCCGGCTGATCAATCCGCGCGAGGAGAGCCGCTACCAGATGGTGCTCGAGGGCTGAGCCGACATGCGGGCGCAGGGGTAGCGATGGGCGAGGTTCAGCGGGTCGAACCGGCGGAACTCACCAAGCAGTCCGCCGAGATGCGCGGCGTCGACTGGCACAACCCCTTTGCCCATGCGGTGGCGCCGCCGGATGCGTTGCCGTCCTCGGCCGCCGCGGTCGCCAATCTGAACGCCAACGCGCAGTCACTGTTGGAGTTCCAGCGGTGGGCCGAGACGGAGAACCAGCGCATCGCCGAGATGCTGCAGATCGCCGCCGACGCCTATATCCGGGTCGACGAAGCGTGCGGCAGGGCAATCGAAGATCCGGCCCGTCAGGCGGCGGTCGAGGCGATCGCGATTCCCGCGCCGGCGACCCCGCCGCCCGCACCGCCCCATCCCGTCGGGGCGCCGCAGCGCATCGATGCGGGTGGCTACAGCGACGTGTACGGAACGCAGGCCGATCTGATCGCCGGCGACGACGGCGCCTCGCTGAAGGCGGCGATGCTGCAGTGGGGGCTGGCGGCAACCCGCGTCCGAGACAACGCGCCGCGGCCGCCCAGCGGCGACTGGGAGGGCCGGGCAGCCGACGCCGCCTACGCCAGGATGACCGAGTTCGCGGGTTGGCTGGAGCAACTCGCCGAGGGTTGGCACGACCTGGCGGAAGCAGCGGCGAAAATCATTGCGGCCCATGACGCCGCGAAGGCCGAGCACGCGGGCATTCACGGCGAGTACGTGAGTTTGGAGACGCAGTTGCGCCAACTGGCCGCGCAGACCACCATCGGCAACGGTCTCGCGGCGCGCAACGAGATGGCGCGCATCCAGAAACGGATGCAGGAGCTGCAGCGGCAGTCCGACGAGGTGCGTCGCGACTACGCGAGCGGT
Organism: Mycolicibacterium celeriflavum; assembly: GCA_050205545.1. GTDB lineage: Bacteria > Actinomycetota > Actinomycetes > Mycobacteriales > Mycobacteriaceae > Mycobacterium > Mycobacterium celeriflavum_A. The sequence goes on from JBNMQV010000022.1 coordinate 85,233, forward strand.
GCGACGTTCTCGCCTGTCCGCCCGGCGATGCCGGCGGTCCGCGGCGCGGACAATGGTGGAGCCGTCGGTAGTCCCGGCGGCGGAGGGCGGCCCGGTGGTGATCCGGCGGGATTGGCTCGGCAGATGGCGCCCTCGTTCGGCCGGCAGGCCGGTGCGACGACGAACAAGCCCGGCGGCGGTGAGCGCTCGGGCGGCCAGCCGGGTGGCGGCGCACCTGCCGGCGGTGGCGCGCCGTCGGGCGGAAGTGGTTCGGGTGGTGGCACATCCGGCGGGGCGCCCGGTTCACGGACGCGCATGCCGACGACGTGTACCAGGTGTCGATCCCGGTGGTCGCCGTATCACTAACACACCGCGGGCACCGGGGCGAGCTCGGTCTCGCTCGCCCGCTCGGGTGCCGAGGTCGTCGCGGGCGACTTCTCGGCGGGGATGATCGCGGAGGGCAAGCGACGGCACGGCGGCATCCCGAACCTGTCCTTCGTCGAGGCGGACGCGACGGCCCTGCCGTTCGGCGACGAGGAGTTCGACACGGTGACGATCTCGTTCGGGCTGCGCAACGTCAACGACCCCGACACGGCGCTGCGCGAGATGCTCCGCGTCACCAAGCCCGGCGGAAGCCTCGTCATCTGCGAGTTCTCGCACCCGCCGGCAGCGCTCATGCGTGGGCTGTACCGCTTCTACAACGACCGCGGCCTGCCCGTCGTCGCGCGGACGTTCAGCTCGAACGCCGACGCCTACGACTACCTCAACGAGTCGATCCGCGACTGGCCCGATCAGCGCACCCTCGCCGGCCGCATCCGCGCCGCCGGGTGGGAGCAGGTCGCCTGGCGCGACCTGAGCTTCGGGATCGTCGCACTGCACCGCGCGCGCAAGCCCGCAACCCCGGGCCGGGCCTGAGGCGCGACGGGTACGCTGGAGGCATGACCCCCCGTCCCGGTACTCCGGGCTCGCAGATCGCGAGCCGTCTCGGTGTCACCGAGCGCATCTTCGTGGGCCCGCGCATGCGCACGCTGCTCGCCACGGTCGAAGAGGGGCTCGACCTCGTTGAAGCCCGCCTCGCCGGTGAGCTGAAGGTCGGGGACTCGCTCGCCGACGTCACCTCGCGCTACCTCTACGAGGCGGGCGGAAAGCGGATGCGGCCGATGCTCGCGATCCTCACGGCGCAGCTCGGCTCCGGGGTCACCGAAGACGTCCTCGCGGGCGCGACGGCTCTCGAGATGACCCACCTCGGCTCGCTGTACCACGACGACGTCATGGACGAGGCCGACCGTCGCCGCGGCGTTCCCAGCGCCCACGCGGTCTGGGGCAACAGCGTCGCGATCCTCACCGGCGACCTGCTCTTCTCGCGTGCCAGCCAGCTCATGGCCCAGGTGGGCGAGCGCGCCATCCGGCTGCAGGCCGACACCTTCGAGCGCCTCGTGCTCGGTCAGATGCACGAGACCGTGGGCGCCCAGCCGGGCGACGACCCGGTCGACTTCGACCTGCAGGTCCTCAGCGACAAGACCGGTTCGCTGATCGCCGCCGCCGCCGAGACCGGCGTCGTCTTCTCG
>JBNMQV010000023.1:0-81310 GCA_050205545.1 Mycolicibacterium celeriflavum
GCCGGGGGCTGCGGGCGCTGCGGGGGGAGCCGCGCCGGGTGCCCCGGGGACCGTGACCCGGAAACCGTTGACGATCGCGTCCGTGGCCTCCGCGGCCGGGACCACCTGATCGAGGCTGGTGGTGACCGCCAGCGACACGAGGTACTTGTCCGGTCCGGCGGCGGCGATGACGTGGCGCCGCGAGGTGTTCAGCGTCATGTTGTTCTCGCGGTAGGTGCCCTCGATCAACGCCGACGGCAGACCGCCGAACTCGGCAAGCGACGCGTCGGTGGTCCGCCAGGCGGGCAGCTTCTGGCTGTCGATGAAGCCGTGGCTGATGGCCTCCTTGGGATCGAAATCGCCGACGAGCTTGTACACCACCACCTGCGCGTTCGAGGTGTACAGCCCGTTGCCGCCAACCCGGTCCGCGATCACGGCGAACGCGTCGGGCACGTTCGGGTCGGGAACGTGCGCCCAGCCGCGCGGCATCGGCAGCACGATGTTGAGCGCCTTGAAGTCGCGACTGTTCTGCGGCTCGCGCTTGACGCCCTTCTCCTCGAAGAACTCGGCGAGGGTGCCGGAGGCGGCGGGCGCGATCGTCGCGACCGGCGCGGGCGGAACCGGCTGCGCGACCAGCCCGGGGGCTGCGGCCGCGGGTGCTCCCGCGGCGGCTCCGGCGGGCGCTCCCGCAGCGGTTCCGGCGGGTGTGGCCGCCGTGGCTGCCGGCGCCCCCTGCGCCGCCTGTGCCGGTGCCGCGATCCCCGCCGGGGTCCCCGCAGTCGCGGCCGGTGCGGTGGCCGACGTCACACCCTGCTGGGTGAGGGCCTGTGCGTTCGGCGTGACCGTGACGGTCTGCGTCACGGTGGCCGGCGCGGGTTGCGGAGGTTGCGGAACGAGAGGCTCGGCCGATGCGGTCGTGCCCGCGAAGCCGAGGACGCCGGCGGTGGCGGCGGCCGCACTTGCGGCCAGAATCCGCCAGCGAGGGGCGATCTCGATCATCTGCTTCGGTCCTTCCGAACTGCACGGGGGGAGGTCAGGCGCTGACTGTATCGACCCGCGAAGCACGGCCACCAGCGTCGGAATCGACCTGCAACCGTGTTCTGACTTCCCCGCAATGCAACCGAGACCGACCCGTGGCCGAGCAACTGCGGATAGGCGTGCTTATACCCTGTTCACGTGACAGAAGCGCCGACCACCGACACCCCGCAGCACCGTTACACCGCGGAGCTGGCCGGGCAGATCGAGCGCACCTGGCAGCAGCGGTGGGCCGACGCCGGCACCTTCAACGTGCCGAACCCCGTCGGATCTCTGGCGCCGGCCGACGGATCGCCGGTGCCCGCCGACAAGATGTTCGTCCAGGACATGTTCCCGTATCCGTCGGGGGAGGGCCTGCACGTCGGGCACCCGCTGGGCTACATCGCCACCGACGTCTACGCCAGGTACTTCCGCATGACCGGGCGCAACGTGTTGCACGCCTTGGGATTCGACGCGTTCGGGCTGCCCGCAGAGCAGTACGCCATCCAGACCGGGACGCACCCGCGCATCCGGACCGAAGCCAACATCGTCAACTTCAAGCGCCAGCTCGGCAGGCTGGGGTTCGGGCACGACCCGCGGCGCAGCTTCGCCACCACCGACGTCGACTACTACAAGTGGACCCAGTGGATCTTCTTGCAGATCTACAACGCGTGGTTCGATCCGGACGCGCAGAAGGCCAGGCCGATCGCCGAGCTGATCGCCCAGTTCGAGTCCGGGTCCCGAACCCTCGACGACGGCAGGGCGTGGTCGGAGCTCTCGGCGGGCGAGCGCGCCGACGTCATCGACTCCTACCGCCTGGTCTACCGGGCCGACTCGCTGGTGAACTGGTGCCCGGGGTTGGGCACCGTGCTGGCCAACGAGGAGGTCACCGCGGACGGCCGCAGCGAGCGCGGCAACTTCCCGGTGTTCCGGAAACGGTTGCGGCAGTGGATGATGCGCATCACCGCGTACTCCGACCGCCTGCTCGACGACCTCGATCTGCTGGACTGGCCCGAGAAGGTCAAGACCATGCAGCGCAACTGGATCGGCCGGTCCACCGGCGCCGCGGTGCTGTTCGCCACCGACGCCGGTGACATCGAGGTGTTCACCACCCGGCCCGACACGCTGTTCGGCGCGACGTACATGGTGCTGGCGCCCGAGCACGAACTCGTCGACCGGCTGGTCGCCGACCAGTGGCCCGACGGCGTCGACGAGCGATGGACGTACGGCGCGGAGACGCCCGCCGAAGCCGTCGCCGCCTACCGGTCGGCGATCGCGGCGAAGTCTGACCTGGAGCGCCAGGAGAACAAGACCAAGACCGGTGTGTTCACCGGCGCGTACGCGACGAATCCCGCCAACGGGCAACGCGTGCCGGTGTTCATCGCCGATTACGTGCTGCTGGGCTACGGCACCGGGGCCATCATGGCCGTGCCGGGGCACGATCAGCGCGACTGGGAGTTCGCCCACCAGTTCGGCCTGCCGATCGTGGAAGTCGTTGCCGGCGGCGACATCTCGCAAGCCGCGTACACCGGCGACGGCGAGATCGTGAACTCCGACTATCTCGACGGGCTGAGCATCGCGTCGGCCAAGGAGGCGATCACCACGCGGCTGGCGGAGCAGGGTCGAGCCCGCCCGCGCGTCGAATACAAGCTGCGGGACTGGCTTTTCGCGCGGCAGCGATATTGGGGCGAGCCGTTCCCGATCGTGTACGACGAGGACGGTCGCGCGCACGCGCTGCCCGAGTCGGCGCTGCCGGTCGAACTGCCCGATGTGCCCGACTATTCGCCGGTGTTGTTCGACCCCGACGACGCCGACAGCGAACCGTCGCCGCCGCTGAACAAGGCCACCGACTGGGTGCACGTCGAACTGGATCTCGGCGACGGGCTCAAGCCCTACACCCGCGACACCAACGTCATGCCGCAGTGGGCCGCCAGCTCGTGGTACGAGCTGCGCTACACCGACCCGCACAACTCGGAAGCCATGTGCGCCAAGGAGAACGAGGCGTACTGGATGGGCCCGCGGCCGGCCGAGCACGGGGAGCAGGACCCCGGCGGCGTCGACCTCTACGTCGGCGGTGTCGAACATGCCGTGCTGCACCTGCTGTACTGCCGATTCTGGCACAAGGTGCTCTACGACCTCGGGCACGTGACCTCTCGCGAGCCGTACCGCCGCCTGGTGAACCAGGGGTACATCCAGGCGTTCGCCTACACCGACTCGCGCGGCGCCTACGTTCCGGCCGCGGAAGTCGTTGAGCGGGACGGGAAGTTCTACTGGGCGGGCCAGGAGGGCGAGGATCGCCCGGAAATAGAGGTCTTCCAGGAGTTCGGCAAGATCGGCAAGAGCCTGAAGAACTCGGTGTCGCCCGACGAGATCTGCGACAACTACGGCGCGGACACGCTGCGGGTCTACGAGATGTCGATGGGCCCGCTGGAGGCGTCGCGGCCGTGGGCCACCAAGGACGTCGTCGGCGCGCACCGGTTCCTGCAGCGGGTGTGGCGTCTCGTGGTGGACGAGGAGACCGGCGCGACCCGCGTCGCCGCGCACGAGGCGATCGACGACGAGACGCTGAAGTTGTTGCACCGCACCATCGCCGGGGTGTCCGACGATTACACGAACCTGCGCAACAACACCGCGGCCGCCAAACTCATCGAGTACACGAACCATCTGACCAAACAGGGCGTGACCGCCCGCGGCGCGCTGGAGCCGCTGGTATTGATGGTCGCGCCGCTCGCACCGCATCTGGCCGAGGAGTTGTGGCGTCGCCTGGGCCACGACGAGACGCTGGCGCACGGCCCGTTCCCGGTGGCCGACCCGCAGCACCTCGTCGAGGACACCGTCGAATACCCCGTCCAGGTCAACGGGAAGGTCCGCGGACGGGTGACGGTCGCGGCGGACGCCGATGCCGATGCGCTCGAATCGGCCGCGCTGGCCGACGAGAAGGTGCAGGCGTTCATCAACGGCGCGACACCGAAGAAGGTGATCGTGGTGGCGGGCCGCCTGGTCAACATCGTCGTGTGATTTCGGTGCACTACCCGTCGCTCTGCGATCGGTAGTGCACCGAAGCCGCCCGGGAGGGAACCGCTGCAGGTACTCCATGCGTCCAATCACGCGTGCTTGCGGATTTTCTGCGCATTCAGGACGGCGTCATCACTTCCGCTCAGGCTAGGGTTGCCGGCCTCAGCGATCAGTCGGTACAACGCCGGGTGAGGGCTGGCCAGTGGAGGCGATGCGCAAAAGGGGTCTACTTCGTAGACGACCACGAGTTCACCGACGCTGCGAGGGTGCGGGCGGGAGTCTGGGGATACGGCGAAAGGGCTGTCGCCAGTGGTCTCACCGCGGCGTGGTGGCATGGTCTGACCCAATACGCGCCGGACATCGTTGAGGTCACCGCGGGGCGGACTGCGACCGGGCGCTGTCACAGTGGCACTCGACTGCGGCGGCGCGACCTCGACCCGAGAGATGTCACGGAGGTGTGTGGACTGCGCACCACCGCGAAACCGTTGACTGTGCTCGAAGCAGCGACGAGAAGGCGCGACGGCGCCAAGCTGATGGACAGTGCATTGCAACGGCACGTTGATCTGCGCGGACTTTGGCGAGCTCAGCTCCGCAACAAGGGCCGCTACGGTTCTCCCGCCGCACGAATCCTCCTGCAAGCGGCAGCAGATGATGCGCGCTCGGCCGCCGAACGACTGCTCATAAACCTGTTGCGTGAGGCGGGGATCACGGGTTGGAAGGCGAACTATCCCGTCGGCGGTTACGAGGTCGATGTGGGATTCCCCGGCGCGGAAATTGCGCTGGAGACCGACGGCTGGGCGTTTCACTCGGACGCCGAGGTTTTCCAGGTCGACCGCAAGCGGCAGAACGCGATCGCCCTGCTCGGCTGGCAGGTCCTTCGCTTCACCTGGTTGGACCTGACGGTCTATCTCAAGCGGGTGATCGCCACAATTCGCGAGGCGCTACGGTGCGCTACCAGTCGCTGAGCGATCGGTACTGCACCGAAATCACTACTTGCGCGGGCGGACGACGACCTCGTGCAGGTGGGCGTCCGGCGGCGTGTGCACGGCGTCGGCGATCACCTTCGCCACAGTCTCCGGGCTGAGGAATCGCGACGGGTCGTACTCGCCGCCCTCGTAGGCGACCAGACCCTCCTGCATCTCGGTGGCGATCCGGCCTGGATGCACCGACGTCACCCGCAGCGACGGTTCGTCGGCCCGCAGCGAGTCGGCGAACGAGCGCAACGCGAACTTGCTCGCCGAATACGACGCCAGCCCCGGCGACGCATTGATCCCCGATCCCGAGTTGACGAACAGCACGTGCCCGCGCGCGGCGCGCAACGCCGGCAGCAGTGCGAGCGTAAGCGCAACGGCCCCAATAAGATTGACGTCCATGGTGGTGCGCCACTCGTCGACGGTCGACTCGGCGACCCGGCCGGGGAACGCCACCCCCGCGTTGTGGATCAGCACATCGAGTTCGACGATCGGCTCGACGGCGGCCTCGATCCCGGACACATCCGCGAGGTCGATCGGCCACGTGGTCGCGCCGAACTCCGCGGCCACCTCGTCGAGCGCCGCCGACGGTCGTCCCGCCAGAAACAACGTGTGGCTGTCGGCCAGGGCCCGCGCAATCGCCGTCCCGAGCCCTCGCGAGGCGCCCGTGATCATCGCGGTCGGCATGTCGAAACCCTACCGACCTGCGATCCGCGCCGAAGCGTCGCATCATGGAACCGATGCCCATCGACCACAGCTTCGCCCCGACCCAGCTCGCGGCCCGCGCCGCATACCTGCTGCGGGGCAATGACCTGGGCACCATGACCACCGCGGCCCCGCTGCTGTACCCGCACATGTGGAGCTGGGACGCCGCGTTCGTGGCGATCGGGCTGTCGCCGCTGAGCGTCGAGCGCGCCGTCGTCGAACTCGACACGCTGCTCTCGGCGCAGTGGACCAACGGCATGATCCCGCACATCGTCTTCGCCAACGGCGTCGACGGGTACTTCCCCGGCCCGGCGCGTTGGGCCACGTCCGCGCTCGCCGCACACGCCCCGCGTCACCGACACACTTCCGGCATCACCCAGCCGCCGGTGCACGCGATCGCCGTGCAGCGCATCCTCGACCACGCCCGCACGCGCGGCCGGTCCACCCGCGCCGTCGCCGAGGCGTTCCTCGACCGGCGCTGGTCCGATCTGGTCCGCTGGCACCGCTGGCTGGCCGAGGCCCGCGACCCCAAGGAGCGGGGACGGGTCACGCTGTACCACGGTTGGGAGTCCGGCATGGACAACTCGCCGCGGTGGGACAGCGCCTACGCCAACGTGATTCCGGGCAACGTGCCGGAGTACCAGCGCGAGGACAACACGATCGTCACGGACGCCACCCAGCGCCCGTCGGACCTCGAGTACGACCGCTACCTGTGGCTGCTCGAGGAGATGAAGTCGGCCCGCTACGACGACGAATTGCTACCCAAGGTCATGAGTTTCGCGGTCGAGGACGTCTTCGTCTCGGCCATCCTCGCGGTCGCCTGCGACGTGCTGGCCGAGATCGGCGAGGACTACGGCCGCCCGCGCGCCGACGTCCGCGATCTCTACGCGTGGGCGAAGCGGTTCCGCGAGGGAGTCATCGACGCCGCCGACGAGAGAACCGGCGCTGCAAGGGATTTCGATGTCAGGACCGGTAAGTGGGTGGCCACCGAGACGGTCGCGCAGTTCGCCCCGTTGTTGTGCGGCGGCCTGCCGCACGACAAGGAACGCACGCTGGTGAAGCTGCTGGAGGGCCCGCGGTTCTGCACCCACCCGGACCTGAAGTACGCCTGCATCCCGTCCACCTCGCCGGTCTCGCGGGACTTTCGCCCGCGCGAGTACTGGCGCGGCCCGGTGTGGCCGGTGATGACGTGGCTGTTCTCCTGGTGCTTCGCGCGGCGCGGCTGGGCCGAACGCGCCCGGCTGCTGCGCCAGGAAGGGCTGCGCCAGGTCAGCGACGGATCCTTCGCCGAGTACTACGAACCCTTCACCGGCGAGCCGCTGGGCAGCATGCAGCAGTCGTGGACGGCGGCCGCGGTCCTGGACTGGCTGGGTTAGTCCGCTACTCGGCCAGCCGCTCGAGCGGCTCGATGGCCTTGGTCAGCGTCTCGAGATCCTCCGGGCCCAACTTGGCCAACAGGCTGGCCAGGTGCGCGCGCCGTACCTCGAGCGCCTCCTGGTGCTGGGCGCGGCCCTCCGGCGTGATGTCGACGAGCACCGCACGCAGGTCGGACGGGTCGCGGGAGCGCTTGACCAGGCCCAACTTCTCCAGCCGCCGGATCGCGACCGTGGTGGTGGGTGTGCGCACGCGCTCGTGGGCGGCCAGATCGGTCATCCGCATCGGGCCCTGCTCCAGCAGCGTCAGCAGGATCGACAACTGGGCCAATGTGAGGTCACCGGCGTCGGCGCGGCTGGTGTCGCTGCGCCGCAGCACGGAGAACACCCTCGAGAGCACCCGTTGCAGCTCTCCTGACAGCTCCGCGACCTGCGGTTCGACGACTTCCGCCATAATTTCGGCAGTCTAACCTGTCAGCCGCTGCCAGGACGCGTGACGGACGCGTTAGTTGAAACTCGCGCGTCAGAGCACCTGCGAGAGGAACCGCTGCAGGCGTTCGGTCTCGGCCGCGTCGAAGATCTGCTCCGGCGGGCCGGCCTCGACCACCTTGCCGTAGTCCATGAACACCACGGCGTCCGACGTCGACCGGGCGAAACCCATCTCGTGGGTCACCACGACCATCGTCATCCCGTCGGCGCCGAGATCGGCGATCAGCGCGAGGATGCCCTTGACCAACTCCGGGTCGAGCGCCGACGTCGCCTCGTCGAAGAACATCACCTGGGGCGCCATCGCCAATGCCCGCGCGATCGCCACCCGCTGCTGCTGGCCGCCGGACAGTGTCGTCGGTCGCACCTCGGCCTTGTTGCGCAGACCGACGCGGTCCAGTTGTGCCAGCCCGAGCTCGCGGGCCTCGTCGGCGCTGAGCCGCTTGAGTTTGCGTGGGGCCAGGGTCACGTTGTCCAGCACGGTGCGATGCGGGAACAGGTTGAAGTTCTGGAAGACCATCCCGATGCGCTGACGCAACTGGTCGGGGTTGTCGCGGAGCACGGAGCGACCGTCGAGCAGGATGTCCCCGCGGTCGGGTTCGTACAGCCGGTTCAGTGTGCGCAGCAGCGTCGACTTGCCGGAACCCGACGGCCCGATCACCGCCGTGGTGGTGCCCGCCGGCACGTCGATGCCCACACCGCGCAGCACCGGGTTCGGGCCGAACGCGAGGTGGATGTCGTTGGCGCTCAACGACACCGGGTCGAAGCCCGACGTGCTCATCAGATCATCTCCTGCGACGCGGCCATCGGAAGCGGATCCTCCTCGGAGGGTTTTCGACCGCGCCGCAACCGGTTGTCGATGAAGTTGACCAGGTGCGTCAGCGGCACGGTCAGCAACAGATAGAAGAAGCCCGCGGCCACCAGCGGGGACAGATTGCCGGTTTGGGCGTTGAGGTCGCGCCCGACCTGGAACAGCTCACGCTGGTCGGCCACCAGGCCGAGGAAGTAGACCAGCGACGAGGCCTTCAGCAGCGAGATGAACTGGTTCATCAACGCGGGCAGCACCCGCCGCACACCCTGTGGAACCACCACCAGCCGCATCGACGTTGTGTACGAAAAGCCCAGTGCGCGCGAGGCTTCCAGCTGACCGGGTTCGACGCTCTGGATCCCCGACCGGAAGATCTCCCCGACGTACGCCGCGGCCATCAGGCCCAGCGCCGCGATGCCCAGCGGATACGGGTTGTTGCCGGTCAGCCCACCCACGACCGGACCGACCCCGAGACCGATCAACAGAATGATCACCACCTCGGGCAGGCCGCGGAAGATGTCGGTGTACACCCGCGCGGGCCAGCGCAGCCAGCGGTGCCGCGAGATCCCCGCGACCGCGAGCAACATCCCCAGCACCAGGCCGATGACGGCGGCGCTGGCCGTAAGAATCAACGTGTTCGGCAAGCCGGTCTTGAGCAGGTCGGGAATCGCCTGCCGGTACAGGTCCCAGTTCAGGAACGCGTCCTTCAGTTGCGACAGCGCCGATTTCGGCGCCACGGGCCCAGCCGGGGCCTGCTGATTCTCGGCGGCGATCGCGTTGAAGTCCGGCAGCTGCGGCGGGGGAGCGGCCTTCGATCCCGGCTTCCATCCTGGCGGCAACGCGCGCGGCACCCACTCCGAGTACAACCGCGCCCAGGTGCCGTCGGCGATCACCGCGTCCAGCCCGGAGTTCAACGCGTCGATCAGCGGCCGGTTCTCCTTGGCCACCGCCCACGCGACGAAATTGTCCAAGCTGAAGGTGTTTTCGATGATCTCGGCCGGATCGCCGGGCTGCACCGTGCCCGACGCCTGCTGCGACGGCGCCACCCACGCGTCGATCTGCCGCGTCTTCAGGCTGGCGTAGACCGTGTTGTAGTCCGGGTACTTGACCGGCTGCAGGCGCAGGGTGTCGACGACGTACGACTCCTGCACGGTGCCCTGCACCACCCCGATGCGCTGTCCGGGGCCCAGCTTGTCGAAGCCGGTGATCGGCGAACCGGTGGGCACGACCAGCGAGAAATAGCCGAAGTCATAGCCGTTGGTGAAGCCGACCGTGCGGCGCCGAGGCTCGGTCGTGGTGATCGACGACGACCCCACGTCGAAGCGTCGCGCCGCCACCTGCGCCAGCAGCCCGGAGAACTCGGTGCCGACGAAGTTGATCCGCAGGCCCAGTTTGTCGGCAACCGCGCGCAGCACCTCGTTGTCGAAGCCGGTGAACTCCCCGGCCGAGTTGATGCAGATGCTCGGCGGTGCATCCGACAGCGTGCCGACGGTCAGCGTGCCGGGCCGGATCAGGCCCAACGCCTCGACGTTGATCGCCGAGAGCGGTTCGACACCGGGGGTGGTGTAGCGGTCCTGCTCTGGGCCGGTCGCCGCCGCGGCCAGGTTGGTCGGCAGGGCGCTGGCGCTCTCGATGCCGGGCGGTGCGCACTGGTCGACGTTGGCGTGCGCGGGTCCGGCCAGGACCACACCGCCGACGAGCACCGCGACGAGTGCGACGGCCGAAGTTCTGCAGAGCCGCACGAACGAGGTCATCTGTGCAACGTATCGGGCAACGGCGGATCTACGCTGACTTGGGCGTGATCAGAACGCAACCGGCGAGGCGCCCGCCCCGCGCAACACGCCGCGTCGCACCAGTTCGCCGACCATGATGCGGCCCATCGCCTCGCTGCGGGCGACACACGCGTTGCGCGCGGCCTCCTCGTCCCCTCGGCCGATCGCGGCGGTCTCGTCCTCGTAGAACGGCAGCATCTCGTCGTGGTCGCTGAGGTACTGCACCCAGAAGGCCCGCGGGGTGAACGCCTGCACCGACCGGATGAGCGCGGTCAGCCGTGGGCCGGCGTACGCATCGGTGATCACGGTCCGGTACTGCCAGGCCGTGTCGTAGAAGGCGCGCGAATCGCGGGTGCTGCGCAACGTGTCGGTCAGCGACCCCAGCCGGTCGACGATGCGGGGGTCCGCGTCGTCGGCGGCGCGCGCGGAGGCCATCCCCGTCAAGAACCCGTGCAGCTCGTGGTGTTCGCGCACGAACGCCTCGTCGAAGCGTTCGACGAAGGCGCCGCGGTGATACCGGGTGGACAAGATGCCGTCGTGTTCCATCTGCACGACGGCCTCTTGAATCGGCACGCGTGACAACCCGAGTTCCTGAGCGATCTCGTTGCGGTCGATCCGATCGCCGGACCGGAGCTTGCCGGTCAGGACGAGGTTCACGACGTGCGCGACCACAAGGTCCTTTTCCTTGACCCCATACTTCTTGGGCATGGCGGCGACAGTCTCTCACGCACCACGCCTCGCCGGGAGGGGTTACGCCGCTTCAGCCGCCTTCGTTTCGGCGACGGTCGCGCCATCGCACCAAGGCCTCGGCTTCGGTCAGGTCGTAGTCCGGTCCGTTGACCCCGACGGTCAGCATCGTGACGCCGACTGAAGCCAGCGCATCGGCCTCGGCGATCAAGGCTTCGGTCGTCTTGCCGGAGACACCGGCCGAGCGTTCGATTGCTTGCGGATCGCGACCCACGTCGGCGCAGTGTCTCGCCAAAACCTCGGCCTTGCGCGGATATTCGTTGCTGTCGGAGAAGCTGTGCCAGATGTCGCCGTACTCGGCGACCAGGCGAAGTGTCTTCTTCTCGCCGCCCCCGCCGATGAGGACGGGGATGTCCCGGGTGGGTTGCGGGTTGAGCTTGGACAGGCGCGAGGTGATGCGCGGCATCGCCGCGGCGAGGTCGTCGAGCCTGCTGCCCGCGGTGCCGAACTCGTAGCCGTACTCGTCGTAATCCTTCTGCTTCCAACCCGAACCGATGCCGAGGATGAGCCGGCCGTCGCTGATGTGGTCGATGGTGCGGGCCATGTCGGCCAGCAGCTCGGGATTGCGGTACGAGTTGCAGGTCACCAGCGCGCCGATCTCGATGCGCGACGTCTGCTCGGCCCAGGCGCCGAGCATGGTCCAGCATTCGTAGTGGGCGCCGTCGGGATCGCCGTAGAGCGGGAAGAAGTGGTCCCAGTTGAAGGCGACGTCGACGCCGAGGTCTTCGCACCGTCGGACCGCGTCGCGCATATGGCTGTATTTCGGGGAGTGCTGCGGCTGCAGTTGCACGCCGACTCGGATCGGATGGCTCACTTAAGCGAGCCTACTGACCCCCGACAGCCCGCGAAACCGACGAAATGGCTGCAAAACTGGCCGCAAACCAGCCATTTCGTCGGTCTCGACGCTGGTGCATGCTACGTCCCGATATTCCCGCCGCCTTTCCAGACCGCGACCACCGACGGCCGCGCGGTGCCGTTGCCGCCCTCCGGCCAGCGCGACAGCGGATCGTCGATGCTGTTGTCGTCGTGTTCGCCGGGATGCTGGACGCACACCGTGACGACGTCGTCGGTGACGACGGGACCGCAGGTCTCGGCGCCGAGGGGCACGGTGAGGAATTGTCGGGTCTCGCCGCGGCTGGGGCCTTCCAGCGCGACGGCGAACAGTCCGTCGTTGGAGTCCAGGGCGTTGCCGTCGGTCGAGATCCACAGGTTGCCGTGGCTGTCGAAGGCCAGGTTGTCGGGGCACGAGATCGGGCTGACCCGAGACTTGTCGAATCCGCCGTAGTAAGTGTCGGCGGCCGCGGGATCGCCGCACACCAGCAGCAGATCCCAGGTGAACGCGGTGCCCGCGTGGTCGTCGGTGATCTCGAGCACCTGACCGCTCTTGTTGTCGTTGCGGGGGTTGGCGGCGTCGGCCGGCGCTTCACCGGGCGCACCGCGCTCGTCGTTGTTGGTCAGTGCGACGTAGACCTTCCCGGTCGTGGGGTTGGCCTCGAAATCCTCGGGGCGGTCCATCTTGGTGGCCCCCACTTTGTCGGCGGCCATCCGGGTGAAGACGGCGACCTCCTGCGGCGCCATGCCGTCGACCAGGGATTCGGCCTGACCGTTCGGGCCGGACCGCAACAGCGGCAGCCATGTGCCGGTACCGCGGAAGGAACCGGTGGACGGCGGCGTGCCGGAGCCGTCGATCTCGTCGGCGGGTACGTCGCCGGACAGCTTGGCGACATACAGCGTGCCCTCGTCGAGCAGCGTCATGTTGTGCGCCATGGCCGCGGGATCCCGCCCCGGCTGCATCTTCTTGGTCGAGACGAATTTGTACATGTAGTCGAAGCGTTCGTCGTCGCCGGTATAGGCGACCACGGTGCCGTCGTCGGTGACATGGATGTTGGCGCCTTCGTGTTTGAACCGTCCGAGCGCCGAATGCTTGACCGGCGCCGAAGCGGGATCCCACGGGTTGAGTTCGACGACGTAGCCGAATCGGTTGACCTCGTTGGGTTCTCGGGACAGGTCGAAGCGCGGGTCGAACGTCTCCCAGAGCAGTTCCGACGGTTCGGCCGCGATGCCGTACCGGTCGCGGCGGTCGGCCTCGACGGGGTTGGGCCTTGGCGCACCGTCGGCGGCGCCGAAGTAGGTGTGCCAGTTCTCCTCGCCGGACAGCACGGTGCCCCATGGCGTGACACCGCCCGCGCAGTTGGCGAAGGTGCCCGCGACGGTGCGGCCGTCGGGATCGGCGGCGGTCCTGACGAATTCGCTGCCCGCCGCCGGACCCGTCAGCGCGAACGGGGTGTCGGCGGTGATGCGGCGGTTGTAACGGCCCAGCACCGGTTTGAGTCCCTGCTGGGTGCGCTCGACCTCGACGACGCCCATCCCGACGGCGGCCATCTCCACGTCGAACTGCTCGCGCGTGGGGCGGTCGGGGTCGTAGCCGGGAAACATGAACTGCGGTGTGACGTACTCGAAGTTGGTGACCAACAGGAACCGGTTCGGCCGGCCGGGGATCGGCAACAAACCGGCGAAGTCGTTGTTGAAGCCGAACTGACCACGCTGGGCGGCGCCCGTCTGCGCGTTCACATCGAAGGCCGGTGCGCCGTCGAGAATCGGGTCGCCCCAGCTGATCACGACGGACTGCCGATAGCCCTCGGGGATGACGACCGCGTCCTCGCTGTTGGGCGCGACGGCGGCGAAGTTCATGCCGGCGGGCGTCTGCATGGCGGCATCGGATGTCGTTGTCGGAACGGCCGTTTCGCCGCGCCCGCACGCGACAAGGGCGGAACCGGTGCCGACCGCCAGCACCGCGATGCCACCGGCGCGCAGCACCGAGCGGCGGTTGACCGCCTTGACGATGTCACCGAAGTACTCGTTGGCGCTGGGGTTCGGTGCGGGTTTGGAGCACGCGTCACCGCACTTGTAGCGGCAGGTGACGTGCTGGCGCTTGGACTTGCCGTTGTGAGAGACGAAGAGGTTGAGCGGAATGAGGGCCACGGCGGGGGAACTTAGGACAGTTCGGTGAGCAGACGGCAACCAGAAGGTGAACACGAGTCACCGGCCGTGGCTATTGGCGCCCGAACCGCCTACTCGGCGAGCACCGCCCGCAGGATCTCGATCAATTTGCGCGGCTGATCGCTCTGGACCGAGTGACCGGAATCCTCGACGATCTGCACGTCCTTGAATCCCGGTGCGCGGCGAGCGAACTCGGCGGCGTCATCGTCGTTGACGAAGAACGAGTTCGCACCCCGCACCAGCGTCGTCGTCACGTCCAGCCGGGGGACGTCGTCCCACAGCCCCTCGAAACCCTCACCCTTGCGCATCTCGTCGTAGCGCCAGGTCCAGGTGCCGTCCTCGAGCCGTCGCGCGTTGTGGAACACGCCGCGCCGCAACGATTCCCGATCGCGGTGCGGCGCCGCGGCGACCGTCTTCTGAAGCATCGCCTCGAACGAGGGGAAGATGCGATCGCCCTGCACCAGGGCGACAGTGCCCTTCTGCGCCTCGGTCATCTGGGTGTGCCGCTCGGGCGCCGACGGCGTCACGTCGACGAGCACCAGCCGTCGCACCAGATCCGGTGCCTCCACGGCCAGCCGCAACGCCGTCAGGCCGCCCAACGACATCCCGACGACGAGATCGGCGGTCGGCGCCAGTGACCGCACGACCGATTCGACGGCCACCGCGTTGCTCTTCGGGCCGTAGTCGCCGTCCTCCCGCCAGGCCGATCGGCCGTGCCCGGGCAGGTCGATGGCCAGCGCCGGCACGCCGAGCCCGACCACGACGGTGTCCCAGGTGTGCGCGTTCTGACCGCCACCGTGCAGGAACACCACGCGCGGCGGAGCGTCGCCGAACTTGAGAGAGCTGATCGGCCCGGAGTCGATGCGTTCGGCGTGAGGGATCGCCTCCACACCGGCTTGCCGCGCGTTCTCCGGAAGGAAGATGAACTCGTCGAGGGCGGCCAGTTCGTCGTCCGCGGAAATCTCGCTCACGAGCAAAACCCTACAAAACGCGATTTGTGGAGCCCCAGCGGCGCACAGCGCCGGCAGGACTCCACAAATCGCAGGAAAGAGTTAGCCCTCGATGAAGGTTTCGAGCTGCGCCCGGGCAACATCGTCGGGCAGCTGCTTGGGCGGGCTCTTCATCAGGTAGGCCGAGGCGGCCTCGACGGGGCCGCCGATGCCGCGGTCCTTGGCGATCTTCGCCGCGCGCACCGCGTCGATGATCACACCGGCCGAGTTCGGCGAGTCCCAAACCTCGAGCTTGTACTCCAGGTTCAGCGGCACATCGCCGAACGCACGGCCCTCGAGCCGCACGTAGGCCCACTTGCGGTCGTCGAGCCAGCCGACGTGATCGGACGGGCCGATGTGCACGTCCTTGGTCTTGAACTCACGCTGCAGGTTGCTCGTGACGGCCTGGGTCTTGGAGATCTTCTTCGACTCCAGCCGCTCACGCTCGAGCATGTTGAGGAAGTCCATGTTGCCGCCGACGTTGAGCTGCATGGTGCGGTCGAGCTGCACGCCGCGGTCCTCGAACAGCTTGGCCATCACGCGGTGGGTGATGGTGGCGCCGATCTGGCTCTTGATGTCGTCGCCGACGATCGGCACCCCGGCATCTTCGAACTTCTTCGCCCACTCCGGGTCGGAGGCGATGAACACCGGCAGCGCGTTGACGAACGCCACGCCCGCGTCGATCGCGCACTGCGCGTAGAACTTGTCGGCCTCCTCCGAGCCCACCGGCAGGTAGGACACCAGCACGTCGACCTCGGCGTCCTTGAGCGCCTTGACGACGTCGACGGGGTCGGAGTCGGACACCTCGATGGTGTCGGCGTAGTACTTGCCGATGCCGTCGAGGGTCGGGCCGCGCTGCACCGTGACGTTGAGCGGCGGCACGTCGGCGATCTTGATGGTGTTGTTCTCCGACGCGAAGATCGCCTCGGACAGGTCGAAGCCGACCTTCTTGGCGTCGACGTCGAAGGCGGCGACGAACTTGACGTCGCGCACGTGGTACGGGCCGAGGCGCACATGCATCAGGCCGGGCACGGTCGCCGTCTCGTCGGCATCGTGGTAGTACTGCACGCCCTGTACGAGCGACGACGCGCAGTTGCCCACGCCGACAATCGCGACCCGCACCTCTCCATTGGATGACATGTCGACTCTTCCCTTCGTAATCCCTGTCGTAGTTGCTTCGGTTCTGCCTAGGGCTGCACTGTGTTGTCTGAGCGCCCTTGGCTCAGACGTTCCGCCGCTATCAACTCGTTGAGCCATTTCACTTCGCGCTCGCTCGACTCCAACCCGAGCTGGTGAAGCTGGCGGGTGTAGCGGTCGATCGAGCTGCTAGCCCGCGCGACGGCTTCACGCAGACCCTCGCGGCGTTCCTCCACCTGACGACGACGCCCCTCCAAGATCCGCATCCGGGCCTCGGCCGGGGTGCGGTTGAAGAAGGCGAGATGGACACCGAATCCGTCGTCGGAGAAGTTCTGTGGGCCCGTGTCGGCGACCAGCTCGGAGAAGCGCTGCTTGCCCTTGTCGGTGAGCTGGTAGACGCGCCTGGCCCGGCGCATCTTCGGGGTGCCATCCGGCGCTGCGTCCTCGACGATCAGACCGTCGTTCTGCATGCGCCGCAGGGCCGGATACAGCGATCCGTACGAAAATGCGCGGAAGGCGCCGAGCAACCCCGTCAATCGCTTGCGAAGTTCGTA
Source organism: Mycolicibacterium celeriflavum (assembly GCA_050205545.1). GTDB lineage: Bacteria > Actinomycetota > Actinomycetes > Mycobacteriales > Mycobacteriaceae > Mycobacterium > Mycobacterium celeriflavum_A. The sequence goes on from JBNMQV010000023.1 coordinate 16,551, forward strand.
ACCGTGCATGGGCGATTCCAGCAGGAGTCCCAGGATGGCCAGTTCCAGCACCGCGGGCACCCCCCTCCAAAATCGCAGCTCGTCCGTTACGGCGGTTCGACACCTCGCACCATAGTATCGCGCCGATATATTCGACGCGAATGATGGGTGACCGCCGGGAGAACGCTCGGGGTCAGCCGGGGTAGTGGATCTGCTTGACCCTGCCGTCGTCGGCCAGCTCGATGTACCCGCTGCCGTAGTCGCTGGACACGTAGACCGAAACCGACACCGCGCCGGGCGTGGTGGGGTCGGTGCTCGGATCGATGGTCAGGTAGGTGCTGTTGACGTCCCCGGGCTTCATGCCGAGCGTTTCGGGCGCCCCGCGCAGCACGCCGACGACTGATTTGATGTCGAACTTGCTCAGGTCGACCTCGACGGCGTCGCTGTTCTTCGACGTCGACGTGGGATCGTCCCAGCCGCCGCGGTAGGTGTAGCTGAGCTCGCGGCGCTCCTCGTTCGGGTCCGGCCGGGTCAGCGACGCGTAGTCCGGATAGAGGGTCAGCCGGTAACCGTTGGTGTCGCCGAAGCGCTGCTTCATTTGCTCGAACAGCCCGGTCAGCCCGCCCAGCGAGTGCAACTGCTTGGGCGGCGTGAGTACCACCGGCGTGATGCCGTCGGACTTGGCGCCCGGGTCGGAGGTGAAGTTCAGCGGCGACGGGGTGTTGCCGTACAGCCCCCAGCCGATGGCGATGCCGAACACCACCAGCACGCCGGCCACCGCGAGGCGCAGGCCCCAGCCGCTGCCCGCCATCGGCAGCGAGCGCGGCTTCTTCAGCGTGGGCAACTGGACGGGGGCGTTGTTGGTTTGGAGGTCGGACACCAGCGCCTGCAGCTCGCCCAGCGTGGTCGCGGTGGTCGCCGCCTTGACGCGTTCGCCGTGCTCGGTCATCGAGAGCTGACCCTCGCTCAGCGCGCTGTCGAGGATCTGGCACGTGTCGTTGCGGTCGCTGTCCTTCGCCCGCGTGCCCGATGTTTGCCGTGTCGCCACGCGATGATCGTAGAAGTAATGATCAGCGAGCACTCAGCGGATGAGACCCTGCGAAGTCATCACGGCCAGCAGCGATCCGTCGGAGTCGCGCAGCGAGCCGTACGCCGAAACGCCTCCGCTGGCGACCGAGCCGCGCGCCTCCAGCAGCCGCCACGCGGTGGACGGCACCAGGTGTGCACCGGGCTGCCACACCAGGCTGAGGTCGAGGCTCAGCAGCCAGGCGTCGACGAATCCGCTGACCTTGCCCGGCGCGTCGAAGAGGTGGGCGTCGGCGTGCAGGACGTCGGCGATCTGCGGATGGGGCAGCGGGTCGGCGGGGGCGTCGCCGCTGTCGGCGCGCACCCACAGCGCCACCTCGGGCCGGCGGTCGGCGAAGCGGGTGAGGCTCGCCGGATAGTCCACGCCGCGGCGATGGGCGAACCGCAGCGACGGATACTCCTCGCCGATCCAGTCCAGCGCGGGCTCCTCTTCCGGCTGCGGCAGCGGTGCCATGTAGCGCTCGAACGGGACGGGCGCGTCGACCGACGGCGGTCCCAGCCAGCCGTCGGCGAACCAACTGCTCGCGATGAGGATCGTGCGGCCGTTCTGGTGAATGGTCGCCTCGACTGCCGCGGCGGTGCGGCCGCCGCGGATGCTGCGAACGTCGATGAGCAGCGGCCCGGGCGCCCCCGCCTCGACGAAGCTCACCGACAGCGACGCCGCCGCCGGCCGGCCGCTGTGCTCGAACATCGACGCGAGCGCGAGCGCGGAGGTATAGCCGCCGAACGCCCGACCGTCGAAGCACCACTGATCGGGGAGTTCGCGGGTGAAACGGCTCGAGCCCTCACCGGCGGGGCCGCCGTCGAGGGTGAAGTCGCGCCCGTCCAGCATTCGGTCTCCTGAGGGTCACCGCGCACGGCGGATTGCCGTCGCCGTCGGTCCAGATCAAACACCTTAGAGAGGGGCACGACCGTGCCGTCGCGCTCCGGTAGTCGATTCGCCGACGTACTCTGGTCCTCGTGCGATTGCAGCGACAGGTGGTGGACTACGCACTTCGGCGACGGTCCCTGCTGGCGGAGGTCTATTCGGGGCGCACCGGCGTCTCGGAGGTCTGCGACGCCAATCCCTATCTGCTGCGCGCCGCCAAATTCCACGGCAAACCCAGTTCGGTGACGTGCCCGATCTGCCGCAAGGAGCAGCTCACCCTGGTGTCGTGGGTATTCGGTGATCATCTTGGCCCGGTATCGGGTTCCGCGCGAACGGCCGAGGAGTTGGTTCTGCTGGCGTCCCGATACGACGAGTTCTCCGTACACGTGGTGGAGGTATGCCGCACCTGCAGCTGGAATCACCTGGTCAAGTCGTACGTGCTCGGCGCGGTCCCACCACCCAAGGGATCACCCGGCACTCGGACCGCGCGCTCCCGGGCGCGCACGGCCAGTGAATAGCGAAGGGCGCCACGACCGGTCAGCCAACGATGTCCGCTCGGGACACGGGGCTGATGGCGTGAGCGCGCCAGGACCCAAACACTCCGACGGCGGCGGTGCCCCGCGCCGCCCGGGCGCCGACGCCCCGCAGCACCGCCAGACCCGTCCGCTTCCGCCCGACGATCGGCACACCTCGGTGCTGCCGCCGGTGCGCGAGGCGCGACCGCCACACCTGCGCGACCCAGTCGATGTCGTCAAGGCGGCGTTGGACGGCACGCCCGCGCGCAAGCCGCCAATGCCCCCTCCGCCACCGCCCCGCCCACCCGGCGGTGGTGGACCGCCGGGCGGCCCGTCGGGTCCGCGCCGCGGGCTGCCCAGCCAGATCAACTGGAAGTGGGTGCGCCGCGGCGGCCTCATCGCCGCGGCGGTGTTCATCGTGCTGCCGCTCATCACGTTCGCGATGGCGTACATGATCGTCGACGTCCCCAAACCCGGGGACATCCGCACCAACCAGGTGTCGACGATCCTGGCCAGCGACGGCAGCGAGTTGGCGAAAATCGTTCCGCCCGAGGGCAACCGCGTCGACGTCAACATCGACCAGATCCCGGTGCAGGCGCGCAACGCGGTGATGGCCGCGGAGGACCGCGACTTCTACTCGAACCCGGGCTTCTCGTTCACCGGCTTCGCCCGCGCCATCAAGAACAACCTGTTCGGCGGCGACCTGCAGGGCGGCTCGACGATCACCCAGCAGTACGTCAAGAACGCGCTCGTCGGTTCCGAGCGCTCGGGCGTCGGCGGCCTGATCCGAAAAGCCAAGGAGCTGGTCATCTCGACGAAGATGTCCGGCGAGTGGTCCAAAGACCAAGTGATGCAGTCGTATCTGAACATCATCTACTTCGGTCGCGGGTCCTACGGCATCGCCGCGGCGTCCAAGGCGTACTTCAACAAGCCGGTCGAACAACTCAACGTCGCCGAGGGCGCGCTGCTGGCCGCGCTGATCCAGCGGCCGTCCGCACTCGACCCGGCGGTCAACCCCGAGGGCGCCACCGCGCGGTGGAACTGGGTGCTCGACGGCATGGTCGAGATCGGTGCGCTGTCTCCGCAGGAGCGGGCGGCGCAGGTGTTCCCGGCGACGGTTCCTCCGGAGCTGGCGCGCTCGCAGAACCAGACCACCGGGCCGAACGGGCTCATCGAACGGCAGGTGCAGAAGGAACTGCTCGAGCTGTTCGACATCAACGAGCAGACCCTGAACACCGAGGGCCTGCAGATCACCACGACCATCGACCCGAAGGCGCAGCAGGCCGCCGAGGAGGCCGCGCAGGAGTACCTCGAGGGCCAGGACCCCGACATGCGCACCGCGATCGTGTCGATCGACCCGCGCACCGGCGGGGTGAAGGCGTACTACGGCGGCAGCGACGCCAACGGTTTCGACTTCGCCCAGGCCGGGTTGCCGACGGGGTCGTCGTTCAAGGTGTTCGCGTTGGTGGCCGCGCTGCAGCAGGGGATGGGCCTGGGCACCCAGGTCGACAGCTCACCGCTGGAGGTCGACGGCATCAAGATCTCCAACGTCGAGGGCGCCGGCTGCGGCACCTGCAACATCGCCGAGGCGCTCAAGCGGTCGCTGAACACCAGCTACTACCGGCTGATGCTCAAGCTGAAGAACGGCCCTCAGGACGTCGCCGAGGCCGCGCACCAGGCCGGTATCGCCGAGAGCTTCCCCGGCGTCGAACACACGCTGTCCGAGGACGGTCAGGGCGGCCCGCCCAACAATGGAGTCGTGTTGGGCCAGTACCAGTCTCGGGTGATCGACATGGCGTCGGCGTACGCCACGCTGGCCGCCTCGGGCGTGTACCACAAGCCGCATTTCGTGCAGAAGGTCGTCAACTCCGAGGGCGAGGTGCTGTTCGACGCGTCGCAGCAGGACAACTCCGGTGAGCAGCGGATCGAGAAGAAGGTCGCCGACAACGTGACCTCGGCGATGCAGCCGATCGCCGCCTACTCCAACGGCCATGCGCTGGCGGGTGGTCGGCCGTCGGCGGCCAAGACGGGCACCAACCAGCTCGGCGACACCGACAGCAACCGCGACGCCTGGATGGTCGGCTACACGCCGTCGCTGTCCACCGCGGTGTGGGTCGGCACCACCGAGGGCACCAAGCCGCTCGAGAACAAGTGGGGGTCGCCGATCTACGGCTCCGGTCTGCCGTCCGACATCTGGAAGGCGACGATGGACGGCGCGCTGGAGGACACCGACACCGAGTCGTTCCCCAAGCCCGAGGAGATCGGCGGTTACGCGGGCGTGCCGCAGGCGCCGCCGCCACCGTCGACGACGGCTGCCCCGACGGAGACGACGCCGCCGTCGCAGACCGTCATCCAGCCGACCATCGAAGTGGCGCCCGGCATCACGATTCCGTGGGGCCCGCCGACCACCGTCCCGGTCGCTCCACCGCCGCCGCCCGGCGGCATCGCGCCGGGACCCGCGCCCGGACCCGCGCCCGTGGGCGCGCCGCCCGCACCCGTCGGAGCACCCCCGGCGCCCGGAGCGCCGCTACCGCCTCCGTGACCGACGTGGGGGGCGAGGAGACAACCGAGCCGGCGCCGGAGAACGAGTCGTCGGCGCCGTCCTCAGAAATCGCGTCGCCGGCTCCGCTCGCGCGAGACCTCCGCAGTTTCGACGAGCGCGACCTGCCGAGCCGCACGGATGTCATCGGCACCGCGCTGTCCGACGTCATCGGCGGACCGGTCGGCCGGCATGCGCTGATCGGCAGGCAGCGGTTCCTGACGCCGCTGCGCGTCATGCTGATCGTCGCGCTGGTCTTCCTGGCTCTCGGCTACTCGACGAAGGCCGCGTGCCTGCAGACCACCGGCACCGGAACGGCCGATCAGCGCGTGGCCGACTGGAGCAACCAGCGCGCGTACTTCCAGCTCTGCTACTCGGACACCGTCCCGCTCTACACCGCCGAACTGCTCAACCTCGGCAAGTTCCCGTACAAGTCGAGCTGGATCGAGAAGGACGCCACCGGCCAGCCGCACATCCAGTACGACGGCAACATCGCGGTGCGCTACATGGAGTATCCGGTGCTGACCGGCATCTACCAGTACGTCGCGATGTCGCTGGCCAAGACGTACACCGCCTTGTCGAAGCTGGTGTCGGTACCGGTGATCGCCGAGGTGGTGATGTTCTTCAACATCGCCGCGCTCGGGTTGGCGCTGGCGTGGCTGGCCACGGTGTGGGCGACGTCGCGACTGGCGGGGCCGCGGCGGGTGTGGGATGCGGCGTTGGTGGCCGCCTCCCCGCTGGTGATCTTCCAGATCTTCACCAATTTCGATGCCCTGGCAACGGCTTTCGCGACCGGCGCGCTGCTTTCGTGGGCGCGTCGAAAACCGGTGCTCGCCGGGGCGCTGATCGGGCTGGGCGTGGCGGCGAAGTTGTATCCGCTGCTGCTGTTGGCGCCGCTGGCGGTGCTGGCGCTGCGCACCGGCAAGCTGCGGGAGGTCGGCAAGACGGCGCTGGCCGCGGTGGTGGCTTGGTTGGTGGTGAACCTGCCGATCATGGTGCTGTTCCCGAGGGGCTGGTCGGAGTTCTTCCGGCTCAACACCCGCCGCGGCGACGACATGGATTCGATCTACAACGTCGTCAAGTCGTTCACGGGGTGGCGCGGTTTCGATCCCAATCTGGGCTACTGGCAACCGCCGACGGTGACCAATTCGATCTCGGCGATCCTGTTCGTGTCCTGTTGCATCGCAATCGGTTACATCGCGCTGACCGCCCGCAGTCGGCCGCGGGTCGCGCAGTTGGCATTCCTGGTGGTGGCGGCGTTCCTGCTCACGAACAAGGTGTGGAGCCCGCAGTTCTCGCTGTGGCTGGTGCCGCTGGCGGTGCTCGCGTTGCCGCACCGGCGAATATTGTTGGCGTGGATGACGATCGACGCGCTGGTGTGGGTGCCACGGATGCTGTACCTCTACGGTGAGGGGAACAAGGGGTTGCCGGAGCAACCGTTCACCATCACCGTCCTGCTGCGTGACATCGCGGTCGTCGCACTGTGCGCGTTGGTGATTCGCCAGATCTACCGCCCCGAGCTAGACCTGGTGCGCGCCCGCGGTGCCGTCGACGACCCGGCGGGCGGCGTGTTCGACCGGGCGCCGGACACACCGCCGCGGTGGCTGCCGGACTGGCTGCGACCGGACGACTCGAGACTGCGCACAGAGCGCGAATCCGACGCGCCGCTCGCTCGAGTGTGAATCCAGCGACGCTCAACGGCCCTTTGGCGTCGCCAGATTCACAAAACGGGGCGTCAGGACGTGACGGCGAACAGCCGCCATTCCCCGGGCACGCCCTTCAGTTCGTGGGCGCCGCGATCCTCGAACGTCAGGCCGGATCCGATGACCAGGTCGCGCAACGTGCTCGACACGAGTACCTCGTTGGCGCCGGCGAGCGCGCTGACCCGGGCGCCGATGTGCACGCCGATGCCGCCGATGTCGTCGCCGCGGACCTCGCATTCGCCGGTGTGCAGGCCGGCGCGCACCTCGATGCCGAGCGCCTGGATCGCATCGCGAATGGCCATGGCGCAGCGGATCGCTCGTTGCGGGCCGTCGAACATGGCGAGAAAGCCGTCGCCGGAGGTGTTGACCTCGCGGCCGCGGAAGCGGGCCAGTTGAGCGCGGACGACGGCGTCATGCGCATCGAGCAAGGCGTGCCAGTCGCGGTCGCCGATCTCGGCGGCGCGGCGGGTGGAGTCGACGATGTCGGTGAAGAGCACGGTGGCGAGCACGCGGTCGTCGGCCACATCGGATTGGTGCCCGGTGAGGAACTCGCAGATCGCCTGGAAGGACTCACGCCATGGCTCGACGAAGTGGTACATGTTGCGGCCCGACAGCTCAACGTATTTCGCCTCGGGTATATGGTCGGCGACGGCTTTACCCCACTTTGGCAGGTTGAATTGGTCGCCGGCATTCTGGATGACCAGCGTGGGGGTGCGGATACTCGAAAGGATCGCCCGCACATCCAATTCCGTCACGAGCGGCAAGAGCATGGACACCGTCGCCGGGCTGGCCGCCAGACGCTCGTGGCGTGCCCACGACGTCCGGATCTCCTCGTTCCATGGCATGTCCGGATTGATGATGTGCTGGAACTCGCCGGTTCCCCACATCGCGACCCAAGCCGCTTTGACTTGCTCGAGATCTGGCCCCTCCGCGCGTTCGACAGGTGGATCGGCGTAGCCCTGAAGCACCACCAGTGCGGCGGTCCGGGACGGATGTGTTGCGGCGAAGAGAGCGGCGGAGGCGAACGCGCCGTCGGCGGCAAGCAGGACCGCCTCGGTGCTTCCGAGATCGTCGAGGACGGCGGTGATGCTGTCGGACCACTGCTCCAATGTCGGAAGTGCCTCCGGGGTGATGGGGTCCGACGCCCCCGCCCCCGGCTGGTCGAAGAAGATGAGCCGGCCGAGCGACGCGACAGCCGCAACCCACCCTTGAAGCGACGGCAGCTCGGGTGCCAGTTCGCAACAGGTGAACCAGTTCGGCACGAAGACGATGTCGCGTTCGCCGGGCGCCGACGCCCGGTACGCGACGCGCAGATCCCCGTTCAGCGCGTAGCGCGTCTCGGAGAACATGGCCGAAGTGTAGAGCCGCGAACAGGACGATTTCGCAGATCAGCGGGGTTTCCTGTAGCCTGGGCCGGTTGCCGACGCAGGCGACCCTCCTGCCACGGACAGTCCGTGGCCGATCAGACCGTAGGAGGTGATGAGGTCTTCATGCGTCCATACGAAATCATGGTCATTCTCGACCCCACTCTTGACGAGCGCACCGTGTCTCCGTCGCTGGAAACATTCCTCAACGTCATCCGCAAGGACGGCGGCAGTGTCGACAAGGTCGACATCTGGGGCCGGCGCCGGTTGGCATACGAGATCGCCAAGCACGCCGAGGGCATCTACGCCGTCATCGATGTGAAGGCAGAGCCCGCCACCGTGACCGAGCTGGACCGTCAGCTCAACCTCAACGAGTCCGTGCTGCGGACCAAGGTCATGCGGACGGACAAGCACTAGTCCCGAAGAACAGGCTGTACGCGTCGGAGCGCTTCCGTAGGCTCGCCTGCGACCGCTCGCTGACTTGAACACCGCCAGCGATGAGCGCTTGCGCGAAGAGCCGAAGACCGAACCAGGAGGACATCGTGGCTGGTGACACCATCATCACCGTCGTCGGAAACCTGACCGCCGACCCCGAACTGCGCTTCACGCCGTCGGGTGCGGCAGTCGCCAACTTCACCGTGGCGTCGACGCCGCGCATCTACGACCGCCAGACCGGCGAGTGGAAAGACGGCGAGGCGTTGTTCCTGCGCTGCAACATCTGGCGCGAGGCCGCCGAGAACGTGGCCGAAAGCCTCACTCGCGGTTCGCGGGTGATCGTGCAGGGCAGGCTCAAGCAGCGTTCGTTCGAAACCCGTGAGGGCGAGAAGCGCACCGTGGTCGAGCTCGAGGTCGATGAGATCGGCCCGTCGCTGCGGTACGCGACCGCGAAGGTGAACAAGGCCAGCCGCAGCGGCGGCGGAGGCGGCGGCTTCGGCGGTGGGGGCGGCGGAGGTTCGCGCCCAGCCGAGCAGCCCAAGGACGACCCGTGGGGCAGCGCCCCGGCGTCGGGTTCGTTCTCCGGCGCCGACGACGAGCCACCCTTCTGATCCACAACTGATCCACGAAGTAGCAAGAAAGAGAAAGACACATGGCCAAGGCCACCAAGCGTCGACCGGCCCCCGAGAAGCCGGTCAAGACCCGCAAGTGCGTGTTCTGCTCCAAGAAGGGGCAGACCATCGATTACAAGGACACGGCGCTGCTGCGCACGTACATCAGCGAGCGCGGCAAGATCCGCGCCCGTCGCGTCACCGGCAATTGCGTTCAGCACCAGCGTGATATCGCGATCGCCGTGAAGAACGCGCGTGAGGTTGCGCTGCTGCCGTTCACCTCGTCGACGCGATAGGCAGGACACAGAAGATGAAACTGATTCTCACCGCCGACGTCGAACACCTCGGCCAGCAGGGTGACATCGTCGAGGTCAAGGACGGCTACGCGCGTAACTACCTGGTGCCGCGCCGGCTGGCCGTCGTCGCGTCCCGCGGCTCCGAGCGCCAGGCCGAAGAGATTCGCCGGGCCCGCGAGCAGAAGGCCATTCAGGGCCGCGAGCACGCCGTCGAGCTGAAGACCGCGATCGAGAACCTCGGTTCGGTCCAGGTGGCCGTGAAGGCCGCGGCCGACAGCGGCAAGCTGTTCGGGTCGGTGACCACGGCCGACGTGGTTGCGGCCATCAAGAGCGCCGGCGGCCCGAACCTGGACCGGCGCACCGTCCAGTTGCCCAAGGCGCACATCAAGTCGACCGGCACCCATCCGATCGCGGTGCGGCTCCATCCGGAGATCGCCGCGACGGTTTCGCTGGAAGTCGTCGCCGCAAAGTAACTACAGCGTCAAACGGCTGGGTGAAGTCGCGATCGAACTTCACCCGGCCGTTGCTGTGCGCTGGCGAACGATATGCAGCGTTATCCGCACAGCGAAGATAACCGGCCGTTAACCTGCGTGGCCCCTGGGCGCAATACAACACGCCCGAACCGGCAACCCGGCACGACACGCCGAGGCATTTCTCATCCACAACATCACAGACGGTTTATGGTGCGGCTATCTGCGTAGATGCAGTGAACGAAGTGGTTGATTAACAGGTTCTCCCCAACGACTCAACATGGCTGTCCAGACCTATCCACACCCCATCCACAGGTCTATGAACAGGGCCGGGTTGCGCCCCCGCCAGCAACGTCTAGCGTAAGCCGTCGGCGGGACGGGTCAGGCGCCGAGAAGCGGTTTTGTCAGCGGCTTGGCTTATAGTCGCGGCGACTGGGTATCGAATGTACGTTCGATGATGAATAGAGGGGGTGAGGCGCTTCGTGGCCGTCGTGGATGACCTTGGACATCCGGGGATGGATACGCCGCCACCGAGCGAGGACTTCGGGCGCCAACCTCCCCAAGACCAGGCCGCGGAGCAGGCCGTCCTCGGCGGCATGCTGCTGAGCAAGGACGCCATCGCCGACGTGCTCGAGAAGCTGCGCCCGGGGGACTTCTACCGACCTGCGCATCAGAACGTCTACGACGCGATCCTCGACCTCTACGGTCGTGGTGAGCCCGCCGACGCGGTGACGGTGGCCGCCGAGCTGGACCGGCGCGGGCTGCTGCGTCGCATCGGCGGGGCGCCGTACCTGCACACGTTGATCTCGACGGTGCCTACGGCCGCAAACGCCGGTTTCTACGCGGGCATCGTCGCGGAGAAGGCGCTGCTGCGGCGGCTGGTCGAGGCGGGCACGCGCGTCGTGCAATACGGCTACGCGGGCGCTGAGGGCGCGGATGTCAACGAGATCGTCGACCGCGCACAGTCGGAGATCTACGACGTCACCGAGCGGCGAACGGCGGAGGACTTCGTCCCGCTCGAGGAACTGCTGCAGCCGACGATGGACGAGATCGACGCGATCGCGTCGCAGGGCGGCATCGCGCGCGGTGTGCCAACGGGTTTCGTCGAACTCGACGAGGTGACCAACGGTCTGCACCCGGGCCAGATGATCATCATCGCGGCGCGGCCTGGCGTCGGGAAGGCGCTGGCGCTCGATACGCCGCTGCCGACGCCCAGCGGTTGGACGACGATGGGCGATGTGGCCGTGGGGGATTGGCTGCTGGGCGCGGACGGGGAGCCGACGCGGGTGGTGGCCGCGACGAAGGTGATGCTCGGGCGGCCATGCTACGAAGTCGAATTCGCCGACGGAACCACGATCGTCGCCGACGCGTTCCATCAGTGGCCGACCAACCGTGGCGTGCAGATCACCACCGCACTGCGCCCAGGTGCCGACGTGATCAGTGCGGCGCGGGTCCCGGCGCTCGTGCCGGCGGGTGGGCGACATCGGTCGGCGTGGGGCCTCGACTCGGTCCGACGGGTCCAGAGCGTGCCGGTGCGCTGTGTGGAAGTCGGCAACTCCGATCATCTGTATCTCGCGGGACGGGAGATGGTGCCGACGCACAACTCCACACTCGGTTTGGATTTCATGCGGTCATGCTCGATCAAGCACCAGATGCCGAGCGTCATCTTCTCGCTGGAAATGAGCAAGTCCGAGATCGTGATGCGACTCTTGTCGGCCGAGGCGAAGATCAAGCTGGCGGATATGCGGTCGGGCCGCATGAGCGACGACGACTGGACGCGGTTGGCGCGCCGGATGAGCGAGATCAGCGAAGCCCCTTTGTACATCGATGATTCGCCGAACCTGACGATGATGGAGATCCGCGCCAAGGCGCGTCGGCTGAGCCAGAAGGCCGGCTTGCGGTTGATCGTCGTCGACTACATGCAGCTGATGACGTCGGGCAAGAAGTACGAATCTCGGCAGCAGGAAGTGTCGGACTTCTCGCGAAGCCTCAAGCTGATGGCCAAGGAACTCGATGTTCCGGTGGTGGCGATCAGCCAGCTGAATCGCGGTCCGGAGCAACGTACGGACAAGAAGCCGATGGTGTCGGACCTTCGCGAGTCCGGCTGCCTGACCGCGAATACGCGAATCCTGCGCGCGGACACCGGCGCCGAGTCGACGTTCGGTGAGTTGATGCGCACGGGGGAGCGGCCGCTGGTGTGGTCGATGGACGAGCGCAAGCGGATGGTCGCACGGCCGATGACGAACGTGTTCTACAGCGGGCACAAGGAAGTCTTCAAGGTCCGGTTGGCGTCGGGTCGCGAGGTCGAGGCGACCGCCAATCACCCGTTCATGACACTCGATGGATGGACCCCGTTAGGGGAGTTGACGGTTGGGGATCGGGTGGCAGTGCCGCGCCGGGTTCCGGAGCCGGTGCACACCGAGCGGATGGACGAATCCGAGATCATCCTGCTGGCGCACATGATCGGCGACGGCTCATGCGTGAAGCGTCAGCCGATCCGCTACGCGAGCATCGACGAGCAGAACCTGGTGGCGGTGACGAAGGCCGCCGGACATTTCGGGGTGACGGCGATCCGCGACGATTACGCTGCCGCCCGAGTGACGACGCTGCGGCTTCCCGCGCCGTACCGGTTGACGCACGGCAAGCGAAACCCGATCGCCGCGTGGCTGGACAAGCTGGGTCTGTTCGGTAAGCGGAGCTACGAGAAGTTCGTACCCGCGAAAGTTTTCGCTTTGCCAAACGATCAGATCGCGTTGTTCCTGCGCCATCTGTGGGCGACGGACGGGTCCGTCCGTTGGGATGCGAAGTTCCACCTCGGCCGCATCTACTACGCCACTACCAGTCGACGGCTCGCCGACGATGTCGCCGCGCTTCTGCTGCGCCTCGGCATAGTTGCTCGGATCTATCGAGCTCGCAAGACCGGATATCGGGACAGCTGGCACGTACAGATCCCGGGTGTCGACAACCAGATTCGTTTCCTGCGCACGGTCGATGCGCAGGGCGCAAAATTCTTCGCGGCAAGGGAAGTGCTCTTCGAACTCGAGAAGATCGAGGGCAGGGTTTCCGCGGACACTGTGCCAAGAGAGGTCTGGAGGAAGGTTCAAGGCGTTCTCGGTAAGAAGCGAATCACGCACCGCGAGTTCGCGGATCTGATGAACACCAGGTTCTGCGGGTCGACGATGTGGAAGCACAGTGTGGGCCGCCGGCGGTTGCATAGGGCCGCGGCAATTCTCGATGACGTCGAACTCCACGATCTCGCAACGAACGACGTGTTGTGGGACAAGATCGTCGAGATCACAAGCATCGGTGAGCAGGACGTCTATGACGGAACAGTCGACGGGACACACAATTTCGTCGCAAACTTAGTCTGTCTTCATAACAGCCTCGAACAAGATGCGGACATGGTCATCCTGCTGCACCGGCCGGACGCGTTCGAGCGCGACGATCCCCGCGGCGGCGAGGCAGACCTGATCCTGGGCAAGCACCGTAACGGCCCGACGAAGACGATTACCGTTGCGCACCAACTGCATTTGAGTCGCTTCGCCAATATGGCCAAGCAGTAGGACATCGTGCCGCCTTGCGGCAGGTGGATCCTCCGCCGTTGCTGGGCCGCCGCAGCAGCGATGATGGTAAGCGGTGGTGCCGCCCCAGTCGATGACGCGCGCGCTTATTTGTGTACCGGCATGGTCCTCACCCTTTGTGGTGACGGTTGATTGCTTGCAAGATGGCCGGAGTCGAAACAATCACGATCACGGGAAACTTCCGTTGGCTTGGCCATCAGCGATGGCTAGGAAGAACATCTTCCAGAAATCTGGGAAGCGCATTCCGGCGCGTCGGCTTAACGGGTCGAACTCGACGGGTGGTCCCCACCGAAACCGGGGAATCGGATCGTCCGGATAGAGTGGGTCGGGGTCGCTCGGCCACCAGGCCTGTTCCGCTCGGTCAACGATGAAGTCATAGCGTCGGTTGTTCAGTGTGAGTCCCTCCTGTGATCGCCAATCGACCGAGGGACCACCATCGGGGACGTCAAGCCCCTGAGGCTTGATTGTCAATCCGGTTCCAGCTGCTGGGTATTGGGTGGATCGAGGAGTGCCGAGCTCAGGATCCGGGAACGGGCCCATCAGCGCGCTCGCAATCTCTGCCACTCCAGCGCCTAAGCCGATGCCACCCAACGCCAGTATCTTTGCGACAACTATGGCCAACGTCTCCCATGCTGACGGGGTGTCGGGTCCTGGCATCAGCGAGTGCGAGTCGATCTCACCACAATGGAGCGGCTCTGCGTGGGAGGGGAATGCTGCGCCCAGTCTGTCGCCAGCGGTCATCGACAGAGAGTGGCTACCTGGTGCGACGTGAATGCGGGGATGTCCTGCTGTGGTGTTCGGGAGATCTGGTCTCCATTGATAGATGTTCAGGTTGATGCGGTCGTCATCGTCGAAATGATGGGCGCCATACGGCCCCCCACTCCCAATGTCAGCACCGTTTAGCGGAAATTGCTCGCCGGTCAAACCGATGAAATAGGGAACATGGTCAAGCCCAACGTCTGGGCGGCGAAGCAGAAAACCTACGCTTACCCAGTCTCCGCCACAGGAGCCGACGAGCTGGTCCCTCGCGGAGTTCGTGCATTCCTGGAGAGGGCCGTGCTGATCGTGGTACGGGAAGAACAAGTAGTAACACAGTAGAACGGGGTCGACCATCGCCATGTTGCGCAACACCGACTGAAGATTGCGGGGCCGTTTCACAGTCGAGAGCAGAGCGTCCAGGCGGTCAGCCGGGAAGACCTCTGCGTGATACCAGTACTTGCTGGCGGCTAGGTCCGCATCCTCGCTGTATTGTCGGGCCACCTCGGCGCCATCGGCGTAGCGATTATTGGTGCCGACGTCGACATTGGACTCGTGGACTCCGGTTTCGTCACGCCAGCCGCCCATCTCAAAGCAGAAGTCGTAGTGGAGAAGGTCGAACTTTGGATCGCCGAGGAACATGCCGGGTTCGTTTGCCACCCCGGCTAGCTGGCCCGCCCGGGCATTCGGAATACGCGGCCACTCCTTGTTTGTGGGTGATTCTCCCCAATATCGAGGTATGTCGCGCGGCCCGGTCCCACCCCACAACTGCTCGAATGCGGACCACAACCTGCAATGTTCCAGGTACCGCTTCGCGTCCACAGGGACGTACTTCTCGTCCGGGTGCAAGAACAGGATCGGCTCGTACCGCCGAATCAGGGCTTCGTGCGGCCCAACTTCGACATCGTCAGGCGGCGTCGGGGCTGGATTGATCCCAAAGGCGATGGCGACGGCGTCGGCATCTGAACCCCACGTCCACTGCACGCTGGGCTGCCCAGCCTGGGCAGCTCTCTCCAGGGTGCCGAGTTCACCAGCTGCAAAAGGCGTTTGAATCGGCAGGTCATCGATCTCGCTGGAGCCCACACCGGGTGCCAACCCGCCGCCGAGACGGTCGAGGGCGATCGCGGCGACGCAGAGCTTGTCGTCAAGTACAAGCCCGGTATCGAGGCGGTTCCTCGCAGTGACCGCGTCGCGGGTGACGTTACTGATGACGGTCAGGCTGTTGGGATCAACACTGTCGTACTCGTAGACCGCCCACGCGCACCATCGCTGACCTCGGCCACCGAAGTCGAAGGTAAGTGCGCCGAAACCGATCGCGTTGGTAGGCAATGCCCGGAAACACGTCAGAGTCAGTTCCGCGCTCGGGTGCTTCAGCGTGGCGACGAGTGTGAAGGGCTCACCCTGTTGACTGGTCGCTGTGGGCATAACAGATTCACCGATCAGCGGCTGGGCGCCGCTCATTACGAACACCACCACCAAGCGCCCGGGCAGCGGGGAGAATGCCGCTGTTTCGTAGCGCGATCCGGCCGAGTCGCTAGTGCCGGTTGTCAGCGTCCTGGTGGGCACGGCCTTGTCCCTCCTCAAGTGTCTTCGTGACGATGTTGGCCAGTTTGGTCAAATGCGGATCACACTGCGGTACAGGGATTTCCGTGCTCAAGCGTGCCCAGCAGTCGCTCGCTGTGAGGAGATCGACACTGGCCCGTACCGGTATGCCTGCCCGGTCGATGACACTGGAGACCCCCACGAGGGCGTCTACCATCGCATCGCTCGCCAGCGAGCCGATCCTCCATTCCTTTGCGTAGGTCTCAGCAGCACGGCGGAACATCTCGCGCAGCTCGGCATCCTGGTCGATGGTGTACACGGTGTGGCGCATTTGCGTCACGAGCGCCGCTAATTCGTCAGCACACCTTGGATTCCGGCGCAGCCAGTCGAGCAACTTTCGCCCCCAGCGCGCCCAGCACTCCGCCGTTTCAGAATCCATAGGGCGGTTCAGAAAGTCCTCGGCCACGGCGCGTGGGTTGCTTCGCGATATCTTGACGTCGTCGATTCGACCCTCGAATTTGACTCGGTGGAAGCCACGCCCGCCGATGTCGACGATCGCCGGTGACGCTCCGCGCAGGGGCCCGACGCCGATCGACGAGCTTTTCGTCCGTACGACAGCTTCGTTAACCGACAATTCGAGCCGGTCCCAACCGTTGAACCACACGCCCACGGTCAGCCACTCATCGATGGGGAGTCGTGGCGACAGTAGCGAAAACAGCTGCTGTGTCCCCGCATGGACCGCCGCCAGGATGTTTACAGTGCGCGTGTTGTGATCGGAGTTGTAGATTGCAAGATAGAACCGATTCTTGCAGTGGATCAGCGTTTGAAAATGGCCTCCGCTTGCCGCGAGGCCGAGCCGACATACCGCTTCGACTCGCAATGCGTCGATCGTGTCCCACCCATTCGTTGCTTCCACGTGAATACAACTGGCGGCGTTTCGAAACGAGATGGAGCCAGAGTCGGGTCCGTGGCCGTCGGGGTGGAAGTCCACCCCGCCCAAGGCGACACCGTGGGCGCCCTTTTTCGGTGAAGAGTCGTATACCAATCCTGGTGCACCACGATACGTGTGATGGAGGATTACCTCCCAAGGGTCAGCCATGTCCTACCTCCACTGAGCAAATTGTGTTAGTAGGCACGGCCAGGAGGCCGTCGTGAACTGGCCTTGACCGCGGCCAAGAATGTCGCGGGCGCTTTGTTGCGAGGTAGCGACGACCACCGGTGGCATCAGCCATCGGGGTGCAAATTTGAGTCGTGTTACCGGGCCGCCAGCATCACGGAGCGCTCCTAACCGAGTGTGGAACGTCCTGGCCGTCCTCCCCTGTTGCCGATAAGGCAACGGGTTTGCCGACGCCAGGGTCAGAACACGCGGATCGGTTCGTTCGACCGTCTCGACCATGGGCAGTTCCCCTCGATACAAGCCGCTGTAGTGACCTTGAGAGAGGGTCCCGCCGCGACTGTCGCGGCGCATAGAGTAGGTGACTACTCTAATTTTGTCGGCCTGGACAAAGGCCGCTGAAATGCGGATTTTCTCCATTGATCCGGCTATGGCAATTGTTTGGCCGCTGGTCGGCCGACTTGATGAACTCGCCCTACGTACGCGGCCGTCGCGAAATACGGCGCCGTCGTGCGGACCGGTGCCGCGGGCGTGGGCAAGAGCCGGGCTGGCCGCGAAGTCCTGGAGCGATCCCAGCACCCGATCTCACGATGGCTCAGCGCCACGCAGACGGGTCGATCCGTTCCGTTGGGGGTGCTCGCAGGATTCGTCGGGGATGCGCCAGATCCGCTGCGCCGAGTGCAGGAGGTGATCGACGCACTAACGGGCGGGGAGCCGCGGAAGACAGTCCTGTTCTGCCGATGACGCCCACTTGGTCGACGAGCAATCCGCGTTCGTGGTTCGTCAACTGGTGCAGCGCAACATCGCGCCGGTTGTCATGACCATTCGTGACGGCGAAGCCGTACCCAATGTGATCGCGTGGCTTTGCGCGGGTGAACAGCTGCCGCGATCGAGATACCGCCGCTCACAGCAAGTGAGTGTGCGCTCCCAGTTTTGTCACCCGCTGCGTATCCCCTGACTCCCGCCCTCGGATTGCTGCGCCCGAAGGAAAAGGGCCTGCGGGCACTCTGACACGAATTGCGGAACATGACCGGATCGGACCCTTGGCGGCCACCTGTGGTCCGACACTTCGCACGCCGCTCTTCCGGTCGACACGTTTACGTGAATGGGAGTGCCCCGATAGCTATCTCAGCCGAGGCCTCTGACGCGAAACAGTTCGACCGCAGCCTCTTGCATTAATTTGGGCGGTCGCTCAAACTTAGCGCCGTGAACCCCCGCGGCCGGTCGGCCATCATCTCCGGTGGTCTCAGCGCTTCGGTCCGACCGCCGTCGCAACTCTGCGGACGCGACCCGCATCCAACCCCGAGGCCGACGACGCCTCGAAGTCACCCATCTGAACAGGAGTAGCCATGGGCAAGGTCGAGGGCAAGGTCGCCTTCATCACCGGGGCCGCGCGAGGCCAGGGCCGCGCGCACGCCGTCCGCCTCGCGGAGGAGGGCGCCGACGTCATCGCGGTCGACGTGTGCGCGCAGTACAGCACGGTGGCCTACAAGATGTCGACGCCCGAGGACCTGAACGAGACTGTGCGCCAAGTGGAATCGCTCGGCAGGCGCATCGTGGCCCGCGAGGCGGACGTCAGCGACGTGGCCGCGCTGCAGAAGGCCTTCGACGACGGGGCGGCCGAACTCGGCGGCGTGGACATCGTGGTCGCCAACGCCGGTATCGGCCCGGGCGGGGCCACCACCGACGACGAGCAGTGGGAAGACGTCATGAACGTCAACCTCAAGGGCGTGTGGAACACGCTGCGCGTCGCGGTCCCGACACTGCTCGCACAGGACCGCGGCGGCTCGATCATCCTGACCACCTCGACCGGCGGCCTCATCGGCACCCCGGTCGTGTCCGGCGGGATGATCGCCTACACCGCCGCCAAGCACGGCGTCGTGGGCCTCATGCGCGCCTACGCCAACTACCTTGCCCCGCACTATATCCGGGTCAACAGCGTCGCGCCGACGACGGTCGCCACCCCGATGGCCAACAACGGCGATCTCAGCATGCTCAAGAAGTACGAGCCCGCCATCGCGCGATCGCTCGAGAACGCCATCCCGGTCGACTACGTCGAGGCGCGCGATATCGCCAACGCCGTCGCGTGGCTCGCCTCCGACGACGCCCGGTACGTCACCGGCACCGTCGTGCCCGTCGACGCCGGCCTGCTCAACAAGGTCTGAGAAAGGCAGGGCCGCAACACAATCAGCCCAAAGAGATCAGCGCGATCGAGGATCCGGCCAGCGTCAGCCCGACTGTCTGTGCGCGGTTGAGCCTTTCGTGCAGGAAGACCATCGCCAGCACGACCGGGATCGCGGGGTACAGCGCCGCGAGCACGGTGGCTAGCGCGAGGAGCTGGTCCTGCGTCGCTAGCAGATAAAGGACGATGGCCGCCGACCCGGCGGCTCCGACGGCACACGCGGGCAGTACCAGCCGCCGCGGCAGGCGAAGCTCCGCGCGGCTGTAGAGTCCCAGCGGCGCGATGGTGAGCGCGGCCAGGATGCGGGCCGCCAGGATGGGCCACATCCCGGCTTCGAGATCGATGCGAGAGATCGCGCTGAACTGAATCGCGAACCCCGCGCCGGCGACGAGCCCGTCGACAGTGCCGGTCTCGGTCCGCTGTGATGCCGCGGTGCGCGTGCGGGATACCAACCACAGCGCGGGTACCGCCGCGACGATTCCGACCCAGGCCAGCGCAGCGGGCCGGTCGCCCAGCATCACAACGCCGACCAGGACCGGTAGTGCAACGGCTCCGACGTCGCTCAGCGGGACCACGACGCTCATCCGCCCGGTGCTCATCCCCCGGTAGAGGAACGCGACGCCGACCCCGGTGCCGATGCCTGACACCGCGCCCCAGGCGATCGGTTCGAGCGTGACGTGCCGTGCGGGCCAGAACATCGCTGCGACGGCCACGGCAACGGTGCCGCCGATCTGGCCGTACAGCGCCACCGCCCAGCTGTCGGCGTGGCGTGCGAGGAGCCCGCTGAAGAAGTGGACGAGCCCAAAGACCACCGCGGCGCTCAGAGCGAGTGCTTCAGGCACCGGGTGGCTCTCCCGCCGCCAGACCCACCGGGCACCGCGGTGCGGTGCTGACGCACTCGCCCCGGTCGCACAGCCGGCAGATCAGGTTGGCGTCACCCAACTGGCGATAGACGTTGGTCGCCACCTTGTTCAGCAGGCCTGTCAACGCACGGATCTCGCCGTCGTCGAGTCCCTCGACGAGGGTGGCCATCAGCTCGGAGCGTCCTTGCAGCACCCGCCGCGCCGTGCGCGCGCCGGCCCGGGTCAGCGCCACCTGAACCTCACGTCCGCCGCTCGGCCGTCGTCGCACGTAGCCGAGATGTTCAAGCGAGTCGACCATCCGGGCGGCCGCGGGCTGCGAAAGGCCGATGCGCCGGCCCAATTCGCTCACGCTGAGTTCACCCGCTTGCAGCAGAACGGTTAGCGCCGACGAGCCACTGCGGCTGGTGCGGGCGCTCTCGGTGACCACGCCGGTGAGCAGATCGGTGATCGCAAGCGAACACGCACCGAGCACATTGATCAGCTGGCTTTCATGCATGACTCATGCATACCCAGTGCGGCAGCGCATATACGTGTGGACAGCGGTCGTCCGACGGCGCACAGTTGGTTGCACAAGCCGAAACCAACGAGGCGGAATGACGAGATCGCAACACGCCGCGGCACGTGCCCAGCCAGATCTCTTGCAGAGGCCGCTGCGCGTCCTCGAAGCGCTCGCGGGGATGCAACAGCCCGCCAGCCTCCTCGCGGTCGCGAACGCGGTCGGCTTGTCAAAAGCCAGCACCTATCGCGTATTACGCACGCTGCAGGATGAAGGCTACGTCGACCACGTCGGCCGCCGCGGTTACCGGATCGGGAGCCGATCGATTGCGCTCGCGTCGTTGGTCGGCCCACGCCCGGCGCTGCTCCAACGCGCGCGCCCCGTGCTCACGAGACTGGCGGCCATCGCTGCGGCGACCGCGACCCTGCACCTGCGCAGCGGTGAGCATCGCGTGCTCGTGCTCGGCGCCGACCACAACACCGAGCCGCAGCGGCGCCGCATCCACATCGGCGAGCGGGCGCCGCTCACGTCCGGATGCAGCGGGCGGGCCATCCTCGCGTTCCTTCCGGCTGAGGAAGCGACCAAGGTCGTCACCAAGCATGTTCGCGGCAAGTCACGCACCGAGATTGCGCGCGAGCTGGACACCATCCGCAGCCAGGGATACGCGTTGTCGTTCAGCGAAAACCACCCCAACCTCAGCGGAATCAGCGCCCCGCTGCTCGACCCCGACGACGGCTACCCCCTCGGCGCGATCACCGTCGCCGGCCCCGGAGACCAGTTCCAGGAGGAAGCGCTGCGCCGCCACGCCCGGCCTTTGACGTCCGCGTGCACTCGCTTAGCACCTCAGCTGGCGACGCTGCTGGGGCCGAACTCCTCGGCCCGTCTCGACGCACTCGACGTCACGATCCGGGACTTCATGGAGTCCGCTGACGAGTAACCCTGCGCGTGGTTGCACCACGTGAAACTTAAATGGCGAGGATTTTGCATCGCCGGTCAGAGTGGTTTCAGTCCTCGCCGGTGTAGCAATCCCCGACGCAGGGCCGAAATTCTGACCCCAACGACGTCGGTCAGGCACGTCTCCGTCGAAGGACGCACCATGTCGAATCAGTTGCTCCACGATCAAACGCCGACCGAAACCGATCGGTGGTTGCGGTCCTATTACTCTGTGCGAGCGGTTGTTTCGCTCGCGTGGGTCGCCGCCGTCCTGACCATGGCACCGAAGTCAGCGCTCGTCGCGGGGGCACTCCTGCTGATCTATCCGGCCTGGGACGCCTTGGCCAACGCGGTCGATGCGCGACAGAACGGCGGCCTGCGCGCCAATCCGACCCAAACATTCAACACGGCCGTCAGCTGCTTGACGACGGTCGCGGTGGCCGTCGGCCTCGCGGTGAGCATGAACGCGGTACTCGGCGTCTTCGGGGTCTGGGCCACGCTGTC
This sequence comes from Mycolicibacterium celeriflavum, assembly GCA_050205545.1. GTDB lineage: Bacteria > Actinomycetota > Actinomycetes > Mycobacteriales > Mycobacteriaceae > Mycobacterium > Mycobacterium celeriflavum_A. The sequence goes on from JBNMQV010000023.1 coordinate 38,388, forward strand.
GGGCCTGCTGCAACTCGCGACGGGTGTGCGCCGCTGGAAACACGTTGGCGCGCAATGGGCGATGATCCTCAGCGGCGCCCAGTCGGCCGTCGTCGGGGCGATGTTCCTCGGGCAGGCCGCAGGCCCCGCGACGCCCAGCGCTGCCGACATCGCGCCCTATGCGGCGTTCGGCGCCTTCTACTTCCTGGTCTCAGCGATCTGGCTGACCGTGTCCGCCGCCCGCAGGCACCGCGTCGGCTGAGGAGAGGAACCTGATGAAAACGATCCTGATCACCGGCGTCAGCAGCGGCCTTGGCCGAGCCTTCGCCACCGGCGCTCTGGCGGCCGGCCATCGCGTGGTGGGCACGGTCCGCCGACCCGAGGACGCCGACACCTTCGAAGCGCTCGCTCCCGATCGTGCGCACGCGCGCCTGCTCGACGTGACCGACGATGCCGCCGTCTTCGCGACGATCGCGGACATCGAAGCGAACGTCGGCCATCTCGACGCCGTCATCGCGAACGCCGGTTACGGCGTCGAAGGCGTCTTCGAGGAGACGCCACTGTCGGAATGGCGGTCGCAGTTCGCCGCCAACGTCTTCGGCGTGGTCGCCACGCTGCAGGCCACCCTGCCGTTCATGCGGCGCCGCCGCGCCGGACACCTCATGGCGGTGACCTCGATGGGCGGGCTGGCGGCGGTTCCCGGCATGTCGGCCTACTGTGCGAGCAAGTTCGCCGTCGAGGGCATGCTGGAAAGCCTTCGCAAGGAGGTCGCCCAATTCGGTGTCCGGGTCACCGCGATCGAACCGGGGTCGTTCCGTACCGAGTGGGCCGGACGGTCGATGACGCGCGCGGACCGGGCGATCGCCGACTATGACGCGTTGTTCGATCCCATTCGCGCTGCCCGGTTCGCCGCGAGCGGTCACCAACTGGGCAACCCGGACAAGGCGGCCGAGGCCGTGCTGGCGGTGCTCGACATGGCCGATCCGCCGGCGCACCTCGTGCTGGGGTCGGACGCCCTGCGACTGATCGGCGAGGCCCGCGCCGCCGTCGACGCCGACATCCGACGCTGGGACGGTCTCTCCCGGACCACGGATTTCGCCGACGGCGGCGCCCAGCTCGCGAGCTAACCGAGCGATCAACCTAGCGAGCGAGCGATCAATAAGGCCGGACGAATAGACATCGTCGGCGCCAGTTCATACCCTGTCCGAGACATACGTAGCCGGACCGCGTCAGGTCCCTACTGCGAAGGATCGTGACAGTCCGTATGGGTCGGATGCGCCGTTTACTTCCCCGAGCGGGAAGCGGCGTCGCAGCAGCGGTCCTGGCCTTGGCGGTGTCGTTGGCGGGCGGGGTCGCGGCCGACCCGGCGTCTGACGCGATGGCCAGGCTCGACGAGCTGTCCCGTCAGGCGGTGCAGACCCGCGAAGCCGTCACCCAGGCCCAACGCGACGCCGAAGACAAGGCAGCCGCGCAGGCCCAGGCCGAAGACCGCCATCGCAAAGACCTGGCGGCCCTCGACGCCGCGAACGCCCAGCTGGCGGCCCGGCAAGCCGCGGCCGACAAGGTGGCGGCGATGACGTACGTCAGCGGGCGCACCGGCCAGTGGGCGGCGTTGCTCAGCGCGGGTTCCCCGCAGCAGCTGATCGACCAGCTGTCCATCCAGCGGGCGATCACCACCGAGACCACCGCCCAGATGAAGGCCTTCCAGGCCGCGCGTAAGCGTGCGGCGACCGCCGCCGAATCGTCGGAGAAATCGGCCGCCGAGGCCCGGGCCGCGGCCGAGCAGTCCGCGGCCGTGCGCGCGGACCTGCAAAAGAAGTTCCGAGGTCTGCAACGACAGATCGCCGCCGCGGAGGCTCAGTACGCAGCGCTGACGCCCGGTCAGCGGGCGGTGGTCGACAACGCGGCCGCCACCCCGCCGCAGGCCGTACCGGCGCCACCGCCACCGGAAGCGCCCGCCCCGGCACCGCCGCCGATCCTCGCGATGCCCGGCCAACCTCCCGGCGAGGTCGCCCCTCCGCCGGCGGCCGCCCTGATGGCCGTCCCCGAATCGCTGCCCGTCGGCGTCGCGTCCGAGGCGGGGCTGCAGCCCAATACCGTCCTCGCCGCCCGCGCCATCAGCGCACGGTTCCCTCAGATCTCCGACATCGACGGGGTGCGGCCCGACTCGAAGCCGTGGCATCCGAGCGGCCTGGCGATCGATGTGATGATCCCCAATCCGGAAAGCGCGGAGGGCATCGCGCTCGGCGACGAGATCAAGGCGTTCATGTTGAGCAATGCGAGCCGCTTCGGCCTGCAGGACGTCATCTGGCGCGGCACCTACTACACGCCGGACGGTCCGGCGGGTTCGGGCTACGGCCACTACGACCACGTGCACGTCACCACGACACCCCGCCGCTGACCGGCCACGTAACCAGAATCGCGGTTCACTTCCGGTGCTGACTGCGCTAACGTCGAAATCAGTGTCCTGTATGACGGAGAGTGGGTTGGCTGCATGACGGTGACTGGGGAGCGTCCGAAGATCGAGCTCGGCGACGTCGATTTCAACCGCCGCGCCCACCCCGACAAGCCGCTGCGGCCGATCCCGCCGGGGCGTGACCACTTCGCTTCCCAGTGGCGGCACATGCGCGAGTTCATGTTCGGCGAGTGGATCAACGTCGACAAGGAGGTCGAGCCCAGCGAGCTCACGCGCTGGCGCGACGACTACTTCTGGCAGGGCGATGAGTACATGGGCGCCGTGGTCGACGCGTTCGAGCGCATCGGCTACGAACAGGGCCGCGCGCTGTTCGAGCAGGCTCTTACGCGGGGCATCGACTCGTTGCAGGATCCCCCGCAAGAACTCGTCGACCTCTTCGAGCACCTGGACGGGTTGCCCGGCGAGTTCGATCTCGTTTCCGCCGAACGGGGCCGGATGCTCGCGATGTCGGCCACCAAGTCGGCCACCACGATCATCCAAGGGTGGGCGTTCTACGAAACCGCGATGACCGGCGACATCTCGGCGGCCACCGGTGCCACCGGTCGGTTCGCGGACGATGGGCCGCGCCGCTTCATCGAAACCGCGCGGGTCTTCGCGCAATTCACGCTGCCCGACATCTTCGATCGGAACTCCGAGGCGTTCCAGGACGTGGTCCGGGTCCGGTTGATGCACGCGCTGGCCAGTCGTGGACTGCGGCGCAAGTGGGGCGACAACGTCTATCTCAAGTTCGGCGAACCCATTCCGGTGACCTCGCTGCTGGGCTTCGGCAGTGGCATGCTGCTCGGCCGGCTCGTAGACCACGCGTTCGGCCGCAAGCTCACCCCGCAGCAACTGGAGGATCTCGCCGAGTACTCCTCGTTCTCCGGACAGCTGTGGGGCGCTCCGGAAGTGCTGCGCTCGCCGAACGGTGTTGAACTGATCAAGTCGTTGAACTACGTCCTGGCCAGGGGTGGCAACCCGTCGCCGTGGCGTGCCGAACTCGTCGATGCAATCGCGGGCCCCGCCCACATCGCCACTCTGACGGAGACGCTTCCCTCCTGGGCCAGGAAGCTGGTGAAGCGCTACGCCAACCAGATCACTGCCACCATTGCGCTTGCGCCGGCCGGCGTCGTGTTCGGATACCGGCAGATCGATGCCATGATCGCCGGTTCGCTCTTCGAACCTCTCGGCTACGACTTCGAGCGGCGAGTACGGATTTTCGAGAGCATCACCAAAGTCAATGTCCGCCTGGCAATGCTGGCCGACCGCCTACCGTGGTCGAATCCAATTCGCGAACAACGGAAGCGGACGGGTGCGGCCGCACGCGGGCGGATCGCCATGCTGAGCAAGATCGCCGCAGGCCGACAGATTCCATTGACCTACACCCATCACGATCGGTCGACCTCGGGCGAAACCTTCACCGGCTGAGGGGGACTCCTGCCTCAGGGATGCAGATTCCACTGGCCGCAGTCCTGGGCCAGAACGTCGTTGACGTCGACGCGGATCCCGCCGACCAGCGGCCCCGGATTTGAGGCCGTGTCGATGATGCGTTGGTAGAGAACCGCGGCGGGATAGATCTGGCCCTTCGACCACGACCTGGTCTGCCACGCCCATACGCGCCCGGGCGTCCCGGACCGCCCGATGACGCCGTCGGCGGCGGCCCACTGGCAGGCGTTGATACCGCCGTAGATGCCCGTGCGCTGCACGCCGATCACCGAGTTGATCCCCCGGAACCACGGCAGCGCGAGGTTGGTCCATGCGTTGCGGTCGATGTCGTCGTCGATGCTGAAGAAGATCGGCGCGCTCTTGCCGCCGCCCGCCGCGGTGTGCAGGTGCCATGCGGTGCGCGCGTCGGCGACGCCTCCGGCGTACCCCCGGGTGAAGTCCGACGGCGCTGTCCCGCCGGGCTTTCCGTACTGGTAGTTGCTGACGATGACCAAACCGGCGGCGTTCAGTGACTTGGCGTATGGCAGGGTGATCGGCTTGGCGCCGAAGTTCGAACCCGGCCGCGAGGTCGAGACGTAGTTGATCACCCCGGAGTGGCCGGCGGCCTTGATGTCCCGGGCCGGAATCTGGCGCGCGGCGAAGTCGATGAGCGTCGGAGCAGCGGCCGATGCGGTGGGGATGCCGGCGCCTGCCGCGGCGCCGAACCCGGCCAGTGCCGACGCCGCCGCGGCGTAGCGCAGCGCCTCACGCCGGGAAACCGGGCGCGACCGATCGGTCGGGCCACTCGGCGTGTCGCGCACGCGGGCAAGTTAACAAAGTGACAGTTGTGAACAGCGGAGCCACGCCGGAACGGCCGGGTTTACAGCAGATCCGTGATCGTCTTGAGACCAGCCTCGTAGAGCACGCCGGGCAACATGCCGCCGTCGACCTCGATCGTCGTCCCGTTGATGAAATCGGCTTGACCACTGCACAGAAACACCACCGCCCGGCCGACCTCGGCCGGTTCGCCCGCCCTGCGCAAGGGGACGTCGCGAAAGTACTTCTCGCCCGTCGGGTCGTCCTTGGGCAACACGAACGCCTTGAAGTTCTCCGTCGTCGTCGGCCCCAGCGCCAGGCAGTTGACCCGTGCCCTGGGGCCCCACTCCTCGGCCAGCGACCGGGTCAGGTGATTGAGCCCGGACTTGGCCGCGCCGTAGGAAACCAGCGTAGGCGACCCGGCGGGATGACCCGCGCCCGACGAGATGTTGACGATCGACCCGACGCCGTCCTGCTCGCGCATCTGCCGAAAAACCCGAATCGCGAACCACATTGGGCTGATCAAGTTCATCTGGATGGCGAACGAATGGAACAGCACGGTGCGTTCGTAGTCGTCGGCGCCCTGCGGCGCACCCTGGATGCGCTGGACGAGTTCGGGAACATCCTCGACGTGCGGGGTGGGGACCGTGCCGCCCGCGTTGTTCACCAGAATGTCGACACGTCCGTAGTCGGTGACCACCCCGGAGACGAACTCGTCGATCGCGCGGTAGTCGCCCTGATCGCACACCCGCTGATCAGAGCGGGCGAGCCAATCGGCGTTGTCCTCCACGCCCGGCATCGCGTCGAGCTGACGACGCGAACACCCGATCACGGTGGCCCCGGCCCGCAGCAGTTCATGCGCGATGCCGACGCCGACGCCCCGGCTCGTCCCGGTCACGATCGCGACCTTGCCTTCGAGTGGCACGTATTCGTCCACGGACACCTTCCTCTCGTCCCGGCGTCCCAGCGACGTTACTGACCTCCGGGGCGCACGACGTCCCAATCGACGCCGTCGTGCACTGGTCAACGACCAGAAGCCGATTCTTTGACAGCTGTCAGAAATTTGGTAGCGTGCGCGGTGACGGAGTTAACAGAAACGGCGGGCAACATGGCTTCATCACCCACTGCGGCAATCATCGGTGCGGGCATCAGCGGATTGACCACGGGCAAGAACCTCGCGGACGCGGGCGTCGAGTACGACTGCTTCGAATCGTCAGACCGGATAGGCGGCAACTGGGCCTTCCGGAACCCGAACGGGCACTCCAGCGCCTATCGCTCGTTGCACATCGACACTTCGCGCGAGTGCCTGTCGTTCCGCGACTTCCCGATGCGCGACGACCTGCCCGACTTCCCGCATCACTCGCAGGTCAAGGAATACCTGGACGACTACGCCGAAACCTTTGGTCTGCTGGACCGCATTCAATTCCAGAACGAGGTCAAGCACGCGCGGCGCCTGCCCCACGGCGGTTGGGAACTCGACACTGCGGACGGACAAACGCGCCACTACGACGTCCTGGTCGTCGCGAACGGCCATCACTGGGATCCGCGCACGCCCGACTTCCCGGGCGAATTCACCGGCGAGAGCATCCACGCCCACTCCTATATCGACCCCACCGAACCGCTGGATCTGCGCGGCAAGCGCATCGTCGTGGTCGGCATCGGCAACTCGGCGGCCGATCTCGTCTCCGAGCTGTCCCAGAAGTCGTGGCGCAACACGGTCTATCTCTCGACCCGCTCCGGTGCATGGGTGGTGCCCAAGTACATCTTCGGCAAGACGGCCGACAAGGTCGCGCGCTCGCTGCCGGTGATCCCGCTGTCCTGGCAGCGGCGTGCGATGCAGCCGTTCGCCAAGCTGATGTTCGGTGATCCCGAGAACTACGGCCTACCCAAACCCAACCATCGCTTCCTCGAGGCGCACCCCACTCAATCCGCGGAACTGCTCATGCGGTTGGGGTCCGGCGACGCGACCGCGAAGCCGAACATCGAACGCCTGGACGGGCGTTCGGTGGTGTTCGTCGACGGCACGTCCGTGGAGGCCGACGCCATCATCTACGCGACGGGATACAACATCACGTTCCCGTTCTTCGACCGCAGCTTCATCGAGGCCCCCGACAACCGGCTCCCGCTGTACAAGCGGATCCTCAAACCGGGCATCGACGACCTGCTCTTCATGGGATTCGCCCAGGCGGTGCCCACGCTGTTCCCGTTCGTGGAGTGCCAGGCCCGGTTGGCCGCCGCGTATCTCGCGGGCACCTACCGGCCCCCGTCCGAACCCGAGATGTGGCGCGTCATCGCCGCGGACGAACGCAAATACGTCGGCCACTTCGCCGACAAACCGCGACACACCCAGCAGGTGGACTACTGGGATTACGAACGCGACATGCGCAAGCGTGAGTTGCCCGCGGGGCGCAAGCGTGTCGAGAGACTCGGACCGGTGCAGCTGGCGGGCCGGGCACGCGAGGCGGCCGGTGCCGCCTGAGTCGACACAGACGTCGCGGCGCAACGCGCGCCGGCCGCAGCCGCGCGGCGATGAGAGCAGGATGCGGCTCCTGGAGGCGTTCGAGGAACAACTGCAGCGCCACTCGCTGGCCGACATTAGTGTCGCCGAGGTCGCGAAGGCGGCCGGGCTCAAGCGGCCGGCGTTCTACTTCTACTTCGCGGGCAAGCACGAAGTCGTCACCGAACTGCTCACCGGGATCTTCGCCGACGACGTCTTCACGATCGGGGGCTTCCTCGCGGGCGGAGGCGATCCGCGAAAGTCCGTCGCAGACGCAATGACCCGGACATTCGAGTCCTGGCACGCGCACCGGACGCTGTTCCGCGCGATGCTCGACGCCCGCGACTCCGACCCCGAGGCGAGGGCGATCTGGGACCAGTGGCTGGCGCGGTACGAAGAGTTCGTCTGCGACTTCATCGGCACCCAGCCGACCATCGGCATTCCCGACCCCAAAGCCCTTGCCCACGCGCTGATCTCGATGAACGAACGAGTCCTCGACCGCCACATCCGCTCCGACGACGGACCGGAGGCCGCCGGTCTGCTGCTCGCGGCGATCATCCACGTTTGGCACACCGCGCTGTTCGGAGGGCAGACGCCATGACACCTACCCGCATCGAGATACCGGTCGACGGCGAGGTTCTCGCGGCCCACCGCTTCTCCGCGACGAGGGAAAGTTTGACCGGTCCGGCGGGCCGCCCCTGCGTGGTGATGGCACACGGTCTCGGCGCCACCCAGGACAGCGGGTTGTTCGCGTTCGCCGAGGCGATGGCAGGCGCGGGCGCCGACGTCATCACCTTCGACTACCGGCACTTCGCGGAATCCTCCGGGCAGCCAAGGCAACTGGTGTCGCTGACCCGACAGGTAGCCGACTACCACGCGGTGATCGACTACGCCCGGCGGCTCGAGACCGTGGACCCGGCGCGCATCGTCGCGTGGGGAGTGTCACTGTCCGGCGGGCATGTCATCAGGGTTGCCGCTAAAGACCCGCACCTCGCCGGGATCATCTCGTTGACGCCGGCAACGGACGGTCTACCCGTCATGGCGCAATCTCTGCGGACGCACGAGCCCCGGCACCTCCTGCGGATGATGGGATATGGCACGCGTGATGTCGCGGCGACCTTGCGCGGCCGCCCGCCGGTGTTCATTCCGATCGTGGGGGCACCCGGCGAGGTGGCCGGTCTGACCGCCGAGGGCGCCGTGGAAGGCATGCACCGCATCGCCGGACCGACGTGGCGCAACGAGTTCGCCGCCCGCCTGGTCTTGGTCATGGGTGGATATCGACCGATCACGAGCGCCACACGCGTCACCTGCCCGGCGCTCGTGCAGATCGCCGATCAGGACCGCACCGCGCCTCCCGCACCGGCCACCGCGGCCGCCACACGGATGCGGGCGACGGTGCACCACTACCCGTGCGATCACTTCGACGTCTACCCGGGCGCCCCTTGGCATGAGCGGGTCGTCAACGACCAGATCGCGTTCCTGCGCCGCACCCTGGCCGTGAGCCCCTCGGTCGCTACCTGATCGCCTTGGCGTAATGGATCCGGTCGTAGCCGTCCTTGCGCCCGCGCCCCGTTTCGACATAGCCGCGGCGAGCGTAGAAAGCCTGGTTCTCGGTCATCAGCCGGTGGGTATACAGCCGCACCTGCGGTAGCCCGAGTTCGCGGGCGTCCTCTTCGGCACGGGCGAGCAGACGAGCGCCGAAGCCGCACCCCTGCGCATCGGGAGCGACGGCGACGGTGTCCAACAGCAGATGGTCGTCGCGGATGTCGTTGACGAGCGCCCCGACGACCCTGTCGCGCGCTACGAGCACCCACACCCGCGAGTCCGCCACCACGGCCGCATAGTCCGCGAGCATCGGTGCAGGAGGCTTGCCGATTCTGTCGACATACTTGTCGAACGACTCGCGCACCACTCGTCCGACCGCCTGCGCATCGGCATGCGTGGCCCGGCGGAGCTCAACATCCATGCGACGGACATTACGACGACCGCACGCCCCGTCATCAATCGGAAAGAAATTCCAGGGTTAGCGGGCGCGCAATCCGTCAATACCCGTCGGCGTCGAAGACGCCCCGTCTCCGGCTCGACGTGCATACGCCGAACAAGCCCGAAGCGACGAGGTGAGTCATCGACGGACTGCTGGAGCCCGCCGGTAGAGCGCTGCGCTCCGTTGCACTCAGCACCGCCGCGGTCCGCGCGCCGGACCGTAGGACCTGACATGCCCGCAGCCGTCGCCATCGACTTCTTCCTCGCGCTCGCCGTCATCCTCGTGGCCTGCCGGGTGGTCGGGCTGCTCGCGCAGCGGCTGGGGCAACCCCAGGTCGTCGGCGAGATGATCGCCGGCGTCATCCTCGGCCCGTCGCTGCTGGGCCGGATCGCGCCCGGCGTGCAGGCCGAGCTGTTTCCCTCCGGCGAGGCGAACGTCGTGCTCTACACCGCCGCGCAGATCGGCCTCGTTCTCTACATGTTCCTCGTCGGCCTCAACTTCGACGTCGACCTGATCAAGCACCGCGCCGGCACCGCGGCGACCGTCTCCGCCGCCGGCATCTTCGCGCCGCTCGTGCTCGGCGCGCTCATCGCGGTTCCGCTCATGAACGGCGGCGACTTCTTCGGCGACGGCGTCACCCCGTTCATGGCGATGCTCTTCCTCGGCGCCTCCATCGCGATCACCGCGTTCCCCATGCTTGCGCGGATCATCTTCGAAACCCGGCTCACCGGAACGAGTCTCGGCACACTCGCCCTCGCCTGCGGCGCCACCGACGACGCCATCTCCTGGTGCATCCTCGCCGTCGTGCTCGCCATCCACCAGGGCGACCCGACGATCGCGCTGATCGCCATCGTCGGCGGCGCGCTCTATACGGTGCTGGTGCTGACGGCGGGCCGCCGGGCGCTGAGCTTCCTCGGGACGATGACCGAACGCCGCAACACCGTCACGCCGTCGATGCTGAGCATCGTGCTGATCCTGCTGATGGCATGCGCGTGGTTCACCGACGTCATCGGGATCTACGCGATCTTCGGCGCGTTCATCCTCGGCGTCGCCATGCCCTCGGGGTTGTTCGCGCGCAAGGTCACCGACTCCCTCGAACCGCTCACCACCACGTTCCTTCTGCCGTTGTTCTTCGTCTACTCGGGGCTCAACACCGAGATCGGCCTGGTGAACACCCCGACCCTGTGGGCGGTCACGCTCAGCATCCTCGTCGTGGCGATCGCGGGCAAGGGCATCGCGTGCACGGTGGCCGCGCGGTTGCGCCGCGTGCCGTTCCGGGAATCCGTCGCGCTGGGCTCATTGATGAACGCGCGCGGACTGATCGAACTCATCCTGCTCAACATCGGCCTCGAGGCCGGCATCATCACGCCGACGCTGTTCACCATCCTCGTGCTGGTCGCCATCGTCACCACCCTGATGGCCACGCCGATCTTCGAATACGTCTATGGCCGCCACCGGACTCCGGCAACCGCCTCACCGCCGCCTGCGGACCTGGACGAACCGGTTGCAGCGACCGAGGGAAGGTGATGCGAATGCGATCGAAGCTCTCCGAACTGGACCCCCAAGCCCGGGCCGCCCTCGCGCGCAGGATCCGGAACCAGCTGTCCGGCAGCGGTTCCGCCGCAACCGATCACGACGTGGTCATCATCGGCGGCGGCGCCGCGGCCCTGACCCTGGCGTTGGAGTTGCGTTCCGCGCGCCCGGGAACGCGGATCCTGATCGTCGAGCCGACCGCCCGTCCCGTTCCCGAGGTCACCCACACGGTGGGGGAGTCGACCGTCGAGGTGTCCGCGCACTATCTGCGGGAACGCCTCGGCCTGGGCGACCATTTGAGCACCGCCCAGGTCCGCAAGATGGGGCTGCGGATGTTCTTCTCACACAACGGGAACACCGACATCGCGAGCCGGGTCGAACTCGGCAGCTCCTCGTTCGTACCCCAGGTGACCTACCAGATCGACCGTGGCAGGCTCGAGAACGAGCTCGCGCGCCGGTGCGCAGCCGAGGGAATCGTCGACGTCCGCGGACGCGTCCGCGCCGTGGAGTTCGGCGACGACGCCAACACCGTCGTCTACCAGCACGGCGAGGAGTCCATCCGCACGACGACGCGATGGGTCGTCGACGCCTCGGGCCGCAACCGGACGCTCTCGCGCCAACTGGATCTCAAGCGGGGCACCGACCACCACTGCAATGCGGCCTGGTTCCGCGTCAAGGCCGAACTCGACGTCGGGCGGTGGAGCGACGATCCCGACTGGCATGCACGCCTGGTCGAGGGCGACCGGGCACTGTCGACGAATCATCTGATGGGCGAGGGTTATTGGGTCTGGCTCATCCGGCTCGCCTCCGGCGCCACCAGCGTCGGCATCGTCGCCGACCCCGACTTCCACCCGTTCGACGAGTTCAACACTCTGGGCAAGGCCAAGGCGTGGATCCGCGAACACGAACCGCAGTGCGCCGACGACATCGCCCGGTACGACGACCTGATCATGGACTTCCGCGTCATGAAGCACTACAGCCACGCCGCCACGAAGGTGTTCGACGCCACCGCCCGGTGGTGCCTGACCGGCGACGCCGGCATCTTCCTGGACCCCTTGTACTCGTCGGGGCTCGACCTGGTGGCCATCGGCAACGGCCTCATCACCGACATGATCGTGCGCGACCTCGACGGCTCGGACGTCACCGCCAGGGCGGGTATCAGCGACTCGCTGTACCGGTCCCTGGCCGAGATGTGGCTCGCGGTGTACGAGCGGCAGTACACGCTGATGGGCGCGCCGACGGTGATGTCGGCCAAGATCATCTGGGACGTCGCGTTCTACTGGGGTTTCATCGGATTGCTCTACCGCAACGGCAGATTCGTCAGCGTCGCCGACGATCCCGCGGTGGTGCCGCACCTCGAGGGGCTGATCGCCCTGAGCAACCGGGTACAGCGGTTCTTTCGCGAGTGGGCCGCGGTGGAAGGCCGCGAATCACCCGTACGGTTCGTCGACCTGTACGCGCCGCTGAACTTCATGGTGACGCTGCACGAGGCGATGATGGAACCCGCGCCCGACTTCACCGCCCGGTTCGATGCCAACGGCCTGCTGTTGCGGCAACTGGCGGGCCAGTTGGTCGAGACCGTGCTCGCCGACAAGTCCACGCTGTTCGACGACGACGCGGCGGTGGCACAGGTGCAGGAGTGGCAGCGCGACCCCCTACTGCGGGAGCTTCGCTCTGTGTATCGCGATGAACAGCAGCACAATCCGGTCAGTTCCGGCTGGATCTCCACCGCTATCCGTGAGTTGCAGGTATGACGACGATCGACAATCAGGACGGGCCCGCGCCGTTGGCGGTGGTCGGCATCGGGTGCCGGCTGCCGGGCGGAGTCGAATCCGCCGAGGACTTCTGGCGCCTGCTCACCGACGGCGTCGACGCCACCCGCGAGGTTCCCGAGTCACGTTGGAACGCCGAGCGGTTCCACGACCCCAATCCGAAGAAGGTCGGCAAGATGGTCACCCGGCGGGGCGGCTTTCTCGACACCATCGACCAGTTCGACCCGCAGTTCTTTGGAATCTCGCCCCGCGAGGCGCACTCGATCGATCCGCAGCAGCGGCTGATGCTCCAAACCACCTGGGAGGCCCTCGAAGACGGCGGGATCGCGCCGACCGGGCTGGCCGGAACCGATGTCGGCGTGTTCATCGGCGGCTTCACCCTCGACTACCAACTGCTGCAGAACCAGGGCCGCGGCAGCCGCTACCAATTCAAGACGCATTCGGCCGCAGGCATGATGATGACGATGCTGGCGAACCGGATCTCGTTCGCCTTCGACTTCCGCGGGCCGAGCATGACGGTCGACACCGCGTGTTCGAGCTCGCTGGTCGCGGTCCACCTTGCGGCGCAGAGCATCTGGAACGGCGAAAGCTCGCTGGCGTTGGCAGGCGGCGTGAACATCATGGTGGGCCCGAACACCGCGATCGCCGAGTCCAAGAGCGGATTCCTCAGCCCCGACGGCCGCTGCAAGGCCTTCGACCAGTCCGCCGACGGCTACGCGCGCGCCGAGGGCGGCGCGGTCATCGTCATCAAACCGCTCGAGCACGCGTTGCGCGACGGCGACGAGATCTACGCGCAGATCCTCGGCACAGCCGTGTCGCAGGACGGCCGCACCGACGGCATCACCGTGCCCCGCGCCGAGGCCCAGTCCGCGGCGATCACCACCGCGCTCCGCCGCGCGGGCGTCGCGGCCGGTGAGGTCGGTTACGTCGAAGCGCACGGCACCGGAACACCCGTCGGCGATCCGGTGGAGACGCGGGCGCTGGCGGCCGCCCTCACCTCCGACCGCACCGATCCGCTGCCGATCGGCTCGGTCAAGACCAACATCGGCCACCTCGAGGCGGGCGCCGGCGTCGCCGGCCTGATCAAGACCGCACTCGTCCTCAAGCACGGCTATATTCCGGCGCACCTGCACCTCCAAAACCCCAGCAGCCAAATCCCGTTCGCCGAACTCAAGCTCGACGTTCCGCGCACGGGCCGCCCGTTCCCCGCTGGCTGGCGACGCATTGCCGGGGTCAACTCGTTCGGGTTCGGCGGCACCAACGCGCACGCGGTGCTCGCCGAACCACCGGGACCGGTCGACGCGACGCCCCTCACGCGGGGCGAAGAACCCCCGCTCACGCTGTTGCCGATCTCCGCCCGCAGCGAGGAGGCCCTGGTGGCCGCGGCGGGCCGGCTGGCCGACCTTCTGGATTCCGATCCGGCCATCACGTTGCCTGATCTGAGATACACGCTGTCACAACGCCGCTCGCATCTGAGTCATCGCCACACCATGATCGCCGACGGCATCGCAGATGCCCGCGACCAGCTGCGCGCTCTGGCCGACGGCGGACAGCTGGCGTCGGCCCGCACCTCGGCGACGACGCCCAAGCTGGCGTTCGTCTGCTCCGGGATGGGGCCGCAATGGTGGCGGATGTGCCGCGGACTCCTCGGGGTCCTGCCAACCTTCACCGAAAGCATCACGCGAAGCGATCGCGAACTGGCCCGTCACACCGACTGGTCGCTGATCGAGGAGCTGCGCCGGGACGAACCCGAATCTCGGATGGGCGAGACCGAGTTCGCCCAACCCGCAAACTTCGCCATTCAGGTCGCCCTCGCCGCGCAACTCGAGCAGTTCGGCATCCGGCCCGACGCGGTGATCGGCCACAGCGCGGGCGAAGTGGCCGCCCACCACCTCGCCGGCCTCCTCAGCTTCGAGCAGGCGATCGAGGTCATCTACCACCGCAGCAGGCTGCAACAACGCACCAGCGGTCAGGGCCGCATGCTCGCCGTCGGCCTGAACGCCGACGAGCTGATGGCCGCGCTCGACGACGAGACCCGCGCCGAGTTCGGCCGCCGGGTGTCGGTGGCGGCGATCAACAGCCCCTCCGCGGTGACCGTCGCCGGCGACGGTGAGGTGCTCGACGCCATCGCCCACGGGCTGGACGAAGCGGAGGTCTTCAACCGCTTCCTGACCGGCAAGGTGCCTTATCACACGCACTACATGGACGCGATCAAGACGGACCTGCACGCTGCGCTCGACAACGTGTCGTCGGAACCGGCGGTGCTGCCCCTCTACTCGACGGTCACCGGAGACCGGCTCGACGGGTACCGGTCAGGCGCGGCCTACTGGTGGCAGAACACCCGCGCGACGGTGCTTTTCGAGCCCGCGGCCCGCCGCATGCTCGACGACGGGTACACCCATTTCGTCGAGCTGGGGCCGCATCCGGTGCTGGCCGCGTCGATCTACGAGATCGCCGGCGCGCAGAAGACCCTCGTCCAGCCGATGCAGCGACGCCACGACGACGATCTGCGCACGTTCCTGGTCGGCCTCGGCGCACTGCACGACCACGGCCACGACATCGACTGGGAGGCGGCCTACCCCCGCCGAGGAGCGCGGCTGCTCAAGCTGCCGAGCTACCCGTGGCAGTCCCGGCGGTACTGGAACGAAACCCAGGAAGCGACCGAATCACTGCACTATCGCCCGGTGCACCCGCTGCTCGGCCAACCGGTCAGCGCCGTGCATCCGACCTGGGAAGTCGAGCTGAGCACCGCCCTCCTGCCGTTCCTGGCCGACCACCGGGTGCAGGGCAGCGTGGTCGTGCCCGGCGCGGCGTACATCGAGATGGCGCTGGCGGCGGGCAAGGAAACCTACGGAACCGATTTTGCCGTCGAGGATCTCGTGCTGCACCGCGCGCTCATCCTCGACGACACGTGCGATCCCATCCTGCGGACCACCCTGAACCAGGACACCGGAGCGGTCGAATTCGCCGCGTTCACCGCGATGGCCGACGGCGAACTCAAGTGGTCGATCACCGCGACCGCCGAACTCGCCACCCTGCCGAGGTCGGCTCGCGGCCGGACCGTGATGGCCGAGGCGTTGCCCGCCAGTGCGGTCAGCGGCGACGAGTTCTACGCCCGCACCGAAGCGATCGGGTTCGACTACGGTGCGGCGTTCCGTCCCGTGACCGGGCTCAGTGCCGGCGACGGTTGGGTGGTCGCCACGATGGACATCCCGGCCCCGATCGTCGACGACCTCGACGACTACCGGTTCCATCCCGCGCTGATCGACGGCGCCTTCCAAACCCTGTTCGGCGCACCGCTTTCGGCAGGCGACGCCAACAGCCCGTTCCTACCGACCCGGATCCGCCGCAGCGCCGTGTACGACACCCCCAAGGGCGATATGGCGGTGCGACTGACCATCAGGTCGGCGACCGCCGAGGAGATCGAAAACGACATCACGATCTGCGACCACCGCGGCGAGCCGCTCGCGGTCTTCGAGGGCTTCACCGTGCGATCGCTGACCGCCTCGACGCGTATGAGCCCCGAGCGGATCAACAAGGGGCTCTACGAACTTCAGTGGGTCCCCGCGGCCGACGCCGGTGCGGAACCGCAGGCCGATGCCGCGTCGTGGCTCGTCTTCGTCGATGACAGAGGGTTCGGGGCCGCGCTCGCCGACCGGTTGCGCGACAGCGGCCAGCGGGTACGCACCGTCGCGCACCGCCCCGTCGACACGGTGACCGACACCGAGGGCGGATATGCGATCGACGAACGATCGCCCGAACAGTTGAACCAGGTGTTCGACCGACACCTCGCCGAAGACGGTGAACTCGCCGGCGTCATCGACTGCTGGGCAATGGATCTCGAGCAGGATCCCCCGGCGTCCGCCGCACGAGCGAACGACCATCTCGGCACGCTCACCGTTCTGCGGATGGCCAAAGCGCTCGCGGCGCACGACACCGTCGTTCCGCGCCTCTACATCGTCACCGCCAACGCGCAGCCCGCCTTGGGCACCGAACCACTGGCCGTCGACCAGTCCGCGATGTGGGGCCTGGGCAGGGTCGTCGGACACCAGGAGTTCGTCGAGCGCTGGGGAGGACTCGTCGACGTCGACATCGACTTCGAGAACGCCGACGACATCGACGACACCGCCTCGCGGGTCTGCCGACACGTCCTCGATCCGACAGCCGAGGATCAGGTGGCGATCCGGGGGGAGGTGACACTGGTCCCGCGGCTGCGCCCCAGCGCCAACCTCACGAAACCGTTCCCTACCAAGCTTTCTCCCACCGCGACCTACGTCGTCACCGGCGGTACCGGTGCCCTCGGCCGCACCGTCGCCACCTACCTCGCCGAACACGGCGCGCGCCACATCACGCTGCTGAGCCGGAGCGGGCTGCCGCCGCGCGACCGGTGGCCGGACATGTCACCCGACGAACCGCAGTACGCGGGCATCGACGCCGTGCGAGCCGTCGAACGCCTCGGCGCACAGGTGAGCATCGTCAGCGTCGACATCACCGACCTCGATCAGGTGACGACGTGGTTGGCCGACCACAACCGCGGCGGCGGGAGGCCGGTCCGCGGTGTCATTCACGCCGCGGGCGTGGTCCACGACCAACTCCTGGTCAACGTCGGCGAGGACGACTTCCTGAAGGTGATGGGCCCGAAGGTCACCGGTACCCGGGTGCTGCACACCGCGTTCGCCGAGCAGGACCTCGACTTCTTCGTGATGTTCGGCTCCGCCGGGTCGGTGATCGCCTCGCCGGGGCAGGGCAACTATGCCGCCGCGAACGCGTTCCTCGACGCCTTCGCACATCACCGCCAGGCGCAGGGGCTGCCGGCGCAGACCATCGGCTGGGGCCCGTGGTCGGTGGGGATGGTCGAAGACCTCAATCTCGAAAACGTCTACGCCATGCGGGGAATCGAATTGATCACCCCCGCTGCCGGTGCGCTGATCCTGGACCGCCTGATCAACCAGGACATCCCCGCCGTCGTGGCCATCAGTGCCGACTGGAACCGCGCGCGCCAGCTCCTCGGCGGACACCTGCCGAAGATGTTCGCCGACCTCGACGCGGCGACCGCACCGAGCGCTGAGGGTGGTTCGGACGGGGCGGTCCTCGACGTGCTCGCGCAGACACCGGAGTCGGAGCGGCTCGAGGTGATCGTGGACAGGGTCGAGCGGCTCGTCGCCGCGGTCTTCGACTGTGCGGTCACCGATTTCGGGAACGACGACATGCTCGACGACATCGGCCTGGATTCGATGATGGCGATGGATTTCAGGGTCCGGATCAACACCACATTCTCGATCGACCTTCCGGTGCTGGAGATCCTCAAGGGTGTGAGTGTCGACTCGCTGGCGGTGCGCGTGCTCGACGAATTGCACACGATCCATGGCGGCACCACGGCGGCCCAACCGGATCCGGAACCGGCTTCGGATGTCGACGTGGACCGGCTGATCGACGGACTGTCGGAGGCCGAATTGCGGGATCTGCTGGCCGAACTCGAAGGCGGCGCCGTGACATGACGGCGGCGGCTTCGACGGCGGTGCACGTGCGTGGGCTCTCGAAGGCCTACGGGACGACGCCGGCCGTGCACGGCCTCGACCTCGACGTCGACCACGGCGAGGTCTTCGCGATCCTCGGCCCCAACGGCGCAGGCAAGTCCACGACCATCGAGATCCTCGAGGGCAACCGGGCCCGAGACTCCGGGCACGTGCGCGTGCTGGGGGAGGATCCCGGCACCGCGGGCCGGACCTGGCGAGCCAGGATCGGCATCGTGCTGCAGGAGGTCAGTGACGCCGGCATGCTCACGGCGCGCGAAACCCTGCAGATGTTCACCAGCTGCTACAGCATCGCGAGGGCCCCGCACGACGTACTCGAACTCGTCGGACTCGACACCGTCGCGGGGTCGCGGGTGCGGACGCTCTCCGGCGGCCAGCGCCGGCGCCTCGACGTCGCGCTCGGCATCATCGGCAAGCCCGAGTTGCTGTTTCTCGACGAGCCCACAACGGGTTTCGATCCCGACGCGCGGCGCCAGTTCTGGCAACTCATCAAGCTGCTGGCCGCCGACGGCACCACCGTCCTGCTGACCACCCACTACCTCGAAGAGGCCGCCGCCCTGGCCGACCGCGTCGCTGTGATCGCCGGCGGCAGGGTGGTCGCGGTCGACTCGCCGGGACGGTTGACCGAGCACGTCAGTTCGGCTGCCACCGTGCGATGGCTGGAGGGCGACGAATTACGGGTCGAGACAACGAATTTCCCGACCGAGCTGGTCCGTCGCCACAGTCGCGAGGGCAGGGAGCTCACTCAGCTCACCATCACCCGGCCCACGCTCGAAGACGCCTACCTGCATCTGATCGGCCGATCATGACGGACATCGACCACATCGCCGCCGCCCCACCGCGCCATCGCGCCGTCGCGCAACGGGCGGTCCCGTCCGCGGTGCGGATCGGCTGCTCGCGGATCGTTCCCGAGCTGAAGATGTTCTACCGCAGGCCCGAACAGATGGTCCTGACGTTCACCATGCCCGCGGTGATCTGCCTGCTGCTCGGCTCGATCTTCTCGGCCAAGCTGCCCGACAAGCAGACCAGCACCGGTGCGGTGATCGCGGCGAGCATGCTCGCCTACGGCATCCTGTCGACGTCGTTCGTCAACCTCGGCATCAGCATCGCCGCCGACCGCGACACCGGGGCGCTGCGCCGGCTGCGCGGCACACCGGCGACCGCGTCGTCGTACTTCATCGGCAAGATCGCGTTGGTCGCCGTGGTCAGCTTCGCCGAGGCCGTCCTGCTGTTGGTGGTGGGCGTGTTCGTCTTCGGGCTGCGCCTGCCGACCGACGTGTTCGGGTGGTTCACGCTCGGGTGGGTTTCCATACTGGGCATCGTCAGCTGCTCACTGCTGGGCATCTTCATCAGCAACCTGGCGAGCAACGCCGTGTCCGCCGCCGTCCTCACCAACGGCCCTTCGGTGGCGCTGCAGTTCGTCTCCGGCACGTATGTGCCGCTGATGATCCTGCCTGCGTGGATGCTCGCGATCGGCTCGCTGTTCCCGGTGAAGTGGATGGCCCAGGGTTTCCGGTCGGTGCTGTTGCCTGCGGAGATGGTCGCGCTGGAACCGGCGGGCAGTTGGGAGCACTGGCGGATCTTCGTCGTGCTCGCGGCGTGGAGCGTCGTCGGACTGATCGGGTGCCTCGCCGTGTTCCGGTGGTCGGACCGGACCTGAGGAGAGGCGTCGGCTAACGCGGGCCCGCTCACCATCGATAACCGAGGCATGGCCCCCTTCCGTGCCGCCGGCGCCTTCGCTCTCGCGCTCACCGCGCCCTGGCTGTGGACGGCGACGGCGTCCGCCGACGCGTCCGCGCAGCTGGGCCCGGTTCCCGTGTCGCCGTCTCCGACGTGCGGTGGGAACGTACGCGCCGACGCGCAGATGGTGCCGGTGCAGATCGGCGGCCGCCTGGACGACGGTGTCCGCGTGGCCATCAACTACGACGCCGGGATCTACGACGGCTCGTGCGTGCTGACCGTGACCGCCACGTGGAAAAACCTCGACACCGGCGCCTCGGGCAGCGACGACATCACCGCGGTGTCGAGGATCGACGGGCACTACGGCTTCATCGGCTACGCCAACGCGACGTTCGCGACCGGCAGCGGCACGGTCGTCGTCACTCTCAGCTCACATCCGGGTGAGGAGCTGCGGATCACGGCTTAGCGCCGTCGCCCAGCCAGTTGCGCACGAGGTCGCCGTCGTGCGCCTCGACCGATCGCAGCTCCGTCAGCGTCGGATGCCCGGCGTCCAGCAGCGCGCTGTCGGTGCCCGCCTCCGGGTCGTCGCCCACCTCGACCTCGCTCAGCCGCACTCCGCCGTTGCGGACCTCCTCGACCCGTGTCTGCACCGCGCCGCCGCGGGCCAGCCGCGCATGCCGAAGCGGACCCACCTCGTCGGCGGGCCGGTCGGGAACGTTGAGCGAGAGCACGGTGCCGTCGGGTGCGTCGAGCAACAGGTCCAGCACCGGTGCCAGCAGACCGGCGGCGGTCTTCCAGTACCGCTCGCCCGTCGGATGCAGTGCGACGTCCAGAGATACGGCGAGGGCGCGGGTGTCGCTGATCTTCGCGGTGAGCGCCGCGCCGATCGTGCCGGAGTGCAGGATGGCCCGTCCGACGTTGGCGCCGTGGTTGATTCCGGACAGGACGAGATCCGGACGCGGATCGAACCAGCCGTTGAGCGCCGCGGCGACGATGTGCCCGGGCTGGGCCTGAACGGCCCACGCCTCGACACCGTCAAGGCCGGGTAGCTCCCGGGGTTCGACGACCGTGCGGCCGTCCTTGCGGACCGCGCTCAGCGCGGCGCTCGCCCCGCTGGCCTGCTCGGCGGGTGCGGCCACGATCACCTCGAGTCCCGCCTCCAACGCCGCGCTCGCCAATGCGTGCAGGCCGGGGGAGTCGATCCCGTCGTCGTTGGTCACCAGTGCGCGCGGCACGCCTCGACCTCCTCCAGTTCCGTGACCGCTATTTCCATGGGCGCAGCTCCACCCGTTCGGCAAGCGTCTCCACCGCGCGTGCCCCGCCGGTACCCAGCCCGTGGCGCACGACGTTGAGCGCCCCGCAGGCCGCCCCGATCCGAAACGCCTCGCGCAGCGGACGGCCGCTCGCGAGCGCGGCCACGATGCCCGCCGTCATGGAATCCCCGGCGCCCGCAGAATCGGCGGGTTCCAGTGTGGGCATTGTGATCTCGACGACGTCACCGTCATCGCCGCCGTCGTCCTCGCCGAGCAGGGCCAGGGCCGGCGCGTCACCGGAGCGCGACACGATGATCGTGCCCGCACCCTCGTCGCGCATGGAGCGCATGGCCGCGACCAGATCCTTGGCCTCGTCGGACTTCGCGCGGCCGTCGTGGAGCAGTTCTTCGTGGCTGACCTTGATGAGGTCCGGCCCGCCGGCGAGCACGGCCTCGAGCCGTTCGCCGGAGAGGTCCGCCGCCACCTTGCAGCCGTTGGCGCCGAGGTCGGTGGACAGGCGGCGGTACAGGTCGGCGGGCAGCACATCGTCTTCCTGCGGGCCCGAGAGCAGTACCCGACCGTGGGTCAGGCCTTCGGTCAGCGTGACCTCGTAGAGCGAGTCGAGCTCGTGGCGATCGAGTGGGCTGCCGCCGGCCTCGGCGACGACCTCGCGCTCACCCGAGCGGCGGTCGTGCACGTAGGCACCGTTGCGCGCGCTCACCGGCACCGTCTGCACGGTGATGTCGCGCGCCGGCAGTAGGTGGCAGAGGACGTCGCCCGTCTCACCCCCGAGGGCGGAGCACAGCACGACCGGCACACCGAGCGAGACCATCATGCGGGACTGCCAGACGCCCTGACCCCCTGCGTGGACGTGGATGTCGGCGTCGCCCGAGCGGTTCTCGACCGTCACGGTGAGAACGGGCAGCGGGGCGAAGATCACGACGGCAGAGCCCTCTTTCGATTTGCCGCCGCGAGATTCCCTGTCTGTCATGGCTTACGGAGTACCCAACCGCGCCGAACTCTCACAGGCCCGCCGTGGCGGCCATCGCCGATCGGGTCGCGACTAGAGTCCGTGGCGTCGCGTGGATCGTGTGGGAGGTGGCATGTCACTGGCAGCGCAGCTGTGGGCGGAGAACGCCGACGTGGTGGCCGATGTGTTGGCGAACCCGTTCGTGCGGGGCATCGGAGACGGCTCGTTGGACCGCGAGCTGTTCGCCGGTTACATCGCTCAGGATGCGTTCTTCCTCGAATCCTTCGCTCGCGCTTACGGTCTGGCGCTGTCTCGGAGCTCGGATACGGACACGCTGCTGACCTTCGCCGATCTCCTCGCCGGGGTGCGCGAGGAACTCGGGTTGCACGAGTCCTATGCCGCGTCGTGGGGTATCGACATGTCCGGCGTCGAACCCACCGCGGCGACGCTGGCCTACACCGAGTTCCTGCTGGCCACGGCCGCCACCGCCGAGGTGGGTGTGGTGTGTGCGGCGATGACGCCGTGCATGCGTCTCTACGCGCACATCGGGGTCACGCTCGCGGACGACCTCGAGGATGACAAGGCCGGCCCGTACGCGCAGTGGGTGCAGACCTATGCCGACCCGGGGTTCGAGGAGGTGACGTCCCTGCTGGAGCGGCTGCTCGACCGGCACGCCCGCGACACCGCCGCGGCGCGGACGGCCTACCGGCGCGCGATGCGACTGGAGCTGGCGTTCTTCGACGCGGCCCTGAAGCGGTAGCGATCAGACGTAGCGCGGGCGCCCGGCCAGCGCACCGAGCACGATCTGCGCCGCGTACACGGCCAGGAACATCACCCACGGCACCGTCCAGCCGTGCGTGACGTCGTGCAGCAGTCCGAACAGGAACGGGCCGACACCGGCGATCAGATAGCCGAATCCCTGTGCCATCCCCGACAATTGCGCGGTGTCCTCGGCGTTGCGGGCGCGCAGCGCGATCACGGAGAGCGCCAGGGCGAACACACCCATGCCGATTCCGATCAGCACGCTCCACAGCAGCGGTTGCGCGGCAGGGGCGATCGTGAGGCCGGCGGCTCCCGACAGGCCCACCACGCCGAGGCCGACGATCCACGCGCTCTGACCGCGACTGCGCGCGGCCAGCGGAGCGATCACCAGCGCGATGGGCACGCCCACCAGCGATGTGAGCCCGACGAGCAGGCCCGCCTGCGTCTTGTCGACCCCGTTGTCGATGAATACCTGTGGTAGCCAACCCATCACGATGTAGGCCATCAGCGACTGGCAGCCGAAGAACAGGGTCACCGTCCACGCCAACCGGTTCCGCAGCAGCGAGCGTCGCCCACCGACGGGCGTGGTGTGCGCCGCCCACGTGGCTCCGTGCCGCCGCGACGTGGGCAGCCATGCCGCCAGTGCGACGAAGGACACCGCCGCCCACGCGGCCAGCGCCGCCCGCCACCCGCCGAGCGGGTCTTCCAGGCCGGGCGTCACCGCCGACCCCAGCGCGCCGCCGCCCTGCAGCGCGGCGGTGTAGATCCCGGTCATCAGGCCGACCCGGGCGGGGAAGGAGCCCTTGATCACGACGGGGATCAACACGTTGGCCAATGCGATGCCCGCGCACGCG
Organism: Mycolicibacterium celeriflavum; assembly: GCA_050205545.1. Lineage (GTDB taxonomy): Bacteria > Actinomycetota > Actinomycetes > Mycobacteriales > Mycobacteriaceae > Mycobacterium > Mycobacterium celeriflavum_A. Next base: position 61,902 of record JBNMQV010000023.1, read on the forward strand.
ATCAGGGTCGCCGCGATCACGGTGTACGGACCACCGACGGTGCGCGCGACCAGTCCGACGGTGATCGCGATCAGTGCGGCCGAGATGGTGCGCCCGAGCCCGATGCGGGCGGCGAGGCGGGGCGCGGTGAGCCCCGCGACCGCGAAACACACCGTGGGCAGCGTCGTGAGTAAGCCGGCCCACGTCGCCGAGACCCCGAGGTCGGTGCGCATCTCGCCGAGCAACGGGGCGACGCTGGTGACGGCCGGCCGCAGGTTGAGGGCGGTCAGGACGACGGCCACCGCGAGCAGCGCACCGCCCGCGACGATCGGGAGCGCGCCGTCGAACTCAGCGGTGGTCGGATGCGTCGGCCCCAGTTCCCGTTGTTCGTCCCGCTGACCGACGCGCATCCTGCTAATCTGCCATACATCCCATGATTGGTTGAAAGGATGTCTCTGTGCCGTTGGTCACCGCGCGGCGGTCGGGCCTCGTCGACCAGGTCATCGAGCAGTTGCGGGCGTCGGTCGCCCGCGGCGAGTGGGCGGTCGGCCAGCGCATCCCCAACGAGACCGCGTTGGTCGAATCCCTCGGCGTCGGCCGCAACACCGTGCGCGAGGCGGTTCGGGCACTGGCCCACGCCGGCATCCTCGAGGTGCGCCAGGGCGACGGCACCTACGTCCGGGCCACCAGCGAGGTGTCGGGTGCGCTGCGTCGGCTCTGCGGTGCCGAGTGGCGCGACGTGCTCCAGGTCCGGCGCGCGCTCGAGGTCGAGGGCGCCAGGGGTGCCGCTGCCCGCCGAACCGACGACGACCTGACCGAACTGCGCGCCCTGTTGGCCCGCCGGGACGCCTGTCTGGCCGACGGCGACACCGACGAGTTCGCCCGCGCCGACGCCGACTTCCACCTCGCGGTGGTGCGCAGCTCACACAACGCCACGCTGATCGAGCTGTATCGGGGGCTGATGGAGGCCATCGTGGCGAGCGTCGCCAGCGGCCAGGACGCGTCCGTGGAAGTCGTCGATCACGGTGTGCTGCTTGACAATATCGCCGCGGGTGACGTCGGCCGTGCCGCACAGACGGCGGCCGAGATCATCGACGGGGTGCTCGCCGGCCTGCCGCCGGACTGATCACCGGTCGTCGACGGGGCGCGGCTTGCTGCCCAGGGCGACGACGAGGGCGGCGGCGGCCAGCGACAGCGTGCCGACCACCCACAGCGCGATCCTGCTGTTGCCGGTCAGGTCGGTCAGCCATCCGGTGATGTACGGCCCGCCGAATCCGCTCAGGTTGCCGAGCGAGTTGATCAGCGCGATACCGCCTGCGGCGGCCGCTCCGGTGAGGAAAGCCGATGGCAGAGACCAGAACACGGGCAGCGCGCACATGACCGCACAGGTGCACAGCGTGACGGCCAGCATCGCCAGGTAGACGTCGGTCATGTACAAGGCCGCCGGAATGGAGACACCGCCGACGATCGCGGGAATCGCGACGTGCCAGACGCGTTCACCGGTCCGGTCCGAGTGCCACGCCCACGGCACCATGACGATCGCGGCCACCGCATACGGGATCGCCGTGACCAGTCCCCGTTGGATGACGTCGAGATGGACCCCGTACTCCTCTTGGAACCCCGCGACGATGGTGGGCAGGAAGAAGCCGACCGCGTAGAGGCCGTAGGTGATCCCGAAGTAGATGAACGCCAGGGCCAGGATCCGCGGATGGGTCAGCGCCTTCTTCAACGGCCAGTGGCCGCCGCGCTCCGCTACCGTCCGCTCGTCGTTCAAAGTCGTTTCCAGCCAGCGCTTCTCATCGATGTGCAGCCAGCCGGCTGAGCCGGGACGGTCGGTGAGGTAGAACCAGCAGATCACCCCGAGGGCGACGGCGGGCAGCCCCTCGACCAGGAACATGAAGCGCCAGCCGGCGAGCCCGAAGGCCCCGTGCCCCCACTCGATGATCAGCGACGAGATCGTCGCCCCGACCGCGGTCGACACGGGTACGGCGACCATGAACAGCGAGACCGCCCGCGACCGCTGCTTTTCGGGGAACCAGAAGGTGAGGTAGAGGATGACGCCGGGGAAGAAACCGGCCTCGGCCACGCCGAGCAGGAACCGCAGGACGACCAACATCTCCGCATTGGGTACGAAAGCGATTGCGGCGCTGATGATTCCCCAGCTGACCATGATCCGCGCGAGCCAGCGCCTGCCGCCGAACCTGTGCAGCGCGATGTTGCTGGGCACCTCGAGCAGCAGATAGCCGAGGAAGAAGATCCCCGAGGCGAAGCCGAACATCTTCGCGCTCATCCCGAGCTCGTCGTTCATGCCATTGGGCCCGGCGAACGCGATGTTGACCCGGTCGAGGTAGTTGACGATGTAGAGCAGGAAAAGGAAGGGGATCAGGCGCCAGGTGACTTTGGTCAGCGTCCTGCTCTCCACGGCACGATCCGGCAGGTAGGTGCTCACGAATGTCCTCCCGGTCCCGCGGTCGAGTGGCGCGCTCACAGGGAGGCTAAGCGAGACACGCCCGCGGCGGTGGCGAGAACCGCTACTCGAGGCTCGGCAGTAGGACCTCGTCGATCAGGATGCGAACCGTGTCCTCGGTCGGCGGCCGGCCGGAGATCAGCGCACGGAACACCAGATAACCGGGCAGCAGGTCGTAGAGCTCCTCGTTGATCTTCGACGCATCGATCTCGCCACGCTCGGCCGCGTCATTGAGGACCTGGAAGATCACGAGCTTGCGCCGGTTGACGAACTCGTGCTGCATGGCCTCGCTGAGGCGGGGATTGTGCGACATCTCGTTGAGGACGGCGCGCATCGTCCGGCCATGTTCGCACGCCTGCCGGCACACCGTCTCCCCCAGCGCGAGCAGGTCGTCGCGCAGCGAACCGGTGTTCGGCGCGACGAGGGCCGAGCGGGTGCCCTCGATGAACGCCGCGAGCACCAGGTCCGCCTTCGACGGCCACCGCCGGTAGACGGTGGCCTTACTCGCTTTCGCCTGTGTGGCAACGGCTTCCACCGACAGCCGGTCATAGCCGTGTTGCTGCAGCAGTCGCAGGGTGATGGCCAGCAACTCGGCCTCGCGCGGAGTCCACCGCGGCGATTCAGCCGACTCGCTACCGGATTTGGACACCTGGCTCACTCCTCACCGCCCATCCTCCCCGATATTTACGCGGGCGCTACCACGAGTGCTTCGAGGTTAGCGGTTGCGACGGGCAGTACGGTACCGTACCGTTTCGATTTGGCCTCCTTTTCGCCGAGTCGGCATTCCCGGGGCCGGATCGTGGCAGCCGTCGAAAGGGGCGCCGGTGAGCGGTTTTTCGGTGGGAAGACTCGTGCGCCGGCGGTGGACGGCCGTGGTCGCGATCGTCGTCGTGGCGATCGTCGCGTTCAGCATCTACCGGCTCCACGGCATCTTCGGGTCCAACAACGTCGTGTCCAGGACCGGCGCCGAGGCCCTCGACAACACCGGCTTCAACCCCAAACGCGTTCTGCTCGAGGTCTTCGGCACGCCGGGTTCCGTCGCCACGATCAACTTCCTCGACATCGACGCCCAACCCCAACGCGTCGACGACGCGACCCTTCCGTGGTCGCACGAGCTGGTCACCGACGAGCCGACCCTCTTCGTCGACCTGCGTGCACAAGGTGACGGATCGACAATCGGGTGCCGCATCACCGTCAACGGAGTGGTCACGGACGAAAGGTCCACCGACAACGTGAACGGGTACATCTCGTGTCTGGACAAGACCGCATGAGCGCGCCACGCGCCGACGAGGGGGTGCACCGCGCCGACACCGCGGTCACGGGTTCGCGACCCGCGCGCCTCATCCGTCGCCTGGCACTGCCCATCCTGCTGATCTGGCTCGCGGTGGCCGCGATCACCAACGTCGTCGGTCCCCAACTCGAAGTGGTGGGCGCGGAGCGGTCGGTGTCGCTGAACGCCGCCGACTCGCCGTCGATCATGGCGATGCGCCACATCGGGCAGGTCTTCGACGAGTTCGACTCCGACAGCGCCGCGATGATCGTGCTCGAGAGTGACCAGCCCCTGGGCGCCGAGGCGCACGAGTACTACGACGGACTGGTGCGCCGGCTGGCCGCCGACACCAAGCATGTCGAGCACATCCAGGACTTCTGGGGAGATCCGTTGACGGCCGGCGGCTCTCAGAGCAAGGACGGCAAGGCCGCCCTGGTTCAGCTGTACCTCAGGGGAAACCAAGGCGAAGCGCTGGCAAACGAATCCGTCGACGCGGTGCGCGACATCGTCGACAACACGCCCCCGCCGCCAGGGTTGCGGGTCTACGTGACCGGTGCGGCACCGCTGATCACCGACAACTTCGAGGTGGGCAGCGAGGGCACCCACAAGGTCACCGCCATCACCTTCCTCGTCATCGCGGTAATGCTGCTGATCGTCTACCGGTCGATCCTCACCACGCTCATCATGCTCGTCACGGTGTTCGTCGAACTCGCCGCAGCCCGCGGCGTCGTCGCCGTGCTCGCGGACTCCGGGCTCATCGGTCTGACGACGTATGCGACAAACCTCTTGACGCTGTTGGCGATTGCGGCCGGGACCGACTACGCCATCTTCGTCGTCGGTCGCTACCACGAGGCCCGCAACAAGGGCATGGACCGGGTCACCGCGTTCTACGACATGTATCGCGGGACCATCCACGTCATCATCGGGTCGGGTTTGACTATCGCGGGTGCGGTGGCCTGTCTCGCCTTCACCCGGTTGCCGTACTTCCAGAGCCTCGGCGTTCCCGCGGCCATCGGTGTGCTCGTGACGTTGACCGCCGCGATCACCCTGGGGCCGTCGGTCCTTCTCATCGCGACGCGGTTCGGCCTCATGGAACCGAAAAGGGCGACGCGCGTGCGTGGTTGGCGCCGCATCGGCACATCGATCGTGCGCTGGCCGGGCCCGATCCTCGCTGTCGCGATGTTGCTGGCGCTGGTCGGCCTCGTCGCGCTGCCGGGATACAAGACCAGCTACGACGCCCGGCCGTACCTACCGGCATCCGCCCCCGCGGTCGAGGGCTACACCGCAGCCGAGCGGCACTTCTCCGAGGCGCGCCTCAACCCCGAACTGCTGATGGTCGAGACCGACCACGACATGCGCAATCCCGCCGACATGCTCATCTTGGAGCGCATCGCCAAATCGGTGCTGCACACCAGGGGTGTCAACCTCGTGCAGTCGATAACCAGGCCGCTCGGAACGCCGATCAGCCACAGCTCCATTCCCTTTCAGATCAGCGCGCAGAGCGCCAGCCAGATCATGAACCTGAGCTACCAACAGGCGCGCGGGGCCGACCTGCTCAAGCAGGCGAACGAGATCAGCAACACCATCGAGATTCTCAAACAGCAGGTGGCGCTGCAGGAGGCGAGCGCGGCCGCGACGCACGAGCAGACGCAGGCGTTCCACGACACGGTCGCGATCGTGGAGGATCTGCGGGACAAGCTGGCCAACTTCGACGACCAGTTCCGGCCGATACGCAACTACTTCTACTGGGAGCCGCACTGTTTCGACATCCCGATGTGCTCGGCGCTGCGTTCGGTGTTCGACTCCCTGGACGGGATCGCCCTGCTCGCCGACCAGTTCAGCACCATCACGGCGAGCCTGGACAAGCTCGACGCCCTGCAGCCGCAGTTGCTGGCGTTGCTGCCTCCGCAGATCGCCATCCAGGAGCGCAACCGCGACCTCACCTTGTCGAACTATGCGACCACCACGGGCATCAACGCCCAGAGTGACGAGGCGCTGAAGAACTCGACGGCGATGGGGCAGGCGTTCGATCTGGCCAAGAACGATGACACGTTCTATCTGCCGCCGGAGGCATTCGACAATCCCGACTTCAAACGCGGTCTGAAGCTGTTCCTCTCACCCGACGGCAAGGCCTCGCGCATGATCATCACGCATGCCGGGAATCCCGCGACACCCGAGGGGATTTCGCATATCGACGCGATCAAGGAATCGGCGTTCGACGCGATCAAGGCCACTCCGCTGTCGGACGCCAAGATCTACGTCGCGGGGACGGCGTCGACCTACAAGGACATCCAGGACGGCGCGAAGTACGACCTGTTGATCGTCGCGGCGGCCGCGATGGCGCTCATCCTGCTGATCATGATGTTCATAACCCGCAGCCTGGTCGCCGCGGTCGTGATCGTGGGCACCGTCGCGCTGTCGCTGGGCGCGTCGTTCGGTCTGTCGGTTCTGGTGTGGCAGTACATCTTCGGGATCCAGCTGTACTGGATCGTGCTGGCGCTGGCCGTCATCCTGCTACTGGCCGTGGGAGCCGACTACAACCTGTTGTTGATCTCGCGGTTCAAGGAGGAGGTCGGCGCGGGACTCAACACCGGCATCATCCGCGCGATGGCCGGCACCGGCAGCGTGGTCACCGCAGCGGGGCTCGTCTTTGCCGCGACGATGTCGTCGTTCATCTTCAGCGACCTAGTGGTGCTCGGCCAGATCGGCACGACGATCGGTATGGGACTGCTGTTCGACACCTTGATCGTGCGGTCCTTCATGACGCCGTCGATCGCCGCGCTGCTCGGACGCTGGTTCTGGTGGCCGCTGAATGTGCGTCCGCGGCCGGCGAGCCGGATGCTGCGCCCGTACGGAACGCGCAGCGACGTGCGGACGCTGCTCGATTCCGAGGGCGGGCAGGTCGTCTAGCGCATTGCCGGGCTCGTAGGCATACCCGTCCACCCGCGGGTTGGTGGCCGCAGGTTTCGACTGGCGCCGTAAGGGAACCCGGCGCGGCGAGGGTCACGCGCCGGGGACGGCGCTGGAAACCCGGAACAGCCACGAAAAGGAGAGCTTGATGGCCGACGACCGCGCACCGAAGGAAGCAGTCAAGGGGATGGTCGAGGAGGCCAAGGGCAAGGCAAAAGAGGCGGCCGGTGCGCTGATCGGCAACGAGGAGTTGAAGCGCGCAGGCCAGGCCGAGCAGCCCAACCCTTCGTACATCCCCGGTGCGCCCGGGCCGGAAGCGCCGTCGATCGACGAGCCGACCGCCCCGCGCGAACCGCTGCCGCCCAAGCCCGATCAGGTCGCGCCCGAATTGCGTACGGCGACAGGTTCGGTCGCCGAGGGTCCGCTGACCGCGCGTGGACAGCAGGGGGCGTACCTCACCACCGCTCAGGGCGCGCGGTTGTACGACACCGACCATTCCCTCAAGGCCGGGGAGCGCGGACCCACCCTGTTGCAGGACCATCATCTTCGCGAGAAGATCACGCACTTCGACCACGAACGGATTCCGGAGCGGGTGGTGCACGCTCGGGGTGCGGGCGCGCACGGTGTGTTCCGCGCCAACGGGGCCGCCGAGAAGATCTGCAAGGCGCAGTTCTTGAAGTCCGGTGAAGAGACCGACGTGTTCGTCCGCTTCTCCACGGTGCTCGGCTCTCGCGGTTCGGCCGACACGGTGCGCGACACCCGCGGATTCGCCACGAAGTTCTATACGCAGGAAGGCACGTTCGACCTCGTCGGCAACAACATTCCCGTGTTCTTCATCCAGGACGGCATCAAGTTCCCCGACGTCGTGCATGCCGCCAAACCGCATCCCGACCGTGAGATACCGCAGGCGCAGAGCGCACACGACACCTTCTGGGATTTCGTGTCGCTGCACACCGAAGCCCAGGCGCACACCATGTGGAACATGTCCGACCGCGGCATCCCGCGCTCATACCGGACGATGGAGGGGTTCGGCGTGCACACGTTCCGGTTGTCCGGACCGGACGGATCGACGTCGCTGGTGAAGTTCCACTGGAAGCCGCGACTCGGCGTGCATTCCCAGGTCTGGGAAGAGGCGCAGATCACCGCCGGTGTCGACCCCGATTTCCATCGGCGTGACCTCGCCGATGCGATCGAGAAAGGCGTCTTCCCCGAGTGGGATCTCGGCGTGCAGGTGTTCCCGGACACCCCTGAGCAGATGTTCGAGGGCATCGACCTGCTCGACCCCACGAAGATCGTCCCGGAGGAACTGGCCCCGGTGAAGGTCATCGGAACGCTTCAGCTCAACCGCAACGTCACCAACTTCTTCGCCGAGACCGAGCAGGTCGCATTCCACCCAGGACATCTGGTGCGCGGCATCGACATCACCGACGACCCGCTGCTGCAAGCGCGGCTCTTCTCGTATCTCGACACGCAGATCACCAGGCTGGCGGGACCGAACTTCAGCCATATTCCGATCAACCGGCCGCACGCACCCGTCAACGACATGTTCCGCGACGGGTTCCACCAGTCGGGCGTCCACCCCGGCGTCGCACCGTATAAACCGAACTCCCTCGACGGGGGTTGCCCGTTCCTCGCGGGTGCCGACAGCGGCGCGTTCATCGAGGTGCCGACCGTCGTTCCGGAGTCGACGAAACGCCGTGACGCTCCGGCCACCTACGACGACCATTTCAGCCAGGTGACCATGTTCTACCGCAGCCTGAGCCCGATCGAACAGGAGCACGTCGCGGAGGCCTACACCTTCGAATTGGGCAAGTGCTACGAACAGGCGATCAAGGAACGCCAGCTCGTCGCGCTGGCCAACATCGACGCCGAACTGTGCGCGACCGTCGCCGCGGGATTGGGTCTCGAGGCGCCCGCTCCCACCACGGCCCCGGTCGATCCCGAGGTGCTCAGCCCCGCGGTGGCACAGGTCGGTGAGGAATGGCCGGTCGAGGGCCGCCAGATCGGGATCCTCACCGGGCCGGACTCCGATGTCGCCGACGTGGCGGCCGCCGTCACGGCGATCGCGAATGCCAAGAACGTGCCGTTCGTCGTCGCCACGCACGGGGGCACCCTCGAGCATGACGGCGGTGCCGTGCCGATCTCACGCACCTATGCGACGGCCCGGTCGATCGAGTTCGACGCGATACTCATCGCGGGATCGCCGACCAACGCCAAGGCGAAGACCATCGTCGACGAGGTGTTCCGCCACCACAAGGCGATCGCCGTGTTGCCGCAGGGCAACGATCTTGCGGCGACCGCCGCGGTTCTGACCGACGGGGCGGGAGTGTTCTCCGGTTCGGGCGCCGCGGATCTCGCGCAGTCGCTTCTCAACGCGCTCGGCCAGCACCGAGTGTGGGACCGCGTGGTCCTCGCCTGACGGACTTCGCAGGGCCGCCGTGGCGTTGAGCGATGTTTGCTGAAAGCGCCTCGGGCGAATTGGCGCGGGCTTACCATCGACCTGCCTGACGAGTGGGATCCGTCGATGGAGCCGATCCGATGGAGGTTCGAAATGCTTCCCATCGTGCGTCTTGGAGCCGCGTTCGCGACCTTGGGAGTCGTGCTGGCGGCGCCCGCGGGAGCGACCGAAGACGAGTACCTGCGCGACCTGCAACCCCGTTACACGTTCCTGACCGCCGAGGAGTTGCTCAGGGCGGGACAGCAGGCCTGCGCCGCCATCACCGCCGGCGTGCTGGCGCCGGATGCGGTCAAGAGGATCAGCTCCGATCTCGACATCTCGACCGGCGCGGCGATGGACATCGTCAGCCGCGCCAACCTGCGGCTCTGCTGACCGGGCGGTGCGGGCGGGTCACCGCACCAGGGTGGCTCCGCCGTCGAGCCGGATCTGCTGGCCGGTCATGAACCGGGACTCGTCGGCCAGCAGGTAGAGCGCCGCGTACGCGGACTCCCACACGGTGGCGCGGCCCATCTTGAGCTTGACGACCTCGTTGTGCCGTTCAGTCGCCTCGTCGGCGTCGAGTCCGAAGAGTGACTGCGAATCCCGGTTCGCCAGAACGGAATTGATGGGTCCGAGCATCAGGGTGTTGACGCGGATCCCGGCCTCGGCGAACTGCACGGCCGCCAGTTCGGTGATCTGGTTCAGGCCGCACTTGCCGAGGGCGTAGGGCATGACACCGATGTTCAGGCCGATCTCGTTCTTGACACTGGCGATCGAGGAGATGTTGACGATGCTTCCGGTGGTGTCGCCCGGATTGCGCTCCATACATTGGGCGGCAAAGAGATTGCAGTGGTAGCAGCCGAGCATGTTGACGTTGATGCCGTAGTTGAAGTTCTCCACGGTCATCGAATTCGTTTCGAAGTCGAACGGCGGATTGGTGGCCACGCTGTAGACCATGCCGTCCACGCGGCCGCTGGTCGCCATCGCCGTGTCGAATATGCGTTGGCAGTCGTCCTTGTCGGCGACATCGGCCTCGACGGCGTACGCGCTGCCGCCTTCGGCGGCGATCATCTCGACCGTCTCCTTGACCGCCGCCGGATTCAGATCGACCGCCACGACCTCCGCGCCGTGGCGAGCGGCCAGGATGGAGATGGCGCGGCCGTTGCCCATGCCCGGACCGGGGCTCTGTCCGGCCCCCACCACGACGACGACCTTGCCGGTCAGGTCGAATGCCCGGCGGTCCTTTTGGTCGAAGTCAAACGACATGGCTCTCCCGATTCCCTGACCATTCGTACAGCTGCTTACTGACCAACCGTACAGCAGTTTCCTGTACGGTTGGTCTGTGAGTGACTCCGCGACGGAGGCGGGCAGTCCGACTCGGCAGCGCCTCATCGACGTAGCGATCGAGCTGTTCAAACGGCACAGCGTCGCGGGCACGTCGCTGCAGATGATCTCCGACGAACTCGGGCTGACCAAGTCGGCGATCTATCACCACTTCCGCACCCGCGACGAACTGTTGGCCGCCGTGATGGAACCGCTGATAACCGAAGTGGCCGCGCTCGTCGATGCCGCCGAGGCGCACCGGGGCGCCCGCGCGCGCGCCGACCGCATGCTCGCCGGCTACGCCGCGATCGCGGCCTCGAACCGTGAACTTCTGCCGTTGCTCACCGGCGACCCGGGCGTCGTCGCACTGCTGCGGGCCCGCCCCGACTGGGGCGCGGTCATCGAACGCCAGATGGCACTGCTCGCCGACGTCGAGCCCGGACCCGGGGGCCGGGTGAAGGCCGCGGTCGTCATGTCCGGAATCGCCGCGGCCGCCGGCCAGGACTACGGCGACATCGACGAGGCGACGCTGCGCGAGAAGCTCATCGCGGCCGGCCGCCGCACGCTCGGCTTGCGCGCACCGCTACGCCGCGACGCGTAGCCGCCGCGTCAGCGGAAGCGAATGTTCATCGTCGCCAGGCCGAAGATCTTCTTGCCTGCCGACTTCGCCGCCACCACGACGACGCCCGAGCGGGTCTCGGGATCCAGCGACTTGACCCTGCCGCTGAACTCGATGTCGGCGCCCTCCTCGGCCGACACGATCGCGGGCGCGGACAGCCGCACGGCGTAGCGGGTCACGGCACCCGGGTCGCCGGACCAGGCAGAGACGAACCCGGCGCCCAGGCCCATGGTGAGCATGCCGTGTGCGATCACGTCTGGAAGCCCGGCCAGCTTGGCGATGTCCTCGTCCCAGTGGATCGGATTGGCATCACCCGCGACGCCGGCGTAATTGACCAGATCGCCGCGGGACAACCGCGTGTGGCGTACCGGCAGCTCGTCGCCGACCTTCACCTCGTCGAACGACGGCGTCCCCGGTGTGCGAGTCAGGCCACCCTCGGAAATCCGGACCTCGCCCTCGGGCCGAACGGTCTTCTCGTACCGGCCATCGGCCTCGCTCACCGCGAGGATGTCCACGTCGTGCATCATCTTGTTGTGCACGGCCGTCTTGATCGCGGGATCGAGGTCCTCGGCAGTGACACCGACGACGGTCGTGTGCAAGGTATGTACGCGCTCCCCTGACGTGTCGGTGAAGGTGTTGGTGACGGTGATCATGTCCCGCCCCGCGATCCTGCGCACCGACGTCAGTTCGACGTCGACCTCAAGTTCGTCGCCGGCAACGATCGGGCGATGCTGCTCGAAGACCTCCTCGGTCTGCAGGTAAGTGTCGTAGCCGACGACCACCTGCTCGAACATGCGCCGGTTGCATGACATGCCGGGAGCGGACGTGAACGTCAGCGGCGCGACCAGACCCGAATAGCCCAGCTCAGCGGCGGCGGCGACGTCCCAGTGCGCGGGGTGGTAGTCCTGCACCGCACGGGCGTACTCGCGGACCTTCTCGCGACCGACCAGGTAGCTGTCGTCCATCTGGTACCAGTGGCCGACCCGTGCCTCGATCGCCGACGTCTCTGGTGCTGCGGTCATAGATCTGCTCAACTTTTCTGCCGGTTTGTCCGTAAGCCGACCAAAGCACAGTAACCCGCGGGAACCGCGCACCCCCGCCGAGCATCGACCGCACGCCGAAGGGACCGGTTGAGCGGGCCGGATTAGCGGGCGTCGACCCGAGCCATTAATTTCCCTGAGGTGAAACTCTCACCCGCTCGTATTGCCGCGCGACTGACCGCGCCCGTCCTGACCATGGCGGTCGTCGCCTCCGCAGGTCTCCTGGCCGACCCGCTGTCCACGGGCCCGGCTCCGACGATCCGGCTGACGAGCGAGGGCAATCCACTCGCGGGCAAGCCCTTCTACGTCAACCCCACGTCGAAGGCGATACGTGCCGCTCAGGCGGCGGACCCGCCCAGCCCCGAACTGACGACCGTCGCCAACACCCCGCAGGCCTACTGGCTGGTGCCGGGCTCGTCGGCATCGACGGTGGCCAAGTACGCGAACGACGCGCAGGCCGCCGGTGCCCTGCCGGTGTTCGCCATCTACGGCATCCCGCACCGCGACTGCGGAAGCTTCGCCGCGGGCGGGCACGGTTCCGGTGAGGCATACCGTCAGTGGATCGACGGCATCGCCGCCGACATCGGCCCGGTGCCCGCGGCGGTCGTTCTCGAGCCCGACGCGCTGGCCATGGCCGACTGCCTGTCGGGAGACCAGCGCCAGGAACGCTTCGACCTGATCCGCTACGCCGTCGACTCGCTCACCCGCAACCCGACGACCGCGGTGTACGTCGACGCCGGTCACTTGCACTGGCACAGCGCCGAGGAGATGGCGTCGCGGCTCAATCAGGCCGGTGTCGAGCGCGCGCGGGGGTTCAGCCTCAACGTCGCGAACTTCTTCACCACCGAAGACGAAATCGGTTACGGCGAGGCGATATCGGGCCTGACGAACGGTAAGAACTACGTGATCGACACGTCCCGCAACGGCAACGGGCCAGCCGAGGGTGATCTCGCGTGGTGCAACCCCAGCGGCCGGGCCCTGGGCGTCCCGCCCACCACGGCCACGGCGGGCCCGCACGCGGACGCCTACCTGTGGGTGAAGCGGCCGGGCGAGTCCGACGGGACATGCGGCAAGGGCGATCCGCCCGCCGGTGACTTCGTCAACCAGTACGTCGTCGACCTGGTGCGCAACGCCGGTCAGTGAGCTGCGCGCGAATCAGGCGACCGGGCGGACGGCGGGAGCGCCGCCGTCGACGGCCAGGATCGCTCCGTTGACATAGCCCGCGGCCGGGGAGGCGGCGAATGCCACGACACTGGCGATCTCGTCGGGGCCGGCGGTGCGTCCCAAAGCCGTTGTGCGGCCTAGCCCGTCGACGATCTCGACGCCGAGGTCGGCCGAGCCGTCGGTGCGCGTCGGGCCGGGGGAGACAGCGTTGACGCGCACACCCTGGCCACCGAACTCGTCGGCCCACAGCTTGGTGAACAGGTCGAGCCCCGCCTTGCTGGCGCCATAGATGCCGGCACCCGCCGCAGGCCGGGTCGCGGCGGTCGTGGTCACGTTGACCACCGCGCCGCCGCCGCGCTCGATCATCCCCGGCACCAGCTTCTGCACGAGCAGATACGGCGCGCGCAGGTTGGTGGCGATGTGGTCGTCGAAGTCGGCGTCGGTGGTCTCGAAGGTGGCGCCGAAGCGGTAGATGCCCGCGTTGTTCACCAGAATGTCGACGTCACCCGCTTCGTCGGCGAGCCGCCGTACGTCGTCGGCGTCTGAGAGGTCGGCGGCGACGAAACGCGCCTCGCCGCCCGCATTCTCGATGTCCTGCACGGTTTTCGCGCCGCGTTCGGCGTTGCGGCCGTGCACGACGACCTCAACGCCCTGGGCGGCGAGCTGGGTAGCGATGGCGTAGCCGATTCCAGCGGATGCGCCGGTGACGAGGGCGGTCTTGCCCGCGAGTGTGTTTGTCATGGAGGCTGAAACCCCGTGCCGGTCCGAATATTCCCCCGGTGCTACGCCGGACCTTTTCTGAACGAGCCGCAGCCCCGATACGTTTGAGCGGCGATGTCGGAGGAAATGGATTGATCATGCCCACGCCACGAAGTGCATCCGCGTGCGCGTCGATGCTGATGATCGGTGTCGTCGCGGTGTCCGGGTGCGCCGCGCTCGAGAACAAGGAAACCAACACCACGTCGACGGCCGCGACGACCGGCACCCGCACGCCGCTGGCGGCGCCCCGTACGGAGCCGAACACCCCGCCCCCCAACCCGCCGCCGTCGATCGAGCGGAAGCCTCCGATCGGTGACGTCTCGCTCGGCATCGACGATCGGGGCGATCTCGGGCAGATCATCGTCGACAGCAGTGGCCGGACGCTGTACGTCTTCTCGCAGGACATCGCGGCGAAGGAACCCACCTGCTACGAGGAGTGCGCCGATACCTGGCTGCCGGTGTTGGCGGACTCCGATCCGGCCGGCGGCGTCGGCATCGACGTGGCGTCCGCCAAGACCGTGCCCCGGCGCGACGGCGGCGACCAGGCGACCTACCGGGGCTATCCGCTCTACCGGTATGCGGGCGACAAGATCGATCGGGACGCCAATGGCCAGGGCCTGGACATGTTCGGCGGCGAGTGGCACGTGCTGACCAAGAACGGTGAACCGCTGGCCTAGAAACAGCGCTGGGAACAGCCGCGCCGGAACCGGCGTTGGCAGGCGCATCGACGGAAGCGAGGCGGCATGGAATTCGGAATCTCGACCTTTGTCGACGACGACACGATCGACACCCTGACGCTGGCCCGTGCGATCGAGGAGCGGGGCTTTCACGCGCTGGCGGTCGCCGAGCACACCCACATCCCGGCGAGCAGGGAGTCCCCGTACCCCATGGGCGGCGACCTGCCGAAGATCTACTACCGGACGCTGGATCCGTTCGTGACACTGGCCGCGGCCGCGGCGGTGACCTCCAAGATCGAGCTGATCACCGGCATCGCGCTTCTCATCCAACGCGATCCGATCATCACCGCCAAGGAGGCCGCCAGCATCGACCTGATCTCGGGTGGCCGGTTTGTGTTCGGTGTCGGAGCGGGGTGGAACATCGAGGAGTTACGCCACCACGGCACCGATCCGAAGACCCGCGGCGCGCTGCTCGACGAACGCATCGAGGCGATCAAGGCGTTGTGGACCGACGAACCCGCCGAGTATCACGGACGCTTCGTCGACTTCGACTCGTCGTATCTGCGCCCGAAGCCGGTGCAGAAACCCCATCCGCCCATCGTGGTGGGCGGCGACTCCGACGCCATGGTCAAGCGGATCATCCGGCACGGCGCCGGCTGGATCTCCAATCCGCTGCCGGTGGAGCGGCTGTCCAAACGGATCGATCAGTTGCGCGAGGGTGCCGGACACGACGTGCCGCTGACGACGTTCGGGACGCCGATCGACCCGGACTACTGGCGCGCCCTCGAAGACCTCGGTTACCGACAGGCGAATCTGCTGTTGCCCACCAAACCCCGGGACGAGTCGCTTCGGCTGCTCGACGAGTACGCCGACAAGGTCGCCGAGTATCGCGGCTAGCCGCGCATCCGGGGGACCGCTGTTCGTCGACGCAGGCCGAGTTCCTATCGTGACTGCATGAGCAATGACGCTGATGCCGGTCGGGTCGCCGAGCTGGCGCGCGGGGTCGTCGCCGACCACGACCCGAAGAGCGTGCCCATTCCCGAATTCCTGGGCGCCTGTTTCGACGCCGGTCTGACGTGGGTGCACTTCCCCGAGGGCTTCGGCGGGCTCGGGGTGTCCCGTGGCCTGCAGGCCGTCGCCGACCGCATCCTCCAGGGCGCGGGCGGCCCGGTGCCGCTGGGGCTCAACCCGATGGGCTACGGCATGGCCGCGCCGACGATCCGCGAGCACGCCCAGACCGAGGACGTGCAGCGGAAATGGTTGCGGCCGTTGGCAACCACCGAGGATCTGTGGTGTCAGCTGTTCTCGGAGCCAGGAGCCGGCTCGGACCTCGCGGGGCTGGCGACATCGGCCGTGCGCGACGGTGACGAGTGGGTGATCAACGGCCAGAAGGTGTGGACGAGCCTGGCGCACCGAGCGCGGTGGGGACTGCTGCTCGCGCGCACGAATCCCGATGTGCCCAAGCACAAGGGCCTGACCTACTTCGTCATCGACATGCACGGCGAGGGCGTCGAAACCCGGCCACTGCGCCAGATGACGGGCCAGGCGGAGTTCAACGAGGTGTACTTCAGCGACGCGCGGATCCCGGACAAGCACCGTCTCGGCGAGGTCGACAACGGGTGGGCCGTCGCGATGACGACGTTGATGAACGAGCGCACCGCCCTCGGTGGCAGTGGTAGCCGCCGCGGAGCCGGCACCATCGCCGACGCGACGGGGTTGTGGGCGTCGCGGCCCGAGCGCCACACTCCGGTGCTGCGGGACCGGCTGACGCAACTGTGGCTGCGCTCGGAGGCACAGCGGCTGACATCTGAACGGTCACGTGCCGCCGCGACGGTCGGCGGGCCGGGCCCGGAGGGGTCGATCGGCAAGCTGGTCGGGGCGGAGCTCAACCAGGACATCTACCAGTGGTGTATGGATTTCCTTGGGCCCGAGGGGATTCTGTACCACGGCTATCAGCAGGGCGCGGGCACCGGTGAACGCGACTGGCAGGGGCCCATCCAGCAGCGCTATCTGCGAAGCCGGGCCAACACCATCGAAGGCGGAACGTCTGAGGTGATGCGCAACATTCTCGGCGAACGCATCCTCGGGCTGCCCGGCGACCTGCGTGCCGATGCGGGCATGCCGTGGAAGGAGATCCCCCGTGGATGAGAAGCTTGCGGATCAGGCTGAGTACAGGTTCACCGAGGAACAAGGCCAATTACGCGACGCGGTGCGCAAGTTCAGCGCCGAGCACTTCTCGGAGGAGACGGTTCGGGGTCTGATGGAGTCCGACCCGCCGTTCGATCCGAAGGTCTGGGCACGGCTGGGCGGTGAGCTCGGCGTGCTGGGCCTGTCGGTGCCGGAGGCCGACGGCGGTGTGGGTGGCACGCTCATCGATCAGGCGGTCGCCATCGAGGAGCTCGGGGCACGGCTGGCGTGCGGGCCGCTGTTCGGCACCGTGTACCTGGCGATCCCGGCGCTGGTGGCGGCGTCGTCCGGACCTGCGCGCGATGAACTGCTGGGTGACCTCGTCGAGGGGCGCCGCACGGCGGCCTTCGCGGTAGTGGACCGGGTCGCGGCGTTCGATCCGGACGCAGTTTCGGTGACCGCTGCCGGAGATGCGTTGTCGGGCACGGTCGCTCAGGTGGTCGACGGCGGTATCGCCGACGTGCTGCTGGTGGCCGCGCGCGGCGGTGACGGCGTCGCCCTATATGCCGTCGACGGCACGGCGGAGGGCGTGGAGCGGACGCCGTTGGCGACCCTCGACCTGACGCGGTCGGAGGCGAACGTGACGTTCAGCGATGCGCCCGCGCGCCTGATCGCGGGACCCGAGGAAACTCCTCGGGTCATCGACCATGCGCTGCAGGTCGGCGCGGCGCTGCTCGCCGTGGAACAGGTGGGTGCCGCGCAGCATCTGCTCGATCTGTCGGTGGACTACGCGAAGTCGCGGCTGCAGTTTGGCAGGCCGATCGGGTCGTTCCAGGCGGTCAAGCATCGGCTGGCGAACCTGCTCGTCGACGTCGAACACGCGAGGTCGACTGCCTATCACGCGATCTGGGCCCTGGCCGACGGGTCCGATGATCCGGCACTGGCCACGAGCATCGCGCAGGCGGTGTGCTCCGGTGCCCTGACCCACGTCGCCAACGACACCATCCAGGTGCACGGCGGCATCGGGTTCACCTGGGAGCACCAGGCACACCTCTACTACAAGCGCGCTGCGACGAACGCCGTTTTGCTGGGCAGCACCGAGCAGCACCGGGACCGGGTCGCCGCGATGGTGCTCGACGGCGCCGAAGCGGAGCGAGTACCGCGGGTCGCCGACGGGCTCACGGTCTGAGCGGCCGTTGGCGCTGTCGGGTGATCTCGATCACTCGGTTGATAACGATTCGAAACCTGTTGCGTTGCAGGATGAGACATGGCGGCTGAGGATTCGCCTCTGAACACTATGTTCACAAGGTGCGCCGGCGAACCGCCCTCAAACTACCGCTGTATCTGGCAGCCGCCGCGGCACTGACCAAACTGCCGCCCGTCGCGGCCGCCGAGACGGGACGATGGTCGGCTGACCGCGCCAATGCCTGGTACGCGGAGCAGGGTTGGTTGCTGGGCGCCAACTATGTCACCTCGAACGCCGTCAATCAGCTCGAGATGTTCCAAGCCGCCACCTACGACCCGCGCCGCATCGCCGGCGAGTTGAGCGTGGCGAGGCGGATCGGGATGAACACCATGCGGGTGTTCCTCCACGATCAGCTGTGGGCGACCGATCGGGCCGGGTTCAGCCAGCGACTCCAGCAATTCGTCTCCATCGCGGCGAGCCACAACATCAAGCCGCTCTTCGTTCTGTTCGACTCGTGCTGGGATCCGTTGCCCAAGGCGGGCCCTCAGCGTCCGCCGGTGAAGGGAGTGCACAACTCGGGATGGGTGCAGAGCCCCGGCGCTCACCGTCTGCAGGATCCGGCCTATACGAAGGTCCTGCAGAGCTACGTCACCGGCGTGGTGGGCATGTTCCGAAACGACCCCCGAGTCCTGGGGTGGGACGTGTGGAACGAGCCCGACAACCCGGCGAAGGATTACCGCAAGGTCGAACACCCCGACAAGCAGAAGCTGGTCGCGGCGTTTCTGCCACATGTCTTCCAGTGGGTGCGAGCGGTCAAGCCGGTTCAACCGCTGACAAGCGGTGTGTGGCAGGGGCATTGGCGCGATCCGGGTAGCCGCAGCGAGATCTGCAGCCTGCAACTCGAGCTCTCCGACGTCATCAGCTTCCACAGCTACGGCACCCCGTCCGAGTTCGAGGACCGCATCGACGAACTCGCCCCGCTGGGTAGGCCGATCCTGTGCACCGAGTACCTGGCACGCAGTCTCGGTAGCACCGTCGAAGGCATTCTTCCGATTGCCAAGCGGCGCAACGTCGGTGCGTACAACTGGGGATTCGTGGCAGGGAAGACGCAGACCTACCTGCCGTGGGACTCGTGGAACGACCCCTATACGACGCTGCCGGACACGTGGTTCTCCGACCTAATTCATCCGGACGGCAACGCGCACGACAACGACGAGATTCGCTTCATTCAGAAGCTGGTGGGCTTGAGCACGTAGGGCGGTGTCAAAGAAGCCGCAGACCACAGCGGGCCTGCTCTTCTTGTGCCGCACCCTTATGCTTGCCAATTCCGTTGATGGTCAAGGTATTCAGACGACAAACCTAGTTGTCGCTGGGTGGTGGTTGGGGTTCGAAGGGGTTGTACCACCACCAGTCGGCACGTTCGCCGAGGGGGCCGGTGCAGGGTGGGACCG
>JBNMQV010000024.1:0-80858 GCA_050205545.1 Mycolicibacterium celeriflavum
CGTCTCGCCCGCGCCGGCCCCCGCGGCCGAGACGCCTCCTCCGCCGCCGTCGTCGAACCCGTTCTTTGGGCCGCCCGATCCGCTGGCGCAGCAGCAGCCGATCCCGGAGGGCACCCCGCCCGGCCAGAATCCGACGCCGTATGTCGGCGCTCCGGTGTTCGCGCCGCCGTCCTTCAACCCGACCAACGGTTCGATCGTCGGCGCCGCCAAGCCGATCTACATCAACTTCCAGCGGCCGATCGCCAACCGCCAGATGGCCGAGAGCGCGATCCACATCTCGTCGAACCCGCCGGTGCCCGGCCGGTTCTACTGGACCAGTGACACCCAGGTGCGGTGGCGTCCGCAGGACTTCTGGCCCGCGGGCACAACCGTCAACATCGACGCCTCCGGCACCAAGTCGAGCTTCACGGTGCCCGAGCAACTCGTCGCGACCATCGATGACAGCGCCAAGCAGATGTACATCCACCGCAACGGCGAGCTAGAGAAGACGTTCCCGGTGTCGATGGGCAAGGCCGGCCACGACACCAAGAACGGCACGTACTACGTGCTGGAGAAGTTCCCCGAGATCGTGATGGATTCCTCCACCTACGGCGTGCCGGTCGACTCGGCCGAGGGCTACAAGCTCAAGGTGAAGGACGCCGTGCGCATCGACAACCAGGGCATCTTCGTGCACAGCGCGCCGTGGTCGGTCGGTTCGCAGGGTGAGGAGAACGTCAGCCACGGCTGCATCAACCTCAGCCCGGCCAATGCGAAGTGGTTCTTCGACAACTTCGGCTCCGGCGACGCCGTGGTCATCAAGAACACCGACGGCGGAACCTACAACCAGCCGGACGGCGCGTCCGACTGGCAGATGTTCTAGAGCGATTCCGGTGCGCTAACGGTCGCTGAGCGACTGTTAGCGCACCGAATCCCTAGTTCCAGATGCGCACCCGACGTTCCGGTTCGAGGTACAGCGCGTCGCTCTCGGTGACGTCGAACGCCTCGTAGAACGCATCCATGTTGCGGACGACGCCGTTGCACCGGAACTCCGGCGGTGAATGCGGGTCGATCGCGAGCCGCCGGATGGCTTCGGCGTCACGGGATTTCGTCCGCCACACCTGGGCCCAGCCGAAGAAGACGCGCTGTTCGCCGGTCAGCCCGTCGATCACCGGTGCGGGCTCGCCCTTCAGTGACAGCCGGTAGGCCAGCAGCGCGATCGACAGGCCGCCGAGGTCGCCGATGTTCTCGCCGACGGTGAACGCGCCTTGGACATGGGGCGAGCCGTGGTGTCCTTCGAGCTGGCGGGGCACGAACTCGTCGTACTGCTCGATCAACTTCTTTGTGCGCGCGCCGAACTCGGTGCGGTCCTCGTCGGTCCACCAGTCGACCAGGTTGCCGTCACCGTCGTACTTGGCGCCCTGGTCGTCGAAGCCGTGTCCGATCTCGTGGCCGATCACCGCACCGATGCCGCCGTAGTTGGCGGCGTCGTCGGCCTCAGCGTCGAAGAACGGCGGCTGCAGGATCGCGGCGGGGAAGACGATCTCGTTCATGCCCGGGTTGTAGTAGGCGTTGACCGTCTGCGGCGTCATGAACCACTCGTCGCGGTCGACGGGCCCGCCGAGCTTGCCCAGCTCCCGGTCGTACTCGAACGCGTACCCGCGGCGGTAGTTGCCGTAGAGGTCGTCGCGGTCGATCATCAGCCCCGAATAGTCGCGCCACTTCTTGGGATAACCGATCTTGGGCGTGAACTTGTCGAGCTTGGCCAGCGCCTTCTCCCGCGTTTGCGGCGTCATCCAGTCCAGCGAGTTGATGCTGACGCGGTACGCCTCGCGAATGTTGGCGACGAGCTCGTCCATCCGCTCCTTGGCGTGCGGCGGGAAATGCCGCTGCACGTAGAGCTTTCCGACCGCGTCGCCCAGCAGGCTCTCCACCACCGACACGGCGCGCTTCCACCGGTCGCGGATCTGCTCGGTGCCCGAGAGCCTGCGGCCGTAGAACGCGAAGTCCTCGGCGATGAGGTCGTCGGTCAGCAGGAAGGCGCGGGCGTGGATGACGCGCCACCGCAGCCAACGCTTCCAATCCTCGAGATCGCCGCCCGACCACTCGGCGGCGAACGCCGTCAGGTAATCGGGTTGACGCACAACGACTTCGGCGGCCTTCTCCGGGGTGGTGCCAAGCTCGGACACCCAGCCGGCCCAGTCGAAGCCCGGCGCTTCGGTCGGCAGGTCGGCGAATGTGCGCAGGTTGTAGGTGAGATCGGCGTCGCGTCGCTTGACGACGTCCCAGTGCGCGGCGGCCAGTTTGGTCTCCAGCGCGACGATGCGGGCCGCGGTCTCGTCGTGATCGCCTGGGCCGTAGACCAATTCGAACATCGCCGCGATGTGCTGCGGATAGGCGGCGAGGATCTCGGCGTGCTGCTCGTCGCGGTAATACGACTCGTCGGGCAACCCCAGGCCGGACTGGCTCATGTGCAGCAGGTAGCGGGTCGAGTCCTTGGAGTCGGTGTCGACGTAGACGCCCGTCCCGCCGCCGGACCCGGTGCGCTGCAACGCGCCGAGCACCCGTGCCAGCGCGTCGGGGGAGTCGGCCGCGTCGATGGTCGCCAACTCGTCGAGCAGCGGTTGCACGCCGCGCGCGGCGACGGCCTGCTCGTCCATGAAGCTGGCGTACAGGTCGCCGATGCGTTGTTCGTCGGTGCCCTGGGCGGCGTTCGACGCCGCCGCCTCGGTGCCTGATGTCGCCGCCGCAGCGGCTCCGGTGATGAGGTCGCGGACGTGCTCCTCGGCGCGGTCATACAGCGACCGGAAGGCGCCGTCGGTGGCGCGGTCGCCGGGCATCTCGTATTCGGTCAGCCAGCGGCCGTTCACGTGTCCGAAAAGGTCGTCTTGCGGGCGGGCGTCGGCGTCGACGTGGCTGAGGTCGATACCGGATTTGAATGCTTCTACCGTCACCCCACCAGGGTGCCAGAACGCTCGGCCGGCCTCCCCGGTCGCTGGGGGACCGCCAGGCCCTCGAGCGCCTCGGCGATGCGGTCGAAGGCGTCCGTCGCGCGGATCTCCCGGCTCACCCGCTGCGCGGTGGTGCGGTAACCGTCGGTGCCGAGAACGTCGTCGAGTGCACGGGCGATCGCGGTGCGTCCCGGGCGTGACGTGCCGAGGTTGATGCCCACCCCGGCGTATCCGACCCGAGCGGCGACCTCGGGCTTGTCGGCCGAACCGCCGGCGACGACTAGCGGGATGCCGTGGGACAGCGCCTGATGCACCCCGCCGTAGCCGCCGTTGGTGATCATCACGTCGACGTGCGGCAGCAGGTCGGCGTAGGGGAGGAAATCGGTGACATAGGCGTTGGCCGGAACCCGGCCGGGGATCGTCGTGCGGCCTTGCCGTCCCGTCGTCGCGACCACCAGCAGATCCTCGCGGTCGGCCAGCGCCTCGACGGTCGGGACGACGAGCGCGTCGAGATCCTCGTTGTCCCAGGTGCCCTGGCTGACATGGACGACGGTGCGCGATTCCTCGGCGGGATTCCACGGCAGGCGGTGTCGATCGGGGGCCGGCCTCGGGATGACGGGTCCGGTGTAGACGACCGTCGCGGGCAGGTCGCTGCGCGGATACTCCAGCGACGGCACGGTGAACTGCAGGAGTCGGTCGGCCAGCATCGGCCAGTCGGTCAGGAACACCGGCGACGGCGGGGCGTCGACGGCGGCCAGCGCGGCGTCGAGGTCGGCGCGGACATCGCCGAACAACACCCGATGCGTCACCCAGGTCATCGGTTCGTAGTTGAGGTCCGGCCGCGGTGCCCACGCAGTCCCGAACGGTGGCGCGTCGGCACTCGACAGTGTCAGCGGGCCCACCCCGCACACCAAGACCCACGGCCGGGGCCGGTGGCCGGTCAGCAACGGCAGCGCACCGGTGAACGCGACGTCGCAGAGGACGGCGTCGAAACGCTCCTGCTGCAGCGCCTTACGCAGCGCCCAGTACTGCGCCCCCAGCGGCTCGATGAACACCTTGCGCATCTCCGAGCGCCCCCGGTACCAGCGGTCGAGCAACGCCGGTACGCCCCGCAAGCCGCCGTCGTCTCGCCGGGGCCGGGCCGCATCCGGCAGATCGATCGCCGACAGGCCCCGGTCGAGCACGACATCTCGGTGTTCAGGGCCAGTCAGCACGGTGACGCGGTGACCGCGCTCTTTCAGGTCGGCGCCGACGTGCAGCATCGGCATCGCATGCCCCGGAATCGGGCTGGCGGCAATGAGGTAGTTGGCCACGCATCCCTTTCACTTGGCCGGTCGCAGGGCTACATACCCTCTTCTCCGCTCTCCAGCGTGTGACATTGACCGCTCAGGGGTGCCCGAGCCCCAGCCCGGTACCCTCACGCGCATGCCCGAGGACGAGCCCACCGCGACCGAGGACGGTCCCGTCTTCACCAGCTACGGCATCGCATCGACGGTGCTGGGGGTGATCGCGGTCGTCGCGGTGGCGCTGGCCGCGCTGATCTGGACCCAGCACCGCGACGACACTGACGAACTGCGGTACCGCTCGCACGTCATGCAGACCGCGGCCGACTGGACCAACGTGCTGATCAACATGAACAAGGACACCGTGCAGGCCGACATGGCCAAGCTGCACGAGGGCACCGTCGGCCAGCTCAACGCGGACTTCGACGCGGCCGTCGAGCCCTACCGCAAGCTGGTGCAGACGCTGCAGTCGCGCACCACCGGGCAGATCGACTCGGTCGCGGTCGAGTCCATCTATCACCCGCCGCCGGGGCCCGACGGCGCGCGCCCGCAGCGGCCGCAGCCCGAGATCACCGAGTTCGCGTCGCGCACTGACACCGTCATGGTGGTGGCCACGTCGGTCAGCGAGAACGTGGGCGGGGACAAACCCAAGACCGTGCGCTGGACGCTGCGCCTCGACGTGTCCGACGTGGACGGCAGGCTGCTGATCTCCCGGTTGGAGCCGATCCGATGAGGAACGTTTGGCGGGTCGCCGCGTTCGACGTCGCTCCTCCGCTGGCCGCGATCGCGGCGCTGGTGTACATCGGCGTCGCGCTGGGCTGGCCGGTGTGGTGGGTGGCGATCTGTTCGGTGCTGTGCCTGGTGATCGTCCAGGGCGTGGTGGTCAACGTGGTGCTGGCGCGCCGCGACCGGGTGACGGTCGGCACCGACGACGACGGCCCGGGACTGAGGCTTGCCGTGGTCGCGGTCGCGACGGCGGCGCTGGCGGCCGCGGTGCTCGTCGGCTACCTGAAGTGGACGGTGCCGGACCGCACGTTGAGCAACGACAGCGAAGAGGTCGTCGGCATCGCGAGCAGTGTGGCCGAAGCGTCGGCCACGTTCACGCCCCAGAACCCGACCGCGTCGATCGACCGGGCGGCGGCGGCGATGGCGCCCGAACGCGCCGAGGCCTTCAAGAACGAGTTCGCGACGGTGGCGAAGGATCTGACGAGCCGCAACGTGTCCGCCCAGGCGAGCACCGTCTCGGCGGGCGTCGAGGCGATCGGCCCGAACGCCGCAAGCGTCGCGGTGATCCTGCACGCGACGCAGAGTTCACCGGGCAAGCCGTCGGACACCGCGGTGCTGGCGCTGCGTATCACGCTGTCCAAGAACGACGGTCGGTGGCTGGTGGAGGACGTGTCGCCGATCCACTCGCGCTGAGCGCTCGACCTGTCGGGGCTCAGCCGAGTAGGCGGGCGTGGTCGACCTTGATGCAGCGGTCCATCACGACCGTCAGCCCGGCCGCCTCGCCGTCGCGGGCGACCTGCTCATCCCACAGGCCGAGCTGCAGCCACAGCACCTTGGCTCCCACCGCGATGGTGTCCTTCAGCACCCCGGGCAGGTGCTCGCGGCGGCGGAACACGTCGACCAGGTCCGGCACGACCGGCAGGTCGGCCAGTGACGGGTACACCGGCGTGCCCTCGATGTCGCTGACGGTCGGATTCACCAGGTACAGCTCGTAGTTCGCGGCCGCCTTGAGGTACGTCCAGATGTCGTGGCTGGCGCGGGCGGGATTCGGCGACGCGCCGACGATCGCCACCGTGCGGGTCTCCCGCAGAATCTGTTCGAGGTCCATTACCGGCGTATACCCAGCGGCCGATCAGTTGTGGGGCCGCGACGAACGCATTCGGGCGAACCGCTCGGACAGGCGCTTCATCCGCACCATCAACGCCGCCGACGGGCTGGTCTTGCCGCTGAGGAAGGCGGCGAACTCGTCGGCGGGCACGCCAACGCGAGACGCGAACTCCTGGCGGCCCAGGCCCGAGTGCTCCAACAACGCGCGGATGTGGCGGGCCACCTCTTCGCGCTCGTTGGCCTCCAGATGCTCGCGCGTGCGGGTGAGCACCTCGGCCAGCGCCTTGGACACGCCGTACGGCCGTGCAGTCTCGAGGACCTCCTCGACCTGACGGGCGGTGCGTCCGAACGGGTCCCGCTTGATCGCTGCGACGATGCGCTGCCACACGGCCAGGTCGTCGGTCTCCAGGGCCGCGCGGATCGCCGCGGTCGGCCAGAACTCGACCGGGCGCTCGTCGGCCGCCGGCTTCGCGGGCTGACCCTGGGAGACCCCCTGGCGGCGGGTATCCCGAATGTCGGGAGTCACCGTCACCTCGCCTCCTCCAGCATCGCGACCGCCACCGACAGGCAGCGCTCCCGAACCTTGGCCCACTCCGCCTCCGCCTCCGGACCGGACATCCGGGTGTCGTGCTCGTCCGACGGTTGAGGGTCGGCCAGTCGGCGTACCAACTGAGTCGCCACCCATTGCTTCCTTGACTGCGAACCAGAGTAGTACCGGTCCATTGTGCTCAGAACTTCTGCCGCGGTGCGCGTGTCCATGCAATCGACCAGATCGGCGAACTCGGCGTAGTCCCGGGTGGTGTTGCGGCACATGATCAGGTAGCCCTTCAGCCGCAACGTCTCCGCGCCGGTCGGGATCTGCAGCCGGTCACCGGTCGGCAGCTGGACGTTGGTGGCCTCCATCGGGGTGAGGCGCTCCAAGACCGCGTTTTCGCACTCCGAAGCGGTCTCGAGCGCGTCAAGGGCGACCGCCAGCCGGCCCCGCCACATGGTGACCGGATGCACGGGCGGCGGGGCGGTGGCCAGCGCGGTACCGCCGCCGCCGTTGCGGTGCCCGGCGTTGAGCCGGCCGACGCTGCGCATCTTCGTGGTCGGCGCGTCCAGGCCGCCGCAGCCGCTGAACGCCAGCGGATCGGCGACTGTGACAGCTTGCGGCACAAGGGTTTTCAATCGAGCCGCCGATTTGACGACGGTGCGCAGCTCGGAGCCGGTCGGTCCCAGTGAGGAGAGGTCGTCGGGGATGATGATCAGGTCTGGCGTGTCCACCTTCGGCAGCGGCTTCTCGAAATCGACCGATGGCAGGACCCGGGCCAACCAGTGCGGCAGCCACCAGTTCCACTCGTCGAACATCGCCATCAGCGCGGGCACCAGGACCAGCCGCACCACCGTCGCGTCCACCGCGATCGCGACCGCGCAGGCCACACCCAGCTGGGCGACCAGCGGCATGCCCGCGAACGCGAACCCGGTGAACACCGCGATCATGATGAGCGCGGCGCTGGTGATGGTCCGCGCGCTCGTGCTCACGCCGTAAGCCACCGCGTCGCGGGTGTTGCGGGTGAGCAGGAAACGCTCGCGGATGCGGGTCAACAGGAAGATCTCGTAGTCCATGGACAGGCCGAACGTCATTGCCAACACCAACGGCGGGATCGTGCTGTCCAGCGACGAGATCCGTTCGAAGCCCAGATCCTCGAGCCAGCCCCACTGGAACACCGCGACGAGGCTGCCGTAGGCGGCGGCCACCGACAGCACGGTCATCAGCACGCCCTTGAGCGCCAGGACTATTGAGCGGATCGCCACCAGCAGCATGAAGAACGCGATCGACGCCACGAACAGGAACACCAGCGGCTGGGTGGCGGACACCCGGTCGTCGAAGTCCTTGATCAGCGCGGTCGGGCCGCCGACGTCGATCTGCACCTTCTCGGCGCCGGGCACCGACGGCAGTTCCGCACGCATCCAGTCGACGGTGTCGCGGGCCCCCATGTCCTCCGGATCGACCGACAGCACCGCCGACAGCAGCGCGTGCCGGTAGTCCTCGCCGAACGACGGTGGGCTGACCGACACCACGTTCGGGCCCTGGGCCATCCGCTGGCGGATCGTGTCCAGCAACGGCTCCTTCGCCGGTGCCGACGCGGCGTTGCCGTCCGGGAAGGCCACCAGCACCCGAACCGGACCGAGCGCGCCGGCGCCCAGCGCTTCGGCCGCGGCGTTGACGCCGCCGCGGATCTCGTGGGTCGGCTCGAACTGCCGCTGCATGCTGTTGCCGAGCATCATCGAGAACGCGGGGGCGGCCAGCATGATCAGCAGTGCGGACGCGGCCAGCGCCGACAACCACGGCCGGCGCATCACCCAGCCGGTCCAGCGGGTCCAGAACCGGGACTGCGTGCTCTCCGGGCGCCTCGACCAGTGCAGGTACGACGACCGGCGCGCCGCCGATCGGCCGAACGTCGCCAGCACGGCGGGCGTCAGCGTGGTCGACGTCAGCACCGCGATCGCGACCGCGAGGATGGCGCCGGTGGCCATGGACACCAGCACCGGCGTCTGGATGAGGTAGATGCCCGTCACCGAGGCGATCACGGTCAACCCGGACAGCACGACCGCCAGGCCGGACGTCGCCATCGCGGCGTCGGCGGCCTGATCGGCATCCCGGCCGGCGCGCAGCTCCTCTCGGAAGCGCATGAGGATGAACAGCGAATAGTCGATCGCCAGCGCGATGCCGAACATCGACACCGTCGAGGTCACGAAGACTGACATGGTCGTGAACATCGACAGCAGGTAGACCAACCCCATCGTCACGACGACGGTGCAGATACCGAGCACCAGGGGCACGGCCGCGGCGGCCAGCGAGCCGAACACCGCGAGCAGCACGATCAGGACGATCGGCAGGTTCCAGCGCTCGGCCTGGGCGATGTCGTGCTTGGTCGCCTGGGTCGCGGCCGCGCCGAGCGCGCCCTGGCCGATGACGTACAGCTTGACCTTGCCGTCCTCGATCTCGCCCGGGTCCTCGCCGTCGATACCGACTTTCTTGCGCAGCTGTTTGGCGACGTCCACCGCGCCGGTGTTGTTGAAGTCCAGCTGCAGTGTGATGACGTACGGCCGGTCCGGTTGCGGCGGCGGCTGCTGCGGGTTCGGGGCGATCTTGACGCTGGGCACCTCGGCGGCCAGGCGTTCGAGGTGGGCGACGGCGTTGTTCATGTCCTGATACGAGGCGTCGGCCCGCGGTGCGGCGACCAGCGCCAGCGGCGAAGCGCCCTGATCGGGGAAGTGCTCCTCGAGTTCGCGTTGCACGCGCAGCGACTGGGAGCCGTCCACCTCGAAACCGCCGCCGGTGAGATGGCTGGACTGGTTGAGCGCCAGCCAGACCGACGGGACGAGAAGGAGCACCCATACGGCGAAAACCGCCCAGCGATATCCGCGCAGTTTGCTGCTCAAGCGCAACATGAATTGCTGGATTGGATGCCCCACTTTCTCCCCGGCGTTCCGTAGCCGAAGCGTACAACAACCTGCGGTAAGCTGCCTGATCCTTCAGCGGCCTCTCAAGGCTGTGTGCACTCTGCCAGCAACGTCTCAAGATCGCCTGATTGGTTCTCGCAAACAACTCGAACCGCGTTACCCGCGACGCACGCCGACGTGCGGTGGGCCCGGTCGTTGGCCCGCAGAATTGGCGGCGGTCGCGCGCCGGGTGGCAGGATGTGCCTCGGCCGTTATCGGCGTCGGGGACTGATTGCCGTCCATCGCGAGAGCATTTGCGGGCCGTTCGAGATCGCCGACTCGTCCGCAGATCGTAAGGAGTGTCCATGAAAACCCGACTGATGCGTCGCGGCCTCGCCGGCTTCTTCGTCGCCTCCGCCTCGGGCGGTGCCGTGGCGGTCGCGCTGATGCTGCCGCCGACGACGTCCCTGCCGTCGGCCACCGCCGCCGAGGATCCCTGTGCCGCCAGCGAAGTCGCCAAGACGATCGGCGACGTGGCCACCTCCACCGGCGAGTACCTCGAGGACCATCCGCAGACGAACCAGGCGTTGACGACGATCTCCAAGCAGCAGGCCGGGCCGCAGTCGCTGGGCGCGCTGAAGGCGTACTTCGACGCCAACCCTCAAGTCGCCAAGGACATGCAGCAGTTGCAGCAGCCGCTGACGAGCCTGTCGGGCAAGTGCCGACTGCCGTTCACCCTGCCCCAGGTGATGGGCCTGATGCAGGCCGCGCAACAGGGCGGCGGTCCGGCCGCGAGTTTGCCGGCGCAGGCGCCGACCCCGAAGACCCCCGCGTCGCCCGGACCGGGCGCCGCGACGCAACAGCATGGGGCGTCGCCGGTTTCGCAGGGCAGCGCGTCGTCACCCACGGCGGCCATCGCCGGTCTGCCCTGACCGAAGCGACGCGTAGCCAACCTCCACGGGCGTCCTCAGCTGCGGATTTCGGCTTTTCGGCGATTCGTTGACCGCAAGGCAAGAAAGTCTGCGGACATTCTGCTTAGCTTTTCTTCGTTGGTCCCAGTTGGTAAACGTCGCAACCGCCATGGTTACGGCCACTCCACTTCCGATGAAGGAGCTCACCCATGTTTCTCTCGGCCCGTTCTGCGCGTCGTGCGGTAGCTGGCGCGGTCGGCACTGGCGCGATTGCCGGTGCGATGTTCTTCGGTGCCATGCCGCTTGCGGCCGCCGAGCCGCCGAACTGCACCGCGGCCGATCTCGCCGGTGTGGCGTCCGGCGTCTCCGCGTCGACGTCGGCGTACCTGTTCACTCATCCCGATGTGAACTGGTTCTTCACCAGCCTCGAGGGCCTGCCGCGCGACGAGGTCCGGGGCAAGGTGCAGGACTACCTGAATGCCAACCCCCAGATCAAGGCCGACCTGACGGGGATTCGTCAGCCCCTGGTCGACATCAAGAACCGCTGCGGCGACACCAACGGCGACGGCCTCGCCGACAGCTAGGCCTGCGTTCGCTTGGCACCGGGGCTGTCCGCTCAGCAGGAGGGCGCGGCCCGCACCGTGCTGATGGTCGACGACGACCCGGACGTCAGGACTTCGGTTGCGCGCGGACTGCGCCACTCGGGGTTCGACGTCCGGGTCGCCGCGACCGGTAAGGAAGCGCTGCGGCTGTTGTCCAACGAGTCGCACGACGCGCTGGTTCTCGACGTTCAGATGCCGGAGCTCGACGGCGTCGCCGTCGTCACCGCGCTGCGGGCGCTCGGCAATGACATTCCGATCTGTGTGCTGTCCGCGCGCGACACCGTCAACGACCGCATCGCCGGGCTCGAAGCGGGCGCCGACGACTACCTGACCAAACCGTTCGACCTCGGTGAGTTGGTCGCCCGGCTTCATGCGCTGCTGCGCCGGGCCGGCCACTCCGACCACACGTCGGACACCATGACGGTCGGGCCGCTGACCATCGACACCGCGCGCCGACTGGTGTTCGTCGCCGGGGAGCGGGTCGACCTGACGAAGCGCGAATTCGACCTGCTGGCCGTGCTCGTCGACAACGCTGGTGTGGTGTTGAGCCGCCAGCGCCTGCTTGAGATGGTCTGGGGTTACGACTTCGACGTCGAGACCAATGTCGCCGACGTGTTCATCTCCTACCTGCGACGCAAACTCGAAC
Source organism: Mycolicibacterium celeriflavum (assembly GCA_050205545.1). GTDB lineage: Bacteria > Actinomycetota > Actinomycetes > Mycobacteriales > Mycobacteriaceae > Mycobacterium > Mycobacterium celeriflavum_A. Next base: position 11,632 of record JBNMQV010000024.1, read on the forward strand.
GCGACGGGTTGCCGCGGGTGATCCACACGGTCCGCGGTATCGGTTACGTGCTGCGGGAAGAGGCCTGAGGCGAGCTTGCGAGCCGAACGATCGAGCGCGGCGTTGTGAAGGCACCGCGGGTCCTGCGGTCGGCGTCGCTGCGCACCCGGGTGGCGGTCGCCGCGGGCGCTGCCGCGGCCGCCGTCGTCGCCGCGTTCCTCGTCCTCACGTCGGTGGTGTTGGCCAACAACGATGCGGCCCAACTCGATCGGCGGCTCGACTCGATCATCGACGCCAGCGTGTACCCCGATCAGAACCTGGACCCGCGCCGCGGGGTGTTGACGACCGGCCGGTCGCGGTCGACGGGGCAGGTGGTGTTCCAGCGCGGGCTGCAGTTGCCGCCGCTGCCGCCCGGCACCGCGACCGTCGAGGTCAACGGCGTTGAATACCGCGTGCGCACGATCTCCCTCGACAACGACGGCGGCGTGATGATGTCGATCGGCATCCGCGCCGACAGTATCCTGTTGAGCCCGAACAGGATTCCGCTCTACACCGGCGTCGGTGTTCTGACGGTTCTGGTCGCGGCCGCAATGGGTTGGCTGCTGGCAGGCCCGGCGGTGCGTCCGCTGCGCAGGCTCACCGAGCACACCAAGAAGCTCGGCAGGGACAGCACCGACATGCCGGAGGTGCACGGTGTGCGCGAAGCCGAGGATCTGTCGGAGGCGATGGCCGGAATGCTCAACCGGTTGGCCGCGGCGCAGCGGGCAACCACGAACTCCTTACAGGCCGCGCAGGATTTCGCCGCCAACGCCGCACACGAACTGCGCACCCCGTTGACGGCGATGCGCGCCGACCTCGACACGTTGCGCATCCACGACCTGCCCGCCGACGAGCGCGAGGAGGTGGTGCAGGACCTGTCGCGGGCGCAGCGCAGGGTCGAGGCCATCATCACCGCGCTCGGTCAACTGGCCTCGGGTCAGCTCGCCCGGGCCGAGGACCGCGAAACCATCGACGTCGCGGAGATGCTGGACCGGGTGGCCCGCGAGAACGCCCGGGTCGGCAGCGGAGTCGAGATCGAGGTCGACGCCGATGAGGACCTCGGCACCATCTGGGGGTGGCCGGGCGGGCTGCGACTGGCGGTCGACAACCTGGTGCGCAACGCGATCACTCACGGAAGGGCGAGCCGTATCGTGCTTGCGGCGCACCGGATAAACGGCACCCTGACGATCGTCGTCGACGACAACGGATGCGGGCTGCCCGCCGACGAACACGAGACCGTGTTGGGCCGGTTCTCCCGGGGCAGCAACGCCGCGCCGGGAGGTTCGGGGCTGGGGCTTGCGCTGGTGGCGCAGCAGGCCGCGTTGCACGGCGGCCATATCGAGCTCTCCGACGGACCGCTCGGCGGTCTCCGCGCGACGCTGACGGTGTCAGCGGCGAGCCAGGATCACGATCCCAGCACGCCAGCCCAGTAACAGCACGGCGGTCGCGATCGACGCCACCACAACGAAACTTCCAGCCACACCGGCCGACGTCAGCATGCGCAACAGCATCCCGACCATGATGGTGCACACCCACACCGCCAGGCCGGTCGGGACCAGCGCGTAGGGCCGCCGCCAACCGAGGGACAGCACCCAGCCGGCGAGCGCGCCGGTCACGAACGGCCACGCGGTCTCGGCGATACCGGCGAGGTTGAGCCCCTCGTCGTGGCTGCGCCGTCCGATGGCCGCGAACACGATCAGGCAGACCACATCGGTGGCGAGGGCCGTCAACGCGGCACGGGTGAGGTCGCGGCTATCGATCGGCATACGTCATCACATCCGATTCCAGTGGCATGGCGGTCTTTTCGTCGCGGGCGGGGAAGTCGGGCCGGAGCTGAGCCGAGTCGCCCTCGAACAGGCCCTCGATGGCATCGTCGTCATCGGCAAGCCGGGCATCGAGCCGGAAGGCGTCGAACACGAACGGTAACCCGTTGGAGCCCAACGGGTCCGGTGAGCTCATGACCTGGAAGTGCAGGTGTGGTGCGCTGGTGTTGCCGGAGTTGCCGACGTTCCCGATCACCTGGCCCGTGGTCAGTCGGTCGCCCGGTTTGACCGCGACCGTTCCGGTCTTGAGGTGTGCGTACAGCGCGAAGTTACCGTCGCCGAGGTCTTGTACGACGTGGTTGCCTGCGTACTGGTTCAGCGGTAGTCCGGTCGGATTGCGGCCGGGCTCTTGCTCGGGCAGGCCGTCGAGCACCGAGACCACACGTCCGTTGCCGACCGCGTGGATGTCGGCACCGTAGTACGCGAAGCTCTCGGATTTCGACGGGTCGCCGGTGACGAGTCGCCCGTCGGGATCCAATTGCACGTAGTCGATCGCGTATCGTTCCGCGGCCCACAGGCGGCCGTTGACGGGGTTGAGCGCCGTGCGATGGGCGCTGGTGTCGCAACACCCGCCGGCGTCGACCCACCCCGCTCCCGTCAGCGGGGGCCGGATGACGACGGGTTCGCGTGGTTGCACCTCGACGGGCGCGACGTCGACGGTCTGGTCGGCGGGGAACAGCGGGTCCATCGGATCGGGATTGGCCAGCGAGACGGCGTGCGTGAGCCGGGTCGGCGTCTCGACGTCGTCCGCCAAGGCGACGTCGAACAGCACGATCGCGGTCTGCGCCGGGCCGATCGTCGTTGTGGGACTTGGGGTTCCGATGATCCGCGTCCAATGCGCCAGCTGGTCGTCCTCGAGGTCGAGCAGGGCGACGTCGCGGTCCAGCACGGTGATCGACTCCAGGGTCAGCGGATTCGGAAGCGTGTTGGTCAGGCTGATCTCGTACACCAGATGCTTCTTGCCGTCGGTTGCGCGCACCGGCACCGGCTGGCTGATCGCGTCACCGACGATCGGGGTGGCCACCGACGGGGCGGGGCCGCGCCTGGGTCCCTGCGCCGGCGTCGTCGTCGTTTCGGACGACGGCGTGGTCGCCGAGGTCGATCCGGGTCGGTCGGTGGTTGGGGAACAGGCGGCGATCAGCGCCACGGCGCCGAAAACGGCTACCGCTGGTCGTCGCATGCGTCGGGGTCGTCGTCGGTCTCGGTGCGGAACATGAAGAAGAACACCACCCATCCGATCGCCGCGATGAAGATCCAGCTGATCAGCCGGTAGATCAGCATCGCGGAGATCGCCGAGGCCAGCGTCATCCCGCTCGACACCAGACCGGGCACCAGCACCGCCTCCACCACGAGCAGCCCGCCGGGCATCAGCGGGATCGAGCCGACCGCGCGGGCGGCGACGTAGGCGACGACCACCCCCAACAGCGACGGCTTCCCGCCGGCGGCGAAGCAGGCGAACAACAGCGTGCCGACACCGGTGATCAGCGTGAACATCGACCAGGTGAACGCGACGCCGAGCTGGCCCCTGCTCAGCTTCACCGACTCGAGCTGCGTCAGAGTCTCGCGCCATTTCGCCAGCCCGTTATGTGCGGGTTTCGCGCGCACGTAGTTCACCCACGACAGCACCCGCACCCCGATGCCGTCCAGCAGATCCGGCCGCGAGGCCACCGCCTGCGCCAGCACGATCAGCATGATGAAGCCGGCGAGCGTGAAGATCAGCGAGAACGGGTTGTGCTTGGCACCGAGGAAGAACGCGCTGCCCAGCCCCAGCAGCGCCAGGCTGATCACCTGCAGCGCGCCCGACATGACCAGCTGCCACGAGGCGATGACCGGCGTCGCGCCCCACAACCGCTGCTGACGGTAGATGAACGTCGCCGACAGCACGGGCCCGCCGGGCAGTGTCGTGCTCAAGGAGTTGCCCGCATAGAACGCGGCCTGCGAACGCCATTGCCGCACCGGCACTTCCGCCGACCGCAGCAGCTTGCGTTGGATGTCGCCGAAGAAGTGCATGGACGCCATCGCCGTGCCCACCGCCGCCAGCACCCACCACCAGTCCGCGGTGTAGAGGCTGTGCCACGCCTTGGCGAGCTGATCCCACACCAGGCCGAGTTCGACGCTCAGCACGACGGCCGCTGCGGCGAGGACCGCCCACCGCAGCCACCAGTACTTGCTGCGGGTAGAGCGCCCCTGGCTCTGGGCGGCTCTCGCAGGCGCGTCGTGGGCCACGGGCTAAGGGTAGTGCCTGGTACTGCCGTTTCCAGAGATCCGCCGCTGCCAGTGCCAGGCCGTTACGCTATCGGGATGCCTGGGGGCCCCTCTCTCGACGACCAGTCCGTATCACCTCTCGTACGCAAGGCCGCCGCGTGGTCGTGGCGCCTGCTGGTCATCCTCGGCGCCATCGTCGCCTTGCTGTGGGTGTTCAAGCGGCTGGAGATCATCGTCGTACCCGTCGCGCTGGCGACGATCCTGGCGGCACTGCTGATGCCCGCGGTCGACTTCCTCGACCGTCGGGGTGCGCCGCGGGCGGGAGCGGTGGCGCTGATGCTGCTCAGCGGATTCGCCGTGGTCGGCGGGATCCTCTCGTTCGTCGTCACGCAGTTCATCGAAGGCGCGCCGGAGCTGACCCAGCAGGTCAGCCGCAGCATCGACGGGATGCGCAACTGGCTGATCGACGGCCCTCTGCACCTGAGCCGCGACCAGATCGACAACGCGGGCAACGCCGCGATCGAAGCCCTTCAGAACAACCAGGAGAGGGTGACGACGGGCGCGCTGTCGACCGCGGGCACGGTGACCGAGATCGTGACCGGCGCCGTGCTGGTGTTGTTCACGCTGATCTTCCTGCTGCAGGGCGGCCGCAACATCTTCGCGTTCGTCACCCAGATCTTCCCGGTGCATGTGCGAGATCGGGTGCGCGAGGCGGGACGCGCCGGCTTCCATTCGTTGATCGGGTACGTGCGGGCCACCTTTCTGGTCGCCCTCGTCGACGCCGTCGGCATCGGCACCGGCCTGGCGATCATGGGTGTTCCGCTCGCACTACCGCTGGCCTCGCTGGTGTTCCTCGGCGCCTTCATCCCGCTGGTCGGCGCGGTGGTGGCCGGCGCACTCGCGGTGGTCGTCGCACTGATCGCCAAAGGCTTCATCTACGCGCTGATCACCCTCGGCCTTGTCATCGCGGTACAGCAGCTGGAGGGCCACGTGCTGCAGCCGCTGGTGATGGGTCGTGCCGTGTCGATCCATCCGCTCGCGATCGTGCTGGTGATCGCCGGCGGCGGTGTGCTCGCGGGAATCGTGGGCGCGCTGTTGGCGGTGCCGGTGCTGGCGTTCCTCAACAGCGCCGTACGCGTGCTGACGGCTCCGGATCCCGACGCCGAGAAGGACGCCCTCGAATCGGAGGACGGCCCGCTGGTCAAGGCCGAATCCGACGACGTGGACTGAGCGTCGTCGCCTACAGTCGGCCTTCGCGCCGCAGCAGGTCCTGAGCGCTGAGGCCGCCACGACTCTGACGCTCGGCGTCCTCGGGGGTGTTGAGCTTCTCGGTCGCGGCCTCGGCGTCGTCGCCCTGCTTACCGCCCCGGCCCGGGGTGGGGATGGCCGTCGTCGCGTCCGGGTCCTGCCCGCCACCTCCCGGCTGCCCTTGCGGCTGTGACCGCGGTGTCGGGATCGCGGTCGTCGGCTCGTTGCCTGGCGTCGGAGGCGCCACGCGCGGGCGCTGGCCCCGGCCCTCCGGCGGCGCCCCCGCGGGCATCGCCCTGGTGGGTTCGGCCGACGGCCGTTGCGGAGCGGGTGCGGGCGGCGGCGGCGGTGTGCCCGTGCCCCGCAATTCGCCCAGCCACGACTCGATCTCGCGTTCCTCCCGCGGCGGCCGTCCCGCACCCGGGCGCGGAGTCGGCGCAGGCGGCGGTGGCGGCGGCGTCGAAGGACGGGTGGCCTGGCGCGCCGACGCGGCGGCGTTGCTCACCGCATTGCGCACGGCGTTCTTCGCCATCGACAACCGCGTGGTCTGCGGCTCGTCGGCCGGCGCCGCGGGCGGAGGCGTGCTGCTGGGGATGCGCGTCGTGCCGGTCGCCGACGGAACCCGCTGCGGTGTGGCGCGGGTGGCGCCGGGTCGCGGCGGTCCCGCGACGGCGGGGTGTGTCGGATCGTGCGGCGGGCGGGGCCGGGGCGGAACCGGCGCACCCGCACCGACCAGCGCCTCGGGATCCTCCGGCGTCTCCCGCACCGCCGGACGCTTGCGCTCGTCGGGCAGTTCGGTCTCGCCGAGGCCCAACCGCTCCTGGATCCGTTTCATCCACCGCGGCGCCCACCAGCAGTCGTCGCCGAGCAGCTTCATCACGGCGGGCACGAGGAACATGCGGACGATGGTGGCGTCGAGCAGCAGCGCGATCAGCAGGCCGAACGCCAGGTACTTCATCATCACCAGGTCGGAGAACACGAACGCGCCCGCGACCACGGCGAGCACCAGGGCCGCGCCGGTGATCAACCGACCGGTGGTCGCGGTGCCGACACGGATGGCCTCGGCGGTGGACAGTCCGCGTTCGCGGGCCTCGACCATGCGCGAGACCAGGAACACCTCGTAGTCGGTCGACAGACCCCAGATGACCGCGATGATCAGGCCGATCATCGGCGCCATCAGCGGCTGCGGGGTGTAATTCATCAGGCCGGAGCCGTGCCCCTCGACGAACATCCACGTCAGCACGCCCATCGTCGAACCCAACGTGAGCGCGCTCATCACCGCGGCCTTGATCGGCAACACCACCGAGCCGAACGCTAGGAACATCAGGATCGTCGTCGTGACGATCAGGATCGTCACCATCAGCGGCAGCTTGTCGAACAAGCTGTGGATGCTGTCCTGCTCCAGGGCCGGGGTTCCGCCGACGGAGATCGACAAACCGCGCGGTGGCACGATCGATCGAAGTTCCTCGACCTTCTTGGCCGCGTCGTTGCGGTTCACGAGCCCGTTCTGGATGACCTGAACCGACGGGTCCTCCGAACCGCCCTCCTGGTAGGGGCGCGGCTGCCACATCTTGGTCGGGTCGTCCTCGGGCTGGATGAACCCGGGGATCATCATGGCCTTGCTGCGGATCTCCGCGACCTGCTGCTCGGTGACGGGGTCGCCATTGTCGTTCTCGATCACCAACGTCAGCGGTTCGGTGCGGAAGCCGGGGAACGACTTGTCGAACGCCTCCTGCGCCTGGCGCACGGGGTTGTCCGGGGGCAGGTACTTCTCGCTGATGCCGCCGAGCGACAACTGGCCCAGCGGGATGATCAACAGGATCATCACGATGACGATCGGCGCGGCGAACGCGATCGGGCGTTTCATCACCCGGTTGACCAACTTGCCCCAGAAGCCCTTTTCGACCTCGGCGCGCGTCTTGGTCTTCTGGGTCTTCTCCGCCAACCAGTTCAGCCACCACACCGTCGGCTTACGGACCAGCGGGCTCATGCTCGCGGCCGAGAGCACCAGGATGGTGCCGGCCACGAAGATCGCGATGGCCAGCAGCAGATAGAAGATCCCCGTTCCGAGGGTGTCCTTCGCGGCGAACAGCCCGTAGAAGATCCAGGCGAACGAGCCGACGTAGCCGAGCACCAGGCCGAGCAGGGCGAAATTGGCGCCCTTTTCGAAGGTGCGTCGGATCTGTGCCCTGGCGATGTGGCCGACGGGGATCGCGGCGAACGGTATGAGCACACCCAGCGGGATGGACGCGATCGCCAGCGGGTTCGTGCGGTCGGTGGTCTCCGCCGGGGACGGGGCGGGGTAGGGCTTGGTGAACCTCAGCAGGGTGCGCACACCGAGCGCGTCGACGCGGTGACCGAGTATGCCCAGGGCCGCGGCCAGCACCGTCACCGACAGGATCGCGGCCAGCATGACCGAGGCGATGATCGCGTAGGTGATCGACTTCAGGAAGCCCTGCGGGAACAGCAGCAGTGGCACCGAGGACGCCACCAGGATCACCGCGGAGAACATGATCGTGCGGCCCGAGGTCATCACGGTCCGCCTCACCGCGGCCTCGGTGTCGTAGCCCTCGGCGATCTCTTCGCGGAAGCGGCTCACCATGAACAGGCCGTAGTCGACCGCGATGCCGAGGCCCATCAGCGTCACCACCGGCTGGGCGAAGAAGTGCACCGGCATGAACTCGGCGAACAGGCGCATGATGCCCAGCGCGCCGGCGATCGTCAGGCCGCCGATGACGCCGGGCAGCGCCGCGGCGACCACGCCGCCGAACACGAAGAACAGCACCACACAGACCAGCGGAATGGCCGCGACCTCGGCGCGGCGCTGGTCTTCGCCGATGCTGCCGGTCAGTTCGCTGGCCAGCGGGTTGAGGCCGGCCAGTTCGATGCGGCCGCCGTTGAGCTGTTGCAGGTCTGGTTCGACGGCCTGATAGTTCTTCAGGATCTCGTCGTCGGTGTCGCCCTTGAGCGGGATGCTGACGAAGGTCTTCGACAGGTCGGCCGTCTTCATCTGCTGGACGGTCGCGCTCGCGGCGTCGGGCGCTCGCAGCCAGCCGACCCAGCTGACCACCTGGTCGGGATTGTCCTTGACGAAGTCGTCGAGCTCGCCGACGACGTCGCGCTGCCACTTCGGGTTGTCGACCTTCTCCCCGTCGGGCGGGGTGAGGATCGCCACGACATGGCTGGTCCGGTCGCGGCCGAAGGCCTCGTCGGCGACCACCGATGCGTGGACCGACTGGCTGCCTTCGTCGTAGAAGCCGCTCTGAGTCACGTGGTTGCCGAGGCTGATCCCGTAGATGCCGCCACCGAGGCAGAGCGCAACCATGACGCCGATGACGATGTATCGATACCGGTACACCGTTCGACCCCACCAGGCGAACACGTAAGCTCCTTACTCGATTCTCTCGAAGTCGATGGCGACCCCTGAGCGGTTCAGTTGTTGACCCGCGAGGTCAATAGCGAGGACAGCGGCCGGAACGGCTGCAACCATGCCCCCTGCTCAGGCAGCGAATCGAGGCCGATTCGCGGGAGTGGCTCCCGGAAGACACCGGGGATGTCCTCCAGGTCGACGAACTCCAAGGTATCCGACGCTAGCGCCCAGCTCGCATGTTCGCGAAATCCGAGCACTTGGACGGGGATGCCGTCGCGGGCGATGTCCTCCAGCGGTTGTTTGAAGGCCTGTCCGTCGGCCGACGCCACCAGCAGCTCCGCCAGACCCTCGCCGCGGCGCAGCGCGATGTGGTCCAGCATGTCGCTGTCGACGTCGCTGTCCTCGTCGATCTTCGGCTTCGCGAAGACCGCGAACCCCACGTTACGCAGAGCCTCCACCCACGGCCGGACGACGTCGGCGCTGCCAGGGGCGATGTTGGTGAAGACGGTCGCCTCCGGCTCCAGCGAGACCTCGGGGCGGTCGGTCGACAGTTCGGCGGTGCGCGCCAGCAGCCAGCGCCCGAGCGCGTCGAATCGGGGCCGGTGCGCGGCGGTCGGCCTGCCGCCCAGGATCGAGCCGAGCCCCATGTCGAGGTTCGGCGCGTCCCAGACCAGCAGCACGCGGGCCGTCGCGTCGGCCGGTGGCGAGGACGCCTCGGGCGGCGCCACATCTTCTATACGCCCGAGGTCTTCCGTGAGGCTCATGCGCTCATCACGCTCTCTCCCACAGCAGTTCGGCGACGGCGCTGCCGGCGTGCTGCGCCTTGCCCTCGTATTTGGTGACCGGTCGCTCGACGGAGATCGGAAGGTCGTCTGACGGGCTGACCCTGCGCAGCCGCGGCTCGGCGTCGCCGACCTCGGCGATGTGTTCGGCATAACCGGCGTGGTCGGTCGCGGCATGGAACACACCGCCGGGCCGCAGTCGGTCGGCGATCAGGCCGACGGTGCCCGGCTGCAGCAGCCGACGCTTGTGGTGGCGCGCCTTGGGCCAGGGGTCGGGGAAGAACACCCGCACACCGGTCAGCGAGTCGGGGCCGAACATGTGCTGCAGCACGTCGACGCCGTCACCGCGAACCAGCCGGATGTTGGTCACGCCCTCACGGTCGATGGCCGACAGCAGCTGAGCCAGGCCGCGGCGGTATACCTCGACCGCGACAACGTCGATATGCGGCTCCGCTTTGGCCATCGCCAGCGTCGACGTCCCGGCTCCGCACCCGATCTCCACGATCACGGGCGCCGACCGCCCGAACCACGCCTCGATGTCGCCCCGCGATGCGGGCACATCGCCGTCGCGGGCCTGCGTGCCGATCGCCGGCCACAACCGGTCCCACGTCGCCTGCTGGGCGGCGGACAGCGTGGTGCGCCGCGTCCGGAAGCTGGTGACGCGGGGGTATCGGTGCTGCTGGCCGGCCTGCGGGCCGAGGCCCTCGGGTCCCGAAGTCGACCCCTCGGCGACGTCGGGCCCGGACACATGCATTTGTCCATGGTCGCTCATCAAGAGTCGAGTACCCGCATCGTGGTACAGATTGATACCCAACAGTTGCCTTCGGCTGGTATCGGCGGCTCTATCCCCAAGCGCAGGCACGGCCGCTCCCACGACGCTCACCGAGGTGTCACGATCGTCGGAGGCAAAGCCACGTCCCGTTCACGACAGGGGAAGGTCACCAGATTTTCGTCGACGCGCTGCTGCACATCTGTGAAGAGAGCCGTGATCCGCGGCTGACGTCGATCATCAGGCGACTCCGCGCGCCGACGCGGGTCGCGGTGCGAGGCCGGGACGGCGTGGGCCGCGCGACCGTGACCGCCGCGCTGAGCTCCGCGGGAGTGGAGGTGTGCCCCGGCGGCGGCGCCGACGTCGACGTGCTGGTGATCGCCGAAGCCCTCAAACCCGAGGACCGTGCGTTCCTCGACACGTCCGACCGGCCCACCGTCGTCGTCCTGAACAAGGCCGACCTCTCGGGTTTCGGCGCGGCCGGGCCGATGGCGCACGCCTACCACCGGGCCGCGCGGTGCCGCGCTCTGACCGGGATGCCGACCGTGCCGATGGTCGCACTGCTCGCCGATGTCGAGCTGACCGGCGACCTGTGCGACGCACTGCGCACGCTGCTCACCGAACCGGCCGACGTGTCATCGACCGATGCGTTCGTGCAGGCGCCGCACCCGCTGCCGCGCGAGGTCCGCGAGCGGCTGCTCGGGGTGCTGGACCGGTTCGGCATCGCACACGCGGTGCTCGCTCTCGACCGGGGCGTAAGCCTCGAATCGTTGCCGACCCACCTGCGCAAGCTCAGCCAGCTCGACCGGGTCGTCGAGCACATCCATGCGGCGGGCGCACCGCTGCGGTACCGCCGACTGCGCACCGCGCTGACCCAGTTGCTCGCGCTCGCAACGCAATCCGACGATGCGCCTTTGGCCAAGCTGGTGGCGAGCGACGACGTGGTGCTCACGGTGATGACGGCGGCGGTCGATGTCGTCGAGGCCGCGGGCGCGCACGTCGACCGGGGCGACGACGCCGATACGCATCTGCGCCGGGCGGTGCACTGGCGGCGCTACGGGAACGGTCCGGTCAACGCGCTGCATCGCGCCTGCGCGGCGGACATCAGCCGGGGTTCGCTTCGCCTGTTGGGACGGTCCCGGTGACGGCGGACGTGACGAACGCCGACCAGCTCGCGTCGGCCGATGAGGTGGTAGCGGCCGTCGAACCGGGTCTGGACCCGCCTGCGGTGCGCGCCCGCGACGTCGTGCTGGTGACCGGTCCGTGGCTGGCGGGTACGACGAGCGTGGCGGCGGCGCTGCGGGAGCGGATGCCCGAGCACACGTTCGTCGAGGCGGACGAGATGAGCCAGGCGGATGCGCCCGCGGCGGTGGTGTTCGTCGTCTCCGCGGTCTCCGCGCTCAGCGAATCCGACTGTGAGCTGGTCGATTTGGTGTCACGGAACACCGACCTGGTGGTGGGCGTCGTGTCGAAGATCGACACCCACCGCAACTGGCGGGAGGTGTTGGCCGCCGATCGCGCGGCGCTCGCCGACCGGTCGCCGCGCTACGCCAGCGTGCCGTGGGTCGGCGCGGCCGCGGCGCCGGACCTGGGCGAACCGCGCGTGGACGAACTCGTGGGCGTGCTGCGCCAGCGGCTGGCCGACCCCGAGCTTCGACGACGAAACCGCCTGCGCGCGTGGGAGAACCGGCTCGAGGCGGTGATCGGTCAGTACCGCGCCGACGGCGACGGTGCCCACCGACGGGCACGGGTGGCGACGCTGCACACGACCCGTGACGACGTCGTGCGGAATCGGCGGGTGTCGAAGTCAGAACGCAACATCGCCCTGCGCAGCCAGGTTCAGCAGGCCCGCGTCCAACTGGGCTATTTCGCGCGGAACCGCTGTACGTCGGTGCGCGCCGAACTCGCCGAGGACGCGTCCGCGCTGAGTCGGCGGGCGCTCGGCGGATTCGAGGCGCGGGTGCGCACGCGGGCAGCCGAGGTGGTCGCGGAGGTCGACGACGGCGTCACCGCGCACCTGGCCGAGGTGGCGGCACAACTGCGCCTCACCGCTCCGCCGGTGCCCGAGGCGCCAGGGGTTCCGCAGATCGCATCGCCGCGGTTGAAGTCGCGGCGGCTGGAGACCCAGCTGACGATGATCCTCGGCGCAGGGTTCGGTCTCGGGGTGGCGCTCGCGGTGACGCGGTTGTTCGCGGACCTGGCGCCCGGGCTGACCGTCGCGGGCCTGGTGGCGGGCGGGCTCGTGGGGCTGGTGTTGACCGTCTGGGTGGTGGGTCTTCGGGGAGTGCTTCAGGACCGGGCGGTGCTCGACCGCTGGCTGTCCGACGTGATCGGCGCGGTCAAGGCCGCGCTCGAGGAACGGGTGGCGACGCGGGTGCTGGCCGCCGAGAGCGCGCTGACCTCGGAGTCGGCGGCCGTGGACGAGCGTGAGGCCGCCGCAACCACGGAACGGCTCTCCCGGATCGACGCCGAACTGCGCGAACACGCGGTCGAGACGGCCAGGGCAGCCGCCGAGCGCGACCGGCGGCTGCCGTCGCTGCAGCGCGCGCTCGACGCCGTGCGGGCTGATCTGTACGGGCGCGCATCTCCGGCGGGCGGCAGCGATGAACGGGCCCGTGAAGACGACTCCGCGGATTGACACCCGTAAAGTTGGGCTCTCGGTCGGCAAAACCCCTGTGAAGCGTCCTTCTGAATCGTTCCTGTGAGTGATCGGACACACTCCCGATTTACCGCGGCTTTGCCACCCGCGATAACCTCGGTATAGGGAAACCGCAGCGCCGCTCGTCCCTGTCTGGGTGGCGCATACGGAGCCTTGGGTCCTGGCAGCAACAGACACAGGAGATTTTCATGACCGCAGCGACCATCCCAGGTTTGGACACCGCCCCGACGAAGCACAAGGGTCTGCTCGCTTGGGTTCAAGAGGTCGCCGAGCTGACGCAGCCCGACCGCGTGGTTTTCGCCGACGGCTCTGACGAGGAGAACGCCCGGCTGTGCGAGCAGCTGGTGGCGGCCGGCACCTTCAAGCGTCTGAACGACGAGAAGAAGCCGAACTCATACCTCGCGCTGTCCGACCCCTCCGACGTCGCCCGCGTCGAGTCGCGCACCTTCATCTGCACCGAGAAGGAGATCGACGCCGGCCCGACCAACAACTGGATGGATCCTGCCGAGATGCGCCGGATCATGACCGACCTATACCGCGGCTGTATGCGCGGCCGCACCATGTACGTGGTGCCGTTCTGCATGGGCCCGCTCGGCGCCGAGGACCCCAAGTTGGGCGTTGAGATCACCGACTCCGAGTACGTCGTCGTGTCGATGCGGACGATGACCCGCATGGGTAAGGCCGCCCTCGACAAGATGGGCACCGACGGTTTCTTCGTCAAGGCGCTGCACTCGATCGGCGCACCGCTGGAGGCCGGCCAGAAGGACGTGCCCTGGCCCTGCAACGACACGAAGTACATCACCCACTTCCCGGAGACCCGCGAGATCTGGAGCTTCGGCTCGGGCTACGGCGGCAACGCGCTGCTGGGCAAGAAGTGCTACTCGCTGCGCATCGCCTCGGCGATGGCGCACGACGAGGGCTGGCTCGCCGAGCACATGCTGATCCTCAAGTTGATCTCCCCGGAGAACAAGGCGTACTTCGTCGCGGCGGCGTTCCCGTCGGCGTGCGGTAAGACCAACCTCGCGATGCTCCAACCCACCATCCCGGGCTGGCGCGCCGAGACCATCGGCGACGACATCGCCTGGATGCGGTTCGGCAAGGACGGCCGCCTCTACGCGGTCAACCCCGAGTTCGGCTTCTTCGGCGTCGCGCCGGGCACCAACTGGTCGTCGAACCCGAACGCGATGAAGACCATCGAGGCCGGCAACACCGTCTTCACCAACGTCGCGCTGACCGACGACAACGACGTGTGGTGGGAGGGCCTCGAGGGCGACCCGCAGCACCTGGTCGACTGGAAGGGCCGCGACTGGACGCCGGACTCCGAGGAGAAGGCCGCGCATCCGAACTCGCGTTACTGCACCCCGATGTCGCAGTGCCCGACGCTGGCGCCCGAGTGGGACGACCCGCAGGGCGTGCCGATCTCGGCGATCCTGTTCGGCGCCCGCCGCAAGACGACGGTGCCGCTGGTGACGCAGGCCCGCGACTGGCAGCACGGTGTGTTCATCGGCGCCACGATGGGCTCCGAGCAGACCGCCGCAGCCGAGGGCAAGGTCGGCACCGTGCGCCGCGACCCGATGGCCATGCTGCCGTTCCTCGGCTACAACGTCGGCGACTACTTCGCCCACTGGATCGACATCGGTAAGCAGTCCGACGAGTCGAAGATGCCGAAGATCTTCTTCGTCAACTGGTTCCGCCGCGGCGACGACGGCCGCTTCCTGTGGCCGGGCTTCGGCGAGAACAGCCGCGTGATGAAGTGGGTCATCGACCGCATCGAGGGCCGCGCCAACGGGCGCACCACGCCGATCGGCACGGTGCCCACCGCCGAGGACCTCGACCTGTCGGGTCTGGACGTCGATCCCGCCGACGTGGACGCCGCGCTGGAGGTCAACGTCGACGAGTGGCGCCAGGAGCTCCCGCTGATCGAGGAGTGGTTCGAGTTCGTCGGCGAGAAGCTGCCCACCGGCATCAAGGACGAGTTCGACGCGCTCAAGCACCGGTTGGAAGCCGAGTAACCCCGCGAGCGTGCGTGTTTGCACACGACACGCCGCCGGATAACGACACTTTGAGCACGCTCACCCCGCGGTGAGCGTGGTCAAGTGTTCTCAGGGGTTCTCTCGAACCGCTCGATGGCGTCGAGCGCGTAGGCGGCCATCGCCGCGTTGGTCATGGACCGACCTCGGCGCCTGAGCGCCTCATACCGCGCGTCGCCGAGCGCTTCGCGCAGATGCGCGACGGTGTCACCGATCTCCGGGTAGGTCGAGCTCGCATCCGACTCGGCGGCGAATCCGGCCATCGTGGCGGCGGATTCGTGCTCCCCGAGCCTGCAGAGCAGTGCGCCGAGCACCAGAACGGGCGCGGTCATCATGTAGAAGCTGCCCGAGTCGAAATAGTTGCGCACGGCCAGGGCGAGAAACCCGCACGCTTCCAACGGGTTTCCGCGGATCGCGGCGATCCGCCCGAGGCCCACCGCGTGTATCGAGGCGATCTGCCGGTTGCCGGTGTCCTGGGCGATGGCCAACCCTCTGCGATGGGAGTCGTATGCGAGGTCGGGATCCACGTCGCGATAGGCGAAGCCGTAGGCGAGCAGCCCAGCGGAGCGCAGGTGTGGATTGCCGGTGGCCTCTGCGCTTTCGAGCAGACCCTCGGTCTCGGCGATCGCCTCGTCGACTCGGCCGGAGATCACAAGCGCGAACACCAGGGATTGTTTTGAATAGAGCCGGTTTTCGGGGTCGCGAGACAACAGTGCCCGGCAGCGTTCGGCGCACCATTGCGGGTCTCGCATCATGTAACCGGCATGGATGGTGGCATCCATCGCGTCCGGCACCGGGTCATACCGACCGCTGTCCATTGCGGCGAGGGCGGCGCGCGAATAGCGGAGAAAGTCGTCGGTTCTGTAGGCCACCGAACACTGAGCCGCCGCGACGTAGAGCATCGCCAGTTGTGGGTGGTCGATCCGGCGCGCAGGTTCGAGGATCTCCTCCGCCCATGACACGGCCTCGAAGACCTCGGTCCAGTAACCGATGAAGGTGGTGAGCACGACGATATCGATCGCGGTGTCGAGATCACCGTGGTCGCTGGCCCAGCGAAAAGCGCTGCGTAGGTTCGGCAGTTCGGTGTTCAGCCAGTCATGTGCCTCCCGTTGCCGGGGCCCGTCCCACAGGGCGATGAGGTCCCGCCTACGACCGGCGAAGTATCGGGCATGCCTGGCGCGGGCTTCTTCCGCGTCGTCGGAGGACACCAACCGCTCCTCGGCGAACTGGCGAATCGTCTCCAGCATCGAGAAGCGTGTGTGCCCAGACGTCTGATCCGCGGTCAGCAGAGACTTGCGCACGAGCGACTCGAGGAGGTCCAGGGTGGTGTACTTGTCATCGGTCTGCGTCACGGCCACAGCGCCTTCGAGGTCGAATCCGCCTGCGAAAACCGAGCATTGGGTGAGCAGATTCTTCTCGTCGTCACGAAGCAGGTCGTAGGACCACTGCACTGCCGCGCGCAAGGTCTGATGGCGTTCGAGCCCGCGTCGAGAGCCGACCAGCACCCGGAACCGGTCGGCGAGGTGATCGCGCAATTCGGCGGCGCTCATCGAAACCAGCCGGGAGGCGGCCAGTTCGATCGCGAGTGGGATTCCGTCGAGTCGGCGGCAGATGTCGACGACGGTCTCGGCATCCGGGTCCAGGGCGATCGTCGGCGAATCGGCGGAGGCCCGCTCGACGAACAACGTCGGGCCACCCGATCGGACGTCGAGGGGAGGCACCGGCTTCAGCTGTTCATCGTTGAGCCGCAGCCCTTCTCGGCTTGTGGCCAAGATCGTGACACTGTCCGATGCGTCGAGGATGCGCTCGATGACGTCGGCCACTGCATCGATGACGTGCTCGCAGTTGTCGAACAACAGCAGCCGGATGCGCCCCTCGAGGGCGGCGGCCACGCTGTCGGCTACACCCAGCCCCGGCTGTTGTCCGATTCCGAGGACAGCGGCGACCGCCTCGGGTACAGCGTCCGGATCGGTCACCGGTCCGAGTTCGATGAGCCAGACCCCGTCCGGGAATTCGGGTTGCAGGCGAGTGGCCACCTCGACCGCCAAGCGTGTCTTGCCGACACCGCCAACGCCCGTCAGCGTCACCAGGCGATGGGACTTCAAAGCGGTGGCGACCTCGTCCACTTCGGCTTCTCGTCCGATGAGGCTGGTGGTCGGTGGCCGGAGGTTGCCGCTTCCGGTGTCGAGGGTCCTCAGCGGCGGGAATTCCGAGCGTAGGCCGTCGGCGGTCACCTGGAAGATGTCGACGGGTTTGGCGATGTCGCGTAACCGCCTCGGCCCCAGGGCGACGAGCTCGACCCTGGAGACGAGATCGGCGGTCATCCGGTCGAGCAGGATCTGCCCGCCGTGACCGGCCGCCATCAAACGTGCGGTGCGGTTCAGCACCGCACCGAAGTAGTCGCCGACCCGGCATTCGGCTTCGCCCGTCGCGATGCCCATTCGGACCGGCAACTCGAGACCTCGCTGCGCATCGATCGCTGCGTCGACGGCCGCCCGCGGCGACGAGAAGGCCGCGCAGATGCCGTCTCCGGTGTGCTTGAACAGCCGACCGCCGTGAGAGTCCACGGCGCGGTGCAGAGTCTCGTCGTGCGAAGCCAGCGCGCAGCGCATCGCCTCGGCGTCGGATTCCCAGCGCCGGGTCGACCCTTCGATGTCGGTGAAAAGGAAGGTGACCACCCCTGAGGGTGCCACTTCCCGCCCGCCATTCATCCGGCCACCGCCGCACCCCCAATATGCTGCGGATTCATGCTAGGACGGCAGCGGCAGTAACGGATGAAATCGACCACTTGACACCTGTCAACTCGGCACATCGTAGAGTCAGCCCATGCAGATCCGCGAACATGCCGAGGCAACGCCCGACAAACCCGCCGTCATCATGCATCCCAGCGCCACGGTCGTGACGTTCGCCGAACTCGAGGCGCGCGCCAACCGCTTGGCTCACCACTTCCGACAGGCCGGCCTCGTCGAGGGCGACACCGTGGCCATGCTGATGGAGAACAACAAGCACTTCCACGCCGTGATGTGGGCTGCGCGCCGCAGCGGGCTGTACTACGTGCCCATCAACACGCACCTCACCGCCGCCGAAGCCGCCTATATCATCGACAACAGCAACGCCAAGGGCATCATCGGCTCCGCGGCGCTGCGCAAGACCCTCGAGGGGCTCGGCAGCGAGCTTCCCGGCGGGCTCCCCGAGCTCCTGCTCATCGCGGATGACGAACTGGACGGTTGGCAGCGCTACCCCGAATGCGTTGCCCACCACCCCGATACGCCCATCGCAGACGAGATCGAAGGCGATCTGCTGCAGTACTCCTCGGGAACCACCGGGCGGCCCAAGGGAATCAAGCGCGAGCTGCCGCACCTGTCGCCGGCGGAGGCGCCGGGGCTGATGACGATGATGGTCTCGTTCTGGATGGAACCGGATTCGGTGTACCTGAGCCCCGCGCCGCTCTACCACACGGCGCCGTCGGTGTGGTCGATGACGGTCCAGGCCGCCGGCTACACGACCGTGGTGCTGGAGAAGTTCGATCCGGAGGGCGCCCTGGACGCCATCCAGCGCTACGGCGTCACACACGGTCAGTTCGTTCCGGTGATGTTCACCCGCATGCTCAAACTGCCCGAGGCGGTGCGCAATTCGTACGACGTGTCCAGCCTCAAACGGGTCATCCACGCCGCGGCACCGTGCCCCGTCGAGATCAAGAAGCAGATGATCGACTGGTGGGGCCCGATCATCGACGAGTATTACGCCTCGTCGGAAGCGCACGGCTCGACACTCATCAGCGCGGAAGACTGGTTGGCCCATCCCGGTTCGGTCGGCAAGCCGATGGCCGGCCAGCTGCACATCTGCGACGAGGACGGCAACGAGCTGCCTCCCGGCCAAGCGGGCGAGATCTACTTCGAAGGTGGTGTCCCCTTCGAGTACCTCAACGATCCGGACAAGACCGCCAAGGCGCGCAACGAGCGCGGGTGGGCGACGGTGGGCGACATCGGCTACGTCGACGAGGACGGCTATCTCTACCTGACCGACCGCAGGCACCACATGATCATCTCCGGCGGGGTGAACATCTATCCGCAGGAAGCCGAGAACATGTTGGTGACCCACCCGAAGGTGTTGGACGCAGCGGTGTTCGGCGTTCCCGACGACGAGATGGGGCAGCGGGTGCACGGTGCGGTGCAGACCGTGGACCCGACCGACGCCACCCCGGAATTCGCCGACGAGCTGACCGCCTGGTTGCGGGACCGGTTGGCACACTACAAGTGCCCGCGGTCGATCAGCTTCGAGGCGCAGCTGCCGCGCACCGACACCGGCAAGCTGTACAAGCAGGAGCTGATCAAGAAGTACTCGTGACGTACGCCGAGTTGCCGTCCGGCGTCGTCGTCGCGGTCGGATCACCCACCGACGACGCCACTTTCACGCTGACGGAAGAAGAGTCCGACGACCGCCGGGTCATCACCGTGCGCTCGGTGTCCGACGCGCTCGACGAGGTGCGGGAGCGGTGCGCCCACTGGCCGCACGCCGCGGCCATCTGCGACGACGTCCTTCGCGCCGTCGACCCCGCCGCCCCCGCATTCGCCGGCGTCGTCACCGAGTCGCTGGCGTACTCCACCCTGCAGGCGGGACCGGAGTTCGCCCGCTGGCTCGAAGAGCGGGGGCCCTCTGAACTTCCCGAGATTCCCGATCCCGTTGTGGCGGAACGTATCGACGACACCCTGCATGTGCGGTTCAACCGGGTGCAGCGGCACAACGCGTTCTCGACCGATGCCCGCGGCGCGCTGCTGGAGGCGCTGGAGGTGGCGCGGCTCGACCCGTCGGTCACCGCGGTCGTGCTGTCCGGAAACGGGCGGTCGTTCTGCAGCGGTGGTGATCTCGCCGAGTTCGGGACCTTCGCCGATCCCGCGAGCGCACATATCGCGCGTACCCGTTACAGTCCCGCGCTGGTGTTGGCCGAACTCACCGATCGCCTCGGCAAGCGTTGCCGCGCAAGGGTGCACGGTCACGTGCTCGGCAGCGGCTTGGAGATGGCCGCGTTCTGCGGTCACGTCGAGTCGAGCCGCGACGCCGTGTTCGGGCTGCCCGAACTGGGCCTCGGGCTGATCCCCGGCGCGGGTGGCACGGTCAGCGTGACCCGACGGATCGGCCGTTGGCGCACCGCGTATCTGGTGCTGAGCGGCCAGACCTTCGACGCGCCGACGGCCCTGCGGTGGGGCCTCATCGACGAGATCCGCGACTAGCCCGACCGGCGCAGCGTCACCCGGTACGTGTACTGCTCGGGCAAAAAGTGGCTGACCGACAGCTCGACCGGCCGGCCGTCGGCGTCGGAGTACAACCGATCCACCCGAAGCATGGGATGACCGACGTCGCACCGAACAGCCGAAGCGACCACCTCATCAGCGGGTGCGACCGTGATCGATTGCGCGGCTTCGACAATCGGAGCGGTCAGATGTGGCTCGAGCAGTCCGATCACCGTCTGGGTGCCGACGGCTCCGTCCGCCAACTCCGGCGAACCCGACACCGCTGCGGCCACCGCCGGCGACAGATGCACCGTCGTCAACACGAACGGCACCGCGGGATCGGCGCCGTGCAGCCGCCGGAACACCACCGTGTGGACGAGGTCGTCGTCGAGCCGGAGCCTGCTGGCGGCCTCCACGTCGACGCGTCGCCGCAATCCCTCGAGCACCTCCATCGTGGTGTCGTCGGACAGGCTCATCAGGTCATCGATCGAGCCGAACTGTCGCAGGTACCGCCGTCCGGAACCGCTGGCGTACGTGCCGCGTCCCGGCACCCGGTACACCACACCCTCGGCCACCAGATCCTGGAACGCCCGGCGCACCGTCTGCCGGGACACCCCGTGGGCCGCAACGAGTTCCGACTCGGTCGGTAGCCGGACCCCGTCACGGTAGCGGCCCGCGGCGATCTCCTCGCGCAACTGGTCGCGCAGGGTCTGGTACGCCGGCGCGGACCTCATCGCCTACAGTCCGCCTCGCGCGACCAACTGCGAGGCGATCACGTTGCGCTGGATCTCGTTGGTGCCCTCACCGACGATCATCAACGGCGCATCACGGAAGTACCGTTCGACGTCGTACTCCGTCGAATAGCCGTAGCCGCCGTGGATGCGCACCGCGTTGAGCGCGATCTCCATCGCGACCTCGGAGGCGAACAGCTTCGCCATCCCCGCTTCCATGTCGCAGCGCTCGCCGCTGTCATAGCGCTCGGCGGCGTACCGTGTCAGCTGTCGCGCGGCGGTCAGCTTGGTGGCCATATCGGCCAGGTAGTTCCCGACCGACTGGTGCTTCCAGATCGGCTGGCCGAAGCTCTCGCGCTCCTGGGCGTACCGCAGCGCATCCTCCAACGCGGCCGTCGCCACACCGAGCGCCCGGGAAGCGACCTGAATACGGCCCGTCTCAAGGCCTTTCATCATCTGGGCGAAGCCCTTGCCCGGCTCGCCCCCGAGAATGGCCGAGGCGGGCACACGGCAGTCCTCGAAGATCAACTCGCACGACTCGACGCCCTTGTACCCGAGCTTCGGCAGATCGCGCGACACCGACATCCCCGTCATGCCCTGTTCGACGAGCACCACCGAAATCCCCTTGTGTCGCGGGGTGGCGGACGGATCGGTCTTGCACAACAACGCGATCAACCCGGACCGCCGTGCATTCGAGATCCAGGTCTTCGAGCCGTTGATGGTCAGGCCGTCGCCTTCGGACGGCAGCGCCGTCGTCGACATGTTCTGCAGGTCGGAACCGCCGCCCGGTTCGGTCAGCGCCATCGTCGCGCGGATCTCGCCCGTCGCCATGGCGGGCAGGTAGCGGCGCTTCTGGTCCTCGGTGCCGAACAACACAAGGAGCTTGGCGACGACGGTGTGCCCGCCCATCGCGCCGGCCAGGCTCATCCATCCGCGCGACAGTTCCTGGGTCACCTCGACGTAGCACGGCATCGACACCGGCGAGCCGCCGTACTCCTCCGGGATCGCCAGGCCGTAGATGCCGATCTGCTTCATCTGCTCGATCCACGCCTCGGGATATTCGTTGGCGTGTTCGACGTCGCGCACCCGCGGCTTGACCTCGCGGTCGATGAAGGCCCGCACGGTGCCGACTAGCATCGTCTCTTCTTCGTTCATGTACGGCCATAT
This sequence comes from Mycolicibacterium celeriflavum, assembly GCA_050205545.1. Lineage (GTDB taxonomy): Bacteria > Actinomycetota > Actinomycetes > Mycobacteriales > Mycobacteriaceae > Mycobacterium > Mycobacterium celeriflavum_A. The sequence continues at coordinate 33,665 of JBNMQV010000024.1, forward strand.
TGACACTTTGTGCGGCCCAATGCCAGAGTGGGCACCCGTGAGCGGCCCGTACTTCGACGACCTGCAGGTCGGGCAGGTCTTCGACACCGCACCCTCGATGACGTTGACCCCGGGTGCGGCCGCCGTGCACCAGTCGATCGTCGCTGACCGGCTGCGGCTCGCGCTCGACGCCGAGCTGGCCGCGGCGGTGACCGGCGCGACCGCCCCGCTGGCGCATCCGGCGCTGGTGTGTGACGTGGCGATCGGCCAGACCACGCTGGTCACCCAGCGAGTGAAGGCCAATTTGTTCTACCGCGGTCTGGTCTTCCACCGGTTTCCGGTCATCGGCGACACCCTGTTCACCCGCACCGAAGTCGTGGGGCTCAGGGAGAACTCGGTCAAACCGGGGCGGGCGCGCACGGGATTGGCCGCGTTGCGGATGACGACCGTCGACGACCTCGGCCGCCTGGTGCTCGATTTCCACCGCTGCGCGATGCTGCCCCTGAGCGACGGTGCGGGTGACACCGGACATGCCGACGACCTGTCGTCGATCGGCACCGAGACGCCGCCGCTGCCCGACCCCACCGCCGACTGGGACGCCGACGCGTACCGCGCGAAGGTGCCGGGGACGCACTTCGACGCGGGTCTCGTGGGCACGGTGCTGCACAGCACCGCCGACGTGGTGAGCAGCGCACCCGAACTGGCCCGACTGACGCTGAACATCGCTGCGACACACCATGACTGGCGGGTCAACGACCGGCGGCTGGTCTACGGCGGACACACCATCGGGCTCGCGCTCGCCCAGGTGACCCGGCTGCTGCCCAACCTGGTGACCGTTCTGGGTTGGCAGTCCTGCGACCACACCGGACCGGTCTACGAAGGCGACACGCTCTACAGCGAGGTGCATGTCGAGCGGGCGGAGCCGCTGCCGGACGGCCGCGGCGGCGTGCTGACCCTGCGGTCGCTGGTGTACGCCGTCGACGAGCAGGACCGAAGCGTGCTGGACTGGCGCTTCACCGCGCTGCAGTTCTGAGCCACCACCCCCCGACGCCTCACGCTCCTGGAAGCGGTCCCACAATGGGAACCGTGACGTCGACGCCGTTGACTGTCCCCACCGCCGTGCTCGGACGGGCGCAGCGGGTTGCAGACGCGTTCGAAATGTTCACCGGCGTCGCGGTCGACGCCGCCGAGATCGTCGGTGGCCGCGCCGCGCTGCTGGGCCTCACACCGAACGGGCAGGTGTCGGCGGGCGGTGCGACGCGCCTGGTACGCAGCCGAGACAGTTGGTGCGCCCTCACCCTGGCCAGACCCGACGACATCGCCGCCGTGCCTGCGCTGCTGGGCGCCGACGGCGTCGGGGACGACCCGTGGCCTGCCGTGCAGGCATGGATCGCGGAAAACGACTGCGCCGACGTCACGGAGCGCGCCCGACTGCTCGGCATGCCGACCGCATCGCTCGCCGAGACCCCCGCCGAAACACCGCGGGTGTACCCCTTCGGCGCCGCCACGGCCACGCGGGCACCGGCGGACCTCTTGGTCGCCGACCTGTCCGCAATGTGGGCCGGACCGTTGTGCGGAAAGCTGCTCTCGTCCGCCGGTGCGACCGTGATCAAGGTCGAGAGTGCCGCGCGACCGGACGGTGCCCGGCGGGGCCCGCAACCGTTCTTCGACTGGATGAACGGCGGAAAACTGTCCTACAGCGTCGATTTCGACGAGCCGGACGGCCTTCGTGAGTTGCTCGCCGTCGCCGACGTGGTGATCGAGTCGTCGCGGCCGGCCGCCCTGATCCGGCGGGGGCTGTCTCCGACGGATGTGGCGCCGCGAGACGGGCGCGTGTGGCTGCGGGTCACCGGCCACGGCACCGACGGCGACCGCGCAAACTGGGTGGCCTTCGGCGACGACGCCGCCGTCTCGGGTGGTCTGGTGTGTGGTGATCCCGACGAGCCCGAGTTCTGCGGTGACGCGATCGCCGATCCGCTGACCGGCCTGGAGGCGGCACTGGCCGTCGCGCAGTCATTGCGCAGCGGGGGAGGGGAGTTGATCGAGATGTCGATGGCCGCGGTCGCCGCGACCTACGCCGCCCTGCCTCGCGACGAGCAATCCGTTTGTGCCGCAACGCCGCAACCGTCGGTCGCCGCGTCGCCACTCGGCGCAGACAACGAGCAGGTGGAACATCTGGTCACGCAGCGACGGTTGGCGTCTTGCTGATCCAGCGCGCGACGCTGCTCGACGGCACCGTCGTCGACATTCGGGTGGCTGAACGGATCACGGCCGTGGATTCGGCATTGACTCCGCTGCCCGCCGAGCAGGTCTACGACGCCGCCGGTCGAACGGTCATACCCGGCCTGCATGACCACCACGTCCATCTGCATTCCGCCGCAGCGGCGTTGCGCTCGGTGCGGGTGGGTCCGGCCGAGGTGCGCGACCGGGCGGAACTGGGCCGGGCGCTCGCGAACGCGGATGTCGGCGCCGACGGCTGGATCAGGGCCGTCGGCTACCACGAGGCGGTCGCCGGGGCGCTGGACCGCGCCGTGCTCGACGAGGTGTCACCACGGGTGCCGGTCCGCGTGCAACACCGCAGCGGTGTGCTGTGGACGCTGAACTCGGCGGGGCTGGCACGGGTCGGCATGGCCGACCACCCGGACGGGCGGTTGCGCAGCGCCGACCGCTCCTGGTCGGAAACGCTGCAGCGCAACGACACCGGGTTGTCGGAGGTCAGTGACGGGCTGAGCGGTTTCGGCGTCACCGGCGTCACCGACGCCACGCCGGACCTCGAAATCGACGACATCGTCCGGCTTTTGGAGACGCACCGTCGCGGTGAGTTGCGCCAGCGCATGCACTGTCTGGCACCGGGGAAGCGGATCCTGCATGACAACGACCTCGACCTCGACGGCCTCACCGCGTGGATCTCCGAACGTCACGGCGATGACGCGCCGGTGGCCGTGCACTGCGTCACCGCCGCGCAGCTCGTCGTCACGCTGTCGGCGTTGCGGGCGGCAGGAACGCATCCCGGCGATCGCATCGAGCACGCGTCCGTGGTTCCCGACGACAGCGTCGCCGCCCTCGCCGACAGCGGCGTGACGGTGGTGACACAACCGAATTTCATCTCCGAACGCGGTGATCAGTACCTCGAGGACGTGCCCGCCGCCGAGCACCATGAGCTGTGGCGGGTGGCCTCGCTGCGTCGCGCGGGCGTGCCGGTCGCGCTGTCGACCGATATGCCGTTCGGCGAGGGCGACCCGTGGGCGACGATGCGCGCAGCGGTGCGGCGCACGACCGGTCGTGGGGCGGTGCTGGGCGACGACGAACGCATCTGCCCGCCCGACGCGCTCGGCATGTTCTTCGGTACGGGCGAGGATCCGATGCGGCGCCGCACCATCGCGCCGGGGGAACCGGGCGATCTGGTGGTGCTCGAGCCGTCGCCGGACGGCGTACTCGAGACGCTCGGATCCGACATGGTCTGCGCCACCGTGATCGCGGGCGACGTGGTGTTCGAGCGGGCTTGACTCAGGCCGCGGCGGTTGTCAGATTCCGCTGCAGCATCGTGCATTGGCTGTCGAAGAACTGCTGCGACACAGAGGCTTTCGGCGCGATGCCGTCGAACCCGTGGAACGCGCCCTCGACGACCTCGACGTCGCACGGCACTCCCGCGGCCTTGAGCCGCTCGGCGTAGGCGAGATCTTCGTCGTGGAACAGGTCCAGCGTCCCGACCCCGATCCACGCGGGCGGCAGGCCCGCCAGATTCTCGCGACGGGCAGGCACCGCGACGGCCGGATCGGCGTCACCGAGATACACCGACCAGCCGTACTTGTTGCTCGACTTGTTCCACAGGCGGATTCCGGGCTTCTCCAGGTCGTGCCGGTCGACGGTGCGGTCGTCGAGCATCGGATAGACCAGCAACTGCGCGGCCGGCGTGACCTCGCCGCGGTCCAACGCCGCCTGCGCCAGCGACGCCGCCAGTCCGCCACCGGCGCTGGCGCCGCCGATCGCGATGCGGTCGGGGTCCACCGACGGCAGCCGCGCCAACCAGGTCAACGCCGAATAGCAGTCGTCCAGCCCCGCCGGATACGGGTGCTCGGGCGCGAGGCGGTAATCGATCGAAGCGACCGTGATGCCGAGGCGCTGCGCGAATCGCCGGCACAGGCGGTCGTCCTGTCCCGGGTGTCCGATGACGTAACCCCCGCCGTGAATCCACAGCAGCGCCGGGGTCTTTCCCGTCGCCCCCGGAGGCCGGTACAACCACACGTCGGCACCCGAGGGCAGGGTCAGGGCGTCGACGTCGCGCGGCGGCCGGCGCCACATCCGCCGCGTGACCATTCGGACCATCGGCAACGTCACCGGGGTGATGACCTGTTTGGGGGCGAGGCGGGCGGCGCGGCGCAGTTCCGGATGGAAGGGGTTGGGCATTCGCTAAGTATTACTTCATCCGGCCTGGGCATGGCCGACGACCGTTGTTTATACAGCCCAACTTGTATAAAATTGGACGCGTCGTTCCCGAGGTGAGGAGGCACCATGCGCGTCGTGGTGGACCGCGATCGATGTGAGGGAAACGCGCTCTGCGTGAAGTTCGCCCCCGACGTGTTCGCACTCGACGATGACGAGTACGCCGTGGTGACCGTCGACACGGTGCCGGCTGAGTTGGAGGCGGACGCCGAGAAGGCGATCGCGGAGTGTCCGCGCGCGGCGCTGTCCCGGGTGGACTGAGGGTGTGGCAGCGGTGACGGGGGCCCGTCGTGACGACGTACTGACCGTGTTGCGCGATGCCGGCAGGCCCATGACCATCAACGAGGTGGCCGAGCAGTTGTCGGTGCATCCGAACACCGCGCGCTTCCATCTCGAAGCGCTGGCCAAGCGCGGACGCGTCGAAACGGTCAAGCCCGCCCGCCCCAAGCCGGGCAGGCCGCCGCTGATGTTCAAAGCGCCGACGGGAATGGACCCCGACGGTCCCCGCGACTACCGGATGCTGGCGGGAGTCCTCGCCGGCGCCCTCGCGCGCCAGCGCAATACGCAAGCGCGAGCTGTCGAAGCAGGCCGCGCATGGGCGGAGGCCGAAGTGGCCGCACGCGGAGCCGATCTCGTGCGTGAGCGCGCTCAGGCGGTCGACCGGTTGACCGATCTGCTCGCCACGATGGGGTTCGCTCCCGAAAAGCGTTCGCCCGCCGCCGAAATCGGTCTACGCAACTGCCCGTTCCTGGAGCTCGCGGACGACCGCAGGGACGTGATCTGTCCCGTGCATCTGGGTCTCATGCAGGGGGCGCTCGCGGCATGGGACGCGCCGGTCACGGTGAACGAGTTGACCCCCTTCGCAGAGCCGGGGCTCTGCATCGCACATCTGGCGCCGAGGAGGCGAGTTTGATGGCTGTCGCGCAAGCGATCTCGATCGCGGTCACCTTCGTCTGGCTGGGTATGGTGCTCGCGATCTCCTTCGTCGAGGCCCCGCTGAAGTTCCGGGCTCCGGGGGTGTCCCTGCAAGTGGGCCTCGGCATCGGTCGATTGGTGTTCCGCGCCCTCAACAGCATCGAAGTCGCGCTGGCCGTGGTCCTGGTCATCGCGGTTGCGGTCGAGCGCCCGTCGCTCGTCGTCATCATCGCGGTGGCAGTCGTCGTCGTCACGCTGGCCGCACAACTGATCGCGGTGCGGCCCGCGCTGAACCGTCGCTCGGACGCCGTGCTGGCCACATCGCCAGGACAGGAGCCTGCGGGTCGGTCGCGGGTCCACTACGTCTACGTCGCCCTCGAACTGGCGAAGGTCATCGGGCTGATCGTCGGCGGTATCGCCTTGCTGGCCTGACTATTTCAGCAGGGGGTCCCGCGGCAGCCCGAGGATGCGCTCGGCGATGGTGTTGCGGGTGATCTCCGAGGTACCGCCGGCGATCGTCATGGCCCGGTTACCGAGGTAGGCCAGCGTGAGCGTGGGGGTTTGCCCCACGACGGCCGCCGATCCCGCCAACTCCATGGCCAACTCGGTCAGCCGCTGACCTGATTCGGCCACCAGGAGTTTGGTGACGTTGCCCTCGGGCCCCGGCTCCGAGCCCGCGATCGCGCGGGTCACCCGCCGCAGGTTCAGCAGCCGCAGCGTGTGCGTCTCGGCGATGACCTCGCCGGCCCGGCGAAGGTACGTCGCGCTGGTCTCGGCCGGTGCGTTGTCGAGCAGCTTGACGAGATCGGCCGCGGTGAAACCTGTTGTCCCGCCGGATCCGCCACCGATCGAGATGCGTTCGTTGCCCAGCGTCGCGCGGGCCACCAGCCAGCCCTTGTTCACGTCGCCGACGACGTCGGTGTCGGGCACGAAGACATCGTCGAAGAACACCTCGTTGAAGTGTGCGTGCCCGGTCAGCCCGCGCAGCGGATTCACTGTCACGCCAGGCGCTTTTATGTCGATGGCCATCATCGTCACGCCCGCGTGCTTGGGCGCGTCGGGATCGGTGCGGACGGTGGCCAGACCCCACTGACACTGGTGGGCCAGGCTGGTCCACACCTTCTGGCCGGTCACGCGCCAGCCGCCGTCGACCTTCTTCGCCGATGTGCGCACCGCGGCGGCGTCGGAGCCCGCACCGGGTTCGGAGAACAGCTGGCACCACATCACCTCGCCGCGCAGCACCGGTTCGACCCAGCGCTCGCGCTGGTCGTCGGTGCCCGCCTGGGCGATGGTCAGCGTGACCCAACCGGTGATGCCCAGGTCGGGGCGTTCGACGCCGGCGAACTCCTCTTCGATGACCAACTGCTCGAGCACCTCCGCGCCGCGGCCCCACGGCTTGGGCCAGTGCGGCACCAGGTAGCCGGAGTCGACCAGGAAGTCGCGCTGCTGCTCGGCCGGAAGGGAGCGCAGCTTCGCGACGGTCGCACGGGCCTGCTCACGGAACTGCTCCGCCTCGGGCGGCAGCGTGAACGAGGCGCCGTGCGCCTGGCCGCTGCGCTGCGCCTCCACGACGTCCAGCAGCGGATCACCCGCCTCGGACATCAGCGCCGCGAGTGTGCGGGCCCGTCGAAGATACAGGTGGGCATCGTGCTCCCACGTGAAGCCGATACCGCCGTGTAACTGAATGTTGTTCTGCGCGTTGAAGATCTGCGTGCGGATCGCGTGCGAGGCGGCGACCGCGGCGGCGAACCACGCGCTGTCCAGGTCGTCGGCGCGGGCGGCGTCCCACGTGGCGGCCGTGGTCACCTCGGCGTTGACGAGCATGTTCGCCGCGTGGTGCTTGACGGCCTGGAACGTCCCGATCGTCCGGCCGAACTGCTCGCGAACCTTGGCGTATTCGACGGCCATCTCCATGCTGGCCCAACTCACGCCGACCGCCTCTGCGGATGCGAGGATGCGAAACACCGTGTGCGCCTTACGCGCCGCACCGCGCAGCACGCGGCCTTCGGGCACCGTCACACCCCGCAGCGCGACCGCGCCGAGGCTGCGGGAGGTGTCCATCGCCTCGAGCGGGGTGATCGTGACGCCGTCGGTCGCGGGATCGACCACGACGGCGTCGTCGCCCGCGACCACGACGAGCAGGGTCGCGTCCGGTGCGCCGAGCACCGCGGAGCTCTCGCCGGTGACGGTGAGGTCGGATCCGACCGTCACACTGCCCGACACCGCGAGCGCACCGACCGTGCTGCCGTCGGCCAGACCCGGAAGCAGTTCCGCGCGAAGGGAATCGGGTGCGCAGCGGTCGATCACCACGGCCGCGGCCACCGTCGGCAGGAACGGGCCCGGGCACAGCTCGCGGCCCTGTGCCTCGAGCACCACGGCCAACTCCGCGAGCCCGAACCCGGATCCGCCGTGCTCCTCGGCGATGGCCAGACCCGTCCATCCCAGGCCCGTCGCGGCCGACCAGATCTCGGCGGGATGCGACGGCCCGCCCTCCAGCGTCGAACGCGCGGCGGCGCGGCTGTTCACCCGGTTGAGCTGGCCGAACGCCGCATCGGCGAAGTCGATGTGTTCTTCGGTGATGGCGAGCGCTGACTTGGTCACGGAAACGTCCTCTTCGAAGTTGGCGGTCGGCAAGTCACGCTAGACCATCTGCGCAGGTCACGGTATAGGTGCCGGGGATCCCGAAATGTGCTCGGTAGACACTTCGACAAGTTCTCCAACGCGTGCGGACGGCCGCGGTACAGTCGCGCAATGACGGTGCGACCGGATGCCCGGTACCCAGGTCCGACGTTTTGGACACGCGCGCGATGGTTGCTGAACGCCGGCCCCTCGGACTACATGCTGGCCATGAGCGTGGCCTCGGCTTCGCTGCCCGTCATCGGAAAGCACCTAGAGCCGTTGGGCACTGCGACGGCGGTGAGCGTCTGGGGTGCCCGCCATCTGCCCGACTTCCTGGGCGCGACGGTGAAGTCGTGGCTTAGCCCGGGCGATACCGAGCTAAAGCAGTCCGAACGCGACAGCACCAACGCCGTCACCGAGGCCGCGCTGCGCGGCGTCGTCAACGCCAAGGATCTCGGTATCGAGTGGCCCGCGCCCGAGTCGGCGCCGCCGTTGTGGAAGCTGCGCGAGCATCGGCGCAGCATGTACCGCACCTCCGTGCGGTACGGGCCCCGGCCCTCGCAGCTGCTCGACGTGTGGCGGCCCAAGGAGCTGCCCGCCGAGCCCGCCCCGGTGATGATCTTCGTGCCCGGCGGTGCATGGGTGCACGGCAGCCGGATCCTGCAGGGATACGCGTTGATGTCGCACCTCGCCGAACAAGGCTGGGTGTGCCTGTCCATCGACTACCGCGTGGCGCCGCACCACCGGTGGCCCGCGCACATCCATGACGTGAAGACCGCGATCGCGTGGGCTCGCGCCAACGTCGACAAATTCGGCGGCGACCGGGACTTCGTGGCGATCGCCGGTACATCGGCCGGCGGCCACCTGGCGGCGCTCGCGGGCCTGACCGCCAACGACCCGGAGTTGCAGGCCGAATTGCCGGAGGGTTCGGACACCTCCGTGGACGCAGTGGTCGGCATCTACGGCCGTTACGACTGGGAGGACAAGTCCACCGTCGAGCGGGTGCGCTTCGTGGACTTCCTCGAACGGGTCGTCGTCGGGCGCAAGCTCGCCGAGCGACCCGACGTCTACCGCAAGGCGTCGCCGATCGCGCAGGTGCATCCCGACGCGCCACCGTTCCTAGTGGTGCACGGCACCGGTGACAGCGTCATCCCGGTGGCGCAGGCCCGCTCGTTCGTCGAACGTCTGCGCGCGGCGTCGCGGTCGGTGGTGAGTTACATCGAACTGCCCGGTGCCGGGCATGCCTTCGACATGACCGATGGCGCCCGAACCGGATCGGCCGCCACGGCAATAGGATTGTTCCTGAACCAGATTCATCGAAATCGGGCACTGGTCGGGGCCAAAGAGGTTATATAGGCACCTCCAGAAGGAGGGGGTGGCGACGTGAAGAGGCTCAGCGGCTGGGACGCGATCCTGCTGTACACCGAGACACCGACGGTGCACATGCACACCCTCAAGCTGGCCGTCATCGAGCTTTCCGAACTGGGTGACCGGCCCTTCGGCATCGACGAGTTCCGGCGCGTCATCCATGGGCGGCTCTACAAGCTCGACCCGTTCCGCTACGAGTTGGTCGACATCCCGTTCAAGTTCCATCACCCGATGTGGCGGGAGAACTGCGAGGTCGACCTCGAGTACCACGTGCGGCCGTGGCGGGTGGACAGCCCCGGCGGGCGCCGACAGCTCGACGAAGCGGTCGGTCAGATCGCCAGCACCCCGCTGGACCGGACCAGACCGCTGTGGGAGATGTACTTCATCGAGGGCCTGGCCAACGGACGGATCGCGGTGCTGGGCAAGATCCATCACGCCCTCGCCGACGGGGTCGCATCGGCGAACCTGCTGGCCCGCGGCATGGACCTGCAGCAGGGCCCGCAGGCCGAACGCGACTCGTACGCAACGGATCCGCCGCCGGACAAGGCGGAGTTGGTGCGGACCGCGTTCGCCGACCACATGCGTCAGATCGGTCGGCTGCCGGGAGTCATGCGGTACACGGCGCAAGGCATCCAACGGGTGCGCAAGAGCGCGAAGAAGCTCTCACCCGAACTCACCCGCCCGTTCACTCCGCCACCGTCGTTCATGAACCATCGCGTCGACGCCCAGCGCAAGTTCGCCACCGCCACCCTGGCGCTCGCCGACGTCAAAGAGACGGCCAAGCATCTGGGCGTCACGATCAACGACATGGTGCTTTCGCTCGCCGCGGGGGCGCTGCGTGAGCTCTCCCTGGAGTACGACGGACGTGCCGATCATCCGCTGTTGGCTTCTGTCCCGGTGAGTTTCGACTTCTCACCCGACCGGATCTCGGGCAACTACTTCACCGGGGTCATGATGACCGTGCCCATTCAGCTGGAAGATCCGCTGGAGCGGGTGCGTGCGGTGCACGACGCCGCGGTGGAGGCCAAGGAGACCCACCACCTGATGGGGCCGGAGCTGATCAGCCGGTGGTCGGCGTACTTCCCGCCGCGGCCCGCCGAGCGGCTGTTCCACTGGCTGGCCGAAAAGGACGGCCAGAACAAGATTTTGAACTTGCCGATCTCCAACGTGCCCGGCCCCCGCCAGCCGGGCCGAGTCGGCGGCGCACTCGTCACCGAGATCTACTCCGTTGGTCCGCTCACCACCGGCAGCGGGCTGAACATCACGGTGTGGAGCTACGTCGACCAGCTCAACATCTCGGTGCTGTCCGACGGTGCCACGCTCGACGATCCGCACGAGCTGACCGACGCGATGATCGACGCGTTCGTCGAAATCCGCCGGGCCGCAGGGCTTTCCACCGAGCTGACGGTGGTCGAATCGGCTATGGCCCCGTAGGGCGGTTCCAGTTGCGCTACGCCTCGGCCGACCTGGCCTGCGTAATCTCCGTGCTCGACGCCTGCCGCTGGGCGTGCACCCACGACAGGAACCGCTCGACGGCCTGCGCGGTGTAGTGCGCGCGCGGCGAACCGTAGAAGTCGAATGCGTGTTGGGCATGCGGGATCTCGGCGTACGCGACGGTCGACGTCGAAACCTTGCGCAGGGCCTCGACGAAGTCGCGCCCCTCCTGCACCGGGATGATCGAGTCGTCCTGACCGTGGAGCACGAAAAACGGTGGGGCATCGGGACGTACGCGCATGATCGACGACGCGCCGACGAACGTCTGCTTGTGCTCGGTGATGCGCTTCTTGACGACGAACTTCTGCAGGAACGCGATGAACTCCTTGCGACCCGACCCCCGCGCGGACACCCAGTCGTAGCGGCCGTAGATCGGCACCGCGGCCACCACGGACGTGTCGACGTCCTCGAATCCCGGCTGCCACTGGGGATCATCGGGCGTGAGCGCCGCCAGCGAGGACAGGTGCCCGCCCGCGGAGCCACCCGTGATGGCGACGAAGTCGGGATCGCCGCCGTAGTCGGCGATGTTCTCCTTGATCCACGCCAGCGCCCGTTTCACGTCGACGATGTGCGCCGGCCAGGTGTTCCGCGGGCTGACCCGGTAGTCGATCGACACGCACACCCAGCCCCGCTCCGCCATGTAGCTCAGCAGGGGATAGGCCTGAGGTCTGCGCATGCCGATCGCCCACGCCCCGCCCGGCACCTGAAGCAACACAGGTGCCTTCCCATCGCGGGGCAGGTCGGCGCGCCGCCAGATGTCGGCGCGGTTGACGCGGCCGTGCGGACCGTACTGGACGGTGTTGGCCTTCTCGACGTAGCGCCGACGCAACAACTCGTTCGGGGGAATGCCGATGTCGACCCTCCGGCGCCGCCGCACGGGCTGCGACAACGAGGCCACCCGGTCGTAGTCGTCGCCCAGAGCCTCGCGCAACGGCTCCTCGAAGTACCGCTTCGACGTCACGTTGCGGTACATGATCAGACCGAGCAGTGCCCACGCGATCGCCGTGAGCGTCAACGCGATTCGGCCCCGTGCGCCGCGGAAGTCGCCCCGCAAACCCCGCCGCACGGCGTCGAGCACCGAACCGCCCAGATACAGCGGGGCCGCCTCGGTGGTCGGCCATCCGAACGCGAAGACCGGCAGGGTGATGTAACCCTCCCGCGCGAGCGGCTGCACACCGTTGGCGGCGTTGGCGAGTTCGGCCACTGCGCGCAGCAGCGGGAATCGACGTTTACTCATCGACGTCCGTCATATCCGCCGGATGGCCACCCGAAACCAGCCTCAGCCCAGAATCGGCAGGCGGCGTTCGGTGGCGAGCTCGTCGAGGGCGCGCTGCATCACGTGGCGGACGTGGGCGTCGACCTCGTCGATGTCGGGGTCCTCGCCGAACTCGGCCACGATGTCGATCGGCGGCAGCACCTGCATGACGATCTTGGAGGGCAGCGGGATGTTCGGCGGCACCACCAGCGACAGGCCGAACGGGAAGCCGAAGGAGATCGGCACGATCTTGGCCCGGGCCAGGCGCGCGATCGGGCCGAGGCGCTTGGCCAGCCAGGTGCCGCGCGACAGGAAGATCTGCGTTTCCTGGCCACCGATGCCGACGGTCGGCACGATCGGCACACCGGCGTTGAGCGCGGCCTTCACATAGCCCGTCCGCCCGCCGAAGTCGATGACGTTCTCCGCGAACGTGGGCCGGTACACGTCGTAGTCGCCGCCCGGGAACACGACCACCAGGCCGCCGGAGCGCAGCGCCCGGTCGGCGTTCTCGTGGTTGGCGCTGATGTAGCCGATCTTGCGGAAGAACTCGCCGGTCGGCCCGACCATCAGCATGTCGTGGCTGAGCGTGTAGATGGGCCGGTCGTAGCCGTGGTGTTCGTAGAAATCGGCGGCCAGGATCGGCACGTCCATGGGCAGCATGCCCCCGGAGTGGTTGGACACCACCAGGGCACCGCCCGCGGGGATGTTCTCCAGGCCGCGCACCTCGGACCGGAAATACCGCTTGAGGAACGGGCGGGTGACGGCGAAGAAGCGCTCGGTCAGCCCCGGGTCCCACTTGGTGAGCTGCGACGCCTCGGACTCGGCGGTGGCCACCGGACCCCCTCTGGTCGAAAACTGAAACGTGTTCTAGTTTAGCGGAAGGCCGCTGTGCTGGACAAACGGCGGGAGTTTGCCCCTCTATGGGTTCGGCTACCTTATCCGCATGGACGGCCGCGACCTACTTGCGGACCGCTACGAATTGCGAGGTGTACTCGGTCGCGGCGGGATGGCCGAGGTGCACGACGGCTGGGACACCCGGTTGAACAGGCCGGTGGCGATCAAGCTGATGTATCCGGCGTTCACCGCCGACGCCGACATGCGGCGGCGGTTCGAGGACGAGGCCCGTGCCGCCGCGGGTCTGAACCACCCCAACATCGTGGCGGTGCACGACTGCGGGGAGCACGACGGCTGCCCGTTCATCGTCATGGAGCGCCTGCCCGGCCGGACGCTGCAGGACGACATCCACGTCGGCCCGATGCCGCCTCAACGCGTCCGCTCGATGCTTCAGGACGTGCTCGGTGCACTGGCGTGTGCGCACGCCGCGGGCGTCGTCCACCGCGACATCAAACCGGGCAACGTGCTGATCGCCCCGAACAGCGGCGCGATGAAGGTCGCCGACTTCGGCATCGCCAAGACCGCGGGCTCGGCGCTCACCGCGACCGGCCAGCTCGTCGGCACGATGGCCTACATGAGCCCGGAGCGGGTCGCCGGTGCGCCCGCCTCGGTGGCCGACGACCTCTACGCGGTCGGCGTGATGGGTTACGAGGCGTTGACGGGGCGCCGACCGTTCCCGCAAGAGAACCCCGCGGCGTTGCTGCACGCCATCCTCGACGCACCGCCCCCTCCGATCAGCGCGATACGCCCGGACGTCGACCCGGCCCTGGCCGCGACGATCGATCGCGCCATGGCAAGGGATGTGACCCAACGGTTCGGCAGCGCCGATCACATGCAGGCCGCGCTGTCGGGCGCCCCCTCCGCACTCCTGATGGGACCGACGCCCGCGTCGGCGCCGCGACCGGCGACGAAGATCCTCGCCGAACCGATCGCGCCCTCCGCCAATTACTTCGTCGCTCCGGCGCCGCGGCGGCGGCCGATGAGCCGCGAGCGCAAGCTGCTGCTGGCGGCCGCGGGGTTCTTCGCGTTCGTCGTCGCGGGCCTCGCGCTTGCGCTGGACCCGTCGTCGAGCACACAGCCGCCGCGACCGGTCAGCACGAGCACGCCCGCACCCCCGCCACCGCCGCCCACGACCGCGCCCCCGCCGCCACCGGCGCCGGTTTTCGACGGGCCCAAGGGGGAGAAGAAGGACGAACCGAAGAAGGAGGACAAGAAGGGCGAGGAGGGCCGAGGCAACGGCAGAGAAGGCGGCGGCAACGGAAACGAGGGGAACCGCGGCCGCGGCAACGGCCCCTGACACCGGCGTTTCAACCACACGGGCGGGGGCTATCCCGTCCTCGACATTGGGCAGGCGCAAGTCCCCTCCGCACCGCCGCGGCCGGGTGGACCGCGACCGTCGAGCGAGTTCGGAGCGATGGCGACAAGTGAGCAACGACTGGTTCCCGGCATGGCGATCGGGGGCCGATACCGGCTGATCGCCGCGCACGGTAACCGCCCGCAGCTGGAGTTCTGGCAAGCCGTCGACATCGCGTCGGGACAGCCCGTAGCGCTGAGCCTCGTCGACGTCGCCAATGAGTTGCCCGACGAATTCGTCCACGAGATTCTGGCGCGCACCGTTCGGCTTCGCGGTCTCGGGACGGCGGGTGTGGCGCCTGTGCTCGATGTCATGCACACGGGCGCGTTCGGAGTCGTGGTGTCCGAATGGCTTCCGGGACCGAGCCTGGGACAGCTCGCAGAGACAAACCCGACACCGGCTTCCGTCGCCGACACGATGCAGCCGCTGGTCGCGGCCGCCGATACGGCGCACCGCGCAGGACTGGTCCTGTCGGTCGACGATCCGGCGCGCCTGCGGGTCGGCGCCGGCGGCATCGTCGCGCTCGCGTTTCCCGCCAGCCTGCCGGACGCGACCCCGCGGACGGATCTGCGTGGCATCGGTTGCGCCCTCTACACGCTGCTGGTCCGTCAGTGGCCGGATCCCGCGAGTCAGCCCGCTGAGCCTGCCGAAGTCGATCCGCAGATTCCCTTCCTGATGTCCACCACCACCGCGGCCCTTCTGCGGGACAACGGTGGGATCAGCAGCGCGGCAACGCTTCTGCCCTTGCTGCAGCAGGCCGCGGCGTCGGACGATCCAGTGGGCCACCGGGTGATGCCCCCGATGCCGACGCCACCTCCAGGGCAGTACGCGAGTTTCCGGAACTTCGGGCCGGAGGAGCAGCGGGAGGTCGCCCGCCGCACCGTCATCCGACTCGGTCTCGCCGCCGCGGCATCGATCGTTCTGGCGGCGATCCTGGCGTTGGGCTCGTCGCTCAACGGCCTCATGGACAGCAACGACGACCAGGTCGCGATGGATGCGGACAAACTCGGGCTGGTGCCGACGACCGCGACGCCCCAGCCGCCCGAACGGACCAAGACCGTTGTCGGCGTCGCGCCCGGTGACCGAGTGCCCCTGGCGGCGGCGACGGTCTTCTCACCTGACGGGTCCCCCGACAGCCCTGGGGACGCCGGCCTGGCGATCGACGCCAAGTTGGACACCGCATGGTCGACCGACCGCTACTACGACGCCGACCCGTTCCCCAAGTTCAAACCCGGTGTCGGATTGCTCATCGCGTTGCGTGAGCCGGCGACGATCAGCGCGGTGACGGTGGACCAGAACAGCGCCGGGTCACTGATTCAAGTGCGGGGCACCGAAAACCCGGACCCGAAGGGGTTGGCCGACACCGTCGAGCTCACACCGCCCACTCCGGTGGAACCGGGCGTGACCCGGATCCCGCTGACGGATCCGCGGCCGGTTTCGAGGGTCGTGGTGTGGATAACGAAATTGGGCTCCGCAGACGGTCAGAACCGTGCGGCGATCGCCGAGATCGGCGTGCACGCGGCCGCTGCGCCCGCATGATCCGATCAGCGGGCCGTTACGATCAGCCGCGTGAGTGACAACACTGAACCAGTCGTACTTGTCGAACAGCGCGACCGCATCCTGATCATCACCATCAACCGTCCGCAGGCCAAGAACGCGGTGAACGCCGACGTCAGCCGCGGCCTCGCCGACGCCATGGATCGACTCGACGGCGACGCCGGACTGTCGGTCGGCATCCTGACCGGAGCCGGCGGCTCGTTCAGCGCGGGCATGGACCTCAAGGCGTTCGCCCGCGGAGAGAACGTGGCCATCGAGGGCCGAGGCCTTGGCTTCACCGAGCGCCCGCCGGCCAAGCCGCTGATCGCCGCCGTGGAGGGCTACTGCCTCGCGGGTGGTTGCGAGCTGGCGCTGGCCACCGACCTGATCGTGGCGTCGAAGGAATCGGCGTTCGGCATCCCCGAGGTCAAGCGCGGCCTGGTGGCCGGCGGCGGCGGCCTGCTGCGGTTGCCGCAGCGGCTTCCGTACGGCCTCGCGATGGAGCTGGCCCTCACCGGTGAGAGCCTGTCCGCCCAGCGCGCCCACGACCTCGGTATGGTCAACGTCCTCGCCGAGCCGGGACAGGCGCTGGAGGCGGCCATCGCCTTCGCCGAGAAGATCACCGCCAACGGCCCGCTCGCGGTCGCGGCGACCAAGCGGATCATCGTCGAGTCGCGCGACTGGAACTCCCAGGAGATGTGGAAGAAGCAGGTCGAGATCTTCGGGCCCGTCTTCATGTCCAACGACGCCAAGGAAGGCGCGATCGCGTTCGCCGAGAAGCGGGCGCCGAAGTGGACGGGAACGTAACGGGGTTCCCCAAAGGGTTTTGTAGTCGCCGCCCGGGGCAACCGTTAGGGCGTGGAAACGTTGTCCCGAGCGCGGCGCGCGCAGAAACGCATCTTCAAGGTGCAGCGGCGAGTGTGGTTGTTACAGGCCGCGATGTGGCCGACGTTGGCCCTCGTAGGCATCGGAGCGGTCGCCGCGGTGGTCGTCCGGTACCGCGCGCGTGCTGACGAGCCGGGGCCAGCGATCCCTTCGCCGACCGACGGCCTACCCCACCTCTGAGGAGACAGCGCATGGCGCAGAGCGACGACCTGCCGATCACCGACTACGACCAGCTGCCGCTGACCGAGTTGCGTCACCGCATCCGCGCGCTCGACGAGCCCCAACTGCGCGCGGTGTTCGACCACGAGACCTCGCACGGCAACCGCATTCCGGTGCTCGAGGTGCTCCACGCGCGGCTCAAGGAGTTGACGCACGGTGCCGAGCCGTCGTCCGGTGACCCGAACAATGCGCCCGAGGTGAGCGGCGCCGCGGGCGGTTCGCCGGTGCAGGAGTCGACGGCCGCGCAGGCCAACACCCCGCTGCGGCACGGCGTCGCGAACCAGACGCCGGCCCGCGGTAAGCCGTGAGGCGCTCGCTCGCGCGCAAACGTTGACCTCAACGGCCGTTCAGGTCGCAAGATGTGAGGCATGGCAACGGATGTGCGAGCCGCGCTCGACGTAACGGCTTACCTGAACCGCATCGGATACGCCGGTTCGACGGAGCCGACGCTGTCCACGCTGCGTGAGCTGGTGGCCGCGCACAACCGCTCCATTCCGTTCGAGAACCTCGACCCGCTGCTGGGCATCCCGGTCGTCGACCTCAGCGCCGGAGCGCTCGCCCGCAAGCTCGTGCGCCGTGGCCGCGGCGGTTACTGCTATGAGCAGAACGGCCTGATGGGGTACGTGCTCGAGGCGTTGGGTTACGCCGTGCAGCGGCTCGCGGGCCGGGTGGTGTGGATGAACCAGTCGGGCGCGCTGCCCGCGCAGACACATCAGGTGCTGTCGGTGCGCATTCCGGGCGAGGACGGTCCGTGGTTGGTCGACGTCGGGTTCGGCGGGCAGACGCTGTCGTCGCCGATCCGGCTCGAGGCGGGCCCCGTGCAGCCGACCCGCCACGAGCCCTACCGGCTGCGGGAACACGACGAGGGGTATCTGCTCGAGGCGGAGATCCGCGGAGACTGGCAGCCGCTGTACATGTTCGACGACCGGCCCCGACCACACATCGACCTGCAGGTCGGAAGTTGGTACGTCTCAACGTTTCCCGAGTCCGGCTTCGTCACCGGGCTGACGGTCGCGCTGGTCGCCGACGACGCCCGGTGGAATCTGCGGGGACGCAACCTGGCCATCCACAGCGGCGGTGGCACCGAACGAGTCCGGTTCGACACCGCCGCCGAAGTCCTCACCGAACTGACCGACCGCTTCGGAATCGATCTCACCGACCTCGGCGACCACCGCGACATCGAGGCGCGGGTCCACGAGGTCCTCGACAGTTGAACGCAGCAGGAATCGTCATGGTCATCCGCGAGCGGCGCGACCATACTCGGTGATCGTGAGCCAGCCAGCACGCCGCGACCGCCTGCGCGAACTGCTCGACGCGGTCGTCGACGCCGACAACAGCGGTGTGGACAGCATGGCCCGCAGCAGTCACGCCTCGGAGTTCCATTTCTCGCGGGAGATCCGTCGGCTGACCGGCGAGTCGCCGGCCGCGATGCGTCGCCGCATCATGCTCGAGCGGGCTGCCTGGCGGCTGCAGCACGGTGAGCGGGTGGCCGCCGTCGCCGCCGACGAGGGATGGTCGTCGACCGAGGTGTTCTCACGCGCCTTCCGGCGCACCTTCGGTGTGCCGCCGTCGAGGGCCGCCGACGTCGCCTTCCGGGTCGCCGCGCCGAACGGGCTGCACTTCCATCCGCCGCACTCGCTGTGGCTCGACAACGCGGGCGATGCAAAGGAGCCAGACATCTCTGGACTGATGGTGGCGCACGATGTCGCCGACACCGCGTACCTCATCGACCGCGCGACGGCCTTGACGAACGACCAATGGCGGGAGGCGATCTCCCCCGGCCAGGTGGTGCTCGACTGGGACGGCCCGGAGCCCAGTGTCGGCGCGGTGCTCGCAACGATCGTGTGGACCAAGCAGGTGTGGCTGGCCACGATCGACGGTCGCGACTTTCCCGATCGCACCGCCACAACGCCCGAGAACGTGACCGCCGAACAGCTCGCCCAGCACCACGACGACATCGCAAAGCGCTGGACGGCAATGGTTTCCGAGTACGCCGCCGACGGCCGGATGGGGGACACCGTCATCGACGCGCTGTGCGATCCACCGGAGTCGTTCCAGCTGTACGGCATCGTCGCGCACGTGTTGGAGTACTCCGCGCACCGGCGCGGCCTGGCCCGCACGATGCTGGCCCGCCACGGTATCGATGTGCACCGGGGCGATCCCTTGGAATGGATGCGGGGCAACTGATTTGGCGACGGTCTACTACACCGCATCCAGCCTGGACGGTTTCATCGTCGACGATCACGACAGCCTGGACTGGTTGACCTCGCGGGACATCGACCAGAACGGACCGTTCAACTACGACGAATTCATCGCGACGATCGGCGCCGTGGTGATGGGGTCGGCCACCTACGAGTGGATCGTGCGCAACCATCCCGGCGATTGGATGTACGACCAGCCCTCGTGGGTAATGACGCGACGACCGCACATCATCGACCAGCGTCATGACGTGCAGACGTTCGCCGGTGAGGCCGCCGAGCTCCACCCGACGTTGGTCTCCGCCGCGGCGGGTAAGGACGTGTGGGTGGTCGGCGGTGGCGACATCGCGGGGCAGTTCGTGTCGGCGGGCCTGATCGACGAGATGATCGTCAGCTACGCGCCGTGCTCACTCGGCACGGGTTCGCCTGTGCTGCCTGTCCGTTCGGAGTGGACCCTCGTCGATTCCGCGGTCAACCGCGCCTTCGCCTGCGCGCGGTGGCGCTCGGTTACTTCCGGTCCGGAACGCCGTTCCGCCGAATGAAATCCCTTGACCGGATGAGGAATTCGACCTGTTGAGCCACGTCGCGCAGCGGGTCGACAGTCCGCGTCGAGCGGCACAGCACCACCGCGCCCTCCATCGCCGCGATGCAGGTGATGGCGAGGGAGGCGGCGTCGGACTCGTCGAAACCGTCGGAGACGAACGCGCGGGTGAGCGCGTCGCGCCAGTGGCCGAAGATGCTGCCGGCCACGCTGGTCAGCTGAGGCTCGTCGTCGGCCGATCCGATCGCCGCCGCCACCACGGGACAGCCGGCGGCGAATTCGCTTTCGACGAGCAGGTCTTCCCAGAACGCCACGAAGCTGCGGACCAGGTGCATGCCGCCCTTCGTGGCCTCCTCGTCGATCTCCTTGGTGATCGCCTCACCGGCATAGCGCAGCGCCTCGCGCAGGATCTGATTGCGGCCGTCAGGAAAGTGGTAGTACACCGATCCGCGTGGCGCGCCGCTGCGGGTCAGGACCTCGTCGATCGTGACACCGGCCGCGCCGCGCTCCCGCATGACCTCGGCCGCGGCGATCAGCATCTTGGTGCGCGTCGACCCCCGCTTGGTGGCGGTCTTGGTTGCGGCGGAAGACAGGTCTACCTCCAAGGGAACGGTCAGGCCGCCGGCGTGCGACGCAGGTGCGCCGAACGCCAGGCGAGGGGGCTGAGGCGAAAGACCGGCCGACGCCGGTCGTGCACCCGGTGGGTGAACCGGTAGCCGGCGATATTGACTTCAATGACCCACATCGGGTGCCTCCCTGGTTATGACGAAGAGCATAAAAGGCTCAACACACCAGGCCAAAGAATGTATTCCACATCACACCGTTATCGCGCGTCGGTGCAGGTAATCGATGGTGCGCCGAAGTGGATGACCGAGACCGCGGAGCGTCCGGATTATGGTCTTTGACATAGTTCTGACCGGGGCCACGCACCTCGTCTGAACTGCAGGTCGCGGGTCTGCCGGACGGCTACGCTACGGCTCGACGCGAGAACGAAAGGCACTCGTCATGGGCCATTACAGAAGCAACGTGCGGGATCTCGAGTTCAATCTGTTCGAGGTGCTGGGCCTGGACAAGGCGCTGGCGACCGGCGAATTCGGGGACCTCGACGGCGATTCGGTGCGCCAGATGCTCGGCGAGGCGGCGCGGCAGGCCGAGGGTCCGCTCGCGGAGTCGTTCGCCGAGTCCGACCGCCATCCGCCCACCTTCGATCCGGCCACCCACGAGGTGACCCTGCCTGAGCCGTTCAAGAAATCCTTCCGGGCGTGGCATCAGGGCGAGTGGTTCCGCGTCGGCATGGCGGAGGACATTGGCGGCGTCGCGGCGCCCGCCGCGGTCGAATGGGCGATCAACGAGTTCGTGCTCGGCGGCAATCCGGCGGTGTTCATCTACCTGGCCGGTTCGAAGATGGCCGACATCCTCTACAACATCGGCAACGAACAGCAGCGGCACTGGGCCGGGCTCATGGTCGAGCGCGACTGGTGCGCGACGATGGTGCTGACCGAGCCCGACGCCGGGTCCGACGTCGGCGCCGGCCGCACCAAGGCCGTGCAGCAGCCCGACGGCACGTGGCATCTCGACGGCGTGAAGCGGTTCATCACCAACGGCGACACCGGGGACCTGTTCGAGAACATCGTGCACCTGGTGCTCGCCCGGCCGGAAGGTGCGGGGCCGGGTACCAAGGGCCTGAGCCTGTTCATCGTCCCGAAGTACCACTTCGACCCCGAGACCGGCGAGATCGGTGAGCGCAACGGCGTTTTCGTCACCAACGTCGAGCACAAGATGGGTCTGAAGGTGTCGGCGACGTGTGAGCTGACGTTCGGCCAACACGGTGTGCCCGCCGTCGGGTGGCTGGTCGACGACTCGCACAACGGCATCGCCCAGATGTTCAAGGTCATCGAGTATGCCCGAATGATGGTGGGTACCAAGGCGATTGCGACGTTGTCGACCGGCTATCTCAATGCTCTGGATTACGCCAAGACGCGAATCCAGGGCGCGGACATGACGCAGATGACCGACAAGACCGCGCCGCGGGTGACGATCCTGCACCACCCGGATGTGCGCCGGGCGCTTTTGACGCAGAAGTCCTATGCCGAAGGGCTGCGGGCGCTGTACCTGTACACCGCGGCCCACCAGGACCCGCCCGTCGCGCAGCTCGTGTCCGGCGCCGACGCCGAGATGGCCGAGCGCGTCAACGATCTGCTGTTGCCGATCGTCAAGGGCGTGGGTTCGGAGCGCGCATATCAGTGCCTGACGGAATCACTGCAGACGTTCGGCGGTTCGGGCTTCCTGCAGGACTACCCGATCGAGCAGTACATCCGCGACTCGAAGATCGACTCGCTGTACGAGGGCACCACCGCCATCCAGGCCCAGGACTTCTTCTTCCGCAAGATCGCCCGCGACCAAGGCCAGGCGCTGGCACATCTAGCCGGTCAGATCCAGCAGTTCGTCGGCAGCGACACCGCGCGTCCGGAACTCGCAGATGCGCGCGCCCGGCTCGCCACCGCGCTGCAGGACGTGCAGTCGATGGTCGCGGCGCTGACGGGTTATCTCGTTTCGGCGCAGGAGAATCCGCGTGAGCTGTACCGCATCGGGCTCGGGTCCGTGCCGTTCCTGCTCGCCGTCGGCGACCTGGTGATCGGCTGGTTGTTGTTGCACCAGGCCGAGATCGCCCTCGCCGCAGTCGATGGCGACGTCTCCGACAGCGACCGCGCCTTCTATACGGGCAAGGTCGCCGCGGCGAACTTCTTCGCCAAGCACATGCTGCCGCCGCTGACCGCGCAACGCGGCATCATCGAGACCATCGGCCTCGAGGTCATGGACGTCCCCGAAGCCGCTTTCTGACCTCGCGGAAGAACTGGCGTCAGTCCTCGGGGGTGTAGCCGAACGGCAGCAGCACGCTCTTGTGCTCGACGTAGGCCTCGATGCCCTCTGGGCCGTTCTCGCGGCCGATGCCGGAGTTCTTGTAGCCGCCGAACGGGGCGCCGGGGTCGAACGCGTACATGTTGACCGCGTAGGTGCCGGTGCGGATCTTCGACGCGACCTCGAGCGCCTTCTTGTTGTCGGTCGTCCACACCGAACCCGCCAGGCCGTAGACCGAGTCGTTGGCGATGCGGATCGCGTCCTCTTCGTCCTCGTAGGGGATGACCGCCAGCACGGGTCCGAAGATCTCCTCCTGGGCGATCGTCATCGAGTTGTCGACGTCGGCGAACACGGTCGGCTGCACGAACCAGCCGCTGTCCAGGCCCTCGGGACGGCCGCCGCCGGTGACCAGCCGCGCCCCTTCGTCGACGCCCTTCTTGATGTAGGACTCGACGCGGTCGCGCTGCTTCTCCGAGATCAGCGGACCGATCGCGGCGTTGGGGTCGTCGGGCAGGCCGACGGGCATCGCGCCGACGAAGTTCGCGACCTTCTCGACGACCTCCTCGTAGCGCGAGCGCGGCGCGAGGATGCGGGTCTGCGCGACGCACGCCTGCCCGCTGTTCATCACGCCGGAGAAGCCGAGCATCGGCAGCGTGGAGTCCAGGTCGGCGTCCTCGAGGATGATCGCGGCGGACTTACCGCCGAGCTCGAGCGTGCATGGCTTGAGCTTCTCGGCGGCGATCTTGGCGATCTCCTTGCCGACCGCGCTGCTGCCGGTGAACGTGTACTTGTCGATCAGGTCGTTGGCGGTCAGCGCGCGACCGGTCTCGGGGCCGCCGGGCACGATCGACAGCACGCCCTCGGGCAGGCCGGCCTCGGCGAACATCTCGGCCATCGCGAACACCGACAGCGGCGTCTCGGCGGCGGGCTTGAGCACCACGGTGCAGCCGGCCAGCAGCGCCGGGCCGAGCTTGTTGGCGGCCAGGAAGAACGGCACGTTCCACGCGGTGACGGCGCCGACCACGCCGATCGGCTCGCGCAGCACCAGCGTCTGGCCGTAGATGCCGTCGCGGATCTCCTTCCACGGGAACTTGTCCGCGGCGCCCGCGAAGTACTGGAACGCCGACATCGCGGCGCCGTACTGCATCATGTCGACGATCGTCTGCGGCTGACCGGTCTCGGCGGCCAACAGGAACTTCAGCTCCTCGCCCCGCTCCTCCATCAGCTTCACCGCCGCCGCCAGCACCTCGGCGCGCTCCTGCGGCGACTTGTGCGGCCACGGGCCCTCGTCGAACGCCTTGCGCGCGGCGGCGCAGGCCGCGTCGACGTCGGCGGCTGACGCCAGCGGCACCTTGCCCACCAGCTCGCCGGTGGCGGGCGAGTGCACCTCGATCACATCCGAGGTGGCCGGCTCCACCCACTTGCCGCCGATGAACAGCTTGTCCCATTCGGTGCGAAACGCGGTGCTCTGTGTCATGACCGTCACACTACCTATCCCGACGCAAAACGAGAACCTGTTGCAGTCGACGGTTCAGGGCGCCCGCAGGACCAGCACCAGGTTGCTCACGAGGAACTCCCGCAGCACCGGCACCTTGGTCAGCGACCACGCCCATCGCGGGTGGTAGCGGGGGAATGCGGCGATCAGCGCGCCGGTGCTCGCCGCCCACTGCAGGCCGTCGGCCGCCGACACCGCGAACAGTGACGAGCCGTAGTTGTTCTTCGGCGGATGCCCGTGTCGACGGGTGTATCGGCGCGCGGCGCGGGCGCCGCCGAGGTAGTGCCAGAGCCCGGTTTCGTGGCCGCCGAACGGGCCCAGCCACACCGTGTACGACAGCACCACCAGCCCGCCGGGCCTGGTCACCCGCAGCATTTCGGCGCCCATCCGCCACGGTCGCCGCACGTGCTCGGCCACATTCGACGACAGACAGATGTCGACGCTGTCGTCGGCAAACGGCAACGCCAGACCCGACGCCCGCACGTAGGTGGTCGCGGTGACCGCCCCGGGAGCGGCGTGCATCTCGGCCGGGTCCGGCTCGACTCCGATGTAGTGAAAGCCCTTGTCCGCGAACGCGTCCGAGAAGTATCCGGGTCCACCTCCGACGTCGAGCACGGTGAGCCCGGCCGGTGACGAATCACAAGCGCCGGTCCACAGGTCGGCGACCATCTCGGCGGTGTCCTCGCCGAGCGCGCCATAGAACCGGGCGGGATCGCTCTGCTCGAAGCGGAACTCGGCGAGCAGGCGCAGCGACCGCGACAGCGTCGCCCGGCCGGCGAACCTGTCCGTGATCGACATGGAACCGAACCCTACGCAGCGAGTCGACCCGACTACGCTATTGCCGATGTCTTCCCGTCCGCTCCGATCGGTGTTGCTGCTGTGCTGGCGTGACACCGGCCACCCCCAGGGTGGCGGAAGCGAGGCGTACCTGCAGCGCATCGGCGCACAACTGGCCGCGTCGGGCGTCGAGGTCACGCTGCGCACCGCGCGCTATCCGGGGGCGCCGCGCCGCGAGGTCGTCGACGGCGTCCGCGTCAGCCGCGGCGGGGGACGGCACACCGTCTACATCTGGGCGGGGCTGGCGATGGTGCTCGCCCGCATCGGGCTCGGGCCGCTGAGGCACGCGCGGCCCGACGTCGTGCTCGACACCCAGAACGGCATCCCGTTCATGGCGCGCCTCGCCTACGGGCGCCGCGTCGCCGTGCTCGTGCACCACTGCCACCGCGAACAGTGGCCGGTGGCAGGACCCGTGAAGGGCCGGGTCGGCTGGTTCGTCGAGTCGCGGCTCTCGCCGAGGGCGCACCGGCGCAACCAGTACGTGACGGTGTCTCTGCCGTCGGCGCGCGATCTCGCGGCGCTGGGTGTGCGTCCCGGTCAGATCGCGGTAGTGCGCAACGGTCTCGACGAAGCGCCCGCCTCGACGTTGTCCGCGCAACGCGCGGCGACGCCCCGCGTCGTGGTGTTGTCAAGATTGGTGCCGCACAAGCAGATCGAGGACGCCCTCGAGGCCGTCGCGGCGCTGCGACCGCGCATCCCGGGCCTGACGCTCGACATCGTCGGCGGCGGCTGGTGGGAACAGCGACTCGTCGAACACGCGGCGCTGCTGGGTATCTCCGACGCCGTTACCTTCCACGGCCACGTCGACGACGAAGCGAAACACCGTGTGCTGCAACAGGCATGGGTGCACGTACTGCCGTCGCGCAAAGAGGGCTGGGCGCTGGCGGTCATCGAGGCCGGTCAGCACGCGGTGCCCACCATCGGCTACCGGTCCTCCGGCGGGCTGACCGATTCCATCGTCGACGGCGTGACCGGCGTGTTGGTCGACGACTTCGACGGGCTGGTCGACGGTCTGGGTGAGCTGCTGTCCGATCGCGTGCTGCGCGAACAGCTCGGAGCCAAGGCGCACGCCCGCTGCGGCGAGTTCTCCTGGCAGCAGAGCGCCGACGCGATGCGCACGGTGCTGGAGTCCGTGCACTCCGGGCGCTACGTCAGCGGCGTGGTCTAGCCTTCGCGACGCTCTGCGCCATCGAACCGTATCCCCGACCTTCGCGGTGCTAGAACGGCGCCGGATCGTCCATCAGAACTATCGGGCCGGTCGGCGGGCCGGTGCCCAGTGGGTAGAAGCTGCCGAAACTCGGGGTGGCCGGTGTGGTGTTCTCCGCACGGATCGCGGCGTTGAGGGCGCGTTCGCGTTGAATGCGCCGCTCGCGGTTCTGGCGGCGGGTGCGTCGGCGGGTGGGCATGCAGATCCCGCGTCCCGGTGTCGGTGCCGGCATCTCGGGCAGGTGAAGCGTGCCGGTGGATGCGCCGAGTTGTGGAAACAGCATCGCTCCGAACGGAGTGGTGGTGTGGCTACGGCCGGTCGGGCTGGTGAATATGACGGTGCCGTCGGGTTGTTGGTGCACGATCCAGCCGCCGGGCCCGCAGTAGAACGTCTTCATCAGGTGGTGCAGCCGGCAGAAGCAGGCGTTGTTGGACGGGTGGGTGGGCCCGTAGGGCCAGGGCGCGGTGTGGTCGATGTCGGATCGCCAGGCGGGACGGTCGCAATTCATCCACCGGCAGGTCAGGTCGCGGGAGCATACGAAATTGGCCAGCGCGGTCGAGGGACGGTACTGCGGTTCGGGTGCGGCGTCGCCGGGAGCCTCGACGGGGCGCCGCTTGGCGTGGCGCGCCACCTCGGCAACGGTCGGCGCCGGAACCGGACCCAATCCGGACACATACCCGGGTGTCGTGCCGGTGCCTTCGACGGTGTCCCGCTCGGCGAGCACATGGACCACTACGGTGGTTGCCGTTCTGCCCGAGGCTGGGCAGTCCGGTCTTTCGCATAGGCACGCCATCGCGTCCTCGTGGGCGAGGATCGCCCCGATCGCGTCCGCCCGGCGCTGGCGATGCGTTCGTGGATCCTCGCGGCAGACCGTGGCGGCCAGCGCGTCGAGTCGCTGACTCAAAGCGACCCCGTCGACGCCGCGTAGGCAAGCGACGATGTCGGCCATTCCGTACTGGCCCGGTATGACATCGAAATGGCGGTCGTCGTCACGGGATTTGGCGCGGCGCACCGCATCCGGGTCGATCTGAAGGACCAGCCAGTCGACGACCTCGACGAGCTTGTTGTACGACAGGTGGTTCCACTGGGCGGCCCGGTCGGCGAAGATCGCGTCGATCAGTGCGCAGGCGTCCTCGCTGACCATGAGCTCGGTGCGATAGATCAGCATGTTGACCACAGGCCAGTCGATCTCACCGGCGGCGAACACCTTCGCCACCTTGGGAAGCCGTTTGATCAGGGCCTGGCCCGAGCTCATCATGGACGAGGCCCGTCCGCGGCTGATGCCGAGTTCGGCACCGATCTCGGCAGCCACGACCTCCCAGTCGTCGACCGCCTTGTCGTCGTTCTCGCCATCGCATTCGGGAACGCGGCGCAGGCTGAAGTGCCCGATAGCCAACAGCTGGCGCGCGAGCTCGACCCGGCTGGCGCGTTGCGCCTGGCTCATCAGGTCGACGAGCCCTGCGTCGCTCGCTGTGTCGAACATACGTGCGATTGTAAGTCTTGGGTATGACAATCCAGTTTCCGCCAGCCGACGGCCAGGTCATCGACGGTGAGGTGCCTTGACTCGCGGCGACGCCTTGCTCAACGTTCGCGCCATCCCGGCGCCCGCCCCGCCGAGCAGCATCGCCAACCACGCCAGGTGGGCGGCCACCACCACGCCCCGCCCGTCGGCCTGCGGCGCCGAGCCGCCGACCCGATACAGCGTGAGGTCGTCGTCGGAATAGGCCACCGGCAACGGCAAAGGCGTTGTCGGACCACTTGATTCGACGCCGCTTGATTCCACGCCGCTTGATTCGACGCCGCTTGATTCGACGACGACCCAGCCGACGCCCGCGTCGGCGAGAAGTTCGCGGTCGGCGCTTTCGACGAGGATCTCCTGTACGTCGCGCGCGTGTTGACCTTCGCCGTAGACGGTCCGCTCGCCGATCTGCAGATCGCCGGTGGTCAACACGTCGGCGCGCACCCACCGAGCCAGCGGGTCGAGCACCGGAGCGTCGCCCGCCCACTCGAAGCGGCGCATGCTGCCCATCGGCATCACGGCGACGGGCCGCGGGTCGGCGTTGATCATCGCGGCGACCTTCGCCCATCCCGGCGGGTACTGCACGGCCCCGACCCGCCCGCCGACGCCCCACGCCAGGTCCGGCAACGTCGCGATGAGCGCCGCGCAGCAGAGCGTCGCGGCCGCGGCGGCAGGCATCCATCGCCGCGCGACGACGACCGCGGCGGCACCGGCCAGCGCATAGCCGGGCATCGCCAGCGCCACCCACTTCTGCCCGTCGCGGACCACCCCGAGGCCGGGGAAGGCGCGGATGGCCGCCTCGAGAAGGCTGAGCCCGGGACCGGTGGCCATCAGCGCGGGCAGGACGACGGCCGCACCGGCCAGCATCATGAGCGGCACGGCCGCAGGCCGCCGCAACACGACCGGCACGCCGAGAGCCACCACGCCGAGCAGCACCGCGGTGCCGATGATCGCGAAAAGCGTTGTGCGCGATGGTGGTACCGCGTCGCCGTTCCAGATTCCGCCCAACCCGGCCAGGCTGAGCAACGTCCCCAGGCCCGGTTCAGCGCGCGCCGCGAACGCGACGACGCCGTCGGCCTGCGACGACTCCAACGAGCGCGCCACCGCCACCGCCACCAACCACGGCAGCGCCGCGATCACCGTCATGCCCAGCGCGAGGCCCGCACACCGCCACCGCCGCCAACCCTGCCCGGGCGCGACGACGCACACCAGCGCGACCGTCGCCGCCAGCATCAGCCCGGTCGGCGTCAGCCCCGCCAGCGCCAACCAGAAGGCCAGCGCCCACACCGAACTCCACCGCGCCGACTCCCGCATCCGCAGCACCGTCGTCGCGACCCACGGCAGGCACCCGTAGCCGACGAGCAGACTCCAGTGGCCCTGCAGCAGGCGCTCGGCGACATACGGGTTCCACACCGCGACCGTCGCCGCCACACACTGCCCGGCGATCCCGGACTCGGGCACCACGGCGGCGGCGAGGCGTGCCGCGCCCCAGCCCGCCAGCCACAACCCCGCGACGAGCAGCGCCTTGGTCACCACTCCGCCGTCGACCACCGTCGACACGACGGCCAGGAAGAAGTCCTGCGGCAGCGCGCGCGGTGCCGCCTCGGACAGCCCGAGCGCGGCGTCGGACAGATAGGAGCGCGGCGTGGACACCGCGTCGCGCAACAGCAGATAACCCGGCGCGAGCAGCGGCGCCGTCACCGCAAGGGCGAGCACCAGCGCATAGGCCGGCGCCACCACCGACCGCTTGGTCAGACCGGTCGGTCCGGGGGCAGGTCGGTCGGTCGAGATGTCGGGATCTTCTCGGTCTTGGCTTCGGCGCCGGGAACCTTGATCCCCTGCGTGTCGAAGAATCCGTGGTCGGCCTCGTCGAGGCCGGGATCGATCAACGCCGACTCCGCGCGCAGGCTGAACGAGCCGAGCAGCGCGCCGCCCACCAGGAAGACCAGGCCCATCGCCGTGAACGTGATCGGCAGGATGCGGCCCCACAGCGCGACCCTGTCCCGCTCGTCGCCGGCGCTGGCGACCTGGGACTCGACGGTCTCCTCGTTGAACGCGACCTTGTAGTCGACGAAGGTCACCTCGGGCTTGAGCGGTTCGCGGGCGTAGTAGTGGTAGCCGTGCTCGTCCTTCTTGACGATCGTCCCGGACACCGGGTCGACCCAGAAGGTGCGCTGCGCGGCGTAATACCGCGACATCGTGATGGGCTCGTCGGGCTCACCGGGCACGCCCCACATCGCGGCGCGCGCCGTGACCTCGCTGTCGGCGTCGTCCTCGTAGAGCGACGCGTACCTCACCGGCTCGACGAGCTTGCCGTCCGAGTCGTAGCCGACGTTCTGCGTGAACCGGTAGGTGGTCATGCCGTTGACGTCTTCTTCGCCGTCGTAGTTGGCGTCGAACGCCTTCTGCGCGATCGGGTCGAAGACGGAGTAGGTCTTCTTCTCGGTGTCGAACGGGAACCGGTAGGCCAGACCCTCGTGCGGCAGCGCGATGTTGGTCGGCGGCTTGTCGTCCTCCATCGCGCGCGGCTTCTGCACCGCGCCGCCCGGGTTGCTCTCGCTGGACACCGCCTCGGCGGTGCTGCGGTTGACGGTCACGGTGTCGACCAGAGCCAACAGCAGGCCCGCGTCCTGCTGCTTGTCGGTACGGCGCAGCGTGGAGCCCACCTGCATCGTCACCACGTCGGCGTTCGACGGCGACTCCACCGTGAGCTGTTCCTGCTGGACCATCGGCACGTCCCGGTCGACGACGAACCGTTCGGCGTTCAGCGACGCCGGGTCGAAGGCCGTTCCACTGCCGTCGCTGATCAGCGTGGCTTCCAGGTCCAGCGGGATCTTGGCGATCTTGCTGTGGGTGTAGGTGGACAGCAACAGCGCGGCGATCAACAGGGCGGCACCCAGCCCCAAGATCCCGCATGCCGCAATCCGCAGCGCCACTGCGCGGTTCAAACCGTGCCTCCTTCACCTGCGGTATGCCCGCAGAAACCCGTTTGACCCTAACAGCACAATTTAAGGTCGTCGTTTAGTCCGGCCGCATCGGACGGACCCGTGGTCAGCAGGTTTCCCCGTACGCGGCACACTGATTCCCGTGACCGGCGAGACGCGCGACGAGCAGGTGGGCGGAACCCGCGGGTTCCTGCCTGCTGTGGAGGGCATGCGAGCCTGCGCCGCGGTCGGCGTCGTCGTCACCCACGTCGCCTTCCAGACCGGTCACACCGGCGGAGTCACCGGACGGCTGTTCGGCCGGTTCGACCTCGCGGTCGCGGTGTTCTTCGCGCTGTCGGGGTTCCTGCTGTGGCGCGGGCACGCCGCCGCCGCCCGCGGATTGCGGCCGATCCCGCCTACCGGCCACTACCTGCGTTCGCGGATCGTGCGCATCATGCCCGGTTACCTCGTCGCGGTCGTGGTGATCCTGTCGCTGCTGCCCGAGGCCAAAGCCGACCTCACCGTGTGGTTGGCCAACCTCACGCTGACCCAGATCTATGTGCCGCTGACCCTGACCGCCGGCCTGACGCAGATGTGGAGCCTCTCGGTCGAAGTCGCGTTCTACATCGCGCTGCCCCTGCTGGCGCTGCTGGTGCGACGGGTGCCGGTGCGCGCCCGCATCCCCGTCATCGCCGCCGCGGGCCTCGCCAGCCTGGCGTGGGCGGCACTGCCGATCGCCACGCCCGACGGCGTCAACCACCTCAACTGGCCGCCTGCCTTCTTCTCCTGGTTCGCCGCGGGCATGCTGCTCGCCGAGTTGACGGTCACCCCCGTCGGATGGCCGCACCGACTGGCCCGTCGGCGACTGCTGATGGCGGTGATCGCGATCGTCGCGTTCCTGGTCGCGGCCTCACCGATCGCGGGGCCCGAGGGGCTGACGCCGGGCACTGTCAGCCAGTTCGTCGTCAAGACCGCGATGGGTGCGGTGGTGGCGGGGGCGCTGCTGGCGCCGCTCGTGCTCGACCGTCCGGACACGCCGCACCGGCTGCTGGGCAACACCGTGATGGTGACGTTGGGGCGCTGGTCGTACGGGCTGTTCATCTGGCACCTCGCCGCGCTGGCGATGGTGTTTCCCGTCATCGGCGAGTTCGCGTTCAACGGCCACATGCCGGTCGTGCTGGTGCTCACGGTCGTGTTCGGGTTCGCGATCGCCGCGGTCAGCTACTCGCTGGTGGAGTCGCCGTGCCGAACGGCGTTGCGGCGCTGGGAGTATCGGCACGAACGGCCGGTGCCGCCGTTGGACTCGTCGGTCAGCAGCGCGCCTGAGCCCGTCGCGCGATAACCGCGTCGCGCACCGCCGAGCGCCGGGCCTTGCCCGCGTCGTCGCGCAGTGGCTCGTCGGTGAACTCGACCGTGCGCGGCACCTTATGGCGTTCGAGCCGTTCGGACAGGAACGCGATGACCGTCGCCTCGTCCAGCTCGCCGTCGGTGTGCACCAGCGCGTGCGGCACCTGCCCGAGGTCCTCGTGCGGGACGCCGACCACCAGACACGACAGCACCGCGGGATGCTCCGCGAGCGCCGACTCGATCTCGGCGGGATAGACGTTGCGGCCGCCGACGGTGAACATGTCCACCCGACGGTCGCTGAGATAGAGGAAACCGTCCTCGTCGAAATAGCCGAGATCGCCCAGCGAGTCCCAGCCGTTGCGCGACTTCGCCGTCGCGCCCACGTAGCGGTAGGTGGGCGCGCTGCCCGGGGACGGCCGCATGTAGATCTCGCCGACCACACCGGGCGCGCACTCGTTGCCGTCGTCGTCGAGCACCTTCATCTCGCCGGCGACGACGACGCCGACCGAGCCCGGATGTGCCAACCACTGGCTGCCCGAGATGAACGTCAGCGCCTGTAATTCGGTGCCGCCGTACAGTTCCCACACCGCATCCGGTTGCAGGAGCTCGATCCAGGCACGCTTGACCGCCGGCGGGCACGGGGCGCCGACGTGCCAGAACCGACGAATCGACGACAGGTCGTAGGCGTCGGGATCGGCCCGGTACACCGGCAGCAGGCGCTGCATGATCGTCGGCACCGTGGTCAGGAACGTCACGCGGTATTCGGTCACCAACCGGAGGAACTCGTGCGGGTCGAACCTCGGCATGAGCACGACGTGATGGCCCTGCACGAGGCCGATCGCGAACGTGGTGAACCCGGTGTTGTGGCTCATCGGCACCGAGACCAGGTTGACGTCACCCTCTTGTGCCCCAAGCGGATAGCCGACCAACGGCGGGAAGCGGCTGTCGTTGCCCGCCTCGATCAGCTTGGGCCTGCCGGTGCTACCGCCCGAGGCCATCGCCTTGAATACCGGCGACACCTTCTCGGGTAGCGGGCCGTCCGACAAGCCTGGATCGGGTACGAAACCCGCTGGGACACTCCGGATTCTGCCGGTGGGATCGTCACGGCCGACCACCAGTGCGCGGGGTCGCAACTCCAGCAGGCCGGCGAGCTCGGCGTCGGGAAGCCGCGGCGGCAGCGGTTGCGGGATCGCTCCCAACTTCCAGATCGCCAGCACCGCCTGCACCCACTCGATCGAGTTCGGCAACACCACCGAGACGTAATCGCCTTCTCCCACACCGAGTTCGGCGTAGGCGCGGGCCAGCCGATTGGCCGAGGCGTCGAGCTCGGCGCGAGTGAGGGTGACGTCATCGCAGGTGATCGCTGGCGCGTCCGGTTCCGCGGCGGCCAGATTCGACACCTGGGTGCTGATCGGCGGGGTCGGTTCGGTCATGTCAGTAACCGCCCTGCGCCTCGAAGATCCGGCGCGGATTGTCGACGAGCATCGTGGTGAGCTGCTCGTCGGTGACGCCGCGCTTCTTGAGCGCGGGGATCACGTCGTTGTGGATGTGCAGATAGTGCCAGTTGGGCATGGTCTGCGGGATCATCCCCTCGGGCAGCCAGTCGATGAAGCACGACGCGTCGTGCGACAGCACCATCTTGTCGGCGTGCCCGCGTTCGCACATCCGCGCGACGGTGTCCACCCGCTCCTCGAACCCGAGGAACACGTCGACGCCGAACCGGTCCATCCCGATGTAAGAGCCCGCGTCGATCAGCTGCTCGAGGTAGTCGATGTCGGTGCTGTCACCGGAATGCCCGATGACGACGCGCGAGAGGTCCACACCCTCCTCGCGGAACACCCGCTGCTGGTCCAATCCGCGCTTGGTCGCCGCGTGGGTGTGCGTCGAGATCGGCACGCCGGTCTCCCGGTGCGCCTGCGCGACGGCCCGCAGCACCCGCTCGACGCCCGGGGTCAGGCCCGGTTCGTCGGTCGCGCATTTGAGGATGGCCGCCTTGACGCTGGTATCGGCGATCCCGGTGGTGATGTCGCGGACGAACATGTCGACCATCGGCTCGCCGAGCGGCGTCTCCGGCCCGCTGAAGTGGAAGAACATCGGTACGTCGTTGTAGGTGTAGACACCTGTCGCGACGATGATGTTGATGTCGGTCTGCGCGGCGATGCGTTCGATGCGCGGAATGTAGCGCCCCATCCCGATGACGGTGAGGTCGACGATGCTGTCCACGCCGCGCGACTTCAGCTCGTTGAGGCGGACGATCGCGTCTGCTTCCCGTTGCGCTTCGTCGCCCCACACCTCCGGGTA
The DNA here is from genome assembly GCA_050205545.1 of Mycolicibacterium celeriflavum. GTDB lineage: Bacteria > Actinomycetota > Actinomycetes > Mycobacteriales > Mycobacteriaceae > Mycobacterium > Mycobacterium celeriflavum_A. Next base: position 67,854 of record JBNMQV010000024.1, read on the forward strand.
GTTGGTGGTGATGTCGACGGACTGGATGAAAACGTGTTCGTGCATGAGAGTGACGCCGAGATCTGCACTGTCGATCGGCCCGCGGGCGGTGTTCAATTCCGGCACGCGGCCGATGCTACGAGATAGCGGCCGATCAATCGGGTACTTGAAACCTGATCCATAGCGAAAGGCCAGAACGTATGGCGGCTTCGTCCAGTGTCCGCACCGCACCGTCGGCGTGGGCGCCGTTGTCCTCGCCGATCTACCGGGCGCTGTGGATCGCGCAGCTGGTGTCGAACCTCGGCACCTGGATGCAGACGGTGGGCGCGCAGTGGATGCTCGTCGGCGATCCCAACGCCGCGGTCCTGGTGCCCCTGGTGCAGACCGCGACGACCCTGCCGGTGATGCTGTTGGCGCTGCCCTCGGGTGTGGTGGCCGATCTGACCGACCGGCGACGACTGCTGATCGCCACGCAGGCGGCGATGGCCGCCGGTGTCTCGATCCTGGCGATCCTGACCGGAGTCGGGCTGACCACGCCGACGGTACTGCTGATCCTGCTGTTCCTGATCGGCTGCGGTCAGGCGCTGACCGCCCCGGCTTGGCAGGCCATCCAGCCCGAACTCGTTCCCCGCGAACAGATTCCCGCCGCGGCGGCGCTGACCAGCCTGGCCATGAACAGCGCACGTGCGATCGGGCCCGCCATCGCCGGTGCGCTGGTGTCGCTGTCGGGACCCACGATGGTGTTCGCGCTGAACGCGCTGTCGTTCATCGGCATCGTGGTGGTGCTCTTCTCCTGGCGCAGGCCGACCGCGGAGCGGTTGCTGCCGACCGAGCGGCCGTTGTCGGCGTTGAGCGCGGGCGGGCGCTACATCCGCAGTTCGCCGGTGGTGCGGCGCATCCTGCTGCGGGCGCTTCTGTTCATCGCGCCGGGCAGTGCACTGTGGGGGCTCCTGGCGGTCATCGCCGATCGGCAGCTGCATCTGTCGTCGGCGGGCTATGGCGTGCTGCTCGGTGCCCTGGGGGTCGGCGCGGTGTGCGGCGCGATGGTGCTGTCCCGGCTACAGGTCCGGTTCGGACGTAACGCGCTGCTGACCGTCGGGGCGATCGGGTTCGCGCTCGCCACCGTGGTGTTGGCGCTCGTTCCGGTGCTGTCGGTGGTTATCGTCGCGATGGTCGTCGGCGGGCTGTCGTGGTTGCTCACCCTGTCGACGCTGAATGCGTCGATGCAGCTGAGCCTTCCGGCCTGGGTGCGGGCGCGCGGCCTGTCGGTCTACCAGCTGGTGTTCATGGGCGGGCAGGCCATCGGCTCACTGGTATGGGGTCTGGTGGCCGGTGCCACCAACAGCGTGACGGCGCTGCTGATCGCGGCCGGACTGCTCACGGCGTGCGCGGTGTCGCTGTTGTGGTGGCCGCTGCATCCGGGCACCGGCAACCTCGACGTCGAACCGTCGGGGCACTGGCCGGAGCCGGCGCTGGTGTTCGAACCCGCCCCGCCCGACGGACCGGTCGTGGTGCTCAAGACGTATCGGGTCGCCTCGGAGAACGAGGCCGCGTTCGTCGCGGCGATGGACCGGGTGCGGCGTTCACGCCAGCGCACCGGAGCCGTGCAGTGGCGGCTGTTCCGCAGCGGCGAATTCCCCCATACCTTCGTCGAGGCGTTCGTCGTGCGGTCGTGGTACGAGCATCTGCACCAGCACGTCGTCCGGCAGACCAATCAGGACCTGATCGCCGAGCAGGAGGTCGACAAGTACGTCATCGGCGAGCCCAAGCTCGAGCACCTGATCGCGGTCAGCTGAGCCGCTTGTCCGCCCGTACCGGCACGGTCGACGCCGCGACGGCCGCCACCGAGATCAACGCCAGCAGCTGCACACCCCAGGAATGGCCGACGTAGCCGTCGACCGATCGCCACGGGTTTTGACTCAGCACCGCGCCGGCGCATATCAGGCCACCGGCCGCTGCGCCGACCGTGATTGCCTCACAGAGTTTTTCGCGGCGCCTCAACAGATAGCGGATCCCCAGCGCGGTACCGACGGCCACGACACCCGTCACCCCCGAGATCGCGGCGCCGACAACCAGCGCTGCGGCGCCCACCGCGAACGGGTGCGGCCGCCACACCGGCACCGGATCCTCTGGCGGCGGCCGCCTGCGCATCGGCAGGAGGGCCAACAGAGCGAGCACCGGCAGCAGCGCCAGCCCACCGATCAGGCCGGCGCGGTAGGGCGCGTTGGCCGGAAAGCTCAGCGTGACAGGACCTTCCGTGCCCGACGGCAGCACCCACCCCTGCTGCCATCCGTTCACCGTGATCGGTGTCAGTTGTGTGCCGCCGCTGTCGCGGGCGACCCACCCTGGGTTGATGCTCTCGGGGACGACGAGCACCCGCGACGCCGACGACGGCCCGACGGTCACCTCGCGGTGGTCGGCGGCCCAGTGTCCGATCTGCGCGGGAGTCGTTGACGCCGGGCGTATCTCGTCAGCTCGCGGTCCGGCGAGCGCCGCGCCGTCGACGATGAACGCGCCGCCGGGGCTGATGACCATCTCCTGCTGGCCCGCGGGCAGCTCGATCGGCTCGGCGCGGCAGGGGTGTGCGGCGACGGGCTCACCGTCGAGCAGGGCGCCGACGGTCGTGGTGAGCGACGTCTGCACGAATTCCCCGGCGACACCGATGACCGGGCCCTCCCCGCAGGGCATTTCGATGGTGCGGTTGCGATTGGCCGCTGCGTCGGCGGCGGCGATCGGCTCGCCGCGGGTGTCGAGCGCGGTCACCTCCGCCAGACCGGGGGGCTTGAGCTGGTCGAAGCCGAGCGCCGTGCGGTCGATCACGTCGTCCCAGTCGAGGATGGAGACCGTGACGGTGTCGGTGACCCGCGGTTTGAGGTCCAGCGTCTGCGCGCCCGCATCACCGGCCACCGGGCGGATCTGCGGGCCGTCGCCGAGGTCGACGGCCACCAGCGTCGGATGTGCCGGCAGCTCAGAGGAACTCGGCGTCACCTGCAACCCGGCGACCTCGGTTCGTCGGGGCAGTTTGAGCGTCAGCGTGGGCGGCGTTCCCTGCTGCACGACGCGCTGCGGGGCGGTCCATGCGGTCCCGGGATCGCCGTCGGAGGCGGCATAGGCCGAACCGAGCACGTCGATCGGATCGGCGTCGCCCAATGCGCGGGCGGCGCCTGGCGCGCTGATGAGGTCGGCCAGCTTGGGCCCCTGGCGGGCGCGCACCCACACCGTCGGCGTCACCGCGATCGGCGTCGGCACGGTCAGCGTCCGGCTCAGGTTCACCGGCTCCTCGGCCGACAGCGCCATCAACGCGGCGCACCGGTAGCCGGTCGGGCTCTTCGCGCAGCCCGATCGACCCAGCAACTCGGATCCCAGATCCCATTGCGCCACGGTCGAGTCCGGGGGCGGGCCGGGGACCGCCACGGTATGGCGGAGGTTGACGGGGTGGGCGAACCCGTTCGCGTCGTACTGCGTGACGGCGAGATCGGTGATGCCGAACTGCACGCCGGGTGAACCGTCGTCGGTGGCCACCGCGGTGATCCGCACCCACGGCGACTCGCCGTAGGGCAGGGCGGCGGTCAGCGGCTTGCCCGCCTCATCGAACCGCAGGGTGCTGGTGCCGTTCACGGTCGAGATCTCGATGCGACGGATCTGCGCGCCGACCGCGGTGGCGCTGGGCGTGACGGTGATCGTCGCGTTGGTGACGGGATGGTCGAAGTCCACCTGCATCCACTGGCCGATCGCGGACTGCAGCGAGTTCGACACCCAGCTCGTCGAGGGGTCGGCGTCGACCGCCGCGGCCGGGCCGGTCGCGGGAGCGACGTTGGGCAGCGCGGTGGAATCGGCCGCCGAACTCGACACCGAAACCCGGCCGCCGTTCCATTGCCCGTAAACGACATCGGTGCCGGGAGACGGGTAATCGATCACCCGGTTGTGGGTGTGCCGCGGGTCGTCGGGCGTGCGGATCGCCGACGAGTGGTCGTCGACGCGGCCGTAGTCGGTCTCCCGCGCGAGCGGGGTGTCGGTGACGGTGACGAGGGGGGCGGGGACGCCCGCGCGTTCGGCGTCGGCCGTCAGCAGCATGGGGCCCAGCGGCGGGCGGTCCTGCAGACGGCGACGCTCGTCGAGCCGCAGCAGCGCCTCGGGTGCGCCGTCCACCCGCGCCATGCGGTCGGTGTCGACGAGGTAAGGGGTGACGGGGATTTCGGCGTGCACGCGGTAGATCTCGACGGCGGGGTAGCGAGGTCGCAGACCGCTGTCGGAGACGAAGCCGGCGAGGGTGCCCGCGCCGACCGGATCGCCGAATTCGGCGACCTTCTCCAGCCCCGGGGAGCCGTCGACGGCCCGGTGCACCAGCAACGGACGCGCCGACCGGGACGACTCCGGGTCCAGATCGTTGCGCACCACGACGTATGAAATACCTTGGCGGGCAAGGGTGTCGGCGAGGCCCGCCGATGGACGCCCCGCGGCGAAGAGCCGCTGCACCGAGTCCAGCGCGCGGATGGTCTGCGGCGGCGTCAGCGGAATCGAGTCGCGCACACCCCAGGCGCTGTCGCCGAGCACCTGCAGCGGTTCGTCGTGGCTGTTGCCCCACACCTGGGTGGCGAACGGCGCGCCCGGCGCGACCAGGACGCGACCACCGTCGTTGTGCTCGTCGAGCCAGTCGGCGGTGTCGTGCCAGTACTGCGGGATCGCATCGAAAGCGCCTGGGGGAGTGAGCCGTCCCGTCCACGCCAACGAGGTGCCCGCGGCGAGCGCGACGAGCACCACGATGCCCACCGCGACCCGCTTGTCCCGCTCGGGGTGCGCCAGCGCGGCCGTCCACTCCGCGCGCGGCGCGCTACCCGGCAGCGGGATGCGGCCGAGCAGATGCGCCAGCCCCAACGCCAGCGGCAGGCGCAGCAGTGGTTCGAGCTTGTGCAGGTTGCGAAGCGGCGTTCCCGACGCGTCGAGGAACGCCTGGACCTGTTGCGCGACGGGCGAACCCAGACCCCCGGAGTAGCCGAGCGCCAGCAGCGTGATCCCGATCAGCAGGATGGTGATGAGCCGACCGCGGGCCGGCATCGTCTTAAGGGCCAGCCCCGCCAGGCCGGCAGCGGCGACCAGGGTGGTGGCCAGCACGGCGACCGAACCGGTCACCAGCGACGCGCCGGCCGTGGCATTGGGCGCCACGAACGGCGTCCAGGCGTCGGTGCCGCGCAGCATCTCGGTCAGCGACATCCACCGCGTGGTCACGCCCGAGGATTCGATGAAGTCGAGGAACGGCGGGCTGATCCGGCCCAGCATCACCAGCGCGACCACCCACCACAGCACCGCCAGCGCGATGCCGAGCGCCCACCACGCGGCGAATCGCCACCACAGTCTGGTGGGCCGGTGACAGGCGAACCAGATGACCGCGCACAAACAGCCGGTGATCGTGGCCACCGCGTTGACCGCGCCCATCAACGCGATCGCCACGGCCGAGCGCATCGCCAGCAGCCGCACCCGCGGGTCGCCCTGCAGGACCAGGACGACGGGCAGCAGCACCCACGGCGCCAGCATCATCGGCAGCGTCTCCGACGAGATCGCGCCCAGCGTGGTCAGCACGCGCGGGGACAGCGCGTAGGCGACGGCGGCGATGACGCGCGACGTCGGGCTGCCGATGCCGCGTCCGTTGTTGAGCGCCTCGGCGACCCGGATCACGCCCCAGAACCCGACCACGAGCAGCAGGGCCCACCACAACCGCTGGGTGATCCAGCCGGGCAGCCCGATCGTGTCACCGACCAGGAAGAAGGCACCGTGCGGGAACAGGTACCCGTAGGCCTGGTTCTGGGCCTGGCCGAACGGCAGCTCGCTGTTCCAGAGGTTGAACGCGCGCGCGAGGAACCGCAGCGGATTGGCGGTGAGGTCGAGCTTGGTGTCGGGGGAGATCTGTCCGGGTGACTGGGCGAACGTCAGGACCAGCGCCGCCGCAGCGGCCACCCACAACCAGCGCCGGGAGAGCGGGGCCGTCGCGGCGACGACCCGGGAATCAGCTGCGGTCGCCGTACTCGACCCTGTTGAGCACCGAGGACGCCGGATCGCCCGCTTGCAGAGGAGGCTTGTTGTCCTGCTGCACCATCAGCGTCACACCGAACACGGCTGCCGCGCCCAGCAGCAGGCCGACCACGATGCTGGCGGCGGCGGGCACGAGGAACCGATCCATGCGGCAAAAGTAGCATGCGGGCCATGTCCGCAGCGCAAAGCATGTTCTCGCGGTACACGCCGACCACGAGATAGAACTGAGCCACTCCAGCCGTTAGTGTCGAGGCCCATGGCCTTGCCCCGTGCATTGTGTGCCCTCGCTGCCACGCCCGTCTTGCTGATGGCGTGCTCGCCCGCCGCGCAGGAAGCCGAGCCGTCCCCGTCGTCGGCGCCCATCACCAAGGCGGCGACCGCCGTGCCCGAGGCTCCGCCCGCGGCTCCGGCGGCCCCCGCGTGCGGCACAGGGGAATCGCTGCTGTCGGCCATGTCGACGCGCGACAAGCTCGCCCAGCTGCTGATGGTGGGAGTCTCCAACGCCGGCGACGCGCGCGCGGTCGTCGACAATCACCACGTCGGCGGCATCTTCGTCGGCAGCTGGACCGACCTGTCGATGCTGTCCGACGGCTCACTGGCGGGCATCGCTGGGTCGGCGACCCCGCTACCGCTCGCGGTCAGCGTCGACGAGGAGGGCGGCCAGGTTTCGCGGTTGGCCGGGCTGATCGGCAGCCAGCCGTCGCCCGCCTCGCTGGCGGCCAGCAGCACGCCCGACGAGGTGTACAACATCGCGTTGAAGCGGGGCCAGGCCATGCGCGGGCTGGGTATCACCGTCGACTTCGCGCCGGTCGTGGACGTCGATGGGGGTGGTGCCATAGGAGACCGGTCATTCGGCTCCGATCCGGCCGTCGTCACCGACTTCGCCGGCGCGTATGCCCGTGGCCTGCGCGACGGCGGTGTGATGCCGGTGCTCAAACACTTCCCCGGCCATGGGCGCGCCTCGGGTGACTCGCACACGGGCGGCGTCACGACGCCACCGATCGGCGAGCTGCAGTCAACCGATCTGGTGCCGTACCGGACGCTGACCAGCCAGCCGCCGGTCGGCGTGATGGTCGGTCACCTGCAGGTGCCCGGGCTGACCGGCAGCGACCCGGCCAGCCTGAGCCCGGCGGCCTACGCGCTGCTGCGGTCGGGCAACTACGGCGGCCAGCCGTTCAACGGCCCGGTGTTCACCGACGATCTGTCCGGTATGCGGGCCATCACGGACCGGTTCGGGGTCGCCGAGGCGGCGCTGCGGAGCCTGCAAGCGGGCGCCGACGTCGCGCTGTGGCTGAGTACCGGTGAGGTGCCCGCGGTGCTCGACCGGCTGGAGAAGGCGTTGGGCGCCGGTGAGCTGTCGATGTCCAGCGTCGACGCCTCGGTGCTGCGGATCGCCGGGATGAAGGGCCCGAACCCGCGCTGCTGACGCTCGGTGTCCACCGATTGCTTACCCTGGTGGAATGGCCGGAGGTACCAAGCGGTTGCCGCGCGCGGTGCGCGAGCAGCAGATGCTGGACGCCGCCGTGCAGATCTTCTCGGTGAACGGCTACCACGAGACGTCGATGGACGCGATCGCCGCCGAGGCGCAGATCTCCAAGCCGATGCTGTACCTGTACTACGGCTCCAAGGAGGAGCTGTTCGCGGCGTGCCTGGATCGCGAGCTGGCGCGCTTCGTCGACGACGTGCGCAGCCGGATCGACTTCAAGCAGAGCCCGAAAGACCTGTTGCGCAACGCCGTGCTGGCGTTCCTCAACTACATCGACGCGAACCGTGCGTCGTGGATGGTGCTCTACAGCCAGGCCACCAGCTCCCAGGCGTTCGCCCACACAGTGCGAGAGGGTCGCGAGCGGATCATCGACCTGGTCGGCAGGCTGCTGCGCTCGGGCACGCGGAACCCCGAGCCCGACACCGACTTCGACATGATGGCCGTCGCGCTGGTCGGTGCCGGTGAGGCGGTGGCGTCGCGGGTCAGCACCGGGGACGCCGACGTGGATGAGGCCGCCGAACTGTTGATCAACCTGTTCTGGCGCGGCCTGAAGGGCACCCCGTCGGACCACCCCATCGAGACTGCGGTGAGATCGCCGAACTAGCCCGAAGCGCGATCTGTGCGCAGTCTCGCCACGCGCTTACAGCGATCGGACCGTCCCGAACAGATGCGGCTCGCGCTTCTTCATGTCGCGCAACGTCAGATCCCAGCCGTCGGACACGCGGTCGACGTACAGGCCCGCGCTGGCGGGCAGCACCACCGGCTTGGCGAACTTCACCGAATACTTCACCGCATCCGGTAGCTGGCCCTCGATATTCGCCAGAACCGCTGCCGCGGAGAACATTCCGTGGGCGATGACGGTCGGGAACCCGAACAGCTTGGCCGCGATCGGATTGGTGTGGATCGGATTGTGGTCGCCGCCCACCGAGGCGTAGTGCCGGATCTGCCCCGGGGTGATGCGCAGCAGCGCATTCGGCGGGCCCAGTTTCGGCGGCTTCTGCGGCGGCGGCTTCGGCTCGTCGGACAGGCTCGTGCGCTGCTGATGCAGGAACGTGGTGATCTGATGCCACGCCTGCTCATTGCCGACGCTGACGTCGGTCACGATGTCGACCAGCAGGCCCCGCCGGTGCTCGCGCAGATTCTCCGCGTGTACCTTGACCGAGACGGTGTCGGTCACCGCGATCGGACGGTACTGGGTGATGTGGTTCTCGATGTGCACCGAACCCATTGCCGCGAACGGGAAGTCGAAGCCGGTGACCAAGGACATCAGCGTCGGGAACGTCAGCGCGAACGGATACGTCAGCGGGACGGTGTCGCCGAACCGCAGCCCCGTCACCGCCGCGTAGGCCGCCACGTTCTCGGGATCGATGGTCAGATCCTCGACGCTGAGCGTGCGCTCGGGCAGCGTCTCGCCGCGAGGCACGAACGGCAGGGCGCCCGCGGCCGCGCGCGCCAAATTCATCAGCCCGGACGGTTGACTCACGTCTGCCATGCCTCGACTCCTCCTCGCTCCGGTCCTCGCTCGTTCCTCGCTGCGATCCTCACTCGTCGTCGCCTTCGGTCACGCCCCCAACCACGCCTGGCCGCACACCCGCACCGTGTTACCGGTGACGGCGTTCGACGCCGGGCTCGCGAAGTAGGCGATCGTCTCGGCGACGTCGACCGGTTGCCCGCCCTGGTACAGCGAATTGAGCCGACGGCCCACCTCGCGGGTGGCCAACGGAATCGCCTCGGTCATCTTGGTCTCGATGAAGCCCGGCGCCACCGCGTTGACCGTGACGCCCTTATCGGCGTAGGCCTGCGACAGGCTGTCGGTCAGCCCGATCATGCCCGCCTTCGTGGCCGCGTAGTTGGTCTGCCCGCGATTGCCCGCGATGCCGGCCATCGACGACAGCCCGACCACCCGGCCGCCATCGCCGATCACACCGCTGTTCACCAGACCTTCCGCAAGCGCCAGCGGCGCAAGGAGATTCACCGCGACGACGGAGTCCCAGCGGCCCTCGTCCATGTTGGCCAGCAGCTTGTCCCGGGTGATGCCCGCGTTGTTGACCAGGATGTCGGCGCGCCCGTCGTACACCTCGCGCAGGTGTTCGCTGATCTTGTCGACCGCGTCCTCGGCCGTCACGTCGAGCGTCAGCGCGGTACCGCCGACCTTGGACGCCGTCTGTCCCAGCGCCTCGGCGGCCGGCTCGACGTCGATGCAGACCACCTTCGCGCCGTCGCGGGAGAACACCTCGGCGATCGTCGCGCCGATGCCGCGGGCCGCGCCGGTGACGATCGCCACCTTGCCGTCGAGCGGACGGTCCCAGTCCGCCGGCGGCGCCGAATCGTCGGGACCGACCCGGAACACCTGGCCGTCGACGTAGGCCGACTTGCCCGACAGCATGAACCGCATCGTCGACTCCAGACCGGTCGCGGCGGGCTTCGCGTCGGGCGACACGTAGACCAGGTTGACCGTCGCGCCGCGACGCATCTCCTTGCCGAGCGATCGGGTGAACCCCTCGAGCGCACGCTGCGCGATCCGCTCGTGCGCGCTGCCCGCCAGTTCCGGGGTGGTGCCGACCACGACGATGCGCCCCGACGCCCCGAGGTTGCGCAGCAGCGGGGTGAAGAACGTGTAGAGGCCCTTGAGGCCGCCCGGCTCGGTGATGCCGGTGGCGTCGTACACCAGCCCGCCGAACGAGTCGGCCCAGCGCCCGCCGAGATTGTCGGAGACGACGTCGTAGTCCTCGGCGAGCGCGGTGCGCAGCGGTTCGACGAGGCGGCCCTCACCGCCGATCAGCAGCGTGCCCGCCAGCGGCGGCTCGCCCGGCTTGTAGCGGCGCAGCGTCTCGGGCTGGGGGATGCCGAGCTGCTTGGCGAGGAACGACCCCGGCGTCGAGTGGACGATTTGCGAGTACAGATCGGAAGCCATGACGACGAACTTACTCCAGAGTAAGAAGGGTGGGTACTATGGGTGCATGCCTAGTGATACCCGCCGACGCGTCGCCATTCTCGGTGGCAACAGAATTCCTTTCGCCCGCTCCGACGGCGCCTACGCCAGCGCGTCCAACCAGGACATGTTCACCGCCGCGCTGGGCGGCCTGATCGAGCGCTTCAACCTCGAGGGCGAGACCCTCGGCGCGGTGATCGGCGGGGCCGTGCTCAAGCACAGCCGAGACTTCAACCTCATCCGCGAATGCGTGCTCGGCAGCGCGCTGTCGTCGTACACGCCGGCCTTCGACATCCAGCAGGCCTGCGGCACCGGCCTACAGGCGACCATCAGCGCCGCCGACGGCATCGCCTCGGGTCGCTATGAGGTGGCCGCGGCCGGCGGCGTCGACACCGCGTCGGATGCACCGATCGCGCTCGGCGACGACCTTCGCCGCACCCTGCTCGGGCTGCGCCGCGCCAAGTCGAACGTCGACCGGCTCAAGCTCGTCGGCAAGCTGCCCGCCTCGCTGGGCATCCAGATCCCGGTCAACAGCGAACCCCGCACCGGTATGTCGATGGGCGAGCACGCCGCCGTCACCGCCAAGGAGATGGGCATCAAGCGCGTCGACCAGGACGAACTGGCCGCCGCGAGCCACCGCAACATGACCGCCGCCTACGACCGCGGCTTCTTCGACGACCTCGTGACGCCGTTCCTCGGTCTGTACCGCGACAACAACCTGCGGCCCGATTCGTCGGCCGAGAAGCTCGCCAAGCTCAAGCCGGTGTTCGGCGTGCGCAACGGCGACGCGACGATGACGGCGGGCAACTCCACCCCGCTGACCGACGGCGCGTCGGTGGCCCTGCTGGCCAGCGAGAAGTGGGCCGAACAGCACTCGATCGAGCCGATGGCCTACTTCGTCGATTCGCAGACCGCGGCGGTCGACTACGTCAACGGCCGCGACGGCCTGCTGATGGCCGGCACGTACGCGGTGCCGCCCCTGCTGGCCCGCAACGGGCTGACCCTGCAGGACTTCGATTTCTACGAGATCCACGAGGCGTTCGCGTCGGTGGTGCTGGCCGTGCTGCAGGCGTGGGAGTCCGAGGAGTACTGCAAGGAGCGCCTCGGCCTCGACGCCGCGCTCGGCTCCATCGACCGGTCCAAGCTGAACGTCAACGGCTCGTCGATCGCGGCCGGGCATCCGTTCGCCGCGACCGGTGGGCGCATCGTCGCGCAGCTGGCCAAGCAGCTGGCTGAGAAGAAAAAGCAGACCGGTAAGCCGGTGCGCGGCCTGATCTCGATCTGCGCCGCCGGCGGCCAGGGCGTGACGGCGATTCTCGAGGCCTAAGCGGGCTGCACTAACTGGCGCGAAAATTTTTCCGACGGCTGTAACGCCCCCCGAAACGGCGCCGATACACCGGATAGCTCCGTACTGCCGTCTGACCCCCCGACCCGACGGCAGTACGGGGCACTTAACGTTTTGGGCCCCGTGCTTCGATGGGGAAATGCAGATCAGTGTCGCCCTCGTCGGATTGCTCGATGATGGACGTTCTCCGCTCGACGCCACCCTGGACAAGCTGAGGTCGTTGCGTGACGAAGGCTTCCGCCGGGTGTGGATGGCACAGCTGCCCTACGACCCCGACCTGCTGACGATCCTGGCCGTGGCGTTCCGGGAGATCGACACCATCAAGGTGGCCTCCGGCGTGATCCCGATCCAGGTCCAGCACCCTACGCAATTGGCTCAGCGCGCGCTGACGCTCAACAGCATCGCGGGCGGGCGCTTCACCTTGGGGATCGGCTTGAGCCATCGAATGGTGACCGAAGGGATGTGGGGCATCTCGTACGACAAGCCGGTGCGGCAGATGCGCGAGTACCTCGACGCGCTGCTGCCGCTGCTGAACGGCGAGCCCGCGGACGCCTCCGGCGAGTTCTGGACAACGCGTGGTTCGTTGAGCGTGCCCGGCGCACCGCGGCCCGACGTCTACCTCGGCGCGCTCGGACCGCAGATGCTGCGCCTGGCCGGCCGCCGCAGCGCCGGGACGATGACCTGGATGACGGGTCCCAAGACCTTGGCCGACCACGTCGTCCCGACCCTGCGCGACGCCGCCGCGGAGGCCGGCCGCGACGAGGGCTCGGTGCGGGTCGTGGCCTCCCTGCCGATCAGCGTCACCGACGACGTCGACGGCGCCAGGGCCAGGGCCGCCGAGGAGTTCGCGGTGTACGGGCAGCTGCCGTCCTACCGCGCCATGCTCGACCGTGAGGGCTTCGCCGGGCCCGCCGATGCGGCGATCATCGGCGACGAGGAAACCGTGTCTCAGCGTCTCGACGAGCTGGACGCCTCCGGTGTCGACGAGTTCGTCGCCAGCGTGTTCGACGCCGATCCCGAGGCCCGTGCACGCACCCGCGCATTGCTGCGATCCAAGGACGCCTGAGCGCCCAAAATTCGGTCTGGTGTGATCGAGATCACCGGCGTACGATCGGTCGCACGACGGGTTCGGGAGTGGTAATTCCGAAGAGTCGGCAAGGGTTGAAAGCCGACCGCGCGAGACTGATGTGACGCACCTGGTGCCCTCCCGAACCCGTCGTGCGACCGATCGTACGC
>JBNMQV010000025.1:0-66645 GCA_050205545.1 Mycolicibacterium celeriflavum
TTGCCATGCTGGCCGCGGGCACCGGTGAGGCGGCGGCGGGACGGGGAGCGGGCACGGCGGCGGGGTGGGGCGCCGGCGCGGCGGCGACATCGGGTGACGACTTGGCGGCGGGGCTCGGTTCGGTCGGTGTGGTCTCTTTGCCCGGCGCCAGCTGCATGCTGATGGCCGCCGAAACCGACACCACGAACGTGACGGTTCCCGCGGCCAGCATGGCAAGGGGGCCGGTCTGGGCGGGCTGCCGTTGGCGATGCCGGTTGGGTCCGAACGCGTGATCGGTGGCGGCCACCGGTTGGCCGCTGTCGGCCGACGCGAGCGCGGCGCCACGCGCCAGTGCCAGCTCGGCCTCGGCGGGCGCGAACACCGGCACCGACAGCACGGTCTCCAGCCGGGGCATGATCGCGTCGAGGTCGGCGCCGGAGCCGACCAGTACCAACGCCTCGGGGCGCCAATCGGCCTTGGTGAACACGGTGTTGAGCCAGCGGATCAGCGATTCCTCGCTGTCGATCGAATGATTGACGGCGGTCTGCACCGCGCCTTCACGGGTGTGGACGACCAGCGCGATGACGGCCTCGTACTCGATCACGCACACCGCGGTGACCTCGTTGCCGATCAGGTCGGCGACACCCCATGCCAACGCCTCCGACGCCTCGGGCAGCTGAACCGCCACCACGTTGTCGAACCCGCATTCGCGCAGCGACCTCAGCAGCAGCGCCGCTTCGGTTTCGGCGTCATCGCTCCATGTCACACCGATGGTGTGCAACCGGTGACCACGGGCGGCGGCCGTCGTTTCGGCGCGCAGCACCGCCGCTGCCGCTTCATCGGAGGTGTGTCGCGGGGACGACCGGCGGGTGGGAAGGATCTCGATGGCGTCGCGGTCGACGGTTGCACCGTCGGCGCCCTGTCCCTCGACGAGGACAAGGCCGACGGCTGATGGTGTCACCGACAAGCCCAGTACGGCGTCCACTCACACCCCTTCGGACGTCCACTTACCGGGGTGACGGTAACAGCAAGGCGTCGCGCCGACTTGCCGGGGACTCACCCGCCGGCGCGACCGATGCGAATCGAAATGTGCTGTGCCGCTGAAACTCCTGTACGCGAGTCCAAACCTCTTTGCCACAACAAATGTCGGTTATTGGGCGGGGGGCCACGTAGCGCCGTGGCAGTGTGAGTACCCATGGCGGCAGTCGAGCAGGCGGGGGGCGCGCCCAGCGGTCGAACGGTACTCGGTCACCCGATCGGCCTGACCAATCTGTTCGGGGTCGAACTGTGGGAGCGGTTCTCCTTCTACGGGATGCTGACGATCCTCGGCTACTACCTCTACTACTCGGTGACCGAGGGCGGCCTGGGGCTTCCGCAGAGCACGGCCACCGGCATCGTCGGCGCATACGGCGGACTGGTCTATCTCTCGACCGTGCTCGGCGGGTGGGTCGCCGACCGGATACTGGGCATGGAGCGCACCGTCTTCTACGGCGGCATCGTGGTGATGTTCGGCCACATCGCTCTGGCCGTCGTTCCGGACCTCGCGGGTGTGGCCGTGGGTCTGGTCCTCGTCGCCCTCGGTTCCGGTGCGCTCAAGGCCAACGCGTCGTCCCTGCTCGGCACCCTCTACGCCAAGGGTGACCCGCGTTGCGACGGCGGATTCACCCTGTTCTATCTGGGCATCAATCTCGGCGCCTTCACCGGTCCGCTCATCACCGGGTTGCTGCAGACCCACGTCGGCTTCCACTACGGGTTCGGTGCGGCCGCGGTGGGAATGGCGCTCGGCCTGGCCCAATACGTCGTCTTTCGGCGCAATCTCGGCGACCACGGGCGTCACGTGCCTAATCCTTTGCCGCGCGGCGCATTCGGCCGACTTGCGTTGGTCGTCCTGGCCGCGGCCGTCGCCGTCGGCGCGGTGTTCGCAACGGGTGTGGTCACGTTGGCGAATCTGTCTCACGTGACGACCGGTGTTTTGGTCGTTGCGTCGGTGTCCTACTTCGCGCTGATGCTCACCAGCGCCAAAGTCACGACCGTCGAACGCATCCGGGTGCGCGCGTTCATTCCGCTGTTCGTCGCCAACGCGGTGTTCTGGTCACTGTTCCAACAGATCTTCACCGTGCTCGCGGTGTACTCCGACGAGCGCATGAACTGGTCGATCTTCGGATGGACAGCGCCGTCGAGCTGGATCGGCTCCATCGAACCGGTGTGGATCATCACGCTGTCACCCCTGTTCGCGGCGATGTGGACGCGGCTCGGCAACCGCGCGCCGACCACGCCGCGCAAATTCGCGTACGGGGTGACCGGGATGGGGCTGGCATTCCTGCTGTTCCTGCCGATGGCAGGCACGACCGGCAGGGCGGTGCCCGCGCTCTACATCGTCGGAGTCATGGCGGTGTTCGCGATCAGCGAGCTGATGCTGTCCCCCATCGGGCTGTCGTCCACCACAAAGCTTGCGCCCGAGGCGTTTCGGGCCCAGATGATGGCGCTGTACTTTTTCTCCGTCGGTATCGGCACAGCGATGTCCGGCGTGTTGGCCGGGTTCTACAAGCCGACGCACGAGTTCGCCTACTTCGGGATCATCGGCGCGGTGACGATCGGTGTCGGCATTGTCGTCTTCGCTTTGGCGCCGTGGATCAGCAGGCACATGGAGGGCGTGCACTGACGCGTTCGCGACGCTACGCGGCCAGGATCTCCTGTAGCAACGCGGGTTCGATGTTGCCGCCGGAGAGGACGATCACCGTTCGTCCCGCGGGGGTGGGCCGGTTGCGGAAGGCCGCGAGCGCGACCGCTCCGCTGGGTTCGCTCACCAAGTGTGCGCGGTGCGCGAGTTCACGTACCGCTGAGCGGATTTCGTCCTCGGTGACGGTGATGACGTCATCGAGCACCCGTTGCAGATGCGCGAAGGTCAATTCGGACGGTTGTGAGCGCAACCCGTCGGCGATGGTGCGGTTGCGGTCCTGAATCGACCAGTCGACCCGATGTCCGACCGTCAGGCTCTGTGCGGTGTCGGCGGCGAGTTCGGGTTCGACGCCGAGCACGGTGGCGTTCGGGCACAACGCTTTGATCGCCGTCCCGATCCCCGAAGCGAGGCCCCCGCCGCTGACCGGTACCAGCACCGTGGCGACGGTGGGTAGGTCTTCGGCGACCTCGAGTCCGATGGTGCCCTGTCCGGCGATGATGTCGGGGTGATCGAACGGCGGTATCAGCACGCCTCCGGTCTCCTCGACGACGTCAGCGGCAACGCGCTCCCGTTGTCCCGCAGCACATAACACGACTGTCGCGCCGTGGCTTCGGGTGGCGGCCACCTTGACGTCCGGCGTCTCCTCCGGCATCACGATGTGCGCGGGTATCGCGTACACCGCCGCCGCGTAGGCGACCGCCTGGGCGTGGTTACCGCTCGAGTAGGCCACCACTCCCCTCGTGCGCACGGATTCGTCGAGGTGACCGATCGCGTTGAACGCGCCCCGCACCTTGAACGCACCGATCGACTGCAGGCTTTCCGGCTTTATCCACAGTGGGCGGTCCTCGTCACCGGCCCACGGTGCGGGCAGCAGCGGGGTCCGCAGCACGAAGGCGCGGATACGCGCGGCCGCCTGCTCGATGTCGTCGAGTGTCACCAGCTCCACCCCACCAGTGTGCTCTCACCGTCCGCCTGTCGCGTCGGCGATTCGGCCGCTACCGTCAACGCATGGGTCATGACCACGGTCCACAGCGCGACATCCCGCCGGGCATGGCCGAGCAACTCGAACTCGCCTACGCGGGTGTGGCCTCGTTCGGGCATCGGCCATTCCTCACCGAGGTCGAGCAACTCGAGAAGTGGCGTCCGGACGTGGCGATCGTGGGTGCTCCGTTCGACATCTCCACGACCAACCGTCCCGGCGCCCGCTTCGGTCCGCGCGCGATCCGTGCCACCGCCTATGAGCCGGGCACTTACCATCTCGACCTCGGGCTCGAGATCTTCGACTGGCTCGAGGTCGTCGACTTCGGCGATGCGTACTGTCCGCACGGCCAGACCGAGGTGTCGCACAACAACATTCGCGACCGGGTTCACGCGGTGGCGTCCAGAGGCATCGTGCCGGTGATTCTGGGCGGTGACCATTCGATCACCTGGCCGGCCGCGACCGCCGTCGCCGACGTCCACGGCTACGGCAATGTCGGGATCGTGCATTTCGACGCCCATGCCGACACCGCCGACGCGATCGAGGGGAACCTGGCCAGCCACGGGACCCCGATGCGCAGGCTGATCGAGTCGGGAGCGGTGCCGGGCAGTCATTTCGTTCAGGTAGGGCTGCGCGGGTACTGGCCTCCGCAGGACACCTTCGAGTGGATGCTCGAACAACGCATGACGTGGCACACGATGCAGGAGATCTGGGAACGCGGGTTCAAGGAGGTGATGCGCGACGCGGTCACAGAGGCGCTCGCCAAGGCCGAGAAGCTCTACGTCTCCGTCGACATCGATGTGCTGGATCCCGCGCACGCTCCGGGTACCGGAACTCCCGAGCCGGGCGGGATCACCACCGCCGACCTCCTGCGCATGGTCCGGCAACTGTGCCGCGACCACGAGGTGGTCGGCGTCGATGTGGTGGAGGTGGCGCCGGCCTACGACCATGCCGAGTTGACAGTGAACGCCGCACACCGCGTCGTGTTCGAAGCGTTGGGCGGTATGGCCGCGCGTCGTCGTGACGCGGCCCACGCCGAACCCGGCCCTCCCGCCCCACGATCCGGAGGACAATAGGGGCATGGCCGGAACCCTGTACTTCGACGGCAACTGTGGAATGTGCACTCGCGCCGTGTACTTCATCCTGAAGCTGAACCGGACGGGGCAGCTGCGCACCGCGCCGTTGCAGGGCGAAGGCGTCGCCGAGCGGTTGGGTATTCCCCAGGCCAGGGTTCTCGACGCCGCCCGATGGCTCGACGATTCCGGCGTCGTGTACGAGAGCGCCGAGGCCATGAACGCCGCGGTGGCGGCCGCCGTGGGGTCCCGCCTTCCGTTGTCCGTCTACCGGATCCCCGGCGTCCGTGGTCTGCAGGACGCGGTGTACCGGTACGTCGCCAGTCATCGCTACCGATTCCCGGGTACAACGCCGTACTGCCAATCGCATCCGACCACCTGCTGATCCGGTGGCCACGACCGACCTTCGCATCCGGGCAACACATCCGGACGATCTCGATGCCATCGGCGACATCTACGCCCACTACGTCGAAAACACCGTGGCGACTTTCGAATTGGCTCGACCCGACCGCGCCGAATGGGATCGCCGGTTCGATGCCGTCGTGACGGCCGGGTTGCCGTTCGTGTCGGCCGTCTTGGACGGTGAGGTCGTCGGCTACGGCTACTGCGCGCCGTGGAAGGCCCGCCCGGCCTACCGGCACACCGTCGAGGACTCGGTGTATGCGGCGCCCCACGCAGTTGGGCGCGGACTGGGCGGCAAGCTGCTCGACGCGCTGCTCACCGGCTGTGCAGCGGCCGGCGTTCGGCAGGTGATCGCGGTCATCGTCGACGCCGACGCGGCCGCGTCCGCCGCCCTGTACCGCAGCCGCGGGTTCGTCGAAGCCGGTCGGCTGACCGCCGTCGGATACAAGCACGACCGATGGCTCGACACCGTGCTCTTTCAGCGCAGCCTGGCCTAGAGCGTCACCTCGGTCCAGACCGGGTCGTCGTCGCTGTGGTCGTCGGCCACGCGGCACTCTCCGTAGAGCCTCATGGTGGCCGAATCCGGGCGCCTCGGGTCACGTGTGACCAGTGCGGTCACGCCCTCGCCGGTCAGCTTGAGCCCGAACCGCTCGCCTTCGGCGGCGGACCGGTCCCAGCCATCGGCGACCAGCGCCGTAGCGATGTCGTCCACATGCCGCGCCGAATTCGCTTGTGGTACAGAGAATGTCATGTGGAGAACGGCCTGGAACGGTGGCCCGTCAGACGCCCCGCACGGCATGAACGCATAACCGCCCGTCGGCCGTTGCAGTTGCGCTGCGGCGACGGCCCGCCTGGCCGCGGTGACCACCTGCGCCGCGGCTTCCTCGTCGCTGAACGTCGCGGTGGGGTGATCGGGCCTTGCACCCTCGCGCCCGGTGATCACCACGGCCGCACCGAGGATCAGGCACATCGCGAAAGCGGCCCACAAGAGAAGCCGCCCCGGAGGAGAGCGCAGCCAGTCAGCCATCGCCTCCGGCTATTCCGTCGAGCAGGCGGTCGGCGACGGCGTTCATATCGCGGCGGGCCTGATCACGATCGGGTGCCCGCGAGACATACAGCGCCGCCTCGTCGAGCGCGCCGAGCAGAACGTGCGCGGTGGCTCGCAGCGGTTGGTCGGGTATCGCGCCCTGCGCGACGGCATGGGCGAGCATGCCCTCGATCACCCCGAGGCCGTATTTGACACCGACCTCGCGCCATCGATCCCAGCCCAGCACCGCGGGCGCGTCGATGAGAACGATCTGCTGCACGTCGGGCTCAGCGCAGGCGTCGAGGAACAGCCGCGCCCCCACCCGCATGGCCTCCAACGGGTCCAGCGGTTGGCGCTCGGCGATCTCACGGGCGACGTCGGTGACCATATCGCGCTCGATCTCTTCGTAGACGGCCGCGAACAGGCCGGCTTTGTCGCCGAACTGGTGGTACAGCGCGCCTCGTGTGACACCGGCCGCCGAAACGATCGCCTGCGTTGATACCTCGCCGAATCCCCTGTCCGCAAAGAGTTTTCGGGCGGCAGCCATCAGTTGAGCGCGCGTCGCGGCGGTGCGCTCGGCCTGGGTGCGACGGCGGCGAGAATTCGACCCCGGCTCGTCATTGACTTTCATACAGGCTGCACGTAACTTTCATACCAGTTGTTTGTAAGTTGTGTGGAGAGGATAGCGAACATGCCGCAACTGGCGCTGAAACAGGCGACGATCGACTACCGCGTGTTGGGGCCCGAGGACTCCCCGCATCCCCCGGTGGTGTTCGTTCACGGCATCCTCGTCGACAGCCACTTATGGGACCCCGTAGCCGACGGCCTTGCCCGTCAGGGCTATCGCTGCTATCTACCGACGTGGCCGCTCGGATCGCACACCCACCCGGTGAATCCGGGGGCCGAATTGTCGCCGCAGGGGGTGGCGGCGATGATCCGAGAATTCCTTGCCGCGCTCGACTTGTCGGACGTGACGCTGGTCGGCAACGACACCGGCGGCGGCCTGTGCCAGCTGGTCATAGACCAGGGGGCGGACCGCGTCGGACGGTTGGTGCTCACCAACTGCGATGCCTTCGACAAGTTCCCGCCCTTCCCGTTCGACTTGGTGTTCGCACTGCTGCGCGGACCCGTCTCCATCAAGCTGCTGTTCTCGACGATGAGGGTGACCGCGTTGCGCCACTCCCCGCTCGGCTTCGGCCTTCTCATGCATCCAGACCCGCGGCTCACCGAGTCGTGGCTACAGCCCTGTCTCTCCGACGCCCGAATCCGTCGCGATCTGGCCGAACTGCTGCGGGCGGTCGCCAAGACCGATCTGACCGACGTCGCGACCAGGCTGCCGCAGTTCACCAAACCGGTGACCTTGGTCTGGGGGCAACGCGACCGTGCCTTCACGCCAGCGCTCGGAAGGCGACTGGCCGCGCTGTTCCCGAACTCCACCCTCGTCGAGGTCCCCGAGGCGAGGACGTTCGTGTCGCTCGATGCCCCGTCCGCGGTGATCGACGCGATCTCCGGCGTCGGTGCCACCCCACGGAGTTGAATCCCGTCGGAGTGAACTCGCGAATTTCACTCCATTCATAGAAGTTTCAAATGTTTGTGTTCCCTATGAGCATCCGGCATCCGGGCGTTCTGCACCTACATTCAAATCAGGTGCAGAACAACATCTTTGGAGGATGCTCTGATGAAACACAATATTCTCACGGGAATTACGGCATGCGCATCGGCGATCTCGGCCCTGGGACTGGTCGGTGCGGCGGCGGCCGCGGCGGCGCCGACAGGTCCGTCACAAGTCGACCAGACCGTACGGGCGCTGCAGGCAAGCGGTTACACGGTGATCGTCAACCGGACCGGGGCCGCGCCGCTGTCCGATTGCACGGTCGCCGCCGTCCGTCCCGGTCCCACCCACCAGACGACCGACGTGCGGGGCGACGACATCAAGCCGCTGATCATCTCGGACATGGTCTATGTCGACGTCAAATGCTGAGCGGTCGGTACGGCGGCCGGTAGCCGGATACTGAAAGTAGTTCTACCCGAATGTGATTGGGCCTGTATCGTCCCGCCGTGTGCCTCGACGATCGAAGCGGCGATCGACAGGCCCAGTCCGAAACTTCCCGTCTCGCGTGACCTCGACGCGTCGGCACGCACGAACCGTTCGAACAGGTGGGGCAACAGTTTCTCGTCGATACCCGGTCCGTCGTCCGACACCTCGGCTTCGACGTAGGCCGTGCCCTCTTCCGCCCGCCCGCTCGTCACGGTGGTCGTCACCGTCGTGCCGTCGGGCGTATGCACTCGCGCATTGGACAGCAGGGCCGCCATCAGCTGATGCAGTCGTGTCCGGTCGCCCCGCACCCACACCGCGTGGTCGGGAACCTTGGTCACCCAGCGATGTGTCGGAGCCGAGACGCTCGCGTCGTTGACGGCGTCGGTGATCAGTGCGACGAGGTCGACGTCGGTGGCGTCGAGATCGTGTCCTTCGTCCAGCCGGGCCAACAACAGCAGATCGGCGACCAGAGAACTCATTCTGTGCGCCTCTGCCTCGATGCGCGCCAGCGAGTACTCGGTGGTCTCGGGCAGCACCGCACTGTCCTGTCGGGTCAGTTCCGCGTAGCCGTGGATGGCGGCCAGCGGCGTGCGCAATTCGT
Organism: Mycolicibacterium celeriflavum; assembly: GCA_050205545.1. GTDB lineage: Bacteria > Actinomycetota > Actinomycetes > Mycobacteriales > Mycobacteriaceae > Mycobacterium > Mycobacterium celeriflavum_A. The sequence continues at coordinate 8,780 of JBNMQV010000025.1, forward strand.
GGCTCGCGTCGGTGATGAACTGCCGCATACGTCGATCCGACGCGGCGACATCGGCCAGCGCCCGTTCCACATGGTCGAGCAGGCGGTTCAGCGTGTCGCCCACGAGGCCGACCTCGGTACGAGGATCGGTGTCGCGGACCGGAACCCGCGGCGTGATGGCGTAGTTGTCGCGGTTGAGCGGCAGGGTCGCCACCTCGGCCGCGGTACCGGCCACGCGGCGCAGCGGACGCAGGGCGAACCGGACGATGACCACCGTGCTCAGCGCGGTGACCAACAACGCGAGCGCCGTCATCGCGGACACGATCACGGTTTCGCGCACCATCGCGTTCCACGCCGGCGTCCGCGACACTCCCGTCACGAGGATCTCGTCACCGTCGCCGGGGCGGCTGAGAATTCGGTACCAGCCCAGCGTGGGCAACTCGACGGTGCGCGCCACCTCCCCGCCGCCCGCCGTGCGGGCGATCGCCTCGATCGCCTCCTGCGGTATCGGCCGTGCCTCGCCGTCGACGAAATACGCCGTGTCGACGACCTCGCCGTCCTGGATGAGCGCGACGACGTTGCCCTCGGCCTGCCCGACGAGATGCGTGAGGGGCTTCATCGCGCCGGGTGCGGGGAACTGTCCGGTGGGCAGTCGCGTCGTCCGGTACTTGGTCACCGACTGGCTGAAACCGTCGGCCGCGCCGGAGAGCTGGGTGTCGATGATGCCCAGCACCGATGAGCGCAGCGTCACCACCGACATCGTTCCCACGGTCACCAAGACGACCATGACCACCGCCGAAACGCCGATAACGAGCTGTCGCAGCAGGCTCCACTGCTGCCACTTCTGCTTCATTCTTGTTGCCGCAGCATGTATCCCACGCCGCGGACGGTGTGGATCATCGGGGGGTGATTCGCGTCGATCTTCTTGCGCAGATACGACACGTACAGATCGACGATGCTCGACCGCCCGCCGAAGTCGTAGTTCCACACCCGCCGCAGGATCTCGTCACGGCTCAGTGCGCGTCGTGGGTTCTGCATGAAAAACCGCAGCAGCTCGAATTCGGTCGACGTCAACGCGATCGGCGCGCCGCCGCGGGTGACCTCGCGGCTGGCGCCGTCGAGCGTGAGGTCGCCCAACTTCAACGTCTCGTTGTCGGCGGGGGTCAGGTAGGCAGACCGGCGTAGGAGGCCACGCAGCCGTGCGACGAGTTCCTCGAGTGAGAACGGCTTTGTCATGTAGTCGTCACCGCCGGCGGTCAGCCCGCTGACGCGGTCGGCCACCGAGTCGCGGGCGGTGAGGAAGAGGATGGGCGTATAGGCGTCCGAGTCACGGATCTGGGCCAGCACGCCGAGGCCGTCCATGTCGGGCAGCATGATGTCGAGCACGATGACGTCGGGGGTGTTCGCCCGATATCTGTCGACCGCTTCGGCGGCGGTGTGTGCGACGTCGATGTCCCATCCCTCGTACTGCAACGCCATCCGGATCAGGTTCGTCAGCGCGCGTTCGTCATCGACGAGCAGCACACGGATCGCCGAGCCGTCGGCACGGTACATCCGCGGTAGTTGGCCGAGGACTGCGCGACGTGGCCCTCGGTCTTTGGCCGGCGCAGACGTCACCCGCCTATCTTCGCGAGTCTGAAGCGCTGCGTCACGGTCCTCATAGAAATTTCACATGTGGGGGCCCGCCCTCGGAGGTCGACCGCGGATGAATTCTTCGAAGTTGGGTACTCCCTAGCCGATCAAGGCACGGTCAGGAGGCTGCTGATGAGTTCTGGGGTGCAGACCGGCACGATCACCACGCAGGTTCCGAGTCGGTTGGATCGACTGCCGTGGTCGCGATTCCACTGGCGCGTCGTCCTGGGCCTCGGTGGGGTGTGGATCCTCGACGGCCTCGAAGTCACCATGGTGGGCAACGTCGCTTCCCGGCTCACGGAGAGCGGCAGCGGGATAGAGCTCACCGCGGGTGAAATCGGCATCGCCGCCGCGATATACATCACCGGCGCCTGTCTGGGCGCGTTGTTCTTCGGTCAGCTCACCGACCGGTTCGGCCGCAAGAAGCTGTTTCTGCTCACCCTTGCGGTGTACCTCGCGGCCACGGTGGCAACGGCTTTCGCGTTCGCGCCCTGGTACTTCTTCATCGCGCGGTTCTTCACGGGCGCGGGTATCGGCGGCGAATACGCCGCGATCAACTCTGCCATCGACGAGCTGATCCCCGCCCGCGTGCGTGGCCGCGTCGACCTCATCATCAACGGCTCCTACTGGCTCGGAGCCGCCGGCGGCGCCGCGGGCGCATTGCTCCTGCTGAACACCGCGGTCTTCCCCGCAGACGTCGGATGGCGCATCGCCTTCGGCATCGGCGCCGTCTTCGGTCTGGTGGTGCTCGTCGTACGCCGAAACGTCCCGGAAAGTCCGCGGTGGTTGTTCATCCACGGTCGAGAAGACGAAGCCGAACGCGTCGTCGGCGAAATCGAGCGCGAGGTGGAACGCGAAACCGGCCAGGCCCTGGAGGAACCCGAGGGATCGCTGACCGTGCGCCAGCGCAAGGCGATCTCGTTCCGCGAGATCGCCCACGTGGCGTTCACGAAGTATCCGCGCCGGGCGATCCTCGGCCTCGCGCTGTTCATCGGACAGGCGTTTCTCTACAACGCGTTCACGTTCAACCTTGGAACCCTCTTGAGCGGGTTCTACGAAGTGTCGTCCGGCATCGTGCCGATGTTCTACGCGCTGTGGGCGCTGAGCAACTTCGCCGGACCGATCCTGCTGGGCCGGTTCTTCGACACGATCGGCCGAAAACCGATGATCTCGTTCGCGTATCTCGGTTCGGCGGCCGTCGCGGTCGCGTTGACCGTCCTATTCGTGTCGCAGACGGGTGGCGTATGGGTCTTCATGACGGTGCTCGGTGTGTGCTTCTTCCTCGCCTCGTCGGGAGCCAGCGCCGCGTATCTCACTGTCAGCGAGATATTCCCCATGGAGACACGCGCTTTGGCGATCGCGTTCTTCTACGCGGTCGGCACCGCCGTCGGCGGCATCACCGGTCCCCTGTTGTTCGGCCAGCTCATCGAATCCGGAGACCGTGGCCTCGTCGCGATGTCCTTCCTGATCGGTGCCGCTGTGATGGCCGTCGGTGGCGTCGTCGAGCTGGTGTTCGGGGTGAAGGCGGAGGGGCAGAAGCTCGAGGACCTAGCCATGCCGCTGACCACCGCGGATGAAGACGAGGAGTCGGCGGAAGGGCCTTCGGAACGCGACCGGGAACGCGCTGCCCGACTGGCGCGCATCGCCGAGCGGACCGAACGTGAGCGGGCGGCGAGTCGGACGCGGCGTTATCGGCCGGGGCCGCCGGCGGGCTGGTACGGGGCGTGGCGCGAGCCGCCGACACCCGGTGTGCCCGAATCGGCTCTGGACCACGAGGTCGAAACCATCGCGCGCGCGGTGAGCGAGCACGAACCGATGTCGGTGCGCGAACTGCACAGGGCGGTCGGCGCGCGGTACTGGGGCCCGGGTGAATTCCGCAAGGCGATGCGGGTTGCGTTCGCGGAGAACCGAATCGCCCGGCATGGACGAAACAAGATCGGCACGCCCCCCGGGACCGCGTCGCAATGACGTTGGGCTGTCGCATATTCGGGCACGACCCGACATTTCGCGCCGACGGCCGCACCATGCGGTGGAAGTGCGAGCGTTGCGGCGAAGCGCAGGGTGCCAAGGAATACGCCACCGCCGACGACGCGCGAAAATACACCGCCGCGTTCAACAAGCGCGACACCGACGACCTCGGGAAGCGTGCGCCTCTGCTCGGCCTGCTGCCGTTACGGCTCTGGCGCGCCCTACGGCGCCGCTAGGACTTCGTCAGCGTGAATTGGCAGATGTCGGTGTAGCCGTCGCGGAAGAGGTCGGCACATCCGGTCAGGTACTTCATGTACCGGTCGTAGACCTCTTGAGACTGAAGCGCGATCGCCTCGTCCTTGTGCGCCTCGAGCGCGGTGCTCCACATGTCCAGCGTGCGCGCGTAGTGCATCCGCAGGGGTTGCACCAAGCCGACTTTGAAGCCCGCCTGCGTCGCGTGCCGCTTCACCGCGACCGGCTGGGGCAGGTCCCCGCCGGGGAAGATCTCGTCCATGATGAATTTGAAGAACCGCAACTTGTTCATCGTCAGCGGCAGACCACGGGCAGCGAACTCCTCATCGTCGGGTTTGACGATGGTGTGCAGCATCATCACGCCGTCGGCGGGCAGCGCGTTGTAGGCCATCTTGAAGAACTCTTCATAGCGGTCCCGGCCGAAGTGCTCGAAGGCGCCGATCGACACGATGCGATCGACCGGTTCGTGGAACTGCTCCCAGCCCTGCAACAGCACCCGCTTGTTCCGAGGGCTGTCGATCCCGTCGAGCACCTTCTGCACGTGTGCCTGCTGATTCTTGCTCAGTGTCAGGCCGATGACGTTGACGTCGTAGCGCTCGAGCGCCCGTTTGATGGTTCCGCCCCAGCCGCAGCCGATGTCGAGCAGCGTCATCCCCGGCTGCAGACCCAGTTTGCCGAGCGAGAGGTCGATCTTGGCGATCTGGGCTTCCTCGAGCGTCATGTCGTCGCGCTCGAAGTAGGCGCAACTGTAGGTCTGGGTCGGGTCGAGGAAGAGCCGATAGAAGTCGTCGGACAGGTCGTAGTGCGACTGCACGTCTTCGAAGTGTGGCGTGAGGTCCTGGGCGGTGTCGGTCGATTTTTCTGGCACGGTCAGCCCCTGGCGTCGGAATGGGTCAGGTCGAAGCTCCGCACGGTTAGTAGAGCCTCCCCCGTCGTGGGCAGTTTACGCACAGCATCGGGGCACCGACGTCATTGCCCTGGTCAGCAGGCACTGGCTCACGCGTCGCGCACAATAGTTGACAAAATCAAGGATTAATTTGACTATGTCAACCATGTCGGTGGTGGACGAGGTCCGTGGCTTCAACCGCTACTACACGCGGGTGGTCGGGCTGCTTCAGCCCCGGCTCGTGGACTCGCAGTTCGGGCTGACCGAGGCCCGGGTGATGTTCGAACTGGCCAGGTCGCAGGACGTCACGGTCGCCGAGCTGCGGAGCCAACTCGACCTCGACGCCGGCTACCTCAGCCGCATCCTGTCGGGCTTCACCGAGCGCGGTCTGGTGGTACGGACGCCGTCGAGCACCGACGGCCGACGGCAGATCGTCCGGCTCACAAATGCCGGCCGCGAGGCCTTCCGCGAGCTGGAGGAGTTGCAGACCGGCGCCATCGAGAGGTTGCTGGAGCCACTGGACGGCGGGCGTCGCGCGGAACTGGTGCAGTCCATGCGGCGCGTTCGACATCTCCTCGACGGCGAGCGGACACCGCCCCTCACCGTCCTGCGGCCCCCGCAACCCGGTGACCTCGGCTGGGTGATCGAGCGCCATGGCAGCCGGTACGCGGCGGAGTACGGCTGGGATGCGTCGTTCGAAGCCCTGGTCGCGCGCCTGGTCGCGGACTTCGCCGAGCGGGGCGACACCGCACGGGAGGCGGCCTGGATCGCCGAGGTGGACGATGAGCGCGCCGGATGCGTGTTCTGCACCGCTGCCGACGAACCCGGAACCGCCCAATTGCGGCTGTTGCTCGTCGAGCCGGTCGCGCGCGGCCGCGGGCTGGGCACTCGGCTGGTCGATGAGTGTCTGCGGTTCGCGCGCCGAGCCGGCTATGCACGAATCACGTTGTGGACCAACGACGTTCTGGTGGCCGCCCGGCGCATTTACGAGGAATCCGGCTTCGTGTGTGATCGGCGCGAGCCGCATCGCAGTTTCGGCGCCGATCTGGTCGGTGAGTACTGGTCGCGGGCGTTGTAGATCACCGCGGCACTCGGTGGCGCGAGGCTGTTTCCGCACTATGGTTGAGGTCGTACGGGTAGCCCCAACGAGAACGGAGACCGATCATGACCACCCCTGACGGCCTCGCGTTCGGCGATGCCATTCCCGAAGCCGACGTGGCGGATCAGCGCACCCCGGTGGACCCCGGCGACGAGGACACCTGGCAGGAAGCCGCGGAGATCACCGCGGAACGGACGTGGGACGCCAACGAGGCGGATCTGGTGGACCAGGCGATCGAGGTCCCGATTCCCGACGACGATCTCCCGTTCGAATAGCCACGCCCTCATGGATCTGCGCGCAGAGCTTCTCGAGAGCCTCGACTTCGAGCCCGACTCATCCCACGTCTACGGCAAGCCCTACGAAACCGCCGACGGCACCACCGTCATCCCGGTCGCCGAGGTGCGCGGCCGCGCGCGGCGCGGTGGCGAGCCGAAACTCAGGGTGAAGACCAGGCCGGTCGGGGTCTTCGTCATCAAGGACGGCAATGCCAAGTGGCGACCCGCGGTCGACAAGACGCGGATCACGCTTGCGGCGATTGTGGTCGGTTTGGTGAGTTCGGCGCTCGCCGGGGCCGCGATGGTCCGGCGACCGCCGTGGCCCGACCTGCACGGCGACATCTCGTCCCGGTTATCCCGTTAGCGCCCGCGTTTCGCCGATTCGGCGCCGGGTACGCCCGCGCCATGAGCACGGACGCAAATGGCGGCGGGGAGTACCGCGCCGAGGAGGACCCGGACGCCGACCCCGAGATGAAAGAGGACAAGGCGAACCGCCAGCCCGATCAGGCCGAAGGCGACGACGACCGCGGCGAGACGGGCGGCTGACCGTCAGTTCTGCCGCGGGACGAGTTCATCGACGAACTGGTCGATGAAATCGGTCATCGTGAAGCGGCCGGCCGGACGAATGACGAACTTGGTCAGGCCCGCGTCCAGGTACGCATCGAGTTGCCGGTGTAACCGTGGCCAGCCGTCGGCGATGAGCTCCGAGGGATCCACATCGGGCCTGCGCCTGCGGACCGCGGCCACCAGCTCCGCGGACGGCTCCCCGTCGGTCACGGCGAAGTTGATGCCGAAGTGATCGGCCTCGACCTCGCGCCCGGCATCGTCGGCCGCGCGCTCGATGGTCTCCCTGGCCACGCGCGCCTCGGCAGGCGTGACGAAGCTGCCGAGCCAGCCGTCGCCCAGGCGCCCGATCCGGCGGAACGCCGCCGGTGCGGACCCGCCCAGCCAGATGTCGAGCGGTTTGGCGGGTCGGGGCGCGACGGCGGCCGATCGCACCGAGTAGTAGTCGCCGTCGAACGAGACGTCGTCGTTCTCGAGCACGGCGCGCAGCAGCCGCAGCGCCTCGTCGAACACAGCGGCCCGCGCCCCGTCGGGCACCACGAAGACCTGGCGTTCCGCCGCGATGGCCGAGCGCAACCCGAAGACCGGCAGCACCCGTTTCGGCGCCAACGCCGCGAGCGAGGCCAGTTGTTTGGCGACGAGGACCGGATGCCGTCCCGGCAGCACCGCGACCGATGTCCCGACCTTCAGATCATTGGTGCGCGCCAAGGCGAATGCCATACCGACGAATGGGTCGACGGCATCGGAGTACACGAGTTCGGAGAACCACAGCGAATCGACACCGGTGTCTTCCAGGTGGTCGACGATGTCCGGCAGCTGTTGTGGGCCGATATCGGCGCCGAGCCCGATTCCGAATCGAATTTTCACGTCCCCGCCATCCTACTGAGCCGAGCATTCGGGGCGCATCCGGTGAAGTGAGCGCTAGGGTTTGTCGAAAACGCTTGCGAGAGAGCGAGGAAACGGTGGACGGTGCGGTGACGGTGTCGATGGCGGCGCCGGCGGAGCGGATCTGGGATTTGATCGCCGATGTGCGCAACACCGGCAAGTTCTCCCCCGAAGTCATGGAGGCCGAGTGGCTCGGCGGAGCCACCGGCCCCGCGCTGGGCGCACGGTTCCGCGGCCACGTCAAGCGCAACGAGATCGGACCGGTCTACTGGACGACGTGCGAGGTGACGGCCTGCGAACCCGGGCGTGAGTTCGGTTTCGCGGTGCTCCTCGGGGACAAGCCGGTGAACAATTGGCATTATCGGCTCGATCCCGTCGACGGCGGCACCGACGTCACCGAGTCGTTCCGGCTCAACGATTCGCTGCCGATGAAACTGTTTTCGATCTTCGGCGGTCAGCTGCGCCGGCGACGCAACATCCGCGACATGCGCAAGACACTCGAACGCATCAAGGCGGTGGTCGAGTCGCCCGACGGCCGCTGAGCGCGGGTGAACCGTTGTCCCAACGGATCAGAGGCTGCGCAGACGCCGGACGCGATCGCTGAGCGCCCGCTTCGACACACCCGCCGACCGGGCCAGTGCTTCGAACGCGTGCGGGCAACCCGGATACACGTGAAGTTCGGTGGGCACTCCGGCGTCGGCGAGGCGGGTCGCATAGGCGATGTCCTCTTTGCGGAAGATGTCGAGATCACCCACGTCGAGGTAGGCGTCGGGAAGTCCGCCGAGGTCGGTGGCCCGCGCCGGCGCGGCGTACGGAGATACGGATGCCGACCCCGCTTCAGCGCCCAGCAGTGCGCCCCATCCGGTGGCGTTGTCGTCGTACGTCCACGTCAGATACGGCAGCAGGGTGGAATCCGGTGTCGCGGCGCGGTCGTCGAGCATCGGGTAGATCAGGATCTGTTGTGCGACGGCCGGTCCGCCGCGGTCCCGGGCCAGTAGGCAGACCGCCGCGGCCAGCCCGCCGCCGGCGCTGTCGCCCATCACCGCCATCCGGTCGGGTTCGACGCCCAGCGTCGAGGCGTTCGCGGCCAGCCAGCGCAGCGCGGCATAACAGTCCTCGACCGGCGTGGGATGCGGGTGTTCTGGAGCGACGCGATAGTCCACGACCAGCATCGGCACGCCGGATGCCGCGACGTAGTCCCGCACCGCCAGGTCGTACAGGCGCCCGACGTGTTGGAGCCCGAAGATCATCCCTCCGCCGTGCAGGTACAGCGCCGCACTGCCCGGGCGCTCCCCCGCCCGGTGATACCACCCGAGCGCTAGGGACGCCCCATCCTCTGTGGTCAGCGTGTGCTGGGTGACCTCGACGCCGGTCGCGGGTGTTCGCTGGGCGGCGACGGTGTCGAACATCCGGTGGCCGTTGACGCGCCGCGACTCGACATCACCGACCGGCGCGGGATCGACGTCGCCGACCGCGGCCAGCAACGGAGCCATCTCATCCAGTACCTGGGCGTCGATGCCGAGGGTCATGCGGGCACACTATCGTGGCCGGGCGTGGTTGCGATGCGTTCTCGGCCCATCTCCGGATTCGCCACATCGGTTGTGATGCCCATTGCCGCGGTGACCGCTGTAATTCACTGCACTGCAGGTATTTTGGGAACGGACTACTGGTTCGACGAGGTGTACATGCTGGCGATCGGCCGCAATCACCTCGATTGGGGCTCGGCGGATCAACCGCCTCTCGCACCCGCACTCGCCGCGGTGATGGACGCCCTCGCGCCGGGATCGCTCGTCGCCCTGCGCATTCCCGTGGTGCTTGCCACCGCCGGCACCGTGGTGCTGGCCGGCCTGATCGCACACGAACTCGGATGTGACCGGCGTGCACAGGGTTTCACCGCGGCCGCGCAGGCCACCGCGATCTGGACCGCGCTGGCCGGGCACTGGTTGACGCCGTACTCGCTCGAACCGGTGCAATGGTTACTGCTCGTGTGGTTGCTGGTGCGCTGGATCCGGTTACGCGAGGACCGGCTGCTGCTCGCGGCCGGCGTGGTCGTCGGAATCGCTGCGCTCACCAAGTTTCAGGTCATCGTGTTCTGCGTCGTGCTTCTCGCGTCGGTCGCCGCGGTCGGTCCGCGGGAGTTGTTGCGCAGGCCGCTGCTGTGGGCCGGGGCGGGGATTGCGGTGCTGATCGCCGCGCCGACGCTCGTCTGGCAGGCCGGCCACGGCTGGCCGCAACTGCAGATGGCACCGGTGGTGGCCGGCGAGGCGGAGGCGTTGTACGGCGGCAGGCCCAGCATCGCGGTGCAGATGATCGTGTTCGCCGGTGTCGCCGGTGTCGCGCTGATGCTCTACGGGCTGTGGCGGCTTCGCGATCCGCAGCTGCGCGACTACCGGTTCCTCGGGGTGACCTTCGCGGTGCTGTTCGTGTTGTTCGTGGCCACCGCCGGACGGCCCTACTATCTGGCGGGCCTCTACGCACCGTTGGCGGCGATCGGTGCGTTGGCGTTGCAGCAGCGCCGTGCCGCGGGAACGCTGCGGCGGCGCTGGCTGGTATGGCCGCTGTACGTGGCGAGCGCGGCGTTGGCCGTTGCGATCCTGGTCCTTTCGGTGGTGATCGTCGACGATGAGGCCGGCGAGCGGATCGCGGCCCGGGCCGCGGACGCCTTACAACGGTTGCCCGCCGAACAGCGCGACCGCACGGCGCTGATCGGCCAGTCCTACATCGTCGCCGCCTATGCCGACGGATACGCGGATCGGTACGGCCTGCCCCAGGCGTTCAGCATCAGCCGCAGTTACGGCTACTTCCCGCCGCCGCCTGAGGACTACGACACCGCGCTTTACATCGGACTGGAGGCGGACGTCCTGCGGCCGTTCTTCGCCGATGCGCGGGTCGTCGGCGAGGTCGGTGACGAGATGCGGGCGTACCTGATGACCGAGCGCCGCGAGCCCTGGGACCGGATCTGGTCGCAGACGCGGACATTGACCGTCTCGTGAAACCGCCTCGGCGACACCGAAACCTTTGGTAGAACGGTGCCTGTTCAACCGCGAGCCGAGGGAGCCTCCGATGGGTCAGTGGTCACGTCAGGAGATCGACGGGGCGTTCCACGCCTATCAGGACGCGGTGGTCGACATCGGCAAGACGTGGGACTGGTCGAGCTATGCCGACCACTTCACCGAGGATGCGACCTACGTCGAACATGCCCTCGGCAACATGACCGGACGCGAAGCCATCCGCGAGTGGATCGTCTCGACGATGAACACGTTCCCGGGCAGCGAGATGCCTTCTTATCCGGTCGAGTGGTATTCGATCGACGTCGACAAGGGCTGGGTGATCAACCGCAACGTCAACACGATGAAGGACCCGGGCGACGGCAGCGTGCACGGCACCCCAGTGATCACCGTGCTCAGGTACGCCGGCGACGGGAAGTGGAGCTACGAAGAGGACGCATACAACCCGATGAACTTCCTGGTGATGGTGCAGGGCTACATCCAGCGCTGTCACGAGCTGGGCACCCTCTCAGCGAGGCCCGCGTCTTCGCCAAGAACATGAACTGGCAGTTGCCGTAGTCAATTTGGCCACTGCGGCCGAATTCCCTTCCCCGTGCGGATATCGGCCTACCCTCGGACGGGTGGACACCGCGACACCGCCCACTTTCGGCGCGCACCTGGTCAGGGAGAACGGCGCCCCTCCGCCCGAGGTCCCGCTGTCCGAGGTCGACCTGAGCTCGTGGAGCTTCTGGGTCAAGCCCGACGATTTCCGCGACGGCGCCTTCGCCACGCTGCGCCGCGAAGCACCGGTCTCGTTCCACAAGCCGTTGGAGACACCCGGGGTGGAGGAAGGGCCGGGCCACTGGGCGCTCACGAAGTTCGACGACGTCTGGTACGCCAGCAGGCATCCGCACATCTTCAGCTCGAGCCCGAGCATCACGATCAACGACGCCAATCCGGAACTGAGCGAGTACTTCGGTTCGATGATCGTCACCGACGACCCCCGACACCTGCGCCTGCGCAACATCGTCAGCCGGGCGTTCACCCCGAGGGTGGTGGCGCGCACCGAGGCCTCGGTACGGGACCGTGCGCGGCGGCTCGTCGAGACGATGATCGCCGAACATCCGGACGGCCACGGTGAGCTCGTCGCGGAACTTGCCGGACCGCTGCCACTGCAGGTCATCTGCGACATGATGGGCATCCCGGAGGACGACCATCAGCAGATCTTCCACTGGACCAACGTGATTCTCGGATTCGGGGACAAGGACATCGCCCAGGACTACGAGGAGTTCGTCAAGGTCGCGATGGACATCGGCGCCTACGCGACCGCGCACGCCGAAGACCGTCGCGCACACCCTCACGAGGATCTGACGACCGCGCTGGTGGAGGCCGAGGTCGACGGTGAGCGCCTGACGTCGGCGGAGATCGCGTCGTTCTTCATCCTGCTGGTGGTCGCGGGCAACGAGACCACCCGCAACGCGATCAGCCACGGCGTGTTGGCGCTCACCCGCTACCCCCGCGAGCGTGCGCGATGGTGGTCGGACTACGAGGCCGTCGTCCCCACCGCCGTCGAGGAGATCGTCCGGTGGGCGTTCCCAGTGAACTACATGCGCCGCACGCTCACCGAGGACTGTGAACTCAGCGGGGTCAAGATGGCCGCCGGCGACAAGGCGACACTGTGGTACTGCTCGGCGAATCGGGACGAGGACAAGTTCGCCGATCCCTGGACGTTCGACGTGACACGCAACCCCAACCCGCACGCCGGTTTCGGCGGCGGCGGGGCGCATTTCTGCCTGGGCGCCAACCTCGCCCGACGCGAGATCAGCGTCGTCTTCGAGGAGTTGCACCGGCAGATACCCGACATCGCCGCGACTGAGGAACCGGCGCGGTTACTATCGCCGTTCATTCACGGGATCAAGCGCTTACCGGTGTCCTGGACGCCGGCGACACCAGCTCGATGAGTTCTTCGCGACTCGGTCCCGCCGCGGGTGTTGGGCGCCAACCACTTTCGTAGACCCACCTCGCGCGTGGCTCGGCGGCACGAAGGCTGTCGGGCCGCGCGTCCATCGTGATGTACGGGCCGACAAGCGCGCCCAGCTGCGGGTCGGCTTCGGCCGCGGCCACGATCAGATCGGACGGCAGCGGCTTGGCCAGATCCACGTCGTGACCGGACCAGCGCCGCATCCGTTCGGCGTCGACATAGCGGTGGTCGTCGTACCAGGGCCGGATGTGCTCGAGGCACCAGGCATCGAATTTCTCGGTTGCGCAACGAATGTCGTTGCTTCCGTCCACGATGCGAATCAGTTCGCGCGCCTGCATCAGCCCCAGCGCGACCCCGCGGCCCGCGAGCGGCGTGGTCGTGCACACCGCGTCACCCACCGAGATGAGCCCCGGCAGAGCCACGCGCCCGGTCTCGCCGCGCTGCCCGCGATAGGCGTTGTACAGTCGCGCTCCCGGCATCACATCAGTCAGCGGGAGGCTCCGTGACGGGTCGATCCACCCCGAGAGCGCCGGGATCCGGCGTACGGCGTCTTCGAAGACTTCGGGATGCCGCAGCATGCGCAGCCGAGGGTCGGTGCCGTCGTGCACGATCGTCACGGAAAAGGTCGCGTTGTCGTGCAGATATGCCAACCCCCAGTAACCCGGCGGCGAGACCACCGCGCCGAAGGGCGTCGACATCGGTGGCGGTGAGGCCTTCGGGCGCAGCCGATACTGCCGGCTGACGTAGGCCGCACCGCACACCTCGCTGCTCGCCGGCGGGCGGAGCGACCGGGTGAAACGGCTGTCGCGCCCCGACGCGTCGATCACCAGGTCCGCCTCCAGCGGTGCGGTCCCGACCCGGACGCCGTCGACTCCCCTCCGGCCCAGTAGCACGTCGTCGACGTTGCCCGCATGGAAGGTGATGGCGCGGTGCACGGATGCGCACATCCAGAGCGTTCTATCGAATACCGCTCTGCGGCAGAGTAATCCGACTGGCCGACCGCGATCATCGGTGGCGGTCTGCGCGCCCGCGGTGTGTAGCGCGTCGAGCACATCGGGCATCTCCGCGGTCAGCGCGTCGATCACCTGGCGACGGAATGTATGGGCCTGATGGAACTGCATCACCCCGCGGCGCTGCCACCATCCGCGAGCCGGTGGGCCCGGGTCCCGGTCGACGACCAGGACCGTGTGCCCGCGACGCGCCAAGGCGATCGCGCTGTAGAGGCCTGCCGGTCCGGCGCCGACGACGAGCGTTCTCATGTGTGCTCTTTTCAGGTAACCTAGGGTGTAATCAATATACGAAGGGTTACTCGAATGACTGGGTCTGTCAAGCGCCGCTATTCGTCGCAGCTGCGCGCCGCGCAGGCGTCAGAGACGCGGCGCAGGATCGTCGCGACCGCGGAGCGGCTGTTCGTCGAGGAGGGGTATGCGGCGACGACGATCGATGCCGTCGCCGCCGCCGCGGGGGTGAGCCGGAAGACGGTGTTCACGTCGGTCGGCGGCAAGGTGGACCTTCTCAGGATCGCGATGGAATGGGCCGTTGCCGGCGATGACGCGCCGGTGGCGCTGGTTGACCGTCGCGAGGTGCGCGAGCTGCTGGCAGAAAACGACGCCGCGACGCTCCTGCGAAGGTGGGCCGCCGTCATCACCGCCATCGACGCGCGCACAGCCGGGTTGTTCACGGCGCTGGAGGTGGCCGCGGGAACCGATGCCGAGGCGGGAGAGTTGGCCGGCGGCTTCGAACAGCAGCGGCTCGACGGTGCGCGCCGTATTGTCGGCCGGCTCGCGGCGCTGAAGGCGCTCAACCGCGCGCTCAAACGCGCCGAGGCGACGGACGTCGCATGGTTGTCCACCGATCCCGTGCTCTACGACCGCCTGGTGCGGAGGCGCGGATGGTCATCGCGGAGGTTCGAGACCTGGTTGGCCGAAAGCCTGTGTCGTCAGCTGCTCCATGGGTAACCAACGGCCATGCATCCCGAACACTTTCGCACTCTGCTGACGTCGACCGGCCCGTATGCGTCGGTGTACTTCGACGACTCCCACAACACCGCGGACGCGGCCGCCCAGATGGAGCTGAAGTGGCGCTCGCTGCGTGAGCAGCTCGAACAGCAGGGCGCCGATCCGGCGGTGACGGAGAGCATCGAGCAGGCCGTCACCGACGCGGTTCCCCCCGTCGGACCGAGTGGCCGCGCGGTCGTGGCCAGCGCGGAGGGCGTCCTGGTCAACGAACACCTCATTCGTCCCATGGAACCCGTCGTCCGGGTTTCGGCGCTGCCCTACATCGTGCCGGTCGTCGAGCACGGTCTCGACCGGCCCACGTACGCGGTCGTCATCGTCGACCACGAGGGCGGCGACATCACGCTGTTTCGTGAGGGCACGGCGGTGTCGGACACCGTCGACGGTGACGCGTACCCGGTGCACAAGGCCTCGGGTGCGGAGACCCCGGGCTACGGCGATCCGCAGCGGGCCAGCGAGGGGGCGCGCCAACAGAACATCCGCGCCGTCGCCGGCCAGCTGACGACGTTGGTCGACGACGCCAAGCCCGAGGTCGTGTTCGTCGTCGGCGAGGTGCAGTCGCGCACCGACCTCACCGCGGAGCTACCCGAGCGGGTCGCCTCGCTGGTGGTGGACGTGAACGTCGGGGCGCGGCACAGCGGATTCGACGACGCGGATCTACGGCACGCGATCGACCAGGAGTTTGCGCGCCGCCGCGTGGCCGAGATCGACGACGCCGCGCAACGCTTCACCGCCGAACTCGGTCGCGGCGAGGGCATGGCCACTGAGGGTTTGGACGGCGTGACCGCGGCGCTGCGCGCGGGCGCGGTCGAGACCCTGATCATCGGCGACGTCGGCGACGCGACCGTCGTGGCCGGTGACGACCTGACCACGATCGCGCCGAACGCCAACGTCCTGTCCGAACTCGGCACCGCGCCCAGCCAGACTCTGCGTGCCGACGAGGCGCTGCCGATGGCGGCGATCAACACCGGCGCCGCATTGATCCGCACCGACGAGCGCATCGACCCGGCCGACGGCGTCGCGGCGATCCTGCGGTACGCGTTGCCCCGTTGACGTCGGGCGTCGCTCAGCGGGCGCCCACGATGTTGGCCAGCGCGGCGACCGGAGTGTCGTCGAGGTGCTGGCACAGTTCCAGGGGGTGCTCGAAAACGCGCTGCGCTCCGGCCTTTTCGAGCTCTCCCCGGGACACTCCCCCGCTGAGCACCGCGATGCTGTCGACCCCGGCGCGCTTGCAGGCCTCCACGTCCCAAACGGTGTCACCGATGAACACCGCGTGCGCGGCCGTGACCCCGGCCCGCTCGAGGGCGATCTCGACGATGTCGGGTTCGGGTTTGGCGGTGTCCACATCTTCCGACGAGGTCACCGCGTAGACGAGGTGGTCGCTGTCGAGCACCTCACGCAGCATCGACAGCTCCTCCTCGGGCGCCGATGTCGCCAGCACGACCCGAATGTCGAGCTTGTGCACAGCCTCGAGCAGTTCCCGCGCACCCGGCAACCGTTTGAGGTGCGGCGCCAACTCCTTGTAGTAGCGCGAGTGCAAGTCCTTGGCCTGGCTGCGGGCCTCCGTATCGGCGTCCGTCGCCAGGGTCTCGACCAGCGTGGTGCCGTCCATTCCGATCGAGCGATGGATGCGCCAGGCCTCCACGGGGTGACCCGCCTCCTCGAAAGCGCGATACCACGCGTGCACGTGCAGGTAGTTCGAATCGACGAGCGTGCCGTCGATATCGAACAGCACCGCCGATACGGTATCGGCTTGGCCAGTCACGGCCGGTGCTGCTGCTCGGGGGCACGGGTGTGGTCGGGACGCACGGCGGTCTGGTCGGGCCGCCCGGCGAAATCGTCTCGCAGACCGTCCGCCTTCGTGACCGACGGATCCGCGGAGGTGCCGGAGCCGCTCTTCGGATCCAGGGCGTCGGCGCGGGCGCGCTGCTCGTCGAGCTCGTCGCGCTTGGTGTTCACCGCGTCGCGGTGCGAGTGTGCGGCGTCCTGCAGCCGGGCCGCCTCGGCGGCCTTCGCCTCCGCCTCGGCCTGGGCGGCGCGGGCGCGTGCCTCGGTTTCCTGGGCGACGGTCTCGCGCCTCTGAAGATGCTGCGACTTCTCATCGACCTCTGTGCGGAGCCGGTCGGCTTCCAGGCGGCGGCGCTTGTTACGCGCGTTGCGCGCCAGGACCGCCACCAGCACGATCGCGGCGATGACAGCAATGGCGACGATGATCCACACGATGGCGTTGTTATCCATGTCGGCTCCTCTGGTTGTCGAGCCGGCTCATTGACGAACCCGCTAATTCTGCGTGTGCCCGGGCGGGAGCCTGCCTAAACGGCGCGCGCTCAGAAGTAGCCGATCCTCCGCAGTGGTGGCAAACGCGAATCGATCAGCCTGACGACGCCTTCGGCGCCGGTGGCAGTAAAGAACGGATCTTCGTGAATCGTTCTTGCGCAACCGAACTGATCTCGACGGCGACTTTCACGGCGAGTGACGCTAGAGCGTGGCGGTGAGCGGCCCCGTCGGCTGGCAGACGGGTTCCGGCGGATTGCCGACCGTCGCGCAGCCACGGCCGGTGGCCACGTAGGTCGCGCCCGGGTGATACGGCGAGTAGTACGCCCGCGCGGTCAGCAGACCGTTGTTCTGTACGCAATTCTCCGGTCCCGGTCCGCCCTGGAGCTCGACGCAGGCGATCGACTGGTACGGGGTGCCGCCGGTGCAGTCTTTCGGCGTCATCGTCACCGCCACCATGTCCGTCCCCGACACTTGAACGACGTGCGGCGCGGAGAGGGTGAAGTTGCACGGCGGATCGGCCGGTTCGGCGCCGGCCACCGCGGAAAGCGGCAGAGAGCTCAGGGTGACGGTGAAGACCGCGACCATCAGCGACCGGATCATTTCCGGATCGTAGGCCACCGTCCCCCGGTCGCGCCCGCCCTTTGCGCAAGCGCGACGTGTCCTCGCGTTCGCCGGTCGCACTCAGCGCGCGGTCAGCGCACGGAGCATGCCGGCCACCGCCCGCGGCCACGTGAACTGCTCGGCGCGTCGACGTGCGCCCCTGCGGCGCGCGGATGACCCCCGAGGGCAGCCGCTGCCATTCGAGCCGAGGGCCCGGTACGACGAGGAAGACGTCATGGCCGCGCGTGACGTATTCCGCGCCGAGACGATCGACCGCGGTGCGCAGCCCACCGGAGCGCGGCCCGTAGAAGTTCGCTATCTGCACAACCCGCACGCGTCGAATGTGACCGCGAGGCGTGTGCCGGCGCCGACGAGTCCATGACGGGCCGGCGAACTGCCGGTGAATGTGTCGGGGGTGCGAATGTCAGGCGACGTAGCGGGAGAACCAGTCCTGCACGCGGCGCCACGCGTCGGCCGCGGCGGTCGCGTTGTACCGCTCGCCGGTGTCGTTGAAGAACGCGTGGTTCGCGTCGGGTTCGGTGACCAACTCGAAAACCATGCCTGCCTTCTCCAGCGCCGCGCGCGCGGCGGGCTCGGTGGCGTTCACCCGTTGATCCTGAGCCGCATAAATCCCCAGCACCGCAACGTCTTTGGAGCCGGCGAAGTCCGGGTTGTCCGGTGTCGGGCCGTAGAACGGGACAGCCGCCGACATCCGCGGTTCGCCGGCGGCCAGCAGTCGCCACACGTAACCGCCGCCCATGCAGAAGCCGACGGCCGCGACCTTCTTGCCGGGCACGCGCCGCTGCAGTTCATCGATGCCCGATCTCAGATCCGCGATCCCCTCTTCCGGGGGGATCTTGCCCAGAGCCGCCGTCGCCTCGGCGGGATCGGCGAAGGTGGCGGTTCCCCCCCGCGCCGAAAGCAGGTCGATCGCCAACGCGGAGTAGCCGACACCGGCGAACCGGCCCGCGACCGAACGGATGTGGTCGTTCAGACCCTTGTTCTCGTGGATCACGAGGACACCGCCGCGGGCGTTCGGTGCCTGGGCCCACGCGGCCTGGAGTTCACCGCGGGGTCCGGCCCAAGTGATCGGCGTGGTGGTCACGGCGCCCTCGTCGCCGGGCGGCGGGGCGCTGGCGGTGGCGGCGCCGCTCGACGTGGCCGGGGCGTCGGCGGTCGGCTCGCGGTTCTGGCTGCACGCGGCGAACAACGCCGTAGCGCCCGCGGTGCCGATGCCCAGCAGCGCCAGTCGACGCAGCGCTTCACGTCGGGACAGCAGCCCATCGACGTGATCGGTCGCGATTTCTTCGGCGATGTACCGCTGTAAGGGGGTCACGTTCGCGAGTATGCCCCGATGCCGGCGCCAGCGGAACCCGGTTTGAGCTGCGAGGAAACCGCACGTCAGCGCGGCTAGTAGACAATATTTCGAATCTGTTCACAGAATTCGTTGACAGGCTAATTGAAGCGCTGTTCTATGGCGGGGTGAGCTACGACACGATCATCCGCAACGGCCGCTGGTTCGACGGCACCGGCGCCCCGTCGGCGATCCGCAACCTGGGCATCCGCGGGGGCCGCGTCGTGGCGGTCAGCCCGAACGATCTCGACGCCACCGGCTGTCCCCAGATCATCGACGCCACCGGCAAGTGGGTCGTGCCCGGCATGCTCGACATCCACACCCACTATGACGTGGAGGTGCTCAACGGTCCCGCGCTCGCCGAGTCGCTGCGACACGGCGTGACCACGGTGATGCTCGGGTCCTGCTCGCTGTCGACGGTGCACGTCGACGCCAGCGACGCCGGCGACATCTTCGGCCGGGTGGAGGCGATCCCCCGCGACCACGTGATCGCCGCGGTCGAGGGGCACAAGACGTGGACGAACTGCGAGGAGTACATCCAGGCGCTGGAGTCGCGGCCGCTGGGCCCCAACATCGCCGCGTTCATCGGACATTCCGATATGCGCGCCGCGACCATGGGGCTCGACCGCGCCACACGGAAAGATGTGCGCCCGACCAGGTCCGAGCAGGCTCAGATGGAGCGCTGGCTGTCCGAGGCGCTCAAGGCCGGATTCGTCGGCATGTCCTCGCAGCAACTGCTTTTCGACAAGCTCGACGGCGATGTGTGCCGCTCGAGGACTCTCCCGTCGACCTACGCCAAACCGCGTGAACTTCGTCGGTTGAAGGCACTGTTGCGGCGCACCGGGCGAATCCTACAGTCCGGTCCCGACATTCAGAACCCGCTCAACCTCGGATCGCAGCTGGCGCAGTCACTGGGTATCATCCGCAACCCGCTCAAGACCAGCCTGTTGTCGGCGGCGGACGTGAAATCGAACCCGTACAGCATCCACGCCCTGGGGCCGGCCGCTCGGCTGGTCAACAAGCTCGGCGGGAACTTCCGCTGGCAGCACCTGCCGGTGCCGTTCGAGGTCTACGCCGACGGCATCGACCTGGTGGTCTTCGAGGAGTTCGGCGCGGGCGCCGCGGCGCTGCACCTGCGCGACGAAGTCGAGCGAAACGAGCTGATGCGGGATGCGGCCTACCGCCGTCGGTTCCGCAAGGAATACGAGAGCAAGCTCGGCATCCGGGTGTGGCAGCGCGACTTCTACGACGCCGAAATCGTCGCCTGCCCGGATGATTCGGTGGTCGGTAAGTCGTTCGGCCAGGTCGGCCAGGACCGCGGCGGGGTGCATCCCGTTGACGCCTTCCTCGATCTGGTGCTCGAACACGGTACGGCGCTGCGCTGGCGCACCACGATCTCGAACCACCGCCCGGAGGTGTTGAAGAAGCTCGCCGCGGACTCAGGCGTCCAGATGGGCTTCTCCGATGCCGGCGCGCATCTGCGCAACATGGCGTTCTACAACATGGGCCTGCGGTTGCTGCGTCATGTGTACAGCGCCGAACGGGCCGGAAAGCCGTTCATGACAGTCGAACACGCGGTGCACCGGCTCACCGGAGAGCTGGCCGACTGGTACCGCCTCGATGCCGGCCATCTGCGCATCGGCGATCGCGCCGACGTCGTGATCATCGACCCCGAGCGTCTCGACGAGTCGCTGGACCGCTACGCCGAGGAGACTGTCGACCAGTACGGCGGGCTGTCCCGCATGGTCAACCGCAACGACGAGACGGTCGCGGCGGTGTTCGTCGGTGGCCGGGCGGTCTTCCTGGACGGTAAGCCGACCGATCTCGTCGGCAACCGGAGGACCGGGCGTTTCCTGCGCGCAGCGCACAAGTCTCCTGCGCCCGCCCAACAGGAAGGTGAATTGACCAGTGTCGGTTGAGGATACGGTTCTCGGCATGTGGAAGGCGCTGTCGGCGCGTGACTGGGAGGGCGTCAAGACCTTTCTGTCCGACGACTGCATCTACCTCGACATGCCCGTGGGTCCAACGGCCGCCGCGCGCGGGCCGGAAGACATCGTCAAGCGGCTCAAGATCGGTCTGGAGCCGCTGGCCTCCTACGAGAACTTCGACGGTGTGATGGTCGACAACGGTACCGACGTGATGTACGAGCACTCCGAGGAATGGCACTGGGCCACCGGCGAATCCGCTGTCCTCCAGTTCGTGAGCGTGCATCGTGTCGAGAATGGCAAGATCACGCTGTGGAAGGACTACTGGGACATGGGGGCGCTGACCAACAACGCGCCGCCGACGTGGATGGAAGATTTCGCCAACGCCGACATGTCCTGGGTGTTCGACGCGACGGGGTTGGTCTGAGGGCGAGCACGCCCCGCAGGACTCAGACGCTCCAGGCCAATCGGAACTTGTCGGCGGCGTCTTCGGCGCTGAGATCGCCGAAGTTCTTCTGCTCGTAGCGGCGCACCGCGACGACGGAGTCGACGACCGCGTCGCCGAGGATCCGGCGCATCACTGAGGAATGGTCGAGCGCGTCCACCGCATCGGCCTGGTTGTGGGCCATCGCCACGATGCCGGCGCGCCGGCGTTGTTCGTCGGTCAGCGTCGCGGGATCGACGGTCGTCTCCGGCGGCAGTTTCAACTTGCGCTCGATTCCGTCGAGGGCGAGGCCCAGTATCGTCGCCGTCGCCAGATAGGGATTGGCCGACGGGTCGATGACCTTGACCTCGACGTTGGCTCCCGCCGGATTGCTGACACCGCCGATCAGGAAACGCACTGCGGCTTCGCGGTTCTCGGTGCCCCAGCACACCGTCGCGCCCGACCAGTGTCCGGGTTGCATGCGTTGGCCGGAGAGTACAGAACCGGCAAGCACACCCTGGGCGTCCGGCAACCCGGCGAGTAGGCCGGCCACCGCCGACTCCCCCTCGGGCGTGAGGCCGTTGACACCGTCTCCGTCGGAGAACAGCGGAACGTCGTCACGCTTCATCGAGAAGTGTTGGTGCGAACCCGATCCGACCTCGCCCGCGAACGGCACCGGCGACAGGCTCACCCGCATCCCGTAGCGCCGCGCGACCCGGCCGATGATGATCCGCATCAGCACCAGCGCATCGGCGGCAGCGACCGGCGGCAAGGCGGCCAGCGAGATCTCGAATTGGTTCACGCCGTACTCGGGATGGAACTGCTCGATGGCCACGCCCGACGCCGTCGCCGCGTTGGTGACGTCGCGCACGAAGCCCTCGTACTCCAGCACTCCCGCCAGGCCGTATTGGGCCCACAGGTGCGACGGCAACCGGCTGCCGTCGGGACCCACGAGCACGAATTCCATCTCGTGGCCTACCACGGTGCTGATCCCCGCCTCGGACAATCGATCAGCGACACGGCCGAGCGCGCCGCGACTGCAGTAGGCGTCTGGGGTGCCGTCCTGGTTGAAGAAATTGCCTGGCGCCCAAGCCAAACCGTCGCCGAGGATCCGCAATGCGCCGAGGTCGATGCGGATCCGCTGATCCCCCACCACGCCGATCTCTTCGCCGAAGACGATGCCGCTCTGGTCGATGGCGAAGACGTGCCACACCGGGCTGGCCCCGAGGCCGGGGTCGGCGAAGGAACCCATGCGGCGCAGCGGGACGGTCTTGGCGAGCGTGAGGCCGGCCGCGTTGACGATCGTCCCGATGAGGGTCGCCACCCCGTCGGCCTCGAGTTGGGCGATCGCCGCCGCCGCGAGCGGTTTGGCTGTTGTCGAGCTCACCACAGCCATTGTGCGCGCCTCGTGGCGAGTTACAGCGTGATCTTGCAGCTTTGGCCGATGTCGAGCGTGCGCAGCATGCGGCCCATGCCCAACCACATCGCACACGACAGCGCGAGGTCGGTGAGCAGTTCCTCGGAGAAGTGCTCGCGGCACCGCTGCCAGAAGTCCTCGTCGTCGCGCAGGCCGGTGTGATCGCTGGCGAAGCGTTCGGCGAACTCGGCGGCGATCCTCTCCTGCTCGCTGTAGCCGAGCCAGGTCCGCCACTCGGCGGCGTGGTCGTAGAGATCCTCGTCGACGCCTGCGGCGAGACCCTCGGAGTCGCGGGTGTTCTGGCACACCACGCACTCGTTGTCCAACGCGATGACCATCCGCGCCAGTTCGCGGACCCGCATCGGCAGCCGGTTCTTGGTGTAGACCGCGTTGGTGAATCCGGCCATCGCGATGCCGATATCCGGCGACTTCGTCACCCAGGCTGCGGCGTCGTCGTCGGCGAAGTCCCCAATTCGACTCATGGCGGCATCGTACGCCCGCGCGCGGCGAATTGGAACGCGTTCTAGTTTCAGGTCAGCCGGCGGTGGCGAGCTGAGCGCGGTCGTCGGTCCAATCGCGTTGCAGCAGCATCCGGTGCGCGATGCGTTCGAGTGCGGCCTCGACCTGGAACCGGTCCGGGCGCCCTTCGAAGGACGGAGACGTGGCCAGCTTCTCGACGATGCGTCCCACGATCGCCGTCGAGATGGCGTCGACCTGCCGGATTCCGTTCTGGGTCAGCCAGAGCCGCTCGTCGGTGCGCAGCGCCAGCCCGCGTCGCACCAGATCGTCGAAAGTCGGCTCGATGATCTCGTACGGCACCCGGAGGCGTTCGGCGATGTCGGTCAGCGTCGCCGATCCGAACACCTGGTTCTGCCGGTAGATCTGCAGCAGCGCCCACATCTGGCTGACGTCGAGATCGCACCCGGGTTCCTCGGCCAGGCTGCGCAGCCGGATCTCCGGTGAGTCGCGGAACAGCCGGCCGACCGCGACTTCGAGGATCTTCTCGGGCGATTCGGTGCTCGGCATCCCGAAGCCCTCCCCCAGGTCGGACGCCGACACCGTCTCCACCTCTCGCAGCTGCACCTCTTTGAGGAACAGCGACACGACGAAGCCGACCACGGCCACCGGAACCGCGCACAGGAACACGCGTCCCAGCGAGTCGGCGTACGCGTCGACGAGCGGCGCGGCCATTTCGGGGCTGAGCATGTGCAGCGCCTGTGGCGATTCCGCCGCGCGCGGCGGCGCGCCGCTGGCGGCGAGCGCCGGGCCGATCCGGCTCGCCAGGAAGTTGGCGAACAAACTGCCGAAAATCGCTGCGCCGAAGGAGCTTCCGATGGTGCGGAAGAAGGTGACCCCCGAGGTGGCCACGCCGAGGTCGGCGAAGCTCGAGGTGTTCTGCACGACGAGCACGAGCACCTGCATGCACAGGCCGATGCCCGTGCCGAGGATGAACAGATACAGCGACTGCTGCCAGGTCGCGGTCGTCGCGTCCATGCCGGACAGCAACAGGAACGCCACCGCCATCGTCGCGGTGCCCGCGATCGGGAAGATCCGGTATCTGCCGGTGCGACCGACGATCTGGCCGCTGCCGATGGAGGTGATCAGCATGCCCGCGACCATCGGCAGCGTCCGCAGGCCCGACGTCGTCGCCGAGACACCGTTGACGAACTGCATGAAGGTCGGCAGGAAGGTCAACGCTCCCAGCATCGCGAACCCCACGATAAACCCGAGGATGCAGCACACGGTGAACACCGGGCTGGCGAACAACCGGATGGGCAGGATCGGCTCGGCGGCATGAAGTTCCACCCACACGAAGATCGCCAGCGCCGCGAACGAGGCGGCGAACAAACCGATGATCGTGGGCGACGACCAGGGATACGTGCTGCCGCCCCAGCTCGTCGCCAGCGTCAGGCCGGAGGCACCGAGGCCGACGAACACGATGCCCGCGTAATCGATGACCGCCTTGCCGGATTTGGTCAGGGGCGGGATCGCCACCGCGGCGACGGCCAGCACGACCAGCGCGACCGGGACGTTGATCCAGAACGCCCACCGCCAGCTGAGGTGGTCGGTGAAGAACCCGCCGAGCAGCGGCCCGATCACCGTGGTGACGCCGAAGACCGCGCCCAGGGCGCCCTGATAGCGACCGCGGTCGCGCAGCGGAATGACCTCACCGATGAGCGCCATCGCGGTGACCATGATCGCGCCGCCGCCGATGCCCTGCAGCGCCCGCGACGCCACGAGCATCGTCATCGACCCGGCGATACCGCACAGCACGGAGCCGGCCAGGAAGAACAGTACGGCGGCTCCGAACACGGCCTTGCGGCCGAACAGGTCGCCCAGCTTTCCGACGATCGCCGTGACGATGGTGGACGCCAGGAGATAACTGGTCACCACCCACGACTGGTGACCTGCTCCGCCCAGGTCGGCGACGACCGTCGGCAACGCGGTCGCCACGATGGTCTGGTCCAGCGCGGCGAGCAGCATCCCGAGCAACACCGCAATGAAAACCGCGTTACGGCGCCGCGAGCCGATCTCCGTGCCGCCGACCTCGGGATCGGCAACCGCCGTTGTGGCCTGACTCGTCATACGTCCCTTCCGATACGAACCCTTCAGCCATATCGTTAGTCAGGCTATGAAAGTTACGTACCGGGAGAGGGTTGCCCCCACGAGCGTGCGCAAAACGCCGCCTAGGTGCGGCGTGTACTGGTCAAACACGCACGCTCGCGGGAGTTCGGGAGAGGCAATACAGCGCGTAGGCGACTACAGCGAGGTCGGCGGGCGCGACACGCACTGGGCGGAGTACAGCTCCTCGCCCAGCTTGTCCATCAGTTGCAGCTGGGTCTCGAGGTAGTCGATGTGTTCTTCCTCGTTGTCGAGGATCTTTTCGAGCAGTGTGGCCGAGGTGGCATCGCCCTTCTCGCGGCACATGATGATCCCCGGACGCAGCCGCTCCAGCACCTCGTACTCGATCGCGAGGTCGGCCTCGAACTGCTCACGCAGGGTCTGGCCGATGCGCAAAGAGAACAGTCGCTGGTAGTTCGGCAGCCCGTCGAGAAGCAGAATGCGGTTGGTCAAATCCTCCGCATGATTCATTTCTTCGAACGACTCTTTGCGCGTGTATTCGGCGAGTTCGGTGAATCCCCAATTTGCCTGCATCTTCGAATGCAGGAAATACTGGTTAATGGCCGTGAGTTCGCTCGTCAATTGCTCATTGAGCAGTTTCAGGACGTCAGGATCGCCTTGCATGGTCGCTCCTAGGCACTTGAGGGCTGGTCAAGCTTCGATGTCGGTCGTGCACCTTCCACGCTAGTGCAGTTACGCCAGGGAAGCTCGCTTTAAACCTTGCGCGAGGCGTGTTTTCGACCGAATTGTCAACGGCTCCCGCGCCTCGAGGCGCAGATCCGAGGCCTAGTCTGGACTGCCTAGGCTAAGTAAGGTTAGACTGCGCTAACCATTGACGAGGGTGCAAGGATGGCAGGAGGAATCGATGAGTCAGTACGATCTGCACTCATTGATTCTCGCGTGCGACTTTCGCGTCGCCGACGTCGAGCGAATGTGGAAATGGCTCAAAAAGCGGCGCGACAATTTGCAATCGATCGGCGCCCATCATCTCGTCCTTTATGAGTCGATCTGGGAGCCGAACCGGGTCCTGGTGACAATTGGAATCCGCAATGCCCGATCAATTCGGGATGTCCTGCGCTCCCCGGCGGTCTTCGAATGGTTCAACGTGGCCGGCGTCGATGACATCCCGCCGATCTTCGGCGGCGAAGTGGTCGAGAAAATCGACCTCTACCCGCCCACCCCCGCCGACCACGTCGGCCGCGTGGTCGTGGGCGTCATGTCGGCCGTCGAGGATGTGTCGGCGCTGATGGTGAAGATCCACGACGGCATCGAACGCTTCAAGCGCGGCGGCGTGCGCAAGATCTGGGTCTACCGCGCCTTCGACGACGGG
Organism: Mycolicibacterium celeriflavum; assembly: GCA_050205545.1. GTDB lineage: Bacteria > Actinomycetota > Actinomycetes > Mycobacteriales > Mycobacteriaceae > Mycobacterium > Mycobacterium celeriflavum_A. The sequence continues at coordinate 35,252 of JBNMQV010000025.1, forward strand.
CACGAAGTCATGATCCTCCAGGAAATCGAGGACGAAACCGCCGCCCGGCAGTGGATCGATCACCCCGACGCCGCCGCGGAGTGGATGTCCAACGTGGGAATGGGCCCGTACCCGACGCACTTCATCGGTCGGTTCGCCCACTTGATGAGCATCGACGAGCAGGGTTGACGGGGGCGCGATGTTTGTCTGCCTGTGCATGGGAATCACCAGCCACGACGTGACGGAATGCGTGGCCAAGGGGGCGCGGACGTCCAAGCAGATCGCCGAGGCCTGCGGCGCCGGCGGCGACTGCGGGCGGTGCCGACGCACGCTGCGGGCGATCATCGCCGCCCACTGCGAGGCCGACGACGCGACACCCAGGGCGGTGAGCCGCTAGGGCCGCATCACTGCGGTCCGCGCTTGCCGGTGAAGTCGGCCAGCGCGCTCGCGTTGGCCGCGGCCCCCATCAGCACCGCGAACTGCTCGTTCTCCCTCGCCGTCGCGGCGGCGATGCCCTCGCGGGTGGGCGCCGTCATCGTCTGCTTCACCGCCATCAGGCTCGCGATGGGCCGCGACGCCAGGATTTCCGCGTGGCGACGGGTTTCGGTCAGTAACTCCTCGGGTGGGCACACCTTCCACACCAGGCCCATCCGCTGTGCCTCCTCGGCATCGACCCACTCCGACGACATCAACAGCCAGGCGGCGTTCTGCCGACCGATCAGCCGGGGCAACAGGTAGGACGAGGCCGCCTCGGGTGCCACGCCCAGGCTGGTGAACGGGGTCTTGAGCCGCGCCGTCGACGACATGAATGCCAGGTCGGCGTAACCGAGAATCGTTGCGCCGATACCGACTCCGACGCCGTTCACCGCGCAGATCAACGGTTTCGGGAAGTCGGCGAGCGCGTCGATCATCGTGGTGAAGTGGCTGCCCTGCTCGTTGAACGCGGGATCGGTGATGCGCCTTTGCATCTCGACGAGATCGTTGCCGGCGCTGAACGCCCGCCCCTCGCCGGTCAGTACGACGACCGCGACGTCCTCGTCGGCGGCCGCGTCCCGCAGCGCGGTCGCGGTGGCGAGGTACAGCTCCTCGTTGAACGCATTGAGCACGTCCGGCCGGTTCAGGGTGAGGGTGCGGACTCGGTTCTCGTCGACGATCCGCAGGGTCGTTTCAGCCACGGCAGCAGATTATGCGTTAGCCGTTGCTGTAGACCCGGGTGGGTGCGATGAGCACGACCGTGCGGCGCTGCTCGGCCATCACTCGGTCGTATTCCGTCCAGTCGTCGTGCGTTCCGCCGGCGGCTTCGAACACCTCCCGCAGCAGCAGTCGCAATCGGTCCGGGTCGGTGAGCCACGGTTGGGGATCGTCGGGACCGGCGAGTTCGGCACTGCCCTCGACGGTCGCCCACTGCCAGCCGTCGCGGAAGGTCACCGCCAGTTGCGGGCGGGCGCGAAGGTTGGCCAGCTTGACCTTGCCGTAGGTGACGAATCCGAGCACCGGTGCGCCGGTGTCCGGATGGGCCAGCTTGCCGACGTTGACCAACGAGGCCTGGATGGTGCCGTCGGCGCGAAGCGTCGAGACCACGGCAAGCCCGCTCTCGGCCGCGGCAAGCGCGACGGCGTCATCGAGTGTTGTCATCAGACTCCTTGCGCCACAACGCTGTCGGTGAACGGTGTCCGGTACACGTAACGGCTGGTGGGAACGGTGTCGACGTCGCGGTTGGCGCCGAAGGCCGCGGTGCTGGCCACCATCCGGTCCATGCGCTCGCGCAACTGATCGTCGTCGGCCGCGTCGAAGAACGCGTGCAGGTCCGACAGCGCGGCGGATGGGAACAGTTCCTCGACGATCGCCGAGATCGGCGGCGCGTCCGGCGTCAGGGCCCGCACCACCGCGTTCTGCGTGTATCCGAACGTCGACTGGGTTTCGATGGCCACCGGTGTGTGGTCGATGTGCCAGCGGCGCAACCACGTCGACTCGTCGAGCTCGGCTGGTCGGCGCAGCAGCGCGACGTTGGCGAACCCCTCCGTCCGCTCCCCCGGCGCGGTGTGCGGTGGTGGCATCGGGACCGATTCGGTGACCAGGTAGGCCGCCACCTCGTCGGCCTCCCGCCGCACTCGCGTGAGGGCGCCGGCGACCGGATCGCCGTAGGACTGCTGGGTCCACAGGCTGACGAATCCGACCACCGGCGGGTCGAGCGTCGTCAGCGTCATCAGGGAGTCGCGGACCATGTCGTCGCGCACGTTCACCGTCAGTCCGGGGAAACCGAGGTCCAGCAGATCGGGGACGACCTGTTCGCGAATCCGTGAGCACCACGCATCGTCGGACGAGGCACGGCGCAGCGTGATGATGACCTTCTCCACGAGGCGAACCTAACGTGTCGCGCCGGTCAGGCTTCCAACCGCTCGCGGATGCTGGCCAGTCGCCGCCTCAACTCGTCCTCGTCGATGACCCCGCGTGCCACCAGCGAGTGCGCCAGCGACACCAGTTGGCTCTCGGGATAAGGCAACTGGGCATACCGCGTGGCCGTCAGCGCGTCCTCTTCGTCGCGGCGCGCCTTGAAGTCCGGTATGTCGGCATCGCACGCGGCCCTGTCGAGCGCGTCGCACATGCCGTCCAGGCTCGTCTTCCACGGCGGCACAGGGTTTTCCACCCCGTACTTGGCCGCCATCCGCGGCCAGACCTGGCCCCGCTCGACGATCTCCTCGAGCGGGGCGATGGTCGTCTGCTCGATGCCGGGATCCGGTGTGCCGCTCATGCTTCCGAGGCGGGGTGGATAGCCGGACGGGTGTCGGTGATGACGTTGGTGGTGACGCCCGGTTTGGGTAGGGCGACGCCGATGAGGCAGTCGCGGGTGATGATCTCGGCGAGCTGCTCCTCGGTCCAGTCCTCGGTGCCGGCGGGCCGCATGGGCATCACCATGAAGCGGTGCTTCTGATTGGAGTCCTGCACGCGCACCGTCACGTCGTCGGGCAGGTACAGGCCGAATTCCGCCAACACCTGACGCGGCCAGCGGACCATGCGCCTGCGGTAGTTCGGCGTTCGGTACCACTCAGGTGAGTTGCCCAGGATGGGCCGCGGGTAGCAGGAGCACAACGCGCACACGATGACGTTGTGCAGTGTCGGGGTGTCCTCGAGGATCTCGAAAGCTGTGAAGTCGCTGGGTGTTCCGAATCCGGTCGGCTCCATCCAGTCGACGCCGACCTCCTTGCTGGCGGTCATGGGTTCGGCCAGCGCGAGCTTCTTGAATTCGGGGTCCAGCCACGCCCTGGCGACGAGCGTCGCGGCGGGTGTCGGCCCGATCTGTTCGGCGAACTCGGTGAAGCGGCGGTGTTCCTCGGCGGTGAAGATGCCCTTCTCGATACACAGTTCGCGCAACGCGATCTCGAGCACCTCGAAGTCGGTGATCTCGTCGACCATCGGCGCGACCGTGCGCTCGTGATCGTGATCGTGTCCGTGGTCGTGATCGGTCATGAGGCGGCCTCCAGCCAGTGCTCGGGAATCTCGGTCTGTATGACGTCGTCGCCGGTGCCGGTGTAGCCGTGCCACAGCTCCGACATGTTGAACCGCACGACGTAGAACCACTCCGGTTTGGCCGGGCGGTCCCAGGTCTCGTCCTCGGCCGCCGGGCTTTCGTATGCGACGGTCGCGATTTCGCCCCGTGCCCCGCGCACGTATTCGGGAGTCCGGGTGTAGAAGATGACGGGCAGCTCGCGCACGATCACCGCATCGCCGACCTTGAACTTCGGATCGCCGGCCTGTCCGGCATAGACCTGCGGGTCGCCCTTGCCCACCGCGTGTTTGTGGTGGGCGTTGCGCTTGACCTGCGATCCATCGCCCTCGGATTTCGGCTTGGCTTCCAGTTTCTTGCCCGCGAGCCCGCCCTCGTAGCGCGCCTTGACCTCGGCCATCCGTTCGCTCAACTCGGTCAGGCCGATGTGATGCTTTTCGACCAGTACGCGGGCAACGGCCAACAGCCAACGACCGTAATACGGCAGCCCCAGGTATTCGGCCCTGCCCACGTCGACGTTGCCGATGCGGCGGCGTTCCTCCGAGAGCCAGATACCGCGCCACGCCAGCACCTCGCAGATGACATACGTCATGTGCTCCCAGAGCTCGTACTGCTTGTTCTCGTACTTGATGGGCGCATCCGGTTCGCCGCCGACGTCGTGGACGGGTTTGAGGTACGCGGTGATCCGGTTGTGGTCGAGGAGATCCGGTGTCGGCGCATCCGGTAGTTCGGGATAGGCCGACTTCAACCGGGCCACCAGTTCGAGTTGTTCTGCTCGCTCGGCCGCCGTGCTCATGACGATTCCCTTCGTTGGCCCGGCCGAGCGTCAAGCGCCGACGGTTGCGCCCGGTGGTTCACATGAGACGGGGTATTGGTGATTCGGATCTGCAGGTGGTCATCGGCAACGGATTCGCGCGCGATCGCGATATCCGCCACCGGCACCTCCGCTGCTGCGAACCGACCCCGTCGGCTGACTCTAACCCCGAACTCGCGTCGCCGCAGGCAAATCGAATGAGGGCGCGCGTGAGATCCTTCGGCGGGGCGGGCTTTGCGGTGTGGCACACGGTGTTTGACGCGCCGCGGTTCAGGGGTTGTGGCAGGTGGTCGGCTATGTCACCGCAACTGTCCGAAATTGACGCGTGTGGTACCCCGAGACTCGGTGTCCAGGCGTCAGAATGAGTACGTGAGCACCCGCAGCAGGGTCATCGACGCCCTCCGGCCGGCCATGCCCGAACCCGGGGCGGTGACGAGGAGCCTGCTCGGCGTGCTGGCGATCGCATCGCTCGCACTGCTGTGGGATTCGGGTGCGACCGCGGTGTGGGTGGCCGGTGCGGGGGCGGTGGCGGGCGCCGTCGCGCTGCAGGACAGCCCGGGAGGCCGGATCGCCCGGGTGCTGATCGTCGCCGCGCAGATGGGCGCGGCCGTCTTCCTCGGGGCGCTGCTGTCGTCGTACAACGTCCTGTTCGTCGCCGCGCTCGCCCTGTGGTGCTTCGGGGCCGGCTTGCAATGGGCGGTCGGGAACAACGCGGGCCTCGTGGCCGCCGCCGGTGGCGCCCTTCTCGCCATCGCACCCCCGCTGGCGCCGTCGGCGTCGTCGGTCCTCATCCCGACCGTTCTGACGATGGCCGCGGGCGGCCTGCAGGCGGGCCTGATCGCCGTGTGGCCGCCGCAGCGATGGCGCACTCAACGCGAGGCGCTGGCCGAGGCCTACGGAGCGTTGGCGGCGGATGCGCGCCAGGCCGCCGAGGACGCGGAGACACCGACCGGCACGCCGCTGATGCCGTCGTTGCGCGATGCGTTCATCGACACCCAGGCCAGCCGTCGACCCGAGGCGTACCGGGGCGGACACCGGCTGCCCGAACGGATCATGGCGACCGTGCGCTTGCTGCGCGGCAGCCCCGCCGGTGAGCGCGACGACATCTCGCGGGTGCTGACCGCCGCGGCGGAAGTGCTCGACGCGATCGCCGACCACACCCATGTGGCCAGGCGCAACGCCGAGCACGGCCTGGTGCGACTCGACGCGGCGGTGGCCGCGCTCGACGACCCGGAAAACGCTGAGATCAAACGGCTCTCGCAGCAACTCCACGAAGCGGCGGAGCTACGGTTCCCCGACCTGTTCCGGCCCGACCTCATCAGCCCCGTGCGTGCGGCGCTGACGACGGTCCGTTCGCATCTGACGCTGACCTCGCCGCTGCTGCGCCACGCCATTCGGTTGTCGGCGGCCGTGGCGGTCGCCGCGCTCGCGGACCGCTTCGCTCCCGTCGCGCACGGCCACTGGATCGCTCTGACGGTCCTGATGGTGTTGCGCCCCGAGACCGCCCACACCTACACGCGCTGTGTCGGGCGGCTTGCGGGCATCGCCACCGGGGTCGTCGTCGCATCGGTCATCGTGATGCTGCTGCACCCAACGGGTTTCGCGGCCATCGTGCTCGCCACGCTGTGCCTGGCCGCGACGTATGCCGCGACCCGGACGGGATACATCGCCACCAGTGCCGCCTTGGCGGCGGCCGTCGTGTTCCTCCTCGAGATCGACGCGGCCACCGGTGGGGCGACGCTCGAAGACCGACTGTTCTCGATCGTCGTCGGGGGCGGGATCGCGGTCGTGGCACACGTCGCGTTGCCCGACCACGCGCTGACCCGCCTGCATCACCGCGCCGGTGAACTACTCAAGACCGAGATCGATTACGCCGCAACGGTTGTCAGGGCCTACGTCCATCCCCTCGACCACCCGGCCGATGCGGTGTCGTCGGCGTGGCAACACGCCTATCGCGCCCGCGCCGGGTTCGAGGCCGCGTCGGGCGGGACCCGGATGGAATCGCGCGAGCTGCGTCGGTGGTTGCGCTCGTACCGCACCGCGCTGAACGCGGTCACCATCTCCTGCACCGCGCTGGAGGCCAATCTGCCGGGTCGGCCGCCGTCATCGCTGACCCCCGAATTCATCGCGGCGGTCGACGATTTCGTCGACGCGCTGCGCGGAGCGCCGCCGAACCCGGGGACTCCGTGGACCGTGGACATCGCGGCGTTGACCGCGGCCAATCAGCAGGTGCGCGAGAAGGCGGAGAGGCTCACCGGCAACGACGGCGCCGCCCGCGTCCTGGTGTCCGAGATCGGCGCGATCACCCGCAGCCTGTCGGGAATCGCCGCTATCCGCGAGCCCACCTCGGCTCGATGAACACACCTTCGGCTTCCACCGTCACACCTTTGTCGTCGGCGAGGAAACCCGTCGCATAGGACTTGATGCCCTCGGACCGGGTGGTGATCGCCTCGGCGTGCAGCCGCCCGAGGCGGGTCGGGCGCAGGTACCGCAGCGTGATGGTCCCGGTGAACCGCGGGGTGATCGATTGGGCGGCGACCTCGCCGAGGATGTGGTCGAGGATCAGCGCCGAGATCCCGCCGTGCACATGTCCCGGCGGGCCCTCGTACGCGGCGCCGAGTTCGAAGTCCGTGTACACCCGCCCGTCGTCGTCGCGTTCGACGGTCAGCGGCGGCGCGACCGGGTTGCGAAGCCCGATCACCGGATTGCCCCACGGCATCCGGTCCCCACCCGTGGTGAAGCGAACGCCGAACGGTCCGTCGATCTGCCGCGACCGCACGGTCGCCGTCGCCCGGTCGATCTGCGCGCGCACCGCCGCGATTGTGTCCGCGTCGACCTCGGTGCGGATCGTCGCGTCGATCAACTCCCGGACCGATTCGGCGAGCGGGCCGTAAACGCCGCGCAGCCGGTCGATCTCGGCTGCCGACACATCTCCGATATCGGTGAACTCCACCACGCAAAGCACTAGAACACGTTCCAGCTCGGGTTGTCGAATCGCCGGTTGCCATTGCACGAGCGTTCAGTCTTGTACGTATTCGAGGCCCGCGCCGACGAGGGTGAGCGCTCGCCGGGGTGGCGGCGAGGCGCGCGTCACAGCGATGCCGAAATTCGCATTAGATTACCTATCTTTTCGTAGTCACTTGTCTACGAACTGCTTTACGCTGCTCGTATGGCAGCACGCGCACACAGCGCAGATCCCCGCGCCGAGCGGGTTCGTGCGCTGCTTCGGGACGCGGCGTTCGCGCTTGCGCACGAGCAAGCGGTCGACGGGTTGACCGTCGGCGACGTCGTCGCGCGCGCAGGTGTCAGCCGGCAGGTCTTCTACCAGCACTTCACCGACCGCGACGACGCCGTCGCGACCGCGGTCACCGTCGCCTTCGCCGCCGCGACCGCCGACATCGGGGGCGACGCCCGCGCTCGGATCCTGCGGTTGTTCGACTTCGTCGGTGAGCACCGCGCGGTGTACCGCAACGTCGTCTCCAGCACGGTGGCGCAGCGCGTCGTCGCGGCGTTCCGCGCAGAACTGACGCCGGCGTGCGAGGAGATGGCCGCTGCGGCCATGCCCGCGGTGACGGCGATCGCCGGGGTGGCTCCCGAGGCCGTGACCCGGTTCCTGGTCGGCGGCTTCACCGAGGTGCTGCGGTCCTGGATGGACGACCCCGACGCCGCCGATCTCGGCGATCGGGTGCGCGCCGCACTGGACACGGTCAACGCCCTGCTGGGCGTCCCCGAACATTCGAGAGGTTCACACCATGGGTAGACACCACGCCCCCGAGCGCTCCGCAGTCCGCGACCGCACGGCGGTGCGGATGACCGCGCTGGCCCTGCTCGGCATGACGCTCGTCGTCATCGCGATGATCGCCAGCTACTCGGGCGCATTCGCCAAACCGACGCTGCACAACATGGCGGTCGCCGTCGCAGGGCCGCCGCAGTTCGTCGACGGCGTCCAGGCCAACGACGCGCTGACCGTCACCGAAGTCGGCGACGGCGCCGCGGCGCGCCAGCGCGTCTACGAACGCGAGGCAGACGCGGCGTTCGCGGTCGATCCCGATGGCGCACTGACGATCTACGTCGCGGGCGGCGGTGGCCGCAGTGTGGCCGTGGCGGCCGAAACCGTGGGTGAGGCGATCGCTGCGAAGGCGGGCCTGCGCCCGGTCGTCGAGGACGTCGCTCCCCCGTCCGCAGGAGACCCGTCGGGCACCGTCGAGTTCTATGCGGTCATCTTCTTGTCCATCGGCGCATCGGTTGCGGCGACGGTGCTCGGCATGTTCATGGGCACCGTCCGCAGACCCGCCACGCTGGCGCTGCGCACGGTGACCCTCGCCGGGTACTCCGCGCTGCTTGCCGGTGGCGTCACGCTCTACGTCGACGGAATCCTCTCAGCGTTGGTCGGCCACACGTGGCAGGTCTTCGGCGCCCTGTGGCTGTACTCGATGGCCGTCGGCGGGGCGATCACCGGCGTCGCCGCGGCGTTCGGTTCCGCGGCCTCGCTCACGTTGACGGGCTTTTTGGTGATCGTCGGCAACGCCGCGGCGGCGGGGCCCGTCGGCCGCCCACTGCTGTCGGAGTTCTACTCCACCTTCAGCACGATCGTGCCGCAGGGTGCGGGTGTCTCGCTCTTGCGCAGCGTCGTCTACTTCGGCGGCAACGGCGCCCAGACACCGCTGATGACCCTGCTGCTGTGGGGCGCCGCGGGATGTCTGCTCGCAACCGCCGCGGCGGCCGCGCGCGTGAATTATCGTGCGGTGCATGAGCATCTCGGTCGCCGACGAGAGCTACTACGACCTCGGGTCCTATCACCGGCCGATTGAGACACCCACGCCGCAGGCGCAGGTGTGGTTCGACCGCGGGATGGTCTGGTGCTACGCCTTCAATCACGAAGAGGCCGTCCGCTGCTTCGAGCGGGCGCTCGAACTGGACCAGGACCTGGCGATCGCCCGATGGGGCATCGCATACGCGGTCGGCCCGAACTACAACAAGGGCTGGGACGCATTCGATCCCGTCGACGCGGCGGCATCACTCGCACGCGCCCGGATGGAACTGCAACTGGCCGCGGGCAACCGCGCGGCACCGGTGGAACAGGGCCTGATCGCCGCACTGCAGGCCCGCTTCCCCACCGACGATCCGAACGACGCCGAGTCGCTCGAAGCCGGTGGCGCCCGCTACGCCGATGCGATGACCGCGCTGGCCCAGGCCTACCCCGACGACATCGACGTCCAGGCCCTCGCCGCCGACGCCCTGGTGAACGTCACGGCATGGGCGTTGTGGGACACCAGGAGCGGCGACGCCGCGCCCGGCTCGCGTGTGGTGGAGGCCAAGCGGATCCTCGACGCCGCGCTCGCCACCGACGCGGGCCGCACCCACCCCGGCATCCTGCACCTCTACCTGCACACGATGGAGATGTCGGCGAACCCGCAGGATGCGCTGCCCGCCGCGGATCTGTTGCGCGGCCTGGTGCCCGATGCGGGCCATCTGGAGCACATGCCCAGCCACATCGATGTGCTGTGCGGCAACTACCGCGACTCGGTCGTGGCGAATCAGGCGGCGATACAAGTGGATCGGCGGTTCGTCGAGCGCGAGGGCCCGCTGAACTTCTACTCCCTGTACCGCGCGCACAACCTGCATTTCGTGGTGTATTCGGCGATGTTCGAAGGTAATTCGCGCGACGCGTTCGCCGCCGCCGACGAGCTGGCCGCCCAGCTCGGTCCGAAGCTGCTGGCGATCGAATCCCCGCCGATGGCCGACTGGCTGGAGGCGTTCGTCCCGCTGCGCACCCATGTGTTGGTCCGGTTCGGACGCTGGGACGAGCTCATCGACCAACCGCTACCCGACGATGCCGAGCTGTACTGCAGCACCGTCGCGACGATCCACTACGGACGCGGCGTGGCCCACGCCGCCAAGGGCAACCTGGACCAGGCACGCGCCGAGCGGGAGGCCTTCGCCGAAGCCTACGGCCGCATCCCCGACAGCCGGTACCTGTTCAACAACACCGTGCTCGACATCCTCGCGATCGCCGGTGCGATGCTCGACGGTGAGATCGCGTATCGGGCAGGCGATTTCGACACCGCGTTCGCGCACCTGCGGCGGGCGATCGAACTCGACGACGCGCTGCCCTACGACGAACCCTGGGGCTGGATGCAGCCCACCCGCCACGCCTACGGCGCTCTGTTGCTCGAACAGGGCCGCGTCGAGGAGGCCGCCTCGGTGTACGCCGCCGACCTCGGGCTGGATCCCACCCTGCCGCGGCCGTGCCAGCATCCGAACAACGTGTGGAGCCTGCACGGCTATCACGAGTGCCTGCAGCGGCTCGGCCGGCACGCCGAGGCCTCGATCATCGGTCAACAGCTCACGCTCGCCGCGGCGCGCGCCGACGTCCCGATCCGCGCCTCGTGCGCGTGCCGGCTGGACGTCTCCCCGGACTGCTGCGGCTGATCCGTAGACTCCGACACGTGGCCATCAGCGACGACGACCTCGCCCGCCTCGGCCGCTGCGTAGCGCTCGCGCGTGAAGCGCTGGAGGACGGTGATGAGCCGTTCGGCTCGCTTCTCGTCGACGACGCCGGACGCACGCTGTTCGAGGACCGCAACCGGGTCAAAGACGGGGACCAGACACGCCATCCGGAGTTCGCGATCGCCCGTTGGGCGGCGAGCAACCTGACTCCCGGGCAGCGGGCCGCGGCCACCGTCTACACCTCGGGCGAGCACTGTCCGATGTGCGCGGCCGCCCATGCCTGGGTCGGCCTCGGCCGCATCGTGTACGCCGCGTCATCCGACCAGCTGACCCGGTGGCTGACCGAATGGGGTGCGCCCCCGCCACCCGTGGCGCCGCTGCCGATCACCGCGGTCGCCCCGGGTGTGGAGGTGGACGGGCCCGCCGCGGGGTACACGGACGAGATGAGAAGCCTCTACGAAGCGAAGTTCCGGCCGTGACCGACCCGTCGCACACCTCGGTGGTTTCCGAACCGGCCTGGGTCGAGCACGTCATCTGGTGGCACGTCTACCCGCTCGGGTTCGTCGGCGCGCACCCCGCCGATGTGCCACCGGGCCCGGACGAGCACCGGCTGCGGCGCCTCGTCGACTGGCTCGACCACGCCATCGAGCTGGGAGCGTCCGGCCTCGCGCTGGGGCCCGTCTTCGCCTCGCGCACCCACGGTTACGACACCACCGACCACTTCCGCATCGACCCGCGCCTCGGCGACGACACCGACTTCGACGCGCTGGTCGGCGAGGCGCGCCGCCGCGGGGTGCGCATCCTGCTCGACGGCGTGTTCAACCACGTCGGAACCGATTTCGCCCACACCGAATGGCTCCGCCGACGCGGTGACGGCGTCGACACCTTCGAAGGACACGGCGACCTCGTCGCGCTCGACCACGACAACCCGGCGGTGATCGACTACGTCGTCGACGTGATGACCCACTGGCTGGGCCGCGGCGCCGACGGCTGGCGCCTGGACGCCGCCTACGCCGTCCCGGACGCGTTCTGGGCGCGGGTGCTGCCGCGGGTCCGCGAATCCTTCCCCGACGCCTACTTCCTCGCCGAGATCATCCACGGCGACTACTCGCAGCGGGTTCGCTCGTCCGGGTTCGACTCGGTGACCCAGTACGAGCTGTGGAAGGCCGTGTGGAGTGCGCTGAACGACGGCAACTTTCACGAGCTGGACTGGGCGCTGGTGCGGCACAACGAGTTCCTCGACACCTTCGTCCCGATGACATTCGTCGGCAATCACGACGTCACCCGGATCGCCAGTCAACTCGACGACATCCGCCATCTCGAGCACGCGCTGGTGTTGCAGATGACGACGGGTGGCACACCGAGCGTCTACGCCGGCGACGAGTTCGCCTACCGGGGAATCAAGGAGGAGCGCTTCGGTGGCGACGACGCAGTGCGTCCCGAGTTCCTTTCTCCCCCGGTCGATCTGGACGAACACGGCGCGGACGTGTTCCGGTTGCACAAGTTCCTCATCGGACTGCGCCGGCGCCACGCGTGGCTGCACACCGCGCGCACCTCGCCGCTGCAGCTGACCAACCGCCAGTACGTCTACCAGAGCCGCGCCGGGTCCGAGGCGCTGATCGTCGCGCTCAACATCGACGACGATCCCCTGCCGATCTCATTACCCGACCTCGGCTTCGACCGCGGTGAGGTCCTCGCCGGGTCCGGCGCACCGCCGTCGGAGGTCCTCACGACCACCGAGGTCGGGCCCCACGGCTGGCTGATCATCGCTCCGCGTTGAGCAGTTCCACGGTGAGCGGGTCCGGTTCGCCGTCGTAGTACTTCGCCAGAACGCGGTCGAAGGCCTCGGGATCGTCGGCGGCCCGGCTGAACAACGTCATCGATGAGCGCACCTTCAGGTTGTCCGGCCACCCGAACAGCTCGTCGGCCGACGACCGGTCGCTGCTTGCGACCAGGTCCGCGCACTCGCGAAGCCGCGCGCCCAGCAGATCGTGGGCGAGATAGGCCCGAGCTTCCGCGAGCGAGCCGATGCCGTACCGCTGCGCCGTCGGACTCCTGCCAAGCCCGCGCAGCTGGGGGAAGACGAACCAGATCCAATGGCTGCGCTTGCGGCCGGCGCGCAGCTCGTCGAGCACCGTGTCGTACACCCGTTCCTGGGCGTCGACGAAGCGGCGCAGGTCGAAGGGGTCGTCGGACGACGATCCGTCTTTAGCCATGTCACCGGCCAGTCTGACAAGCTAACGTGTGCGGTTCAATGACCACTCGCACAGGCCTGCGGATCGAGGCGCCGTCGTGACGCGTCGCCGTACCCCCCGCCCCCGTGAACTGGCACCCCTGCTGCAGTTCAAGAAGCCTGAGCTGAACGCGACGCGCCGCAGGCTGGCGGCGGCACTGACGATCGAGGACCTGCGCCGGATCGCCAAACGACGCACGCCGAAGGCGGCGTTCGACTACACCGACGGCGCCGCCGAAGAGGAGCTGTCGCTCGCACGTGCGCGACAAGCGTTCCGCGACATCGAGTTTCACCCGACCATTCTGCGCGACGTCTCGAGCGTCGACACCGGCGCGACGGTGCTCGGCGGCCGCGTCGCCCAACCGTTCGGCATCGCACCCACCGGCTTCACCCGGCTCATGCACACCGAGGGCGAGGTCGCGGGCGCCCGCGCCGCCGCACGCGCGGGCATCCCGTTCGCGCTCTCGACGCTGGGCACCAGCTCCATCGAAGACGTCAAAGCGGCCAACCCGGACGGCCGCAACTGGTTTCAGCTGTACATGTGGAAGGACCGGGACCGGTCGATGGCTCTCGTCGAACGGGCCGCATCCGCCGGTTTCGACACGCTGCTCGTGACCGTCGACGTTCCGGTCGCCGGTGCCCGCCACCGCGACACCCGCAACGGGATGTCCATCCCGCCGACGCTGACGCTGCGCACCGTGCTCGATGCGATCCCCCACCCGCGATGGTGGTTCGACCTGTTCACCACAGAACCGTTGTCATTCGCATCCCTGGACCGCTGGCCCGGCACCGTCGCCGAGTACCTCGACACGATGTTCGACCCGACGGTGAACTTCGACGATCTGGCCTGGATCAAGAAACAGTGGCCGAACAAGTTGGTGGTCAAGGGAATTCAGACGCTCGATGACGCGAGGGCGGTCACCGAACTCGGGGTGGACGGCATCGTGTTGTCCAATCACGGTGGCCGCCAACTCGACCGCGCTCCGGTGCCGTTCCACCTGCTGCCCCGTGTCGCCGCCGAACTCGGCGACCGAACCGAGATCTTGCTGGACACCGGGGTGATGTCGGGCGCGGACATCGTCGCTGCGGTTGCGCTCGGCGCGCGCTTCGTTCTCGTGGGCCGCGCCTACCTCTACGGGCTCATGGCGGGCGGCGAGGCCGGCGTCGACCGGGCCATCGAGATCCTCTCGCAGCAGGTCACCCGCACGATGCGGCTACTCGGAGTGACATCGCTGAATGAGCTCGGCCCCCACCACGTCACCCAGTTGCATCGATTGCGGCCCGCCGTGTCGACCGTCGACCGAAATTCTCCTGAGTCACTCTAACCTCACAGGTAACAGGCCGTTTTCCGCCGATCCTGAGTCCTCGCTGAGTCGCAATCGTTAGCCAACCGCGATGTGGCAACCGCATGTCGGGACGACAGTTGCAGCGCGACTACGTGTTTCATTACCCACGCACAGCAAACGGCAATTGCTTGTGGAAGCGATGAAAGGTGGGTTGGTTGCCGTTATGAAGATCTTGGAGAGGTGCCGGGGTACCGGCACGAAACTGTTTCGCCGAATGGCGGTGGCGGCGTTCGCCGTGGCGGCGCTGCCCGGGCTGATCGGCTTCGCCGGGGGGTCTGCGACGGCCGGTGCGTTCTCGCGTCCCGGACTGCCGGTCGAATATCTCGATGTGTTCTCCCCCGCGATGAATCGCAATATCCGCGTTCAGTTCCAGGGCGGTGGACCGCACGCGGTCTATCTGCTCGACGGCCTGCGCGCCCAGGACGACTTCAACGGCTGGGACATCAACACCCCCGCCTTCGAGTGGTACTACCAGTCCGGGCTGTCGGTCGTCATGCCGGTCGGTGGGCAGTCCAGCTTCTATACCGACTGGTACCAGCCGTCTCGCGGTAACGGCCAGGACTACACCTACAAGTGGGAGACGTTCCTGACCCAGGAGCTCCCGGCGTGGCTGGAAGCCAACCGGGGTGTGTCGCAGAACGGCAATGCCGTGGTGGGCATCTCGATGGCCGGCAGCAGCGCGCTGACGTACGCGATCTACCACCCGCAGAAGTTCATCTACGCGGGCTCGCTGTCGGGCTTCCTCAACCCGTCCGAGGGTTGGTGGCCGATGCTGATCGGGCTGGCGATGCAGGACGCGGGTGGTTACAACGCCGAGAGCATGTGGGGTCCGTCGACGGATCCGGCGTGGAAGCGCAACGACCCGATGGTCAACATCAACCAGCTGGTGGCCAACAACACCCGCATCTGGATCTACTGCGGCACGGGTACGCCGTCGGATCTGGATGGCGGCGCGGCCGGCCAGAACCTGATGGCGGCGCAGTTCCTCGAAGGGTTCACGTTGCGGACCAACGTCACCTTCCGGGACAACTACATCGCCGCGGGTGGCGCCAACGGCGTGTTCAACTTCCCGCCACAGGGGACTCACAGCTGGGGCTACTGGGGTCAGCAGCTGGAGATGATGAAGCCTGACATCCAGCGCGTGCTGGGAGCTCAGGCCAGTGCCTAGCACCGCCTAGATCCACCCACAACAGGGAGCCTGCCGTTTCCCCCGAACGGCAGGCTTCCTGCCGTTTGCGGGCCCTCTGTCGAGCGGCGATCGAGGGCCCATGGCCGTCAATCGGCGAGCTCAGCGAGCGGGAATGCCATTTCGCCGAGCGCATACTCCGCACGCCGCGGAAGGGAACAAATCGGGCCATCTGAAGGTTGAGCGCAACAGACTCAAACTTTGGAGGATTGATGGCTGAAGCCAAGACAGTTCCGGTCTTGTTCCTGAGCGAGTCGATCGTGCTGCCCGGGATGGTCGTGCCGATCGAGCTCGACGAGGCCGCGCGCGCCGCGGTCGACGCCGCGCGCGCCAGCGAGTCCGGAGAGCTGCTGATCGCTCCCCGCCTCGAGGACCGGTATCCCTCGTACGGCGTGCTGGCCTCGATCGTGCAGGTCGGGCGCATGGTCGGCGGGCCCGCCGCGGTGGTGCGGGGCGAGAGCCGCGCGCACATCGGCACCGGCGCCACCGGACCCGGCGCGGCGTTGTGGGTCGAGGTCACCGTGGTCGACGAATCGGAACCGACCGAGGAGACGTTCAAGCTCGCCGCCGAGTACAAGAAGCTGTTGCTGGCGATGCTGCAGCGGCGCGAGGCGTGGCAGATCATCGACTTCGTCAACCAGCTCTCCGACCCGTCGGCGCTGGCCGACACGGCAGGCTACGCGTCGTACCTGACCCAGGTCCAGAAGCGCCAGCTGCTGGAGACGCCCGATGTCGCCGAGCGGTTGCGTGCGCTGATCGAGTGGACCGGTACGCAGCTGGCCGAGGTCGAGGTCAACGAGAAGATCGCCGAAGACGTGCGCGAGGGCATGGAGAAGACGCAGAAGGAGTTCCTGCTGCGCCAGCAGCTCAACGCCATCCGCAAGGAACTGGGAGATGACGACGGCACGGGGTCTTCCGATGACTATCGGAGCCGCATCGAGTCCGCCGACCTTCCCGAAAAGGTGCGCGAGGCTGCGCTGCGCGAGGTCGGCAAGCTGGAGCGGGCCGGTGATCAAAGCCCGGAGAGCGGTTGGATCCGCACGTGGCTGGACACCGTGTTGGACTTGCCGTGGAGCGTCACGACCGAGGACTCGACCGACCTGAAAACGGCGCGGGAGATCCTGGACGCCGATCACCACGGCCTCGAGGACGTCAAGGACCGCATCGTCGAGTACCTGGCCGTGCGAGCGCGGCGCGCCCAGCGCGGGATGCAGGTCGTCGGCGGCCGCGGTTCGGGCGCGGTGATGGTGTTGGCCGGTCCGCCCGGGGTCGGTAAGACCTCGCTGGGCGAGAGCGTCGCACGCGCGTTGGGCCGCAAATTCGTTCGTGTCGCCCTCGGCGGTGTGCGCGACGAGGCCGAGATCCGCGGCCACCGGCGCACCTACGTCGGCGCGCTGCCCGGCCGCATCGTGCGTGCCATCGGCGAGGCGGGTTCGATGAACCCCGTCGTGCTGCTCGACGAGATCGACAAGGTCGGCTCCGACTTCCGCGGGGACCCTGCGGCGGCGCTGCTGGAGGTCCTGGACCCGGCGCAGAACCACACGTTCCGCGACCACTACCTCGACCTCGACCTGGACCTGTCGGATGTGGTGTTCCTGGCGACGGCCAACGTCATCGAGAACATCCCGTCGGCCCTGCTGGACCGGATGGAGCTGGTGGAGATCGACGGCTACACCGCCGACGACAAGCTCGCCATCGCCAAGGACTTCCTGCTGCCCAGGCAGCGGGAGCGGGCCGCGCTGACCATGGATGAAGTCGAGGTCACAGAAGCCGCGCTGCGCAAGATCGCCGCCGACTACACCCGCGAACCGGGTGTGCGGCAGTTCGAGCGGCTGCTGGCCAAGCTGATGCGCAAGGTTGCCACAAAACTGGCGGCCGAACCCGCTTCGGTCGTCGTCGACGAGCCCGATCTCGTTGAGTACCTGGGGCGTCCGCGGTTCCTGCCCGAGTCGGCCGAGCGCACGGCGGTGCCCGGCGTGGCCACCGGCCTCGCGGTGACGGGTATGGGCGGCGATGTGCTCTACATCGAAGCCAACGCCGTGGGATCGGACGGGGCGGGCGAATCCGGTTTGGTTTTGACCGGGCAGCTGGGCGACGTCATGAAGGAGTCCGCGCAGATCGCGCTGTCCTATGTGCGCTCGCACGCCGACCAGCTGGGCGTCGACCCCAAGGCGCTCGAGCGGCGGATCCACCTGCACGTGCCTGCGGGCGCGGTGCCCAAGGACGGACCGTCGGCTGGTGTGACGATGGTGACCGCGCTGGTGTCGATGGCCACCGGTCGGCAGGTGCGTTCGGACGTCGGCATGACCGGCGAGGTCACGCTGAACGGCCGGGTGCTGCCCATCGGCGGTGTCAAGCAGAAGCTGCTGGCCGCGCAACGGGCCGGTCTGTCAACGGTTTTCATTCCTCAGCGCAACGAGGCGGACTTGGATGACGTGCCTGCCGACGTGCTCGAATCGCTGGAGGTCAAGCCGATGACCGATGTCGCCGACATCGTCGCGCAGGCCCTGCAGCCCGCCGAGGTGGCGGCAACCGCGGCTGCCTGACTGAGATCGCCCTCAGGGTCGTGACCTCACCGGTCACGACCCTGAGTGTTTTCCGGGGGTGAGATGTCGGCCTCGGCCGCTACCGTCATCGCATGGCGTACGACGAGGAGCTCGCCCATCGCATCCGTGAACTGCTCAGCGGGGAAAGCGGAATCGAGGAGCGGGCGATGTTCGGCGGGTTGGCGTTCCTGGTCAACGGCAACATGGCGGTGGTCGCCAGCGGTCAGGGCGGCCTGATGGTGCGGGTGCCGCCCGACGACACCGCGAAGCTGTTGTCGCGCGCGCACGTCGACCCGATGGTGATGGCGGGCAGGGAGATGCGCGGATGGTTGCGGGTGTCGAGCGCCGGGCTCGCAACCAAGCGTCAACTGCAGCCATGGGTCACCCGCGGGGTCGACTTCGCCAGGAGTTTGCCCCCGAAAGACCGCGGGTACGCCAGCCGACGTGGACGCCGCAGCACGTAAGAAGCTGGCCAAGCGCCTACTGGAGCAGGCGGGCACAACCTACGCCGAGGACGCCGGTATCCGGTTGGCGGACAAGCCGATGCCGCTGTTCGAGCTGCTGACCCTGTGCATGCTGTCGAGCAAACCGATCGACGCCACCATCGCGGGCGCCGCCGCGCGCGAGTTGTTCCGCGCGGGTCTGCGCACCCCCAAGGCCGTTCTCGACGCCGACCGCGCGGACATGATCCACGCCTTCGGCCGCGCCCATTACGTGCGGTACGACGAGAGTTCGGCCACCCGGCTCACCGACATCGCGAAGTCCGTCGTCGACGAGTACGACGGCGATCTGCGCAAGCTCGAGGGGGCGAACGACCACGACGCGGCCGCGTTGACGCGTGCGCTGAAGCGGTTCAAGGGAATCGGCGACACCGGCGCCGACATCTTCCTGCGGGAGGTGCAGGACACCTGGACGTGGGTGCGGCCGTACTTCGATTCGCGTGCCATGACCGCCGCTCGCGACCTCGGGCTGCCCACCGACAGCGAGGAACTCGGCGCGCTGGCGCCGGGCAAGTGCGCGAAGCTCGCCGCCGCCCTGGTCAAGGTGTCGCTCGATGACGAGCTGCGCGAGCGCGTCTCGGCACGGGAATAGTGCGATGGTGGTCCGGATCGGCACATCCGGGTGGTCGTACGACCACTGGAAGGATGTGCTGTATCCGGCGGGGACACCGACGGCCAAGCGGTTGGCCCGCTACGTCGAGGAGTTCGACACCGTCGAACTCAACGCCAGCTTCTATCGGTGGCCCAAGGACAGCGCGTTCGCCGGGTGGCGGGAGCGGCTGCCCGACGGGTTCACGATGTCGGTCAAGGCGCAGCGCGGGCTGACGCACTACCGCCGGCTGCGCGTACCGGAGCCGTGGGTCGAGCGCTTCGAGCGGTGCTGGGAATTGCTCGGCGACCGCAGCGAAGCCCTGCTCGTGCAGTTGCATCCGGAGCTGGAGCGCGACGACGCTCGCCTGGAGTACTTCCTGAAGCTGATGCCGGACCGGATCCCCGTGGCCATGGAGTTGCGGCACGCGTCGTGGGACGACCCCGCCGTGTACGACCTGCTGGAGCGCCACGGCACCGCCTACGTGGTGATGAGCGGCGCCCATCTGCGCTGTGTCCCCCGCGCCACCAGCGACCTGGTCTACATCCGGATGCACGGGCCGGACCAGGACTCGATGTACGCCGGTTCCTACCCCGACGACGAGTTGAAGCGTTGGGCGGACCGAATCCGCGGGTGGGACCGCGAAGGCAGGCGCGTACTGGTCTACTTCAACAACGACCTGGGTGGACACGCGGTGTGGAACGCCCAGACGCTTCGCGCGATGCTGGCCGGCTGAAGCGGTACCCCGGCGCCACCGCCGAGATTCGCTTCGGGCACGCTGAGAGCCGAAATGCGTGTTGTAAATCTGATCTCGGCCGCCGCGATCCTGCTCGCGGGCTGCTCGGCCGAACGCATCGTCACCACCGACGAACCGTTCGTGGCGTCGCCGACCTCCACGACTTCGGAACCGCCCGCACCGCCGGACCGCGCCCACCTGGTCGACGCGTTCGACTTCGTCGCGCATCCGGCAGGCTCGGCGGTCTACTTCTTCACCACGCCGAGCGGTCGGTGGGCGTGCGCGATCGTGCCGCGGGACAAGGCCGGCTGCCAGTCCGCGGCGTCACCGCAGTCCAGCATGAACATCACCGGCGAACCGGACACGGTGCGCAACTCCGCCGGTGAGCAGGCCGCGCCGAACGCCATCGTGGTCGAACGCGAGGGCGAACCCCGGTTCGCCGCGCTGACGAAGCCGGAGTTCGTCCTCGACGACGCGAAGGTGCTCGACTTCAACCGGGTGCTGGCCGTGGCCGGGTTTCGCTGCAACGTGCAGGACGCCGGTATCTCGTGCATGAGCGAGGCGACCGGCAAGGGATTCACGTTCTCCCCCGAGGGTTTCCAGCCGCGGTACACCGAGGTGCCCGCCAACGCGCGGTAGAGATCAATGCGGCCGTTCCGCTAGACCAATGCGGCCGTTCCGCTAGATCAATGCGGCCGTTCCGTCCGAGTTGACCTGCACCTTGGCCCCCGCGATGTCCTCCTCGACCGTCGTCGCCGCGCCGGCCGCATCCGGGATGACCGCCAGCGCACGCGCGTCGTCGGGCGTGCGGACCGCCAGGAACGCCTTCTCCGGTGAACCCTCGCGGTCGAACGGTGTCGTCCACGTCTCGACCGTGCCCACCCCCGACCAGTCGACGAGCGCCTTGCGGGTCGGTTCGCTATCGACCTCGGATTGCACGTCTTCCCAACGGAATTCGTGTGGGGGCGGTTCGGTGCCGTAGACGCCGAAACTGTGCTTGGTGAGGTAGCCGCCGTTGGCCGTGATCAACCCCAGCTGGCCGGGAGCCGCGACCAACCGCTCGGCCATGGTCGCGATCGAATGCGTGACGTAGTTGTTCCACGGACCGCCCGCGAAGGTGAGCCCGCCGGTCACGGTGAGCGGCCGTTCGGGGTCGCCGAGGGGAAGGCCGAGTTCGTTGGCCGCCACCTGAACCGCCGACGGGAAACACGAGTAGACATCGACCAGTCCGACGTCGTCGACGCCGACCCCCGCCAGTTCCAGGGCCCGGCGGCCGCCGATGCGGATGGCGGGCGAGGTGTGGAACTCCGCGCGCTCACCGATCGCGTAGGTGTCGTGGGAGTCCGTACCCGAATACGGGAAAACCCAACGGTCCCTGGGGATCTGCAGATAAGCCGCCTTCTCCGCCGAGGTGAGGACGAGCACGGCCGCCTGGTCGACCATGTTGTTGGAGTTCATCAGCTTCGGGTACGGCCAGCTGATCATCCGGTTGCTCGGCCCCGGCTGCCAGATCTCCTCGGCGGGCAACGCGTTCCGGTTCCACGCGTGGGGGTTGTTCGCCGCGACCGCGTTGAATTGCGCCCACAGTTCACCGATCCGCCGCCGGTGCTCCTCGTCGGTCTCACCGGCGGCGATGCGCAACGCCTGCTCGAACATCGGATAGACGTAGGCGGGCCGGTCGAGGTTGATCTTGATTTCGGCCGGTCCTGCCATCGGGACGCCCTCGTCGGCACCCTCGGCCATCGGCACCGACTCGTCCTGGCGCGGCCAGTCCGGCCGGATTCCCTTGCCACGCAGGCGGCTCCGTGTCCGCCATGTTTCACCGCCGGCGATCAGGACCACGTCGGCGCGCCCGTTCTGGATGTCGCGGCACGCCTCGTTGACCAACGACTGCGGCGTGTTACCGCCGACGCCGGTGTAGCGGGTGCCGGCGTTGTCGGCGTTGACGCCCTGTGCGAGAAGCAGTCCCGGATCGCGGTAGCGCCACGAGAGCAGGTTGACCACCCGCACCGAGTCGACCGCCTCGAGGACCCGCGGGTCGGCGGCGTTGCGCGCCGCTTCGACCATCAGGTCGATCGGCGACACCTCGGGGTTCTCGTCGCGCTGATTGACTTGTCCGTAGCCGATCAAAACCGGCGTCCTGGGTTCCATCATGGCCTTTCTCGATGGGCGAAAAGTGTGCCGTCGGCGATAAGCCGATCGGTTTCTTCGGTGGATAAGTCGAGGATCTCGCGGCAGATCTCGCGGGTGTGCTCCCCCGGCATCGGTGCGGGAGACAGCCGGGCGGGCGGGATACGTGTGTACGGTGCCGGCCGCGTCTCGGTGAGCATTGGCGCGTCGAACAGCGGATGCTCCATGTCGGAATACAACTCTCGATGGCGCACCTGCGGGTCGGCGGGTATGTCGACGACGCGGTTCATCGGCGCTGCCGCGATCCCGGCGTCCTGCAGTGCGCTCGCCACCGCGGTCTTATCGCGAACGCGGGTCCACTCCGCGATGTCTTCGTCGCCGATGAGCGAGGTCAGCACGGCACGGTCGGTGTCGGATTGCACCGAGATCACGCACCACTCGTCGTCGCCCGCGCAGGGGTACACGCGATGTTCCGCGGTGTCGTCGGCGACGGGAAGGCCGGCCTCGCGTGCGGCTTCGGTGACGTAGCGTGCCGCCAGTTGATGCACCGCGGCCTCGGCCTGTGAGACGTGGACATGGGCGGGTTGCCCGGTGCGGTCGCGCCGGATCAGCGCCGCCAGTGCGGCGATCGCGGTGAGCCGCGCCGACACGTGGTCGGGGAAGATCGTTGTCGCGTCGTAGAACCCACCGTCGGCCGACGTCCACAGCGAGGTGACCCCCGCGGTCGCGCGCACCAGCGGCCCGTACCCCATCCGCGCGCTCCACGGGCCGGTCGCACCGAAGGCGCTGCTTTCGGCCAGCACGATGCGGGGATTGAGCTCCCGCAGGCGGTCGTAGGAAAAGCCCAGCGAGGCCAGCGTTCCCGGCTTGAAGTTGGCGAACACGGCGTCGGCGTCGGCGACGAGGCGGGCGAACAGCTCGGCGCCGGCCGGTGCCCGCAGATCGAGGCCGAGGCTCTGCTCGTTGCGGTGGGTCAGCGCCCAGGACCTGCTCATCACCTGTCCGGGCGGCGTCTGACGCAACCCGTCCGGATAGGCGGCGCTCTCGATCTTGATCACCTCGGCGCCGAGGTCGGCGAACAACCTGCCGAGCTCACCTCCGGCCACGATGACGCCGAGGTCGAGGATGCGCATCCCCTCGAACGGGCGTTGCACCGACGTCGTCGGCCGCTGCTCCGTCGATCGTGCTGTGGCCCAGGCGGATTCGTCGGCTCCCGCGTCGGGGGCCAGCCGCCTCAGCCCGCGATGGCCGCCGTCGACGACGAACGGTCCCACCGGCGCGACCACCTCCGCGCCGGGAGCCAACTCCGCTGACGTCAGCGCGCCGACCCCGCGGAAGTGCTCGGAGGCCAACGCCTCGGTAGGGGTCAGCACCGCGGCGATCGGAACGCCGCGCGCCTGTCCCTCGGCGACCAGCGCGTCCATCGTCTGCGCTGCGACGAAATCGCCGAGCAGCGCGTTGAGTTCGCGAGAGGCTGCGTACCGCGCGGCGATCGTGTCGAACTTCGGGTCGGCGAACTGCTCGGGCTCGCCGAGCCAGGCGTGCATCGCGCGCCACTGTCGCGGTGACAGCAGGCAGATCCGGACGTGGCCGTCCTTGCAGGCGAAGATCGGATAGATGTTCTGGTTACGCGGCCTGCCGCGCCAGATCTCGGTGGTCTTCTTGATGCCGACGGCCGCCTGGCCCTCCGATCCGAACGGCGGATCCAACGACTGGAGCACCGCCTCGAACCGGGAGAAGTCGATGAAATCCCCTGTGCCCTCGCGCAACCGGCGATAGTAGGCGGCAAGCCCCGCCCATGCCGCCTGCACCGCGGCGGTGCCCGATGCCAGGCCGATCGGGGGCAGCACCGGGGTGCCCGCCGTCGGTCCCGTCCGCGACAGCGCCGTCGACAGTGCGTACAGAACCGCGTCGGTGGCCTGCCACGAGGCATAGGGGCCGTCGACACCGAAGTCGGTGACCGACAGCACCACCAGGTGGCCGAACCGCTCCGCCAGATCCACGCAGGAGGTTCCGAATTCTGCTGCGCCGCCGGGCTTTCCGCCGTCAACGATGATGTCCGCGGTGCTCGCCAGTTCCAACAGCGCCCGACGGCCGTCGGGGTCGGCGGGGTCGAGAACCGCGCAACGCTTGTTCGCGTTGTTCAATCGGAAGGGCACGCTCGCCTCGGCCACGGTCGGCGAGGCCCGCCGGTCGGGGCGCCCGCCCGGCGGCTCGACCTTCAGCACATCGGCGCCGAGATCGGCGTACAGCCGGCTCACCCCGTCGGAGTCGGCGCCGCCGAGGTCGAGCACCCGTACGGATGCCAGCAGTGCCTCACTCATGCCGCCAGCAGTTCCTCGACCCACCGGAGGTGGTCGTCGGTGTCGGTCGCGACGTACATCAGGTCGACAAAGGCATCGGGATAGCCGGCGTCGGCCAGCGTCCGCACCGCCTCAGCGACGGCAGCGATCGGTGTCCCTTCGGCGACGTTGATCCGCACGTACGTATGGATCGCCGACGGATCCCGGCCCGCCTCGCGGGCGGCGTCGTCGATGGTGCGGCGCAGCATCGCGAGCATCTCGGGCGCAACACCGCCGGGCACCTGTACGGCGGGAAGCCAGCCGTCGGCGCGCCGTCCGATGCGCCGGAGGCTCGCCGGGGTGAATGCGGCGAGATAGACCGGCGGGCGGGGTTGCTGGACCGGTTTGAGGTCCACCCACGACGACGGGATCGACCATCGCTTTCCGTCGTGGCGAACCGGATTCGTCGTCCACAGCCCTTCGAGGGCGTCGAGCAGCTCGTCGAGCTGGGCGCCGCGGGCACGGAACGGGGCGCCGGCGGCCGCGAACTCCTCCGGCGACCACCCGATGCCGAAACCGGGCACGAGCCGCCCCCCGCTGACGACGTCGAGGGCGGTCAGTTGCCGCCCGAGCTGCACCGGCGGGTACCACGGGGCGACGAACACGCTGGCGCCCAACCGGACGCTTGTCGTCGCGGTGGCGGCCACCGCCAGCGCGATGAACGGATCCAGTCCGGCGCGGAACTGTTCGGGGATGGTGTCCTGACCCGCGTAGCCGACGCTGGGGTCCACCGGCGTCAGCAGGCGGTCTCCCACCCAGAGGCTGTCCGCGCCGAGGCTCTCGGCGGTGGCGGCGTAGCGCGCGAGGTCAGCCCGGGCGGACACCCCGAACTGCGGCACCGCGAATCCCAACACGGAACAACAGGCTAATGGGTAGGTTCACCCGCATCGGGTACAGGATTGGAACCGCGTTCACCCGCCCCGACGATGATGAGTCAGATGACTGCCCAGGCACTGTCCCCCACGCTGTCCGCCGACGAACTCGACCTGATCGACGCGTACTGGCGCGCCGCGAACTATCTGTCGGTCGGCCAGATCTATCTGCTCGACAACCCGCTGATGCGCGAGTCGCTGGCTCCCGAGCACGTCAAGCCGCGCCTGCTCGGCCACTGGGGCACCACGCCCGGCCTCAACCTCGTCTACGCACATCTGAATCGCGTCATCCGTGAGCGCGACGCCAACGTCATCTACATCACCGGCCCCGGGCACGGCGGTCCCGGCCTGGTGGCCAACGCGTACCTGGAAGGCACCTACACCGAGGTGTACTCGGCGATCTCCGAAGGCACCGACGGGCTGCGGAAACTGTTCCGCCAGTTCTCTTTTCCCGGCGGCATCCCGAGCCACGTCGCCGCGGAGACCCCCGGCTCCATCCATGAGGGCGGCGAGCTGGGGTACGCGCTGGTGCATGCGTACGGCGCGGCATTCGACAACCCCGACCTGGTGGTCGCCTGTGTGATCGGCGACGGCGAGGCCGAGACCGGCCCGCTGGCGGCCAGTTGGCACTCGAACAAGTTCCTCAACCCGGTCACCGACGGTGCGGTGCTGCCGATCCTGCACCTCAACAGCTACAAGATCGCCAATCCCACGGTGCTCGCGCGGATACCGCAGGAGGAACTCGAGTCGCTGATGTTCGGCTACGGCTACCGCCCGATCACGGTGGCCGGAGACGATCCCGCCAACGTGCACCAGCAGCTGGCTACCGCGTTCGACGAAGCCTTCGACCAGATCGCGGCCATCCAACGCGCCGCACGCCTCGACGGCGAACCGGGCCGCCCGCTGTGGCCGATGGTGGTGCTGCGCACCCCGAAGGGCTGGACCGGACCTCGCGAGGTCGACGGCAAGAAAGTGGAGGGCACGTGGCGCTCGCACCAGGTGCCGCTGTCGGAGACCCACACCAACCCCGAACACCGCGCCCAGCTCGAGGCGTGGCTGCGCAGCTACCGCCCCGAGGAGTTGTTCGACGACGACGGCGCGCTGCGGTCCGAACTGCGCGCGATCGCCCCACGCGGACAACGACGGATGAGCGCCAACCCACACGCCAACGGCGGGCTGCTGCTCAAAGACCTCGACCTGCCCCCGTTCACCGACTACGCCGTCCCCGTCGACAAACCCGCCTCCGAGTCGGCGGAGGCGACGCGGGTGCTCGGCACGTTCCTGCGCGACATCATCGCGCGCAACCCCGACCGATTCCGGCTGATGGGCCCCGACGAGACCGCATCGAACCGGCTGTCGGCCACCCTCGAGGCGACCGACAAGGCCTGGCTGGCCGAACTCACCCCCGACGACGAGAACCTCGGTCCGGAGGGCCGGGTGATGGAGGTGCTCTCCGAACACCTCTGTCAGGGCTGGCTCGAGGGTTACCTGCTGACCGGCAGGCACGGGCTGTTCAACTGCTACGAGGCGTTCGTCCACATCGTCGATTCGATGCTCAACCAGCACGCCAAATGGCTCTACAGCAGCCGCGAGCTGTCCTGGCGCGCACCGATCGCTTCGCTGAATTACCTTCTGACGTCCCATGTTTGGCGTCAGGACCACAACGGCGCATCGCATCAGGATCCCGGGTTCATCGACCACGTCGCCAACAAGCGCCCGGAGGTCGTGCGGGTGTACCTGCCGCCGGACGCGAACACGCTGCTGTCGGTGGCCGACCACTGCCTGCGCAGCCGCCACTACGTCAACGTGATCGTCGCCGGCAAGCAACCGGCGCTGACCTACCTGGACATGGACTCGGCCATCGCGCACTGCACCCGGGGCCTGGGGATCTGGGACTGGGCGAGCAACGCCGCGGGCGACCCGGACGTCGTGCTGGCCTGCGCGGGTGACATTCCGACGCTCGAGACGTTGGCGGCCGCCGACATCCTGCGCCGACGGCTGCCCGAGTTGGGCGTGCGCGTGGTCAACGTCGTCGACATCATGCGGTTGCAGCCCGACTCCGAACATCCGCACGGTCTGGCCCAGCGCGACTTCGACTCGATCTTCACCGAGGACAAGCCGATCATCTTCGCCTACCACGGCTACCCCTGGCTGATCCACCGCCTGACCTACCGCCACACCAATCACGCCCAACTGCACGTGCGCGGTTTCAAGGAGCGCGGCACCACGACCACGCCGTTCGACATGGTGATGCTCAACGACCTCGACCGCTTCCACCTGGTGATGGATGTCATCGACCGGGTCGAGGGGTTGGGCGGCAGCGCGGCCGTGCTGCGGCAGGAGATGGCCGACGCGCGCCTGGCGGCCCGGCGCTACACGCGCGAGCACGGCGAGGACGATCCGGCCATCTCGGGGTGGGCATGGGACCCGGACTACCGGGCGCCCTCGCTGTCGCAGGACACGCTCAGCGAGCACGATCGCTAGACTGGACTGTCGTGTCCGACCAAGCCGTCCTAGCCGAGCGCCCGCACCCGCTGGTCGAACAGCTCTCCGCGCTGCACCACTTCCGCACGTATGTCGACATCGCGGTGGTCGTGGTGGTGCTGGCGCTGACGAATCTGATCGCGCACTTCACCACGCCGTGGGCGAGCGTGGCGACGGTCCCGGCCGCTGCGGTGTTCCTGTTGCTGCTGGTCCGTTCCCGCGGGCTGGGATGGGCCGAGCTCGGGCTGAGCCGGGAACATTGGAAGTCCGGCACCGGCTACGCGCTGGGTGCCGTCGCCTTGGTGCTCACCGTCATCGCGGTCGGCGCGCTGCTGCCCTGGACGCGGCCGATGTTCATGAACAACAACTACGCCACCATCTCCGGCGCGCTCATCGCGTCGATGGTGATCATTCCGCTGCAGACCGTGATTCCCGAGGAACTGGCTTTCCGCGGTGTGCTGCACGGCGCGCTCAACCGCGCGTGGGGGTTCCGCGGTGTCGCCTCCGCGGGCTCGTTGCTGTTCGGCCTCTGGCACATCGCCACCTCGCTGGGCCTGACCAGTAGCAATGTCGGATTCACCCGGATCCTCGGCGGCGGCGTGCTGGGCACCATCGCGGGTGTGACGCTGGCGGTGGTGGCCACCGGCGTCGCGGGCTTCGTCTTCACCTGGCTGCGGCGCCGCAGTGGCAGCCTGATCGCCCCGATCGCGCTGCACTGGTCGCTGAACGGGCTCGGCGCGTTGGCCGCCGCGTTCGTGTGGCACCTGAGCTGAAATCAGTGCGACCCGCGCTTGCGGGCACGAAACTCCCTGTTCTTGAGCTTGTTTCCGCAGGTCGCCATGCTGCACCACGTCCCGCCGTGGTTGCGGGAACGGTCATAGAACGCCCACTGGCACTCCTCGTTGGCGCAGGCTTTCAGCAGCGGCCAGGTGCCGTCGCGCTGGGCGTCGTGGATCGCCAGTAGCAGTTCGGTCAGGCGAGCGCGCAGCGAGGTGCCCACCGCCGAGAGGCTCACCCGTCCCTGCTCGTCGAGGTCCGCGCGTGCTGCGCCGCCCGCCGTGGTGCGCAGGGCGGCCAGTGCCGCGGCCGTGGGGGGCGGGCCACCGGCGTTGTGCACCAGCATCGCCCGCAGCGCCTCGCGCACACCGCGCAGCAACTCGAGGTCGGCCTCGTCGACGGCGGCATCGGCGTCCAGCAGCCCGTGGTCACGCAGCCACGGCTGCGCGTCGTCCGGATCGGCAAGCCGATCGGGGCCCGACGGCAGTTCCGCGGTGTTCACCAGGCTCTGAATCAGGGCCAGTCGCGGCGGTGCCGGCTTGGTCTCCTGATCGCCGAGCCACTGCGTGACAGTCATATAGGCAGCCTAGCTTTTCGTGACCTGTATTTCAACTTGACCGGTCATGCATGACCGCTGTAAGTTGGTTAGTGGTCACACGAGCTTTCCCTTCGAAACCGAGGATCGATATGTCGGACACCAAGAATTCGCAGAGCCTCCTGTCCCCGTCGACGGTCACCAGGACCGCCGAGGCGCCGGCTCCGTCGCTGCGGGCGCGTGTTTTGGCGAGGCTGAGGGCGAACAAGTTCGACCGTATGGCGGCCGTCGGTGGTGTCGCACCCGTCGGCAGTGCCTACGCCGCGCACTGCGCACGGCTGACGTCGACCGCCGAACGCGAGGCGGTGGCAAGGGCGTTGCGCCGCATCGTGCGCGATGCGCGGGGACGCGGTCCGCTGATGTCGTCGCGGGTGCCGTTGCACACCTTGAACATCGCCGCCGCCGAGGATCTGATCGACGAGATCACGCTTCGACTGCATTCCCCCCGGCCGGTCAGCGCGCGGGGCATGGCTCGGCTGCGCATTCTGCTCGCGGACGGAACCGGCCCGCTATACCGGTACGGCCGTGGGGATCTGGGCGGTCGGCTGCGCGCGGCACTGGCCGAGCTCTAGACGACGCTCTAGACGACCAGCACGGCGGCCCCGGAGACACGTCCGGTCGCGAGATCGCTCAACGCCTCGTCGGCACGGTCGAGTGGATAGTGCGGGCTCGTCACGGCGATATGGTGTTCGCCCGCAAAGGCCAGGAATTCGCGGGCGTCGGCGCGGGTGTTGGCGGTGACCGATCTGACCTGGCGCTCCTGGAAGAGGTGGCGCTGGTAGTTCAGTGTCGGGATGTCGGAGAGGTGGATGCCCGCGATCGCCAGCGTGCCACCGCGATCGAGCGCTTCGAGCGCGGGCAGCACGAGGTCTCCGACGGGAGCGAAGAGGATCGCAGCGTCCAGGGCGACGGGCGGACGGTCGTCGGCGCCTTGTGCCGAGACGGCGCCGAGGTTGAGCGCGAGTTCGCGCGCCTTCTCGCCGCGGGTCATCACGTGGACCTCGGCACCCTGCGCGATCGCCACCTGGGCGGTCAGGTGTGCGCTGCCGCCGAAGCCGTAGATCCCCAGCCGTCCGCCCCGCGGCAGCTCCGCACGCATCAGCGCGCGATAGCCGATGATGCCCGCGCACAGCAGCGGCGCCAGCTCGGTGTCGGAATAGCCCGCCGGGAGCGGAAGCGCGTATGCCGCTGGCACAGTGGCGAATTGCGCATATCCGCCGTCGGCGTCCCAACCCGTGTAGCGCGATTCCGGGCAGAGGTTCTCGTCGCCCCGGATGCAGTACCGGCACCGCCCGCAGGTGTGTCGCAGCCAGGCGATGCCGACGCGGTCGCCGACGGAGAACTCCGCGCCCGCGCCCTCCCCCACCTCGACGACCTCACCCACTACCTCGTGGCCGGGCACCACCGACCGACGGTGCACCGGCAGGTCACCCTCGGCGACGTGAAGATCGGTGCGGCACACGCCACATGCCCGCACCGACACCAGAAGCTCTCCCGCCCCCGGACGCGGGATCTCGACCTCTGCGCGTTGCAGTGGTCGGGTGTCCATCGGGCCGGGTCGGCGAACCCGCCAGGCGGTCATGGTCGAGGTGCTCATCACCACATGGTCGCCCCGTTGTGACGGGCGCACCACCCGGCATTCACTCTGAGCGAACGACGTTAACGATCGCGCCGGCGAACCAGACAGAGTCGGTGAGGGCAGGTCGTCGGACTCGCGGGGCTCGTGGGCAAATTTGCGAGTAGGGAAATTCCCGTGTCTTCGGCGATAACGACGGCATAACCTATTGATAACGACGAACCGTCGTTCGGCGACGGCGAAGGCTCAGTACCGGCGCGGAGTCCGGTACCGCGAGGGAGAGGGTGGAAGAGATGAAAGCACTTGTTGCACTGGCGGTTGGAGCGATGGCAGCCGGCGGCATCGCATTCGCCGCTCCGGCCAACGCCGGATGTCAGGGCGGATGGACGCCGTGGGGCGGCGGCACGATCTGCGACGGACCCGTCGGCGCCGACGGCAACTTCGAGCGCTGCCAGACCGCGGGCGCGATGGGGTTCGGCGGCACGAACTGTTTCATCGTGAACGTTTCGAATGCCAACCCGCCGCGGGTCGGCCCCTGAGGACCCAACGCGGCCAAACAGAACTCGGCTTCCTCCACGGCATGATGCCGTGGAGGAAGCTTTCGCTCTAGGAATCAGGCCGGAGGCGCCATCCCGGGTGCGTTCTCCGGGGCGACCGGAACGGGCACCCCCACTGCGGGCCGCGGCGCGGGCGCGTTGGGATCGGCAGGCGGGGGCGGCGGCGCGTTCGGGTCT
>JBNMQV010000026.1:0-65393 GCA_050205545.1 Mycolicibacterium celeriflavum
CCGGGTGTCGTTGTGGCTGAGCGTGTCGTTGTTCGACAACACCTCGGTCTGCCGCTGCGGCGTGAACGCAATCCCATGCGTCTGCGCCACCGCCTGCTGCAAACCCACCACAGGGTTGCCACCACCGTGCACCACCGCGGCCGGCGCCACGGTGGCCGCCACGGCCTGTACCTGGGCGGCGGAGACGTTGCCGAAGCCGGCCTGGTGCAGCTCGCGGTCGGGGTCCGCCACGAACGCGGCAGCGGAGACGGGGTCGCGGAACAGGTTCAGAAACCAGTCGATGAGGTTCATGTCGGATCCTTTCGGGGTGTTCGTCTTGGTCTGGTCGCCGGGCTGTCCGGCGAACTGAGGACCACGTTATGGCCGCCGCGACGCAGGAGAAACGGGGTCACAACCCCTCCCTGCGCACCACTACCCCGGGATCGCGGTAGGGGCTGCATTAGGGGATTAGGGGGTGGGCAGGGGATGGCTTCCTCAGGCCGAAACGACGAATGCGCGGTTCCCGTCAGGGAACCGCGCATTTCGTTGTCTGGGCGCCTCAGTCGAAGATGTCGAACCCGCCCGCGTCGACATCGAGCTCCTGCACGTCGGCGACCGCATCGCTGAAGTCGTCGATCGTCGGCACGTCGTCGGCGACGTCGTCGACCACCGGTTGATCCAGCTGCAACGAGGTGTCGTCGACGCCGGCGACGCTGGGGACGCTGGGGACGCCTGGGGCGGCGAGTTCGGCGACGCCCGGGTCGGAGATCAGCGCGGTGGAGACGTCGTCGATCACGCCGGCCGGCACATGATCACCGAAGGCGTCGAACGCGGCGGTGGCCGCACCGCTGCTCCACACATTGGCGGCTTCGGCGATGCCCCCGTCGAGTCCGGTCGTCGGGACCGTGGTCGGCAAGGCCGACATCGACTCCGAGACCACAGGGATCAGGGCGTGCACATCGGCGCTGGTCACATTCGTCAGATTGGCGTCGAGAATGGCTTGATCCGGATCGGCGGCGAAACGCGCGGCGACGTCGGGATCACGTACCACCGACATGACGAAGTCGAGTAGCTCGTTGGCCATGAAACACCCTCCCTCCCTCAAACAGATATATGTGGCTAGAGACATGACCTAGCCAAGCGGCTTGTCCCGATGCTATCGACGGCGACCGCCCCGGTGATCGGTGTGAAACCCACCTGCTCGGCCGCCCCGTTAGGGGACCAACCGTTAGGGGATTTCTGACCACTAGGGGCAGGTCCCGTATTCGAGGAGTTCAAGCCGCTATCGTGATGCCGGGTCCGAAAGCACCCAAATACAGAGGTGGAGATGAGCGACTCACTCGGGTTGTCGATCGGTTCGACCAACTTGGTGGCGGCCCGGGTCGGCCGTCCCCCGGTCATGCGGCGATCCATACTCACGGTCTTCGACGACCGCCCGCCGGAGGTCGGCGTGCCCGCCGAGAACCCGAACCTGAACCAGCCGGGGATGGTGCTGAGCGGCTTCGTCGAACGTGTCGGCGACCCGGTGCCGTTGGTCGCGGCCGACGGTTCGCCTCATCGGGGCGAGCAGGTGCTGGCCGAGGCGCTCGACGCCATGGCCCGCACCGTCGGCGGTGGATCACCTGTCGTCATCGCGGTGCCCGCGCACTGGGGTCCCGCCACGATGGGTGCTCTGCGCGGTGCCTTACGGGCCGCGCCCGGCCTCGCCTCCGGCGGGGTGGCGCCCACGCTGGTGCCCGACTCCGCGGCGGCGCTCGCCGCGCTGCAGGCCGCGCCGGGATTGCCGTCGAGCGGCGTTGTGGCGCTGTGCGACTTCGGCGGTAGCGGCACCAGCATCAGCCTGGCCGACGCCGGTGCCGACTTCAGCCCGATCGGGGAGACGGTCCGCTACCCGGAATTCTCCGGCGACCAGATCGACCAACTGCTGCTCAACCATGTCGTCGCCGGCATCGCCGCCGCCAACGACGCCGACCCCGCGGGCACCGCCGCCGTCAGCTCGCTGGCCCGGCTGCGCAACGAGGTCCGCGTGGCCAAGGAACAGCTGTCGGCCGACACCGCCGCGGTGGTCCACGCCGATCTTCCCGGCTTCACCTCCGATGTGCGGGTGACCCGCACCGAGTTGGAGCAGCTGATCGCCGAGCCGCTCGACGGCGTGCTCAACGCCGTACAGGAGGCGTTGCAGCGCAACAACATTCCGTTGGCGAATGTCTCGGCCGTCGCGACCGTCGGTGGCGGAGCGAACATCCCGCTGGTGACCCAGCAACTATCGACGCGCCTGCGCGCGCCGGTCATCACCACGCCGCAGTCCCAGCTCAATGTCGCCGCGGGGGCCGCGCTGATCGCCGACGCCGCCGACGCCGCGACCGGACTGGCGGCCGCGGCCGACGCCCCGACCGGGATGGCCCCGACGAGCATGTCCGCCGCGGCCTGGGCCGCAGGCGCCGCGGGCGTGGCGGCATCGGAGTCCGCCGCCGACGGGGCCGGCTCGGCCACGTTCCGCGCGCTGGCATGGTCGCAGGACGACTCGCCCGCCGACGAGCCGGTTCCCTACGCCGGCGAGGACTACACGTTCGAAGCGGGCGGCACCGGCGCACGGCCCGCGATGGAGTTCGCCCACGAAGAGGAGCAGTACGAGCCGGAACCCGCCCCACTGCCGTGGTACCGCCGACCGGTGGTGCTGTTCGGCGCGGCAGCAGCGGCGGCACTGCTGGCGGCCGGTGGGCTCGCGGTGACGCTGACGAGCACGAGCGGCGACAGCTCTCCGGTCACCGAGACCGCGACGACGTTCGAGACCGGGCCGTCGCCCGAGCAGACGACTTCCATTGCACCCGAGACCGTTACGGTCACCGGCCAGGACGGGCGTGCGACCACCAGCGTGATTCCGCCGCCACCGCCGCCCGAGACCACGACCACCACGACGACACCCACCACCACGACCACCACGACGACGACCACCACGACGACCACAACCACCACGCCGACGACCACGACGACGCGTCCGACGACCACGCAGCCGACCACCACCCAGCCGCCGACAACCACCGAACCGCCGACGACGTCGATTGAACCGCAGCCGGACATTCCCGCCGAGGACGAGCCGTAGACCCATGACCGCGTCGGACCCGCGGACCGATATCCCGCCGCCCGCCCGCGAAGCGGTCGCGAAGCTCACGGCCGCCCCGACCGAGCCCGTCAAGCTGCTCGTGTTGGGCGGCATCGGAACGGGCAAGAGCACGGTGCTGGCCGCCGTCCGGAATGCGTTGCGGGCCACGGACATACCGGTGCTCACCCGCGCTCCCCGCGCCGGCGACGACCCAAGTGCCACGGTAGTCATCGACGATGTCCAGCTGCTCGACGACGATGAACTCGGCCTACTCGCGGATCGGGTGTCGGACCTCGATTCGACCGTCATCCTGAGCAGCGAGCCGGTGGCACATCGCCCGGCCATGCGTGCCGTGTGGACGGCGATCGAACGCGAAAACCCGATCGTCAGCCTCGGCCCGCTGGCCCCCGCCGATGTTGCCGCCCTCGCGGCCGAAAAAGCCGGTGGCACACCGCCGTCGGACCTGGTGCGATCACTGGTCGTCGCGACGGCGGGTCTTCCGTTCCTGCTCGGGCCTGCGATCGCGGCCGCCGCGGCACCGGAGGGCGAGGCGCCCGCCACGGCGATCCTGCACGCGGTGAGGTACGCGTTGATCGAACGCCTGCGCCGCCTCGACGACGCGATGCTCGACACGCTGCTGATGACGTCGCTCAGCAGGGATCTCGGTCCGGACGATGTCGCGGCGGCGTTGCGGATGAGCGCCGATCAGGCCTACGCGGTGGTCGACCGCGCCCGCGCCACCGGACTCATCGAGCCGTCCCACAGCCGGGCCTTCCTACGCACACTGCATCGGTGCATCGCCCAAATACTGGGTACCGCACGGCATCACGACACCGAGGTGTCGCTCCTGGTCTCTCAACTGGAATCGTCGACGCTCTCGGCCGACCTGGCGTTACAGATGGCCGAGCACGGGCTGCGCGACGACCGCCTGGCCACCGCACTGGCCGACATGGCCGCACGCAACCACGGCCAACCGGCAAGGGCGGCAAGGCTTTACCGTGCCGCCGTCGATGCCGGGGCAACCATGCTGAGCTCACAGCTGGCCGACGCGCTGGCGCTGACCGGTGACTGCATCATGGCGGGTCGGCTCGCCGATCAGCTGCTCGGCTCCGACGACCCCGCCGAGAAGGCCGCCGCGGTCCGGATCGCCGCCAGCATCGCCGCGCACGACGGCAGCGCGGCCCAGGCCGCGGATCTGTTCCGCTGGTTGGGTCCGTATCCGGATGCATTCGTGGGAGCGGCGGGCGCCGTGGTGTCGCTGGCCGTCGGTGACCTGCCCGCTGCGCGGGCGGCGTTGTCCGTCGAGGCGAGTGGGCCGCCGACCTCGACGGCCCGCGCCGCGCGCAGCCTCGCCGACGGTCTGTTGATGTCGCTGGACGCCCCGTACGCCGCCGCCGTCGCCCGGCTCGGCCAGGCGATCACCGCCGACCAGCCCGCCACCTGCGTCGCGCCCGACACCCCGGCGGCGTTGGTGACCCTGGCCGCCCTGCACGGAGGCGATCCGGTGCGCGCCCGCAGCGTCATCAGCCGTGCCGTGCGTGCCGGACTCGATGAGGGTTCGGAGGCCGCACTTTTCGTCGCTCGCAGGCACCGGCTGCTGCTGGGCTGGGTCCGCATGCAGGACGGGCAGCTGTCCGCAGCGACGGCCGACGTCGCGATCGCGAACGCCGACGCCGACACCGCCCCGCTTCATCGCCGTGACGCTCTGTGGGCGGCGGCGCTGCAGACCGCGATCGCCCGGCGCAGCGGCGACACCGGGGCCGTGCAGAAGCACTGGTATTCGGCGGTGGAGGTGCTCGCCGAGTACTCGATGGATCTCTTCTCCCTGTTGCCGCTCGGCGAATTGTGGGTGGCCGCTTCGCGCATGCGCCAGGTCGATCGGCTGCAGCACACCATCGACGAGGCCTTCGCCCTGCTCGGCTCGCTGGGCGATCCCGTGTTGTGGTCGGCTCCGCTGCATTGGGCCGGCGTACACGCGGGCATCCTGGCCAACTCCCCGGACGCGGTCGCCCCGCACGGTCAAGCGCTGACAGCGGCGGCCGGGCGCAGCGCCTTCGCCAAGACGCTGGCCACCGCGGGCCGTACCTGGTTGCGGGTGTTGGCCAATCACGTCGATACCGACGAGGTGACCGCGGCAGCCCGGCTGCTAGCGCAGGTCGGCCTCACCTGGGATGCCACCCGGCTGGCCGGTCAGGCCGCGCTGCAGGCCCCCGACGGCCGGGTATCGGGCGCGATGCTGCAGCTCGCACGGGACCTCAAGCAGGCCGTCGCGGTCGACGAGGCTCCCGGCGCCGACCAGCCCTCGGTCCCCGAGCCCGCGCGGGCGGGCTCGGCACGGCCCATGCCGTCGCGGCTGTCCGATCGTGAGCGTGAGGTCGCCGAGCTGCTCCTGCTCGGGATGCCCTACCGCGACATCGGAGCGCAGCTGTTCATCTCGGCGAAGACGGTCGAGCACCACGTCGCTCGGATCCGCCGTCGTCTCGGCGCGGAATCCCGGTCGGAGATGTTGTCGATGCTGCGGGCCATGTTGGCGCCGCAGCCGTGATCCCCCAACGCGTCGCCATCCCCTAACGGCAATCCCCTAACCGGCGCCGACGACGACGGGTCCGTCGCCGGATCCGCGGGCCCGCTCGGCGACCTAGCGTCATCCCATGTTCAACCACCAGGCAACTGAGGACCGGCCGCTGGGTGTATCGGTCGGCGCGACAAACCTCACCGCGACTCGCGACGGACACACCGCGGTGATCCGGCCTTCCGAGCTGACGCTGAACGGGCAGCGGCTCACCGGCTTCGTCGACCGCATCGGCGATCCGGTTCCCCTCATCGCCCCCGACGGCTCGGCCCACCGCCCCGAACGGCTCCTCGCCGAGGCGCTCAGCGGGCTCCGGCAGCCGACCGGCGACCCGCAGATGGCGGTGGCGGTTCCCGCGCACTGGCGCGCGTCGGTCGCCGACACGTTGCGTCACGCCCTCGGCGATGACGTGCCGACGT
Source organism: Mycolicibacterium celeriflavum (assembly GCA_050205545.1). Taxonomy (GTDB): domain Bacteria; phylum Actinomycetota; class Actinomycetes; order Mycobacteriales; family Mycobacteriaceae; genus Mycobacterium; species Mycobacterium celeriflavum_A. The sequence goes on from JBNMQV010000026.1 coordinate 6,074, forward strand.
TCAGCGATGCGACCGCGGCGTTGGCGACGCTGGACGCGGACCCGGGCCTGCCGTCCCGCGGTGTCGTCGTGCTGTGCGACTTCGGCGGCACAGGAACGAACATCACGCTCGCGAACGCCTCGTCCGGCCACGAGGTGGTCGGCGAGACCGTCCGATTCGCGGACCTGTCCGGCGATCTCGTCGATCAGGCCCTGCTGACCCAGGTGATGGCCTCGTTGCCCTCCGGCGCCGATCCGTCGGGGACGGCCGTCGTCGGCTCGTTGGTGCGCCTGCGTGACGAATGCCGCGCCGCCAAGGAGCGGTTGTCGGCCCACACCGCGACGGCCATACCTGTCGATCTGCCCGGCCACCACGCCGAGGTCCGCGTCACCCGCGCCGAATTGGAGAACCGGATCCGGCCCGCGGTCACCGACTTCCTCGCCGCCGTGGACGAGACGCTCGAACGCTACGGCGTCCCGGTCGCCGCGGTCACGGCGGTGGCGACGGTCGGCGGCGGTGCGCGGATTCCGATGCTCACCCAGCAGCTGTCCGAACACCTGCGCGTGCCCGTGGTCACGACAGCGCAACCGCAGCTGGCCGCGGCCGTCGGCGCCGCCCTGATCGCCCAGCGTCGGCGAGTCGTGGAGCCCGCCACGACGCTGACGCCCACGCCGGCGCCCACCCCCGCGCCGACGGCGATCGGCCCGCTGGCGTGGTCCGAGGACGACCAGGAGGACGAGCCTCTGCCCTACACCGGTTCCCGACCCGACCTCCACTTCGAACACGAGGAGTGGCAGGACGAGGAGCGACCGCGACGGTCCCCGCTGGTCCTGTTCGGCCTCGCCGCGGCCGCCGCGATGATCACGACGGCACTGTTCGGCGCGATGCAGTTGCGCGACGACACCGTCTCCCCGGTCGATGCGGCGACTTCCCTCACTCCCGAGAACGCACCACCCCCCACGCCTGCGGCGCCGGCTCCCGCTCCAGCACCCCCGGCGTCGCAGGCCCCCCAATTCACCACGATCGTCGTGCAACCGGCGCAACGGTCTTCCGCACCGCAGCAACGCGCCCCGCGGACGCTGCCGCAAACGCAGGCGGCCCCGAGCGCGCCACCGCCCACCACGGCTCCCCCGACCACCACTCCGTCGCCGGCCGAACCCGAAACCCCGACGCCGCCGGAACCCGAGACCCCGCCGGTGTCGGAGCCGGAGCCGGAGACCCCGCCATCGGCCGATCCGCCGCCGATCGATCCCGGCCCCGGGAACGGCGAACCGCCCGCCGATACGGACCCCGTCGACCCGGATTCGAGCGGTGACCAAACGGGTACCGCCACCGTGCCCGACGAGTCCAGCCCGACCGACGGTGCGTAGTTAGGACAACCTTCGTAGCGGCGTTTCCCTTGGAGATGCAACTATGACCCCCGGGCTTGAGCAGGCCACGAGTTAAGTTACCGACGGGTAACTAACGATAAGTTACTCTTGGGTAACTTGAGAACGGGAGGCGCGCGGTGGATACGCAGATGCTGATCAGGCTCGTCGTCGGGCTGGGGCTGACGGCCCTTGTGCTGGTCTTCGCCGCCAAGCGCGTGCTCTGGCTGGTGTCGCTGATCCGCTCCGGGGCGCCCACCAGCCCGGAGAACAACCGCAAGGACAACCTCGGCAAGCGCATCACCACGCAGATCGAAGAGGTCTTCGGGCAAACACGGCTGCTCAAGTGGTCGCTGCCCGGTCTCGCCCACTTCTTCACGATGTGGGGTTTCTTCATCCTGGCGTCGGTCTACCTCGAGGCGTACGGCCTGCTGTTCGACCACGACTTCCACATCCCATTCATCGGCCGCTGGGACGCCCTGGGCTTCCTGCAGGACTTCTTCGCCGTCGCGGTGCTGCTCGGCATCATCACGTTCGCGATCATCCGCGTGATGCAGGAACCCAAGCAGCACGGCCGCGACTCCCGCTTCTACGGGTCGCACACCGGCGGCGCCTGGCTGATCCTGTTCATGATCTTCAACGTCATCTGGACCTACGCGCTGGTGCGCGGGGCCGCGGTGAACACCGGCGCGCTGCCGTACGGCAACGGCGCGTTCTTCTCGCAGTTCATGGGCTGGGCCCTGCATCCGCTGGGTGAGCCCGCGAACGAATGGATCGAGACAATCGCGCTGCTGCTGCACATCGCGGTGATGCTGATCTTCCTGCTGATCGTGCTGCACTCCAAGCACCTGCACATCGGCCTAGCGCCCATCAACGTCACGTTCAAGCGGATGCCCGACGGACTCGGCCCGCTGCTGCCGGTCGAGTACGAGGGCAAGCAAATCGACTTCGAGGATCCGCCGGAGGACGCGGTGCTGGGCCGCGGCAAGATCGAGGATTTCACGTGGAAGGCCTACCTCGACATGACCACGTGCACCGAGTGCGGTCGGTGCCAGTCGCAGTGCCCGGCGTGGAACACCGGTAAGCCGTTGTCGCCCAAGCTCGTGATCATGAACCTGCGCGACCACCTGTTCGCCAAGGCGCCCTACATCCTGGGCGATAAGGAGACGCCGCTGGAGAACACGCCCGAGGGCGGTCTCGGTGAGGAACTGCGCGGCGAGAAGGCGTCCGAGAAGCATTCGCACGAGCACGTTCCCGAGTCCGGCTTCGAGCGCATCCTGGGCTCGGGCCCGGAGCAGGCCACGCGCCCGCTCGTGGGCACCGAGGAACAGGGCGGTGTGATCGACCCCGACGTGCTGTGGTCGTGCACGACGTGCGGCGCCTGCGTCGAGCAGTGCCCGGTCGACATCGAGCACATCGACCACATCGTCGACATGCGCCGCTACCAGGTGATGATGGAATCCGAGTTCCCCGGTGAGCTCGGCGTGCTGTTCAAGAACCTGGAGACCAAGGGGAACCCCTGGGGCCAGAACGCAAAGGACCGCACGAACTGGATCGACGAGGTCGACTTCGACGTCCCGGTGTACGGCAAGGACGTCGAGTCGTTCGACGGCTACGAGTACCTGTTCTGGGTGGGATGCGCCGGCGCCTACGAGGACCGCGCGAAGAAGACCACCAAGGCCGTCGCCGAGCTGCTGGCCGCCGCGGGCGTGAAGTACCTGGTGCTCGGCGAGGGCGAGACCTGCAATGGCGACTCGGCCCGCCGCTCCGGAAACGAGTTCCTGTTCCAGCAGCTGGCCGCGCAGAACGTCGAGACGCTCAACGAGCTGTTCGAGGGCGTCGAACGGGTCGACCGCAAGATCGTCGTCACCTGCCCGCACTGCTTCAACACGCTGGGCCGGGAGTATCCGCAGGTCGGCGGCAATTTCACGGTGCTGCACCACACCCAGCTGTTGAACCGGCTGGTGCGCGACAAGAAACTCATCCCCGTCACCCCGGCCGACGGTGGGATGGACATCACCTACCACGACCCGTGCTACCTGGGCCGGCACAACAAGGAGTACTCGGCTCCGCGTGAGCTCATCGGGGCCTCCGGGGCGAAGCTGACCGAGATGCCGCGCCACGCCGACCGCGGCCTGTGCTGCGGCGCCGGCGGCGCGCGGATGTGGATGGAAGAGCACATCGGCAAGCGCGTCAACACCGAGCGCACCGAGGAGGCGATGGACACCGCCTCGACCATCGCGACCGGTTGCCCGTTCTGCCGCGTGATGATCACCGACGGCGTCGACGAGGTCTCGGCCGCCCGCGAGGTGGAGAAGGCCGAGGTGCTCGACGTGGCGCAGCTGCTGTTGGGCTCGCTCGACAAGAGCACCATCACGCTGCCGGAGAAGGGCACCGCCGCCAAAGAGGCCGAGGAGCGCGCCGCGAAGCTGGCCGCCGAGGCCCCCGCGAAAGAGGCCCCGGCCGAGGCGGAACCCGAGCCGGAACCCGCGGCCGCGACGTCGGCGCAAGCGCCGGCTCAGCCGGCGGAGACCAAGCCCGTCAAGGGGCTCGGCATCGCGGGAGGGGCCAAGCGTCCGGGCGCCAAGAAGGCCGCCGGTGCCGCGGAGGCCAAGCCCGCCGCCGACGAAAAGCCCGCTGCCGCAGCGCCACCCGCGAAGGGTCTCGGCATCGCCGCCGGCGCCAAGCGCCCCGGTGCCAAGAAGGGCGCCCCCGCCGCGCAGGCCGCGCCTGCCGAGGCGGAGGCCAAGCCCGAAGCCCAGCAGGAAGCCGCGGCCAAGCCGGAGCCCGAGGTCAAGGGTCTCGGCATCGCGGCGGGCGCGAAGCGACCCGGCGCGAAGAAGAAGGCCCAGCCGGCGTCACCGAACGAGGGCGAGGCGACCGTCACCCAGCCGCCGAACGTCGACCCCGACAAGGCGGCGCCGGGCGCCAAGACCGACACCGCCGACTCGGATCGCGGCCTGGAGAGCAAGCCCGAGCCCGAGGTGAAGGGCCTCGGAATCGCGCCGGGCGCACGCCGGCCTGGAGCCAAGAAGTCGGCCGCCCCCGCACAACCTGCCGCCGCACCGAAACCCGCTGCCGCACAACCGGAGCCGCAGGGCGACGGCGAATCCGGCGCTGCCCCTGAGCCTTCCGGCGGCGGTGACGGAGACAAGCCCGAACCACCCCCGGTGAAGGGCCTCGGCATCGCCAGGGGTGCGCGGCCTCCGGGCAAGCGCTGAGCCGTTGACCGGCGATTTTCGTTAATCGCTGGACAGAAATGAGAGCATGGAGGTCGTGACCACCCACCACGTGCCGATCCATGCCGCCGGACACGGACCGCGGCAGCGCACGTTCACGCAGTCATCGAAGCTGCAGGACGTCCTGTACGAGATCCGCGGACCGGTGCACGAGCACGCGTCTCGGCTCGAAGCCGAGGGTCATCGCATCCTCAAGCTGAACATCGGCAATCCCGCGCCGTTCGGTTTCGAGGCGCCGGACGTGATCATGCGCGACATCATCCAGGCGCTGCCGTATGCCCAGGGGTACTCCGACTCCAAGGGCATCATGCCCGCCCGGCGCGCGGTGTTCACCCGCTACGAACTCGTCGACGGGTTCCCCCGGTTCGACGTCGACGACGTGTATCTCGGCAACGGCGCGTCCGAGTTGATCCAGATGACGCTGCAGGCGCTGCTGGACAACGGCGACCAGGTGCTGATCCCCGCGCCGGACTATCCCCTGTGGACCGCGTGCACCTCGCTGGCGGGTGGCACCCCGGTGCACTATCTGTGCGACGAGACCCAGGGTTGGATGCCCGACGTCGCTGACATCGAGTCCAAGATCACCGAGCGCACCAAGGCGATCGTCGTGATCAACCCGAACAATCCGAGCGGCGCGGTGTACAGCCGCGAAATCCTCACGCAGATCGCGGATCTGGCGCGCAAACACGAGCTGATGCTGCTCGCCGACGAGATCTACGACAAGATCCTCTACGACGGCGCCGAGCACATCGCGATGGCGTCGGTGGCGCCCGACGTCCTGACGCTGACCTTCAACGGATTGTCGAAGGCCTACCGGGTCGCCGGCTACCGCTCGGGCTGGCTCGTGATCACCGGCCCCAAGGAGAACGCCGCCAGCTTCATCGAGGGCATCAGCCTGCTCGCGAACATGCGGCTGTGCCCGAATGTGCCTGCGCAGCATGCGATTCAGGTCGCTCTCGGCGGACATCAGAGCATCGACGACCTCGTACTGCCGGGCGGCCGGCTGCTGGAACAACGCGACGTGGCCTGGCAGATGCTCAACGAGATCCCCGGGGTGTCGTGCGTGAAGCCCCAGGGTGCGCTGTACGCGTTCCCCCGCCTCGATCCCGAGGTCTACAACATCGTCGACGATGAGCAGCTGGTGCTCGACCTGCTCCTGCAGGAGAAGATCCTCGTCACCCAGGGCACCGGGTTCAATTGGCCCACACCGGATCACCTGCGCATCGTGACGCTGCCCTGGGCCCGCGATCTGGCCAACGCCATCGAGCGGCTGGGCAACTTCCTGGCAAGCTATCGACAATGAATCGTGGACACTCGCCGTCTGCTTGACGCCATCCATCGCCGCGTCAATCCGTTCGCGCAGCGGATCCAGTCGCAGGCCGTGGTGGAGACCACCGGCCGGGTCAGCGGTAAACCGCACCGGACACCGGTCTCGGGCCGTCTGGAGGGCAGGACGTTCTGGTTCGTGTCGATGAACGGCGAGTCCGCGGACTACGTCCGCAACATCAAGGCGCACAACGCCGTCCGGCTGCGCATCGACGGGCGGTGGCGCACCGGACGCGCATACCCGATGCCCGACGACGACGCCCACGCCCGCAACGCGCGGTTGCCCGGGCTCGGCGGGCTCGTCAACCGCGCCTTCGGCACCGACCTGTTGACGATCCGGGTCGACATCGACGGCTGACGACGGGGCGCCGGAGATCGGCGGCGCCCCTCTACTGTGGCGCTGTGACACACTCGCACGCGCATTCACACACTCCGTCCCGCCCGGCACCGCTGGGGCCGATCGCCGCGAAGGTCGTCGTCGGCCTGCTGATCGCGATCGGCGTGGCCGTGCTGGCCGGAGCGGGGTTGCTGTGGCCGAGTCAACAGAAGACCGACATCCCGCTGCCGTTCCAGAACGCCGAAGGCGGCGCGGTGACCACCGAAGCCGGGCTGGTCCGGTCGAGCAGCACAGCGACGTGCGGCAGCCCGTCGGTCGGAAAGGTCCTCACCGCCGATCCCGTCCCCGCAGCGGGGGTGGGCGCCGAGTGCGTGCGGGCGCTGATCGCCATCGAATCCGGACCCAACAAGGGTGCGACGACCCTGCTCGAATTCAGCGGCGGCCCCGGCCAACCCAACCTCGCCGCCGGTGATCAGGTCAGAATCACCCGTCAGGTCGACGCCTCCGGGACCACGACCTACTCGTTCTACGACTACGAACGCACCTGGCCGCTCGTCGCGCTCGCCGCGGCGTTCGCCGTGGTGGTGGCGCTGGTCGCCGGATGGCGGGGGATCCGCGCGCTGATTGGCATCGTGATCGCGTTCCTCGTTCTCGTGGTGTTCATGCTGCCGGCGTTGCGCGACGGCGCCGCTGCCGTTCCAGTCGCGTTGGTGGCCTCGTCGCTGATCCTCTACGCCGTCATCTATCTGGCGCACGGCGTGAGCCTGCGAACAAGCGCGGCGCTGCTCGGGACGCTCACGTCGCTACTGCTCGCCGCGTTCCTGTCCTGGGGCGCAATCGAATTGGCGCACTTGACCGGCCTGTCCGAGGATCGGAACAACGAGGTCGCCGCGTATCTGGGCGATGTTTCGATCACCGGTCTGCTGCTCGCCGGGTTCATCATCGGGTCGCTCGGCGTGCTCAACGACGTCACGGTCACCCAGGCCTCGACGGTGTTCGAGCTGGGCCAGCTCGAAGGCAGCTCGCGGCGGGCGATCTACCTCGGCGCGATGCGCGTCGGACGGGACCACATCGCGAGCACGGTCTACACGCTGGTGCTGGCGTATGCGGGCAGCGCGTTGCCGTTGCTGCTGCTGTTCAGCGTGGCCAACCGCACGCTGGGCGATGTTCTCACCAGCGAGAGTGTGGCCATCGAGATCGCCCGTTCGGCGGTGGGCGGCATCGCGCTGGCCCTGTCGGTGCCGCTGACGACGGGCATCGCCACGGTCCTGGCGACGCCCGGTCGGCCTTCCGCCCCTGTGTCGCCTCAAGATGCGCAAGACTGGGACGATGGCGGCGGCCACCGACAGGGCGCGGAACGCCTTTGAACGCCGAGCGTGGAGCGAAGTCCACGAGCGTCTCTGCGCCGCGAGGCAACTGCTCGACGCCGACGATCTCGAACGGCTGGCCATCGCGACCTACCTGCTGGGTAAGGACGACGAGAGCGCTCAGGCCTGGGAGCGGGCCTATGCCGCGTACCTCGCACATGACAATCCCGGTCGTGCTGCCGAATGCGGGTTCTGGCTAGCGCTCACCCAGCTGCTTGCAGGCAATGGCGCTCGCGGCGGTGGATGGCTTGCGCGGATAGGTCGGCTCCTGGAGGACGGCGATCTGGATTGCGCCGCCCGCGGTTACCTACTCGTGGCTGCGGCCCTTCAATCGTGGACAGGTGGAGATTCCGACGAATCGTTTGCGCTGTTCGCTGAGGCCGGCCAAATCGCGGCCCGGTTCGCCGACTCGGACCTGGCGGCCCTCGCTCGGTTGGGTCAGGGCCAGGCGTCGGTCACCCGCGGTGAGACGGCGCGGGGTGTGGCGCTGCTCGACGAAGCGATGGTGAGCGTCACCGCGGGCGAAGTGTCGCCCATACCCGCGGGAATCATTTATTGCGCCGTCATCGAGACGTGCATGGGTGTATTCGACCTGCGGCGGGCAACCGAGTGGACCGTGGCATTGAGCAATTGGTGTGACACCCAACCTGGCCTGGTTCCCTACCGCGGCCAATGCCTGGTACACCGCGCGCAGATCCTGCAGATTCATGGCGAGTGGTCCAAGGCGACGACCGCGGCCCGTCAGGCCTGCGAACACCTGTCACACCCGACGCCACACCCTACCTTGGGGCTGGCCGCCTACCAGCAAGGCGAGCTACATAGGCTGCGCGGGGAATATGGTGCCGCAGCGGCGGCTTACCGACAGGCACACAGGTGCGGACGAGAGCCGTTGCCCGGCTTGGCCTTACTCCGAATGGCGGAGGGTAAGCTCGACGCAGCGACAACCGCGATCCGCCGGGCGGTGGACGAAAGCCCAGACCCCTTTGGCCGGCCGTCGGCCCTGGCCGCTCATGTCGAAATAATGCTCAGTGCGGGCGACGTCGCGGCGGCGCGGACAAGCGCTGACGAACTGTCCGAGCTCGCCGAGACCATTGACGCTCCGTTCCTGCGCGCGATCGCCGCTCACGCCGACGGGTCGACGCTGCTTGCCGAGGGCGACGCCGCTGGGGCGATTGCTGCCCTGCACCGCGCATCGGGGGGTTGGCGAGAGTTGGCGATGCCCTACGAAGCCGCCCGGACGCGCGTCCAGACCGGCCTCGCCTGCCAACGGGTCGGCGACTCCGAGGCTGCGGCAATGGAGTTCGATGCCGCGCACGACGTCTTCGAGCGGCTGGGCGCTTTACCCGACTTGGACCGTCTGACCACCCTGGTCGACGCTCCGCGACGGTTGGCAGGCACCTTGACCCCGCGCGAATGCGAGGTGCTGCGGCTTGTCGCCGCGGGCAAGACCAACCGGGAAATCGGCGCCAACCTCGTGCTCAGCGAGCACACCGTCGCACGTCATCTACAGAACATCTTCGCCAAGCTCGGCCTGTCGTCGCGGGCAGCCGCTACCGCCTACGCGTACGAGAAACACCTCGTGTGAACGCAACTGGTCAGAACTGACCACGGCCTTCGCGTCGAAATGGTGCATTCGGTGGACGCGAAGTCGGCGGACGCTTCGTAGCGTTTTGTTCATGCCTGAAAAACTCGACTATCGCGACCTCCGGCGGACAGAAGCCGACAACTACTCGCGCGACTTCGTCCCGCTCATTCCCGCGCCACTGGCGCTCGACCTCATCGAGGTAGCCGCGCCGACCTCGGGCGAATTCGTCGTCGACGTCGCGTGCGGAACCGGCGTTGTCACCCGCCTGGCCGCCGAACGGGTAGGGCCCGATGGGAAGGTCATCGGGGTGGATCTCAGCCCCGAGATGCTCGAAGTCGCAGCCTGTAATCCCAGTACTCACGGCGCCCCCATCGAGTGGCGGGAGGCGGACGCCCAGGCGCTCCCGCTTCCAGACGCCTCCTACGACCTGGTGTTGTGCCAACTCGGGCTGATGTTCGTGCCTGACCCGTCCGCGGCCATCCATGAGATGCGCCGAATACTGTCGCCCGGTGGTCGCCTCGTCATTAATACACCGGCCTCAATGCCACGACTGTTCGCCATCATGAGCGAAGCGCTGGGCCGGCACATAAGCCCCGATTTGTCCGGTTTTCTACGCGCGGTCTTCTCACTGCACAAGAACGACCTTCGGACACTGCTGGACGCTGCCCGATTTCAAGACGTGACCGTAAAGATCACAACCAAGACGTTGCCGCTACCCTCGCCGGTCGAATTCCTCTGGCAGTACGTCAAAGTCACGCCTATCGCGGCGGTCGTCTTGGGAGCGAACGAAGACCGTCGTAGGGAATTCGAAAACGATGTCATCGGACAGTGGCAGAACTATGTCGATGACGGAGGACTGACCCTCGAGCTCTCCATCGCGACCGCCACGGCACGAAAGTAGTTGACAGTCATGAGATCCATCGTCCTTTGTACCCGCGCAGATGTGAGCCGCCTCCCGGCCGCCGCGGCGCTGGCAGCGGTCGCACTGCTCGGAACCACAACCGGCGCAATCAACGAACCCGCCGCCGTATGTGCTGCACCGAAAGACGATGGGTTCAATGATGCGTACTACGAACTGTGCCGTAAACAGATGGAAGACCTGTGGTTCGAGGGCAAACTCACCGACGAACAGTACGAGAAATCCGATGAGACCTGCTGTGTGGCTGCTGGGGGATCGTGGGCGCTCGACCTCGAGACCGGCGAAAACTACTGCGAGCCCATACCGGCTTACGAACTTCCCGGCCCCGCCCCGGGGCAACGACCACAAGTCCCGGGCCCGACCGAGGCAACCCGGGTCCCACCGCCGCCGCCAACAGCCGGCCCCATAGTCACACTTCCGAACCAGGTTCCAGGGCAGACCGGTTAGAACTGAAAGCCTCGGCGTTCCGCCGATTCAACGCCTGGGCAGCCGACTTCCTCCCGTCAGAAGCCGGTGCGCTCCAACCACGCGTCCCAGACCGCGGTCTCGCCGAACACCTCGATGCCGAGGTCGGCGGCCTTGCGGCGACGGGTGATCGCCAGGAGCAGGTCGGTGGCACTGCCGCGCAGTGCGGTGTCGGCCTTGCTGTGGTCGTGCGACCACGAGACGCCTTCCTGGTCGTGCACGATGGTCCACTCCCCTGTCGGGCCGAGCCCCTCGTCGGTGGCGTGCATGTGAATGCTTTTGCCGCGGTCGAGTGCCGGTTCCGGGCCGGTGCCGACCATCAGCTCGATCCACTCGCTGATCGCGTCGGCGGCGAGCTCCGCCGGCGGGTCGTACTCGGCCCCGACGGCCAGGGCCGCGTCGGCGCGGTGGACGGTCACCTCGTGCAGCCGTCGGCGAATCCACCAGCCCGCGGGCCGGGGTCCGCGGAAGGTCCACACCCTGGTCGCCGCGCCGGCCCGTTCGACGGCATCGACCACCAGCTGCGCGCCCTGGTTGAACCAGTCGGCGGCACCCTCGGGATCGTCGGGCGGTTTACCGTCGCGGACCTCGCGCGGATCCAGCGACGACATCCGGCGCTCGGCGATGATCTGTGCGGCCCAACGGTTTCCGCGGCCCACATGGCGGAAGAGTTGTTTGAGCGTCCAGTCGGGGCAGGTCGGCACCGGTGTTAAGGGGTCTGCACTGCGGATCAGTTCCCCGAATTCGCGGGTCTGGTCGAGCAGCGCGGCTCGGAAATCCACGCCCCGAACGTACTCAAAGTCGGCGCCGAATAAGGGCGATCTCGCGCCGCGTGTTCGGCCTCGAGGGATCGGAACCGGTCAGGACGGTGAACTGATCGGCGAGCGCGCGGTCCCCAACGCGATCGGCAGCGACGCCCACCCCCGCAGCACCCGTGTCTCGCGTCGGCTGCCCGCACCGGCCAGACGTGCGTCGGGGAAGCGCTCGAAGAACGCTCGCAGACCGACCTCACCCTCGGCGCGGGCCAGGGCCGCTCCGAGGCAGAAGTGCCTGCCGCCAGAGAACGACAGATGCCTGCCGGCGTTCTCCCGCTCGAGGTCGAGGCGGTCCGGGTCGTCGAACACTTTGGGATCGCGGTTGGCGCCGGCGATGTAGATGAGGATGGCCCTGTTCCGCGGTATCGGCTGCCCCGCGATCTCGGTGTGCTTGGTGGCCCTGCGCGCGGTGAGTTGCACGGGCGGGTCCAGCCGCAGGATCTCCTCGACGGCGGTGGGCCACAGGTCGGGTCGCTGAGCCAGGGTCTCGAGGTGCTCCGGCTGATCGAGCAGCATCCGGATGCCGTTGCCCAGCAGGTTGACCGTCGTCTCGAATCCGGCGGCCAGCACCAGGCCGGCGGTGGCCATCAGTTCCTGCTGATTGAGCCGGGCGCCCTCGTCGGACGCCGCGATCAGCTGGCTCATCAGGTCATCGCCGGGATTGCGCCGCAGCGCTTCGAGGTGTCCGGACAGCCAGTCGTTGAAGCCCACGACGCTGCGATAGACCGTGCGGTACTGCGGCCAGGTGAGACCGATGTCGAGGCTCGCCGCGCCGCGCTCGCCGAACTCCAGGACCTTCGCCCGGTCCGCGTCGGGAACACCGAGGATGTCGCCGATCACCGCGACCGGCAGCTGGGCACAGTAGCGGTCGACGATGTCGACGGTTCCGGCATCCGCAAGCTCGTCCAGCAGCGATTCGGCGGTCTCCCGGACCCGCTCACGCAACGCGGAGACGGCCCTGGCGGTGAACACCGACGACACCAATTTGCGGTACCGGGTGTGATCGGGCGGTTCCACCGCCAGCATCGACGGCGGTTCGAGCGGATGCAGCAGGTCGGTCTTGGTGCGATTGGCCACCCACTGCACCGGCTTGGGCAGGTTCGAGCCGATCGGCAGCACCTCGAACTCCTCGGAGCGCAACACGTCGCTGGCGATCCCGTGGTCGACCGTGAGGTGCACGATCGCCGCCTCCACCAGCGGTCCGCGCGCCCGCAGTTCCTCGGCGAACGCGACCGGGTCGGCCCGAACGCTCGGATCGGCGATCATCCGGCCCTGGGGATCGCCGCGGCGGGCGAGCAAGGTCGAGGCACCGCGCACAAACCCGTGCACCGCCAGCCATCGGATCCGGTGACGGATCGGTCCACCCCGCCGACCCGGACGAATCGGTTCCACGCGGCCGAGCCTACCGACTGAGCGCCGCCGCGCCCCTCCCCAGGCAGTGGATCTTCCAGCCGGCCCGCGTCCACCGGTCGACGTCGAGGCAATTGCGTCCGTCGACAACGACTTTCGCGCGCACGGCACCGGCGAGCTCGGCGGGGTCCAACTCGACGAACTCGCGCCACTCGGTGAGGACCAGCACGGCGTCGGCCCGTTCACAGGCCTCGGTGACGGAGGTCGAATAGTTCAACGTCGGAAACTGGCGCCGCGAGTTCTCCATCGCCTTCGGGTCGTACACGTTGACGGTGGCGCCGTTGAGTTGCAGCATCCCGGCGACGTTGAGCGCCGGTGAGTCCCGCACGTCGTCGGACTCGGGTTTGAACGCGGCGCCGAGCACGGCGATGTTGGCACCCAGCAGCGATCCTCCGCATGCGATGGTCGCCAGTTCCACCATCCTGCCGCGCCGACGCATGTTGATGGCGTCGACCTCACGCAGGAACGTCAGGGCGTGGTTGGCGCCGAGTTCACCGGCGCGCGCCATGAACGCGCGGATGTCCTTGGGCAGACAGCCGCCACCGAAACCCAGCCCCGCGTTGAGGAAGCGACGGCCGATCCGCGGGTCGTGTCCCAGGGCGTCGGCGAGCAGCGTCACGTCGGCGTCGACGGCCTCGCACACCTCGGAGATCGCGTTGATGAACGAGATCTTGGTGGCCAGAAACGCGTTGGCGGACACCTTCACCAGCTCGGCGGTCTGCAGATCGGTGACGAGGAGCGGCACCTGCTGCGCCAGGAGCGGGGCGTACAGATCGCGGATCGCCGCCTCGGCTGCGCTCGAATCCCGTTGCACGCCAAGCACGATCCGGTCCGGATGCAGGGTGTCGTGCACGGCGTAGCCCTCCCGCAGGAACTCGGGGTTCCAGGCGATCTCGACGTCCAAACCCGGCGCGAGCTCGCGGATCCGGTCCCGGAGTTCGGCGGCGGTGCCCACGGGCACGGTCGACTTGCCGACGATCACCGCCGATCGGTTCAGCCGCGGCACGAGCGTGTCGACGACAGCGTGCACGGAACGCAGATCGGCACCGTATTCGCCCTTCTTCTGCGGTGTTCCGACGGCGAGGAAGTGCAGATCGGCGAAGCCGGCGGCCGCGTCGTAGTCGGTGGTGAAATTCAGGCGACCGGCAGCGATGTTGTCGTTCAATATCTTTCGCAACCCGGGCTCGTAGAACGGGATCTCACCGGATGCGAGTTTGGCGACCTTGCCTGCGTCGATGTCCACACCGAGCACGTCGTGGCCCAACTCGGCCATCCCCGCCGCGTGGGTGGCTCCCAGATAACCGGTCCCGAAGACGGTGCACCGCATACCGCCTTGATATGCGGCCCCGATGAGCTAACCGCTACGCGACACTGAGCGCCGGGCCAACGGCAGGTTACGAGCTAGCTGCAGAAGCCCAGGAAGCAGTTCGAGCCGCCGCGGCCGGACGACCCGCCGGAGCCTCGCGACCCGCTGTCGGATGATCCGCTGCCGGGATAGCGACCCGAGCTGCTGCCGGGGTAGTCGCTCGACCCGCGACCGGTATGGCTGCCGGAGGAACCGCTGTCGGGGCCGTTCTGCCACGGCGGCACCTGCTGCTTGGGCGGGTCGGGCCTCTCTGGCTCATCGCGCCACGGCGGAGTCCACGACGGGAGCTTCGGCGGAGTCCACACCGACCGCGGCGGCGACCACGGCGGATTCCACGGGTTCTGCGGCCGCGGGTAGTACTGCGGCGGCGCCACCACCGGCGGGACGTACACCGGCACCGGGGCCGGGGCGGGCGCGACGGGTGCCGGCGCGGGCGGCGGTGCGGCAGGAGGGGGCGGTGCGGGCGCAGGCGCTGCCGGGGCAGGAGGCGGCGCCTCGACGTAAACCGTCCTCGGCGGCGCCTGCGGCGCGGGCTGCTGCTGGACGACCGGCACGGGCGCCTTGATGGTCTCGGCCTGCGGGGGCGGCGGCGGTGCCTGCGCGGGCTGTGCCTGTTCGGTGGGTGGCGGCGCCGGCGCGGGTGCGACGGTGCTCGGCACGATCGCGCTCTGGCCGGGGCTGGGCCGTTGGTCGGCCGTCGGCCGGATGCTCACCGCCAGCGAGATCACCAGCGCCACAACGCCGACGACGAAGATCGACGCCATCGCGCTGCCGAAGAGCAGGAACGGCTTGCGATCCTCGCTGGCGGCGGGCGACAGGTCGGTGCCCGGCTCATAGTCCCCGAGGTAGGCGCCGTCGCCGCCGGCCGGCGCCAGCTGCGTTTCCGCCCCGGCGAGCCCGGCGTACACCGAACCCGCGGTCGTGCCGTCGGGGTCCTGGGAGTAGGCGAGTCCGACGGTGGACGCCTCGAGCGCGGGCGCGTTGGCCGCGGCGAGGGCCGCGCCTCGGGCCAGCGCCATCTCCGGCTCGTCGGGGGCGTGCACCGGCAGGCTCACCAGATGTTCGATGTGGCTCTTCACCGAGCTCACGTCGACACCCGAACCGACGACGAACATGCCGTGCGGCGGATCGTCCTGGGCGTCGACGGCGGCGGCCATGTCCGCGAGCACCGCCATCGCGTCCTGGCTGTGCAGGCTGCTGCTGAGCACCTTGACCACCGACCCGTCGTCGGTCTGTACGACCGACAGCGTCGCGGTGTCACGGTCGATGAAAAGCAGTGCGGTGGTGTCGTAACCGACCGCGCGCCCGACGGCCTGGGCGAGGGAGGCGGCGGCATGCCCGTCGGAGACGAGCATGACGTCGTCGATACCGCGCGCGGCCAGCGCGTCGCGCAGTTGCGAGGCCTCCGCGTGGTCACTCCAGGTGACGCCGACGGCCTTCAGATCGTGGCCACCCGACTCGGCGCTCTCCTTGGTGCCGAGCACAGCGTCGACCACCTGGGCCGCTGCGCCCGACGTTGCTGAACCATCGCTACCGCTGACATCGAAGACGTCGTGGTCGACGGTGGCCCCGTCGGCCTTCTCGCCTTCGACCAGCACCATGCGGACCGTCGCAGGTGTCATCGATACACCCAGTACGATGTCCACTGCCCCTCCAAAAAGTTTGCTATAACGTCTAGTCCGTCGATCGGCCCCTCTCGCCACACAAGCCACCGACTAGTACTTAATCGTCCCCACAAGCACGGGTGTTACGCCCGAACCCGCATTTGCTGAGACGATCAGCCGCGGCCGGCTCCTCTAGCGGCACGGGGGATGCCGACGCCGGTATCTAGGACCCTACTCGCGTCAACGAGCAAAGGCTCCGGGGCGTTCAACGCGCTCGTGTTGACTTTGCGTCCACGGTGCGAAATCCCGCCTTCCGCGCGCCCTGCGCGCAGAGTCAACGCGCTCAGGTCGACTTGATGAAGTTCTGATACGACCGCGACGGGGTCGGCCCGCGCTGACCCTGATACTTCGAGCCGGCCCGCGCGCTGCCGTAGGGATGTTCGGCGGGGCTGGTGAGCCGCAGCAGGCAAAGTTGGCCGATCTTCATCCCGGGCCACAGCGTGATCGGCAGGTTGGCCACGTTCGACAGCTCGAGCGTGATGTGTCCGGAGAAACCCGGATCGATGAAGCCCGCGGTGGAATGGGTCAACAAGCCCAGGCGGCCCAGCGAGGACTTGCCCTCCAGCCGGCCCGCGAGATCGTCGGGCAGGGTGCACAATTCCAGCGTCGAGCCGAGCACGAACTCGCCGGGATGCAGCACGAACGGCTCACCCGGCGCGGACTGGACCAGGGTGGTCAGCTCGTCCTGCTGCTTGGCGGGGTCGATGTGGGTGTAGCGGGTGTTGTTGAAGACCCGGAACAGATTGTCGAGACGGACGTCGATGCTGGACGGCTGGACCAGGGAGTCGTCGAACGGATCGAGGCCCAGTCGCTCGGCGGCGATCTCGGCGCGGATGTCGCGGTCGGAGAGCAGCACCCGACGAGCGTAGCCGCTCGGATGTTAGCCTTCGTGCTCAAACAGGCCGGTGTAGTTCAATGGCAGAACATCAGCTTCCCAAGCTGAGAACGCGGGTTCGATTCCCGTCACCGGCTCCGCGAGTCTCCGACACCGATTCCCGTCACCGGCTCCGCGAGTCTCCGACACCGATTCCGACGCAACGGGCTTGCCCGAGCTCACCGCCGTCTAGATGCCCCGGGAATCTTGGCGGCGTGTCCGCTGCCTAGGGCGCGAGGAATCTGCCAGGGTCGCAAGTCGACGCGCCTCGCCCCTGCGCCGGTGACACTCGACAGGAGAATCGTGAACGAAGCCCGCAGCGATCTGTTCCGACGCGGCGCCCTCGCCTTGTCCTCGGTCGCCGTCGCCACGGTCATGTGCCTGTGCGTCGCGCCGCCCGCACTCTCCGATCCGTACGAGGACGCTGACTCCGCCGAGGTCGTCGACGACTACGGGTCCTTCGACGAACCGGCTGAGATGCCGGCAGACGAACCCGCGCCGGGCCCGGATGAGCCCGGGCCGGCCTTCGAGGAACCCGCCCCGGAGGAGCCCGGGCCCGTACCCGAAGAGCCCGCCCCTGGGATCGACGAGCCCGACGCCGGGGCACCCGACGAGCCGGGCCCGGCCGGGGATC
The DNA here is from genome assembly GCA_050205545.1 of Mycolicibacterium celeriflavum. Classification (GTDB taxonomy): domain Bacteria; phylum Actinomycetota; class Actinomycetes; order Mycobacteriales; family Mycobacteriaceae; genus Mycobacterium; species Mycobacterium celeriflavum_A. The sequence goes on from JBNMQV010000026.1 coordinate 23,421, forward strand.
CCGACCAGCCTGGCCAACCCGGCGAAGCCGGCGACCCTAGTGACCCCGGTGACCCCGACACGAACATCGCCGACCCGTCCGTCGACGCCGACACCACCGAACCCGACATCGCCGACGCCTCGCAGGAGGACTTCGACGAGGCCCACGCCGCCGACGCCGCCGATGTCGACGACCCGGCTGCGGCGTCCGAAACCGAGATCACCGAACTCACCGAGTCACTCGAAACGTTCACCAGCACCACGACCAGCACGTCCTCGGCATGGACGAGCCAAGTGTCGCAATGGAATTCGCGGTGGACCGGATATGACAGGTGGTACCGGCCGGTCTTCACGAACCCGTATCCGACGCCGCTGCAGATCATCTACCCGTACGGGAACACCACCCGGACCTTCTCGGTCCCGCCGCTGCAGCGCGCCGTGCTCACCGCACCCACCCCCGGGGTGTACAACTTCACCGCCGTGAACCGGGACCCGTCCGGTAAGCCGGTCAAGGTCTCGACCGGCAGCTTCTCCGGTGGCGGGTACCGGCTGGCACCCGGCCAGCCGCCGCCTCCAAAACCCAAGCCTCCGACGACGTTCACGAACGTGCTCGTGCAACTGAAATACATGGACGGAGAGTCGAAGCCGTTCCGGGTGAAGAAGCTGGCCGATCTCGGCGACGATCCGACGGTCGGCGGCCACCGCGTTCTGCTCGACGACGAGACCCCCGCGTGGGGCACGTGGACCAAGACCCAGGGCGGTGAGCGCCTGTTCGAGGTCACCAGCACCCAGGAACTCCCCGGCCTCACCCAGCCGTCGCAAGGTCCGCTGCCCGGATATCAGGTCCAGTTGACCAACGAGGCTGCAGCACCCGCCGAAAGCACGTGGGTCAAACCCCTGGCCATCGTCGCGGCCGCTGCCGGGGTGATCGCGGTCGGTGCCGTCATGTACTTCGTCTTGTCAGCGCGGCGACGCAAGATGACGCCGTAGCCGCATATTCCGATTCGGCCTCATGATGGCCACAAGCGGGACTCGCGCCCACGCGCCGCAACCGGCGGGCTAACACGGCCGTTAAATTGCGATCACTATGACTGAGGTCCCCCGCTCCCTGGCCATCGCCGTCACCGCGTCGGCGATCGCGGCCGTCGCGTTCGCCGGCACCGCGGCCGCCGACCCGCCGCTGCTCAACGGCACCTACGGTTCGACGGACGGCGATCCCTACAACGTGTGGAGCTTCGCGACGACCTGCGGCGCCGCCGGCTGCACCGGCACGGTGTCCAGCAATCAGGGCTGGGTCACTCCCACGACGCTGACCGGTGGCCGCTGGCTCTTCACCGTGTCCAAGCCGGGCGGTCTCACCTGTGACGACGGCCATTACGAGCCGGCAGTGGTGTCCATAGCGGTGGACCCGACAACGCTCGGCGGCGTGCTGTCGTCGGACTCGAATTACGGTTGCGCGGGCGGAATCGTCACGCAGACCCCGTTCCAGTTGAAGAAACTGAACTGACGCGTCTTCGGGGACAGTGGATTTCGCGCCGTCACCGGAAACGACAGTTCACGCGGCCGCTCACTTCTTCAGCGTGAACTGGTTGACGTCGATGTACCCGTCACGAAAAGCCTTGGCGCAACCGGTCAGATACCGCATATAGCGCTGATAGACCTCCTCGGACTGTATTGCGACGGCCTCGCTGTGATGCGACTCCAGCGCCGAGGCCCAGAGGTCTAGGGTCCTGGCGTAGTGCAGTCGCAGCGACCGCCTCCGCGTCATCGTGAAACCCATTTTCGTCGCGTGGAATTCGACCATCTCGATCGCCGGCAGCTGGCCGCCGGGGAAGATCTCCCTCGCGATGAACCCGTTGAAGCTGGCCTGTTCGTCGGACAGGGGAAGCCCGTGCTCGACGATCTGCTCCGCGGTCAACATGGTGATCGTGTGCAGCAGCATCACACCGTCGTCGGACATGACGCGGTGGGCCATCTGGAAGAAGTCGTCGTAGCGGTCGTAGCCGAAGTGCTCGAAAGCGCAGCCCCAGCTTCCCCAAGGACAGGTCCCTCGGCGATCTGCGCCTATTCGAGCGAGATGTCACGGCGGCGGTCGAAGTACGCGCAGCTGTAGGTCATCGTGGGTCGAGGAAGGGGCGGAAGAGTCGTCGGACAAGTCGTAGTGCGCCTGGACTTCTTCGAAATGCGGCGTGAGGTTGTCGGCCATGACGGTGCCCGCCTCTCCCGGCTGGAAGGGTCGCCGAGGACTTCCCGGAAGATTTCAATCGAACTCCCCCGCGAAGATCAAGACAAGGCTTGTCACGGTTTGTTCACAGGCCCGAACTCACAGCGGAGCCCCGAATTTCGGCATACATGTCAATTGCCGGTACGGGATCGCATGGCGGCGATAGTCTTCGATACAGCCTCGCAGTGAGCGCCTCGTATTAGCCATGCTTTCGCGCCGAGGCTGTCGAAGGAGGTGTCGCGTGTTCGACTCATCAAATTCTGTTAGCCGACGCGTCGGTATAGCCGCTCTCGGTGTCGCTTTCGCCGCGGCCTTTGCCGTCGCCGCGCTTGGCGGTGCCTCAGCGCATTCGGTCGCCGAACCGGCGTGCTACGGAAGCGAATCCATCGTCGACGGCACGCCTACCTGCGTGCCTGCGCCCGCCGCGCCCGGGGTGTCGAACGTCCAGCCCGCCCCGGCCGACAGCCAGCAGCAGGACGGCGGACACCACTGAGGTTCCGCCGCCCCGGGGACGGCCTCAGTCGTCGCCGCCCCCGTCGCTGCCGTTGTCGCCGCTCTTGTCGCTGCCGCTGTCGGTCGTGTTGCCGCTGTCACCGTCCGCTTCGGTGACGCCTGTGGCGGCGTCCTTGTCGGCGTTCGCGGCACTCGATCCCGGCACCCTGGCGATGGTCCCTGGCGTGAACTTGTTCGCGCCGCCGTCCGCGTCGTTCTTCTTGGTGCCGCCGTAGCGCGACTCGGGAGTCGCCTTGTTGGCGCCACCGTCGACGGCCGAGGGCGCCTCCTTGTCGGGGCTCGCGGTCGAGCCCGCCGCGCGCTTGAGGTCCTCCGCGGCCGAATTCACACCGTCGACCGCCTCGTTGACCCCATCCCGCACGGTGGCAACCCCTCGGCCGACCTCCCGCTGCTGCGCACCCAGTTCCGCCTGGCTCGGCGACGGCAGGTCGGGCGTCTGCCGCTCGACTGCGGACGCGACGGTCGAAACGTGTTGGCCGACTTGCGCACTGACGGTCTTCATGATCGTGCCCGGCGTCGCCAGCATCGCGTTCAGTTGAGCGCGCTGCTCGGTGCTCAGCCCGACGTTCGTCCGCTCGACGATCCGCGTGACCGCGCGCGTCAACACATCGGTCAGCTCGTCGCCCACGCCCGCACCCAGGAGCCGGACGAAATCACCTGGCAGCAGCGCCATTTGAGCCGGCGTCAGCGTGGGCGTGCCGAACAGCGTCGGCTCACCGAACTTGTCGAGCGTGCGGGTGTAGGTCCCGTCCGCGTTGCGCACGACGTCGTTGTAACCGATGTTGACCAGCATCTTGAGCACCGGCTCCAGCGCGTCGGCCACAGGGGTGTTGATGTCTTCCCCGGTAGCCAGCCCGAGAGCGGCCGAAGCCAGGCGCGGCAACGCCAACAGCGGCAGCTGTTCGACCGGGAGCGTGTAGTAGATCGTGCCGTCGGGGCCGACATACCCACCCGCACCGAGGTTTCCGAAGTCGACCCCGGTCAGCAGGTTGGTCAGCAGCACCGCCGATGCGAGGGAGTTGGCCCATGCGATCGGGTTGGCGGTTGCGGGGGCGTCGGACATCAGGTCGTACTGCCACCCGACGTCGGCCTTGACCGTGACGATGATCGGTTCGCCGTCGACCGACTCGATCACGCTCTGCAGGTTGCCCAGCTCGTCGAAGCTGATATCGCCGGCATTTCCGGTCAGCAGTTTGGTGATCAGGTCCGGGTCGAAGCCTTCCGGCAGGACGTCCTGGCGGTCGGGGGTCACCGGGTTGACGCCGGTGAGCTCTTCGCACATCGGCGCGAACCGTGAATACAGACCGCCGTTGGGCCGACCGGGATTACGCACCAGCAGCAGTGACAGCAGGGTGACGTCGATGACGCCACCTTCCTGCACCGTCTCCCATCCGACCGGAGGCGCATCCGGGAAGTCGAGGTCGCCCGGCAGCGGGATCTCGAGCGGATTGTTGGTGGTGTCGGTTCGCGTCACCGTGACCTTGCCGTCGCCGAAGGTGAGACGGATCTTGCGAGGCCCGGTCTCGGGATCGCCCACGGTGAACGGGTTGTACCCCTCGTGGGTGTTGCCGTTGGCGCTGTCGATGAAGGCCTGGTAGGCCGCACCCGCCGCGATCGCCCCGTCGCCGTAGGCGATGAGGTTGACGTTGGTCAGATAAGCGGTCCAGTTCAGGACCGGCGCCAGGGCGCTGAGGTCACCGTTCTCCACCGCGCGCGCTAGGTAGGCGAGCTGGCCCACCGTCGGCAGCGCGGCGACGTCCTCAGGCGACGCCACCCACTGCCCCGAAGTCGTCGTGGTCCAGTAGCCGTCCTTCTTCCAACCGAATTCCGGTACGTCCGTGGTGAATTCGATCGTCTGCGGGATGTTCGTCACGGCGGCGAGTGCGGCAGCCAACCCGGCGCTGTGCGCCGCTGTGTCGGCGGCGGCCGCGATCTTTGGATCCTTCGCCGCGTTCTGGGCAGCCGTGGCGGCGGCCTTGGTGGCCTCGATCGCCGCTTCCGTCTTCGCGAAAGCGTCGGCGAGCTTCTTCATCTCGTTCGGCGGCTTCTTCGGGTTACAGATGACCTTGCAGTACTTATCGATGTACTCGTCGTACTTCCGCGTGTACACCTCGCTGTACTTCTGGTTGTACGCCTTGGTCGAGGCGTCTTCCGAGGCCTTGGCGATGTACGCCGCGCGGGCGACCTTGTAGCCGCCGTCGTACGCGAGGTCGTAGGCGTCGTCGTACAACGGGTTGGGCTCGTTGACCGTCACCGGGTGCGATCCGGTCTGGCCCCACTCACCCGGCGTGTAGTACTGCTCCTGACCCGGGTCCGTCGGATCCAGCGGGTTGACCGGCGTGTACCAGTTCACCCATACGGGCTTCAGGTCGACCGGGCCCAGACCCCACGCCACCAGCGGGTTGCGGTCCTTCGCGGCCACCATCGCGTTGTTGATCGCGACCGGGTCGTTCGGCAGCTTCGCACCTTCGCCGATCGGCAACCAGTCCGGAACGCCCACGAAGTAGGTCTGCGAAGACGCCGCATTAGCCATCGACGGAGTCAAGATCATCGCCAAAGACGTCGTCGCGATGACACCCGCCAGCGCGAGCCTTTTGCCGTTTCCACGGTTCAGCCTGCGCCTGCGCGCGCGGGCCCCCTCCGGTTTCGCGCTCCAACTGCGCATGAGATTCCCACCCCTGAAAATAAGTGTGCTTATTTACTGGTGGAAATATTAACCGAGCATTCCCACACGTCAGCGCGACGTCGGCGGCGCCAGTCGCCTCAGGTTGTTTGCTGGAGGAAATTCACAGGCTTCCACCTCGCGATTTCCAGCAAACTGTCAGATTGCTCACACAGCACGGATTGCCACCCTCGTGCCCGTTCGGCGGCGAGGCTCAGCGCAGGTAGGTTTCGTTCCCCGTCGGGTAACCGCCACCACGAGTCGTGATGTGGACGTGGTCGTAATGGCCGTAGCCGCCCCGCTGCGCCCCATCGGGCGTGTAATACACCCCGCGCCAGATCGCGTCCTGCAGGCCGAAGCGCTTCGCGTTGCGCAACACGTAGGAGACGACCTCGTCGCCCAGGGCGATCCCCTCGGCACTGCTGGGGTTGGGGATCATCACGTCGAGCGCGAGGCCGTTGGGATGCCACCGCAGCGAATCCGGCCGCACACCACCGATATTGCTGATCTCCGGGAAAGCCTCACTGATCGCGCGGGACGTCAGGATCGTCTTCACCTGCAGGCCGCGCTCGGGGGCGATGCCGACCGGAAGAGACCGGTCCACGGTGCGGTATCGGGCCGCCGCGACCATGGGGTCGGGTGCGACGCCGAGGCTGATATGCCCGACCGAGGCCGCTGGCACGACCGGCGCCGCGACGATCTCCAGGCAGCATGGCTGGGCGTCGGCGGGTTCTTCGACGACGGGCTTGACCTCGGGAGCGGGCCGGGCCTGGAGGTGGACGTCTCCCCCGGCCGCGAAGAAGAACGCTGCCGGGGCGAGGACTGCAGCCACGCCCAACGGTGAGGTGCGCCGCTTCTTGGCTACGGAGTGCCGTCCCACGCAGGGTTGTATATCAAATCGTTACATTGGCCGCAATCCATGCCGATCGGCGAAGGAGGCCGCCCGGCCAGGGAGGATGATCTCCAGACGTGACGAGAATGCTCGAGGACAAGGTCATCATCGTCGCCGGGCTCGGCGGCATCGGGAACGGACTGGCCCGCAGGTTCGCCGACGAGGGAGCCCGCCTCGTGATCGGCGATATCGACGCTGACCTGGCGGAACGGGTGGTCGCCGAGGTCGGTCCCGAACGGTCCGCGGGACACACCTGGACGGCTCTGACGAGCAGTCGGTGATCTCGGCCGTCGCGCTGGCCGTCGACACCTTCGGGCGCCTCGACGGCATGCATGTGAATTTCACCAATGCGGCGGACGCGTATCTGCCCGGCGGCGTCGTGGAGCTTCCGCTCGACGCGTTCGACGAGGTGATGCGTGTCAACACCCGCGGCTTCGTCATCTGCGCCAAGCACGCCATTCCGGCGATGCTCGACAGCGGCGGCGGTTCGATCATCTTCACGGCCTCCATCGACGCCTACAACGGCGCCAGCACCCGGGTGTCCTACGCGATGAGCAAGGCGGCCGAGTTGGCGCTGATGCGCCACATCGCCCGCCGGTACGGGCCGAAGGGCATCCGGTGCAACGCGCTCGCGCCCGGCTTGGTCTGGCACTACAAGTTCGACGAACAGCCGATGCCCGACGGCGTCGTCGAACAGGCCCGCGCACGGCAGATGATCAAATCCCGGTTCGGGACCCCGAACGACGTCGCCGCCCTGGCCGCGCTGTTGCTCTCCGATGACGGCAGCTTCATCACCGCACAGACGATCAGCGTGGACGGCGGCGTGACGTTTAGGCCGTGACCGCGGTCAGTGCAGACGCGACACCAGCGTCCAACGATTCCCGGTCTCCTCGCGCCGGTAGGACAGCTCGTCGAGCACCCTCAGCGTGATGGCGAGTCCCCGGCCACTCTCCGCGAGGTCGTCTGGCAATTGCACCTTGCTGAGGTCGACCGGCGAGGGCCCGCCGTCGTCGATGAGGGTGGCGATCACTTCGGTGGGCGATACGGTGACCTCCATCCGCAGCCGCACCGACTCGCCGCCCCCGGCATGCTCGATGATGTTGGCGCCGATCTCTCCGACCGCCAGGTCCATGGACATCCGGGTTCCGTCGGGAACGGTGTGCGTCGACCAGACCTCGTCCAACGTTTCCTGCAGGGCCGTAAGGGTTTCCGGCCCGGTGGCCATCTCAACGACGGCGGTGGGGTTCTGCATGATCAGCCGCCTTCTAGTCGAACGCGGCGTCGGCGGTGGGATGTGCGCGCAGCACCCGGTCGAGATTCGTCAGAGACAATACCGTCTCCACCTGCGTGGTCGGCGCCGCAATACGCAGATCCCCTCCCGCCTGCCTCGCTAGCTTGAGCCCGGAGATCAGCGCTCCGAGCCCGGACGAATCGATGAACTCCGTCGCCGACAGGTCAACGACCAGTCGGGTGCAGCCACCTTCGATGAGGCCGTGCAGTTCCTGACGCAAAGCCGGGGCGGCCACCATGTTGAGCCGCCCCTCCGGTCGCACCACCACCGCCCCGGAAGCCGTTGTACGCCTACTTGTTTCGGTCACTTCTCACCTTTCGCTTCATGGCCGCGATATCGCACCGCCTGGAACACCACGCTCAAGATGATCAAGTCGAAGAGCACCCAGAATAGATTCACCGTGACGCCCAGTACCGAGATTGCGCCGAAATATAGCTGGACTATTCCGATGACGGATGCAACGACCAGCAGCACCATGGCCGCGAGCTGCCACTTCACCAGTCCCCACGGGATCGAGCCGGCACCTTGACGGGTCTTTGGTGTGACCGCGAACCCGAGGGGTCGGTCGAAGTAGACATTGCGAAATGCCGTGATACACGCCGTGATCCACACCGGAAACAGCGCGAGGCTGTACTGCTGTCCCCGCCATGTCGGGGTGCCCCTGCTGACAACGATGAACAGAAGCTGATTGAGGATCAGAAACGGGATCAGCCGCCCGAAGAAGTCCCAACTGTAGGCCTGCACCGGCATCACGTTGAAGATCAGGAAGATTGCGGGAGCGGCGATGTAGGCCAACGCTGCAAAGCCGGCAAGGTAACTCCACATCGTGGCGAAGTACATCAACCGCTGGCCGATGCTCAAGCCCTTCACGAACAGCGGGTTCTCCTTGAGCATCACCTGAATCGTGCCCTGCGCCCATCGAAGCCGCTGCGTGAGCATTGTTCTCACATCGTCGGGCGCCAACCCCTTCGCCAGGATCTCGTGGTGGTAGGCCGACTTCCACCCGAGCGCGTGCATGCGCATGCAGGTGGCCATGTCCTCCGTCACCGAGATCGTGGCCATCGGCAGCATGGGTTGGGCCTCGTCGTCCCTGCCGACGTCCACCGATCGGATCATGGTTCGGATCGACTCCAGCGCGCCCAGCGGCGACCAGTCGCGGCCGGCCAGCGACTCCAGCGCCTCGTCGTCGAAGATGACTGCGGTGTCGAGACTTTCACCGTGCCCGCTCAGCGCGGCGATCGCATCGAGGTCGGCGCGCATGCCCCGGACGTCGGCGTGCACCAGGCTCTTGGCTGCCTCGTCGACCCGTTGCTGGAAGAGGTAGGTGATGTCGGCCAGCGGCTGCTTGTTCTTGACCGCCGCACGGGCCTCGTGGACGGCGTCCTCCACGCTCTTCAAGGCGGCCAGTACATCCGGCTGGTCCCGACCGGCATTGCGCTTGGCCTGTTTGAGGATCTTGCGGGAGGTGTAGAGCGCGCGCTTGATGCCGTCCTCGACCGCGCGCACGTAGCCGGTGACGCCGAGCTGCATCAGCGCGTCGCGCCGCAACACCGCGTTGGATCCGCAGAAATATGCGGCATTCCAACCGTCCTTGCCCTGTTGAATGGGGCCGTAGAACAGCGGCGCCTGGCTGCCCAGCGGATCGGAGAACGGCACGTTGACGAAGTACTGCGGCGTCTGCACCAACGCCATCTTCTCGTCACGGAAGTAACCCAGCGTGCGATCGAGGATCTCCGGCTCCGGCACCTGATCCGCATCGAGAATCAAGATGAACTCGCCCTTGGTCTCCAACAGGGCGTTGTTGAGGTTCCCCGCCTTCGCGTGACGCGGCTTGTCCAGCCAGTGCGACGAGCGGACCAGATAGCCGATCCCACGCTCTGCGGCGGCCTCCGCGAGCTCGTCGCGTTCTCCGTCATCGAGGATGTAGGTCTTATGGGGATACCAAATCCGCTGCGCCGCTTCGGCTGTCGCGATCACCATGTCTATGGGTTCGTTGTACGTGGTGATGAACACGTCGACCGTCGCGCCCTCGGGAGGCGGCGGGGGCGGAGGGCGTCGGCGCAACCGCCACATCGTCATACCGAACAGCAACGAGTCGATGAGGCTGTAGGTCTCGGCCATCACGAGCGGTACGGCGATCCACCACGCCGCCCAGTTCGTCGAGGCGAGCCAGCGCCATACGACGTAGTTGATGCCCAACACCGCCGTCACCACGATGAGCAGCCGCAGCCACGGCGACGGTGCGGTTCCTTCGGGCGCAAGCTTGTGTGTCACGGCACCAGCCGCATTTCACGCATCGCCTCGGCCATCGCGGACGCCGACTCCGGCGTGCTCTCGATCCGCCAGTCAGTCTCCTTGTCGTGGTCGAACCAGACGAACCCGATCACGTCCGGTTGACGTCGAAGGAAGTCGACGAAGCTTGCGATCCAATCGGCCTTGCTGCCACCGGATTCGGCGCAACCGGCCTCGGCGACCAGGATCGGTTTGTCGGTGGCGATCGATCGCAGCTCGTCGAGTGCGGCTCCGAACAGCTGCTCGGGCGACAACCAAGCCGTCGAAGGAAGGCATGTGCCCCAGTTGTATCCGTCGATACCCAGCACGTCGACGTACTCGTCGCCCGGATACCAGTCGGTCAGAATTCCGCCGGTTCCGACCGAGGGCGCCCAGATCCAGTCGACGTTGGAAACGTTCTTCTCGGTGAAGATGTCGTGGACGTGGCGCCAGGCGGCGATGTAGTCGGGCGGCGCCGTGCCGCCCGCGGGCGTCCACGGGTACCAGTCGCCGTTGAACTCGTGCGCCAAGCGGATGAAAGCGTGCCGTCCCCACTCGCCGATCTCGTCGGCCCAGCGGTAGATGTAGTCATCCAGCGCCCCGGACCGCAGCGATTGCATGACCGCGGGCGACCGGTCGTCGGTCCAGCACCACGGCTCCCACGAGACGATGGGATCGGCGCCGCCATACGTCACGACGGCCATCGCGGGCACCGGCGGCGGCGCGAAGAAGTCCTCGAACGCCATCACCAACTCGGGACGGCGCCCGGCGGCGTCGGCGACGTCCTGTAGTTCGCGCCCGGCCGTGAACCCACCCGGCGTGCTCACCCCGAACTGCAGGGTCGAGGGGCGCACGGCCAGCGGATCCACGAGCGGCTCCCCCCTGACGTCCATCGAGGTGACTGATGTTCCCCCGAGCGCCATCGTCGCAAACCCCGAACACCGCCACCGCACAATCGGCGGATAGGCGGCTGTTGGTTGCCGGGCTGAGTGGGTACCGCTCCCGGCGGGAGAGGTAATCTCGGGACCTGATTCACCGCAAGAACGGGGACAAGATATGGACCTCGTGCTCGGCCTGTCGATGACGTCCAGCACGGTTCGGTGGGTCCTCGTCGAGGGCACCACCGGGGAAGGCGCCACCGTCGACCGCGGCTCGTTCGACTTCGACGCTGCGGTCGATCCTGACGACCTGTTGAACGTGGTGCTCGCCGACGTCGTCAGCCCCATCCACGCCATGGGCGTCACCTGGACAAACGAGGCCGAGGATGTGGCTTCCGGGGTACTGACCTCCCTCACCGCGCGCGGGTACGACAACGCGATCGCGATCTCCGAGCTCGAGGCGGGCGATGTCCTGGCGGCGGGCATCGCCGAGATCGCCGACTACGACGACGTCGCGGTGTGCATCGTGGAACCCGACGCCGCGGTCGTCGCGATGGTCAACGCCGACGGCGTGACCGTCGACCGCATCGCCAGACCTCTCGACGGCGCGGACGTCGTCGAGCTGCCCAGCAGTGTGATCGCCATGCTCGAACTCAACGAATGGCGACCGCAGGCGATCTTCGTGGTCGGCTCTGCCCGCGACGTCGACCTCGTCACCTCGACGCTCGCCGACGTCACGGATTCGCCGGTGTTCTCCGCCGCCGAGGCCGACCTGGCCTTGGCCCGTGGTGCGGCGCTGGCATCCGCGCGTGCGGTCAACCGGCTGGACGCCAAGGTCGCGAAGGGTCCGTCGAAGACCGGGGCGCTGGCGTCGGTGCTCGTCGCCGCAGTCATGACCTTCGTGGTGTCGACGTCGGCCGCGGTCGGCCTGAGCCTCACGGGCGACCGTGACTCCGCGCAGCAGTCCCCGCGCGCCGACGAGGAGCCCGTGACCGTCGCGGATGAGGCGGCCGCGAAGGAGATCGACGAGACGAAAGCGGCGACGCCGGCCGAGGCCAGGCCCGTGGTCGCGCAGACCATCGCCGTGGCCGCGCCTCCGCCGCCCGCCGCTCCCGCCGTCGAGCCGGTCTACGAACCGCCCGCCTACGTGCCGCCCGCACCGGAGTACACCGCGCCCGAACCGGCCTACACGCCGCCGGCTCCCGACGTCGCTCCCCCGGCGTACACGCCGCCCGCCCCGGTCTACGCGCCGCCTCAACCGGCGCCCGCCTACGTGCCGGCGCCGAAGCCGCGGCTACGCGACCGCATCATCGAGCGGATCCCGATCATCAACCGGTTCCACGAACCGGACTACTCGTACGGCCGCTAGACCCTAGGGGCAGGCCGCGGGCGCATCGTCGCGCACCGCTCGATCGGCGGGCACCGTGTAGGTCACCGTCGCCGCTGCATGCTCAGTTCCTTTGTTGGACACCACATGTGGAACGCCGGCGGGAACGAAGATGGCCTGTTCAGCGCCGAAGACCGCCGGGGCGCAGCCGCCCGCGGTCTGCAGGGTCACCTCTCCGCCGGTGATCACCGAATACTCCGGACCGGGGTGGGTGTGCCACCCGCTGCTCGACTCCGGGGCGAGCACGAGGTTCTGGACGTAGAGGGTGGTCGGCTGACCCACGGAAACGATCGCGATGGGCGCGTCGGTCGTGCCCTTGGCGAGGTCGGTGCGCTCGATGTCACCCTCGGCGGGTGTCGCCCCGGCGATCGGTGCCGTGACGACCGCCGAGATCGCCATGGCCACAGCGGCGGTTGAGGTGACGGAACATATCCGGTTCATCGCCGCATTATCCGACAGTCGCGGCTACGGCACCGGCTGGTAGGGATTCTGCGGCACCTGGATCGGGATCGGAACCGGCACGAACGGCACGGTCAGGTAGGTGGTCGTCATCGGCGTGGTGGCGATCGTGGTCGTGGTCGTGGTGGGTGCGGTGGTGGTCGTCGTGGGCGGCGTTGTCGTCGTCGTGGTTGTGGTGGTGGTCGTCGTGGTGGTCGTTGTCGTCGTGGTGGTTGTGGTCGTCGGTTGTGTGGTGGTGACGACCGTCGTCGTCGTCGGCGGCGGAGGCGGAGGTGGCGCTTCGGTGGTCACCGGCGGAGGGGGTGGTTGGTTCGGCAAGGTGACGGTCTCGACCGGGGGCGGCGGTGCCTCGGGGGCAACGGGTTCGGGCGGCGGCGCGGACGGCGGCGGCGCCGGCGCGGTCCGCGGCGCCTCGGTCACGCAGGTGTTGCCGGTCGCGCTGGTCAGGGCGATGGCCACCCCGCCGACGGCAACCACCGCGATGGCCGCCGCAACCCCCATGACGAGTCCCGGTAGCCGCTGCCAGATCCGCGGTTCGTCGATCGGCCCCGTCGGAGCCACATATTGCACGGGCGGCGGCCGCATCGACCCGGTGTCGTACGGCGTTTCGTACGGTGCCGAATCGGTGTACGGCAGCGCTTCGTCGGCGGCGTCGTCCTGCGACCACGCCAGCGCGCGGAAGGTCTCCGACGCCGGGGAGTCGACCGGCGGCACCGGCGCCAACCCGGTCGGCGCGTCCGGAGAGGCCGCGGGCGCCAATCCCGTCGGCGCGTCGGGCGAGGCCACCGGTGACAAACCGGTTCGGGCTTCGGCGGCCGAGGTGTACGCGCCGACCACCGCCGCGCCCCTCGCCGCGTCGAGCCCTGGCCCCGCGGTGGTGATCACCGACATCCCGGAGTGCTCGGCCAGCCGACGTCCGACGAGCGGCATCGCGGCGCCGCCGCCGACGGCGACCAGAGCGGCGACGTCGGTCCAGCCAATCCTGTTGCGCTGCAACGTGTCATCGAGCGCGTTCAGGACACCGGCAAGCGGTGTCGCGATCAATGCCTCGAGCTCGTCGCGACTGACGCGGACAGCGGCGCGCCGGTCGGGCAGCTGAACGTCGAGGTCGGTCGCGTCCTGCGTCGACAGGCGTTCCTTGACGCCGCGGCATTCTTCTCGCAGACGAGCCAGTGACGCCACCGCGGCCGTGCCGGTGGGATCGACGCCGCCCGACGCAGCGAGCCCGTCGACCACGTGTGCCATCAGCGCCTGGTCCACGAGCGCACCGGAGAACTCCGTATGCCGGGTGGTTTCGTCGATGGGCTCGAAGGCATCGCCCGCGTCGGCCAGCGTGATGCTGGTGCCGCCGCCGCCGAAGTCCACGACGGCCACGACGCCCTGCGCGGGCAGACCCGGGGACTCCTGCAGCACGGTCAGCGACGCCTTGGCGTCCGAGACGAGTCGGACACGGGTGGTGTCGGCGCCCAGCACGAGATGGCCGCGCATCGCCGTGCGCAGGGTGCGCACGGTCGCCGGACCCCAGTGAGCCGGGACCGCGACCGTGATGTCGTCGGTCGCCGCGCCGTCGGCGTCGAACAGTTCGGCCAGCGCCGCGACCAGCAGCCGGTCGGCCGAATGGGACGACCCGTCGGCGGCGACCAGGGGCACCGCGTCCCCGACCCGCTCGACGAAGCCAGACATCACCGAGCCGTCCGGCAGGGCGTACACCGAACGACGAATCACGGGTTGATTGCCGATGCGCACCGCGACCAAGTTCGTCGTCCCGATCGACAACCCCAACGGGTCGCTCATAACGGACCACACGATAGTCGTCCCACCACCGCGAACCGGTCAGACACTCCGTGCGAACCCCGTTCGGCCGCCGCCGTTTTGGCATGCACCGAGCGGGTACTTGAAATGCCATGACATCTCTCTGGCTAGCAAACCGCGCCGAGCATCCTGTCCCACCCGATCCGTTGCTCGAATCCGAGCGGTCGTCCGACGTCGTAGTGGTTGGCGCGGGCATCACCGGTCTCATCACCGCGGTGCTGTTGGCGCGTGCCGGCAAGGACGTGCTGGTGCTCGAAGCGCAACGCGTCGGGGCGGGCGCCACCGGCAACACCACCGCAAAGATCAGCCTGCTGCAGAGCACGAAAATTTCGAAGATCGTCGCCAAGCACGGCGCGGGGAGGGCGAAGCAGTACGTGGAGGGCAACCGCGAGGGTCAGGAGTGGCTGGTCCAGCACTGTGAGGCACACGGGCTGTCGGTTCAGCGCGAGGACGCCTACACCTACGCGCAGTCCGAGAAGGGTGTCTCCTCGGTGCGCGAGGAACTCGAGGCGTGCCAAGCGGCGGGTTTGGATGTCGACTGGGTCGACGACGCCGATGTGCCGTTCCCGTTCCACGGCGCCGTGCGACTGGCCGACCAGGCTCAGTTCGACCCGATGCCGTTGCTCGACAGCCTGGTGGTGGAGCTCGACGAGCGCGGCGGGCGGTTGGCGCAAGGCGTTCGCGTGCAGAAGGTTTCGAACGACGGCGACAAGCTCGCGCTCGGCGTGCGGACCACCGACGGTCACGAATTCGATGTCCACGCAAAACAATGTGTGCTCGCGACGGGCATCCCGATCCTCGACCGCGGCGGCTTCTTCGCCCGGCTCAAGCCGCAGCGCTCCTATTGCATGGCCTACAAGGTGCCCGGAAACATCACCCGGGGCATGTACATCTCCGCGGATTCGCCGACCAGGTCACTGCGTTATGCCCCGACTCCGGACGGCGACCGGTTGATCGCCGGTGGGGCGGGCCATCCCGTCGGCCACGAGAAGAGTCCGGCGTCGTCTGTGCAGGAGCTCGACCAATGGACGAAGTTGCACTTCCCGGGCGCGATGCAGACACATTACTGGTCGGCGCAGGACTACTCGCCCATCGACGAACTCCCCTACGTCGGGCCGATCCTTCCCGGCAACGACAAGATCTTCGTGGCAACGGGTTTCGACAAGTGGGGCATGACCAACGGAACCGCTGCCGCGCTGGCCCTGTCGAGCCGCATCCTCGGGGGCCGGATGGACTGGGCCGAAGCATTCGCCAGCTGGAGCCCACACGAGTTGTCGGGCATCCCCAAGGCGATGCAGACCAACGCGCAGGTGGCGCTCTACCTGACCCGCGGATGGATCACGCCGGTCACCCGGATTCTCAATCGCACCCCGGAGGAGGGCGGCGTGGTCAGCGGCCCGCCGTGGGACCTGGAGGCGCGAAGCGTGGTGGACGGCCGCGAATACCGCGTCTCGCCGGTGTGCCCGCACCTCGGCGGCATCGTCAACTGGAACGACGCCGACGAGTCATGGGAGTGCCCGCTGCACGGGTCGCGGTTCGCGCCCGACGGCACCTTGCTCGAGGGGCCGGCGACGCGCAATCTCACTGCGGCGCAGTAGTTATCGGCTTCTCGGGCAGGAAGCGCCGGACGGCGATCGACCCGATGATCCCGACCGCGATCAGTGCGATCGCGACGGTATCGGACGTCGAATCCGATACCCAGCCGACGATTCCGGTGACGGTGAGGAACGGCGGAAGCCAGTCGATCGCGCCGGACCACGAGTTCGAATCGCCCGTCGCATAGTCGGGATAGAACTCCGTGAACGACGCGGCGAAGACCAGGGCTCCGATGGGGATGATCCACGCGGTCCAGAAGTTGTCGTTGTCGTGCAGGACGGCATCGCCGATGCCGCCCGAGATGGCCGATACCACGAACGCGGAGGCCCACGCGCCGGTGATCGCGTAGTTGATGCGCCGGAAGGGTGCGGTGTCCCAGTACTCGCGCGGCGTCGTGTCTTTCGCGTACGCCATCGTGAACGGCCGGCGCATGATCAGCGTGCCGACGGCGAACACGGCCAGCACGATGTTGCTGAGCTCGCCGGCCCACATCTGCAGCCAGTCGATCACCCCGTCCGGCGCGAGCAGGCCGATCACCGCGAGGACACCGAAGTACGCGATGGTCACTGCTTCGAGGGAGTGGACGGGCACACCGCGGCGGGTGCCCACCCACAGCGTCAGCAATGCGAGGCCGAGTGCCGCGGAGGCGGCTTCCTCGAACCGGCCGGGACCTGCGACGACCGCCATGAGGATCCACGGCGCCAGCCCCGCGAACGGAGATTTGACGTAGGCGTCGATGAATTTCATGTCCGGACTGTACGCGCTTTAGACGTGTTGTGTTGCAATGTCGGGCATGGGTGACATCGATGAGATCCAGCAAGTGAAGTTCCGCTACCTGCGTGCGCTCGACACCAAGCACTGGGACGAGTTCGCCGACACGCTCACCGAGGACGTTGTCGGAAAGTACGGCGAGTCGATCGGCGAGGAGCATCACTTCACCAACCGCGACGATCTGGTCAAGTTCATGCGGAACTCGCTGGGTCCCGAGATCATCACCGAACACCGCGTCACCCACCCCGAAATCACCGTCCACGGCGACGAGGCGACGGCCACCTGGTACCTGCAGGACCGGGTGATCGCACCGGACTTCAACTTCATGCTGATCGGCGCCGGCTTCTATCACGACCGGTACCGGCGGACCGCCGACGGGTGGCGGATCAGCGAAACCGGCTACGACCGCACGTACGACGCGTCGATGTCGCTCGAAGCGTTGAACTTCAAGGTGAAACCCGGTCGCGCCCTGAATATCTGAGTCACTGAGCGATCGCGATCAACGCGCCGGGCCGAAGCCACCGCATGATCTCGACGAGCTTGCCGTCGTCGATGGCCACACAGCCGGCCGTCGGGCCGCCGTCGGTGGCGTGCAGGAAGAACGCGCCTCCGTTGCCGGGCACCCGCGCCTTGTTGACGCCCATCACCACGGCGTGCACGTACTGCGGGATCTGAAGGTTCTCGGTGCCGCTGGCCGGGTCGGTGTCGAACGGGCACTGCGCCTTCTTGCAGACCTGCATGGTGTTGTAGGTCGGGCTTTTCATGTCGCCGTCCCACCAGTGATCCGGCCCGACCTGCACGTAGGGCAGGCCCCCGCCGGGATTGGGCTCGGTGCCGAAGGCGAAGTCGAGCGTGAAAACGCCCATCGGCGTTTTCATTTCGCCGTCGTGGGTCTCGGGGGCCATCCCCTTGGCGCCGATCCAGGCCGGGATGCCCGCCGCGACGGCTTGCCAACCGGCGCCGCTCCGCTGGTACACGTCCATCTTGGCCTTCGAACCGCCCACGCCGACAACGGAAATCACCTGGGTGGCGTTGCCCACCGACTTGACGAACCACGGTACGGTCTGTGCCTGGCCGACGGGCGCCGTTGCGAGGGCGATCAGTCCCACGCACAGCAGGCTCAGCAGTCGGCGCACCGACACATGCTAAGTCGCGGTGTGCTGTGCTTCGAGTAAGCCACGCAGCCAGGACGACCATTTGTCTTGTTCGGCCGCGGCGACCCGCTCGGCCTCGTCGCCGTAGAAGAAGATGCTCGCCATCGCGCTCGCCTGGCCGGCGACCGTGCAGGTGCCCAGGGTGGCGATGCCTTGTGCGGGCTCGTCGATGCGCATCATCAGGTCGCGAACCCTGTTGTCCTGGTGGACACGTTCGACGACGCCGGCGAGACGCGGTGCCTCGGCCGGGGATTCTCGGCGTTCACCGACGTTCGCGCCCGAGAGGTTCAGCGCCCCGGTGAGCCTCGCCCATGCCTGCGCCTCGTCACCCTCATGAACGGCCATCACTCGCACCGTCGAGGCGGGCAGACCGGCGAACTCCGCGAGATAGATCTTGAGCACCTCGAAGGCACCGGGCCAACCGGATTCGAAGCTCTCCAGTTCGTCGTCCCAGTCGTCGCGGTCGGTGAAGAGGCTGTGCACCATCCGGATGACACAGCGGTCGCCCGAGCGACTGGTGACCGTCACCTCGGTGGCCAACGGTGGCGCGTCACCGCTCCAGTCGTACTCCTCGTAGGCGAAGCGATGCGGAGGGTCCCAGGCCGTCACCTTTCCGCGCGAGACGTCCGTACCGCAGTTCTCGCCGCCGAAGTCGAAGTTGATGGCGCCGCCGACGTGTTCCTCGACCGAGGTCGTCGTGAACCAGGCGCCCATTCCGGGACCGGTGGCGATGGCATGCCACACCTGTTCCGGTGTTCCCGGCACAAGCACCTCCACCGCCACCTCGCGCCTGCCGGAATCGTCTCTGTGCAAGGGCATTTCATTCCTCCTTCGGAGCCGGATACGCGGCGACCAGCAATCGGTAGCCGCGGGCCTGCGGATCGGATTCGTCGTGATAGCGCGCCACCAGCGAGGTGATCGCCTCGGAGAGTTCCTCGGTGAACGCCGCCCGGTCGGACGGCGAGCGAAATCGGATCGCGGTGTCGATCGACAATGTGGCCAGCCTCTTGTTCTTCTCGCGGGCGGTCGCCCACAGCTCCCCCACTTCGCGGACGGCGCGGGCGGCCAGCGCGATGAGGTAGCTGGCGGACAGCCGATCGTTGGTGCGGCCGGGGTCGGCGGCGAGGGGCCCCATCGCGCCCGGCGACACCACGTAAGACGCCGCGGTGGCGACCAGCAACCGCTCGCGCAGCCCGCCCCACCGGCGTTCGCCGGCCTCGGCCACGAGCCGGTGGTCCTCGAGGGCCCGCAGGTGATAGTTGACCTTTTGCCGGGAGATACCGACGCGCGTGGCGAGTGCCGCCGCGGACGCGGGTTCGGTGAGCTCGGCGAGCAGTCGCCCGCGGATCGGGTCGAGCGCGGTGACCGCGGCCGCGGGATCGTCGATCACTTCCACATCGAGCACGAAGCCACCATGCGATTGACAAGATTATTTGTCAAGGGTCGTGGATACGTTGGGTGGATGGAACTTGCGCAGGTGGTCCGGCGTCCCGAAGGCCTACGGCGAATCACGCACGGTCTCGGCGCACTCGACCGGGAGATCTTCGAGGCGGTCGCGGACTCCCCGACCCCGCTGCTGGACACCGTGATGCCGCCGCTGACCCGGGCGGCCGATCACTCGAAGCTGTGGTTCGCGATCGCGGCCGCGATGGCCGCGACGCGTAGCCCGAGCGCGCGGCGCGGTGCGGTGCGCGGGGTGCTGACGCTGGCGGCGACGAGTTTGATCACCAATCAGGGCGCGAAGCGCATCCGACGTCGGCCGCGCCCGGCGTTCGGAGCCGTCCCGCTGGTCCGGCGAACCCGCCGCCAACCGACGTCCAATTCGTTTCCGTCAGGACACTCCGCGAGCGCGGCCGCCTTCGCGGTGGGGGTGGGACTGGAGAGCGCGCCCCTCGGGCTTCCCCTGGCCCTTCTGGCCGGTCTCGTGGGGTTGTCGCGCGTCGCCGTCGGGGCGCACTACCCCGGTGACGTGATCGCCGGGTTCGGCCTCGGCGCGGCCGTCGCCGTGCTGGGCGGGCGGGTGGTGCCGCCGGCCGTGCCGACGCGGCTTCCGACCGCGGACCCGCTGCGGGTCGAGACTCCGCCCCGGCCGGACGGTGCCGGTGTGGTGTTGGTCGTCAACCCGGCCTCGGGCAGCGGGACCGGGGCAGACATCATCGACGAAGTCCGGGATGCGTTGCCGCGCACAGAGGTTGTCGAGCTGAGCGACGATGACAACATCGAGGCGGAGTTGCGCAAGGCGGCCCAGCGGGCCGAGGTTCTGGCGATCGGCGGCGGCGACGGAACGGTGTCGTGCGCGGCCGCGGCCGCCATCGAAGCGGGCGTGCCGCTGGCGGTCTTCCCGGGCGGTACGTTCAACCACTTCGCGAAGGACATCGGTTGCGACACGGTGGAAAAGACCGTCGACGCGATTCGCCGCGGCAGCGTCGCGTGTGTCGACATGGTGTGCCTCAACGAGAAGCAGATGGTCGTCAACACCGCGAGCATCGGCGCATACCCGGCGTTCGTCCGGACGCGGGAGAAGTACGAACACAAGATCGGCAAACCGCTGGCCGGCCTCTACGCGATGTATCACACGCTGCGCCACGAGGACCCGGTTCGCATTCGCTACGACAACAAGACGTTGCAGACGTTCCTGTTCTTTCTCGGCAATTCGGCTTATCTCCCTTCGGGATTCGCGCCGTCGCGGCGGGACCGCATGGACGACGGCCTGATGGATGTCAGGATCCTCGAGACCGGTCGCCGGTTCAGTAAGCTGCGCATCCTCATCGACGTCGCGCTGGGTCGCCTGGAGCGCAGCCCCTTCTACCACGAGATGCGGGTGCCCGAGTTCGAGTTCACCGCGGTCGATGGTCCGACGCTGCTGGCTCACGACGGCGAGGTCGGAACCGAGTGCACGACCGCCAGCTTCAGCGTGAGATACCGGGCGCTTCCGGTGTTTCGTCCCTTGCCCTGATCGAGCGCCTGGGCGGCACGACCAGCAGGCAGAACACGAAAAACGCGTAGCCCAAGCACCATCCGGCCAACACGTCGGACGGGTGGTGCACGTTGAGCACCACACGACCGAGGCCGATCATGACGATGACGACCACGCCCAGTGCGATCAACCAGGCGCGTGCCGCTGCCCGCACGAGCGGCAGGCCGACGGCCAGCCAGGCGAGAACCGCCACGAGCACCCCCAAGGCATGGCCGGAAGGGAACGCCGTCCCGAGCGCATGGACGAACGCGGTGTCCGGCCGGGGGCGGTCGGCGATCGCTTTCGCGATCTCGGTGACGAGTCCGGCGAATTCCACGCTGATGATGAGGAATATGGCGATCCGGATCTGACGGCGCACGAACGCCACAACGATGAGGGGGATGGTCACCAGGCGAAACGCGCCGGGCCCCAGAACGGTGCAGAAGATGTCCCAGCCGCGCACCCAGCCCGGATTGTCCTGGCCGATGCGGTAGAAGGCGTCGAGCGCCGCGGAATCGACGTTGGTCAACCATGCCCATTGCTGCGCGAAGCCGATCCACAACACGGCATATACCGCGATCGCGGCCAGCGCCGATACCACCAGCCAGCGGGGGTGTGATGCCATCGTCCACCTCTACCACGCGCATTGACGGGCCGTTAGGGTGGCTGCAATGGCCGTGTTCCTGCGCAAGCTGCTCCGCATCGGCGGTCTGCCCGACGACTTGCGGGCCGAGGTGGAAGCCGAGGGCGTCCTGTTTCTCGCTGAGTACATCGCGGTGACGCGGCGGTTCAGCGGCAAGATCCCGGGCCGGAGGGCCAACGCGAACGTCACGAGTTACGTGGGCTCGCTGGCGCTGACCGATCAACGCGTGCTCGGCACGCTGTCCACGGTGCCGAAATTGGCGGGCCGCACGATCGACCAACGCTGGGATGCTCCCCAATCCGGCCCCGCCACCGCCGAACTCACCGCTACCGGCATGGCCATCGATGTCGACCTCGCCGCCGTCGATTCCCGCTTCAGCGGCCAACTTTCGATGCATTACAAGATCTCCATTCCCGAGGACGTACTCACGCGGATCCCCCTGCGATCACTGTCCTTCGAGGTACCGCCGGAATACGTGTTCCGTGCCGTGGGAGTGCCGTACCACCCTTAGAAGGGTGGGGGTTTGTTGCGTTCGGCGAGGTGGGTTTCGTTGTTGCGGCGTTCGGTGGTGATGGCGTTGTCGCGGGCTTGGGCGCGGGTTTGTCTGCGCCGCGGCATCTTCAGGCTGCGTGCCGCGTCGAGGTCGGTGTCGGCGTCGGGGTTGATGTCGGCGGTTGCGGTGGGTCGGCACAGGTCGGGGAACAGCTGTCGGCTGCCGGGGTGGGTGGTGTAGGTCTGCCCGTCTTGCGAGGTCCACTCGATGGTGCCGTCAGGGTGTTGTTGGTCGCGCCAGCCGGCGAAGGTTTTGAGCAGATGATGGTGGCGGCACAGGCATTTGAGGTTGGCGGCCTGGGTGGGTCCGGCGGGGTAGGCGATGGTGTGGTCGATGTCGCAGGCGGTGGCCGGGACATCGCAGCCGGGGAATCGGCAGATCAGATCCCGGCAGCGCACAAACCACGCCAGCTTTCCCGAGGGCCGGTAGTGCGGTTCGGGGCCGGCCTGGCCGGGATGGATCACGGGTTGGAGGGCGGCGGTGCGGGCCAGGGTGCCCGCCAGCAGCGGGGCGGGCAGCAGCCCCTGGCCCATCAGGTAGGCCGGGTCGGTGCCCGCCGGACCACCCGCCGAGTCGTTGACCGCCGGATCGGTGGCCGGACCACCCGTCTCGCCCTCGTCGGTGTGGCCGCCGTGGCCGTGTAGTTGGGCGGGGGTGTCATCGGACAGGGATTCCTGGCGGGCGACGACGTGGATGACCACCGCGCTCGGGGTCACCGCGGCGGCCTCGCACTCCGGCCCCCCGCATGCGCATTGCAGGCGGTCGGCGCCGTGACCCAGGGCGCCCAGGGCATCGGCGCGGCGTTGCTCGCTGGTGCGCGGATCGTGGTCGCAGACCGCGGCGGCCATCGCCTCCAGGCGCGCATCGAGGGCGGCGGCATCGGCGGCGAACAACCAGCCCTCGATCGCGGCGGTGCCCGACCCGTCGGGTGGGTCATGGATCACCACGTCGCGCCCCAGCGCGGCGTTCTCGGTGTGGCGCACCGCCGCGGGGTCGACGCGGTCCACACACGCATCGATCGCGGTATGCAGCCGGTCGACTGACAGGGTGCCCCATTGGCTGACCTGGGCGGCCAGCTCGGCGTCGAGTTTGGCCGCCGCCGCGGGGTCAACCACCAGGCGGGTGCGGTGGGTGATCGCGGCCACCGCCCGATACGAGATCGCCCCGGAGGCGAACACCTCCCCCACCCGGGGTAGGCGTTGGCGCAGATCATCGGCGATGGACAGTTGGTGGGAGGCCACCCCCAACGACACGGTTTGGGCGGCGGCGACCTCGGCGGCCGCGATCGCCCAGTTGTCGATGCACCACTGTTCGCGATCGACCGCCCCGGCTTCGGCGATCAACCGATCCAGAACATCGGCCGAGGCGGCCAGCCGGCGCGCGCAGGCGGCGTTTTCCACCCGCGCCCACGCCCCGATCGCGCCCGCACCCCGAGCACCACCGGCCACCGCCACCAACTCATCGAACACATGAACGAACCTATCCACCCCCAACCCACCCGACCAGCACCCAAACCACATCTGTGGATGAACCAGAACTTGGGGACAACTCCAAGGCTCGTACGCGCTCGTACGCGGACAACTTGGGATAACTCGCCGAGGATGAGTCAAAGGGTTGCCCGCCCAAGTTCCACACGTTGAAGTGGAGACGTCGACGACGACGAAAGGATTCGCAGTGACAGACCCGCGGCGAGACAACGTGCTGATCGTGCATTGGCACGACCTCGGGCGCTATCTCGGCGCGTATGGTCACGACGTCTCCAGCCCACGCCTCGACGCCTTCGCCGCCGAGAGCATTCTGTTCACCCGTGCGCACGCGACGGCACCGCTGTGTTCACCGTCGCGGGGTTCGCTGTTCACGGGAAGGTACCCGCAGAGCAACGGGTTGGTCGGGTTGGCCCATCACGGCTGGGAGTACCGCGCCGACGTCCGAACCCTGCCGCAGATCATGTCCGAATCCGGTTGGCATACAGCGTTGTTCGGCATGCAGCACGAAACCTCATATCCGGCGAAGCTCGGCTTCGACGAGTTCGACGTCTCGAACTCCTACTGTGAGTACGTCGTCGAACAGGCGACGAAGTGGTTGAGTAGTCCACCGGAGAAGCCATTCCTGTTGACAGCGGGCTTCTTCGAGACCCACCGCCCCTATCCGCGCGAACGCTACGAACCGGCCGATGCGACCGGTGTCGCCGTTCCCGACTACCTGCCCGACACCGCCGAAGTACGACAGGATCTCGCCGAGTTCTACGGCGCGATCTCGGTGGCCGACACCGCCGTCGGTCGGCTGCTCGACACACTCGCGGCGACGGGTCTCGACCGCACCACCTGGGTGGTGTTCATGACCGATCACGGGCCCGCCCTCCCCCGCGCGAAATCGACGCTGTACGACGCGGGGACGGGCATCGCGATGATCGTGCGTCCACCGCAAGACGCCGGCATCGAGCCGAAGGTGTACGAGGAGTTGTTCAGCGGTGTGGACCTGCTCCCGACGCTGCTCGAACTCCTCGGCCTCGAGGTGCCGACGGACGTCGAAGGACTTTCACACAAGGCGGGCCTGCTCGCCGAACCCGAGCCGCCGGTTCGCACCGAGGTGTACACCACGAAGACCTACCACGACTCCTTCGACCCGATCCGCGCGATCCGGACCAAGGAGTACAGCTACATCGAGAACTACGCGTCTCGACCGCTGCTCGACCTTCCGTGGGACATCGCCGACAGCGCCCCCGGCCGGGTTGTCGCCCCACTGGCCCGAGCCGAGCGCCCGCATCGGGAGCTGTACGACCTGCGCGCAGATCCCACCGAGTCCAACAACCTGCTCGGTCCGGGCGGGCCCAACGAAGCGGAGTCCATCGCCAGCGAGCTCGCCCTGCTGCTCAACGATTGGCGGGTCAAGACCAACGATGTGATCCCGTCGGAGTTCGCGGGCACCCGAATCTCGGAGCGCTACACCGAGACCTATCTGCGCATTCAAGGACCGCTGCCGAGCCGCTCCGCGATCGCGGCCGAACGCGGCGTGGAGGACGACCACAGCGGCCAATAATTACGCTCAGCGTGAGCGAAACCGCATGTGGTGTCGGATTATTGCCGTGTGGGTAAGCTGCGCGCATGTCAGCCCCGACGGCCTATCTCGTCCTGGCCTCTCAGCGCAGCGGCAGCACGCTGCTCGTCGAGTCCTTGCGCGCGACAGGTGTGGCCGGTGAGCCCGGCGAGTTCTTCCAGTATTTGCCGAGCACCAGCCAGTCGCCGCAACCCAGGCAGTGGTTCGAGGGTGTGACCGACGAGTCGATCCTGCGCCTGCTCGACCCTCTCGACGAGGGCAAGCCCGATTTGGCTCCGCCCGAGATCTGGCGCGACTACATCCGCACGGTTGGCCGCACGCCCAACGGCATCTGGGGCGGCAAGCTGATGTGGAACCAGACACCTCTGTTGCTCGACCGCGCAAGCGGGCTGCCCGACCGGTCGGGTACCGGCCTGCTGTCGGCCATCCGGGACGTCATCGGCAGTGACCCGTTTCTCATCCACGTTTATCGACCTGACGTTGTCTCTCAAGCGGTTTCGTTCTGGCGAGCGGTGCAGACGCGGGTGTGGCGCGGCCGGCCCGATCCGAGCCGGGATGCTCGCGCCGAATACCACGCGGGGGCGATCGCCCATGTCGTGAAGATGCTGCGAGCCCAGGAGGAGGGTTGGCGCAACTGGTTCACCGAGGAAGGCGTCAAGCCGATGGAAGTGTCGTATCCGGTGTTGTGGCGCAACCTCTCCCAGATCGTCGGCGACGTGCTCGAAGCGCTCGGACAGGACCGGCGGCTCGCACCGGAACCGGTACTCGAGCGGCAGGCCGATCAGCGCTCGGACGAGTGGGTCGACCGGTACCGGGCCGATGCCGAGAAGGAGGGGCTCCCGACATGACGGTCGACACGCTGCACGTCGACGAGCTTCGCCTGTTGGAGGCCGAGGCGGTGCACATCATCCGCGAGGTGGTCGCCGAACTCGAGCGGCCCGTGCTGCTGTTCTCGGCCGGCAAAGACTCGATCGTGTTGCTTCGCCTCGCCGAGAAGGCTTTTCGACCGTCGCCGCTGCCGTTTCCGGTCATGCATGTCGACACCGGCCACAACTTCCCCGAGGTCATCGAGTTCCGGGACCGCCGCGTGGAAGGCGAAGGGCACAGGTTGATCGTGGCATCGGTGCAGGAGTCGATCGACAAGGGCCGAGTCCCCGATCCCGGCCCCGGTGCGTCGCGCAACCGTCAGCAGACCCGCACTCTGCTCGACGCGCTCGAGGCGGGAGGATTCGATGCGGCGTTCGGCGGCGCCCGCCGCGACGAGGAACGCGCCCGCGCCAAGGAGCGGATCTTGTCCTTCCGCGACGAGTTCGGCCAATGGGATCCGCGAGCCCAGCGACCCGAACCGTGGTCGCTGTACAACGGCCGCATTCGAAAGGGTGAGCAGGTCAGGGTGTTCCCGCTGAGCAACTGGACCGAACTCGATGTGTGGCGATACATCGAACTCGAGAACCTCGAATTGCCGTCGATCTACTTCGCCCACGAGCGCGAGGTTTTCGAACGCGACGGCATCCTTCTGGCGGTGTCCGACTATGCCAAGCCCGCCGACAGCGAGGCGGCGTCGGTGGAATGGGTCCGCTACCGGACGGTCGGCGATCTCACCATCACCGGCGCGGTGCGGTCCCGAGCAGTCGACATCGAGCGGGTGATCGCCGAGATCTCCGCGGCCACAGTGTCCGAACGTGGTGAGACGCGGGCCGACGACCGGACATCGGCCGCCGCGATGGAGGACCGCAAGCGGGAGGGGTACTTCTGATGACCCGGCAGCTTCTGCGCATCACCACCGCGGGATCGGTCGACGACGGTAAGAGCACCCTGATCGGGCGTCTCCTGCACGACACCGACAGCCTCCCAACGGATCATCTCGAAGCCGTCACCGACGAGGAGGGCACCGCCGACCTGGCCGCCCTGTCCGACGGTCTGCGCGCCGAACGGGAGCAAGGCATCACGATCGATGTGGCCTACAGGTTCTTCTCGACGGATACCCGCAGCTACATCCTCGCCGACACCCCCGGCCACGAGCGCTACACCCGCAACATGTTCACCGGCGCGTCCAACGCCCATGTCGCGGTCCTGCTCGTCGACGCCCGCGCGGGCGTGCTGCGCCAGACCAACCGGCACGCGCGCATCGCGAAACTCCTCGGAATCAAGCACTTCGTCGCGACGGTCAACAAGATCGACCTCGTCGGCTTCGACGAATCCCGGTTCAACGAGGTCCACAAGCAGTTGCGACAACTCGCCGCGCGCCTCGGCAACATCGACATCACGGTGATACCCGTTGCGGCCAAACTCGGCGACAACGTGGTCCACCGGTCACAGAACACGCCCTGGTATGACGGTCCCACGCTACTGGAGTATCTCGAGAGCATCGAACTCACTGCACCACAAGCTGAATCGATCAAATTGCGGCTCCCCGTACAGTGGGTGTCGCGACCCACCACCGACCAACGACGCCGCTACACCGGGCGGCTCTCGAGCGGGACGCTCAAGGTCGGCGACCCGGTGGTGAGCCTACCGGCCGGGACCCGTTCCACGGTGGCGCTCGTCGACACGCTCGACGACGAACGCGCCGTTGCCGTTGCACCGCTGTCGGTTTCAATTGAGCTGGCTGACGACATCGATGTCGGACGTGGCGACGTTCTCGTCAGCGGGTCCGACGACGCCGTTCTTCCCGTACTCGCGCGCGAGCTCGACGCGACGGTGTGCTGGTTCCGCGAGGCCCCGTTGCGCGCGGGCGACCGGTTAGCGCTCAAGCAGGGAACCAGAACGGTTCGCGCCACGGTGCAGGCGCTGCACGCCCGCCTCGATCCGGAGACACTCGACGATCTGGACAATCCGGTTGAGCTGGTACTCAATGATATCGGCGACGTCACGCTGCGCACGAGCTCAGTGGTGATCGCCGACCCGTATGCCGACAACCGGGACTCGGGTGCGTTCATCCTGATCGACGAGGCCACCAACGACACCGTCGGCGCTGGCACGATCATCGAGCCGCGCGAGGTCAAACCCGGTGGGCAGACGCGGAACGACATCCGGTGGCATCCCTCTTCCCTCGACCGGGACTTCCGGTGGTCAGCCACGGGTCAGCGCGGCGCCACCATCTGGTTCACCGGCCTACCCGCGTCGGGCAAGTCAACCATCGCGGTCGCCGTGGAACGGGCACTCGTCGAATCCGGCGATGTCGCCTATCTGCTCGACGGCGACAACATCCGGCATGGGCTGTCCGACGACCTCGGGTTCTCGGCGGGTGATCGCGCCGAAAACATTCGCCGGGTCGGCCATCTCACCCGACTGTTCGCGGACGCCGGCGTGGTAGCCCTTGCGTCGTTGGTGTCCCCGCTGAGATCGGACCGCGAGACCGCCCGTGCGCTCAACGATGCGGCCAAACTTCCCTTCATCGAGGTGTATGTGGCGACGCCGGTCGACGAATGCGAACGCCGAGATCCCAAAGGCTTGTACGCACGGGCACGCGCGGGCGAATTGAAGGGCCTCACCGGCATCGACGCCCCCTATGAACCGCCGGACGATGCCGACCTGGTGCTCGACACCACCGGCGCGAATATCGACGATCTGGTCAAGCGGGTGATCGAACTGCTCAACGTCAAGCGCGGCGCTCAACCCACCTGAGCCACCACGAAGATACGCCGGAACGGAAAGAAGGTCGTGCCATCCGACCGCCTCGGATACGAGGAGTTCAGCAGAGGAATCAGGTCCGCCCGAAACTCCTCCCACTCCGAATCGTTCAACCCACCACGTACCGGCCGAAGCGCGGTGCCCGTGATCCACTCCAACACCGGGTTCTCGCCCGTCAGCACATGCACGTAGGTGGTCTCCCACGCGTCGACCTCGCATCCGGCATCGGCCAGCAGGTCCGCGTAACCCACCGCGTCCCGGACCGGCGCCGCACGAAACGGGAAGTCGGGCAGCCGATCTGACCACCGCTCGCGCCGTACGATTTCGCGTACCGCGCGATGCGATGGCGCGTCGAAGTTGCCGGGTACCTGCATCGCGATCCACGAACCGGGCGACAGCCGGCGGGCCCATCCGACGAGAAGCTGCGGATGTTCGGGCACCCATTGCAGTGTGGCGTTGCTGATCACCACGTCGGTTTCCGGATCAGGCGACCAGTCACGGACGTCGCCGACATTCGCATCGATTCCCCGTTCACGCGCCGACTGCACCATCTCCGGCGAACTGTCCAAGGCCTCGATGAAAGCCTGCGGCCACCGCTGCGACAGTGCGACGGTGAGATTCCCCGGGCCGCAGCCCAGATCCGCGACCCGGCGCGGTGTCTCCGCGCCAACCCGCGACAACAGTTCGAAGAACGGGCGCCCGCGCTGATCGGCGAACGACAGATACGCGTCGGGATTCCACATGGTGACAGTTTGACACCGGTGAATCGGGATACCATGCGGACGTGAGCCAATCGGAGGCCAACCCGATCGATCCGCCGATACCCGTTCCCGATGTTGCGGGGGCGGACGCCAGCCGGGGCCTGCCCCGACGCGCCGACCTCACGCTGCGCCAACGGTTCATCGTCGACTCATCGGCCGTGGCCGACCTCGCGCTGCGCACCGCGATCGCATCACTGCTCGCAACCACGATGCTGCCGACCCTGGCCGGCGGATTACGCCGGTCCCAGTCACGCGCCGAACGTGAACAGTTGCAGTTCTACGCCGAACTGGCCGCGGCGAAGGACCCGGCCCAGTCATTCCCTGCACCCTCGTCGCCGCCGAGGGTCTCCTCGCGCGCGGCCAACCCGCTCGCCGAGTGGATCGCGAAGGGCCGCGTCCAGAACATTCGATTCGACAGCAGTTTCGAGGCGATTAATCCGGCGTTGCGCAAACAGTGCCGCGGGTTCGAACGCAACAACGTCGTGCACGCACAGCACTGGCGCCACGACGACGGACCCCATCCGACTCTCTGCCTGATCCACGGATTCATGGGTTCGCCGTATCTCTTCAACGGCTTGTTCTTCTCACTACCGTGGTTCTTCCGCTCCGGATACGACGTTCTGCTGTACACCATGCCCTTTCACGGCCCCCGCGCCGAAAAGGGCTCGCCCTTCAGCGGTTACGGCTTCTTCGCCAACGGCTTCTCGGGTTTCGCAGAGGCGATGGCACAAGCCGTACACGACTTCCGTTCGGTCCTCGACTATCTCGAGTTCACCGGCGTCGATCGCATCGCGCTGACCGGTATGTCGCTGGGCGGATACACGTCGGCGCTGATCGCGGCCGTCGATGACCGCATCCAGGCCGTGATCCCGAACGTTCCGGTCGTCGCGCCCGATCAGACAGTTGACGAATGGTTTCCTGCCAACAAGGTGGTCGGACTGCGGAACCTGTTGCTGCGCACCGATACCGACCTCACCGGCGCGGCGACCCTGTTCTCCTCACCGCTGAACTATGCGCCGCTGGTGCCGAAGGACCGCCGATTGATCATCACCGGTCTCGGTGACCGGTTGGCGCCACCGCAGCAGGCCGAGATGCTGTGGGAACACTGGGACCGCTGCGCTTTCCACTGGTTCCCTGGCAACCACATCCTGCATGTCAGCCAGCCGGACTACCTGCGCAGGATGACCCGCTTCATGCGGGATTTCATGTTCGACTGAGTTCCGCCTGCGATCCGGCCGGCCAGTCGATCCGCGCGAGCAGATCGGGTGCGACCGCCTTGCCGGGGACATTCAGCCGACCAGACGCCTTGGGGTCCAACGCCGTCAGCAGGGGGCGTTGCACACCCCGATGGGGGGTGAGCCCGGACACCGGTACGCCACGTACGACGTCGGGGGTGCGAAAGGCACACACCGCCGCGACCACCGGCCGGGTCGCCGAACCACTGAATTCGACGGCCGTCCACGTCTCCGCCTGCTCGGACCGCACCTCGTCGAGGCGTTCACCCAACCGCTCGTCGACCGGGATCCCGTGGGCGGAGATGAAGCCGTCCTCGTCTTTGACACCCCGCCACTTCTCGCGAGCTTTCCCGACCAGCGGGGCGTCTGTGTCGTCGACCAGCACGGCGTCGAGGCCGGCCTCCCGCAGGTGATCGGCGAGCCGCCGGCCCGCGATCTCGGCTGTTTCGTGCAGCGGCAGCTCGGCGGACCGCGCTTGCAGCGCAACAAGGTTCGCCCTGGCATCGAGGGTCAGGCTGATCCATGTGGTGCGCACGCCGTCCCGATGACGGTCGGTGATCCGGACCTTCTCACTGCGGACGCCGAACCGCTCGACATACCCGGCCACCAAGGGCAGTGGCACACCGACACCGGACGGATCGTCGACCTGCAACACCACGGTGACCTGATTCGGACTCTGCGCCTCCGGCTTCGAGTGATTGCGCCGGAACACGGCGACCCGCCTGCCGACCATGTTCGTCACGAACTGGCCACGCCACCAAGCGAACATCACGACCACCACGGCGACAGCGATACCGAAGATCCACCAATCCTTGGTCGATTCCCACGGATATGCCATTGCCGCCAGGACGACGGCCAATGACGCCAACGCAATTCGAACAGTCACGATGCCTCCGCTTGGTTGTCTGGGTTCCTCCGCCGATACACCGCGACCGCCGCCGTGACGATTGCGATCAACGCCAGCACGCCGGTGCCGACGAACGCGACCACCTTCGGCGTTGCGTCCGGCACCTCGGGCCGAGGCGGCGCGGCGACCGGTTGGGGTTCTGGTTCGCCGCGTCCGGCTACGGCCGCGGTCACGTCCCACGTCAACGCGGCGACGGGATCGACGAGCCCGGCGCCCGTCAGGTTCGACGGCGCCCGAGCCGCGCCCTGGGCGCCGGCCGTGAGACGGTCCCTGACTTGCTCGGCCGTCAGGTCGGGAAAGCGGCTACGCACCAGGGCCGCGAAACCCGACACGTAGGCGGCCGCGAAACTCGAGCCGTTCAGGGGATACAGCCGCCCCCGGTCGTCGGGCAGCCCGTTGGCGAGACCGCCGCCTTCGCCGTTGCCCACCGAGGCGATGTCCTGTCCGGGCGCCGCGATGCCGACCCACGGACCCGCCATCGTGAAATCCGATGGCCGACCGGACGCGTCGAGCGAACCGACCGAGAGCACATAGGGCTGCCAGGCCGACGGTATCGACACCGACGTGACCCCGGCCCAGTTGCGGGGATCCTCCGGACGACTGGGATCCGACAACGGATTCGACGGACACGCCGAGCCCGGGTTCAAACCCACCTTGTTGTTGCCTGCGGCAGCGACGATCACGGCGTCCTTCTCGACGGCCGCATACCTCAGCGCCGCACCGAGTTCCGATTGGTCGACGTTCTCCGTCGTGGGCAGGCAGGTGACGGCGGAGATGTTGATGACCCTCGCGCCGAGATCCGCCGCGCGAACGACGGCGCGGGCCAGGGTCGCGACGTCGAGCGCGACGCGGGCGGTTGCCGGGTTTTCTCCTATCTCACGCGGGGAAAATCGCGACGAGGTAGATCGGATCGCGAGCACACGGGCGCCCGGCGCCACCCCGGAGAACCCGTCCGCCCCCGGCTGTCCTGCGATGAGACCGGCCACCAGCGTCCCGTGGCCGTCGCAGTCGCTCAGGCCGTCGGTGGACTCGACGAAGTCCCCTCCGGGTTCGACGTTCGGCAACCGCGGGCCGGGCTTGACACCGGTGTCGATGACCGCGACGAGTTGTCCGTCGCCGCGGCTGTACTCCCAGGCGCCGTCGAGGTTGAGCAGCTTCTGGTTGGGGCTCGGCGCACCCGGGTCGGTACCGGGTAACACACCCGCGCTGACGCAGGGACCGCGCTGTGACTGCGGCTGGACAGGCCCGGCGGCGCCCGACGGGGGCCGCACGGCCGGGTCCACCTGAGGTGGTGTGATCGCCTGTGCCACAGGAGAACTCACCGCGACGACGGTTACCGCCGCCGTCACCGCGAGGGACGTGCGCAGCAGGTCGCGCATCACCGATGCCTCATCGGTTCAAAACCCAGGCGAACAACCCGACCAGGTACGCCAGGACGGGGATGAGCGACGCGTCGATGCCCGAGGCCAGGAACCCGACCAGACGCCGCATGGGCAGCGAGTAGGTGTCGGGGGACCCGACGCGCGGGAACGCCGCCACGATCGCCCACACCACCGTCAGACCGACGATCGCCGCCAGGGCCCACCACGCCGCCGTCGTGCGGTCATCGACGAAGAACACCACCAGGAACGAAACCGCAAGCAGGAAGGGCAGGCTCAACAGCCACGCCTTGCAGGGCGCGGAATCCCACACCCGGGCCCGCACCACCGAACCCAGCGCGACCGCGCCCACGACGTACCACGCCCACGGCGAAACACCCTGCGGCGCAGCCAGTGTCACCGCCCCTGCGGTCGACAGCAACACGCCGCCCGCGATGAAGCCGGTCTGGTGCGAATCGCTGATGCGGACCCGGCGCGGCAGGTCGGCGAGCACCTTCATCGGGTGCGGCGCAGGCGTCGGGTCGCCGGGGGCGGGGATCACCGGCATCGGCAGGCGCGCCCACAAGGCGGACAGTTGGGCGGCCTGGACCGTGATCACCAGCGCCGACACCACCAGGATCGATCCGACGATCAGGTGGTTGAGATGCCAGATCGTGGCGGCACCCGCGGTGATCAACGCTCCGCCGCCGACGACGGTGGCCGCCGTGAACACCGCGATGGCCCGTTGTGCGACAACGATGCTGACGATCGACCAGGCCGTCACGCCCGCGGCGGCCAGCAGCACGTGCGACGGCCCGAAGTCGCCCGGTACGCCGAGCGCGAGGGCCACGCCGATGGGCGCGAGCGCCGTGACTGCCAGCGCGGTGCCCAGTCGTGGCGAACGACCCCACGAGAGGAGCGCGGCCAGCACCGTGAGCACCGCCGCACCGCTGGCCAGGGCGAGGCCGGCGAACCCGCCGAGGATCTCGCTGTGAACCGCGGCGAACGCGGTGGCGATCACGATGAGCGCGATGACCGCCGCGGTGGCACCGCGCGCGATATGCGCCGCCCCCCAGGGCTTCTCCCTCGCGGCGGAGAAGATGACCGCGGCATCGCCGATGTCCTCGACGATCCGCGGCGCCGCCGGACCGGCCGGAAGCGGTTGTAGCGCCAGCAGATCACCGTCGACGACACCGACGGTGTCCAATGTCGCATCGAGGCTGAACGGCGCACCGCCGATCGGGGCGAGCGACAGCACGACCGGTGAGGCGTCGCCGTACTCTTCGTCCGCCGGCATCGCCATCCGCCGCACTGCGGGCAGGAGCTCACGCAGCGGGAGTTCGGTCGGCAACGCCATGTCGGTGACCCGACCGCCCGCCTCACCCGCAGCGAAAACCGCGACGCGGACGATCGGCATCGACCGCGACGGGGCCGGGTCCGCCAAAGACGCTGTAGCGCCGCTCAAACTGTCTGCCATTGATGTTCCGTTCTCTGGTTGGAGTCGAAGTCTCGGGTCAATTTCAGATCGGGGAACCACGCCCCGTCGGGCAGCGTTGCGGTGAGCCGCTCGACCGCGGACGCGATCGCCAGCGGCGTGCCGGGCGTGAAGGTCGAAACCCACTCACCGTCGAAGGCCTTCGACGGGTGGACGAGAACCCTGCCTTCCCGGGTGTCGACGACGCTGACGCCGACATCGGTGCTGACGCGGTGACCGTCCCGGTGGTCACCGGCCACGATCTCCACATAGCTGCGGTCCGTCGCGTATGCGGCTTCGACGACGTCGCGTGCGCTCGGCGGGATGCCGAGAAACTCGATCACGTCGTCGAGCGTCGCGCCGTTGCGCAGCTTTTCGTCCGCGCGCGCCCCGATCCGGGCGGGGATCGCGAACTCGTCGAACCTGGCAGGCGGACGACCCGACAGACCCGCGGTGAGGATGGGCACCAGGGCCTGCGGGTGGTCTACCTGCAACTCGGAGAGCGTGACGAGGCCGCCGCCGCGGAGCGCCACGACGGTGTGGTCGTCGCGCCGTGCGACGTGGCCGCGCAGCATGCTCCCCGAGCCACGGACGAACCGAAGTTCGAGCCACCGCCGAGCCCGACATGTCGTCGTGACCCATTGCCGGACATGAGGTTCGACGGTCCCGTCGGCCGTCATCACGCCCAGCTCCGCGAGTTCGGCCGACACCCTGGACTCGAAGGCCGCCCGCTCGGCGTGCTCGCTGTAGGGCGGGGTGATGGCCAGCACCCAGGGGTAGTTCCCCACCCCGGATGCGTCGGCGACGAACCAGGCCTGCTCCGCGGTCAGCTCGACTGCGTTAACTGCCACCGTCGGTCAGCCACCCCATTTGGCGCCTTCGGCCTGGTCCCGGGCGCTCATCGTCATGGTGTTCTGCTCGTGGGTGGCGGCCATCGCACGGTAGGCGCGCACGAGTTCCTCGAGCGCGAGGTTCCACTGCGCCTGCCACGCCTGGTATGTCGTTCCGGTGTCGCCCTGCCAGGCCCCGGCCAGTGCCGCCTGCTCGCTGGCGATGTCGGCGCCGACGGCGTGCAATGCGCCCGCGTAACCGGCCATCTCGCCGGAGTGGGCCAGCATCGCCGGGTAGTTGTACATGATCTGAGACATCAGGTTCTCCCTCTAGGTCAGTTCGAAGTTCAGATACCGGTGTAGGTGCTGGCCGCCGCCGCGTCTTGGGCGACGTAGGTGCCCGCCGCGTCGCCGAGGTTGACCTGGGCGATGTCCAACAGCGCGTTGACCTTCGCGGAGACCTCGAGGAAGCGGGCGTGCGCGGCCTGGAAGGCCGCCGACGACTCGCCCATGTGGAATGCCTGTGCCGACTGCGCGGCCTGTTCGGCCTGGGCCATGGTGCTGCGCATCAGCGCGGCCTTCGCCGAGAACGCGGCCTCGGATGACACGAGTTGGGGGATGTGAGCGTCCAGGAGGCTCATGGTTGTTCCTTTCGGATTATGGTTCGGCGGAATCGGTTTCGGTCAGCTCTGTTCAGTCGTTCTCTCCCCCCTTGTGATCCCAGTCGCTGGGCAGCATGGGTTCGGTGGGCCCACCGCCGAAGGAGTCGCCGGCGAGTTCGGTGAGCCCGCTCGCCTCCTCGGCGTCGGCCTTGGTCGCAGCGCCGGTGAATCCCACTGCGCCTGCGCCCTTCTCCGACGCGGCGACATGCGGACGCCGAACGCTCTCGCGCGGCGGGGCTGCGTCTTCCGGTTCGTCGGGTTCGTAGTCCATGTACGCGTCGGCGTACTGGCGCTGGTGGATGGGCTGGGGACGCTTGCGGCGGGCTTTGCGCTTGGCCAGCGACGACGCCGCGGCCGCGGCGGCGGCAGACGCTGCGATGTCGGATGCGGGCGCCTTCACGCCCGTGCCCTCCCGGAATGTCGGCGAGACACCGCCCTCGGGGTCCGGCCCGGCCACCGCGTATGGCACCGCCGGCGCGGCAGCGGGCGCAGGCGCGGCTCCCGCGGGCGCGGCACCTGCGGCGACCGACGCAGCCGGAGCGGCCGGCGCGGTGGGCACCGTGGGCGCCACGGTGGCAACCGGCGGAAGCGATTCCGCACGCGGTTCCGCGACCGGCCGAATGGGGGCCGGGGCGGCGGCGGGTGCCGGTTCGGGCGCCGCGGCCGGAAGCGGCGGCGGGGTCTGTGACTGGACGATGAGGCCGATCAGGAGAGGCAGCCAGATCGGGGCGCTGAAGATCAGCGACCACGTCGTCCATCCGAGCGGCTGGGTGATCGCCTGATACAGGACGAAGAACAGCACCAGGCCCGACGACGGATTGAACAACCATCCGAAGAAGCTGTTCATGAAGTCGCTGAGGACGTCTAGGACGTTGCCGAAGAACTGGCGTGCGAAGTTGAGGATCGACTCGAAGAAGTCCTCGAAGAACCTCATGATGTCGCGCAACAGGTCCGCGATGGAGTCGGCGATGTTTCGTGCCCCACCGGAGTCCGCGGCGGTGGCCATCGCCGCGGCCTGCTGAATGTCGGCGGCTGCCGCGCCCGCCTCGCCCACACCGGGTTTCAACACGAAGGGCGCCGGGGTTGTCATCGGCGTCGCCGCCACCGCGGCGCCCGACACTGCCTGGTAGGTGCTCATCGTCGTCGCGGCCTGGATCCACATCCGCACATAGTCGGCTTCGTTCAACGCGATCGGAATCGTGTTGATACCCAGGAAGTTCGTGGCGAGCAACACCGCGTGGGTGGACTTGTTGAGCGCGAGTTCCGGCATCGTGGGCATCGTCGCCAGCGCCGTGGTGTACGCCGCCGCGGCGGCGCTGTGCTGCGCGGCGGCGGCCGCACTGTTCGCGCTGGCCTGCGCCAACCACGCCAGGTACGGCGTGTGTGCTGCGGCGTACTGCGCCGCGCTCGGGCCTTCCCATGCGCCGCTCTGCACCGAACCGAGTACGGCGGTCAACTCCGCCGCGGCAGAGGAGTATTCGGCCGCCAGTGACTGCCACGCCCCCGCCGCCGCCAACAGCGAACCGGGCCCGGGTCCGCTGCTCAGCATCGTCGAGTGCACCTCGGGGGGAAGTGCCATCCAGATGGGAGCCGTCACGATCAGCTGCCGGCGACCAGATAGCTCGCCGCGGCCGCCGCGTCGCCCGTGGCGTAACTCGTAGCGGACTGACCAACGCCGACACCGGCGCGTCCGAGTTCCTCGACACCGTGGGCCGCGACCGCATTGTGCTGCGCGCCATGGGCACTCAGGCTGACGGCGGTCTGGATCGACACTGCATCGACGGCCGGCGGCATCACTGCGGTCACCGCGGGCGCAGCCGCGGCGTGGGCGGCTGCCAACCGGGCCGTCAACGCCTCGACGGCCGAGGCCGTCGCGGCGAGGCCTTCGGGAACGACGCGAAGAGTCATCAGTTGTACTCCCTTCCACTGTTTCCGTTGTTGCCGGTGCGTCCGGCCACCGCATCCGCGAACGGGTTGACGAGTTGCAGGAACGTGGGACCATCGCCATCGTCCAGCAGCATGGCCCGTCCCGCAGGCAGACGGCGGAATCGGTGTCCCCGGATCTTGCCACTGTCCTGCGGGTTGCCCGACAGCATGAGGATCGAGGCCTGCAACTCGTTAAGCCGTCGCAGTAGGGGCGCGGTCATCAGAGCATGCGCCGATCCGGTGGCCCGTGCGGTGACGATGACACGCAAACCGAGTTCGCTTGCTTGCGACAGCAATCCGATGATGCCGGTCCACGGCCGCTGGCCGACGAACGGTCCGCTCACCGCCGGTGCGTCCGGGATCTGATCGACATCGTCGATGATCAGGTAGTGCGTGTGGCCGTCCTCGCCGGTCTGGTACTTCCACCGGCTCAACTCCTGCGGAGACAGACCGGCCGGCGGCCGGCGCTTCTCCAGCAGGGCGGTCAGCCCGAGCATCGCCGGGGTGATCCGGTCGATGTTCGGGGTGTACTCGTTGTCCGGGAACAACGGTTCGTCGACGAGATGCAGGCGCCGGTCGATCACCGTGAACGCGACGCTGTCCGGCGTCGAGTTCTCGCGAATGGTGCGAATCACATGACGCAGCAACGTCGTCTTGCCGGACTTCGAGTCACCGAACACCATCAACAGCGGGTTCTGCCCGAACGCCATGGGCACCGCCGCGAGGTCCTCCTCGCGCTGGCCGATGACCACCGTCTCCGGAGCCGGGTACAGCGGGGCCACGACGGTGGGCGCGAGATCGTGCGGCAGCAACCGCACGGGCGGCGCGGTGACCCCGCGATGTCGGCCGTTGATCACTTGGATGTCGCGCAGCGACGGCTCGGCGAACAGGAAGTGCTCGGCGGCCATCGTCAAGCCGCGACCGGGCTGGTCGGCGGGCACCGCCTCGGCGGGCCGGCGCAGTGCACCGGTGACCCGCACGTTGCTGTCGCGTGGGTCCGACAGCTTCAGTTCGACGCGCTGGCCGAGGCCGTCGCGCATGGCCAGCGGCACCTCGAGCCAGTTCGGCGTCGTGATGACGACGTGGATGCCGTAGGACATACCCGTGTTGACCAGCTCGGTCACCTTCGACAGCAACGGGTTCCGCGTGTTGAAGGTGTCGGTGTTGTCGCGGCTGAACGCATAGAGGTTGTCGATGACCAGGAAGACTTCGCCGTACTCGTCGCGCCGGCCGTTACCCGAATGACCGCGTGCCTGGCGGGCGCGCAGCAGCTGTTCGAGCTCGCCGAAGGTGCGGCGAATGCGCTCGGGTTCCAGCGGGGACGCAACGCTGCCGACGTGGGCGAGGTCTTCGAGCGCCCGCAGCTGGCCGCCGCCGTAGTCCAGGCAGTAGAACGTGACGTCGCGCGGTGAGTGCAGCGCGGCCGCGGACAGGATGAAGGTCTGCAGCGCAGTGGTCTTACCCGATTTGGGCCCACCGTGGATCAACAGGTTGGACCCCGCGGACCTGGCGTCGAAGATCAACGGGTCGCGGCGCATCGCGAACGGCCGATCGATTTCGCCCAGCGGCCAACGCCATTCGCGCTCGGACACGTCGACACGGGCGAGCAGATCCTCGAGCGGGATCGGCTCCTCCAGCGGCGGAAGCCACAGCGGCGGGGCCTTCGGACCGTAGTGGGCGAGCTGGTCGCCGATGGTGGCGATGAGCTTGCGCGGCGCGCGCTCCTCGTGGGCGGCCGGATCGGAGACCACGACCGTCTCGGCGGGCGCCTCGACGTGCCCGGCGGTGAACGGCTGCGGCACCGGAACCGACTGCACCACAACCGACCTCTCCACCCGAGGCGGGTCGTAGATGCCGTCGACGTAGGTGCTGCGGAACTTGACCGGCATCGCGCCCGGGGCAGGCACCAGGAAGCCCTCGCCCTTGTGCTCGGGTCCCGCCTCGATGTGGAACGCGTCCTCGACACCGATGATCTGGCGGCTGATGGACGGGCTGGCCACCTTGAGGCCGATGCGGTAGGAGGTGTTCTTGTCGATGTCCTTGATCCTGCCGACGTCCAGCGTCTGCGAGGCGAACAGGATGTGGATGCGGAACGAACGGCCCTTGCGCGCAACGTAGTCGAACAGATCCGCGTACTCGGGATGGTCGGAGAGCATCAGCGAGAACTCGTCGGCAACCACCAGCAGCGTGGGCAGCGGCGGCAGGTCGTGACCCGCCGCGATCGCCGCCTCGTACTCGAGCACCGAGTTGAACGCGCTGCCCTGGACCCGGCGGCCGGCCTCCATGAGCAGTTGTTCGCGCCGCGCCACCTCACCGCGCAGGGTGTCGGCGAACCGGTCGGCGAGCGAACGCTTCTCGGCCATGTTCGAGATGACCGCGACAACCTGCGGGAAGTCGCGGAAGATGTCGGCTCCGGCCTCACCCTTGAAGTCGGCGTAGATCACGATCAGCCGATCGGCGGAGTGAGTCGTCAACAGCGACAACAGGATCGACATGAGGGTCTGCGACTTACCGGAACCGGTCATGCCGATCATCAGGCCGTGCGGACCCATGCCGCCTTCGGCCTCGTCCTTGAGATCGAACATCAGCGGCTCGCCGGTGGCGGTCACACCGATGGGCACCCGCAGTTCGTCGACGCGCGCCCGCGGCGCCCATAGGCTGGCCACGTCCAACGCCGCGGCATCCGAAATGCCGAGCAGCGTGGTGAACGTCGCGACCCCGGTGCTGCCGGCGCGCGCGTGGCTCGGGTTCGAATCCCACTTCGACAGGCGGCGGGCGATGTGCCGGGCGGTCGCGGCGTCGAGCCCGTCGGCCTTGTCGACGGACGGCTGCCAACCGCCGGTCTGCCAGCGCTGCAGCTTTCCGTCCGTCAGCCGCAGGATGGGACGTTCCGGGTCGGGGTACTGCTCGCGATGCGGAGGCTCCGCGATGCGCTGCACCAGCGTCACACCGGCGAGCCCGCCCCGCGGGACCAGTGCGGTCGTGTCCGCGTCGGGATCGTCGACGACGATGAGCAGGTGCTTGACCTCGGCGTCCTCGTCGTCGCCGAATGCGGAGCGGTCGTCGAGTGCGGGTGCGAGCTGCGAGCGCAGTTCGCCGATGTCGGACGCCAGGTAGCGAGCGGGACCGGCCCCATCGACCGCGCCCGGAATGTCGTTGTGCGGCAGCCACTTCAGCCACGACCAGTCATCGCCCTCGATGTCCGGCGCGAGCAGCGCGACGCCGAGCACGGCGGGGTCGTGCCAGGTGACCGCCTGCGCGATCCACGCGCGCAGCGCGGAGCGGACCTCGTCGGGCTCGCCGAGCACCGTGATGCGCGAGACCTTACCGAGGTCGATACCTGCGGGCACGTCGCGCACCGTCCGCTGCACGTCGAGCAACGCCCGTAAGGCGCTGTGCGACACCGGTTCCAGGTCGACCTCGTCCGCGCTGTCCTTCACCCGCAGCGAGGCGTTCAGCGGTGCGTCGTGCAGCCCCGTGCGGACCACGAGGAAGTCGGGGTCGTGCGGATCGCGCTCCCACTGCCTGCGGGTGCCGGGCACGTCGACGAGCAGACCCGGATCCGGATGCGACCACTCCATCGCCGTGCGCTGTTCGGCGGCGTGCGCGCGCACGTTGTCGCGGACCACGGACAGGTAGCGCAGGTAGTCGGCCCGCTCGGCGTCGACCTCCTCGGTGCGCATCTTGTTGTCGGTGCCGCGGTAGAGCGCGGTCGCGGCCAGCAGCAGGACGAACGGGAAGAACAACGTCGTCGGCGAGATCAACCGCATACCCGTGGCCACCAGCGCCACGATCATGCCCACGATCAGGATGACGATGAGGAACGGCAGCACTCGACGCAGCAGGGACGGCGGGATCACCCGCGGCAGCTCCGGCGGCGGTTCGATCGTGATGGTGCCTTTGCGCGTCGTCGGCACCGGGATGCGGCGACGTGCCTCGAATATGAGCCGACTCATTACGGCGTCTCCCTCACGACTGCGGGGCTGGGGTCGGCGGCCCGACGCGGGCCCGCGGCGGCGCGGTGCCGGCCCACGCCGCGCCGGCCGGCCAGCCCAGCCGCCCAGTCGGGAGGGCGACGCCGTCCTGCGGC
>JBNMQV010000027.1:0-65330 GCA_050205545.1 Mycolicibacterium celeriflavum
TGATGTTCTGCACCGGCGCGATCTCCGCCGCCACCGCCGCGATCGCATCGGCGACGTAGAACCGCGACTCGACCATCTCCGGATTACGCCGGGCGAACAACTCCCCCACCAACTGCAGCCGCCGACCCATCGCAGCCGACTCCTCGCGCGCCTCTTCACCCATGAAGGTGATCAGATCGGCATCCGAGGGCACTTCGAACATGCTTTCGACACTACCGGAGGGCACCGACAAGCCCGCTCCACCGAACTCGAAAGCCGCACTCCTGCGGATGAATCCGAGCTTGGGGACAATCTCACGAAACGTCGATCTCGGACGTCTACTGGGTATGCACCGACAAATGGCGAATACGCACTGGCACACCCGTGTGGATGCCGCCGATTGGGACGCCGTCGTCGCCGAACTCGACGCGACCGGCGGCGCCCTTCTCCCGCGGCTTCTCACCAAGCGCGAGACCACGACGCTCAAGCGCCTCTACCCCGACGACGACAGGTTCCGTTCCACGATCGACATGGCCAGGCACCGGTTCGGCGAAGGCGAGTACCGCTATCTCCGCGAGCCCTACCCCGAACCGGTCGAGGCGCTCAGGCAGGCCCTGTATCCGCGGCTGCTCCCCATCGCGCGCGATTGGTGGACGAAGCTGGGCCGTCCCGCCCCGTGGCCCGACGACTTCGACGACTGGCTCGCCATCTGCCACGCCGCGGGCCAGACGAAATCGACCGCGCTGATGCTCAAGTACCGCCCTGGGGACTGGAACGCGCTGCACCGGGACCTGTACGGCGACATGGTCTTTCCGCTCCAGGTCGTGATCAACCTCAGCGAGCCGGGCGTCGACCACACCGGCGGCGAGTTCCTGCTGCTCGAACAACGCCCCCGCGCCCAGTCCCGCGGCACCTCGACGCTGTTACCGCATGGGCACGGCTACGTCTTCACCACCCGGGAGCGGCCCGTGCGGTCGGCCCGCGGTTGGTCGGCCGCGCCGGTGCGGCACGGAGTGTCGGTGCTGCGCTCGGGTGAGCGGTACACGCTCGGGCTCATCTTCCACGACGCAGCGTGACCGTCAGCGCCGCCGCAGCAGGATGACGTTGTCGGCCCACTGTGCAGACTCTCCGTCCGGCGTCGTCACGTCTCGCATCGGCGATCGGATCTCAGCCGGTTCCCATT
Organism: Mycolicibacterium celeriflavum; assembly: GCA_050205545.1. Classification (GTDB taxonomy): domain Bacteria; phylum Actinomycetota; class Actinomycetes; order Mycobacteriales; family Mycobacteriaceae; genus Mycobacterium; species Mycobacterium celeriflavum_A. Next base: position 1,163 of record JBNMQV010000027.1, read on the forward strand.
CGGACTCAGGCAGATCGAGCGCCGCGACCACTTCGTCGGGCGGGGTGAACGTGTGATGGTGGTCGTGAAGCTCGGACAGCCACGGCGGCGGCGTGCCGTGGTCCACGATCAGCAGGAGCCCACCCGGTCGGACGGCCCGTGCCGCCGCGCTGAAGATCGCCGTCCGGTCGAGTGGGAACGTGGAGTGCAGGAACTGAGCATTCACCAAGTCGAACTCGCCATCGGGAAAACTCTCCGACAGGTCGTGCTGCTGGAAGTCGATCCGGTCGGCGACCCCACGCGCGGCGGCGTCTTCCGCCGCACGCCGCAGGGCGGTTTCGGCGATATCCACGGCGACGACCCGCCACCCGCGTTCGGCCAACCACATCGCGTCCCCGCCCTCACCGCTGCCCAGATCGAGCGCAGTCCCGGGTTCGAGCCCGGACGCCACCTCGACCAGCCGGACATTCGCCCGCCCGCTCCAGATCCGGTCCTGCGACCCATAGCGTTCTTCCCAATGCTGTTTGGCGTCAGGCGTTGACATGTGCACTCCCTTCCAGAACGACTGCCGGAAAATCTTCCTCGACGAGACTTTGCACGACCGCAGCGGCCGCTGCCGAACCGGCCGCAACGGCGGTGGCCACCTGCGGCATCTGCGCGACCACGTCGCCGGCGGCGTAAACCCCTTGCGCGCTGGTGCGATACAACGCATCGACGTGAACGGGGTACTGCGCCGGCGGCGTGGGTTCACCCGATGCGGCGCCGAGTTGCTCGGCGAGAGAGGAGCGCTGATGCAGCGTCGTCGCGACCAGAACACCCGTGCGCGGCAACCGGTCACCGTCGGCGAACACCACCGCCTCCAGATACCCCGCGGCACCGATCAACTCGGCCACCGGGCGTTCGTCGATCGCCACACCCGCGGCGCGCAGTCGCCGTCGCTGTGCGTCGTCGAGATCTGCCGGACCATCGGTGAGCAGAATGACGTCGTCGCTCCAAAGACGCAACAACAGCGACGAGTGCACCGCCCGCTCGCCACGCGCCAACACCGCCAGGGGCTGGTCGCGAACTTCCCACCCGTGGCAGAACGGGCAGTGGAATGCCGACCTTCCCCACAACTCCGCCAGCCCCGGAAGAGACGGTGGCCGGTACTCCATGCCGGTGGCCAACAGCACCCGCCTGGCCCGCTCGATCCGCCCGTCCCCCAACTGCAGTACGAACCCCCCGTCTGTGCGCTCACCAGAAACAACTTCGCCGGTGAGCACTTCGACCGACGGATAGGCCGACAACTCCTCGCGGCCGAGGGCATACAGCTCCCCCGGCGGCCGGCCATCGTGGCCGAGCAGCCCGCCGATGCCGTGGGCAGCAAGGTTGCTCTGCGCGCCCGCGTCGACCAGCAGCGTGCGGCGACGGGCCCGGCCCAGCACCAGGGCCGCACTCAACCCCGCCGCACCGCCTCCGACAACGACACAATCCCGAATTCCGTCCATACGACCACCTTGCAGCCGCTCTGACAAAATGCCAAGCTTTCTTGCCATGCAGGCAAAAGAAGAAGACGGTGTCGACGCACGGGTGCGCCGTAGGTTGCGCGAACTGCGAATCCAGCACGGCCTGACCCTCGAGGAGGTGGCCCGGCGGTCGAACATCGACGTGTCGACGCTGAGCCGGCTGGAATCCGGCAAGCGCCGGCTCGCGCTCGATCACCTACCGAGACTGGCCGCCGCATTATCGGTCAGCACCGATGAACTGCTGCGCGCGCCGGAGGCCGAAGATCCTCGGGTGCGCAGCGGATCTCACACCGCACACGGGATCACCTATTGGCCGCTGACCCGTCAGGCCGCGGGCGGCCTGCACGCGTTCAAGATCAGGATCAGCGCCCGGCGCCGCAACCCGCCCGCCGAACTCCCCGTGCACGAGGGCCAGGACTGGATGTACGTGCTGTCCGGTCAGCTGCGACTGATCCTCGGCGAGCGCGACTTCACCGTGAAACCCGGTGAGGCGGTGGAGTTCTCGACGTGGACACCGCACTGGTTCGGTGTGGTGGACGGTCCGGTCGAGGCGATCACGATCTTCGGGGCGCACGGCGAGCGGCTCCACCTACGCGACTAGTCCAGATACGCCGTCTGGTTGACCAACCGCACCGACGCCGCGCCATCGGGATAGAACTCGGCGATCGACAGCGACGCGAGGTCGAGGTGCAACCGGTAGAGGATGTTCGGACCGCCGTCGAGCGCCATCCGCAGCAGCGTCTTGATCGGTGTCACGTGCGACACCACCAGCACCGTCTCCCCTGCATGCTCGGCGATGATCCGCGCCCGCGCCCTGCCGACCCGCTCGGCGGCGGCGTCGAAGCTCTCGCCCTCCGGGGGCGCCATGGAGGTGTCGCGCAGCCAGCGCCGGTGCAGGTCCGGATCCCGTTCCGCCGCTTCGGCGAACGTCAATCCCTCCCAGGCGCCGAAGTCGGTCTCGATCAGGTCGTCGTCGACGGTCACGTCCAAGCCGAGCACCTTGGCCGCCGCCGCCGCGGTGTCGTATGCGCGCTGCAACGGTGACGTGACGACCGCAGCGACGCCCCCGTGCCGTCCGAGATAACGCGCGGCCGCTTCGGCCTGACGACGCCCGAGCTCGGTCAGTGCCGGGTTCCCGCGGCCCGAGTAACGGCGATCGACCGACAACTCGGTCTGGCCGTGACGCAACAACAGGAACCGCGTCGGCGCACCGCGGGCACCGCTCCATGAGGTGGGATTGGACGTTTGATGCGGCTTCGGTTCCTCGACGGTCGAAGGCATTTCGGCCGCCGCGTCCATCGCCTCGTTGGCCAACCGGTCGGCGTGGCTGTTCTGCGCCCGCGGAATCCACGTGTAGGTGATGCGGTCGAACCGCGCCGCCAGGGCCGTGGCCTGCTGGTGCAGAGGCGCGATGTCGGGATGCTTGACCTTCCACCGGCCCGACATCTGTTCGACCACCAGCTTGGAGTCCATCCGCACGTCGACCTCGGTGGCGCCCAAGCTCGCCGCCTCGGTCAACCCGGCGATGAGCCCGCGATATTCGGCGACGTTGTTGGTGGCACGGCCGATCGCTTCCTTGCTCTCGGCGAGCACGGCGCCGTGGTCGGCCGACCACACCACCGATCCGTAGCCGGCGGGTCCGGGATTGCCCCGGGAACCGCCGTCCGCTTCGACGATGACCTTCACGCGCCAGACGCCTTGACTCGCAACAGGATCGCGCCACACTCCGGGCAGCGCAACACCTCGTCGTCGGCCGCCGCGGAGATGCGCGCCAATTCACCCTTGTCGATTTCGAGCCGGCACGCTCCGCATCGGCGGCCCTGCAGCTGACCTGCGCCGGCACCGCCGCGGGCGCGCTGTCGTTCGTAGAGCGCGACCAGGTCGGGGTCGAGGGCCCCGACCAATTCGTCGCGGCGCGACACGCTCTGGTGGCGTTGCTGATCCAGTTCGGCGCGCACCTCGTCGACCGCGGTCTGCGCGACGCCGAGATCGTGCTGCAGTTCGTCGATCTTGGTGAGCGCCTCCTGCTGATCGCGCTGCAGTTCCTCGCGCCGCTCCATCACCTCGAGCTGCGAATCCTCCAACGCGGACTGCCTGCGCTCCAACGTGTCGAGCTCATGCTGCAACTCGGTGAGCTGTTTGGCGTCGACCGAACCGCCCGCGAGCAGCTTGCGGTCACGCTCCTCGCGCTGGCGCACCGAGTCGATCTCGGATTCGAACTTGGCGATCTGCGCGTCCAGATCCTCGATCGCGATCTGCTGTGCGGCCAGTCGGTCGTTGGCCTCCCGGTGCGCGGCCTGAACCTCCTCCAGCCGTTGCTGTTCGGCCAGGTTCTTCACGCGATGCTCCAGCCGCGCGAGGGTGGCATCGAGCTCGGCCAACTCGAGTAACGACTGTTGTTGCGCTACTTCAGCTTTCATGCTCAACTCTCGACATTCCATGGATCGGTGCGCACGTCCGAGACCCGCACGGGAAGGGCATCGCCGAAGTGGGCGCGCAGCAGGTCCGCGGCTTGGTGACACCAGGGATATTCGCTGGCCCAGTGCGCCACGTCGACGAGCGCGACGTCGGACGCGCGCCGGTGCTCGTCGGCGGGATGATGCCGCAGGTCCGCAGTCACGTACGCGTCGACGCCGGCGCGGGCGACGGTGCCGAGCAGCGAATCGCCCGCCCCGCCGCACACCGCGACCCGCGACACCGTCGCAGAGGGATCACCGGAGGCGCGTACGCCCCACGAGGTGGCGGGCAGCGCCCGACGCACGCGGGAGACGAACGCCGACAACGGTTCCGGCCGTTCCATCACGCCGATCCGCCCCAGCCCGGCGTCGCCCGGGATCGGCGCGAGCGCGAAGACGTCGAACGCGGGCTCCTCGTACGGGTGCGCGCCGCGCAGCGCGGCGAGCACGGAACCGCGCAACCGCGCGGGGGCGATCATCTCCACCCGGTCCTCGGCGACGCGTTCGACGGACCCGACGCTGCCGATCGCGGGCGACGCACCGTCGTGCGGCAGGAACTGGCCCGTCCCGGTCGTGGTCCAGCAGCAGTGTGAGTAGTCGCCGATGCGGCCTGCGCCCGCGGCGAACATGGCCTCCCGCACCGCCTCGGAGTTCTCGGCGGGCACGAACACGACCCACTTGTCGAGGTCCGGTTCGGCGCCTGCCGGGGCCAGGACCTCCTCGACGGTCAGCCCGAGGGTCTCGGCCAGCGCGTCGGAGACACCCGGCGACGCCGAATCGGCGTTGGTGTGCGCGGTGAACAGCGCCCGTCCGCTGCGGATCAGCCGGTGGATCAGGGCGCCCTTGGCGGTGCTGGCCGCCACGGTGTCGACCCCGCGCAACAGCAGCGGGTGGTGGGCCAGCAGCAGGCCGTGGTCGGGCACCTCGTCGACGACGGCGGATGTGGCGTCGACGGCGACGGTCACCGTCTCGACCGTCTCCGACGGATCCCCGCAGACCAGGCCGACCGAATCCCAGTCCTGCGCCAACGACGGCGGGTACGCCGCCTCCAGCACGTCGATGATGTCGGCCAGGCGGGCGCTCACCGCAGCACCTCGGTCATGGCCTCGACCAGCATCGGCCACTCGGGACGCACCGCGGCGCGCAGGAACTGGCCGTGGAGCCCGACGAAGGTGTCGCAGCGACGCACGGCAATACCTCTGCGGTCCAGGTGTTTTCGCATCAGTTCGGCGTCCGGCACGGAGAACAGGACGAAGGGGGCCGAGCCGGGGACGACATGCACGCCGATGCTAGTCAATCCGGCCACCATCTCCGCGCGCACCTCGGTCAGCCGCCGGGCGGCCCCCTCGGCCTCGGCCACCGCCTCCTGCGCGCTGCACGCGGCGATCGCCTCCAGCTGCAGCGTGCCGAGGGCCCAGTGCGGCCGCCGCACCGTCAACCGCGCCAGCACCTCGGGCGGTCCGAGGGCGTAGCCGACCCGCAGCCCCGCCAGCGCCCACGTCTTGGTCAGGCTGCGCAGGACGACGACGTCGGGCAGCGCCCCGGCGGCCAGCGATTCGGGCTCGCCGGGGATGGCGTCGGCGAAGGCCTCGTCCACCACCACGATGCGGCCGGGCCGCCGCAGGGCGTGCAGTTGGTCGCGGGTGTGCAGCACGCCGGTCGGGTTGGTCGGATTGCCGACGATGACGAGGTCGGCGTCGTCGGGCACCGCGTCCGGGGTCAGGGTGTACGGCGGTTCGAGCACGACGTGCGTGAAGGGCACGCCCGCCGCGGCCAAGGCCGCCTCCGGTTCGGTGAACGACGGCGCGATCAGCGCGGCGCGTCGCGGCCGTAGGTCCGCCAGCCGCGCGAAGCCCTCGGCCGCCCCCGCCAGCAGCGCGACCTCGTCGGCGGAGCGGCCGTGGCGGCGGGCGACCGCGTCGATCGCCCTGCGCTCGTCGGCGGCGCTGGGATACCGGGCCAGCTCGCCCAGCCGGGCCGCGAGGCGCTCGACCAGCCAGGACGGTGGCGAATCGGCGCGGACGTTGACGGCGAAGTCCAGCATTCCTGGGGCGACGGCCTGGTCGCCGTGGTAGCGCGCGGCCGCGCGCGATGGACTCGCCACAGCACGACACTAGTGCGCCGACCGGCGGGGTTCTGCGATCGGGGAGAATGGACGCGTGACCGACACGCTGTCCACCGGGCCGGCCCCCGCGACCGAGGCGACCCGCCCCGAACTGGTGATCTTCGACCTCGACGGCACCCTGACGGACTCGGCGCAGGGCATCGTCTCGAGCTTTCGCCACGCGCTGGGGTCCGTCGGCGCCGAGGTGCCCGAGGGCGACCTCGCCACGATGATCGTCGGCCCGCCGATGCACCACACATTGCAGCGCCTCGGCCTCGGCGAGCGCACCGACGAGGCGATCGCGGCGTACCGCGCCGACTACGTCGACCGCGGCTGGGCCATGAACCGCGTCTTCGACGGGATCCCGGCGCTGCTGGCCGATCTCCGGGCGGCCGGGGTGCGGCTGGCCGTCGCCACCTCGAAGGCCGAGCCGACCGCACAGCGGATCCTGGCCCACTTCGGCCTCGCCGACTGCTTCGAGGTGATCGCCGGCGCGAGCGTCGACGGCTCGCGGGCACGCAAGGTCGATGTCGTGGCGCACGCGTTGGCGCAGCTCGGCAGCGTGCCCGACCGCACGCTCATGGTCGGCGACCGGTCCCACGACGTCGAGGGCGCCGCCGAACACGGCATTGACACGGTGGTCGTCGGGTGGGGCTACGGGAAGGGCGATTTCGACCAACCCGACGCCGTGGCACCGGCGGCACACGTCGCCACGGTGGCGGACCTGCGTGAGGTGTTGGGTGTCTGAACTGCTGCACGTGACGTTCGTCTGTTCGGGCAACATCTGCCGGTCGCCGATGGCCGAGAAGATGTTCGCCCATCAGATCTCCGAACGTGGTCTCGGACATGCGGTCCGGGTCACCAGCGCGGGCACCGGCGGCTGGCACGCCGGTGAGCCCGCCGACCGCCGGGCCACGCACGTGCTGCGCGAGCACGGGTATCCGACCGCGCACCGCGCCGCGCAGGTCAACGAGGACCACATGTCCGCCGACCTGGTGATCGCACTGGGCCGCAACCACGTTCGCATGCTCAAGGATCTGGGCGTGCCCGCCGAACGGGTCCGGATGCTCCGGTCGTTCGATCCGCGGTCGGGCGCCCATGCGCTGGACGTCGAGGATCCCTATTACGGCGACCATTCCGACTTCGAGGACGTCTTCGCGGTCATCGAGGCGTCGCTGCCCGGTCTGCACCAGTGGGTCGACGAGCAGCTCGCCGGTAGGGGGATCGCCAGCTGATGCGCCGGTGGACGTTCCTGCTGCGGCCGTCGTGGCTGGCGCTGTTCGTCGTGGTGGCCGGCTTCGCGTACCTGTGCTTCACGGTGCTGGCGCCCTGGCAGCTGGGCAAGAACACCAAGACGTCGCGGGAGAACGCGCAGATCTCGCATTCGTTGACGGCCGACCCCGTATCACTGACTTCGCTTCTGCCCGAACAGGATTCTGCGGCACCGGACGATCAGTGGCGACGGGTCACCGCGACCGGGCGGTATCTGCCCGAAGGTCAGGTGCTCGCCCGGTTGCGCATGGTCGAGGGTGAACCCGCGTTCGAGGTGCTGGTGCCGTTCGATGTCGACGGCGGGCCGACCGTGCTCGTCGACCGCGGATACGTCCGTCCGATCGAGGCGTCGGGCGTGCCCGAGATCCCGCCGGTGCCGGACGGCACGGTGACCATCGCCGCGCGGCTGCGCGATTCGGAGGGAGTCGCCCAGGGCAAGGAGCCGTTCCGGGAGGACGGCATCCAGCAGGTGTACTCGATCAACACCGGGCAGATCTCGTCGCTCACCGGAATTCCGCTGGCCGGGTCGTATCTGCAGTTGGAACCCGATCAGCCCGGAGGACTCGGGGCGATCCCGCTGCCGCACCTCGACGCCGGACCGTTCCTGTCCTACGGCATCCAGTGGATCGCGTTCGGCATCATCGCGCCGATCGGGCTGGGCTACTTCATCTACGCCGAGCTGCGCCAGCGCAGGCTGGAGAAGGCCGCGAAGGAGGCGGCGCAGGCGAAGCCCGACGCCGCGCTCAGCACGGAGGACAAGCTCGCCGACCGGTACGGCCGACGGCGCTGAGCCCGAGCGCGACCCCGGCCGCGGCCACCTGAACCGCCCGCGACAAGCGCACCGCTCGCCGCAGATCGGACACCCGTGGCGGCGGGCCGTCGCCGAGCGTCGGCCGGATCTCGAGTTCGTGGGCGTACTGGGTGGGCCCACCGAGCCGCACGCCCAGGGCACCCGCGAAGGCCGCCTCCGCCACACCGGCGTTCGGGCTGGGATGGCGGTGCGCGTCGCGCTTCCATGCACGCAACGCGGCGACCGGTGAGCCGCCGACCACGGGCGCGCACGCGGCCACCAGCACCGCGGTCGCGCGGGCGGCGAGGTAGTTGGCGGCGTCGTCGAAACGCGCTGCGCCCCAACCGAACCGGTGATAGCGAGGCGACTTGTGGCCGATCATCGCGTCGAGGGTGTTCGCCCCGCGGTACACCAGCACGGCGGGAACGCCGCCGATCGCCGCCCACAGCAGCGGCGCCACGTGAGCGTCGGAGGTGTTCTCGGCGACCGACTCCAACGCCGCCCGCGCCAGGCCCGCCTCGTCGAGCACCGCGGGGTCGCGCCCGCACAGCGACGGAAGAAGCCCGCGAGCCGCGTCGACGTCGCCGCGGTCCAGGTGATGCGCCATCTCCTCTACGGTGCGGGCCAGCGAGGTGCCGCCGAGGGAGACGAACACCGTCGCCGCCGTTGTGAGAGCGCCAGCGACGGCGCCCCGGCGCAGCGCGGTCCGATCCGCAGCGATCCCGAGCAGCGCGAGCCCGCCGAGCAGCACCGCGGTGTGCAGCGCACCGGCCGTGCGGGTGTCGGCGTAGGTGCGGCGTTCCAAAGCCGCTGCCGCACCGCCGAAAAGCGCCACGGGGTGCCCGCGTCGAGGGTCACCGAACAACCGGTCCGCGACACAACCGGCCGCGATCCCCACCACGCGGGGTTGTGAGGTCGGCGCAAACACTTCGCGAGCGTCTCACAAGGTGATCTACTCGAAGCCATGAGGTTCGGACCACCGCGCCGCCCGACGCGCGTCGTCGATCTGCTCAATCCCGCCGCCGCGCTGGCGCCGGCGGCGAACGTGATCATGCAGTTGGCGTCGCCGGGCGTGGGCTACGGGGTGCTGGAGAGCCCGGTCGACAGCGGCAACGTGTACAAGCATCCGTTCAAGCGGGCACGCACCACCGGCACGTACCTGGCGGTGGCGACGATGGGCACCGATAGTGACCGCCGGCTAATCCGGGACGAGGTCGACCGCGTGCACGCGCTGGTGCGCTCCACCCCGTCAAGCCCGGTGTCGTACAAGGCCTTTGACCCTCGTCTGCAGCTGTGGGTGGCGGCCTGCCTGTACCGCTACTACATCGATCAGCACGAGTTCCTGTACGGACCGCTCGACGACGATTCGGCCGACGCGATCTACCAGGACGCCCGGAAACTGGGCACCACGCTGCAGGTGCGCGAGGACATGTGGCCGGCGGATCGCGCCGCGTTCGACGAGTACTGGAAACGGTCGCTCGACGAACTGCGCATCGACGAACCCGTGCGCGAACATCTGCACGGGGTGGCCGCCATGGCGTTCCTGCCCGCCCCGCTGCGGCTGCTCGCCGGCCGGTTCAACCTGTTCGCGACCGCGGGTTTTCTGCCCCACGAGTTCCGCGAGCACATGCGGCTGCCGTGGTCGGGGCGTCAGCAGCGCAGGTTCGAGGCGCTGCTGACCGCGCTGCGCATCGTCGATCGCGTCGTCCCGCGCGACGTCTGGATTCTCGGCTACCGGCTGTATCTGTGGGATATGCGGACCCGGGCACGCCTCGGCAGGCGAGTCGTGTGAACCGACAAAACCAGGAGGCACCATGCCCTTTCCGTCACTGAACCACGTCGCCCTGACGGTGCGTGACCTCGCGGTCAGCGCGCCCTGGTACCAGGAACTGATCGGGGAGGAACCGGTCCTCGACGAACACACCGACACCGGATTCCGCCATGTGGTCTGGCAATTCGACAACGGCACGCTGTTCGGCATCCACGAGCATGACCAATCGGTGCCCGACGAGCAATTCACCGAATTCCATTCCGGCCTCGACCATGTCGGCTTCGGATGCGCGAGCCGCACCGAGCTCGAGGGCTGGGCGGATCGCCTCGACAGACTCGGCGTCGAGCACGGCGACATCGTCGATGCGCCATACGGATCGGGACTCAGCTTCCGCGACCCCGACGGGATCGCGCTGGAGTTCTTCGCACCGCCGAGTTGAGGGATACGTCGTTGAAAGTGCGTCAATCTGCTTGTTCGAACCGCTGGCGTTGCCGCACCCCGTAGGCGGCCGCCTTGACGGCATCGCCGTCCTCCATACCCGATCCCAGTGCACCGCCCAACGTGGCGACCGCTGCCACCAACCAGGCCACCACCAACACGGTTGGGAATTCGACGGGATGGCCTATGTTTCGAGCGACCAAGAGCGGCGGGAGCGTCCACCAGGCCGTGAGCAGTATCAGGACGTACAGCCCGATATGGAAGATGGCGACGCCGATCGTCAAGGTGACGAGAGTCGTTGCGTTGTACAACACGGCTCGTTTACGTTCGCCAGCCGAATGCGGTCGTTCCCATAATTCGTGGTCGAGGATGAGCCACGCAATCAGAGCGGCACTCGCCAAGACGGTTGCCGCGGCCAGCCGCCAGGGGCCCATGGTGTCGGACAACTGCCAAATCGTCGGATAGGCAAGGCTCACGGCGCCGGCGGCGAACGCGGCCATCATCACCTTGGACAGGCCAGCGACCAACCGCCACGGGCGGTTCGCATAAACCATGCCGCTCAAAAGTCGGAGACGGGACAGCGCAGACGGCGCGACGTAACGGACCACGTCGTTGTCCTGAGTCCGCTTCAGCCGCCTCAATGCAGGGCTGGGTTTGTCCGATTGACGCTCAATCTCGGCCACGACGGTCTGCGCCAGTTTCCTTATCCGGCGATCGATGAACACGCCGCCAACCCCGGGAATCGAAATCACTCCCAACCCGTCAGGCACGCTGATCTCGGCTATCACCGGCGTCTTCCCCTGCCGTCGGGGAAGATCCGTCAGGTAGATGACGATGTCCTCCGGGCTGTCACCCGGTTCGATGGTGCGGATCACCTGGGAGACTTCGGCGTACTCGTCGACCGGATACGCGTGACGTCGCACCGACACATCCCACGGGTTATCGGCGGGTGACTGGTCCGTCAGCGCATTTCGCAATGAATCCGACACACGCTCGGCGATTGCCGCCGGGGCGCCGGGATCCGCGATCAGCAGGATTGACGACGGTTCGTCCGGCATTCGGATCGCGTACCCGTGCGCCGAACGACCAAACGCGAGCGGGCGCGCTGGCCGTCAGGCCGGCGTCGCAGTCTGGTGTGCCTTCTCGGCCATCTCAGAGAATTCTGACTGGATCTCGTCGTCCTCGCGGGCGGTCATCAGCGATACGGCGACGGCGACGACGAGACATGCGATGAAACCGGGAACGATTTCGTACATCGCGCTCGACAACGCCTCCGTCTGACCCCAGATGCCGACCACGACGGCACCGGCGAGCATGCCGGCGATCGCGCCGGCAGACGTGAGCTTGCGCCAGAACAGCGACAGGATGATCAGCGGTCCGAACGCGGCGCCGAAGCCGGCCCACGCGAAGCCGACGAGATCGAGAATCGTGCCATCGGGGTTGAGCGCCAACAGAACCGCCACCACCGCGACGGTCAGCACCCCGAGCCGGCCGAAGGTGACCAGCCTCTTCTGACTGGCCTCTTTGCCGAATGCCCGGTAGATGTCTTCGACCAGCGCCGACGAGCACACGATGAGCTGCGACGAGATCGTCGACATGATGGCCGCTAGCACCGCGGCGAGCACGACCCCGGCGACGAAGGGATGGAACATCACCTGCGCCAGGCGCAGGAACACGGTCTCGGGATTGTCCAGCGTGACGCCCTCGCGGAAGAAGTACGCCAGGCCGGCGAAGCCGGTGGTGATCGCGCCGAGGGAGGTGAGCACCATCCAGCTGATGCCGATGCGGCGACCGGCCTTGGCGTCGGCCGACGAGCGCATCGCCATGAAGCGGACGATGATGTGCGGCTGGCCGAAGTAGCCGAGTCCCCAGGCCGCCGCCGACACGATGGCGAGGAAACTCCCGCCGAAGAACAGTGACGTGCGGTGCATTTCGTCACCGGGGTCGGCGGCGTTGTGGGCGGCGTCGGCGGCCCGGACCAGATCGACCACCTCGCCCGGCCCGCCGGCGGCGATGATCGCTGCGACGGGGATCGTGACGAGCGCGGCCAGCATCAGCAGCCCCTGCGCGACGTCGGTGAGCGAGGCACCCAGGAAACCGCCGAACAGCGTGTAGCACAGGGTGACTCCGGCGACCAGCAGCATGCCCGTCAGATACGACGAGCCGAACGACGACTCGAAGAACACGCCGCCGGCGACCATGCCGGACGACACGTAGAACGTGAAGAAGACCAGGATGATCGTGCCTGCCGAGATCCGCAGGACATGCGACTTGTCGCGCAGCCGGTTCTCGAAGAAGCTCGGCACGGTGATCGAGTTGTTGGCGATCTCGGTGTAGGCCCGCAGCCGCGGCGCGACGAACTTCCAGTTCAGCCAGGCGCCGATGACCAGCCCGATGACGATCCACGACTCGAGAAGGCCGGAGGCGTAGATGGCGCCGGGGACGCCCAGGAGCAGCCATCCGGACATGTCGGATGCGCCCGCGGACAGCGCGGCGACGGTCGGGGGCAGCCTGCGGCCGCCGAGCATGTAGTCGTCGAGATCGCTGGTGCGGCGAAAAGCGTAGAAGCCGATCGCGAGCATCACGGCGAAGTACAGGCCGATCGCCACCATCTGAAACGCGGTGTCGGATATGGGTCGTCTCGTTCCGTCGAAGGGACCTGGGGGCCATTCGATGGTATTTGAAACCTGGTGGGCGCGGACGGTATCGAACCGCCGACCGCTGGTGTGTAAAACCAGAGCTCTACCACTGAGCTACGCGCCCTTGCAGGGCAAGCTACACGGCCATGACCTGCGACAGGAAATCCGTCAACCGGAGCGCAGCGCCGCCAGCGCGTCCGTCCACAGCGCCTGATCCCGGGCCTCCCCCGGCTGTTTCATCTCGGCGAAGCGGACGATCCCCCCGCGGTCGACGACGAACGTCCCGCGGTTGGCGATACCGGCGTCCTCGTTGAACACGCCGTACGCCGACGCGACCGCACCGTGCGGCCAGAAGTCGGACAGCACGGGGAACGTGAAGCCGCTCTCGGTCGCCCACACCTTGTGGGTGGGCGGCGGCCCCACCGAGATCGCCAGCGTCGCGGTGTCGTCGTTCTCGTACTCGGGAAGCCGGTCGCGGATCTCGTCGAGCTCACCCTGGCAGATGCCGGTGAACGCCAACGGGAAGAACACCAGCAGCACGTTCTTCTCGCCGCGGAAGCTGCTCAGCGTGACGGGCTGACCGTTCTGGTCCTTGAGCATGAAATCGGGCGCCTCGGCCCCGACCGCGATCACCCCCGCCTCCCGGCGGCTTTGGATTTCGGCTGCACCAACCGTGTGCCGATCCAGTCCCCGAGGTTGGCCGATGACGTCTGCATCAGGCCGGCGGTCGGCGCCGACTCCGCGATCTCGGCCGGTTGAACATGTCCGGGCTTGCCCGTCTTCGGCGTCACCACCCAGATGACGCCGTCGTCGGCCAGCGGGGTGATGGCGTCCATCAGCGCGTCCACGAGGTCGCCGTCGTCGTCACGCCACCACAGCAGCACGACGTCGATGACCTCGTCGGCATCCTCGTCGAGCAGCTCGCCGCCGCACGCGTCCTCGATGTCGGCTCGGATGTCGTCGTCGACGTCCTCGTCCCAGCCCAGTTCCTGTACAACCTGATCTTTTTGGATGCCCAGTCTGTGGGCGTAGTTCGGGGCGTCATCCGCCGCGACCACGGTCGGTCCTCCTTCAGCCGGCTCGGGCGCACGTTGCGCTCGGCGTTATCTTGCGCCCTATCGTCGCACGAAGCAGTGCACCCGCACGTGACTGGCGGCAAGGTTGGTCAAATATCCAGGTTGCTCAATATGCCGCGTCGCACAGGTTGAGCGCCGTGGTCTTGGTGTCGTTGAGCCGGGTGATCGCGGCGTTGAACTCGTCCGGGCCGTAGTTGCCTGCGATCGCGTTCGCCACGCCCCTGGCGGCGTCGACCCAGCCGTTGAGCGCGTCCTTGAGTTCGGGGCCCACGGGATCGGCGATGCTTCGTGCGACCATGTCGGCGCTGTGGTTCAGGGCGTCGATCGCCGGACCGGCCTTGGCGGGGACGTCACCCGCGTTGCGGTTGAACGCATCCACGTAGTCGTTAACCGCGGTGATCGCGTCGACGCTGGTGGAGCTCAGCGTCTCGCACGACGAGTGGATGGCCTCCTTGGTGATCGACGACTGGCGTTCGGACTCCCTGGCGCTCGAACTGGCCGCCGACTCCTCGAGGGAAGCCGTCACCGACGCCCGGTACACCGGTGCCTCGTCCCTGTCGACCTGTGCGGACCCCTCGGTGACACTGCTGCAACCGACGACGACCATGGCGGCGGTGGCCGACGAGCCGACCACGAGTGCGCCGATCCGCAGCGGTTTCTGCACCAGCGCACCGATCACCACGGCTGCAGACGTTACCGGTTCGCTTCGGCGATCGCCGGTTCATTCCAGTCGCCAACCCCGCTGGTGCGTGTGGGGCAGGATGGGAGAAGGATGGGACATGTCGCTCACGGCTCAAGGGCAGAAAACATCTGCGCGAGGAGCGTGAGCACCCGAACCGCCTACCAAGGAGCGGAAGTTGACCACCGAGTTCGCGCGCCAGGACCTGGCCCAAAACTCCACCACCACAGCTGAACACGACCGGGTCAGGGTGATCCGCGAGGGCGTCGCGTCGTACCTGCCCGACATCGATCCCGAAGAAACCGGTGAATGGCTGGAATCGTTCGACCAACTGCTCGAACAGGCCGGCCCCGCGCGGGCGCGCTATCTGCTGCTGCGTCTGCTCGAGCGCGCCGGGGAACAGCGCGTCGCCATCCCGTCGCTGACGTCGACGGATTACGTGAACACGATCCCGACCGAGCTGGAACCCTGGTTCCCCGGCGACGAGGACGTCGAACGCCGCTACCGCACCTGGATTCGGTGGAACGCCGCGATCATGGTGCACCGCGCGCAGCGGCCGGGAGTCGGTGTGGGCGGCCACATTTCGACGTATGCGTCGTCGGCCGCGCTGTACGAGGTCGGCTTCAACCACTTCTTCCGCGGCAAGTCGCACCCCGGAGGCGGCGACCACGTGTTCATTCAGGGGCACGCGTCGCCGGGCATCTACGCCCGCGCGTTCCTCGAGGGCCGGCTCACTGCCGACCAGCTCGACGGCTTCCGTCAGGAGCACAGCCACCCCGGCGGCGGGTTGCCGTCGTACCCGCACCCGCGGCTGATGCCCGACTTCTGGGAGTTCCCCACCGTCTCCATGGGGTTGGGCCCGATGAACGCCATCTACCAGGCCCGGTTCAACCACTACCTGCACGACCGGGAGATCAAGGACACTTCCAACCAGCACGTGTGGGCGTTCCTCGGCGACGGCGAGATGGACGAGCCGGAAAGCCGCGGCCTGGCGCACGTCGCCGCGCTCGAAGGCCTGGACAACCTGACCTTCGTCGTCAACTGCAACCTGCAGCGCCTCGACGGTCCGGTGCGCGGCAACGGCAAGATCATCCAGGAACTGGAGTCGTTCTTCCGGGGCGCGGGCTGGAACGTCATCAAGGTGGTGTGGGGCCGTGAATGGGATGCGCTGTTGCACGCCGACCGTGACGGCGCACTGGTCAACCTGATGAACAGCACGCCAGACGGTGACTATCAGACGTACAAGGCCAACGACGGCGCCTACGTGCGCGACCACTTCTTCGGCCGCGATCCCCGCACCAAGGCACTGGTCGAAAAGATGTCGGACTCCGAGATCTGGAACCTCAAGCGCGGTGGCCACGACTACCGCAAGGTCTACGCCGCCTACCGCGCCGCGATGGAGCACAAGGGGCAACCGACGGTCATCCTGGCCAAGACCATCAAGGGTTACTCGCTGGGCGCGCACTTCCAGGGCCGCAACGCCACACATCAGATGAAAAAGCTTGCGCTGGAAGACCTCAAGTACTTCCGCGACGCGCAGCGCATCCCGATCAGCGACGCGCAACTCGAGGAGAACCCCTACCTCCCGCCGTACTACCACCCCGGCCCGGAGGCGGCCGAGATCCGCTACATGATCGACCGCAGGCGCGCGCTCGGCGGGTTCCTGCCCGAGCGTCGCACCAAAACCAAGGCGCTCACACTGCCCGGCCGCGACACCTACAAGGCGCTGAAGAAGGGGTCGGGCAAGCAGGAGGTGGCCACCACGATGGCCACCGTCCGCACGTTCAAGGAACTGTTGCGCGACAAGGAGATCGGCTGGCGCATCGTGCCGATCATCCCCGACGAGGCCCGCACGTTCGGCATGGACTCGTGGTTCCCGAACCTCAAGATCTACAACCGCAACGGTCAGCTGTACACGTCGGTCGACGCCGAATTGATGTTGGCGTACAAGGAATCCGAGGTCGGCCAGATCCTGCACGAGGGGATCAACGAGGGCGGCTCGTCGGCCAGCTTCATCGCGGCGGGCACGTCGTACTCGACGCACAACGAGCCGATGATTCCCGTCTACATCTTCTATTCGATGTTCGGGTTCCAGCGCACCGGCGACAACCTGTGGGCGGCCGCCGACCAGATGGCGCGCGGCTTCCTTCTCGGCGCGACCGCGGGGCGCACCACGTTGGTGGGTGAGGGACTCCAGCACGCCGACGGGCACTCGCTGCTGCTCGCCGCGTCCAACCCCGCGGTCGTCGCGTACGACCCGGCGTTCGCCTACGAGATCGCCTACATCATCGAGAGCGGCCTGAGCCGCATGTACGGCGAGAACCCCGAGAACGTCTACTTCTACATGACGATCTACAACGAGCCCTACGTTCAGCCGCCGGAACCCGAGGACCTCGACGTCGAGGGACTGCTGCGCGGGATATACCGCTACCGGCCCGCCCCCGAGAAGCGGTCCCACACCGCGCAGATCCTGGTGTCGGGTGTGGCCATGCCGTCGGCGCTCAAGGCCGCCGAGATGCTCGCCGAGGAATGGGATGTCGCCGCGGACGTGTGGTCGGTGACGAGTTGGGGCGAGCTCAACCGCGACGGCGTCGAGATCGAAAAGCAGCGGCTGCGCCATCCCGAACAGCCCGCGGGCACCCCGTACATCACCAAGACGCTGGCCGACGCCGAGGGCCCGGTCATCGCGGTGTCGGACTGGATGCGCGCGGTCCCCGAGCAGATCCGGGCGTGGGTGCCCGGCACGTTCATCACGCTGGGCACCGACGGGTTCGGCTTCTCCGACACCCGCCCCGCCGCGCGCCGGTACTACAACACCGACGCCGAGTCGATCGCGGTCGCGGTGCTCGAAGGCCTGGCCCGCGACGGCAACATCGATCAGTCCGTCGCGGTGCAGGCTGCGGAGGAGTACGAGATCGACGACGTGATGGCCGCGCCGGAGCAGACCTCGGATCCGGGCGTGGCCTAGGACGCGGCTTGGAGGTTTCCTCCATAGCGATGGCGTAGCCTTTATAGATGCCTGACAACCGGTTCGTGCCGCCGAAGTCAACGGTCGAGGTGCTCGAGACCGTGCCGGACTCCGTGCTGCGCCGGTTGCAGCAGTATTCGGGCCGGCTGGCCACCGAAGCGGTGCGCGCGATGGAGGAACGCCTGCCGTTCTTCGCCGAGCTCGAGGCCTCGCAGCGGTCCAGCGTCCAGCTGGTCGTGCAGACCGCCGTGGTCAACTTCGTCGAGTGGATGCGCGACCCGCAGAGCAACGTCAGCTACACCGCGCAGGCCTTCGAGGTCGTGCCGCAGGACCTGCGGCGGCGCATCGCGCTGCGCCAGTCGGTGGAGATGGTGCGCGTCACCATGGAGTTCTTCGAAGAGGTGGTGCCCCTGCTGGCCCGCTCCGAGGAGCAGTTGACCGCGCTGACCGCCGGCATCCTGCGTTACAGCCGCGACCTCGCGTTCGCCGCGGCCAGCGCCTATGCGGATCAGGCCGAGGCGCGCGGCGCGTGGGACACCCGGATGGAGGCCAACGTCGTCGACGCGGTGGTGCGCGGTGACACCGGCCCGGAGCTGCAGTCCCAGGCCGCCGCGCTGAACTGGGACGCCACCGCCCCCGCGACCGTCATCGTCGGGCTCCCCCAGCCCGACCGGATCGATTTGGCCGCCGACGACGTCCACGACATCGTGCGGCGCAACGGCCGGGCCGCGCTGTCGGACGTGCACGGCACCTGGCTGGTCGCGATCGTCTCCGGTGCGCTCTCCCCGACCGACCGGTTCCTCACCGACATGATGTCGGTGTTCGCCGACGGACCCGTCGTGATCGGTCCCACGGCCACCACGCTGGCAAGCGCGCACCGCAGTGCGACCGAGGCCATCGCGGGCATGAACGCCGTCGCGGGCTGGTCGGGAGCGCCGCGCCCGGTGTCGGCGCGCGAACTGCTCCCCGAACGTGCGCTGCTGGGCGACGTGTCGGCGATCGCGGCGTTGGAGACCGAGGTGATGAGGCCGCTGGCCGACGCCGGGCCGGCGCTGACCGAGACCCTCGACGCCTATCTGGACTCGGGCGGGGCCATCGAGGCGTGCGCACGCAAATTGTTCGTTCATCCAAATACCGTTCGGTACCGGCTACGACGAATCGCCGACTTCACCGGGCGCGATCCGACGCTTCCGCGCGACGCGTACGTGCTTCGGGTGGCCGTCACCGTGGGCCGCCTGGGCCGTCAGCCATACCAGACGAACACAGCGAACATGATCAATCCGGCGCGTCCGGCGCTGCGACCTGCGGCGCTCACCGCCCAGCCGGAGCAGGCTTAGATCGCGGGCAGATTTCGGTAGAGTCGCATCACAGGCGATTTTGTGGGGTCTCCACAAAAACATAAGACGAGGTTCATAATCTCTTACACCGCGCAAAACCGTCTTCACAGTGTTCTCTTAAAGAGTGCTTGCACTTCTCGCGCCCGGACAGGGCTCCCAGACACCAGGCATGCTCACCGCATGGCTGGAGCTGCCCGGCGCCGCCGAGCGGCTCGCCGGCTGGTCCGAGATCAGCGGGCTCGACCTGGCCCAGCTGGGCACCACCGCCTCCGCCGAGGAGATCACCGACACCGCGGTGACCCAGCCGCTCGTCGTGGCCGCCACGCTGCTCGCCCATGAGGAACTGACCCGGCGCGGCCTGATCGCCGGCAAGCAGACCGTGGTCGCGGGCCACTCCGTCGGTGAGATCGCGGCCTATGCGATCGCCGGCGTCATCTCCGCCGACGACGCGGTCAAGCTGGCCGCCACCCGCGGCGCCGAGATGGCCAAGGCCTGTGCGGTCGAGCCGACCGGCATGGCCGCCGTGCTCGGTGGGGACGAAGCCGACGTGCTCGCCCGCCTCGAGGCGCTCGACCTGATCCCGGCCAACCGCAACGCGGCCGGACAGATCGTCGCCGCCGGTGCGGTCGCGGCCCTGGACAAGCTGGTCGAGGATCCGCCGGAGAAGGCGCGCGTGCGCAAGCTCGCCACGGCCGGTGCGTTCCACACCCACTTCATGGCCTCGGCCCTCGACGGTTACGCCGCCGCGGCCGACGGTGTAACGAGCGCCGACCCGAACACGAAGCTACTGTCGAACGCGGATGGCCGGCCGGTTGATTCGGCCTCCGACGCGATGAGCAAGCTGGTGGCGCAGATGACGCGCCCGGTGCGCTGGGATCAGTGCACCGAGACCATGCGCAAGCTCGATGTGACCGCGATTGTCGAGTTCCCGCCCGCCGGGACGCTCGCCGGGATCGCGAAAAGAGAACTTCGGGGGGTGCCGACGCACGCCGTCAAGTCCCCCGCTGACCTGGACGGGCTCGCCGAACTCTCATAAGCGAACCTGAGCCAGACACAACCACATAACGATCGTCATTCCCATCAAGTAACACCACTAAATAGAAGGAGCCACCGTGCCCGCCAGTCAGGACGAAATCATCGCCGGTCTCGCCGAGATCATCGAAGAGGTCACCGGCATCGAGCCTTCCGAGGTCACCCCTGAGAAGAGCTTCGTCGACGACCTGGACATCGACTCGCTGTCGATGGTCGAGATCGCCGTGCAGACCGAGGACAAGTACGGCGTGAAGATCCCCGACGAGGACCTCGCCGGTCTGCGCACCGTCGGCGACGTCGTCACCTACATCCAGAAGCTCGAGGAAGAGAACCCCGAAGCGGCCGCGGCCATCCGCGCGCAGATCGAAGCCGATCGGGCATGAGTAGACCTTCCACTGCTAACGGCGGTTTCCCCAACGTCGTCGTGACCGCCGTCACGGCGACCACGTCGGTCGCGGCGGACATCGAGAGCACGTGGAAGGGCCTGCTGGCCGGCGAAAGCGGCATCCGCGTCCTCGAGGATGAGTTCGTCACCAAGTGGGACCTTCCGGTCCGCATCGGTGGTCACCTCGTCGACGCGATCGACGACCACATGACGCGACTGGACATGCGACGCATGTCGTATGTCCAGCGCATGGCCAAGTACCTCAGTGGCCAGCTCTGGGAGACCGCGGGTCAGCCCGAGGTCGATCCGGATCGCTTCGCCGTGGTCGTCGGCACCGGTCTGGGTGGCGGCGAGAAGATCGTCGAGACCTACGACGCGATGAACGAGGGCGGCCCCCGCAAGGTGTCGCCGCTCGCCGTGCAGATGATCATGCCGAACGGTGCGGCCGCGGTGATCGGTCTGCAGCTGGGCGCCAGGGCCGGGGTCATCACCCCGGTCTCGGCGTGTTCGTCGGGTTCGGAGGCCATCGCCCACGGCTGGCGCCAGATCGTCATGGGTGACGCCGACATCGCGGTCGTCGGTGGCGTCGAGGGCGGAATCGAAGCGCTGCCGATCGCGGCGTTCTCGATGATGCGCGCGATGTCGACCAAGAACGAGGACCCCGAGGGCGCCTCGCGGCCGTTCGACAAGAACCGTGACGGTTTCGTCTTCGGCGAGGCCGGCGCGCTCATGATCATCGAGACCGAGGAGCATGCCAAGGCCCGCGGCGCCAAGCCGTTGGCCCGGCTGATGGGTGCGGGCATCACGTCCGACGCCTTCCACATGGTTGCTCCCGCGTCCGACGGTCTTCGGGCCGGCCAGGCGATGAAGCGTGCCATGGAGACCGCGGGCCTCGAGCCCAAGGACATCCAGCACGTCAACGCCCACGCCACGGCCACGTCGATCGGCGACGTCGCCGAGGCCAACGCCATCCGGTCGGCCGGGGTCGAGCATGCTGCGGTCTACGCGCCGAAGTCGGCGCTCGGCCACTCCATCGGAGCGGTCGGTGCGCTGGAGTCGGTCCTGACCGTGCTCTCGCTGCGTGACGGCGTCATCCCGCCGACACTGAACTACGAGACGCCCGATCCTGAGATCGATCTCGATGTTGTTGCAGGCGAGCCTCGTTATGGCGACTACCAGTACGCCATCAACAACTCGTTCGGCTTCGGCGGACACAATGTCGCCCTGGCCTTCGGGCGTTACTGAGCGGAAGGAACTCCTCAGCAGTAATGGCAGGGTTATCGACGGGGGCCGGTTTCCCCAACGTCGTCGTCACGGGCATTGCCATGACGACCGCCCTGGCCACCAGCGCGGACGACACCTTCAAAAAGCTGCTGGACGGCCAGAGCGGCATCCGCAAGCTCGAGGACCCGTTCGTCGAGGAGTATGACCTGCCGGTTCGCATCGGCGGTCATCTCCTCGAGGATTTCGACCACGAGTTGACGCGGGTGGAACTGCGTCGGCTGTCGTATCTGCAGAAGATGTCGACCGTGCTGGGCCGGCGGGTCTGGGAGAACGCCGGGACCCCCGAGGTGGATCCCAAGCGGCTGATGGTGTCGATCGGCACCGGCATGGGCTCCACCGAGGAGCTGGTGTTCAGCTACGACAACATGCGCTCCAAGGGCCTGAAGGCGGTTTCGCCGCTGGCCGTTCAGATGTACATGCCCAATGCCGCCGCCGCCGCGGTGGGATTGGAACGCCAGGCCCGGGCCGGGGTGGTCACTCCGGTGTCGGCCTGCGCATCGGGTTCGGAGGGCATCGCGCACGCCTGGCGCAACATCGTGCTCGGCGAGGCCGACATCGCGATCTGCGGTGGGGTCGAGACGAAGATCGAGGCGGTCCCGATCGCCGGGTTCGCGCAGATGCGAATCGTGTTGTCCACCACCAACGATGACCCGGCCGGCGCTTGCCGGCCGTTCGACAAGGACCGTAACGGGTTCGTGTTCGGCGAGGGCGGTGCGCTGATGGTCATCGAGACCGAAGAGCACGCCAAGGCCCGTGGCGCCACCATCCTGGCTCGGATCATGGGGGCCAGCATCACCTCGGACGGCTACCACATCGTGGCGCCGGATCCGAACGGCGAGCAGGCCGGTCACGCGATGACGCGTGCGATTCAGCTCGCCGGGCTGCAGCCCACAGACATCGACCACGTCAACGCGCACGCCACCGGCACCAGCGTGGGCGACGTGGCCGAAGGCAAGGCGATCAACAATGCGATGGGCGGCCACAAGCCGGCGGTCTACGCACCGAAGGCGGCGCTCGGCCACTCGGTCGGCGCGGTCGGTGCCGTGGAGTCCATCCTGACCGTTATGGCGTTGCGCGAGGGCATCATTCCGCCGACGCTGAACCTGCGCAACCTCGATCCGGAGATCGATCTGGACGTGGTTGCCGGTGAACCGCGGTCGGGTAACTACCAGTACGCGATCAACAATTCGTTCGGATTCGGTGGGCACAACGTTGCGCTCGCTTTCGGGAAGTACTGACACTCCCCGGAATCCAGCGCTACAGGAGGAATTGAATGACGACCATGGCGCCCGAGACAGTCGGTGAATCGCTCGACCCTCGAGATCCGCTGCTGCGTTTGAGCACGTTCTTCGACGACGGCAGTGTCGAGTTGCTGCACGAGCGTGACCGTTCGGGCGTCCTTTCCGCCGCCGGAACCGTCAACGGGGTGCGCACCATCGCCTTCTGCACCGACGGCACCGTCATGGGTGGCGCCATGGGCGTTGAGGGGTGTGCCCATATCGTCGACGCCTACGACCAGGCCATCGAGGAGCAGAGCCCGATCGTCGGCATCTGGCACTCGGGTGGTGCCCGGCTCGCCGAGGGTGTGAAGGCCCTGCACGCGGTCGGCTTGGTCTTCGAGGCGATGATCCGGGCGTCGGGTTACATCCCCCAGATCTCGGTGGTCGTCGGCTTCGCCGCGGGCGGTGCGGCCTACGGCCCCGCCCTGACCGACGTGATCGTGATGGCGCCCGAGAGCCGGGTCTTCGTGACCGGACCCGATGTGGTGCGCAGTGTCACCGGTGAGGACGTCGACATGGCGTCGCTCGGCGGCCCCGACACCCACCACAAGAAGTCCGGCGTGTGCCACATCGTCGCGAGCGACGAGCTCGACGCCTACGAGCGCGGCCGTCGGCTGGTCGGATTGTTCTGCCAGCAGGGCCATTTCGACCGGGCCAAGGCCGAGGCGGGCGACACCGACCTGCACGCGCTGCTGCCGGAGTCGGCGCGACGCGCCTACGACGTGCACCCGCTCGTTGAGGCGCTGTTGGACGAGGGTGTGCCGTTCGAGGAGTTCCAGGCCAAGTGGGCGCCGTCGATCGTCATCGGTCTCGGCCGGTTGTCCGGCCGCTCGGTCGGCGTCATCGCCAACAACCCGCTCCGCCTCGGTGGCTGCCTGAACTCCGAAAGCGCCGAGAAGGCCGCGCGATTCGTGCGCCTGTGCGACGCGTTCGGGATTCCGATCATCAACGTCGTCGACGTCCCCGGATACCTGCCCGGTGTGGATCAGGAGTGGGGCGGCGTCGTGCGCCGTGGCGCCAAGCTGCTGCACGCGTTCGGCGAGTGCTCGGTTCCGCGCGTCACGCTGGTGACCCGCAAGATCTACGGCGGCGCCTACATCGCGATGAACTCGCGTTCGCTCGGCGCGACGAAGGTCTACGCGTGGCCGGACGCCGAGGTCGCGGTCATGGGCGCCAAGGCCGCGGTCGGCATCCTGCACAAGAAGAAGCTGGCCGCCGTCGAGGACCCCGCCGAGCGCGAGGCGCTGCACGAGGAGCTGGCTGTCGAGCACGAGAAGATCGCGGGCGGAGTCGATTCCGCGATCGAGATCGGCGTCGTCGACGAGAAGATCGACCCGGCGCACACCCGCAGCAAGCTGACGCAGGCGCTGGCGGAGGCACCGGCACGCCGCGGCAGGCACAAGAACATCCCGCTGTAATCTTTCAGCGCCGAAACCGACGTTTTGGCGGCAATGCGCGCATGAAATCGACCATTTCGTCGGTCTCGGCGAACGGGGGGTGCGCGCTACCGTTCGCGCGCTGACACCACGAACTCCTCGGCCGTGGTTAACACCCGCTCGCGGTCGGTTTCGACAAGCCCGATGCGGGTGCGGCGGTCGACGATGTCGTCGACGGTGAGCGCACCCTCGTGGCTCACGGCGTACTCGAATTCCGCACGGATGACGTCGATTCCGTCGGCGACGGGTTCGGTCGGCCGCTCGCACCCCGCGGCGGCGATCACGTTCGGCGCCTCCGCGCCGAAACGGGCCAACAGCGAACCCGGCATCTCGGTCGGGTGGCGCAGCGTCGCAACCGGATTCGACGGCGCACCCACCAACGGCAGGTTGCGAGTGCGGCACTCGGACGCGGCCAGCCCCCGCAGCTCGATCGCGCGGTCGAGGACGTCCTGGGCCATGAAGCGGTACTCGGTCAGCTTGCCGCCGATTACACTGATGACGCCCGAGGGTGATTCGACCACCGCGTGTTCGCGGGACACGTCGGCGGTGCGGCCCGCGCCGGTGTCGATCAGCGGGCGCAGACCCGCGTACGCACCGATCACATCCGACGGGCCCAACGCGACCTCTAGCGCGGTGTTCACCGTGTCCAGCAGGAAGGTGACCTCGTCGGGGGTGGGTTCCGGCACGTCGGGAATCGCACCGGGCGCGTCTTCGTCGGTCAGCCCGAGGTAGACCCGGCCCAGCTGTTCGGGCATCGCGAACACGAACCGGTTGGTCTCGCCGGGGATCGGAATAGTCAGCGCCGCAACCGGATTCCCGAACGCCGCCGCGTCGAACACCAGATGCGTTCCGCGGCTCGGCCGCAGCTTGATCGACGGGTCCACCTCCCCCGCCCACACTCCGGAGGCGTTGATGACCGCACGCGCGGTGACGTCGAAGGACTCACCGGTGAGCTGGTCGGTCAGCCGCACCGACGTCCCGGTGGGCTGCGACGCCGACACCCGCGTCAGGATCCGGGCGCCGTGCTGGGCCGCCGTCCGCGCCACGGCGGTGACCAGGCGGGCGTCGTCGATCAGCTGCCCGTCGTAGGCCAGGTACGCGCCGTCGAGGCCGTCGCGCCGCACGGTGGGCGCGAGTTCCACGGCCCGGCGCGCATCGATTCGCCGTGACCGAGGCAGCACGGACGCCGGCGTGCCCGCCAGTTTGCGCAGCCCGTCGCCTGCGGCGAAGCCGAAGCGCACCAGCGCCCGCGACGCGGAGTTCATCGACGGCAACAGCGGCACCAGCTGCGGCATGGCCTTGACCAGATGAGGTGCGTTGCGGGTCATCAGGATTCCGCGTTCTGCGGCGCTGCGCCGGGCGATGCCGACGTTGCCCGTCGCCAGGTAGCGCAGCCCGCCGTGCACCAGCTTCGAACTCCACCGGCTGGTGCCGAACGCCAGGTCGTGCTTCTCCACAAGCGCGACGCTCAACCCGCGCGTGGCGGCGTCCAATGCGATGCCGGTACCGGTGATGCCGCCGCCGATGACGATGACGTCGACGTGCTCACCGTCGGCCAGCGCCGCGAGTTCGGCGGCACGGCGTGCGGCGTTCAACGCGGTCGAGCCGGTCACGGCGCCAGGTATCCGTTCAGGGCGCGGGCCAACTCGGCGTTGAGCGCGTCGCGGTCCAGAAGCTTCTCGACCATCTGCGCCGACTGGATCGTCGACTGCGTGATGAGCAGGCACATCGCGCCCATCTGGTGCGGATCGCCGGGTCGCACGCTGCCGTCGCCCTGGGCGGCCTTGATCGCCGCCGCGAGCGCGTCGACCAGGATCAGCTGGCTCGTGCCCAGCCGATCGGCGATGTAGACCATCGCGAACTCCGGCGCGTCGTGCAACACCGACATCACGACCTCGTCGTTGCGCAGGTGTTCGGCGATGGCGACGACGCGTTGCACCAGCGCCTCACGATCGCCCCCGACGTCCGGAACCGCGTCGAGCACGCCGGCGATGCGCGACGTCATCAGCGCCGCGAGCACACCGTTGGTGTCCGACCACCGGCGGTAGATGGTGGGCCGGCTCATCCGCGCACGCCGCGCGATCTCGGTGAGCGTCACCCGCTTGACGCCGACGGCCAGCACGCATGCCGCGGCGGCCTCGAGGACGCGGTCCTCGACGGTCAGCTCTGAGTTACGGATTGACGACATGTGTAATACTGTAACGCATGACGGGTCCCGACGCTCACCAGACCGCCCTGCTGCCGCCGATGAAGTGGAACGCCTGGGGCGACCCGGCCGAGGCGAAACCGCTGTCCGACGGCATCAGGACGCTGCTCGAACAGGCGCTCGGCGTGCAGACGACCGACGGCGGAGAACTCGATGCCGAACAGGTGCGGTTGCGGCCGTCGGCGCTGTCCGACGAGGACCGCGACGCGCTGGCCGGCATCGTCGGGCCAAACTACTGCCGCACCGACGATCAGGGCCGGCTGCTGCGGGCCGGCGGCAAGTCCACCCTGGACCTGCTGCGCCGCCGCGACCCCGGCGAGCAGGATGCACCGGATGCGGTGGTGCTGCCGGGCAGCGAGGACGAGATCGGCGCGATCCTGCGCCTGTGCAGCGACCGCAACATCGCTGTCGTCCCGTTCGGCGGCGGCACCAGCGTCGTCGGCGGGCTGGACCCGATTCGCGGCGACTTCCGCGCGGTCATCTCGCTGGACCTGCGCCGCCTCGACGAACTGCACTTCCTCGACGAGATCTCCGGAGAGGCCGAACTCGGCGCGGGGCTGACCGGACCCGACGCCGAACGCCTGCTCGGCGAGCGCGGATTCTCGCTCGGCCACTTTCCGCAGAGCTTCCAGTTCGCCACCATCGGCGGTTTCGCCGCGACCCGGTCGTCAGGTCAGGACTCCGCGGGCTACGGCCGGTTCAACGACATGGTGCGCGGACTGCGGGCGGTCACGCCGGTCGGCGTGCTGGATCTCGGTCGCGCGCCGGAATCGGCGGCCGGACCCGATCTGCGCCAGCTGCTGATCGGTTCGGAGGGCGTGCTGGGCGTCATCACCCGGGTGCGGGTCCGGGTGCACCCGGTGCCGACGGCCACCCGCTACGAGGCGTGGTCGTTCCCCGACTTCGCCACGGGCGCCGACGCGTTGCGTGCCGTCGTGCAGACCGGCACCGGCCCGACGGTGATCCGGCTGTCCGACGAGGCCGAGACCGGACTGAACCTCGCGAACACCGAAAGCATCGGCGAAAAGCAGATCACCGGTGGGTGTTTGGCGATCACGGTGTTCGAGGGCACCGAGGCGCACGTCGCCAGCAGGCATTCGGAAACGCGCGCGGTGCTCGAGGCCGCGGGCGGCACGTCGCTCGGCGAGGAGCCCGCACGCGCGTGGGAGCACGGCCGGTTCGGGGCGCCGTATCTGCGTGACTCGCTGCTGTCCGCGGGGGCGCTGTGCGAAACGCTGGAGACGGCGACGAACTGGTCCAACATCCCGGCGCTCAAGGCGGCCGTCACCGAGGCGCTGACGAACGCGCTGGCCGAAACCGGTACGCCGGCGCTGGTGCTGTGTCACATTTCGCATGTGTATCCGACCGGCGCGTCGCTGTACTTCACGGTGGTGGCCGGGCAGCGGGGCAATCCGATCGAACAGTGGCGCAAGGCGAAAGCCGCTGCGTCGGACGCGATGATGCGCACCGGCGCCACGATCACCCACCACCACGCCGTCGGTGCCGACCACCGGCCGTGGATGCGCGACGAGATCGGCGACCTGGGCGTGGCGATCCTGCGCGCCGTCAAGGACACGCTCGACCCGGCCGGAATCCTCAACCCGGGCAAGCTGATCCCGTGACGATCGGCGGCCGCATCACGATGCTGACCAACCCCGCATCGGGGCACGGCAGCGCGCCGCATGCGGCCGAACGCGCTGTGGCGCAGTTCCATCGGCGGGGGGTGGACGTCGTTGCGATCGCGGGGACCGACTCCGCGCACGCGCGCACACTCGTCGAGGGTGCGCTCGAACGCGGGATGGACGCGCTCGTCGTGGTCGGCGGGGACGGCATCATTTCCCTTGCGCTGCAAGTGCTTGCGCAGACCGACATCCCGCTGGGCATCATCCCCGCAGGCACCGGCAACGACCACGCGCGCGAGTTCAAGATCCCGACCCGCGATCCCGAGGCCGCCGCCGACGTCGTCGTGGACGGATTGGCCCAGGGCTCCGCCCGGACCATCGACCTCGGTCACATCCGCGGCGGTGACGGCACGCAGAAGTGGTTCGGCACCGTGATGGCCGCCGGCTTCGACTCGCTGGTGACCGACCGGACCAACCGGATGCGGTGGCCGCACGGGCGCATGCGGTACAACCTCGCGATGGTGGCCGAGCTGTCGAAGTTGCGGCTCTTGCCGTTTCGGCTGTCGTTCGACGGCGAGGAGATGACGACGGAGCTGACGCTGGCGGCGTTCGGCAACACCCGCAGCTACGGCGGCGGCATGCGGATCTGTCCCGGCGCCGACCCGACCGACGGCCTGCTCGACGTGACGATGGTGGCGTCGGCGTCGCGCACGCGGCTGATCCGGTTGTTTCCCACGGTGTTCAAGGGCACCCACGTCGACCTCGACGAGGTCCGCACCGCGCGGGCGAAGACCATCACCGTCGACTCCCCCGGCATCAACGCCTATGCCGACGGCGAGTACATGTGTCCGCTACCGGTCGAGGTGTCGGCGGTCCCCGGCGCGCTCAAGATATTGGCGGCGCGCCGAACGTGAAACCAGATCGAGAAATCCGCCGATTTTTCGATCTGAGCGCACGCTCGGCGGCTGAAGTTACCCGACTCCGCGGCTGAGCCAGCTGACCTCCGCGCCAGCACCGCCGTCGCGGTAGGGCTCGAGCGCCTCGTCCCACGCGGTGCCCAGCACCGAGTCCAGTTCGGCGGCGAGGGTGTCGGCGCCGGACGCCATCAGCGCGCGCAGCCGCATCTCGCCGACGATCACGTCGCCGTTGGCGCTCATCGACCCGCTCCACAGCCCGAGCTGGGGGGTATGGCACCAGCGGTGACCGTCGACCCCGGGGCTGGGATCCTCGGTGACCTCGAACCGCAGCACCGACCACGAGCGCAGGGCACTCGCCAACGCGGCGCCGGTCCCGACAGGACCGACCCAGTTGGTGACGGCGCGGAGCTGTCCGGGCATGGCCGGTTGGGGCGTCCACTTCAGGTTCGCCCTCGCCTGAAGGGTCGACGACAACGCCCACTCGACATGCGGGCACACCGCAGCGGGTGACGCGTGGATGTAGACCACGCCCGTCGTCGCTTCGGCGAACTGGTTCGACGCACGCATTTGCCACTCCTTCGGCTCCACGAGGGACGTCTTCCCCAAGCGGCCTCGATGGATCCGAATTACAGCTGTGTCGTGCGTGTCTATTGTGCCTTGTGAGGCGCCTGTTGCGCTAGTCTGCGGCAAATTCTCTCAGGACTTCGTCAGACAAGGCCCTCCACGGCTTGTACGCCCAGTCGCCGAAATCGCGATCGGTGAGCACGACGAGGGCCAGATCGGCGTCCGGATCGACCCACAAAAACGTCCCTGACTGGCCGAAATGCCCGAACGTTCGCCCGGAGTTCGCCTCGCCGGTCCAGTGCGGGGATTTGCCGCCGCGGAGTTCGAAGCCCAGCCCCCAGTCGTTGGGCCGCTGCACCCCGAATCCGGGCAACACACCGTCCAGGCCGGGAAACTGCACCGATATCGCCTCGGCATGCAGCTGCCCGGACACCGTGGCCGGCCGCAGCAGGTCCCCGGCGAAGACAGCCAGATCGGCCGCCGTCGACGTCGCGCCGTATCCCGCCGCGGCCGCGCCGCCCTCGAGTGCGCTGTCGGTCATGCCCAGCGGTTCGAACACCGCTTCGGTCAGATACCGGTCGAACGCGATGCCCGTCGCCTTCTCGAGCGTCTCGGCGAGCACCCCGAACCCGTAGTTCGAGTAGACGCGCCGGGTGCCCGGTTCGGCCATCGTCTCCGCCGAGCGCATCGAGTACCCGGACGCGTGCGCGAGCAGATGGCGCACCGTCGACCCCGGCGGGCCCGCCTCGGTGTCCAGCTCGACGGCGCCCTCCTCGACGCCGACCTGCACCGCGCGCGCCGCCAACGGCTTGGTCACCGACGCCAGCTGAAATCGGCGGCGCACATCGCCATGCTCGGCGAGCACGCCGGACGGCCCGATCACGGCGGCCGCGGCGTTGTGCACCGACCAGTCCGCCACAGCATCCAGCGCGCTCATCGCGCCGAGCCTACTTGCGCGCGATGTAGTACGTGTTGATCGGATCCGACTCGATCTCGCGCAGCGCGACGTCGGTGAATCCGGCGTCGGCGAGCATCGATGTGGCGAGCTGGTGGCCCCAGCACGTGCCGAGCCCGGCGCCGTCCAGCCCGAGCGACACCGTCATGCAGTGCATCGTCGACACCGTGTAGAGGTACGTGGCCAGCGGCACGCCGACGTTGTCCTCCACCCGGCTCGAGGCCTTGATGTCGACCATCAGCAGGTATCCGCCCGGCCGCAGAGCGCGGTGGATGTTCGCCAACACCGCGGCCGGAGCGGCCTGGTCGTGGATGGCGTCGAAAACCGTTATCACATCGTAACTTTCGGGCATATCCAGCTCGGCGACGTCGGCGGCGACGAAAGTGGCGTTGGTCAGGCCGAGCCGGGCCGCCTCCGCGCGACCCGCGCCGAGCCCTTCGTCGGAGAAGTCGATCCCGGTGAACCGGCTCGCAGGGAACGCCTGCGCCATCACGTTGATCGCGTGCCCGCTGCCGCAGCCGATGTCGGCGACGTCGGCGCCCTCGCGCAGCAGTTCCGGCAGTCCGTCGGCCATCGGCAGGATGACGTCGACCAGCGCGGCGTCGAACACCTCACCGCTCTCCTCGGCCATCAGCGTGTGGAACCGCGGATACTCGCTGTAGGACAGCCCACCTCCGGAGCGGAAGCAGCCGACGATCTTCTGCTCGACCTCGGCGAGCAGCGGGATGAACTGCGCCACCCGGGCGAGGTTGTCGGGGCCCGCGGCGCGGGTGAGCACGGCCGCGCGGTGTTGCGGCAACGAGTACGTGCCCGCCGCCGGGTCGTAGTCGACCACGCCGGCGGCGACCACACCGCCGAGCCACTCCCGCACGTAGCGTTCGTTCAGCCCCGCCGCCGCGGCGATCTCCGCACTGGTGGCCGGCGGTGACGCGGCCATGTTGTCCCACAGCGCGGTCTGGTGGCCGATCGACATCAACAGCGCCAGGCTGGCGTTGTCGATCGCCGACACCATCCGCGCGGCGAACTGCTCGGTGGTGTCCGTGGCTGGTCTGTGGTCGATATCCGTCATCGCGGTTTCCTTCCGGCGTATTGACTTCCGTCCATTGCACAACGGAGCCCGGCGCCGGGCGGTTCAACCGCTAAATCAATTCGATCGATCTTTTCGCCAGCCCCATCCAGTAGCCGTCGATCACCTGGTGCGCCCGCTGGCCGGGGTCGGCGGATGCACCGAGCGCGACGAACAGCGGCGACCAGTGCTCGATGGTCGGGTGCGCGTACGGCATGCCCGGCGCCCGGTGCCGGAAGTCGATCAGCGCGTCGACGTCGCCTGCGGCGAACGCCTCGGCCGCCCACGCGTCGAACTCCGTCGACCAGTCCGGCGGCTGTGCCTGCGGCGACGGATCACTCAGGAACGGCAGGCCGTGCGTGGTGAACCCGGAGCCGATGATCAGCACGCCCTCGTCGCGCAACGGTCGCAGCCGCTCGCCCAGCGTCAACAGCGCCCGCGGATCGAGCGTCGGCATCGAGATCTGCAGCACCGGGATGTCGGCGTCGGGATACATGACGGTCAGCGGCACATATGCGCCGTGGTCGAGCCTGCGGTCGGGGTCGTGGCGGACCGGCTCGTCGAACAGCAGCGCCTCGACACGGGCCGCCAGCTCGACGGCGCCCGGCGCGTCGTAGGTCGTCTGGTAGTAGCGCTGCGGGAAACCCCAGAAGTCGTAGGTCAGCGGCGTCTTCGACGACGTCGACCCGATGGTCAGCGGCGCGGACTCCCAGTGCGCCGACACGACGAGGATCGCCGTCGGGCGCGGCAGCTCCCGCGCCCACGCCGCGAGCTGGCTCACCCACAGCTCGTCGTCGACGAGCGGCGGCGCACCGTGGGACAAGAACAGCGCGGGAAGCGAATCGGCCATGTGACCAGTGTTCCCCGTCAGCCGTTAGGTTGTACGCATGAGTCAAACGGTGCGCGGAGTGATCTCACGGAAGAAGGGTGAACCAGTCGAGGTCGTGGATGTCGTGATCCCCGACCCTGGGCCGGGCGAGGTGGTGGTCGACATCATCGCGTGCGGGGTCTGCCACACCGACCTGACCTATCGGGAGGGCGGCATCAACGACGAGTTCCCGTTCCTGCTCGGCCATGAGGCCGCGGGCACCGTCGAGTCGATCGGCGTCGGGGTCACCAACGTCGAGCCCGGCGACTTCGTGATCCTGAACTGGCGCGCGGTGTGCGGCCAGTGCCGCGCCTGTAAGCGCGGCCGTCCCCACCTGTGTTTCGACACCCATAACGCCGCGCAGAAGATGACGCTGACCGACGGCACGGAGCTGACGCCGGCGCTGGGCATCGGCGCGTTCGCGGACAAGACGCTCGTGCACGAAGGTCAGTGCACCAAGGTCGATCCCGGCGCCGACCCGGCCGTGGCCGGGCTGCTGGGCTGCGGTGTGATGGCCGGCCTTGGCGCCGCGGTCAACACCGGCGCCGTGGGCCGCGACGACACGGTCGCCGTGATCGGCTGCGGCGGAGTCGGCGACGCGGCCATCGCGGGCGCGCGGTTGGTCGGCGCCAAGCGCATCATCGCCGTCGACACCGACGACAAGAAGCTCGACTGGGCGCGCGACTTCGGCGCCACCCACACGATCAACGCCCGCGAACTCGACCCGGTGGAGACCATCCAGGACCTCACCGACGGGTTCGGCGCCGACGTGGTGATCGACGCCGTCGGCAGACCCGAGACCTGGAAGCAGGCCTTCTACGCCAGAGACCTGGCGGGAACGGTTGTGCTGGTGGGCGTTCCGACACCGGACATGACGCTGGAGATGCCGTTGATCGACTTCTTCTCGCGCGGCGGCTCGCTGAAGTCGTCGTGGTACGGCGACTGCCTGCCCGAACGCGACTTCCCCACGCTGATCAGCCTGTACCTGCAGGGGCGGTTGCCGCTGGAGCAGTTCGTCACCGAACGCATCGGCATCGACGATGTCGAAGAGGCGTTCCACAAGATGCACGGCGGAGAGGTGCTGCGATCGGTGGTGGTGTTGAAGTGAACGGCGGACCGATCGGCCGGGTGGTCACGCACGGCACCTTCGAACTCGACGGCGGCAGTTGGGAAGTCGACAACAACATCTGGGTCGTCGGCGACGACTCCGAGGTGGTGGTGTTCGACGCGGCGCACGACGCGGGACCGATCGTCAACGCGGTCGGCGGCAGGCATGTGGTGGCGGTCGTCTGCACGCACGGGCACAACGACCACGTGACGGTCGCACCCGAACTGGGCCAGGCGCTCGACGCTCCGGTGCTGATGCATCCGGCCGACGATGTGCTGTGGCGGATGACGCATCTGGACAAGGACTTCCGCACCGTCGACCACGGCGACACCCTGCAGGTGGCCGGCATCGAACTTCGCGCTCTGCACACGCCGGGCCACTCCCCGGGTTCGGTGTGCTGGTACGCGCCCGAGCTCAACGCGGTGTTCAGCGGGGACACGCTGTTCCAGGGCGGCCCCGGCGCGACGGGCCGGTCGTACTCGGACTTCCCCACCATCCTGGAGTCGATCTCCGGGCGGTTGGGCAAGCTGCCCGGTGAGACCGTGGTCTACACCGGACACGGCGACTCGACGACCATCGGCGACGAGCTCGTCAACTACGACGAGTGGGTGGCCCGCGGGCACTAACCCTCGAGGATTCGGCGCTTCTCCGCCTCGAACTCGTCCTGGCTCAGCGCACCCGAATCCCGAAGTGCGGCCAGCTGCTTCAACTGTTCGAGACGCACGCCCTGATCGTTCGGTTGGTGGACGGTTGCGGGCGTCGACACCGCCTGCAGCCTCGGCGGGCCGTGCACGTCGACGACCTCATGCGGCGCCAGCGGTCGCGCGGCCCTGGCCGAACGTGCCGACCAGATCAGCGCGGCGATGAGCTCGAGCACGCCGAGGGCGGCCAGCCCGCCGAACAGCCACACGAGCCAGCCGTACGAACTGCCGTGCCCGAACGCCAGCCTCGGGTTGATGTAGCCGTTCACGTCGCCGTCGGTCGTGATGCGATAGGTACCGGCCTCGGGGACCTGCACGACCCAGACGCGCACGTGGGTGTCGCTGTTGACCGTGGTTGTCTGACCGATACTTTGGGTGACCGCCGGATCCGCGACACCGTCGGGCGCATCGATGTTGATGCTGAGCGCCGGGATCGGGAAACCGCTCGTCGGCTGGCCGGTGGTGAGTGTGTGGAAGCTGACCGTCACCTCTCCCGCGGGCAACTCGACGCTGTCGGTCCCGGGAACGGGCACCTCGCCGTACGCGTCGAACTCGTCGAAGACGAACGCGTTGAGCACCAGTGTCACGACGAAGCCGACGACGGCGACGACCAGGGTCAACACGGAGACGACGACGGCGACGCGCGGTGCGGCCCTTCCGCTCATGGGCAGAGTTTGACACGGCCTGCGTGCGCACGACGTGGTGTTGCGCTGGATAGGCCACCTCCGTCGGCGTCGGCGGCCGTCGGGGACTACCGTCGGAGAGGACCGAATCTGTTGTCCGCACGTCACGGAGGTCGCGATGCCTGAATCCAGCATCGTCGTGCGGCCCGAGCCGATGGAGAGCGGGTCGTACACCGCCGGTTCGCGCCTACAGGCCGCCGGTCTGCAGGGCGCGATCAAGCTCTTCGAGGAAGCCGCCGCGACCGTGCCGGTGCCACGGCTTCCGCAACCGTTCGTCATCGCCGACTACGGCGCGTCGACCGGTCACAACTCGCTGTTGCCGATCTGCGCGGCAATCGCGGTGCTGCGCAAGCGGACCCGCACCGACCACCCCACCCTCGTCGTGCACACCGATGTGCCGGAGAACGACTTCACCGCGTTGTTCCGCACGCTCGCCGAGGATCCGGACACGTATCTGAGCAAGGATTCCGCGGCCTTCGCCTCCGCGATCGGCCGGTCGTTCTACTCGCAGATCATGCCGTCGAGCAGCGTGAACCTGGGCTGGAGTTCCTGGGCGATCCACTGGCTCAGCCGAGTTCCCGCGCCGATCCCCGACCACGTCCACGTGGCTTACAGCCGCGACGAGAAAGTGCGCGCCGCGTACGCCAAGCAGGCCGCCACCGACTGGCACGAGTTCATCGCGTTCCGCGGCCGTGAACTCCGCCGCGGTGGCCGTCTGGTCGTGATGACGACGGCGGTCGACGAGAACGGCGAGATGGGTTACCGATCGGTGCTCAACGCGATGGTCGACGCGATCGACGAGTTGGCCGGCGACGGCTTGCTGACCGCCGACGAGGTGCATCGGATGGGCATTCCGATAGTCGGCCGCCGGGAACAGGACTTCCTGGCGCCGTTCGCCCCCAAGGGCCGCTTCGAACAGCTCGAGATCGAACACCTCGAGATCTTCGACGCCGAGGATCGCTTCTGGCAGCAGTATCAAGTCGACGGCAACGCAAAGGCTTTCGGCGCACAGTGGGCGTCGTTCGCCAGGGCGTCGGTGTTCCCGATGCTCGCGACCGCGCTCGAAGGCGGTGCCGCCGACCCGCGAGCGGCCCAGTTCTTCGATCGCCTGGAGGCCGGTCTGGCGGCGCGGCTCGCCGCGGCTCCCGAGAAGACCCAGATCCCGATGGCGCACCTGGTGTTGACCAAGCGGCCGAGGACACCGTAAGCGGTCAACCCGCCAGGCGGTCGCGAAATGTGTTGCGGTAGTTCTGCGGCGACACACCGGTGAGCCGGCGGAACTGCTCGCGGAAGTTCGCCGCGGACGTGAAGCCCACCTCGCGGCCGATGCGTTCCACGCCGTGGGAGGTGCTCTCCAACAACTGCTGTGCGTGACGGATGCGTACACCGGTCAGCCACTGCATCGGCGTCTGGCCCGTCTCGGCCTGGAAGCGGCGGTTGAGGGTCCGCACGCTAAGCGCCGCCTGCGCCGCGAGGTCGTTGAGCGTGAGGTCGTGGTGCGCGTTGTGTTCGACCCATGCGAGCAGCCCGTCGAGCGTGGTCTGCTCGGCAATGTTGTTGGCCGTCGGGCGGTTTCGGACGATGAACTGCGCCTGGCCTCCGCTGCGGTGCAGCGGTGCGACCGCCATGCGGGCCGCGTCGGCGGCGACCGCGCTGCCGTGGTCGA
This sequence comes from Mycolicibacterium celeriflavum, assembly GCA_050205545.1. GTDB lineage: Bacteria > Actinomycetota > Actinomycetes > Mycobacteriales > Mycobacteriaceae > Mycobacterium > Mycobacterium celeriflavum_A. Next base: position 37,950 of record JBNMQV010000027.1, read on the forward strand.
GCGCCACCATGTGCAAACACAGGTCGAGGCCCGCCGAAGCACCGGCGGATGTGAGGATGTCGCCCTCGTCGACGTAGAGGACGTCGGGATCGAGGTGCACATACCGATACCGCGCGCGGAAAAGGCCGGCGGCCACCCAGTGCGTGGTGGCCCGCCTGCCGTCGAGCAGTCCGGCGTCCGCGAGCGTGAACGCCCCGGTGCAGATGGAGGCGATCCGCGCTCCCCTGCGGTGGGCGGATCGCAGCGCGTCGACGAGGTCGGCGGGCGGTGGCGTGTCGAGGTCGTTGCACCCGGGCACCACGATGGTGTCGGCGTGGCGGAGTTCGTCGATGCCGTGATCGCTCGCGATGGCGAACGGTCCCGCGGCGACGGACGGGGCCGTCGCGCACACGAGGACGCGGTAGCCCGCTTTACCGGACGGCAGACGCACGCGGCCGAACACCTCGACCGCCGTGCCCAGATCGAACGCGATGGTGTCCGGCAAGGCGACGACGGCGACCGTGTGCATGTCGCCACCCTAACAGCGAATGGCAATTTCCACGCGTAGCGCCGGGATCTCGCCAGCCAAACTACGGACCCGGTTGCCCAGGCAGTTGCGGCGCCGGCACCCACGGAAGACCCGGAATGGTCGGGTACGGCGCAGTCGGACTCCACGGCGGCGGCTGGGTGGTCGGCGGCGGCTCCGTCGTCGGTGGCGGCTCGGTCGTCGGCGGGGGCTCCGACGTCGGCGGCGGTGGTCCCGGTGACGGGGGCGGCGGTTCGGGCGACGGGGGCGGTTCGGTGACCGTCCGCGTGACCGGTGGAGGCGGCTGGTAGACGGTCTGCGGCGCCTGCGTGGCCGGTGGCGGCGGCTCGGCGGTGGTGGCCGGGGTCGTGGGCCGCGGCGTGACGGTCATGGGCGGCGTGGTCGTCGACGCGGGTCCGGGCGCGGACTCGTCGCCGGACATCACCCACAACACCGCGGCCACCAAGGCGGCCAGCACCACGAGCACGCCGCCGGCGAGCGGTACGGCCGGGTTGCGGTACCAGGGCACCGGGCGCGGCGGCAGGTCGTCCCAGGACTCGTCCTCGAACTCCATCTGCGGTCGCACGCCGGCGGCGGCGGGCGCGCCGTAGTCGTACGGGTCGGTGGCCATGGCCTCGGGGACCTCGGGCAGCTCCTCGGCGTCCGACCATGCCAGTGCCCCGAAGGATCCCGACTGCGGCGATCCCTCGTCGCCCTGGGCGCCGACCTCGGGGGCCATCGCGGTGGCCGCGGCGGCGGCAGCGGCGGCCCCCGGAGCCGCGGACATGGCTGTCGCGCCTTCCTCGACGGTGCCACGGACCGCCGAGAGCCCGCCGCCTTCGGCCGCGGAAAGTTCGGGGTGCGCCGAGGTGATGACCGGCACCCGGAACCGCTCCGAGAGCGTGGTGGTGATGACCGGTATGCGCGCGCCGCCGCCCACCGACGCCACGGCGGCGAGTTCGCGAATTCCGTTGCGCTCCAGGGTGTCCTGTAGGACATCGGTGAATCCGGTGAGCGGTCCGCGCAGCGCTTCGTCGAGTTCGGTGCGGGTCAGCCGCACGTCGCTGCGATGGCCGGGCAGTTCGGCGACCAGCGACGTGAAGGCCGCGGTCGACAGCCGCTCCTTGGCGCCGCGGCACTGCGCACGCAGCCGTGACAGCGACCCGATCGCCGAGGTGCCCGACAGGTCGACGGCCCCGGCCGCGGACAGGTCCTCGATGACGTGGGTCAGCAGGGCCTGGTCGACCAGGTCGCCGGAGAGGTCGTGGTGGCGGACGGTCTCGCCGATCTGCGCGTAGCCGTTGCCCGCGTCGAACAGGCTGATGCTGGTGCCGGTCCCGCCGAAGTCACAGAGCGCGATGACGCCGCGCGCCGGCACCCCGGGCTCGTTCTGCAGGGAGGTCAGCGCGGCCACCGCATCGGAGACGACGGGCGCGGGCCGGGGACGCTGGAACTCAGGAACCGCGGTGAGCGCACCCCGCAGGGCGTCGACGGAGGCGGGCCGCCAGTGCGCGGGGTGGGTGACCGCGATGTTGCCGACGGGGCTGCGTCCGCCCCCGACCGCGTGGAGCATCGCCCGCAGGGCGTCGGCGAGCACGACCTCGGCCTTGTGCGTGGAGCCGTCGCCGGCCACGATGTCGACCGGATCTCCCACCCGGTCGACGAAATCGGTCAGTATCAGGCCGCGTTCGTTGAGGTTGCGGTTCTCGCTTGGCACCCCGACCTCCGGCGGCCGGTGCGGGAACAACGTCAGCACCGGAGACCGGGTCAGGGCGGCCTTGCCCACGACGACCGCCGCCAGATTGGTGGCGCCGACCGAGAGCCCTACGCCGTCAGCCATCAGCGGATGGTGCCTGCGCCCGGGATCAAAGGCAAATCCAGTGCCGTCACCCAGCCGGGTGAGAGGTCGTTGACGGCGGGCACGGCGTTGAGCGCGCGCAGGCCGGTCGCCAGGCAACCGGCCGCCGCGGCGTCACGCCCGGAGCCGTCGGTGAAGCGGAACGCGGTCTCCTGAAAGATGCTCGGGGTGCCCTCGATGTCGACGCGGTAGACGTCGTTCTCGTTGCCCGACGGCCAGTCCGGTGCGGCGTCGTTGCCGATCCGGTTGACGTGTTCGAGCTGAATCCGGGTCTCGCCCTGGTACACCCCGTTGATGGTGAACCGCACGGCCGCGACGTTTCCGGGGGCGATGACGCCCTTCGCGGTCTTGCGTTCGGTCGGCGTGACCCACTTGTCCCACGTCATGGTGATCTCGTCGAGCATGATTCCCGCGGCGTGGGCGATCATCGGAACCGTTGCGCCCCAGGCGAATACGAGGATGTCGGGGTTCTCGAGCAGCGGCCGGTACTCGGGCGGCTTGCCGATACCCATCTCGCGGTCGTAGTCGCCTTCGTAGTTGGTGTAGTCCAGCAGTTCGGAGGCACGCACCTTGCGCACCTCCGAACACAGACCCATCAGCGTCATCGGGAACAGGTCGTTGGCGAACCCGGGGTCGATGCCGGTGGTCAGACACGACGACTCGCCCAGTTCACAAGCCTCGGTGATGGGTTCGATCCAGTTCGGCGGGTTGAGGTGCATGGTCGGCCAGATCCACGGCGTCATGGCGGTCGAGCACACGTCGATGCCCGCCCGCAGGAACCGGGTGATCAGCGCGATGTTGTCGTCGGCGTGGTTGGCCGTCGGCCCATAGTGCACCAGCGCATCGGGTTTCAGCGCGATCAGCGCGTCGACGTCGTCGGTGGCGGTCAGCCCGAGCGGGGAATCCAGCCCGCAGATCTCACCGACGTCACGGCCCACCTTGTCCGGGTTGCTCACGCCGACACCGACCAGCTCGAAGAGCGGGTGTTTGACGATTTCCGGGATCACCATCCGGCCCACGAAACCGGTGCCCCAGACCACTACGCGTTTGGCGCCAGAATCCCGCAATCGCCCAGCCACTGTTCGCCTTCCACTCGGCCCCGCACTACACCTTAGGGGCGCGCACCGCCCGAACGGCTCGGACGCTACAGATTGATCGGATCGGGTGGCGGCACCGTCCTGGTGCTGTCCTTGAGCGCGGCCTTGAACTGCATCGCGCGGTAGGGCCAGCCGGTGGACGTATTCCACTGCGAGACAACCAGTCCGACACCGCCGTCAATGTCGAAACGCGATCCCGGCAACAGGTAGCCGCCGTAGAGCTGGGCGACCCTGCTTCCGAAGTGGTCCTCGGCGTCCCACGCCGACCCCAGGATCGGCATCTGGATCGGCGTGGTGTGCATGTTCGCCAGCGGCGAGGGCACGACCCGGTAGGCCAGCGCATACTCCGAGGCCAGGAATCCGCCCAGGACCCATTTCCCGGGCGCGACGCGGCGGAACGTGAGCTCACCCCATCGCTCACCGACGGGGGTGATGGGGGTCGCCGATGTCCCCCACGACCACCGAGAGCCGTCGAAACCCCAACTGAGATAACGCGTCCGGTCACCGATGCGCTCCGGGCGCACCCGCATCAGCACGATGCCCTTGTCGCGCTGAAAGCCGGTGGCCGCCACGTACACCCAGCCGTCGTCGGGCTCGTAATCCCATGCCCAGCACTGGGCGTGACCGTGGTGTAGCTCGGCGGGAAACTTGGCCTTCTCCCCCAGGTGCGTCCAGCGCACGCCGCTGTCGCGGGAGTGCCAGATCTCGGTCCACACGACGTTGCCGAAGCCGCGGTTGACGATTGCGTGCAGGTACATGTCCGCGCCGACGGTCAGCAGGTCCGACGGGATCACCGTGCTGATACCGCCGCGACGCCAACCGGATCCCGCGTCGTCGTGTTCGTAGTGCCACAGCTGGCGCGCGTAGTCGGGGTCGCTGCCGCCCGCGCGTTCGTAGACGATCGGGTGGTCGGCGTCGCCGGTGCCGATCAGGATGACCGGCGAGCGCCAGTCGCCCTCGCCGACCCTGGTGCCCGAGAAGGTGTCGCCGAACACCGAGACGAGCTTTCCGTTCGGCGCGATCGCCGACGCGCCCAGATCGGTGCAGGTGACGCCCCACCGATCGGTCAGGCCGGGGCCGGTCAGATCGATCGCTTTCCCGTTGAGCAGCGGCAGGCGGGCCCGCCCGGTGGGGCTCAGCCCCCGCCCGGCGGCTCGGCCGATCGACGGATCGTCAGGCACCTAGAAGCAGCGGCGCAGCCCGCCGGGCTCGCAGATCAGCGGGTACGGCGTGACGGGGATCGGCAACGGCTCCTTGAAGGTCAGGGTCAGCGGCAGCACGACCATGCCGGGCTGTTCGCCGCAGACTTCGCCGTTGATGATCCTGAGCCTGCCCTGCAGCGTGGACCCGTTGAACGAGTAGATCTCCTTCTGCAACGCGGTGCTGCCGTCGGGACAGTTGCGAATCGAGTCGAAGGTGTTCGCCTCGAACTGCCACTCGCCGCCGACCATGTCGGCCTCCGCGCCGCCGCGGCCTGCGGGCGTGACCTTGAGCCGGCAGCCCACGGGAAGGATCAGCGGCTCGCGCAGATCGCCGACGGTCGGCACGCAGACCGGGAAGATCTCCCAGGTGGTCTCGGCCTGACCGGCGATCTTGACGGTGTAGACCCCCTCGGGGGTGTCGGGTGATTTCACGTCGCCCTGGCCGGCGGCGATGCCCGCGGCACCGAACACCAGCGCAAGGGTGAACACGGCGACGCCCAACGTCCGTGCGATCGTCTTCGTCACCTCGTGCCCCTTCAGCCGTCTACGGTGGTTCGAGTATCTCAGTGTGCACACAGCGTCGTCACCGCTTTCCCCGGCTCCGGGTTTCGGTGGTCTCCGGGTTTTGATGATCAGGGGCGACGGGTAGAGCCGACGGGTATAGGGAGCGCGAGCGGCGGGATGAGGGCATGAGACGACGGGTGGCGTCGATCGTCATCGTGGTCGTCACTGCCATCGTGACCGGGCTGGCCGGGTGCTCCACCGGCGAGGGCGTCGACCTCGGCGAATCATCGAACAACCTGGTCGCCGCGATCGCCGGGGAACCCGACCAGCTCGACCCGCACAAGACCAGCGCGTACTTTTCCTTCGAAGTGCTCGAGAACGTCTTCGACACGCTGGTCGAACCGGACGCGAACCTGGAGATGCGGCCTGCCCTCGCCGAGTCGTGGGAGGTCAGCCCCGATCAGTTGTCGTGGACGTTCCATCTGCGTCCGGGCGTGACGTTTCACGACGGCAGCCCGTTCACCGCCGACGACGTCGTGTTCTCGTATCGACGGATCATCGACGAGCAATTGGCCAACGTCGACAAGTTCAGCGCCGTCACCGACGTGCGCGCCGTCGACCCGATGACCGTGGTGATCGACGTCAAACACCCGACGCCGAACCTGCTGACCAACATCGGCGGGTTCAAGGGCATGGCGATCGTGCAGCGCCGCAACGTCGAAAGCGGACAGATCGCCACCCACCCGGTGGGCACCGGGCCGTTCGCGTTCCAGTCGCAGAAGAGCGGCGACTCCATCACGCTGACGGCGAATCCGTCGTATTGGGGCGGTGCTCCGAAGATCGCGGGCGTGACGTTCCGGTTCATCTCCGAACCGTCGACGGCGCTTTCGGCGCTGCAGGCCGGTGAGATCGACTGGACCGACTCCATCCCGCCGCAGCGGGTCGCGCAGCTGCGCGACGACGACTCGCTGCACCTGGCGGTGACCGCGAGCAACGACTACTGGTATCTCGCGCTCAACGAGGCCCACAAACCGTGGGACGACGTGCGGGTGCGTCAAGCCGTCGCGTACGGAATCGACCGCGCCGCAATCGTGCAGGCCACCAGCTACGGCACGGCGGCGGCCAACCAACTCGCCATCCCCGAGGGCAACCCCTGGTACACCGCCTACGACCGCTACCGCTACGACACCGATACGGCGCAACGGCTTCTCGACGAGGCGGGGGTGGGCGATGTCGACCTCGACATGCTGGTCACCAGCGAGTACCCCGAGACCGTGACCGCGGCGCAGGTGATCGCGGACAACCTTGCACCGCTTGGCATCACGGTCAACATCCGCACCGTCGACTTCGCGACCTGGCTGGACGAGCAGAACTCCGGCAACTTCGATATGCTGATGATGGGCTGGCTCGGCAACATCGACCCCGACGACTTCTACTACGCCCAGCACCACACCAACGGGACCAGCAACGCCCAGAAGTTCTCCAATCCCGACGTCGACCGCCTGCTCGACGCGGGCCGTGTCGAAACGAACCGGGAGGCCCGCTTCGACGACTACCGGCAGGCGGCGACGATCATCGCCGACGAGGTGAGCTACATCTACCTGTACAACCCGTCGGTGATCCAGGCGTGGGTGACCAACCTGTCCGGCTACGAGGCGCGCCGCGACGGCGCAGTGCGCTTCCGCACCGCAAACCTCAGCGGGGACGAAACATCATGAGGGGCCTGCTGACTCATCCGATCGCGCGGTTCCTGGCGCGCCGGCTGGCGTATTCGGCGGTGGTGCTGCTCGGGGTGCTGGTCGTGAGTTTCGCGCTGGTGCACCTGGTTCCCGGTGACCCGGTGCGCATCGCGCTGGGTACGCGGTACACGCCGGAGGCGTACGAGGCGTTGCGGTCGGCGAGCGGCCTCGACAAGCCGATCGTGGCACAGTTCTTCTCCTACATCGGGAATGCCCTGACCGGCGATCTCGGGGTCAGTTTCCGCAACGGGGACCCGGTGACGCAGATCCTGCTCGAAAGACTGCCCGCCACAGTGTCGTTGGCGGTGGTCGGGATCGTGATCGCGCTCCTGATCGCGATCCCGGCAGGGATCTGGTCGGCCCTGCACGAGGGCAAGGTCAGCGACGCGATCGTGCGGGTCGGCAGCCAATTCGGCGTATCGATCCCGGACTTCTGGATGGGCATCCTGCTGATCGCGCTGTTCGCATCGACGCTGCACTGGCTGCCCACCTCGGGCTACCGGCCGCTGTTCGACGATCCGGGCGGGTGGTTGCGGCATCTGGTGCTGCCCGCGTTGACCGTCGGGCTGGTGGCCGGGGCGATCATGACGCGCTACGTCCGCTCGGCGGTGCTCGAGGTCGCCGCGATGGGATATGTGCGCACCGCACGCTCGAAAGGGCTTGCGCCGCGGGTGGTCACGCTGCGCCACACCGTGCGCAACGCGTTGATCCCGGTGCTCACCATCACCGGTATCCAGCTGGCGACGATCATGTCGGGGGTGATCGTCGTCGAGGTCGTGTTCGCGTGGCCGGGTTTGGGCCGGCTGGTCTACAACGCGGTGGCCGGGCGCGACTACGCCGTCATTCAGGGCGCCGTGCTGTTGATCGCGGCGCTGTTCCTGCTGATCAACCTGATCGTCGACGCGCTCTACGCCGTCGTCGATCCGAGGATCCGGCTGTCATGACCGCGCCCACCCGTGTGTCGTCGCTGCGGCTGCTGATGAGCAACCCGGTCACCGTGGTGAGCGCGGGGCTGCTGGTCCTGATCGCGTTCGTCGCCGTGACCGCGAATTGGATTGCGCCGTACGAGATCAATGACGTCGATGTGCCGAATGCCCTGCGGCCGCCCAGCGGGTCGCACTGGTTCGGCACCGACGAGCTGGGCCGCGACGTGTTCTCCCGGGTGTTGGTGGCGACGCAGGCGTCGATGCGCGTGGCGGTCATCAGCGTGGCGTTCGCCGCGGTGGTCGGTGTGGCGGTCGGCGTGGTGTCGGGATACCGCGGCGGCTGGCTGGACACCGTCTTCATGCGCGTGGTCGACGTGATGTTCGCGTTCCCGGTGCTGCTGCTGGCGCTCGCGGTGGTCGCGATCCTGGGGCCCGGTGTGACCACGACGATCCTGGCGATCGGCATCGTGTACACGCCGATCTTCGCGAGGGTGGCGCGGGCCAGCACCATGAGCGTGCGCGTCGAACCGTTCGTGTCGGTGTCGCGCAGCATGGGCACCGGGCATCTGTACATCCTCGGCAGGCACATCCTGCCGAACATCGCCGGACCGCTGGTGGTGCAGACGTCGCTGTCGTTGGCGTTCGCGATCCTGTCCGAGGCCGCATTGTCGTTCCTGGGGTTGGGGATCCAGCCGCCGCAGCCGTCGCTGGGGCGGATGATCTTCGACTCGCAGGGGTTCGTGACGATGGCGTGGTGGATGGCGGTGTTCCCGGGCGCGGCCATCTTCGTCGTGGTGCTGGCGTTCAACCTGCTGGGCGACGGTCTGCGCGATGTCCTCGATCCGCGGCAGCGCACCATGATCGAGGCCCGGAGGAAAAGGTGAGCGATCCGGTGTTGAGCGTGCGCGACCTGCGGGTGAGCATCGGCCGCCGCGAGATCGTGCACGGCGTCTCGCTCGACGTGCACCGCGGCCAGACGCTGGGCATCGTCGGCGAATCGGGTTCGGGCAAGTCGATGACCGTGCTGGCCGCGACGGGCCTGCTCGATGCGCCGGGGGCGGTCGTCTCCGGAACCAGCACGCTGACAACCGAATCCGGGACGACGCAACTCGTGGGCGCGTCGAACCGGGTGCTGCGCAGCGTGCACGGCGGCCAGATCGGGTTCGTGTTCCAGGATCCGGGGACGTCGCTGAATCCGCTGCTGACGCTGGAGCGCCAGATCACCGAATCGCTCGAGGCGCACCGCCGCATGACCCGCCGGCAGGCGCGCGGCCGGGCGCTGGAACTACTGGAGGCGGTCGGGCTGCCGGATCCCGAGACGCGGTTGCGCGCGTATCCGCATCAGCTGTCGGGTGGACAGAAGCAGCGCGTGATGATCGCGATCGCGATGGCATGCGATCCGGCCCTGCTGATCGCCGACGAACCGACGACCGCCCTCGACGTCACCACTCAGGCTCAGATCGTCGACCTGGTCGCCGACCTGCAGCGCGACTTCGGCACCGCGGTGGTTTGGATCAGCCACGACCTCGGAGTCATCGGTCAGGTGGCCGAGGACGTGACGGTGCTGCGCGGAGGCGAGGCCGTCGAACAAGCCTCAATCACCGACGTTTTCGACCGGCCCCGCCACGAGTACACCCGGGAGCTGCTTGCCGCGCGACCGCTCGTCGGGCGCCCGGGACCGCCTCCCGTCCCCGACGCGCCGGTGCTGCTGGACGTCAACGGTCTCGACGTGCGGTTCGAGGTCAGCACCCCGGTCGGGAAATCGACCGTGCACGCCGTCAAGGATCTGTCGTTTCAGATCCGCCGGGGCACCACGTTGGGGCTCGTCGGCGAATCGGGATCGGGGAAGTCGACCGTGGCGTCGGCGCTCACCGGCCTGGTGCGGCCCGACGCCGGCAGCGCGACGCTCGGCGACTCGCAGGTCTTCGGGGTCCGCGGGTCGGCGGAGAAGGCGCTGCGCAGGCGGATCGGGCTGGTGTTCCAGGATCCGTTCTCGTCGGTGAATCCGCGCGCCCGCGTCGGCGCGGCGATCGGCGAACCGCTGATCGTGCACCGGCTCGTCAAGGGTCGTCACGCCCGTGCGGAGAGGGTGGCCGAATTGCTCGAGCTGGTCGGCCTGCCAACGTTATTCGCGTCACGCTATCCGCACGAGCTGTCCGGCGGTGAACGCCAGCGGGTCAGCATCGCCCGGGCACTGGCCGGTGAGCCCGAACTGCTGATCCTCGACGAAGCGACTGCGGCGCTGGATGTTTCGGTGCAGGCCAAGGTGCTCGACCTGCTGGCCGGGCTGCAACGCGACCTGGGGTTGACCTACCTGTTCATCGCGCACGACCTCGCGATCGTGCAGCAGGTCAGCCACGACGTGCTGGTGATGCGCGACGGGGCGGCGGTCGAGTACCGGCCCGCGGACGAGCTGTTCGCCTCGCCGAACGACGACTACACCCGTGCGCTGTTGGCGGCCGTACCTCCGGAGCGTCCCCGCGTCTCGGCCTGACCGACGCATGAGAGGGTCGTGATCATGACTCAACTCAGCGGCAAGGTCGCACTGGTGACGGGCGCCTCGGCGGGACTGGGCGCCGCGGTGGCGCAGCTGTTCGCCGAACGGGGCGCGACGGTTTTCGGCATCGCGCGCGACGCCGAGCGGATGGCGTCGGTGTTCGAGACCGTGCCCGGCGGCCGCTTCGCGTCGGTGGACGTGACGTCGTCGGCGGCGTGCCGCGAGGCCGTCGCGCAGTGCGTCGACGAGTTCGGTCGCCTCGACGTCCTGGTGAATGTCGCCGGCTTCCACCAGATGCGGCACACCACCGCGGTGACCGACGACGACTGGGAGCGCGACCTCGCCGTGAACCTGCACGGGCCGTTCTACCTGTGCCGGGCGGCGCTGCCGCACCTCCTGGAGAGCGGGGGCAACATCGTCAACGTCTCGTCGATCGCGGGCGTCGAGGGCGAGGTGTACTCGGCCGGATACTGCGCGGCCAAGCACGGACTCGTCGGGCTGACCCGGGCGCTGGCCGTCGAGTACACGAAGGAGAAGGTCCGGGTGAACGCGGTCTGCCCGGGCGGCATGCCGACCGCGCAGACCACCGAGTTCTCGGCGCCGGAGAACGCCGACTGGGACCTCATCATGCGCATCGCGTCACCGCGTGGCTTCATGGACACCGTCGACGTCGCCAAGACCATTGCATTCCTCGCCAGCGACGACGCCGCAGCGATCCATGGTGCGGTGTACCGCGTGGACAACGGCAAGGGGGCCGGCTGAAGGGCGATTTCGGTGCACTACCAGTCGGTGCGCGATCGGTAGTGCACCCAAGTCGCAACGGGCTCAGAGCAGTTTGTGCTCGATCACCGTCGTCAGATGCGGCTTGCGCCAGCGGCCGGTGACCTTCTCGATCCGCACACCCATCTCGCCGCCCGCGATCTCCAGCGTCCCCACCTGATTGCGGAAGTGCGGTTCTGAGACGGGTCGCCACCGCAGCCGGGGCTTGGGCACCTTCGTGGTTTTCACCAGCGCCTTGCCGACGGCCTCGACGAACGCGGTGTGGCCGAGCCGCAGAACGACTCGTTCGACCGCGGAGGGCTCCTTGCGCAGGCCCGAACAGACGACCTGCCACACCTTGGTGCCCAGCCTGGTGGCCTCGTCGGGCGTCTCGACCTCCGACACCCAGCAGTGGTGCACATCGCCGCCGAACAGCACTACCGAGTCGGGCGCCGGTCCTCGCCGCCCGCTCGCCACGTCAATCACGAGATCCTCGAAGCGGCGGAAACTTTCCTGGAAGCACGCCCAGTGGTCGAGGTTGGCGGTGATGCGGACCTTCTCCCCCAGCCCGGTGAACCAACGCCCCCACGCACCGTCGCCGACGGCCTCCGACCACGCCTCGATGTGGTGCATCCCGTAGGGCAACAGGATCGGGAGCGAGCTGGCGAACAGCAGGTGCTGATAGTTGCCGTCGGCGTTGGCGGTGATCCAGTCCCATTCCTCGTCGGTGGTGATGCGGCGCCGTCCCGGCGCGAGCTGGCGACCGGTGCGGGCATCCACGACGATGAGGCGCGCCGCGCCGAGATCCCGGCACATGCTGAAATGCGATGCGCCGTCGTCCTTCTCGGCCATCTGCGCGAGTTCGCGAATCGCTTCGGTGCCCTGCCGGGTCTTCGTCACACGCTGGAACGTCTGGTCCTTGGCTAGTTCGTCGGGTGACATGTTGCCGAGGTGCTGATAGATCCAATAGGACATCAGCCCGCCGATGATCCGCGTCTGATACCAGTCGGTCTTGCGCTTCTCGTCCAGCCAGGCCTGCGAGGTGTTCCACTTGTCGTTGATCTCGTGGTCGTCGAACATCATCGACGTCGGAACGGTCGAGAGCATCCACCTCACGACCGGATCGCACCAGGCGTCCCAGTAGCCGATGCAGTACTCCTCGAAATCCTCGAGCACCTCGACCGGGCCGTTGGCGTGCACCTCGCGGTCGGCGACCAGGTCCTTGATCGTGTCGTTGACCTGGTCGGCGTAGAGCTGGTCCCCCATCATCAGCATGGCGTCCGGCCACAGCGCCGACGGCTGGCGCAGCATCCGCATCCCGTAGGTGCGCAGCACGTCGATGCCCTTGCCCTTCGGGTGCCACCAGTGCTGGTACGTGTACGGCGGGTGATGCGGTGCCGATGCGCGGCAGGACCCGAACAGCAGCCGCAGCGACCCGTCGCGAGGCATCAACCGGATCCGCGGCGCGGGGAACTCGTAGTCCCTTGGCGGCCAGGCCTTCTCCCCGTCCAGGTGCACCTGGTAGGGGTGCTCGCGGTCGGGATCGAGGTCCGTCACGCAGACGATCGCGAAGTGGTGGCCTTCGACCTCGAAGGTGTCCGCGCGGTGGCCGAGGATCTCGACCCCGCACGGCTTGTCCGTCTCGACCCATATCGTCGCGTCGGTCTTGCCGACGTGGCGAAGCAGCGGACCCACGCGAACCTGGGGCATCGCCCCATCATGCACCCTTATTAACGGCGATGTGACGGCGGTGACGCCTTTCCGGGCGGGCCGGCGGCCCCTCAGTGTTCGGGCCGCCGACGTCCGAGGAAGAACGCCAGGCCGATGGCGCCGAACCCGAGGGTGCCGATCACGCCGGCCGAGACCATCAGGAAGATGTCCCGTCCGGTGAGACCGCCGGTCGACGCCTCGTCCGCGGCAAGCCGCAGCCGGTAGTCGCCGGGCAGCGGGCCCTCGGCCGGTTCGCTCAGACCCGGGAACTGCTGGGTCTTGCGGACCTCGAATTGGCGTTCGCCGCTTGCGGTTTGGGTCCACTCACCCCAGACCGGCGTCGCACCGTCGAGCAGCACCTTGCGGCCGCCGTAGACGCGGTCCTCACCGACGTCGACGATCTGGCGCACCCGGAACGGCTCGTAGCGGGCGTTGGAGTAGTTCACCAGCACCGGCACGTTGTCGTAGCGCAGGACCGGCGGCGGAGGCGGCGGCAACGGCAGGCCGGCACCCGGGAAGTAGCCACCGCCCAGGAACGTGCCGACCGCGATGTTGGTCACCGCCTGCACGACGTTGGCGGCCGCGACGACCGGGCTCAGCACCGCAGCGGTGAAGCTGTAGGCGGCGAACTGGGCCGCCTCGAGCACCAGCCGCGACAGCGGCGGGATGTAGGCGATGCGCGGGCGCATGTCGTAGACGTAGACGATGCGCACCGGGTTCCGGAACGGGTTCATCAGCACCGGGCGGTAGAACTCGTCGTACTCGATCCACTCCGGACGCCACTGGCGCACGTTGCTGATCAACTCGAAGTCGCGGTCGCGCTTGGCCTCCAGCTCCACCTTGGCGCTGGCGCTGGCTTCGGCGCCGTTCAAGCCGAGGGTCATGTCGACCGACTGCTTGAACGCGGCGACGTCCTGCTCGGGCGCCGGCGCGGGCTCGGGCTCGAAGACCGGCTTCGCGTTGCGGGCGAGCTGCACGTCCTCGGCCGGAGCTTCGAGTGTCTCCGGTGCCAGCGTCTCGATCTCCTTCGACGCGTTCTCGATCGACACGGTCGGGGTTTCGGACTCGTCCCCGCTCTTCTCGGCGGAGGTGGTGTCCGCCTCGGTCTTGTCGGCCTTGTCGGACGATGTCGACGTCTCGGTGTCGGAGGCCGGCGCGAGCGCCGCGGACGACGGGGTGGCCGGCTTGGGCGACTCGGCCGATTCGCTGGTCTCCGGCTTGGTCGCGGGAGCGGGGGTGTTGGGGGCGGCCGACCGTGCGGCGGTCGACGGCTCCGCGGTCGGGGTCGAGGGCTCGGCGGCCGGAGTCGACGGCTCGGCGGTCACGGTCGAGGGCTCGGCGGTCTGGACCGCGGTGCTGGTCCTCGGCGGGGCCACGGTCTGCGGCTCAGGCTCGGGCTCGGGGGCCGGCTCCGGCTCGGGCGCGGGCTGTGGCTCGGGCGCGACGGGCTCTGGCTGCTCGACGACCGGCGCCTGCGTCTGTGGCGCTTGCGGTGCCTGTGTCTGGGGAGCCTGCGTTTGCGGCGCGACCTGGCTGGCCGGAGCCTGCGGCTCGCGGGCCGACGTCGGCTGCTCGGCGGGCGCCTCCTGCTTGGGGGCGCTGCCCCTGGGTTGCGGCGCGACCGTCGTCACGACGTCGTCAGAACCCGGCTGTGCGACCGCGGGCGCGAGCCCGGCCGTCAGCGCGGTCAGCGAGATCACGGCTCCCGACGCCAGAACGGCGACACCGTGCCTGCGGAAATGCCTGCGGAATTCTTCCAGCGGAGCACCCATCGTGCCTCCACTCCCTTCTCTGCCTGGTTTGGCGCGTAGGCGCCGTGCGACACGGTTCGTCGCCGAGACGGAAGCGAGCACCACCCCAAGGCGCTCCCCCGACGCTCCGGCCTCACAGAATTCATCGCCGGGCGGGGCGCGGTGTTACACGCGGCCACCGGAAACGCGCGCCGCTACAGCGAAGCCCGTCCGAGCGGGCCGATGGTGCTGGAGGTACGGCAACCGCGAATCAGGGTTTGCGCCGGCGAAGGCCGCCGACCGCCAGCGCGATACCGATCAGCGCGATGATCGGGCCGAGGATCGACCAGGTGACCGTGTTGCTCATCGGGCTTCCGCCGACCACCCCGAAACCTTGGAGCGTGAACAGCAGGCCGAACAACGCGACGATCACTCCGAGCAGGGCGATGGCGAACCGCATGCCTTCACCCTAGGCGAGCGCCCGGCCTCAGCGGCGCCGCGACAAATACTTCTGATACGCCTCGGCGGCGGCCGCCAGTTCGGGGCGGGCCTCGAGCACGGGCTGCATCTTCTCGCGCGCCTGCTCCCGCTTGTAGGGCAGAAACTCCGTCGGGAAGTCGCCCTCGTGCGGCTGATAGCCGCGCAGCACGCGGCGCGCGACGGTCGCCTTGTGCACCTCGTCGACGCCGTCGGCGATGCCCATCGTCGGCGCCGCGGCGTACATCGCCTGGATCGGGGTGAGGTCGGTGGTGCCCAGCGAGCCGAGGATGTGCAGCGCGTTGAACGACACCTCGCGAAGAACCTTGGCCATCGTGAACTTCACCGCGGCGATCTCGGTGCGGGCCTCCTGCGTGGAGGTGTTGTCGATCTTCCACGCGGTTTCGAGGACGAACAGGCGCAGCATCTTGATCATCGCGTAGGACTCAGCGATCTTCTCCTGCACCATCTGGTGTTCGGAGATGACCTTGCCGTGTGATTCACGGCTCAGCGCCCGCTCGCACATCATGTCGAACGCCAGGTTGCACTGCGCGATCGTGCGCATTGCGTGATGGATGCGGCCGCCGCCGAGTCGCCTCTGTGCCAACACTTTTGCGCCGTCTTCGGGACCCAGCAGGTGATCGAGCGGCACCCGCACGTCGCGGTAGACGATGTGATTGTGGTTGCGCGGCTCGGGCATGATCTCGACCCCGGGCGTCCTGCGCGGGACGACGAACATCCCGTTGGTGCACATCACGAAGATGATGTCGGCGACCCGGCCGGCCGACGTGAACCACTTCTCGCCGTTGATCACCCATTCGTCGCCGTCACGCACGGCGTGGGTCTTGAACAGGTTGGGGTCGCTGCCGCCCTGCGGTTCGGTCATCGAATAAGCCGAGAACATGTCCTGGTTGAGCAGCGGTTTGAGCCACCGCTCCTTCTGTTCCTGGGTGCCGTAGGCGGCGAGCATCTCCATGTTGCCGGTGTCGGGCGCCGACGCGCCGAACATGTGCGGGGCACCGGGGTAGCGGCCGATGACCTCGTTGAGCAGACCGAGCTTGAGCTGACCGAAGCCCGGTCCGCCGAGTTCCCGGTCGAGGAAGATGGCCCACAGGCCCTGGTCCTTGACCTCCTGCTGCAGTTCGCGCACATAGGCCTTGACCGCGGGATCGGGTGAGCGCACCGCATACGGGAAGACGTGGTCGAGGGGTTCGACCTTTTCTTCGCAGAACTGCTTGACCCAGTCGAGCTTTTCCTGGAATTCCGGTTCGGTGCTGAAGTCCCACGCCATGGTCGCAGTCTGTCATCACCGCCCAGACGTGATGCGGCAATCCCGGCGCCGGTAACGCCGTAGTCTCGATATGCATCCGATCCTGCGTGCCGCGAGCCGAAACGGGTAGTCGGGCGCTAGGAAGGACGTGACATGACTACGCGTGCGCTCACAGCGCTTTCGATGGCAGTGGTGGGCCTGATGATGGTGGCACCGCAGGCTGCCGCATCGCCGGAGGACGACCTCTGTCGCAGCATCACCTCGGTGGGGTACACGGGCGACTGCACCACTTTGACCACCCTCGCCCGGGACGCGTGCGCGCAGTTCGCCCGCGGTGCGGATTCGACCGAGGTGGCCGAGAAGTTGGATATCGCGACCAAGGACGAGACGCTGTCGAACTTCATCGTCGCCGGTGCGCGGCTGTATCTGTGCCCGGAACCTCAGCAAGCGTGATCCGCCGAGGCGGTTGGCGGCGCTAGACTCCGACGGCAATGAATGCCGGTGCACGGCGTCGCGACGCCGCCAAGATCGTTGCCGCCGCGGGCATCGCGGTGATCTTGATTGCGCCCGTCGGGTGCTCGAGCCCGGAGAAGCCGGAGGCATCGTCGTCGACGACGGCCGCGCCCGCTCCCCCGTCGCCGACGCCGGCGGCCGAGGTCCCGCGACGCGAGTTGGCATCGGATCCGGTGAGCATCGCCGACGATCTGGTCGCCGACGAACGGGCGCTGCGTGACCCGTCGTCGAGCGAGGCGTTGAAGAACGCGGCGGCGCAGCGGCAGCAGGCGGCGTACCGGGCCGTCGGACGGCATCCGGAGTGGGACCCGGTGGTGCGCCCGCGGATCCCGCCGGAATTGGTGCAGGTCTACGACCACAACGTGCATGCGCGGCGCGAACTCGGTGTGATGAGCCGGCCGAAGGACACGCTGCCCGCGTGGCGGATCGTCCCGCCGACGCCGGTGAACGAACTGATGGACCACTACCGCGAGGCCGAGGCCGAGTTCGGTGTGCCGTGGAACTACCTCGCGGCGATCAACCTCGTCGAGACCGCGTTCGGACGCGTCGCGGGGGTGAGCACCGCGGGTGCGCAGGGGCCGATGCAGTTCATGCCGTCGACATTCGCGGCTTACGGCGCGGGCGGGGACATCCACTCGCCCCGCGACAGCATCATGGCCGCGGGACGGTACTTGTCTGCCAACGGGTTTACGCGCGACCCGGACTACGCGCTATACCGCTACAACAACTCGAACAACTACGTTCGGGCGATCCACGACTACGCGGCGGTGATGGCCGCCGACCCGGCCGGCTTCGACACCTATCACCGGTGGGACGTCTACTACATGACGACGGCCGGCGACGTGTTGCTGCCGGTCGGATACGCCGAGGAGACCACGATCCCGGTCGTGAATTACCTTGCCTCCAACGACAAGCCGGCACCGGACGTTGCGATGTCGGAGCAGAGCGAGCAGATTCTCGAACGCATGCTGGCGGTCAGGAACGGCGCGGGTGCTGGTTCGGCCGAGGCTATCTCGCGCGAGTTCCTCGGGACTCCGTATGGCGCAAACACTCTCATCGGCTCGGCCAGCGAGCCAGAACAGCTGGTGGTCGAACTCACGAAGGTGGACTGCTTCACGCTCGCCGATTACGTCGAGGCGCTGAAGCGGGCGGGTAACCGCGACGAGTTCATCGCCGCGCTGCGCGAGGTGCGCTACAGGGACGGCGTGGTGAACTTCCAGAACCGGAGGCACTTCTTCACCGACTGGGCCGCCGGGTCCCCGGTTGCGAACGACGTGACCGCGGACCTGAGCCCCAATGCCGTTGCGGTGCAGAAGATGCTGAACCAGAAGGACTCGGGCGGTCTGTTCCTGCCCGGCTTACCCGTGGTTGCGCGGACGGTGTCCTACATCCCGAGCGACCAGTTCGACGACGGCGTGGTGAGCGGGCTGCGCACCGGCGACTACGTCGGTGCGTACGCCGAGGACGGCGGCCTGGACGTGACGCACGTCGGGATCTTCTTCGATACGCCGAGCGGTCCGGTGCTGCGCAACGCGTCGTCCCTACCCGGCGACAACAAGGTCGTCGACACCCCGCTGTTCGACTATCTGCGGACCGTTCCCGGGGCGGTCGTGCTGCGGCCGGGCCAGTAGCGCGACCATGCTGGTGGAGCGGCGACGACAAGGTCGGCGGCTATTCCCTCTCGTGGAGCAATTGAATAGCCACGGTGACCGCACGAGGGATCGGTGAACCGTCGTCTGACGGCGGATCACCGGGCCTCCCGGGAGGTAGCAGATCGGGCTCGGCTCTTGACGCATGGAGACGAACCCAGATCCGGCCTTTATCGGCGGGCGCCATTGACGAACTACCCCAGATAGATGCCGCGGAAAAATCATTGACTTCAAGAGGAGTCACAAGTGCGGTACTCCGCGACCGTGCCGCGGTCTACAAACGATCATCTATGCGCGCTCGGCGTGTCACAATACCTGTGCCAACCGTCTCCGCGAAGGGAACCGATCGTGGGGTCTTCGAGATCAGCCATCCGTTGGCCGGATCGCGATCTATGGGCTGCGCGAGTATTCACGACCCGCGGCACCATAATCGGATTCAACGAGCGGTATCCATGGGCTGTTGGCGTGATCGCGGTGCCGCTGACAATAATTTGCCTGTTCGGCGTGATCATGCTTCCGCTCGTGTTCGTGCCGCTGCTGTTACTGGCTGGCGTGGGTTTGGTCGTGGTCGAGTACTTCGCATTGCAGCGGCAAGAACCGGGTAGGCACGCTTCGCAGCTCGCGGCCGGCCGGCCGTGGGCCCGCAAGCTGAGAAGCCAGCACACAAAGATGCCGGACAATCAGAATCTGCCGCGCGTCGAGTTGGAAGCGCGCGCGCGGGCGGAAGCCGCAGAAGCCCAAGCGCAGGCCGCCGAAACAAGGGCGCGGGCAGAGGCCACGGAAGCTCAGGCCCTTGCTGCTGAAGCTGAAGCGTTGGCCGCCGAAGCCGAAGCGTTGGCCGCCGAAGCGCGAGCCCAAGCCAAAGCCACCGAAGCTCAAGCCCTGGCGGCCGAGCCCGAAGCGCTGGCCGCCGAAGCGCAGGCAGAAGCCGAAGCCGCCGAGGCGCGAGCCCGCGCCGCCGAGGCCCGCGCCTGGGCACGGGCGCGCGCAGAAGCGGCTGAAAGCGAATCCCGTGCCGGTGAAGCACGAAAACAAGCCGAGGCCGCCGAAACCCAGGCCCGTGCGGCCGAAGTGTGGGCCCAGGCGCAAGCCGCAGAAGCCCACGCCCGAGCCGCCGAAGCGAGGAAACAAGCCGAAGCCACCGAAGCCCAAGCCCGAGCCGCAGAAGCGTGGGCACAAGCGGAAGCTGCCGAAGCGCAAGCCCGGGCCGCCGAAGCCCAGGCTTGGGCACGGGCACGAAGAGAGGCAGCCCAAACCGAGGCCCGCGCGGCCGAAGCGAGGAAACAAGCCGAAGCCACCGAAGCCCAAGCCCGAGCCGCAGAGGTGTGGGCAGAATCAAAGGCCGCCGAAGCCCACGCCCGCGCCACGGAAGCCCGAGAGCGCGCGGCCCAGCTTCGACTTGAGGCGGAGACTAAGTCCAAATGGCTGCCACGTGCGGATTGACCCGCCTCGGTGCTGGTCCTCTGACACACCCGCTAATGGCGCCCGCACGAAGTCACTTCGTCTCTCGACGCCACCTCTCTTTAGAAGGCGTATCGGAACAGCCGGTCGTAGTTGCGGGCCGTCGGGACGGCGTGCACCATGCGGTACAGCGAGCGTTGTCTTGTAAACGGAATCCTGTCGAAGCCGTTCACCACCGGGACGCTTTCCATGAGGCGAAGGCGCGAATCCCAGCGTGTGATCTCCCTGCCATCGCGGGTCCCCCACTTGATGATGCCTGAGGTCATGATTCTGGACAGGCGCGGACCCCATTCCGACAGAAGGTCAGCAAGCAACTCTCCGGTGTCGAACCGGTCGGCCAACCGATGAAGCAGTTCGGTGACCTCGGTCGGCGTCAGATACATCAAAAGGCCCTCAGCGACAATCAAGACGGGTCCGCCGGTGGGTAGGTCATCTAGCCACTCGTGCTCGGTCACTGACGATCCGACCATCCGATATCTGTCGGATTCTGTATATAGATTGCGTCGCAGATCGATGACTTCGGGCAGATCGACGTCGAACCAGTACGTGGTATCCGGCACCGCAAGGCGAACGGGACGACTGTGCAATCCGCACCCCAGATGCAGCACCACGGAATCGGGGTGGCTGTTCAGGTAGTTGACAATCCAGGCATCGAAATGGGCGCTACGTAACGCGACTCCAAACTGGTTGAACGATGGAGCGATGCGTCGGTGGATTCGCCTGAAGTCGTATTCGATACGCGCGACGTCCTCTGCCGCTCGCTGATCGCCGAGAATCGGATTGGCCAGTCGGCTCTCGCAGGCCCGTAGGTAGAGCATGCAAAGCATGGTCCACTCCACGGATCCCCATTCGACCCCGGTGAAATCCACCTTCTCGAAAGACGCGCTCTGCGCCTCGGTGGGCTCGTGCTCGACAGGATTCGTCACCGGACCCTCCTCTCCGGACCTACCGGTGCACAACGTGCGCGCGCGTTGCCCCTCACCCGATGAGCCCACCGAACTTCACTGCACCGGTTCATGATTGCCGCCTTGATCGGTTATTCGCTGTGCACGACTGGCGACCATAGTTGTGATGCCCCACGGGATGGCGCGGAACTCGACGGTGATCGTAGGGTCGGCACATCTCGCGATTGCACGCAGAGCAGCGGGGCTATAGGCCCGAAGCGAACTGATGATTCCGTCGTGTGCCAATGGCGCAAGCGGAGCCAGCGGCAGTACCGACGCCACGAGCATCACATGCATCGGCGATCGCGGCCTGCGCAGGTCCATGATCAGCAGCTTGTTCGCCGCGCGCGTACCTTCGGCAAAGACGCGTACCGCCATCTGCGGCGGTAAGTGGTGCAGTGATGCTGCAAATACCGCGAGATCGTAGCTTCCGTCGGTGGCGTCGATGTCAGTGGCGTCCATCGCGCGCACCGTTGCGCGTGGGTGGCGGCCGAGATCACTGGCGGCGACCTCGGCCACATGTCCGGGTTCGATGTCACTGACCGTCACGTGAGTTGCGGGGTGTAACTCCAAGAGCTTTCGTGACAGTCCGCCGAGACCGCAACCGAGCTCGAGGATCCTGGGCGACGCGATATCAGCCACCTCGCGCAGCGCCGCACGAGCGCCCAACGTGTAGGCGCCTAGGAAACGTCGTCGTCCTTTGCGGTCAAGCGCCTCGATGACCTTGCGTTTCAGCTCATCGACATCCTCACGGTCGAGATATTCCAACCGGTCGGTTTGCAGCCGCCGGTCCAGCCAGGAAGCGTCTGGCCCGCCCCGCGGCATCTTCGCGATCTCAGAAAGCTCAAGCATGTCAATATGATGGACGACGACAGCAGCTTTTTGAGTCAGTTGGCATGAGTATCAGCTCCCGTACCGGCGTCGCGAACGAGGAATTTCGGCAGTGGGTGGTATGCGCACCGCCGGCGTTACGAAGCTGGACATCTCGGGACCATTTCAACCCCCTCATGACTTCAACACCTCAGCGAGATGCTCGCCGTATGACCCCAGAGGTTCCGTCGTCAACATTTCATGATGTGCACAGTCGACCGAGTACTCGGTTATGCCGCCGGAAACGTAAGGCCGCCATCCTCGTAGTTGAGACCGCGCCGCCAATCGTGCTCGGAAGCTTCGCCACAGCGGTGTCGATCCGCCAATACGGGTATCCCCGGCCCCACGACGCGCAGCGGAGAAAATGACCATATCGCCTCCGAAGACACGGGGTTTGTGATCCACAAGAAGCTGCTGACTGGTGTTGACGCTAAGCACCATGAACTCCAACAACGATTTTGGCGGAAGAAACGCAATTCCCTTGGATTCGCGTTTGATCAATTCGGCTACCTGCTCATAAGCTTGGTAGCTCGACCTGACGGGGGGATCGAGGTGATTGGCGCGCAATATGTAATCAATGACCTGGCCCTCATTCACCACACGATTCTCTGCGAGCCTTCTCCGATTGCTGAATTTTGCGATCATCCTTCTAGCACTGAATCTCTCGATGATCGGCGCATCCAGGACCACGAGGCGTTGAACCACGCATCCCCGCCGCTGTAGTTCAATGGCGAGCTCGTGCGCTACGACGCCTCCGAAAGACCAGCCGAGGAGCTTGTAGGGGCCCTCGGCGTACAGCTCTTGCAACCTGTCTGCATAGCAAGCCGCCAGGCTTCGGACCGAGCCGCCGCTGTTCTCGCCATCTCCCACAATGCAATTGATCCCAATGATCGGGCAGTCGACATATGTGCTCAGCGCCCGGTATGCCCAGCTCAGTCCGAAACCATCGTGAATGCAGAACAGCGGAACACCCGAACCCTCCTTGAGGACTTCGACGGGGATGACTTCTTCCGAACTGTCAGCGCTACCCACTTGTTGGCTCAAGGCTCTAACGGTCGGCGCGTAGAACACGGTGCGAACCGAAAGGTGGGCATTCAGCCTGGTGTTGACCGCCGCCACGAGTCGCATCGCCGATAGCGAGTCGCCACCGAGATCGAAGAAAGAGTCTTCGACCCCTACCCGGTCGAGTCCGAGCACCTCAGCGTAGATATCGGCGATGATCTCCTCGCTTTGAGTTTGCGGCGCTTGGAAAGTGCTCCCGTACACAGGGGCCGGCAGAGCCCTGCGGTCGATCTTCCCCGACGAGGTCAGCGGGAACTCGTCAAGCACCACAATATGGCTCGGGACCATGTAGGCGGGCAATCGCGTGCTCACATCCTGCCGCACAGCCCTGATCTTGTTGTTTGTCTGTGGATCGTTGACATGGCTCGAGCGACGACCGGCCGTCGTCGCGCACGAATAAACGCCACTCAGAAATGGGAGGCACTCGGCCTCGGTGCGATCGATGAATATGGCGTCCAGGTTGCCCGGTGATTCATTCCATGTCACCGCGACGTAGTAGCCGGCGTTTTCACCCAGGCGGTATATCTCCTCGGGAATCATGCCGGTCGAGATGGCTTGCGCCAGCGCCTGATCCACCGAGGATCCCGCGCTCAGAACCTGTGCAACGGCGACATCGGCGATCACTTTGGCGCGGGGGATTTCGGTGATCCGCACAACCGTCGGACGTCGCGAGGCCAACTCACTGCCGAATGCGCCGAGACTCGAGAATCGGCTCCATTCCCAAACGGGTGCGTCAGCCACGGAGTGCACCGGCGCAGGCCCTTTCCTGAGGGTGACGTCGTATCGATACCTGGTCAATTCGTTGTCGGCCACTCCGCGTTTGACTTCGATGCTCAGACCGGCAACCAGAGAGGTTTCGGCAGCGAGCGCGACGAAAAACTCTGGAGCGAGCAGTAGTTCCCGCTCTGCGGCGATTGCGCGCTGGAAGCGCTGGCGGATTTCGGCGGTATCGGAATCGGCGGAGCTGCGCGCCAGCGCCACACCAGCTTGAAATGCTTCTTGCAGACTGTAGTTGCGAACATCGCCGATGAACAAGCACCCACCCGGCGCCAATAGCTCCATGGCTCTATCGATGACCTCCGCAAGATAACCCGCGTTGGGGAAATACTGAATCACCGAGTTGAGAATCACGGTGTCGAAGTAGCCCTTCGCTAGCGAACCGCTGACGTGCGCCGGCTGGGTCAGCAGCTGAACGCGTTCACCCCAGGGCGCCCCCAGCTGCTTCACTGCGTGGGCAAGCTGCTCGATCACCACTGCCGACATGTCAGTGCCAACGTAGTGCTCGCACCGGGGCGCGATCTGCGACAGGAGCAGTCCCGAGCCTACGCCGATTTCCAACACGCGCCGCGGGCGCAGACCCATGATCCGATTCACCGCGGACGCGCGCCACTCCTCCATCTCCTCGAGCGGAATAGGATCGTCGGAATAGCTGCTATTCCAACCGCGGAAGTCCGCGCCGAAACTCGAAGCCGCAACATCGGTTCCGTACAGTTGGTCATACAGGTGCTGCCATTCCTGAACAGCTTGGGCGTCTTCATCTGGAGTGCTGGTTTCATCGAGGGTCACGTAAGCGACGAGCTGGGCACCAGCCTCGCCCTGCGCTACGGTGGTAACAGCTTGGGTGATCTGCGGACAGTTCAGAAGTGCGCTCTCGATCTCGCCCAACTCGATACGGTATCCCCGTATCTTGACTTGCTCATCGGCGCGTCCCAAGTACTGCAACTGTCCATCAGCGCCCCAACTCACCAAGTCGCCGCTCCGATACATCCGCTCGCCTGGCGCCCCGAACGGACATGCGACGAACCGCGATGCTGTCAGGCCCGGCCGCCGTACATAGCCGCATGTGACTCCCGCACCGGCCACATACAATTCACCTACGACGCTCGGCGGTACGGGTCGAAGCCACCTGTCCAGCACGAAGAATGCGAGATGCGCCAGAGGGACCCCGATGGGACTGACATTCGTGTCGGCGTCGCTTTCGGTGATCTCTCTGAACGACGAATGCACGGTGGTTTCAGTGATTCCGTACAGGTTGATTATCCGTGGCAGACCCGGGTGAGCGTCCAGCCATGCACGCAAACGTCGTGGTTCCAATGCTTCGCCGGCGAACAGCACAGCCTGGAGACTCAGCTGACCGCCAAGATCGGGTCGTAGCGTGTCGGCGGTTTGCAGCGCGTAGAACGCCGTCGGGGTTCGGCTCAATACGGTGACGTGTTCGCGAACCAGCAGGGCGTGAAAGTCTTCCGGTGAGCGCCCCACCAATTCCGACACCACCACCAGCCGTCCGCCGCATAACAGAGCACCCCACATCTCACAGACCGACACGTCGAAGGCCAGGGAGTGACATTGCGTCCACACGCCCTCGCGCAACTCGTCCATGTCCAGAGACGCCAGTAGTCGTGTGACGTTGTGATGAGTGACCGCAACTCCTTTGGGCACGCCGGTAGTGCCGGAGGTATAGATGATGTAAGCGAGGTCATCGGGAGCCGCTGCCATTATCGGCGAGTCTGCGCATGCGTCGATGCGTGGGTCGTCGATATCGATGATCGGCATGCCGCTGTCGACGAGCCGCGAGTGCAAGTCAGCGGTGGTGACGGCGGTGATCGGGTTGCCGTCATTCAGCATGAATCTGATCCGCGCGTCGGGGTGCGAAGGGTCTATCGGCAGGTATGCCGAACCCGTCTTGAGCACCGCGAGAATCGCGATGATCGCCTCTATCGACCTTGGAAACAACAGGGCAACAACATGTCCCGGCCCCGCGCCATGTTCGACGAGCAGGTGCGCCAACCGGTTGGCGGCGTGGTCGAGCTCACGGTACGTTACACATCGGCCTTCGAATGACACCGCGATCGCTTCCGGTGTACGGGCCGCCTGAGCCGCAAACATTGACGGAATCGACATCGGCACGGCAGACGGCGCCCTCAACGCCGCCCGGTTGCCCCAACTGTCCAGCCGGGCATGTTCATCGGTGTCGAGCACATTCAAGGATGAAACAGGTTGGCGAGTGTCGGTGCTCATCGCATCCAACACGCATCTGAAACGCTCGATGAGCGTTCGGATACTGGCTATATCGAAGACATCGGTGCGAAACTCGACCGCTCCATCGATTCCAGCGGGCTCACCGGCGTCGGTCCAGCGCTCGACAAAGTTGAACAAGAGATCCATGCGAGCGGTGTGCGCTTCCGTTGTGATCGGGGTGACCTGAAGCTCGCCCATGGCCAATCCCGCTGCGGGACCGTCGGTTCCGCGTACGGTGAAGTTTTGCCAGGCCAACATCACTTGGAACAGCGGGTGATGGGTCAGCGACCGGGTGGGATTCAGCCTGTCGACGAGCACTTCGAAGGGAATGTCTTGGTGTTCGTAGGCGGCGAGACTGCGTTGACGCACCTGAGCAATCAAATCAGCGAAGGTGGGGTCTCCCGTTACCTCGACGCGCAGCACCAAGGTGTTGACGAAGAAACCCACCAAGTCTTCGAGCGCGGGGTCTCTGCGTCCGGCGATGGGAAATCCGATCACCACATCGGAGTTGCCGCTGATCTTGGACAGCAGCACTCCCAATGCAGCCTGGATGACCATGAAACTGGTGGCGTTGTGCTCCTGCGCTACAGAATGAACCCGTATCTGCAACTCGGTCGGCCAGTTCACGGTCAGACTGGAGCCACGGTAGTCAGCGACAAGTGGATAAGGTCGATCAGTGGGTAGCCGCAGCGCTCCTGGTATTCCGGCGAGCGTGTCCTGCCAGTAACGCAATTGCGCGGCGATCGGACTGTCGCTGTCATCGAGATCGCCGAATTGTGTGCGCTGCCACAGCGTGTAATCGACATACTGCACCGGCAACGGTGGCCAGCTTGGAGCCCGATCGGCGCTTCGGCTAATGTAGGCCTCCGCGATCCCGGTAACCATCGGCGCCAACGACCAACCATCGAAAGCGATGTGGTGCACCACAATACCCAGGACAAACTGTTCGGGCCCAACGGAGTAAATCTGCGCCCGGATCGGTGCTTCGGTCGCCAGATCGAATGGGTAGCGTGCCAGAGCGGTTAACTCTTCGAGTATGTTCTGCTCGGATAGCGACCTCACCAGCGGCGCGTCCTGGAGCCGCCACATTCCCGGCGTTGGAGACATCACGTGCTGGATGGGTACGCCATCCGTGTCCGGGAAAACGGTGCGCAGTGATTCGTGGCGAGCGATCACGTCGTCGAGGGCGGCGGCCAGCGCGTCGGCGCTCAAGCATCCGTTGATGCGCAACGCATTCGGCATGTTGTAGGTCGCCGCCCCGGCCTGGAAGCGGTCGAGGAACCACAACCGCTGCTGGGCAAACGACAACGGCACCACTTCAGGGCGATCCACTGCCACCAAAGGCGCACGCCCGCCACCGCGTCCGGTGATTTGTGGTGCGAGCTGGGCTATGGTGGGCGCCTCGAACAAGGTGCGGATCGCCACCTCGGTGCTCATGGCGTTGTTGATCGCGGCGATCACCCGCATCGCCGACAGCGAGTCCCCGCCCAGATCGAAGAACGACTCATCGACCCCGACCCGCTCCACACCCAACACCTGGGCATAAATACCGGCCAAAATCTCTTCCACCGCATTACCCGGAGCCCGATA
>JBNMQV010000028.1:0-63722 GCA_050205545.1 Mycolicibacterium celeriflavum
GCGGTGGGATGCCCGCGACGCCGATGTCAGCGCCGGTGACGGCGGAGACGGTCGCGCCCGCGCCGACCGTCCCGGTCGCTGCGGGTGCCGCACCGGGATCGGCGCCGGACGGGCGCGTGGGGCCGGGGATGGGCGGCATGGCGCCGATGGCCCACGGCGCGGGTGCCCCGCAGGGTAAGGAGAAGCGGCGAGACCCCAAGCTCGCCCCCGATGAGACCCTCTACACCGAGGACCGGCCGTGGACCGAGGCCGTCATCGGAAACCACAGGCGCAGAGCGGCGCTCGACGACCGCGGAAGTCGGGAAGACCGGTGAGCGACGAGATGCATCCCGAGGTCGCCGCCGTGCTTCGGCAGGCGCAGCGGCTGCAGTCGCTCATGGACGAACAGCTGCGCCGGATGGACACTCAGACCTTCACCGGTACCGACGAATCGCAAACCGTGGAGGTGACGCTCGACGGTCACCACAATCTCACGGGCGCGGTCATCGGGGACGGCCTGCTGCGCCTCGGTGTCGATGAGGTGCAGAAGCGGCTCAACGAGGCGCTGCAGGAGGCGACCGCCGCGGCCACCGCGTCACTCGAGGCCGACCGGGACCGCATCGACGCCGCCGTTGCCGACATCACCGACGAAAACCTCTAGCGCACATCCTCTTTCGCGTACACGACGCGCAGCACGTGGGCCACCTCGGGTCCCATCAGCACCTCGGCGAGTTCGCAGAAGGTGGCCACGAACTGCGGCCCGTGCGGAGGAGCGACGTCGCAGAGGTGGTGCGCAATCTCGTGCAGGACCACCAATTCGCGTAACGCCCAGCGTGTTTGAACCTCGGGCACGGCGATCGCCGCACCGTCGCCGTCGACCTCGTAGTGCGCCGCGCTGGCCCCGCGCCGAGGCCGCACACCGAGCGGGGCCGAATGGGGCCACCGCTGCCGCACCGCAGGCAGCGCAAGAACCTCGTCGACGTACCGCTGCACCGCCTCCACCGAGGCGAAGCGCGCCTCGGGCGGCAGCGTCAACGAGGTGCCGAAGAACTCGATGGCGCGGTTGCCGTGCTCGGCGGCCCTGTCGAACAGGGTCCGGACGAACTCCTCGGCGGCGTAGACCTTCGCCCGCTGGGTATCGCGCGGCGTCACGTCCGCCCGGAGGTCCTGCCGTTGCCGGGCAACGCGGAGCGGGCGCTCGCGAGTTCCGGGCTGGGCCCGAGCCTGGCGTTGCGGCCGGCACGGTCGCCCGCGCGGCGAGCGGCCGAGGAGTAGCCTGCCGTCGCGCTGGTCGCCCGCCACGTGCCGCGCGCCTCGGACGTCTGGCGGTAGAAGTCGCGCAGCTCGAGGTCCTTGTCCCGCAACGCGATCGCGGTCCCGGGCCGGCTGTCCCGGCTGTTCGTCGCTTCCCGCCGCGCCTCCTCCCGCGCCTCGGCCAGCCGCTGGCCGATGCGGGCGCCGAACGCCAACTGGAAGTTGATGCGTGCGGTGATGGTGGGGGTGGGGCGGTGGGCGCCCGACTCGATGTAGGCCTGCGAGGCCTTGACCATCTGCGTCACCAGGCTCGCGTAAAGCGCATGGCTGGAGTCGATGTCCTCGGGGAAGCCGTAGGCGTAGACGAACGTCGAGTTCGACGCGACATCGCACTTCACGTCGTTGGCAAGCGCGATCACCGTGAATAACTGTACGTACGTGCGCAAGCCGCGCGTACCGGCATTGCCGATCGTGATCGTGCGCTGCACCGGCATCTGCGCCTTGGTGCGTTGATCGGAGTGCGATCGCGCAACGGCGAGATCGATCGAGGTGGCCGTCGCCAGTCGCTGTGCGGCGGCCATGAACGCATCGGCCTCGTGCGGGTTGTCGGTGCCCTCGGCCTGGCGCAGCAGGGCGGCGATGCGGGCCAGCATCTTGTCGTCAGTCATGCGCGATCCACTTCGTTTCTCGCTCGCAGGTCATGGCGTCAGGTTAGGGCTACTCGGCGACAAAGCGATCCAACGCTTCGACAACCTGTGGAGAAAGCGGATCTTGGGAGGCGTAATTGGCGATGTTGTCGGTGGGGTCGTCGCGCAGCACGTGGTTGACGCCCTTGAGTTCGACGAGCGTCAGCGCGGTGTGCCGCAGCGCCTCGGCGAGGGGCCTGATCGAGTCACACGACGCCTGGGTGTCGGAATCCGAACAGGTCAGCAGGACCGGTGTGCCTGCGGGCACCCGGGCCGCCAACGTCAGCGGATCGATCTTGTCGGCTTCGATGACGGCGTTGACGTTGCCGGGGTTCACCATCGCCCCCAGGCCGTCGGGTAGGTCGGGTGGCACCGTCCCTTGGGTGCGGACCTGGTCGACGGCCGCGAGCCACGACGACAGCGTTTCGGGCGCGGCGTTGGCGCGCACCCGGTTGGTGATGATGTCGAGGTACCGGCCGGGCAGCGGCTGAAAGAGCCCGAGCGAGTGGATCTTCGGTGCGCCGGCACCGGTGTCGGCGGCCAGCGACATCGCGTGGATCGTGCCTTCGCCCAACGCGTACACCGAGATGCGCTCGTCGTCGGTGCGCGACTGGTCGGCCAGGTAGCGTACCGCGGCCTTCGCGCCCGAGGTGTACACGGCGCTGACCACCTCGGTGGGCCGCGAAGCGTACGGACCCAGGCCGGTCTTGCCGGTGCCCACCTTGTCGTAGCGCAGGCTGGCCACGTCGCGGTCCGACAGTAGTTCGGCGAGTTGGCGCATGTTCCCGACCGGTCCGGCGACCTGGTTGTCGCCGTTGCGGTCGGTGGCCCCGCTCTCGGAGATCAGCAGGGCCGCGGGACCCGCCGACTCGTCGGTCTTGTGCCGGTAGGTGCCGTGGATGGTCAGGTCGTCGGCGGTGAAGGTGACGTTCTGGTCGACCCACCGCGTCTCGTCCGCCGAGGAGCAGGCCGACAACACGACGAGCAGCGAAAGCGCCGCGGCGGCAACTGCCTTCAAAGCTTGGCCTCGATCCACGAGGTGACGTCGTCGAGCACGAGGTCGCGCTCGGGCTCGTTGAACACCTCGTGGTAGAGCTCGGGGTAGACCTTCAGGTGGGCGTCGGTCGAGGCGACGCACGACAGCAGGTGGCGACTGCCCGCGACGGGGATCAGCTTGTCCTGTTCACCGTGCACCACCAGCAGCGGCGCGGTGAGGGCGGACGCCCGTTGCGGCATGGACTCGCCCACCTTGATCAGCGCCTTGGCGATCCCGGCGGGGAGCTTGCCGTGGTGCACCATCGGGTCGGCCATGTAGGCGGCCACCACGTCGGGGTCGCGGGACACCGCTTCGGTGGGCAGCTGTTCGACTGGCAGCCCCGGCAGGATGCCGCCGACGAGCTTCGCGACGGTGATCATGACGGGCGACACCCCGTCCTGGGCGTAGACGGCCGGTCCGGACAGCACCATCGCGGTGTAGTCGTCGGGGTGGTCGACCCCGTAGGCGAACACGACGCCCCCGCCCATGCTGTGGCCGACGACGATGCGGGGCAGTTGCGGATGCTCGCCGGCGGCGATCGTCACGAGTTTGTGGAAGTCGCCGGTGTACTCGTCGATGTTGCGCAGAAATACGCGTTTGCCACCGGACCGGCCGTGGCCGCGCAGATCGAGCGCGTAGGTGATCAGCCCGGCCTCGCCGAACCGCTGCGCGACGTGGTCGTATCGGCGGGCGTGCTCGGCGTACCCGTGGCACAGGACGACCACGCCGCGCGGATCGCCGTCGGGGGTCCAGACGTCGTAGACGATGCGCACACCGCCGATACCGTCGAAGCTGAGTTCGCTGCGGGTCGTGGCCACGCAGCGAGACTATCCGTTGTCGGACCCACTGATTAAGCTCGGCGGCGTGACGGTCCTGGCTCACGACGTCGACGACAGCAGCGCCGAGGATGCCTTCCTGGCCGATGCCCAACGGTATCGCCGGGAGCTGCTGGCGCACTGCTACCGGATGACCGGCTCGCTGCACGACGCCGAGGACCTGGTGCAGGAAACCTATCTGCGGGCGTGGAAGTCGTACAAAGGCTTCCAAGGCAAATCTTCGGTGCGCACGTGGCTGTACCGGATCGCCACCAACACCTGCCTGACGGCGCTGGACAGCAGGCAACGGCGCCCGTTGCCCACCGGTCTCGGGGCCCCCAGCTCGGATCCGCTCGACGACATCGTCGCGCGGGAGGAGGTGCCGTGGCTCGAGCCGCTGCCCGATGACTCGAGCGATCCCTCGAACATCGTGGGCTCCCGCGAATCGGTGCGGCTGGCGTTCGTCGCGGCGCTGCAGCATCTCTCCCCGCGGCAGCGTGCCGTGCTGGTGCTGCGCGAGGTGCTGCAGTGGAAGGCATCCGAGGTCGCCGATGCCGTCGGCGCGTCGACGGCGGCGGTGAACAGCCTGCTGCAGCGGGCGCGGGCACAGCTCGACGCCGTCGGCCCCAGCGAGGACGACGAGCTGCGGCCACCGGAGTCGCCGGAGGCCCAAGACCTGCTGACGCGCTACATCGCCGCGTTCGAGACCTACGACATGGACAAGCTGGTCGAGTTGTTCACCGAGGACGCCGTGTGGGAAATGCCGCCGTTCGACGGCTGGTACCAGGGCCCGGAGAACATCGTGCAGCTGTCGAAGCGCCACTGCCCGGCCGAGGGCCCCGGCGACATGCGATTCATCCCGACCACGGCGAATGGTCAGCCCGCCGCGGCGTTGTACATGCGCAATCGGGAGTCCGGCGCCCACGAGGCGTTTCAAATGCACGTGCTCGACGTGACGGCGCGCGGCATCGCCCACGTCGTCGCGTTTCACGCCACGACCTTCGCCGCGTTCGGGCTCGCCGACACCGTCTGACCGTCGGTTTGCGCTCGGGCGGTCGCAATGACGAGTCGAAGGCCCTATCTGCGCAGTTCACGGCGAAGTTGACACCTGTTCTGGAACGTGTTCTATAGTCAGCGGCCATGAAGACCAAGGGCGCGCTGCTGTGGGAGCTCAACTCACCGTTCCGTATCGACGAGATCGAGATCGGTGACCCCGTCGCCGACGAGGTACAGATCCGCCTGCACGCCGCGGGCATGTGCCATTCCGACTATCACCTGACCACCGGTGCCACCCCGATCGGGCTGCCCGCGCTCGGCGGACACGAGGGCGCCGGCGTCGTCACCAAGGTCGGCAAGAACGTCACTGGCCTGGAGGAGGGCGACCACGTCATCCTGGCGTTCATCCCTGCTTGCGGCGAATGCCCGCCGTGCCTCAAGGGCTACCGGTCGCTGTGTGACCGCGGCGCGGTCCTCCTCGGCGGCAAGGCGATCGCCGACGGCACCTCCCGCGTGCACGCAGGCGGCACCGAGGTCTCGCCGATGAACCTGCTCGGCACGTTCGCGCCCTACATGACCGTGCACAAGGACTCCGTCGTCAAGATCGACAAGGACATCCCGTTCGAGTCGGCGGCGCTGCTGGGCTGCGCGGTGCCGACGGGCTTCGGGTCGGCCACCAACGTCGCCGAGGTGAACCCGGGCGAGACCGTCGTCATCGTCGGCGTCGGCGGCATCGGCATGAGCGCGCTCCAGGGTGCGGTGATCGCGGGTGCGCGCAATGTCATCGCGATCGATCCGAACGAATGGAAGCGCGAACAGGCCATCAAGTTCGGCGCCACTCACGTCTATCCGTCGATGGCCGAGGCCATCGCGCCCGTCATCGACCTCACTCATGGCGTCATGGCCGACAAGACGATCATCGCGGTGGGCGAGATGAAGGGCGAGTACATCGAAGAGGCCATGACCCTGACCACCAAGACCGGCACCTGCGTGGTGACGGGCATGGGGTCGATGATGGACGTCGACGTCAAGCTCAACCTGTTCCTGTTCACGATGTTGCAGAAGACGTTGAAGGGCAACATCTTCGGCGGCGGCAGCTCGCATGTGGAGACCCCGAAGCTGGTCGGGCTCTACAAGTCGGGCCTGCTCAACATCGACGACATGGTCACCAGGACCTACCGCCTCGAGGACATCAACTCCGGCTACCAGGACATGCTCGACGGCAAGAACATCCGCGGCGTCGTCACCTACGACGAGGCGGACTGGTAGCCACCCGCTCGGCCACCGACTGCAGAACTTCGTCGAACGCCCGCAGCTGCGCGGGCGTCAGCCCCTCGAACACGGTGCGCCGCACGAGTTCGGTACGCCCCGGTGCCGCGGTGTTCAACGCCGCGAACCCCGTGTCGGTGATCGCCACGCTCGCACCGCGGCGGTCGTCGTCGCTGCCGTGACGCTCGATCAGTCCGCGCCCGCGCATCCGGCGCAGTTGGTGCGACAGCCTGCTCTGCTCCCACGAGAGCGTCTCGGCCAGGTCGTTGATGCGCTGCGGCCCGCGTTCGGACAGTGCGACGAGCACGTCGTAGTCCGCCAGCGACAGTTCGCAGTCGCGCTGAAGTTGCCGGTTCATCGCGGTCTGCAGCCGGCTCGTCACCGTCAGGTACCTGCGCCAGACCTCTTGTTCGCGCTTCGTCAACGACACGGAATACATGACACATCATCTATGTTGTGGCGTCCAGTAGCCCCACCTAGGCTGGGCGCCGAACGAGAGGTAAGCCATGACCGCCCCCACCGTCGACATCCGGCGCGCCGATGGCCGCGCGGCGACCAAGATCTCCTGGCTGGACTCCAAGCACTCGTTTTCCTTCGGCAGCCACTACGAGCCGGAGAACACCCACCACGGACTGTTGCTCGTCAACAACGACGACATCGTCGCACCGGGCACCGGCTTCGACACCCATCCGCATCGGGACATGGAGATCGTCACCTGGGTGCTGCGGGGATCGCTGGTGCATCAGGACTCCACCGGCAACTCCGGCGTGATCTACCCCGGTCTCGCACAACGGATGTCGGCCGGCCGGGGCATTCTGCACTCCGAGAAGAACGACTCGTGGACGTTGACCGGCGCCGAAAGCCACACCGAGCCGGTGCATTTCGTGCAGATGTGGGTGGTTCCCGACGAGTCCGGCATCGATCCGGGCTATCAGCAGCTCGAGATCGACGACGAACTGCTGCGCGGCGGTCTGGTGACGATCGCGAGCGGGATGCCCGAGCATCGCGATCAGACCGCGATCGCCATCCACAACAAGTACGCCGCGCTGCACGGCGCCCGCATCCAGGCCGGCGACAGCGTCGAGCTACCGAACGCTCCGTACCTGCACCTGTTCGTGCCGCGCGGCGAGGTCACGCTCGAGGGCGCGGGTCCGTTACACGAGGGCGACGCCGTCCGGTTCACGGGAACGGGTGGCCAGCGGGTCACCGCCGCCACGCCCGCCGAGATTCTGATCTGGGAGATGCATGCGAGTTTGGCTGCGGCATAACGCGATTGCGTGTCTCTTCGGCGTGATGCTGGCGACCGGTTGCTCGTCTGAGCCCGAGACCGCCCCCGCGCCGAGCCCGCCGGACTCACCCTCACCCACCGCGGAGCCGGCCCAGGGCCGAAGCGCCGTCACCGTCGCCGTCGACCCGCAGTTGGCGCAGGCGCCGTTCGACGAACCGCGTCAGGTACAGGTGCCTGCGGGGTGGTCGATGTCGGTGTGGGCGCGCATCCCCAAGGCGAGGCTGGCGGCGTGGACGCCCGACGGCGCGCTGCTCGTATCGCAGCCCAGCGCGGGGAAGGTGCTGAAGCTGCAGCCCGCCGGTGGGGAACCGCGCCAGTCGACGCTGCTCGAGGGGCTCGACCAACCACACGGGCTCGCGTTCGCGGGCGACACGCTCTATGTCGCCGAGAGCGACCAGGTCGACGCCTACTCCTACGCCGACGGCGCGGCGACCGACCCGCGGACCATCGCCGGAAACCTGCCCGACGCGAAAAGCGCCGATCTTCGCGGCGCCTACGCGCACGCCCTGAAGTCGGTGGCGATCGGGCCCGATGGCAGCGTCTACTTCTCGATCGGTTCGACCGGCAACATCTCCGCCGCCGATCGCGACGCCGATCCGCCGCGCGCGACGATCATGCGGGTTCCGCCGGGAGGCGGGCCGGCGGAGCCGTTCGCGACCGGCGTGCGCAACGGAACCGGCCTGGCCATCGCACCCGACGGGGCGGTGTGGACCGCGGTCAACAACCGCGACAACGTCGCCGATCCGGAGACCGGCGAGGTCAGCCAGGAGTACGTGAGCCTGCATCCGCCGGAGTCGGTCGCACGGCTGACGCCCGGCCGCGAATTGGGTTGGCCCTTCTGCAATCCCGACGGCGGCCCGGCGAACCTGCCGTTGATCCGCGACGTGCAGACCAATGCCGACGGCAGTCGGCTCGATTGCGAAGCCCTGCCGCCCATCGAGCAGAGTCTGGGCGCACACGCGGCACCGCTGGGGATGGTGTTCACCGAGGGCGTGCTTCCGGCCCCGTACTCCAGCGGTGCGCTCATCGGGGTCCACGGGTCATGGAACCGCGAGCCGCCGATCGCTCCGGAGGTCGCGTTCTTCGGCTGGCACAACGGCGAACTCGCCGACCAGCAGACGCTGGTCGGCGGGTTCCAATCCGACGACGGCTCGAGATGGGGCCGGCCGGTCGCCGCGGTGGTGGGGCCCGACGGCGCGGTCTACATCACCGACGACTACGCCGACGCGGTCTACCGACTGGCCCCGCCGGGGCGTTAGCGGACGGCGCTGCCGCGGGTCGTGCCCGACTTGCGGCCGGTGATGCCGACGTAGATCGCGATGAGCACGATCGCGACGATGATGCCGACCAAGAACGGAATGACCTCCCAGCCGCCGTTCGAGTTCGAGTAGCCGAGCTGATAGGTCAACCAGGACCCGATAAACGCGCCCAGGGCGCCCAGAATAACCGTCATGATCACGCCGATGTTCTGCTTGCCCGGCATGATGAGCCGCGCCAGCGCACCCACGATCAGACCGATGATGAGCGCGCTGAGGATGGTTCCGATCATTTCTGCTCCCTCTCTTGTCTGTCGCTTGGCCGATTACCCGTAAACCCCGTTTTCACTCGCCGGCGCGATGAGATGCGATCGTGATGTCTCTGTGACGCAAGTTGACAATGTTCAAGGTGAGATTGATGGTGTCACTGTTTCATTGTCATCACTAGGGGCCTCACGTGTCGGCGAAATCAGCAAACATCAGGCGCTTCGCGGCATCCGCCGCGGCACTTCTGATGTGGGTGGCGTTGTCGACGACCGAGGGAATCCCCGTCGCGAATGCCGCCAGCGCACGCGAAATGCTTGCCAACGCGATCGCCAATACGCGCGGCGCTTACCTCGTCTACAACTTCGCCGGAGGCCATCCCGCCCCGATGCTCAACGCCGGGGGCGGCTGGTACGAGCTGGCCAGCGGCGGTCGTCTGATGATCATCAAGTCGGCGTCGACCCGTCTTGCGCCCCGCCTGCTTGTCGACTCGCACAGGGGTTATCAGGCGCGTTGTGAACGCGATCCCCGCGCGCGTACCGGGGAGGGACTGTTACAGGCATCGGAGATCTTCACGCCGCTGCAGGCTTGGCAGGCACTCGGCCAGCCGACGATCGCGATCAACGCCAACTTCTTCGACGTGCGGGGTCAGCGCGGTGGGTCCTGGAAGTCGACCGGATGCAGTTCGCCCTTGGGGGCCTACGTCGACAACACCCGCGGCCAGGGCCGCGCGAATATGGCGGTGACCGGCACAGTTCCGTATGCGGGGAAGCAGGGGTTGTCCGGCGGCAACGAGCACTGGAAGGCGTTGTCCACCATGATTCTTCCGGTGGCCGGCGCGCCGTACGTGGTGCCGCCGAAGAGTCCCGACGACTACGACGCGGCGTCACCGGTGGTGCAGCGCCTCGTGGACGAGGGTGTCCGGTTCGTCGCGGTGGCCGGTATCGGGTTGCTTGCGCCGGGTGACACCGGTCAGCTCAACGACGGTGGGCCGAGCGCGGCGAGGACCGCGCTTGCCTATGCGAAGCAGAAGGACGAGATGTACGTCTTTCAGGGCGGCAGTTACACGCCCGACCAGATCCAGGATCTGTTCCGCGGGTTGGGCAGTGACACGGCAATCCTGCTCGACGGTGGCGGCTCGTCGTCGATCGTGTTGCGCCGCGACACCGGCGGGATGTGGACCGGCGCGGGTGTGCCTCGTGGATCGTGCGACACCCGGCAGGTGCTGTGCGATTCGCGCGAACGCGGGTTGCCGAGTTGGCTCGCGTTCAACTAGGCCGCGGCGTTTTCGGCGGCGTCAGCCACCAAGCGCGCTGCGAGCCGCGGCCGCTGTTTGCCGTGCGTAACCGCCACCGAACAGCACGACATGGGCCAACAGCGGATAGAGCTGATGCAGTCCGACCCGGCCGCACCATGCCTCCCGTAGCGGCCGCACGGACTGGTAGCCGTTGATCACCTCATCGAGATGCGGACAACCGAAGAGCGCGAGCATCGCCAGGTCGGTCTCCCGGTGGCCGCCGTGTGCGGCGGGGTCGATCAGCACCGCACCATCAGGCGTCCACATCACGTTGCCGCTCCACAGGTCGCCGTGCAGCCGCGCGGGTGGGTCGCCGTCATCGAAGTCTCCTCCGTCGCACCGCGCCATCACCTCGTCGATGCCCGCGCGGCAGTCGGCGTCGAGTAGATCGCCGGCGAGGCGCGCCATCGGCGCCAACCGCTCACGGGCGTAGAAGGCGCCCCAACGGTCATGGCCGGTCAACGACATCGGCAGCGGATGGTGCATCGGCCCGAAGAACCCCGGCCCGTCCCATCCGTCAGGTGCCGCCCCGAACGCCGCGGCTCCGGCGTCGTGTGTTCGTGCGAGCCGCCGGCCGAACTCGCGGGCGGCCGGACGGCTGGGCGCCCCGCTGGGCAGCCGTTCCAGGGTGAGGCTGGTGTCGTCGTATCCGAGCACCGTCGCACACGGTACGCCGCCGTCGACCGACGAAAGCCATTGCAGTCCAGCGGCTTCACATGGGAAGAAGCCCGCGGGTGCCGACGGGTTGCGCTTGACGAATTCCGCCATGGCTCAGGGTTGGCTGGACACCCGTCTCAACACGGCGTCGCGAACCCGGGTCGGTAACTTCGTCACCAAGCCGACCTGCAGTTTGGGCCCTAGGCCGACGACGTAGCGCGGGCGCGGCCTGCGCGCGGTGAGCGCCTCCTCGACCACCGCCGAGACTTTCTCGGCGGGGACCGCGAGCCGTTGCGACACCGGCACCGATTTCTTCATGCCCGCGATGTGCCTGGCGTACAGCGCTCGGTGCTCGGGCGATAGCGCAGCCTCGGCCTCCAGAACCATCGTGTCTGCGGTGCGCCACATGTCGGTATCGGTCTGTGCGGGCTGAATGACGACGATCGGGATCTTCCACGGCCGCAGCTCCATCCGCAACGCGTCGGCCGCCGCCTCCAGCGCGAACTTGCTCGCCGCGTAGGCGCCGATCAGCGGCATCGACATCCTGCCGTTGACGCTCGAGATGAACACCA
The DNA here is from genome assembly GCA_050205545.1 of Mycolicibacterium celeriflavum. GTDB lineage: Bacteria > Actinomycetota > Actinomycetes > Mycobacteriales > Mycobacteriaceae > Mycobacterium > Mycobacterium celeriflavum_A. Next base: position 11,370 of record JBNMQV010000028.1, read on the forward strand.
CCCGGCCGTGTGACTGCCGCAATCGCGGGAGCACGGCCCGCGTGACCGCGAGCTGGCCGATCACGTTGATCTCCAGCTGTTTTCGCCACTCATCGGAGGTAACCGTCTCCATCGGCCCGCTCACGACGACACCCGCGTTGTTGACCACCGCGTCCAGTCGCTCGGGTAGTGCGTCCGTCAAGGCGGCGAGATGACCCCCGTCGGTGACGTCGAGCAGCACCGCGGAGATCCGTTGTGGATTCGCGGCGACGACGGCCTCGGCATCGCGCTCGGTGCGGACGCCGGCGATCACCTGCCAGCCGCGCGCGGCCAGGTGCTCGGCGATCGCGCGGCCGATTCCGCGCGACGCGCCGGTGACGAGTACCGATGGCATACGGTCAGACTAGTCCCGGCTTCGTCTCTCACCGAGCCAGAACAGGGTTCCGCTGAGCGCCACCATCGCCGCGGCGAGCGCGATGATCGGCGCGACGGTGTAGCGAGTCATGGTCGCGCCCACGGCGGCCCCGGCGCACATCGTCAACACCACGCTGTAGCGCAGCTTTTCGCGTTCTCCTGTCCCGCCAGCCACGCGGCTGTCGAAGCCGATCCGCACGATCGTCGTAGTCAACACCGTGGTCGACAACTCCTGGATGCCGAACTGCTGGGCGGTGGAGTTCTGCACGCCGAATGTCACGGCAAGCCCCGCGATCAGCAGCAGTTTCGTGTTGTCCTGATAGTCGAGCACCCCGGCACCGGCGAGCACCGACAGCACCACGAGCATCACGACCTCGAACGCCAGGGTGATCGCCAGCCACCGCCGCACGTCGGCGTTGAGATGGCGGGAGAATCGGCCGCCCATCACCGCACCCGACACGAAGCTCGCGAACGCGACCAGCGCGGCGGTCACGTCGACCCCCGAATGCGGAACGAGCCAGAAGCCCAAAAAGATCACGTTTCCGGTCATGTTCGCGACGAACACGTGGCCGAGCTTCAGCACGCTCACCGCGTCCACCAGCCCGGTCGCGAATGTCAGAAGCAGCAGACAGGCGATCGTCAACCGTTGTGAGACAGGGGATTCGACCGCCACGCGTCAGCGTCCGTTACAGCTGTGGCGTCAGGTCCAGCGACGTGATGGTCGACATGCGGGTGATCAGCCACTTGCCATCGTGGCGGTGCATTGTCAGCCGGTAGGACAGGTACCGCAGCGACGGGATGTTCTTGCTCATCGGGCTGGTGGCCACCGAGTTGGTGTAGACGATCGCTGTCGCCTCCTCCGGTGTCAGGCTCTCAACCGCCGCGCCCAACACCTGCGTGGTGTTGGTGACCTGCGCCTGTTTGTTCGTCGCGACGATCGCGTCGATGTATTTGCGGTATTCGTAGGCGAAGTCGCCGCCGAGGAACGCGGCCGACCGGTCCGGCAACTGTTCCATGTTGTCCGGCGTGTAGGACCACAGCGTCGAGATCGCGCTCGCCGCGGTGCGGGCCACATCGAGTTTGGTGTCGATCTCGGCGCGTTCCGACAGGTACGGCTGCAAGGTCGCCGCGGCGAACGCGGCAGCCCCGACGAAGAGCGCGGCGGCGACCAGCGTCGCGGCGATGAGCCGCTTGCCCGCGGGCCGGTGGGGGACGAACCGCACTTCCTGTGGTGTGACATCGGATTCGTCTGCCGCGCCGGGCTCCTCGGCCACGGTTGCCATTTCGCGATCGTCGGTCTCCGCTTCTGCGGTGGCCTCTCCGGATCCGGTCCCGGCGGTCTCGCGTTCGGCCTCGACGCTCTCGGCGCCTTCGGCCTTGGCTTCCTCGGTCTTGTCCGAGTCGTCGGCGCGGGATCGTCCGCGCCGTTTCGCCTTACCGATTGGCCGGGGTGCGGTCGACTCCGCGGCGGGCGCCTCCGTCGTCTCGGGCGCTGCCGTATTGGCCGCGGTGGCGGGGGTTTCCGTCTTCCGTCGCCGGAAGAACCATCCACGCCGACGCGGTGCCGGGGTGGATTCCGCTGAGGAGTCGGTGGTCAGATCACCTGGATCAGCTGGCTGATCTTCCACTGCTGTCCTTCCTTGACAGTCGTTGCTATCCAACGACTTCCACTCTCGACCGTCGATTTGCCGTCCGCGGCCTTCGTCGACACCTTGGTGGCGACCAGGACGTCGGCGCTGCCGTTGTCGTTCCAGCGCTGCACGCCCGCGGCCAGAACGGTTCCGGTGGTGGGCTCGGCCTGCGCGACCTGGATCAGGATCTCGTTTTGTTTTTCCTTGAACATCTTCGCGAAATCACCGGTGCCCTTAGCGAGGATCCGATCCACGTAGGCGTTGGCGTTGAAGGGGTCCAGCGACGTGTAGTCGGTCATGAACTCGCTGACGTACACCAGCGCGGCATGGTCGTTGGCCACCGTGCGGCGGTCTTTCTCGTGGCTGACCAACATCAGCGAACCCGCCGTGATCGCCGCCGCCATCAACAGCGACGCGACGGCGGCGAGGATCGGCAGCCCCCACCGGCGCGGCGGCTTGGGCACCACCTCGAAGAAGTCGCGCTCGTCGGCCTCGACCCTGCGCCGCGGACTCATTGGCCCTCCGCATTCATCTGCGGCCGCTTCAGCACGGTGAGGTTGGCGACGCGCCACTGGCCGTCATTGGACTTCTCGAACTCGACCCGCACGGTCGCGGTGATGAACTTCAACTCCTGGGGATTGTCACCGCGCTGACCCTGCATCGCCAGCAGCATCTCGGCCGTGTCCGGCGCCGCCTCGAGCACCGCGCTGCTCACCGCCCAGTACTCGTTGGAGCTGACCCCGGCCTTCTCGCTCGCCTTCTGCTGGGCGATCAGTTGCTCGCGGTAGCCGTCGGTGGTCAGCGACTGCGCGTGCGCGAAATCCTCACCCATCGTGTCGCGCTTGTAGCTGAGCATCTGCTCGACGATCCGCGGGCCCTGCTCGGCGATCTGTTCTTTGGTGTCGTTCACGGCGCGCTCGTGGCGGTACACCACCCAGTAGTTCGCCGCGACGGCGGCCGCGCACGCCAGTGTGGCGACGATCAGCACGGTCGCGGTCCACTTGCGAACGTTGCGCTGCGGCGGGGTAACCGGCCGCACCTCGGTGCGCAGCAGGAGGTCGGCGAACGTCCGGCGGCGGCGATCCCACAGCGGCCACAGCCAGCCGATGAACAGCGCCGCAGTGTCGAGCAGGTGCGCGAGGTCGCGCACGAGCAGCCGCCACACGCCCACCGGTGCACCGTCCCGCCTGCGGACCGCGATCCCGAACAGGGCGCGCCCCAACGAAAAGCCCGTCACCGTCGGCAGCACCAGGCGGTTGACCGCCATTGCCAGCACCACCACGCCCATCGCGACCATGTAGCCCCACCACAGCGGGCTGCGCTGCGGCGCGGTCAACGACACCACCGCCACGGTCGCCAGCACCGCGAGCCCGATCAGAACGTCGACGGCGAACGCGCCGACCCTGGCCGACCACGCGGCCACCGGCTCGTCGACGGCCTTCTCGGTGGCCACCGAATCCGGAGGCGCGTCATGCGCTGCGGTCAACGACGTCACGAGGTGACCTGGTCCAGGTTGGCGATCTTGTACGTGCCCTCGTCGTCGGGCGCCATCTTCACCCGAAGCCGGTAACCCTGCTCTTGATCGGCGACGTCGGAGTTGGTGACCTTGACCCTGACCGCGACGAGGACATCGAAGGTCCCGTCGTCGTTGTGCTTCTCCACCGCGGCGCGCATGTCCGACACCTGCACCTGGACCTGGGCGGCCTGGTACGCCTCGGCGAGCACGCCGGCGTACAACGAGGACTGCACGGCGAAGTCCCCGGTCGAGCACTGGATGATCTTGGACTGGGCCACGTTCATGGCGACCGTGTCGGGGGCGTGCGTCGCCGCCACGCAGTCCTTGGCGGCCTGCAGCGCGGCGGCCTCGGCGCGGTCGGCGGCCGCCACCTTCTGGTCGTTTCTGAACAACAGGTAGCCCGCGACACCGCCGCCGGCGCCGAGCAGCAGCAGCGCCGCGCAGATCCCGGCGGCCATACCGCGTCCGATCCTCGACGTGCGGCGGCTGACCTCGGGTTCTGCGGTAGGCGGTTCCTCAGTGGGGGCGTCGTCGGTGGTTACTGCCAACGGCTCCTCGGGCGTCTCATCAGCATCGGTGGGGTTCAGCCGGCTGGTGCCAGCATCTCCTTCCATCCGTCATCTCCTGGGTTGCTCGAGTTGCTGACGTTGTACCTCACGCCGTCAGGTCCGACCACCTGCGCGCTGGCCGGGTTGTAGACCGCCGAGGTACCCGGTGGTCCTGGTGCCGGAGTGTAGATGCACGGGTTGGGCTGCTGTCCACTGCAGGTCACACTGCCCTGCCCCGGCGGGCTCAGGGGGTCGCTGATCGGCGCGTTGACGCGCGGCGCCGGCAGATCGGTGGCGGGCGCCGGATTCATGCCGTTGTTGACCGACGGTGCCTGGATCACCCCGCGGCCTGGGTTCACCCCCTGGTCGCACCGTGCGCCGGGCGCCGGGCACGACAGGACCTGGTTGGGGTCGCCGTACCAAGGGTTGGTGCCCAGCGCCACATACGGTTCGTTGCTGCGGCACTCCCTCGGCGTGGCCGCCCGCTTGCCCGGCACGTCGACACACGGATAGTTACGTGCGCCGCGAACCGCGTTGGCCTGGTAGTCCTTCGGAATCTTGCAGTAGGTGCCCTTGGGTAGCGGCGCCATCGACACGTCGGCCGGTGCGCGCCATTCGGAGGCGGGCAGGAACCCGGTCAGACACGGCGGCGGCTGGTTGATCGACAACGCCAACGGCAACTGACCGACGTTCTCGAAGAGGAGGCCCGCCTGGGCGACCGATGAGCCCTGCGGGAGCATCACCAGCACCTGCTCCAGCCCTTTGTGGTAGCGCTTGAGCATGTCGATGACGATCGTCAGGTTGGCCAGCGTCTGCGGCAACGAATCGCGGACGCCGCTGAAGACGGCGTTGACCTGGTCCAGCGTCGGCGCCGCCTGCTGCAATCCACTACGTAACGCCGGATCCTGTTCCGCGGCCTGCGCGGCGATCACATTGAGATTGCGCGACCACCGCTCGATGTTGTCGCCGGACTGCACCTGGCTGTCCAGGATGGGCCCGGCGTTCTCGATGATGTCGTTGACCGCAGGCAGGTCCTGCTGAAAGCCCTCGACGACACTGGTGGTCGAATCGACCAGCCGCTGCAGCGCCGGGCCCAAACCGCCGACCGCCTCGGAGGTTTCGGTCAGCAGCCTGTCGATCTTCTCCTTCGGCAGCACCGCCAGCCCCTTGTTGGCGGCGTCCAGTGCGGGACCGATCTCGCTGGGCACCGTGCTTTCGGTGATCGTCGAACCCGGTGCCAGATACTGGCCCGGATTTCCGGTGGAGACGAGGTCGAGGTACTGCTCGCCGATCGCCGACACCGAGTGCACGTTGGCGGTCGCGTCGGCGGGGATCTTGTAGCGGTCCTCGATCCGCATCACCGCCAACGCGCCCTTCTCGGTCGGCTCGACCGAGATGACCTTGCCGATCTGCGTCCCGCGATACGTCACGTTGGCCGTGGCATACAACCCGCCCGAACGCGGCAGCTCAGCCCTCAGCTCGTACTGCCCGAGTCCCATCAACGACGGGATGCGCAGGTAATACCAACCCAGCACCACCACCGCGACCACGGTCAGGATGGAAAACAGCACCAACTGGATCTTGATGAACCTGGTCAGCATGACGCATCACCACTCTCCCCCATCGAGCCTTCGCAGCGGTGAGTGCCCAACGCGCGCACCGTCTTCGAGACGTCGATCCCCGCCCGGTCACGCCGACCAGTGTTGGCGTCGGGACGGGTCCCCATCGGGTCAGCTGGCCGGCGCCAGCATCTCCTTCCACCCGTCATCCCCCGGTTTGCGCGAATTGTCGACGTTGTACGTGACGCCATCGGGTCCGACGACCTGAGCGCTGGTCGGGCTGTAGACCGCCGCGGAGCCGGGCGGTCCAGGTGCCGGCGTATAGATGCACGGGTTGGGCTGCTGGCCGCTGCAGGTCACGCTGCCCTGCCCCGGCGGGGACAGCGGATCGCTTACGGGCGCAGTCGAATTCGGTGGCGGGAGGTCGCTCGCCGGCGCAGGGTTGACTCCGTTGTTGACCGACGGTGCCTGCATCACCCCGCGGCCCGGGTTCACACCCTGGTCGCAGCGGGCACCCGGCGCCGGGCAGGACAACACCTGGTTGGGGTCGCCGTACCACGGGTTGGTGCCCAGCGGCACATACGGTTCGGGGCTGCGGCACTCCATCGGCGTGGCGGCCCGCTTGCCCGGCACGTCGACGCACGGATAGTTGCGTGCGCCGCGAACCACGTTGGCCTGGTAGTCCTTCGGGATCTTGCAGTAGGTGCCCTTGGGTAGCGGAGCCATGCTGGTGTCGGCCGGCGAGCGCCACTCGGAGGCCGGCAGGAACCCGGTCAGACACGGCGGCGGCTGGTTGATCGACAACGCCAGCGGAAGCTGGCCGAGGTCTTCGAACAGCGTGCCCGCCTGGTTCATGGCGGCGCCCTGCGGCCAGACCACCATGACCTGCTCGACGCCCTTGTTGTAGCGCTTGAGCATGTCGATGACGATCGTCAGGTTGGCCAGCGTCTGCGGCAACGACTCCCGCACCCCGCTGAAGACGGCGTTGACCTGATCCAGCGTCGGCGCCGCCTGCTGCAGGCCGCTACGCAACGCAGGATCCTGTTCGGCCGCCTGTGCGGCAATGACATTCAGATTGCGCGACCACTGCTCGATGTTGTCACCGGACTGCACCTGGCTGTCCAGGATCGGCCCTGCGTTCTCGATGATGTCGTTGACCTGGGGCAGGTTCTGCTGGAAACCCTGCGCGATGTTCGTCGTCGAGTCGACCAGCCGCTGCAGCGCCGGGCCCAAACCGCCGACCGCCTCGGAGGTTTCGGTCAGCAGCTTGTCGATCTTCTCCTTGGGCAGCACTGCCAGGCCCTTGTTGGCGGCATCCAACGCCGGACCGACTTCGCTCGGCACGGTGCTCTCGGTGATGATCGAACCGGGTTCCAGTGTGTTCGGCGGGTTTCCGGTCGAGACGAGGTCGAGGTACTGCTCGCCGATCGCCGACACGGAGTGCACGTTGGCGGTCGCATCGGCCGGGATCTTGTAGCGATCCTCGATGCGCATCACCGCCAGCGCGCCGTTCTCGGTCGGCTCGACCGAGATGACCTTGCCGATCTGAGTCCCGCGGTAGGTGACGTTGGCCGTGGCGTACAACCCACCCGAACGCGGTAGTTCGGCCTTCAGCTCGTACTGCCCTATGCCGACCAGCGACGGGATGCGCAGGTAGTACCACCCCAGCACCACCACCGCGACCACCGTCAGGATGGCGAACAGCACCAGCTGAATCTTGATGAATCTGGTCAGCACAGGTCATTCACCACGTTCCACCAACGGACCATTCGGAGCGTTGTGCGGGTTCGGCGTGAACCTCACATCCGGGATCATTGTCGCCGGGTCACGGCCCCACGACTGCTCGAGCGCGCGCAGCATGCCCGAGATACCGGTGCCCGACAGGATGCCGTTATCGACTGCAGACAGTGTCAGGTCGACCATCAGCGACACGTTGAGGTAGTCACCACGCACGACCTTCGGCACGTTCTCGATCGAGAACGGCGCGGTGAGCATCAACTTGAGCGCACCGATCAGGTACGGCGACGCCTTACCCAGTTGCTTGAGCGGTCGCTGCAGGGCGGCCAGGTTTCTGTTGAGGGGGTCGCTTGCCGGACCCAAATAGTCGTTGGTCGCCCGGCTGATGCGCCCGAGAGCCTCGACCGCATCGGCGAACAGATCTCGGGTCTCCGCGAAATGCTTGATCAGCGGCGGGAATTCGGTCAGCACGCGGTCCAGCGTGTCGTTGCGCTGCGCGACGACAGCAAGTAGCCGGTCGGTGGAGTCGATCGCGCGGGTGATGTCCTGGCGCTGCTGGTTCAGCTCGTCGGTGAACGTGTCCAGCTTGTTGAGGAACTCGCGGATCTGGTCGGCCCGGCCGTTGACCACATTGAAGATCTCGGTCTGGATGACCTCCAGGTTCTGCACCCCGCCGCCCTGCAAGATGGACGCGATGCTCGCGAGCACCCGTTCGGTCGAGGGATATGCCGACGAGTTGGCCAGCGGGATGGTGTCGCCGTTGCGCAAGGGTTCCGGCGACGGATCCGGCGGAGGCAGCAGCTCGACGTGCTGTGACCCCAAGAGGCTGGTCTGGCCGATGCGGGCAAGCGCGTTCTTGGGCAGCTCGATGCCGGATTGCAGATCCAGGGTCAACGTCGCGACCCAGTTCTTCAACTCGATGGCGCGGACGCGGCCGACGTAGACGTCCGCGACGCGCACGCGGCTGTTTACGTTGAGCGCCAGGGTGTCTGGCATCTGCACATAGATGGTCGTCTTGTCCGAACCCGTGCCCGGGCCACCCGGCAGCGGAACGTTGGCGATGCCCTTCCAGGAACCGCACGAACTGAGCACCAGGGCGATCGCAGTCAGCGCCACGGCGCGCTGCGCGAACTTCCTCCACTTGAGCGCGATCATCATCTACCTGCCTCTGCTGGTAGCGGCGGTCCCGCGGGGGCTGGGGGCGGTGCGGGTGCGGGACCCGCCAGCGGCGACCCACCCGGGTCACCCGGGATCACACCGGGCGCAGGCGCCGGCGGCGGCCCCGGCTGCGGATACCAAGGCGGCGGCAGCGGGTTGTTCTGGTCGAACGCGTTCGGCGGGCCGGGCAGGTTGCCGTCGCGGGTGGTGCCGAACGCGGGCGGGGCCGCGGGAACTGCGCAGTCCGGTCCACCCAACAGTTCCGCCAGGCATTCCGGCGTCATCATGTTGGCCGTGAAGGGCTGCACATCGATGCCCTGCATGCCGGGTGCGGCAACCCAACCCTGTTCGTGGTTGCCGTGCGAGAACAACGTGTCTCGCGACCAGATACCCGGCACGGTCGTGTCCTTGTATCCCGGCGGCGGCTGCAACCGCGGTTCCGAGTACGCGATGTGCTTGGGCAGCGTCATTGCCGAGGCGAACTGGTTGACGCCGAACGGCGGGAAGTTGAACTTGATCGCGTCGAGGATCGGCGCCAGGTACTGCGCGCACATCTCGGCGGATTCCTGATAGCCCAGTCGGCTGCCCGCCTGGATTGAACTGCAGATGAACTGCAGCGGGTTGGCGAAGTTGTTGATGACGGGGATGCCCATGACGCCGCCGGTGACCGGCGAGACGATGTTCATCAGGTTCGCCCCGAGATTGGGGAACACATGCAGCGCGGTCTCCAGGCCCTCGCGCGGCTCCGGCTGCAGAATCGCGTTCGTGACGTCGGCCAGGTTGTTGACGTCGTGGACCAACACCTCGGCGTTCTCGTCGAGGAATGCTCGCGTGGTGGTCAACAGCTGGTCGAGATCCTGCAGCGCGTTCGCAACCTCCCGGTCGGTGTTGGTGAACGCGTTCGTGAACTCGGCGAGATCGTCATTCAGCGCGACGAACTGCTGATCACTCTGGTGCAGAGCGTTGACGAAGAGAGCCAGGCTCCTGACGATGCCGAAGAAGTCCTCGCGGCCCTCGTTCAGCGCGAACAGCGCCTCCGACAGGTTGTTCAGAGTGGCGTTGAGTTGCTTGCCCTTACCGGCGAATCCGTAGGCCGCCGAGTCGATGATGTCGCCGAACGGGCCCTTGGGCTGGTCGGGCGTCGGGCCCAGGTCGGTCAGGATGCGGTTGATCGAGTCACGCAGTTCGTCGTACTCGACCGGCACCTGGGTGCGCTCGATGGGGATGACCGCGCCGTCCTCCATCACCGGCCCGCCGGTGTACGGCGGGGACAGCTGGATGTTTCGCGACGCCACCAGGCTGGGGTTCAGGATCGACGCCGTCGCGTTCGCGGGCACCTTGAACTTGTTCTCGTAGTTGAAGGTGACCTTCATCCGGTCGCCGGCGGGCTGGATCGACTCGATCTGCCCGACCTGCACACCCATGATCTGCACCTTGTCGCCGGGATACAGCGCAAGGGTGTCGCTGAAGTAGGCGACGACCGTGTTGTGCGTCAGCTTCTTGTACAGGTTGTAGCCGACGAAGGCGGCCACCAGCGCCAGCACCACGATCAGCGCGCCGATGATCACGGTCGCACGAGAAACCGCGGGTAGCTTCAGGTTTCGGACGTTGAAAATTGTCGCCATCTGCTATCCCCCTAACCCTCTTGCGACCCTGGCGGAAGGAACGGCGGATTGCCTGGGAGCGGCGGCTGGCCGGCGGGGGCCAGCTGCTGTCCCGGTCCCGGTGCCGGCGGCGCGGGCAGCGCAGGCGGCAACGGCGCGATACCGGGCGTGAAGTCCGGCGGCTGTGGCGGCATCGGACCGACCGGCACGGTGCGCGCACCCGGCGGTGCGGGCGGCAGCTGGCCGTGCGCACCCGGCACGTTCGGCGGGAGCTGTCCTGGGATGGCCGCGGCGGGTACGCCCGGCGACGGCTGCGGACCGTGCACGTTCGGATCCGAGGTCGCAACATTGGGCGGTCCGTATGCGGGGCCGCCGAACGGCCCCACCGACAGGTCCGCGCACGGCAGCGGGTTGCCGGGCCGTGGTAGACCGTCGGCCGGTGGCGTGTACGAGCACGGATGTCCCTTCAGCACACCGGGTCCCGGGTTCTCCGGGGTCCCTTCGAGCACGGCGGGTCCCGGCGGCGGGGCGCCGTTCTCGAAGCCCTGCGCGTTCGGGTCCGGCCACCGCCAGGCAGGCAAACCCGCATCGCGCCAGAACTTCTCCGGGTCGATGCCGCGCTTTTTGAACGCGGCGTCCACGAACGGCTGCAGGATCTGGCCAGGCAGCAGGTTGACCAGCATGACTTTGAAGTAGGGGCCGGAGGCGATCGCCTCACCCAGCGACGCGACGAAGCTGGCGGTCGTGACGAGGGTGTCCATCAGGTCGAATCGCCGCTCGCGCAGCACATCGCTGACGACCCGCAGCTGTTCGAGCACTCTGTTCAGGTTCGGGTTGTCGTCGATGAAGCCCTTCACCTGTTCGGAGAACGCACCGACCCGCTCGAGCAGCATGTTGATGGCGTACTGGCGCTCGTTGATCGCGCCGAGCAGCGACTGGGCGTTGACCAGCAACCGGTTGATCTGTTCGCTTCGGCTGCCGAGGATGCCGGCGATCTCGTCGGCGTTGCGGAGCAGCTTCTTAATGTCCTCATCGCGCTTGCCGATGGTGTCGGAGAACCGGGCCACCCCGTCGAGCGCGGCGCTCAGATGGGGATAGGTCTGGTCGATGGTCTCCGAGAGCACGTTCAGCGATTGCCGCACCGTCTGGGTGTCCCACTCAGAGGCGGCCTTCGTGACGTCGAAGAACGCGTCGTAGATCTGGTACGGCGTCGTGGTCTGGCCGAGCGGCAGAACGCCGTTGGCGCGCAACGGGTCCGAACCGCGCGGCTCGATCTCGATGTTGCGGCGGCCGAGGATCGTGTCGGTGCGGATTGCGGCGCGGCTGGCCTGGCCGATCTGCGTGCCGTCCAGCGAGAAGCCGATCCTGACCTTGTCGCCCGCGATCTCCATGTTGCGCACCAGTCCGACGTCGACGCCGGCGATGCGCACCTTGTCGCCCTTGGTGATGCCGCCGGTGTCGGAGAACTCCGCGTAGTACGTGGGCGTCGCGAACAGCATCGGCACACTGGCGAAGCTTTGGCCCACGCCGATGACGACGAGCAGGATGACGATGCCCATCAGCCCGTTTCGGACCCGGTTCGAACCTTCGAGCGTCCTCATTGCGGCGTGCACCTACCCGACGGCTGGCTGAACAGTTTGACGGTCCGGACGGGGCCACCCGGCTGCAACCCGTTGAGTCGCAGCGAGATATCGCAGGCGTAGAAGTTGAAGAAGTCACCGTATATACCGCCGGCCCGACCGATGATCTTGAACGCGGTCGGCAGCCTGGTGAGGATGTCGTTGAGCTGGTCTTTCTGATCCACCAGCGGTTGCTGCACCGCCTCGAGGTGGCTCACGGTGCTCTGCAGCAGCGGCCGGTTGTCGGCAAGCAGGTCGGCGACGGTGCCCGCAGCGTCGCTGATGTCGGCCACCGAGCTGGCGACCGGATCCCTGCGGTTGTTCAGCCCCGTGATGAGCTTCTCGAAGTCCTGCACGGTCTGGTCGAACTGGGCCTGGTGCTTGACCGTGGTGTCCAGCACGGTGTTGAGGTTCCGGATGACCTCACCGATGGCCTGGTCGCGGTCGGCCAGCGCCGCGGTCAGCGAGGCGGTCTGATCGAGGATGTCGTTGATGGTGCCGCCCTGGCCCTGGAAGATCGTGATGATCGACTGCGCGATCTCGTTGACCTTGTCGGGATCGAGCGCCCGGAACACCGGCCGAAAGCCGCCGATCAGTGCGTCGAGATCCAGCGCGGGCTGGGTGCGCTCGATCGGGATCGTGGCGCCTGCGGGCAGCCGCTTGTCGCTGTCGCCGCGCTTGAGCTCCAAGTACCGGTCGCCGATCAGGTTGAGGTAGCGAACCGAGGCGCTGGTGCCTTCGAACAGCGGCAGCGAGCGGTCGACCTTGAACTCGACCTTGGCCTCCGTGCCGCCGTTGGTGATCTCGACCTTGGACACCTTGCCGACCTCTACACCCGACGCGCGGACGAACTGTCCGGAGCGAAGGCCGCTGGCGCTCGAGAAGATCGCGGTATAGCCGGTGGTGCGGTCGAAACGCATCTGACCGAAGACCACCACGATGATCGCGGTGAACAGCAGCAGCACCAGTGAGAAGGCGCCGAGCTTGATGGCGGTACCGGTGATTTTCATGGGTTGATCGTGTTCTCCCCGACTTGGCGGCCCCAGACGTACTCGATCAGGAGCGGTTGACCCAACTCGAAGTGGTTGTACGGCGCGATGGAGGCGCCGGTATCCATGACGAGGTACGGCGCGGGCCAGAGGTCACGTGTGATCGGTTGCCAGCAGCCGGGCCGACCCTCCGGGCCACCCTTGGCGTTCACGCGGGGCAGGTTGTCCGGATAGACGTAGGGGTTGCCGGCACCCATGAGCTCCGACAGCGTCCGCAGCGAATAGCCGTTGCCGCCGAGCGACGCCGCGACCTTGGGCTCGGCGTCGTGGTAGTTGCGGATCATGCAGTAGAGCGCGGGGCTGTACTCGTCGAGCAGTTCGGAGGTGATGACGAGGTCCTCGGCGCCGCGCACCAGATACGGTCCGCCGCGTTCGAAGACATCGCCGCCGTTGTTGCCGAATCCGACCGCCGCCATCAGCGCCTGGTCGATGTTGCCCTGCTGCTCGTTGAGCGTGCGGGCGGTGGTGACCGCGTTGTCCAGCCCGGCGAACAGGTCGGGCGCCGCATCGGCATACACCTCGCCGAGGTCGGCCAGCAGCCGGTTGTCGCGACGCAACTCGGGCATGCGGGCGTTGACGTCGGTGAGGATCTCGTTGCCGTTGATGATCGACTCGCCGAAGCGGTCGCCGAGCCCGTCGAGCGCCTCGGCCGTCGCGCTCAGCGTCTGGTTCAGCTTGATCGGGTCGACCTGCTCCGACAGCGACACGACGGTCTCGAACAGCGTGTTGAACTCCGTCGTCACCGTCGTCACGTCGATCACGTCCGACGGCGTGATCCGTTGCGGCGTCGGGTTTTTCGGCGACGAGAAGTTGATGTACTTGTTGCCGAACACGGTGGTCGCGTCGATGCTGGCGTCGACGTTCTTCGGGATCAGGTGGAGGTACTTCGGATCCACGTCGAGGGTGATCTTGGCCCTCGGCTCACCCCCGACATCGACCGCGTCGACGGACGCCACCCGACCGATCTCGACGCCGTTGTAGGTGACCTTGGCACCGGGGTCCATCGAAAGGCCCGAGCGCGCGGCCATCACGGTCAGCTGTTCGCGCGGCAGGAAGTCGCCGCGGAACTGCATGTACACCAACACCAGCGCGACGACGGCCAGCAGGCTCAGCACCAGGCCGGCCAGCTTGTACGGCGGGGTGCGGGGATTGTTTAGGGGGGCGGTCATGGCGCTACACCGTCAGGTTGAAGTTCGGGTCGACGCCGTAGAGCGCCAACGAGGCGAACAGGACCACACAGACGATCGCCACCAGCGACGCGCGCATCGAGCGACCGACGGCCTCACCGACGCCCACGGGGCCGCCGCTGGCGAAGTAGCCGTAGTAGCAGTGGTTGAGCATCACGATCACCGAGATGATCACGGCCTGGATGAACGACCAGAACACGTCGTCGGGGCGCAGGAACGTCCGGAAGTAATGCTCGTAGGTGCCGATCGACTGGCCGTAGAAGATAGTCGTCGTCACCTGGGCGGACAGGAAGCTCATGATGATCGCCATCGCGTACAGCGGGATGATCACGATGAAGCCGGCCATGATCCGGGTCGACACCAGGTACGAGATCGACTTGATGCCCATCACCTCGAGGGCGTCGATCTCCTCGCTGATGCGCATGGCGCCCAGCTCCGCGGTGGCGCCCGCGCCGACCGTTGCGGCCAGCGCCTGACCCGCGACGACGGGTGCGGCGATGCGCACGTTGATCAGCGCGGCGAAGAACCCGGTGAACGCCTCGACGCCGATGTTGCCGAGTGAGGCGAAGCCCTGGATGGCGACCAGTGACGAACCGGACAGCGTCACGAAGCCGACGATCGCCACGGTGCCGCCGATGACCGCCATCGCGCCGGTGCCCATGCCGATCTCGGCGATCAGCCGCAGCGTCTCTTTGCGGTAGTAGCGCAGCGCGTGCCCGATCGAACCGACCGCGGTGATGACGAACCAGGCGACGTGCCCGACGCTGTCGAGGAACCGCGCGGGCGCGCTGGCCACACCCTTCGTACGCTCGTACGCCCGCGGAAACCGAGAACGCAGGACCGTTGTCGTCGACACGTCAGCTCCCTGTTCCGAACCGAACACCGATCGTGGTCAGGACCACGTTGACCGCGAACAACGCGATGACGCAGAGCACCAGGGTCTCGTTGACCGCGGTGCCGACGCCCTTCGCGCCGCCGGCGACGGTCAGCCCGCGGTAGCAGCCGACCAGGCCGGCGATCAGGCCGAACGTCATGGCCTTGATGATCGAGATGAGGACCTCGGGCAGCCCGGTGATCAGGGTCAGCGTCGAGACATACGCACCGGCCGAGACATTCTGCAGGTAGACGCCGAAGATGAAGCCGCCAACCAGGCCGACGGTGATCACCGCGCCGTTGAGCAGCAGGGCGACGAAGGTGGAGGCGACGACGCGGGGCACCACCAGGCGGTGGATCGGGTCGATGCCGAGAACCTCGAGCGCGTCGATCTCCTCGCGGATGGTGCGTGCGCCCAGGTCGGCGCAGATCGCGGTCGACCCCGCCCCGGCGACGACGAGCACAGTCACCAGGGGGCCGAGCTGAGTGACGGCGCCGATGGCCGCGCCCGCGCCGGACACGTCGGCGGCGCCGAACTCCGCCAGCAGGATGTTGAGCGTGAAGATCAGCAGCACGGTCAGTGGAATGGAGACCGCCAGCGTCGGCAGGAAGGCGACGCGCATCAGGAACCAGCTCTGGAGGATGAACTCGCGCCACTGGAAGGGCGGCTTGAACAGGGCTTTGCCCACGAGCACGCACATGCGGACGAATCCGCCGACCGCTTCCAGGCCCGGTCGGACCTGATCGCGTACGTATCCGACGACCCCGGTCGACGCCGTCACCAGTGTGCTCCCGCGGCGCAACGGCGACTGTCGCGGTGCACCGGCAGCCCCTGTCGCACGGCCCCTCCTTGCCCCGACCTGGTTGTTGTTGTCCCCGTCTCCCTACCGATCGGTAGTAAGACAGACCACAGGAATGTACCCGATGCCATTCGCGCCGTGCAGGGCATCTGGCGGATTGTGCCTGTAACCGTTAGCAAACCCGATTCCGTTCCCTAATTCCTCTGTGGCGCACCGGAAACCGTCGCCTGCGGAGAACTTTCAGCGGCGTCAACCGGCGTTGCGGCCCCGAATCGTGCACGCAGTTCGGTTTTCAAGACCTTGCCTGCGGGGTTGCGCGGCAACGCATCAACGACCTCCACGGCCTTCGGATGCTTGTACCGGGCGAGCCGTTCGTCGAGGAACGTGTCGAGCTCGCGCAGGTCGAGGTCGGTCTGCTCGGACGCGCCGAGCGCAACATCCAACGCCACGATGGCGACCGGCACCTCTCCCCACTTCTCGTCGGGACGCCCGATCACGGCGACCTCGCCGATCGCGGGGTGGGCGGCGAGCGCGTTCTCGACCTCGGCGCAGTAGATGTTCTCCCCGCCGGAGATGATCATGTCCTTCTTGCGGTCGACGACCCAGACGTAGCCCTCCTCGTCCTGCCGGACGAGATCGCCGGAGTGGAACCACCCGCCCGCGAACGCTTCCGCGGTGGCCTTCGGGTTGTTCCAGTAACCGGCCATCAGAGTCGGTGCGCGATAGACGATTTCGCCGACCTGCCCGACCGGGACGTCGTTCATGTCCTCGTCCACGACGCGCGCCGCGACGGTGGGGATGACCTTGCCGACCGATCCGAGTTTGCGGATCGCGTCCTCGCCCAACAACATGCAGGTCACCGGCGACATCTCGGTCTGGCCGAACGCGGCGAGGATCTGGGTGCCGGGGAAGGTCTCGGCCATCTGGCGCAGCAGGGTGTCCGAGGCCGGCGCGGCGCCCCACGACAGGACCCGCAGGCGTAGGTTGCGCGGACGCGCCCGCTGGGCCGCGCACACCGCCTGCCATTGCGCGGGCACCAGGAAGATGCCGGTGACCTGCTCGGCCTCGAGCACGTCGAGCAGTTCGTCGGGGTTGAACGCACCCAACGGGTAGATGACCGTGGGCCGCCCCAACAGCAGGCCGGGGATCATGTTGCCGATCCCGGCGATGTGGAACAGCGGCACGCCGATGAAGCCGACGTCGCTGTTGATGTCGGCGCCGTTGGTGAACAGGAACGTCAGCGCCTGGCCGGCGATGTTGGTGTGGGTGAGCACCGCGCCCTTGGGCCTGCCGGTGGTCCCGGAGGTGTACATGATCAGCGCCGGCGAGTCGTTGGGGATGTCGACGACGGCGGCCGGTTCGCCGGCCTCGGAGATGAGGTCGTCGTAGCCGATCAGGCCGTTCTCGGTGGCGCCGCCGGCCACGATGACGGTCGTCAGCGTCGCTGAGACGTCAGGGATGTCACGCACCGCGGTGGCCACACCCGCCAGCACCGCCTCGGTGATGACCGCCTTGGCCTGGCAATCGCTGACCAGGAACGCGATCTCCGGCGGGGTCATGCGGAAGTTGACCGGCACGGCGATCGCACCGAGCTTGTTGACCGCCAGGAACGATTCGATGTACTCGGTGCGGTTGAGCATCAGGATCAGCACCCGGTCGCCAAAGCCCACACCGCGCCGGGTCAGCGCGCCGGCCAGCGCGTTGACCCGCTCGTCGAGCTCACGCCAGGTGGTCGTCTTACCGAGGTAGCGCAGCGCGGTGGCGTCGGGCTGCATCAGCGCGTGCCGGGCCAACTGGTTCGTCCAGTTCTGCCTGCGGGAGAGGTACGGCTGTTCGGTGGGGTCCGGTGACAAGAAAGAAGTCAACTGATGCTGCTCCGTCGAATCTCGGGGTTGCGCGCGTTTGACATTTGATCAAACATGGTGTTGCCCCGGTCACACTATGGCCTCGGCGGCCCGGGTACAAGCCCTCGTCCACGACGGCCAGCTAGCACCGGAGAACACAGTGAACGCACCGACCGCACGGCTGGCCAAGCCGCGCAGGGGCGTACGGCGCGAACAGCTCTCCGACGAGGTCGCGGCGCGGTTGCGCGCCGACATCATGACCGGGGTGCTGCGGCCGGGCACCTTCATCCGGCTCGACGAGACCGCCGCGGCGCTCGGGGTGAGCATCACGCCCGTGCGCGAGGCGCTGCGCACCCTGCGCGGTGAGGGCATGGTCCAGCTCGAACCGCACCGCGGCCACGTGGTGGTGCCGCTGACACGCGCCGACGTCGAGGACATCTTCTGGCTGCAGGCGACGATCGCCCGCGAGTTGGCGGCCACGGCCACGGCCCGCATCACCGATGCCGAGATCGACGAGCTGGACCGGCTCAACGACGAGCTGGAGACGGCGGTCTCACACAACGACATCGAGCAGATCGCCGCCGCGGAGTTCGCGTTCCACCGCGCGTTCAACCGGTCGACCGGCCGGATCAAGCTCGCCTGGTTCCTGCTCCACGTCGCCCGCTATCTGCCCGGACAGATCTACGCGGGCGACCCGCAGTGGGGGATCGCCGCGGTGGCCGGGCACCGCGAGCTCACCGCCGCGCTGCGCCGCCGCGACGTCGACACCGTCGTCGCGCTCACGGCAGGCGAGTTCACCGACGGCGCCCAGCGCCTGATCGCACGCCTCGACGAAACGGGGTTGTGGAGCTGAGCGGGCCGCGGCGGCTGCGCTGCCCTACTTGGCGGCCAGCTGCTCGGCGCGGGCCTTGAGGTTGTCGGCCAGATAGTCGAGCGTGTCCCCGATCGCCTTCTTCACCATCTGCTTCGGGATGGGCAACTTGGTCTCGACGTCGAGGTCGACGGTCAGCAGCGAGGTGTCGCCGATGGGCACGACAGAGAACTTCTGTTCCTGCTTCTCAAAGTGATCGCCCTGCTGCAGCACCGTGAAGATCTGGTTCTCGCCCGGGTAGTAGACCGCGGTGATGAAGGTGCCCGCCTGGCCCTGCACCACGACGTCGAGACGCAGCTGGCTGGGCCGGCCGTCGTTGTACCGGGCCAGCACCCAGCATCCCTTGATCTCTTCGTTCCACTGCGGATAGGACTCGAAGTCGGCGACGATCCCCATAATCGCTTCGGCGGAGGCCGCCACCTCGACGGTTTTGCTCACGAGCGGCATTCGTCGAGCATATCGATAGGTCTCAGAGCGCCTTTTCGAGCAGCTCCCGGATGGGCTCCGGGATGGGCACGGGTTTACGCCCCGCCCGGTCGACGTAGACGTGCACCCAGTGCCCGACCGCGGCGGTCGGACCGTCCTGCTGCCACAGCCCCAACCGGTACGTGACGCTGCTGTTGCCCAGCCGGGCGACCGCGAGCCCGACCGTCAGCGGTTCGGGGAAGCGCAGCTCGGCCAGATACCGGCAGCCCGATTCGGCCACCACGCCCAGCCACGGCGTCGTCAGCGGGTCGATCCCGAGGTTGGTGTTGATCCATCCGTTGATCGCCGAGTCGAACAGCGCGTAGTACACCGCGTTGTTGAGGTGGCCGAACATGTCGTTGTCGGCCCACCTGGTGGTCACCGGCCAGTGCACCGGGAAATCCGCCGCGGCGGGCACCGCCTCGCGCTCGGTCATGAAGGGAAGTCTCTCAGGCCGCGATTGCCGGTTGGGCCCGCGCGACGGCAGGCTGGTCCCATGAGGATCCGCGGTGCCGTGCTCGAAGAGATCGGCCGCGCCCGGCCGTATGCCGAATCCCGGCCCTTGAACGTCGACGAGCTCGACCTCGCCGGGCCCGGCCCCGGGGAGGTTCTCGTTCGGGTCGAGGCCGCCGGCCTGTGCCACTCCGACCTGTCGGTGGTCGACGGCAACCGCGTGCGGCCGGTCCCCATGCTCCTCGGCCACGAGGCGGCCGGCGTCGTCAAGGAGATCGGACCCGGCGGCTCCGACGTGCCGGTCGGCACTCGCGTGGTGATGACCTTCCTCCCGCGGTGCGGCGAGTGTCCCGCATGCGCGACGGACGGCCTCACCCCGTGCGAGGCGGGTTCGGCGGCCAACGGCGCGGGCACGCTCATGACCGGCGAACGGCGCCTGTCGCGGGACGGGCGACCCGTCCACCACCATCTCGGCGTCTCCGGGTTCGCCACTCACGCGGTCGTC
Organism: Mycolicibacterium celeriflavum; assembly: GCA_050205545.1. Classification (GTDB taxonomy): domain Bacteria; phylum Actinomycetota; class Actinomycetes; order Mycobacteriales; family Mycobacteriaceae; genus Mycobacterium; species Mycobacterium celeriflavum_A. The sequence goes on from JBNMQV010000028.1 coordinate 31,182, forward strand.
GACCGCCGTTCGGTCGTGCCGGTGCCCGACGACGTGCCCGCCGTGGTGGCGTCGCTGCTCGGCTGCGCCGTGCTCACCGGTGGCGGTGCGGTGGTCAACGCCGGCCGACCCCGCGCGGGTGCCACCGTGGCGGTCGTCGGCCTCGGCGGTGTGGGCATGGCCGCTGCGCTGACCGCGCTGGCGCAGGACGACGTCCGCGTGGTGGGCGTCGATCAGCTACCCGAAAAACTCGAGCGGGCACGCGGTCTCGGCGTGCACGACGCCTACACACCGGACGAGGCCCGCGACAACGGTGTCAAGGCGGCCGTCGTGATCGAGGCCGTCGGCCATCCGAGCGCATTGGAAACCGCGGTGGACCTCACCGCCGCGGGCGGGCGGACGGTGACGGTCGGCCTGCCCCGGCCCGACGCGCGAGTGACGCTGTCTCCCTTGGGCTTTGTCGCCGAGGGTCGGTCGCTGATCGGCAGCTACCTCGGATCGGCGGTGCCCTCCCGCGAGATCCCCTACTTCGTCGGGCTGTGGCGTGCGGGACGGCTGCCGGTCGAATCGCTGGTGTCCTCGACGATCACCCTCGACGAGATCAACTCCGGCATGGACGAACTCGCCGACGGCAGGGCCGTGCGACAGGTCATCCGGTTCGACTAGGCGTCAGAACCAGCCGTCGCGCATCTCCAGGGTCGTGCGGTCCAGGCTGGCCAGCAGATCGAGTTGCGGGGCGGTCTTGGGCAATTCGTACCGGAAGAAATAGCGGGACGCTTGGCGCTTGCCGTCGTAGAAGTCGCCGCTGTGACCATGCGCGGCGATCTCCTGCTGCAACCAGATCCACGCGACGACGATGTGGCCGAACGCCTCGAGGTAGATCACGCTGTTGGCCATCGCCGCATCGATGTCACCGGAGCCGAACATGTCGGCGGTGACGGCGGTCAGGCGTTGCCATGACGCGTCCAGGAGGTCGGCATGCTCGGCCGCCTGACCGCCGAGCGAACCCGCCTCGGCGACGGTCCGCGCGATCGCGGCGCCGAGGGCCGCCAGACCCGCGCCGCCGCGCGCAGGCACCTTGCGCCCCAACAGATCCAGGCTCTGGATCCCGTGCGTGCCCTCGTGGATCGGGTTGAGCCGGTTGTCGCGGTAGTGCTGCTCGACGTCGTATTCGCGGGTGTAGCCGTATCCGCCGTGCACCTGGATGGCCAGGCTGTTGGCCTCCAGGCACCACTGCGACGGCCAGCTCTTGCCGACCGGCGTCAGCATCTCGAGCAGCAGGGTGGTGGCATCGCGCTCCTCGTCGGAGGCGGCACTGTGTTGCAGATCGACGAGTTTGGCGCAGTACAGCAGCAGCGCCAGCCCGCCTTCGGCGTAGGCCTTCTGCGCCAACAACATCCGCTTGACATCGGCGTGCTCGATGATCGGGATCTGCGGCGCCGAGGGGTCCTTGGCGGCCACCGGGCGCCCCTGCGGACGCTCACGGGCGTACTGCACCGACTTCAGGTACCCGGTGTAACCGAGCGCCACCGCACCCATTCCGACTCCGAGCCGGGCCTCGTTCATCATCGTGAACATGTAGGCGATGCCACGATGCGGTTCGCCGACGAGATAGCCTACGGCCCCGGGCTTTCCGGCCGGTGTGTAGGCACCCTCGCCCAGGTTGAGCACCGTGTTCGTGATGCCCCGCTGCCCCATCTTGTGGTTCAACCCGGCGAGCACGATGTCGTTGCGCTCACCGACGGCACCGTCGGCGCCGGGCAGGTACTTGGGCACGATGAACAACGAGATGCCCTTGGTACCCGGTGGCCCGCCGGGGATCTTGGCGAGCACCAGGTTGACGATGTTGTCGGTCATCTCGTGTTCGGCGCCGGAGATCCACATCTTCGAGCCGAACAGCCGGTAGGTGCCGTCGTCCTCGGGTTCGGCGCGGGTGGTGATATCGGCAAGCGACGATCCCGCCTGTGTCTCCGACAGCGCCATGGTGCCCGAGAACCGGCCTGCCAGCATCGGTTTGACGAACGACTCGATCTGCTCGTCGGTGCCGAAGCGGGCCAGCAGGTTGGCGTTGGCCATGGTCAGCATGAGGTAGCCGGTGGTGCTGAGGTTAGCCGCCGAGAACCACGCGAACGCGGCCTGCGCGACCGTCACCGGCAGCTGCGCACCACCGAGGCCGTGTCCCATCGACATCGCGATCAGGTCGGCCTCGGCGAACGCGTCCCAGGCCTCCTTGACCTCGGGGATGACGGTGACCTTCTCGCCGTCGAACGTGGGCTCATTGGCGTCGCTCTTCTTGTTGTGCGGCGCGAAGTACCGCGTCGCCAACTGCTCGCACAACTCGAGCACCGCGTCGAAGGTCTCGCGCGAGTGCTCGGCGAACCGCTCGCGGTCGGTCAGCTCCTCGACGCGCAACCACTCGTAGAGCAGGAAGTCGAGGTCGCGGCGCGACAGCAGCAGCGATTTCACGGCGCCGTGGCAGTGTCCGGTTCGCCGGGCAGCGCGTCGACCTCGATGCCCAGCGGCGATTCCGCGCGCACCGACTCGTCGCGGATCAAACCGCGCAGCAGCGCCGTGCTGAACTCGACGGCGATCTCCTGTGCGGTGCGCCTGCCGTGCGGCCGCAGCCAGCGGTACGCGCCGAGTGTCATGCCGATGTAGCCCAGCGCCAGCACGTGCGAGTCGCAGTCGTAGAACTCGCCGCTGGCGATGCCCCGGTCGATGACGTCGCGCACGTGCTCGTAGACCTGCGTCTCCTTCTCCCGGATGTAGGCCACCTGCTCCTCGGTGAACCACTCACCGATGTAGGGGCCCTCCTGGAAGTAGACGGCGGCGCGTTCGATGTCGCTGGCGATGCCGACCAGCAGCCGCCGGGTGAAGTGGTAGATCGTCTCGCGCGCCGACGCCGACGGGTCGTCGTGCAGCGCGTCGACGGTGAAGTCGGCGGCGCCCTTGTAGATGTCGTAGAGGATCAGCGACTTGCTGGCGTAGTAGTGGTAGACGGTCGCCTTATTCAGGCCGACGGCGTCGGCGACATCGTCCATCCGGGTGCCGTGGTAGCCGCGCGCGGCGAAGAGCTTGGTCGCGACGGCCAACAACTCGTCGCGACGGGTCCTCCCGTTCGGGGTGGCGGCGTCCGCAGAGGGCATGGCGACTCACTATATGCAGGCCGGAAGCTCGTCCGGGGATCAATCAACTGGTTGGAAGTGTAGGTGTTGGGGGTGTCGCGGGCCGCAGGGCGGGTCTAGACTTCGGTCATTACCGGCCGCACTCGAGAGGTGACCCCATGGATCCGAATCCGGACTATGACGCGAGCGACGAGCTGGAATACGGCGTGAACTGGTTCGCCTGGATTCTGCGTGGGGTCTACCCGCCGCCCGCCTATCCGCCGGTCTAACCCGTCAACTGCCAGCGGTGCACCCCTGCGCCCTGCGCATAGGACAGGTGCCCGCCCATTGCACCGCCCACTGAGACCGCGGTCAATCCCAGCACGCTGAACGCGCGCGCCGCGCCCAGCTTTCCCCGCTTGTACTTCCGATAGGCCGCCCAGAACGAAACGGCAGCGACGGTGTTGCCCGCCGCGTGCAGAAGGCCGACCCGGCGCTGCCGCGCGCCGAGGGTCGGGAACTCCGCGAGCCCGGCCAGCACCGCCGGCGGTGTCGCGGCCAATCCGATCGCGATGAGCTGTCGCGCGGCGTCGCGGTCCTTGAACACCAAATCCAGCACCATCGACGACATCCACGCGCCGATGGGCAGGGTGATCAACAGCGGATGCGTCGGGTGGCCCAGCCAGGAGCCACGCAGTCCCTGCGCCAGCGCGCCGTCGCCGAGAACCCGGTCGACCGTGTCGGCCGTAAGATCCGCGACCGCGTCGAGCGAGTCGGCCGATTCGGGGATCTGAAGAAGGGCGTGCATGTCCATGGCGTTCGGATTACCCGACCGTCGTCGGCTGAATCGCACCGGGTCAGGCCGCGGCCGCCTTCACCGCGGCCCCGACTTCGGCGCGCAGTTCGGCATACTCCGGTGAGCGCCGCAGCTCGTCGGCGTCCACGCCGGTGCGGGGCAGGTCGACGGGGATGTCCAGCGCGACCTGGCCGGGCCGCCGGGTGAGCACGACGATGCGCGAGCCGAGGAACGCCGCCTCGTCGGCGCTGTGCGTGACGAACACCGTGGTGCGCCCGGTCTCGGCGCTGACCTGGCGGACGTCTTCCTGCAGCAGCTCGCGCGTCAGGGCGTCGAGCGCCGCGAACGGTTCGTCGAGCAGGAACAGCGGCGTCTCGGCGGCCAGCGCCCTGGCGATCGCGGCGCGTTGCTGCTGCCCGCCGCTGATCTCCCAGATCTTGCGGCCCCCCGTGCCTTCGAGCCCGACGCGGTGCAGCAGCTCGTCGCGCCGCGCGGCACGGCGTTCACGCGGCACCCCCGCGTACTTCAGTGCCAGGTCGACGTTTCCGCCGACCGTGCGCCACGGGAACAGCCGCGGCTGCTGGAAGACGACACCCGCGGTGACGCCCGGTGTGGGCGGGATGCCCGCCACCCGAACCGAACCCTCGCTCGGAGACTCGAACCCGGCCAGCAGCCGCAGCAGCGTGCTCTTCCCGCAGCCCGACGCCCCGACCAGGACGAGGAACGCCCCCGGCTCCACGGTGAGGTCGACGGGACCGAGCGCGGTCACCGCGTCGCCGCCGCGGCCGTACCGGTGCGAGACGCCGGCGATCCGGATGCTGCCGTCGTCGTCACGTTGCGCCGCAACGGTTTCGACGTCACGAAGTGAGGACACCCGGCAAGCCCTTGGTGTAGATGGCGGCCTGGAACGTCGACAGCGGGGCAGCCGCGGGAATCTGCTTCTGGTCGGCGAGGAACTGCGACGCGCTCTGCAGGTTGACCGCGAGGTTGCCCGGTTCTCCGTCGGAGCCGAGCCATTCGGCGGACGCGACCTCCTGCGGGGTCAGGTAGACCGTCTGCTTGAGCTGACCGGCCACTTCCTCTGGGGTGAGGCCGATTTCGGCCGCGACGGCCTTGGCGGCGGCATCGGGGTCGTTGTGCAGGACGTCGAGCGCGCGGGCCTGTTGTTGGCGCCAGATGTCGACCACCTCGGGGTGTGCGCCCGCGAATTCGTCGGCCACCACGGCGAGGTCGAGGGTGGGCTTGCCCGCCTCGGCCAGCTGCCTGCTGGTGATGAGGTCCTTACCGTTCTTGCGGAGTTGATCCAGCGTCGGTAGCCACGAGTAGCCGGCGTCGATGTCCCCGCGGTCGAACGCAGCCAGGATGGCCTGCGGTTGCAGGTCGACGAGCTGTACATCGTTGGCGGACAGTCTGTTCTGAGCCAGCGCGGCGAGCAGGCTGTAGTGCGCGGTCGAGGCGAACGGCGTGGCGACCCGCTTGCCCCGCAGCTCGGCGATGGTGTTCACCCCGCTGCCGTTGCGCGCCACCAGCGCCTCGTTGTCACCGGCGACGTCGAGCACGAACGCGACCTTGTACGGAATGTTCAGCGGTGCCGACAGGCCGCGCGCCACCGGGCTCGAGCCCAGCGCGCCGAAGTCGAGTTCCTTTGCGATGAACGCGGTGTTGACGTCGGCGCCGGAGTCGAACTTCGTCCACTTGATGTTGTAGTCGGGTAGCGCCTCCTCCAGCCAGCGGTTGTTCTTGACGATCAGGTCGCCGCTCGGAAACGTCTGGTAGCCGATCCGGATCGTCGGCTTGCCTGCCGCCTGCTCGGACTTGTCCACCGAGCAGCCCGCAAGGACCAGAACCGCCGAAACAAGCGCTACCAGAAGAGCTTTCGCCTTCATATCCTTCATATCTTTCCTCTCCACGGGACGGCACGCCGTTCGGCGGCCCGAAGCAGACCGTCGATCAGCAGGCCGGAGATGCCGATGGCGAAGATGCCGACCAGCACGACGGGGGTGTTGTTGTAATTGCTCGCGTCCTTGACAAGGCCGCCGACGCCAGGGATCCCGTTGAACAGTTCGGCGGCGACCACCGACGAGTACGCCATGCCCACCGCAAGCCGGATGCCGGTGAACGTTTCGGGAAGCGCGGACGGCACCACGACGTCGCGGATCACCTCCCGCCGCGAAGCGCCCAACGCGCGTGCGACTTCCTGCAATCCGACCGGGGCGGCGAGGACGGCGGCGGTGGTGGCGACCGCGGCGGGCGGGAGCGCCGCAAGCGCCAGCAGCGTGATCTTCGGCGCCTCGTCGATGCCGAGCCAGATCACCAGCAGGAAGAAATACGCCAGCGGCGGCAGCGCGCGCAGGAACGTCAGCCACGGTTCGAGCACGCTGCGCACCCAGCCGATCGAGCCCATCACCAGGCCGAGCAACACACCGAGGGCCACGCCGATGACGACACCGGCCAGCACCCGGCGCAGCGTCATGTAGAGGTGCTCCCACAGCAGGTACCCCGCGTAGCCGCGGACCCCGTCGTGGGTGGTCGAGATGTCGACGAACGCGCGCCACACCGTGCTCGGATACGGCACGAAGGTCTGGTTCCATACGCCGCTCGCGGCCACGAGTTGCCAGACGACGAAGAACACCAGCACCGACAGCGCCGGCAGGACCGCACGGGTCAGGCGGCCGCGCCATCTGTGGGCGGGAGCACCGGACGATGCCTCGACGGTCGGCTCGTCGGGCACGATGTCAACGAATACGGACACGGTCGGCGACTTTCTGTGGCTGAAGTGAGGCGAGAAGGGTTCAGCGACAGCAGCAGTCGGCAGGCAGTGTCGCGCTCACCCGGGTATTCGTACCGGGTGGCGACGTGGCCGGAAAGGTCTGCGCTCAGCGCGAGCAAAACTCCGGCGCCGTCAGGCCGCGCGCGGCAGCGTGCGCAGCGCGGTACGGATCGCGAGGTAGATGGCCGACGAGGTGATCACGAAGATCGGCCAACCCATCGCGACGCGCGCCACCGCGAGCAGCCCCTCACGGTCGGTGTCGTAGAGGTAGTACTGCACCAGAAAGCGGGACCACGACGCGGTGGCCATCACCGCGGTGGCGATGTCGAACGCCAGGCGCACGCGTCGTATCCGGCGCCAAGACCCGTCGCGTCCGGTGACCCACGCCCACACCAACCCGACCAGAGGACGGCGCACCACCAGCGACGTGGTGAAGGCGATCGCCAGGCCGAGGTACATCCAGATGCCGGGAAGGTAGAAATCCTTGGCGCGGCCGGTCACCAGTGCCACGGCGGCGCAGACCGCCACCCCCGCGAAACCGAAGAGGGCGGGCCGGATCGAACCCCGTTGCAGCAGTTGCCAAACCGCCACGAGGGCCGCGGCGCCGACGGCGGCAGCGGTGGCAACCTTCAGCCCGAGCGTCGGGGAGGACGCGGCGAACACCGCGACGGGCAGTGCGGAGTAGATCAGGCCGCGGACGCCGCCGGCACGGGCCAGTAAGACCTCGACCGGCGAACGTCGTTCCGTCACCCGCCCGAGCTTACGTTCGACGTGAGCTGTGTGGCGGGCGGCACCGACGCTCCCGACACCCGGGCGGTGGCGAACTCCGCGGCCTGGTTCACCAGGCCGGACTGGATGTAGAGGCTGTGCGCCGCGCGATCGTTGCCGTCGGAGCAGATCGGGTCGCCGACCGTGCAGTATTCGGCGGTCTTGACCCCGTACAGCGGGCTCGCGCCGGTCAGCGGGAGGCCGATCCGGTCGGCGGGATTGCCGAACACCGCGACGGCCGCGACGCGGTCGGCGAGACCGGGCGGCAGCGGGTCGGCGAAGTCCAGGACGGGTCCCGGTGCGGCCGTGAGGATGTCGACGACCGCCGCGCCCTGCGAGTAACCGCCGAGCACGAAGCTGGTGTTCGGGCAGGACGCCGCGGTGGACTGGATATGGGCGCTGGCGTCGTTGGCGCCGTCGGTGGCCTTGAGGAAATTGAAGGAGGCGGGATAGTTCACCGCGTAGGAGGTGACCGTCTTGCCGGGCAGCGTGGTGCGCAATGCGTCGACGAACGCCTCGCCCTCGGGTCCGAGGCCGGCCGGTTCGTTGGTGCCCCTTGCGAACACCACGTCGACGTCGGGGCACGCCTCGTCGGCCTGCGCGGACGGCGCGAGGCCGATCAATGCCATCGCGCCCAGCATCCCGATCGCGGCCGCCAGGGTGGCCGGCACGCCCGCCTTCGCAACCTTCTGAACGGACATGGCGCCTCCTTGGTGAGATCTGTCGTTGCTTCGATCTCACCGCGGCCGCGGCGACCGGCCAATGGCGCTGGCAGCAGAACCCGTTACCGGCTAGCCGGTAACGACTAGAGCGCCTTGAGTTCCTCGATCACCGACGTCACGGACTTCTTCGCGTCGCCGAACAGCATCGAGGTCTGCTCGAGGAAGAACAGCGGGTTCTCGATGCCCGCGTAGCCCGCGTTCATCGACCGCTTGAGCACGATCACCGACCGCGACTCGTCGACGTTGAGGATCGGCATGCCGTGGATGGGGGAGCTGGGGTCGTTGCGGGCGGCCGGATTGGTGACGTCGTTGGCCCCGATGACCAACGTGACGTCGGTGCGGCCGAACTCGCCGTTGATGTCGTCCATCTCCTTCATCGCGTCGTACTCGACGTCGGCCTCGGCCAGCAGCACGTTCATGTGCCCCGGCATGCGGCCCGCGACGGGATGGATGGCGTACTTGACCTCGACGCCCTTGCTCTCCAGCAGATCGGCCATCTCCTTGACGGTGTGCTGGGCCTGCGCCACGGCCAGCCCGTAGCCGGGCACCACGATCACCTGGTTGGCGTAGGCCATCTGGATCGCGGCGTCCGCGGCCGAGGTGGCCTTGACGGTCCCCTGGTCCCCGCCGGGGCCCACCGCCGCGGCGGCGCCACCGCCGAAGGAGCCGAACACGATCGCCGGGATCGACCGGTTCATCGCCACGGCCATCAGGTTGGTCAGGATCGAACCCGATGCGCCGACGATCATGCCCGCGACGATCATCGCGGTGTTGTTCAGCGCCAGACCCGCTGCCGCCGCGGACAATCCGGTCAACGCGTTGAGCAGGGAGATGACGACCGGCATGTCGGCGCCGCCGATCGGGAACACCACGAACAGGCCCATCAGGCCGGCCAGCACGAGCACCAGCGCGATCGTCCAGCCGGGGCTGCCCGTTCCGGCGTTCAGCCCGATGTAGATCGCCGCCGCGGTCGCGCCGAGCAGCAGCACCACGTTGGCCGCCTGAAAGAGCTTGGCCGAGGCGACAAGTCGCTTCTCGACGTTCTTGGGTATCGACTCCTGCAGTTTGAGGAACGCCACGAGCGAACCCCAGAACGACACCGAGCCGATGATCGCGGCGAACAGCGAACCGGCCACCAGCGCCACGGTCGGGTGCTGATCGGGTGTGAAGTGCGCGAAACCGTCGGTCTCGATGAACTCCGCCCACGCGATCAACGCCACGGTGCCGCCGCCGACGCCGTTGAACAGCGCGACCAGCTGCGGCATCGCGGTCATCTTGGTCTTCTTCGCCGGTGGCACACCGAGAATCACGCCGATGGCCAGGCCGGCCACGATCAGGATCCAGTTGATCGGCGCGGTGTCACGGACCTTGATCAGCGTGGCGATCACGGCGATGGCCATACCGGTGGCGGCGATCCAGTTGCCCCGCACCGCGGTCTTCGGCCCGGTCAGCCCGGACAGGCCGAGGATGAACAGCGCGAACGCGAGGATATAGAGGACGGTGACGAGGTAGTTCACTTCTCGGCCGCCGCTTCCGTCGTCTCGATGGCTTTCGCTTCCGGCTTGCGCGACTTGAACATGCCCAGCATCCGGTCGGTGACCAGGAAGCCGCCGATCACGTTGAGCGTGCCGAAGATCAGGGCGACGAACGCGATGGCGCGCACACCCCAGTGGGCGTCGGCGGGCAGATCGCCCAGCACGATCAGCGCGCCGAGCACCACGATGCCGTGGATGGCGTTGGTGCCCGACATCAGCGGTGTGTGCAATGTGTTGGGCACCTTGGAGATAACGGCGAACCCGACGAACCCGGCGAGCACCAGGATCGCGAGGTTGGCCAGCAGATTGTCGTACATCATCCCTCCCGGGTGACGCAGGAGGCCGCCACGACCTCGTCGTCGAAGTCGGGTGCCAGGGCACCGTCGGTGATCAGCAGGTCCAGCAGCGAGGTCAGGTTCTTCGAATAGAGCTCGCTGGCGTGCTCGGGCATGGTCGCGGGCAGGTTCAGCGGTGAGGCGATGGTGACGCCGTGCTTGACGACGGTCTGCCCCGGTTCGGTCAGCTCGCAGTTGCCGCCCGTCTCACCGGCGAGGTCGACGACCACGCTGCCCGGCTTCATCCCCTCGACCGCTGCGGCGGTCACCAGCCGCGGCGCCGGCCTCCCGGGCACCAGCGCCGTGGTGATCACGACGTCGAACCCAGTAATCGCGCGCTCCAGTTCCTTCTGCTGCTGGGCGCGCTCCTCCTCGGAGAGCTCGCGGGCGTAGCCGCCCTCGCCGGCGGCCTCGATCCCGAGGTCCAGCCACTGCGCGCCGACCGAGCGGACCTGATCGGCCACCTCGGGACGCACGTCGTATCCGGTGGTGCGCGCGCCGAGCCGTTTCGCGGTGGCCAACGCCTGCAGCCCCGCCACGCCGACGCCGAGCACGAGCACCGACGCCGGTTTCACCGTGCCCGCCGCGGTGGTGAGCATCGGGAAGAAGCGCGTCGACTCCGAGGCGGCCAGCAGCACCGCCTTGTAGCCCGCGACGTTGGCCTGTGAGGACAGCGCGTCCATGACCTGGGCGCGCGAGATGCGCGGGATCGCCTCGACGGCGAACGCCTGCACGCCCGCGGTCTTCAGGGCGGCGATCTGGTTGTCTTCGTTGCGCGGGGCGAGGAAGCCGACCAGCGTCTGCCCGCTGTTGAGCTTGGCGACCTCGTCGGCGGTCGGCGGCGCGACCTTGACCACGACGTCGGCGCCCCACGCGTCGCCGATCGTCGCGCCCGCGGCGGTGTAGAGGTCGTCGGGCAGCAGCGCCCGCTCGCCCGCCCCGGCTTCCACGACGACGGCGACGCCGCTGTTCACCAGCGAGGCGACGGCCTTCGGCACCAGCGCGACGCGGCGCTCGTCGGCCCCGGATTCGCGGACCACCCCGACCGTCGGAGCCGCCGCGGCGGCGACATCAGCATGCGTCTGCTCCGTCATGACGGAACACCTTAACCGCTACCGCTGGTCACAGCTAAATCGATACCGGCCGTCGCGGATTTCCCCCGGCACGGCGCGTCGGAATCCGGCGTCGGCGGAACTAGCATCCCCGTGGTGGGGGAAGACGAACCGTCGAGGTTGCGCAGCCGCAGACGCTCACGGTTGAACGACATAGCCACCGTCCTCATCATTCTCATCGTCTACGCCGTGTCGCTCGTCGGCTATCACTACCTGTCCGGCGAAGCCAAGAGCCTGGGAGCTCCGGATCTCGGCACGGACGACGACAACATCGTGCAGGTCACCCTGTCGCAGTTGCACACGGTCGATAACAAGGTCGATGTCAAGGTCGTCGTCTTTCCCTCCGCCGATCACATGAACACCGACCTCAATGTGGTCAACACCGATATCGCGGTGCGCCTGTTCATCAACGAGATCAACATCGGCATCGATGATCTGCAGACCCCGAAGGGGCAGCTGCCCGCCGAGATCAACGCCACGCTCACCGCCAAGGGCGACCCGGACAAGTGGCCTTTCGACTCCTACACCCTCGGCGCGCTCGGGGCCGACGTGCTCGTCGGCAGCGGTGACGCCCGCACGTTCGAGCCCGCGCGGGTGGTGGTGACCGGCGGGCTCGACGGCTGGGACATCACCAGCACCCGCAGCGGTCCCGCGACCCAGTCGGCAGCCGACGGCGACTACGAGACCGTGACGTTGAAGCGCTCCAAGGGTCCGCTCGCGTTCGACGTGGGTCTGTGCCTGGTGTTGATCACCCTGCCCGCGCTCGCCCTCTTCGTCTCGATCGAGATGCTGCGCGGGCGGCGCAACTTCCTTCCGCCGTTCGGCACGTGGTACGCCGCATCGCTGTTCGCGATCATCCCGATCCGCAACTTCATGCCCGGCGCGCCGCCGCCGGGCGCGTGGATCGACCAGGTCCTGGTGTTGTGGGTGCTGCTCGCGCTGACCGGAGCGATGGTGCTGTACTTCACCGCCTGGTGGAGACGCAGCGACTGACGGCCGGCCGGCCCTCAGAAGGGCACGCCTATGGTTGTTCCGACCAGTACAACCAGGAGGCCATCGGATGGCTGTCGACCGGCTGCTGCCCACCCCGGACGCGGAAGACTTGATCGCGCTGACCCGCGACATCGCCGACAAGGTGCTCGACCCGATCGTCGACGATCACGAGAAGGCCGAGCGCTATCCCGAAGGTGTGATGGCGCAACTGGGTGCGGCGGGACTGCTGAGCCTGCCGCAGCCCGAGGAGTGGGGTGGCGGCGGCCAGCCGTACGAGGTGTATCTGCAGGTTCTCGAGGAGCTGGCGACGCGGTGGGCGGCCGTCGCGGTGGCGGTCAGCGTGCACAGCCTGTCGTCGCATCCGCTGCTGGCGTTCGGCGCCGACGAGCAGAAGCGGCGCTGGCTGCCCGGGATGCTGTCGGGGGAGCAGATCGGCGCCTACAGCCTGTCCGAACCGCAGGCCGGTTCCGACGCGGCCGCGCTGCGGTGCGCGGCGAAGAAGACGGAGAGCGGTTTCGTCCTCAACGGCTCCAAATCGTGGATAACGCACGGCGGGCGTGCGGACTTCTACACGTTGTTCGCCAGGACCGGCGAAGGCTCGCGGGGCATTTCGTGCTTCCTGGTGCCCGGTGACCTGCCGGGGCTGAGCTTCGGCAAGCCCGAGGAGAAGATGGGCCTGCACGCGATCCCGACCACGTCGGCGTTCTACGAAGACGCGCACATCGATGCGCAGCGGCTGATCGGCGCCGAGGGCCAGGGCCTCCAGATCGCCTTCTCCGCACTGGATTCCGGCCGCCTGGGCATCGCCGCGGTCGCCACCGGGCTGGCACAGGCCGCGCTCGACGAGGCCGTTGCCTACGCCAACGAGCGAACCACGTTCGGGCGCAAGATCATCGACCATCAGGGCCTCGGGTTCCTGATGGCCGACATGGCCGCCGCCGTCGCCAGTGCCCGCGCCACGTACCTGGACGCGGCCCGTCGCCGTGACCTCGGCCGGCCGTACTCACAACAGGCCAGCGTCGCCAAGCTGATCGCCACCGACGCCGCGATGAAGGTGACCACCGATGCGGTGCAGGTATTCGGCGGCGCCGGGTACACCCGCGACTACCGCGTCGAGCGGTACATGCGCGAGGCGAAGATCACCCAGATCTTTGAGGGCACCAACCAGATTCAGCGCCTCGTCATCGCGAGGGGGCTCAGTTCCTGAGCGCGGTCAGCGTGGTCGGCTCCGGCGGCGAGGTCACGGTGATCTGCGTGCCGTGGCCCTCGACGGAGTTCACCTTCATCGACCCGCCCATGGCGTCGAATCGGGCCAGCAGCGAACCCAATCCGATGTGACCGTCGGCGACGTACTGTTCGATGATCGCCGGGTCGAACCCCTTGCCGTCATCGGAAACCGTCAGCAGAACCCGGTCCCCCTTGCGCGACAACCCGACCCGCACGGTCGTCGCACCCGCATGCTTGTGGATGTTCGCCAGCAGTTCCCGGGCGGCCCGGTAGAGCAACTGCTGCGATTCGGGCTTCCCGACCTCCTCGAGATCCGCTTCGACCTCGTAGGCGCCGCGGGATTCGAACTGCCGCAACAGCTCTCGCACCGCGGCGGTGAGGCCCAGCTGGGCGAGCACCTGCGGATGCAGTTCGGTCACGGTCGAGCGCAGCGCGGCGGCGGTCTGCTGCAACGCTTCGCGCACCGTCTCCAGCGCGGGATCGTCGTTGTTCTCGCGCGCCTCGTCGAGGTCGAGGCGCGCCGCGAGCAGGGTCTGCAGCGGTCCGTCATGCAGGTGCTCGGCGACCTCGCGGTTGTGCCGTTCGTCGGCCTGCATCGCCTCGGACACCAGTTGGCGGCGGATCTCCCGCAGTCTGGCAACCCGGGCCTGCCGGCGGACCAGGACGACGCACAGCGCGGTCATCGCAATCGCGCCCCACACCAGGAAGCCGAAGTGGGTGTAGACGACATCCGGCAGCCCGACCGAGTCGTCTCGTTTCGAGTACACGATCCAGGCGCCGAGATAGGCCGTCGCCGTGCCGAGCCCGAGCAGCGCGGTCAGCATCGGCCGGTCCTGGAACGCCACCGCGATCGGGATGAGGAAGAAGACCGGAAGCAGCGCCGCGGTGGCACCCCCCGACACGAGGCACAGCACCAGGATCATCAGTACGTCCACCCCGGTCGACGCCCAGTCGCCCCATCGGGGCACCGGCCCGCGCAACACCGCGATGAGCCACACCACCGCCGCGACCGCCCATGTCCCCAGCACCACCGCGTAGAGCACCGGCAGCCAGTGGTCGACCTCCCAGATCAGCACGAGCACCGCGATCAGCGCGAGCAGCGGCAGCCGCATCACCGCGCTGACGCGCACCGGCTCCGTGACGAAGAAGTGCGCGATCCGGTCCACCACGGCGGCGTCAGTCCAGCAGCTTGCGGCGCATCGCCTCGGCGACGGCGGCACCGCGGTCGTTGACGCCCAGCTTCTCGTAGAGCCGCTGCACGTGGGTCTTCACCGTCGAGGGGGCGAGAAACAGTTCCTTGGCCATGGCCGGGATGCTGCTCCCGGCCGCGATGAGCTTGAGCACCTCGCGCTCGCGCGGGCTCAGCGTCGGGCCGTCGGGCTCGGCACGCTTGCGGATCTCACCGGCCAGGCCGGCGGCCAGGCTCGGGGGGACGATGTCTCGGCCCTTGGCACAATCGAGCACGGCGTTGACGAGTTCGGAGCGGGTGGACTCCTTGGGCAAAAAGCCCGCCGCCCCGTTCTGCAGTGCCTGATAGACGATCGCGGACTCGTCGTGCGCGGAGATCAGCAGCACCCGGGTGGGCAGTTCGTCGCGCACCACCGCGGCGGCCACCTCCGACCCGTCCATCCCCGGCATGCGGTAGTCCAGCAGCGCGACCTGCGGGGAATGCTCGCGGATGGCCGCCAGCGCGGTCACCCCGTCGTCGGTTTCGGCCACCACGTCGATCTGCCCGCTGGACACCAGCGCTCGGACCACACCGTCGCGAAACATCGGGTGGTCGTCTCCCACCACCACCCGGACCTTCTCATCGGTCGTGCTGCTCACCACGCGATCAGCTTGGCACAGCGGCGGGTTCGCTTCCCCCATTTGGGGGACACGAGATTCATCCGGTTCGACCGCCGTTCGCCGGACATACAACGCCGCCGCGCTGCAGCACTCTTGAGTCATCGCCGGAACAACCCGGTCGGTCAAACGAAAAAGCCAGGAACCAAAGGATATTCGAAATGAACACCAACACCACTCGCCGCTTCGCGCGCTTCGTCGCGCTGCCGGTCCTCTCGGCCGGAATCCTCGCCGGGGCACTCGGTTTCGCCGGCGCCGCCAGCGCGGGCACCTACTCGCAGGATCCGACGCCGCGGCCGGGCATCGTCGCCACGCCGGACGTCCACGCCCCAAGCGTCCAGTCGGGCACGCACGGCCACCGCATCGACCACATTCAGGTCGAGGAGCCGAGCTGGCACCGCTGAGCCGCGGCACACGAAAAGCGGGGGCACCACACAGGTGCCCCCGCTTTCTCGCGTTTCGTCAGACCGCGGACAACACGTCTGCGGTCTGCAGCGCCTGGGCCACGCCCGAGACGATCGAGGCCAAGCGGATCGCCTCGAAGATCGCCGTCCGCGAAACGTCCGCATCACGCAGCGTCTTCTCATGCGCGGCAAGGCAGTGGCCGCAGCCGTTGATCGCCGACACCGCCAGCGACCACAGCTCGAAATCCTCCTTGGCCACACCGGGATTGGCGATGATGTTCATCCGCAGACCGGCCCGCAGGTCGTCATAGGCGCCGTCGAGCTGACCCTTCGTGCGGTAGAACACGTTGTTCATCCCCATGATGGCCGCCGCGCCGAGGGCGGCGTCGTAGGCCTCCTGGCTGAGGATGTCCAGTGCGTCCTCGGCGATCTCGCGCAGCAGCCGCTCGGACTTGGTCGCCGCGGCGGTCGCGACGAGGGCTCCCCACAGCTGCTGTTCGGACAGCTCGGTGGACTTGACGATGCTGCCGAGGTTGAGCTTGAGGTCCTTGGCGTAGTCCGGGAGTGCTTCCTTGATGTTGTCGATGCTCATGGTTACACCGCCTCTGCCAGCAGTTCGGCCGGCTTGATCGTGGGATCGCCCTTCTTCCAGTTGCACGCGCACAGCTCGTCGGACTGCAGCGCGTCGAGCACCCGCAGCACCTCATCGACGTTGCGCCCCACCGAACCGGCGGTCACCGACACGAACTGGATCTCGTTGTTCGGGTCGATGATGAACGTCGCCCGGTCGGCAACGCCGTCGGCGTTTAGCACGCCGGTGGCCAGCGACAGCTCGCGCTTGAGGTCGGAAGCCATCGGGAACGGCAGCTTCTTGAGGTCCTCGTGCTGGGCACGCCACTGGAAGTGGACGAACTCGTTGTCGACGGACACCCCGATGACCTTCGCGTCGCGGTCCTCGAAGTCCTCGTTGAGCTTGCCGAAGGCGGCGATCTCGGTCGGGCACACGAAGGTGAAGTCCTTCGGCCAGAAGAACACGATTCGCCACTTGCCCGGGTGATCCTCGCTGGTCACACGGATGAAGTAGTCGTCGGGCTGCTTGGCATCGACCTCCGAGAGGTCACCGCCGACCACCGCAGCCATGTCGTAGCTGGGGAACTGGTCACCGATTGTCAACAATGCCATCGCGAGCACCATCCTTATCACTTTAGTTTGGATTCAGTCCAGATTACGTCCTCGATACTCACCCTTCGCCGCTGTTAAGGCAAGCTAAAAGAACGTGATTGTGGACACACCGTCGCGGTGAAATAGGTTCGCTTTCAGCAGATTTCGGCGACGAGCGGACCGCGCGGCGTTCGGTGGGCGTGCGATAACGCACTTGCTCGGCCGTTGCTACGGTCGACGGATGTCGAACATCTCCGAAAACGACCGCATCGAGGACGTCACGCCCGGCGACATCGTCCTCGTCGACCGCGGCGCCGAACCCGCTCCGTGCAAGGTGGTGCACAAGGACGTCAACGACGGCACGGTCCTCATCACCTACGAGGTGGACGACGGAACCACGTTCCAGGTCGAGTACGCGACGGGCACCCGGGTGACCCGCAGCCTCGAGGCCAAGTGGGAGTCGCCGCAAAGCCCGACGCCGGAGAAGCCCGTCTGAGGAGGTGACATATCGTGGCGGGCATGGATTTCGCGATGTCGGCCAGGGCTCAGGACTACCACAAACGCCTGACCGAATTCATGACGGAATTCGTCTTCCCCGCCGAAGCCGAATACCACCGCTACCGCGAAGAGGCGGGCCCCAAGGACCACACCGTCCCGCCCATCGTCGAGGACTTGAAGAAGCTGGCCAAGGAACGCGGGCTGTGGAATCTGTTCCTGCCCGCCGAGTCCGGCCTGACCAACCTCGAGTACGCGCAGCTCGCCGAGCTGACCGGGTGGAGCATGGAGATCGCCCCGGAGGTCACCAACTGTGCGGCCCCCGACACCGGCAACATGGAGACGCTGCACCTGTTCGCCAATGAGCAGCAGCGCAAGCAGTGGCTCGAACCGCTGTTGGCCGGCGAGATCCGTAGCGCCTTCGCGATGACCGAGCCCGCGGTCGCCTCCAGCGACGCCCGCAACATCGAGACGACGATGCTGCGCGACGGAAACGACTACGTCATCAACGGTCGCAAGTGGTGGATCACCGGCGCTGCCGACCCGCGCTGCAAGATCCTGATCGTGATGGGCCGGACCAACCCTGATGCCGCCAGCCACCAGCAGCAGTCGATGATCCTGGTGCCCGTCGACACGCCGGGCGTCGACATCCGGCGGTCGCTGCCGGTGTTCGGCTGGCAGGACCAGCACGGCCACTGCGAGATCGTCTTCGACAACGTGCGGGTGCCCGCCGAGAACCTGCTCCACGAAGAGGGCAGCGGATTCGCCATCGCCCAGGCGCGCCTCGGCCCCGGCCGTATCCACCACTGCATGCGCGCACTGGGCGCGGCCGAGCGCGCGCTGGCGTTGATGATCGACCGGGTGCAGAAGCGTGTCGCGTTCGGCAAGCCGCTGGCCGAACAAGGCGTGGTGCGGGAGTCGATCGCGAAGTCGCGCAACGAGATCGACCAGGCTCGGCTGCTCTGTCACAAGGCCGCGTGGACCATCGACCAGCAGGGCAACAAGAGCAAGGACGCCCAGGTTCAGGTGGCCCAGATCAAGGCCGTCGCCCCGCAGGTGGCATGCGACGTCATCGACCGCGCCATTCAGGTGCACGGCGGCATGGGCGTATCCGACGATGTGCCGCTGGCGAGGCTCTACGCCTGGCACCGCGCCATGCGGCTGTTCGACGGACCCGACGAGGTGCACATGCGCACCATCGCCCGGGCCGAACTCGGCAGGGAGAAAAGCGCTTTCGCGGCCGCGGTGACCCGTCAATCGAGCCCCTCGGTGGCCGGAGGGGTCGGATAGTTGGCCGGCAACCCTGACGCCCTGTCAGGGGCGTGGAACTTTCGCGACATCGCCGAGGAGACCGGCATTCGGCCGGGACGGTTCTTCCGCTCCAGCGAGCTGAGCGGACTGGACGACGCGGGCCGGGAGTTCCTGCGCCGGTTGAACATCACCGACGTCGCCGACCTGCGTTCGGAGCGTGAGGTCGAGCGGCGCGGGCCGGGGCGCGTCCCCGACGGCGTCGCGATCCACCGTCTTCCGTTTCACGAGCTGGCCAAGCCCGGCGCGGAGGCCCCGCACGAGCAGAGCTTCCAGCGCATGATGACCGAGAAACCGGACGACGAAGACGTGGCGGTGGCCGCCGGCCGGTTCATGACCGAGGAGTATCTGAAGTTCCCGACGCTTCCGGGCGCGCATCTGGCTGTGCGCCAAGTCGTTTCGATGCTCGCCGCACAGCGGCCGGTCATCGCGCACTGCTATGCGGGCAAGGATCGCACGGGGTTTACCGTCGCGACGGTGCTCGAGGCGGTCGGCGTGGACCGCGACGCGATCGTGGCCGACTTCCTGCGCAGCAACGAGGCCGTGCCTCGGTTGCGCGAGAGCATCCTGGAGTCCATCCGCAACCGCGCGGAGGACACCACCGACGAGATCGTCACGTTCGCCGAGGCGCGCCTGACCGAGGAGGTGCTCGGCGTGCGCGAGGACTACATCGACACCGCGCGGCGTTCGATCGTCGAGAACTACGGCTCGCTGCGCGGCTACCTCGAGGCGGCGGGTGTGAGCGACGACGAGGTCGTCCGGCTGCGGGCCGTCCTGCTCGACTGACCGGGTGGACCGCCGGACGCGCTAGCCGGAGCCCTTCTCGGCCTCGTACTTCTGCGTCATGTGCTGGATCGCCGACAGTTGCGTCTGGGCCAGGTCCTGGCGCACCTCGCGGGCCCGCTCCGCGGCGTCGATCGTCGGCCGGGCCTGCCCCTGGAAGTGCGGCATGACCTCGGCGGCGAACAGCTCCGCCGAGCGCTTGGTGGCGGCCGGGTTGGCCCACTCGTGCCCCATCTGCAGCATGCAGCCGAAGCCGCCGGACTGGTCCCACAGCCGCTGCACCTGCGCGCGGGCCTGTTCCGGGGTGCCGATCACGCCGGCGCCCGCGCTGTTGATGATGTCGACGACCTCGTCGATGTTCTCGCCGGGCACCTCCATCTGCGGGAACGCCGCGACCTTCTGGAAGTAGCGGTACCAGTGCTCGATGCCGAAGCGGACGTCGGCGCGGGCCTGCTCCTCGGTCTCGGCGATGTGCATCGGGCACACCAGCGACCAGTTGCGGCGATCGACCGTGGTGCCGAATGCGGCCGCGCGTTCCTCGGCGATGCCCCAGTGGTGGGCGAGGGCGTCGAAGCCCTCCACGACGAGCGTCGCGCCGATCGACAGGAGGCCGATGCCGTGCTTGCCCGCCAGGCGGGCGCCGGTCGGCGATGCCACCGCGGCGACGGCGAGGGGGATGCCGTCCTCCGCGTAGGGCGCGAGTTGCAATTTGGCGTCGTGGAGTTCGTGGGTTGCGGTCTTGGCGGACACCGTCTCGCCCTTGAGCAACCGGACGACGATGTCGAGGTTGGTCTCCAGCAGTTCGCGGGTGTCGGTGGGCGTCAGGCCGATCATCGCCGAATCGGTGGGCAGCGAGCCGGGTCCCATGCCGCCGATGACGCGGCCGTGGGTGAGGTGGTCGAGCAGCATCAGCCGGTCGGCCGTCCACAGCGGGTTGTGATACGCCAGCGAGATGACGCCGGTGCCGAACCGGATCCGCTTGGCGCGCTCCGCGGCCGCGGCGATGAACACCTCTGGCGAGCTGATGATCTCGCTACCCGCCGAATGGTGTTCGCCGATCCACGCCTCGTCGTAGCCCAGCGCGTCGAGGTGCTCGATGAACTGCAGGTCGCGCTGCAGTGCGAGCGTCGGGTTGGTCCCGGCGCGATGGAACGGTGCGATGAAGTATCCGAAACGCAGCTTGGCCATTCCTGCAAGTTACTGCGTCAGATACACGCCGATGCCCCAAACGACGGTGGCGAGCAGCGCACCGGCCATTTCGACGCCGACCGACAATGCGACGCCCTTGAGCGCGTGCTTGGTCGACGTCCACGCCGTGCGTTGGTCGTGCCGGTTCGCCAGTTCGGCGAGGTAGATACCGAGCACGAAACCGATCGGCAACCCGAGAACCGGGATCACGAAGAATCCGATGACACCGAGCACGCCGCCGGCCACCAGGCTCGACGTGCGCACGTCGGCCTCCCGCATCCGCCGCACCGGCCAGGTGTACTTGATCAACGCGGCGGTCAGCAGCAGCGCCGTGGCGATGCCGAACGTCACCCACGCGGTGACGTCGTCCCGCTCGACGACCGCCCACACCGCGATCGCGCCGAACACCAGCAAGGTGCCCGGCAGCAGCGGTACGACGATCCCGACGATGCCGATCGCGATCGCCAACGCGACCAACACGATCCCGCCGGTGCTCATGGATTCGAATCTACGGGTGCTGTGCCCGCACCCACTGCATGTTGCCGATGGTCTTGGTGCGCACCCGGACGAACCCGCGCTGCTCGAACAGGTCGCCGAGCTCGTCCTCGGCGAAGAAGTGCGCGCCGCCCCTGGACAACCATCGCAGCGGCGGCGGGACGCTGCCGACCGTCGGCACCATGATCGCGATCCGGCCGCCCGACTTGCACACCCGGTACATCTCGGCCACCGCCGACGTCGGTTCTGGGATCAGCTGCAGCACCGCCAACGACGTCACCGCGTCGACGACCGCATCGCGGAACGGCAGTCTTTGAGCGTCCGCGCGCAGGAAACCGACGTTCGGTCCCGCCTGTGCATCCACCGCCCGCGCCAGCATCGGCTTCGAGATGTCGATGCCCAGCGCCAGCCCTTCCGGTCCCGCGGCGCGGGCCAGCGACGCGGTCACGTTGCCGGGGCCACTGCCGATGTCCAGCGCGATACCGCCCTCCGGGATGTCGAGCCAGTCGATCGGCAGCTGCCACATGCTCAGGAAGCGGCGGGCGAAGCCCTGCGCGTAGTCGTAGAACATCGACCCGGGCCCCGACGCCCAGACCGCCTGGATAAGTCCCTTGTTCTCGGGCGGCGCCTGGCTCGGCGACGCCACGTCGTCGAGCAGGTCCAGGTAGCCCCCACTGACGTCGAGGCGCGACGGTGGATCGGAGAAGAGCTCGACCGCCCTGCGCAGCGCCGGTGGAAGCGAAGATGTATCGGCCACGCTCCCACGCTACCCCCGCGCGGTCACGCGCCGAGCTGGTCGGCCAGGTCTGCGAAATCGGTTGCCATGACGTCGAATTCCCCGTCCTCGATCTTCGACGGGCGACGCCTGCCCTCGCCGTACTCCAGCGGCCGGTCGA
Source organism: Mycolicibacterium celeriflavum (assembly GCA_050205545.1). GTDB lineage: Bacteria > Actinomycetota > Actinomycetes > Mycobacteriales > Mycobacteriaceae > Mycobacterium > Mycobacterium celeriflavum_A. The sequence continues at coordinate 53,098 of JBNMQV010000028.1, forward strand.
CGTAGGCCGTCATCAGGCCTGCACGCTTTGCACCGCGCAGGTCGCTGGCGTGCGCGGCCACCAGCATCAGCTCGCCGGGCGCGACGTCCAGCAGTTCCGCGCAGCCGAGATACGCCTCCGGATCGGGTTTGTAGTGGCGGAACAGCTCGGCGGAGATCACGCAGTCCCACGGCAGCCCCGCGCGTTTGGCCATGTTCGTCAGCAGCGAGACGTTGCCGTTGGACAGCGTCGTGATGACGAAGCGGCGCTTGAGCCGGATGAGCCCGTCGACGGCATCGGGCCACGGGTCGAGCCGATGCCAGGCCCGGTTGAGATGGTCGACGGCGGCGTCGTCGACACCCTCGATGCCCGCCGCGGCCAGCAGGTCCACGAGGATCATGCGGTGCAGGCCGTCGATCTTGGTCCATGGCAGCTCACCGCGACGCACCCGGTCCATCGCCGGTGGATAGCCGGCCCGCCAGTCGTCGGCGAAGGCCGCCCAATCCCGTTGCACGCCATGGGCGCGGCCGAACTCCTCGAGTTCGCGGATGATGCTCGAACGCCAGTCGACGACCGTGCCGAATGTGTCGAACGCCAACGCCCTCGGCGCCACTAGGGCCGTCGGCTCTTCGCGCAAGCGTCCCCCGCAAGCGGGCGGTACCCCCACATCGCTACGGCTCCAGCACGACCTTGCCCAGCACCCCGCCATCGGCCAGCGCCTGCAACGCGTCGGCGCCCTTCGACAGCGGAAAGCGCATGGGCGGTGGCGGGCGCAGACCGGCCTTGACGAGCTGCGCGACGCCGAATTCGAAGACGGACTGCGAGCCCGGCTTGCGATTGACGTACTCGCCGTAGCCGACCCCGATCACCGCGACGTTGCGCAGCAGCAACCGGTTCACCTTCACCGTCGGGATCCCGCCGGCCGCAAAGCCGATCACCAGCAGCCGGCCCTCCACGGCGAGCGCGCGGATCGCGTCGTCGAACGCGTCACCGCCGATCGGGTCCACCACAAAATCGACGCCGCGGCCGTCGGTCGCCTCCTGCACCGCCTTCAGCCAGCCGTCGGTCAGCGGCAGCACGACATCGGCGCCCAACGACTCGACGAACTCGACGGCGTGCGGCCGGTGCACCATCGCGATCACCCTGGCGCCCAACGCCTTCGCGATCTGTACGGCCGCGGTGCCCACACCGCCCGCCGACCCCAGCACCAGCACCGTCTCACCGGGCCGCAACGCGCCGCGCTTGGCCAGCGCAAAGTACATCGTCTGGTAGTTGCCCAGCAGCGCGACGGCTTCCGCGTCGTCGAGATCGTCGGGGGTCGGCGTCAGGCTGTCGGGCGACACCGCCACCTGCTCGGCCCACCCGCCGAGCATCGACAGGGCCGTAACGCGTTGCCCCGGTTTGTACTCCGACTCGTACGGCGCCGACCGCACCACGCCGGCGACCTCCATGCCGGGGACGAACGGCGGGTCGAGGCGCAGCTGGTATTCGCCGCGCAACAGCAACAGGTCGGGAAAGCTGACCCCGGCCGCACCGACGTCGACGACAACGACATCGTCGCCGCCCACGTCGGCAGGGTCTTCCACATCGGTGTAGACCAGTCCGGCCGGCCCGGTGAGTTCCTGCGCGACAAGCGCTTTCATCGAACTCAGCCGAGGCTGAATGTGGCCCGCTGCGCCGCCGACAAGTCGGTGATCTCGCCCCACTTCGAAGCGATGTCGTCGACCGAGGGCACCTCGGAGAAGGTGATGCCTTCGTTCTGGAACAGCGCGGTGCGCTGCACCTTGCCGCCGCCGACGATGAACACCGAAGCGGTCTCGGGCAGTTCCTCGGTCATCAGGTAGGCCACCACCGGCGCAACGTATTCCGGCGTCAGCTTCTCGAAGACCTCCGGCGGCAGGATGTCCTGCGTCATCCGGGTCGCGGCGATCGGCGCGACGGCGTTGGTCTTGATGTTGTACTTCGCGCCCTCCTGGGCCAGCGTGTTGATCAAGCCGACGAGGCCGAGCTTGGCTGCGCCGTAGTTGGCCTGGCCGAAGTTGCCGAACAGGCCGCTGGTCGAGGTGGCGACGACGACGCGGCCGAAGTTGTTCTCGCGGAAGTGCGGCCAGGCCGCGCGGATCACATTGTAGCCGCCGTACAGGTGGACCTTGAGCACGGCGTCCCAGTTCTCGAACGTCATCTTGTGGAACGTGCCGTCGCGCAGGATGCCCGCGTTGGAGACCACGCCGTCGACCTTGCCGAACTCGTCGAGCGCGGTCTTGATGATGTTCTCGGCGCCCTCGGTCTCGGCGACCGAGTCGTAGTTGGCCACCGCCCGGCCACCGGCGTCCTTGATCTCCTGGACGACCTGGTCGGCCATGTTGTGGCCGGCGCCGGTGCCGTCACGCGCACCACCGAGGTCGTTGACGACGACGCTTGCGCCCTCCTTGGCGAGCGTCAACGCGTATTCGCGCCCGAGTCCGCCTCCGGCCCCGGTGACGACGATGACGCGATCCTGCACTCCTGGCATGGGGTTCCTTTCTGGACGTTCCGCGGTTTCGGTCGGACGCACTGGGCGCCGGCGAAACCGCTAAAACAGGCGTTTGGCGAGCTTTAGCGCCTTCTCTGTATACGGGGGATAGATGAATGCGCCGACATCGGGTCGGGTCGGCTTGGTCATCACGGTCTTCTTGTGGCTGAACTGCTCGAAGCCGTACTTGCCGTGGTAGGCGCCCATGCCCGAGGGGCCGACGCCGCCGAACGGCAGCTTGTTGGTGGCGAAGTGGAACAGCAGGTGGTTGACCACCATGCCGCCCGCCGGCACCTCCTTGATCACCCGTTCCCGGATGCTCTTGGTCTTGGTGAACAGGTAGGCCGCCAACGGCTTTGGCCGGGAGTTGACGAAACTGATTGCGTCGTCGAGTGATTGGACCGTCACCACTGGCAGGATCGGGCCGAAGATCTCGTCGGTCATCAACGGCTCCGCCGGGTCGGGATCGACGACCACGGTCGGCTGGATGCTGATCTTCGACGCGTCTGAACCGCCGCCGACGACCACCTCGCCCTTGGTCGCCGCCAGCGCCTCGGTCAGCCGGCCGAAGTGCCGTTCGTTGACGATGCGCTTGCCGTCGGGGTTCTCCGACTCGAACGTCGTGACCGCCTCTTTGATCTTGTCGACCAGCTTGTCGCGGATCTTCGCGTCGGCGAGCACGTAGTCGGGGGCGATGCAGATCTGCCCGGAGTTGATGAGCTTGGTCCACGCGATGCGCTTGGCCGCGACGTCGACGTCCGCGTCGGCGGAGACGATCACGGGGCTCTTGCCGCCGAGTTCGAGCGTGACCGGCGTCAGGTGCGGGGCGGCGCCCTCATAGACCTTGCGGCCGATCTCGGTGCCACCGGTGAAGCAGATGTGGTCGAAGCCCTGCGCGATGAGCTCCTGGCTGACCGAGCCGTCGCCCTCGATCACCGCGATCGCGTCGGAGTCGAGATAGCGCGGCACCAGCTCGGCCATCAGCGCCGACGACGCGGGGCAGACCTCGGAGGGCTTGAGGACCACGGTGTTGCCCGCCGCGATGGCCCCGATCGCCGGGCCGAGCGTCAGCACGAACGGGAAGTTCCACGCGCCGATGACCAGCACCGTGCCGAACGGCTCGTATTCGACCCAGCCCCGCCCGGGCAGCTGCGACATCTCCAGCAGCCGGTAGCGGCGCTTGGTCCACTTCTTGACGTTCTTGGCGGCGTCCTTGGCCTCGCCCGCGGTGCTGGCGATATCGGCCAGCCACGCCTCGAAGCGGCTGCGCCCCAGATCCTGTTCGAGCGCGGCGGCGATGGCCTCCTCGTTCTCGACGGCGAGGCGTTCGATGGCCTTGAGCTGCCGTATGCGCCAGTCGATATCCCGCGTGCGGCCGGTCTTGAAGGTCTCGCGCAGACGGCGGACGACGCTGGGGATGTCTTCGGAGGTTTGCGCGGGCGTGGCGATATCGGTGGTCATGGGGAGTCCTTCCTGACCCGAGGAATGCCCCGATCCTAACCAACCGGTTGGGCCGCCTAGAAGGCCTCTCTCAGTCCTTGTACGCGACGACGAACTCGGAAAACCCGTCGTCGTTCGTGTACTCGTCCGGAAGCACCCACCGACCGAGCCGGCGCATCTCCTCTCGCGAGGTCGCCGCCTTCGATCGCCAACCGTGGGCGTCGAGCCACCCGGAGACGTCGGCGCGGTCGGGGTCGTTGTACATCAACTCCGCGACGTCGACGGAATCCTCCATCCCGAGCTGAGCGCGCATGCGGTCGAACCGCTCCCGCATCTGCTCGCGCCGCTCCTCGGCCTGCACCCCGACCGTCTCGACCGACACGCGGCTACCGGGTGCGCTGAGCGCGGTGATGTTCTCGAACAGCCGGTCCTGGGCGTCGGCGGGCAGGTACATCAACAGTCCCTCGGCCAGCCACGCCGTCGGGGCGCCGGGGTCGAAGCCCGCCTCCCGCAGGGCCGCCGGCCAGTCGTGGCGCAAGTCGATGGCGACCGCGACGCGCTTGGCCTTCGGCAGCGCACCCTCTTCGGCGAGCCGGGCGGCCTTGTACTCGAGCACCTTGGGCTGGTCGATCTCGAAGACCGTGGTGCCCGCCGGCCAGTCCAGCCGGTACGCGCGCGAGTCCAGCCCCGACGCGAGGATGACGATCTGCCGGATGCCCGCGTCGCCGGCGTCGGCGAAGTACGCGTCGAAGAACTGCGTCCGAACCGCCTGGTAGTTGCCCATGTGTTCGAAGATCGCGGCGACCTCGGGATCGATCTCGGTGACCTTCTCGCGGCTCGCAGGGTCCAACATGACGTCCCAGACCCCGCCTCCGGCGGCCGCAACCAGGACTTTTGCGAAAGGATCGCGGATCAGCGCGTCGTCCCGCTCGGTTTCGGCGGCGCGCGCGGCGGCCACCATCACCGCGGTGGTACCCACGCTGGTGGCGATGTCCCAGGTGTCGTCTTCAGTGCGCAACGAACTCATCGAAAGCCATGGTAGCCGAGGAACTTAGGCAGGCTATCGAGCTGTGAACCAGGTCACCGGTCCTCAGGACTGCAGGTTCCAGAGATTGTTCGACATCAGCAGCTCGAACTGCCGGACGACCGCCTTGAGCTCGTCGTGGTCACCGACGAAGCCGGCGTAGAAGCCCATGCCCCACATCACCGCGACGAGCATTTCGACGAGCGATTCGACCTCGGTGTCGGTGGTGAGCTCGCCGCGTTTGATCGCGTCGTTGACCGCCCATGCCACGAAGTCTCGGGAGTGCTTGAGCGAGTCGTGCTCCTCGTCGCTGAGCTCCGGATGGCGCTGAGCCTCGAGCACCGAAGTCACCAAAAATGCTGCGGCCGAACGGTCTTCGGAATCGGCCTGCATCGCGGCGGTGAAGTACGCGGACAGCCTGGCGAGCAGATTGGTCTCGTCTTGGGCGCGCGCTTTGCCCGCGCTAACAATCGCGGCGTTGGTCTGCTGCACCACTTCGCGCCATAACACCTGCTTATTGGCGAAATAGTGGTTGATTGCCGGCCGGGTCAGATCCGCGCGAATCGCGATTGCCTGGAAGGTGGCGGCGTCGTAACCGAGTTCGCTGAAAACCTCGCGCGCGGCTCCTATGATGCGCTCACGCGTCTCGGCAGCCTTCGCTGCGGGTGGACGACCCGGACCTCTACTCGCCGTATGCGGCACGGTCAAATTGTGCCACACGTCACTGGGAGCTTCAGACATCAGCTTTCGGCGAGGCCCCCGACCTGCCGTTTGTCAGCAAATTGCGATTGAAAAGTCCGTGAAATCCGCCGTAGAGAATCGACGCCTCTTGGAACTAATGTCCAGGTAATGAGCGTCGTATCGCGGGACGGATATTTCGACGTGGGTATCGAGATCCTTTCCGACATGGGGTACGGCGGCCTGAAGCTCGCAGAAGTCTGTCAACGGCTGGGCGTGACGACCGGCTCGTTCTATCACTACTTTCCGAACTGGCCCGCGTACACCAGGGAGCTGCTCGCGCACTGGACGCAGGAGCGCACCGTGCGGGTGATCGAAGCGGTGCGCAACGAGCCGGACCCGCGGCGCCGCATCGACGCCCTGTTCCAGACCGGGTTGGATCTGCCGCATAGCGCGGAGGCCGCCATCCGGGTGTGGAGCAGGCTGGATCCGCATGTGCACGAGGTGCAGGTGGCGGTCGATCAGCAGCGCTTCGACATTCTCTACGAGTCGGCGTTCGAGATCCTGCAGCACAAGCGGCAGGCGCAGCTCTTCGCCGAGTCAGCGGTATATGTCTTCGTCGGGTACGAGCAGACGACGCTGCCGCGCGACCCCGACGGGTTGCGGTGGATCTCCACCCAGTTGCGCGACGGCCTCGACGACGGACGGTTCGCGTCGGTTCCCGACGCCGATTGACGCGGGCGGCAGGGTTGTCGCTCACTGACGTCGTCGCCCCGATGTGGCGCCACGCCGAAAACCGCCTGCGGCGCCGCGATCCCGAACTCGACGCGCTGCGGCGCGCGATCCGGGCGGCCATCGTGGTACCGATCGCGGCCGCGGTGAGCTTCGCGGTCGGCGGTGGAACCCAGACGCCGATGATCACGCTTTTCGGCTCGGTCTCGCTGCTGATCATGGTCGACTTCCCTGGCAACCGACCGGCTCGCGCGTTGGCCTACCTGGGGCTGGCGTTCAACGGCGCCGTCCTGATCACGCTCGGCACGCTGGTCGCTCCGCATCCGTGGTTGAGCGTCGTGGCGATGTTCGTGCTCGGAGTGGTGGTGACGTTCTCCGGGGTGCTGAGCGAGATCATCGCCTCCGGACAACGTGCCACGCTGCTGACGTTCGTGCTGCCGGCCTGTACGCCGGTGGGCCCCATCCCCGATCGGCTGCTGGGCTGGTTCATCGCGCTCGTGTTCTGTGTGCCGGCCGCGCTGTTCATCCTGCCGCCGCGTCACCACGACGAGTTGCGCAGCGGCGCGGCGCGGGTGTGCGACCGGCTCGCCGACTGCCTGCAGGGCACCACGCCGGCCAAGAACGTCACCCGGGCGATGAACCACCTGTGGGAGACGTTCCTTGGCGCCGACTACCGTCCCGTCGCGCTGACCGCGGGCAGCCGCGCCCTGGTCCGGGTAGTCGACGACCTCGGCTGGCTGTCCGACCGGATCTCCGATGACACCGGCCGGTTGCTCGGGGACATGAAGGACCCGCTGATTCGGGTGCTGCGGGATTCGGCTGCCGTACTGCAGATCTCCGATGTCTCGGCGCGCGCGGTCCGCTCGGCCGATCTCGACGAGGCGCTCACCGAACTCCGCGAGATCGCCCAGGGTCGCTACCGCGAAGACATCATCGAGATCCTCGGGTCACCGGATGACGCGGACGCGATCGCGGTGGGCCGGAAGTTGTTGGGACGGCGCACGTTTTCGGCGACGGTCGGGGTCACCGGCCGCGTCATCCGCAACGCCGCGGCAGCCGACGCCCGTCCCGTGTGGGCCCGGGTGCTGGGTCGGCGCCTGCCCGAGACCGGGACCGCGGACTGGGTGATGCCCGAGACGACGGCCGTCGCCGCCATCACCCGGGGATTCCTCGCGACGCGGGCGGTGGTGTTGCGCAACAGCATTCGCACGGGCCTGGGCTTGGCGCTGGCGGTCGCCGTGACGCATATGTTCCCGCTCGAGCACGGATTCTGGGTGGTGCTCGGGGCGATGTCGGTGTTGCGGAGCAGCGCGCTGACCACCGGCACGCGAGTGGTGCGCGCCGTCGCGGGCACGGCGATCGGATTCCTGTTGGGTGTCGGGCTGATCGAGCTGGTCGGCGTCGACCCCGTCGTCATGTGGATGCTCCTGCCGGTGGTGGCCTTCGGTTCGGCGTTCGTTCCGGAGGTGGCGTCGTTCATCGCCGGCCAGGCGGCGTTCACGATGATGGTGCTGATCATCTTCAACCTGATCGCGCCGACCGGTTGGAGCGTCGGGCTGATCCGCGTCGAGGACGTCGGCATCGGTGCCCTGGTCGGAATCATGGTGTCGGTGCTGTTGTGGCCGCGGGGCGCCGGTACCCGGTTGGAGCGGGCCATCGACGACGCGTTCGCCGTCGGTGCGACGTTCCTCTGGGAGGCAGTGCTGAGGGTGACCCGCGGCGCGTCGGAGGAGGCCACTAATCGGGTTCTCTCGCTGAGCCAGGAGGCGTTGCGGTCGACCCGGACGCTGGATGACGCGGTGCGACAGTTCCTTTCGGAGAGCAGCGGCCCCACCGACATCCGTGGTCCCGCAGTGCGTTCGGCGAACCGCGCCGTCAGGCTGCGCGCCGCCGCCGAGCTGATCGCCGACGTCGTGCCGCCGCCGCACGAGACCTACCCCGCGACGCGTGAAGTGCTCGAATCGCACGCGGAGGCCATCTGCGCGAAAGCGACTGGCGGGCCCGTGCATTCGCTGCCGCCGCTGAGCGACGATTTCGTCTTGGCCCTGCGCGCCGAGGCCACCGACGATGAGCTGGCGGTGTCCGCGGCGCTTCCGTTGGTGACGGTCGCGGCGCATCTCGGGGCGTTGAATCTGCTGTACCCGAAACCCGCACCCGCTCGGACGGCTAAGGGCGGTGAGGCATGAGGGCGTCCGGCGGGATGGTGCCGAACTTGCCGGCCTGGTAATCCTCGAGCGCCTCGATCAGTTCGGACCTGCTGTTCATGACGAACGGCCCGTACTGGAACACGGGTTCGCGAATCGGTCGGCCGCCAAGGATCAGAACCTCGAGGGCGGGGCGGTTGGAGTCTTGGTTCTGCTGTGCTCGCAGTCGAATTCGGTCGCCGGGCCCGAGCACGGCAAGCTGCCCCTGCTGGATCGGGTGTTCGACGGGGCCGACCGCACCGCGCCCGGACAAGACGTAGACCAGCGCGTTGAAGTCGCGCCTCCAGGGCAGGTCGAGGCGCGCGCCGGGCTGAAGCGTCGCATGCGCCAACGTGATCGGAGTGTGCGTGGCGCCCGGGCCGGTGTGTCCGTCGACGTCGCCGGCGATGATCCGCAGCAGCGCGCCGCCGTCGTCGGAGGACAGCAGCTTCACCTGGTCGCCCTCGATCGCCTGGTATCGCGGCGTGGCGAACTTGTCCTTGCGGGGCAGGTTGACCCACAGCTGGATGCCGTGGAACACGCCGCCGCTCTCGACGAGTTCGGCGGGCGGCGTCTCGATGTGCAGGATGCCCGAGCCCGCGGTCATCCATTGGGTGGCGCCGTCGGTGATCAGCCCGCCGCCACCGTGGGAGTCCTGGTGCGCGAACCGGCCGTCGATCATGTAGGTGACGGTTTCGAATCCGCGGTGTGGATGCCAGTCGGTGCCGCGCGGTTCGCCCGGTTCGTACTCCACCTCGCCCATCTGGTCCATGTGGACGAACGGGTCGAGATCGGCGGCGGAGACGCCGGCGAAGGCGCGGACGACGGGGAAGCCCTCGCCCTCGAATCCGCGGGGTCCAGTGGTGATCGACCGGACGGGCCGATCGGTGTCGGACGGTCCGGCCGCGGCGATGCGGGGCAGTGTGAGCGTGTCGGCGGTGATGGCAGGCATGTCATCGGTAACCGGACTGTGGTCCGATTAATTCCTTGTGCTTCAGCGGTCCCTGTGGATAACTTTCCCTGGGTTGTCGGACCCCAGCGCTAGGCTTTCGTACATGCGTTCGAATCATTTCTCCGACGTGCTCACTGAGTTGGACTCGCTCTCCCGGGAGCTCGCGACGTGCCGGCTCGACGGGCTGACGCGCACCGAGCTGTACGCGCTGATCGAGCAGCTCGACAAGCTCGACAACCAGATGGCGGCGCTCGAACAACGGTTGTTCGGCCGACTCCTTCTCGACCGCGGCGCGACGCCGCGGTATGTGGCCAGACGCCTGCGCATCTCACAGGGAGAGGCGCAGCGGCGTCTCGGTCAGGCGGCTTCCTAGCCATGAGTGTGGGCGGGGTGTGTGGTCGGGAGCGGGTGGTGAAGGCTCTTGATGCGTTGGATTCCGCCCTGGATGAGCTTGTCGACGCCTCGCCGGACGGGTTGGGGTCGCGCGATCTGATGGAGGTGTTGTTTCGGTGTGAGCGGGTGCGCCGGCGCCTTCCGGTGGTCGATCATGCCGTGATCGCCGGCCTGCAAACCTCGGCCGACCCGCGGGTGGTGGGGGCGTGTTCGTGGCCGGAGGCGATCGCCACTGCGTTGCAGATCTCGTATAAGGAGGCCAAGCGGCGTATCGCGTCGGCGGCGGTGCTGGGCCCGCGCCGGGCGTTGACCGGTGAACCGTTGGCGCCGGTGTTGGAGAACACGGCGGCGGCGCAGGCGCGGGGGGCGTTGGGGGGCGAGCAGGTGGCGTTGATCGAGCGGTTTTTCGATCAGCTGCCCGCGTATGTGAACTATCAAGCCCGTGAGTTGGCCGAGGCAGATCTGGCCCGCACCGGGGCCGGGCTGCGCCCCGAGGAGTTACGCAAGGTCGCCGATCGGTTGATGGCGCTGCTCGATGAGGACGGCGCCGCGCCCGAGGAGGCCGAGCGTGAGCGGATCCGCAAACGCTTCTTCGAGATCGGCCCGCAAGGCGCCGACGGGATGAGCGCGGTGCGCGGACGGTTGACCCCCGAGGCGCGCGCCACCTTGGATGCGGTGTTGGCCAAACTGGCCGCCCCGGGCATGTGCAACCCCGACGACCCGGACCCGTGC
>JBNMQV010000029.1:0-59128 GCA_050205545.1 Mycolicibacterium celeriflavum
GGCGGGGCGCAGCTGCTCGCTCAGCCGACCGCTCACCCCGGCGGCGGGCCGCGGCGAACCCGCACCAGACGCCCGACGGCAACCACCGTCGCGCAACGGACGGCAGTCGCCGCACTATCAGCGGTAAGTAGTCTCTAGCGCATGGCTCGACCCGTCGCCCTGATCACCGGACCGACGTCCGGTATCGGCGCGGGCTTCGCGCGCCGGTTCGCCCGCGACGGCCACGACCTCGTGCTGGTGGCCCGCGACGGCGGCAGGCTCGAGCGCCTGGCCGCCGAACTGCATGACGAGGCCGGGGCGACCGTCGAGGTGCTCACCGCCGACCTCGCCGAGGCCTCCGACCGGGCGAAGGTGGCCGACCGGCTCGCCGAGGGGGTGCAGGTGCTGGTCAACAACGCCGGGTTCGGCACCTCCGGGGAGTTCTGGAGCTCGCATTACTCGGTGCTGCAGTCGCAGCTCGACGTCAACGTCACGGCCGTCATGCAGCTGACGCACGCGGCGCTGCCCCCGATGCTCGACGCCGGGCGCGGCACGGTCATCAACGTGGCCAGCGTGGCCGGACTGCTACCCGGCCGCGGTTCGACGTACTCGGCCTCGAAGGCGTGGGTGATCTCGTTCTCCGAAGGCCTGGCCAATGGCCTGGGCGGCACTGGCGTCGGGGTCCACGCGGTGTGCCCGGGCTTCGTGCGCACCGAGTTCCACCAGCGGGCGGGCATCGACATGAACGGCACACCGTCGTGGTTCTGGCTCGAGGTCGACGACGTGGTTCGCGAGACCTTGGCCGACGTGGCCAAGGGCAAGATCGTGATCATTCCCGGCGTGCAGTACAAGGTGCTCACCACCGGTGGCCGGATGGTCCCGCGAAACCTGGTGCGCGCCATGAACAAGGTCGTGGGTAGGGGCCGTGGCCGGACATAGGGCACCGCGTACGTGCGTGCGCTGATCGCGGTGCTGACCGCGGTCGTCGTCGTCGCGGTATCGGCGTGCTCCAAGGACGACGCGTCCGCCCATCCGTACGCCGCCCAGACCGCGACCATCGGCGAATCGCTCGCGACGCTGGGCTGGAACATGTCGGTGTCCAACCTGCGCTTCGAGGGCGACTACGTGCTGTTCGACGTCGACGCGTCCCCGTCGGAGGCCGGAGGGGAACACGCCAAACCCGAGGACATCCGGTTCGGCCTGTACGGGGCGCTCGCACATCCCATCGAGGCCAACGCTCTCGAAAGCTGTCGCGACGTGACCGATCTTGGGGTCCAACCACTCTCGGCCCCGAACCCGGACCGACTCACGGGCACCGTGTGCATCGGGCCCGCCCGTGACCAGGTACAGGTGCGCGGCGTCTACGCCTATTCGCCGCGCGACCGCACACCGGGCACCACCGTCGCCCATCCCGCGGCGTTCCCGGTCGGGCTGCCCGCCGTCAGGGACAACGACACCGGGTTGTCGATCCGCACGACGAGCTTGGACGCCTTCCGCGCCGACGGCGCCATGCTCGACCCGACCGCGCTTGGCGACCCGAACGCGTTCACCGGCAACGGCTACATGCTGCTCGGGCTCGAGATCGGCGGTCTGGCAGAGCAATACCGCGAGGTGTCACAGCGGCGCGGTGGGCCCGCGATGGTGTTGGTCGCGCCGACACTGCCCCCGCCGGGGCTCAGCCACGCGTGCGACGTCTACGGCGCCTCGGTGCTGGTGCTTCCCGACGCCTCCCGCGACGCCGTCCAGGTGCGCGCATCGCTGTGCACCCAGGGCGAGATCAACAATGCGCTGCTGTACGCGACGGTGTCTCTGGTCGGCACGCACGCCGCGCTGTGGACGAAGGATGACTGAACCACCGCCGCCGGGCCCCACCGAATGGGGCGAGAGCCCCGGCGTCGGCCCGTGGCAGGGCCCGCCGCCGGACGACCCGCGCTACGACCCCGACCTGCTGCGCGACGGTGACACCCGCAACGTCGTTGACGCATACCGCTATTGGACGCGGGAAGCGATCGTCGCCGACATCGACAAGCGGCGACACCGGCTGCACATCGCGATCGAGAACTTCGGCAACGACGCCAACATCGGCGCCGTGGTGCGCACCGCGAACGCCTTCGCCGTCGACACCGTGCACATCGTCGGCAGGCGGCGATGGAACCGCCGCGGCGCGATGGTGACCGACCGCTACCAACGGCTGCGCCACCACGACACCACCGCCGCGCTGCTCGAGTTCGCCACCGACGCAGGCCTGACGGTCGTCGCCGTCGACAACGTTCCCGGCGCCGAGCGCATCGAGACCACCGCGCTGCCGCGGGACTGCCTGCTGGTCTTCGGCCAGGAAGGCCCGGGCATCACCCCCGAGGCGAAGGCCGGGGCCGCCATGACCGTGTCCATCGCGCAGTTCGGCTCGACGCGAAGCATCAACGCCGGCGTCGCGGCGGGCATCGCCATGCACACCTGGATCACTCAACACGGGGACCTTTCCGCGGCCTGGTAGGGCAGGATCGACGTATGGATCAGCTCTGGGCCAACCGCGCAGCCAGCGCTGAGGCCGCGATCGCCAAACGACACGTCAGACGGCTGTGGGGCCTGCCGGGCACCCAATTGGGCGTCGTCGCCTGGCCCGCGGCGCGGCAGCACAGGTTGTTCGGCACATGGCACTACTGGTGGCAGGCGCATCTGTTGGACAACCTGGTCGATGCGCAACTGCGCGATCCGCAACCGGAGCGGCAGAAGGCGATCGCCCGCCAGATCCGCGCACACCGATTGCGCAACAACCTGTCCTGGGTCAACAACTACTACGACGACATGGCGTGGCTGGCGCTCGCACTGGAGCGCGCGGCCACGCACGCGTCGGTCGAGCGGCCCAAGGCGCTGAAGAAACTCTGCGACCAGTTCGTCAACGCGTGGGTGCCCGAGGACGGCGGCGGCATCCCCTGGCGCAAGCAGGACCAGTTCTTCAATGCGCCCGCCAACGGCCCGGCGGCGATCTACCTGGCGCGCTACGACCGGTTGCGCCGCGCCCAGCAGATGTCGGACTGGATCGACGAGACCCTGATCGACCCCGAAACCCACCTGGTGTTCGACGGGATCAAGGGCGGCTCGTTGGTGCGGGCGCAGTACACGTACTGCCAGGGCGTGGTGCTGGGCCTGGAGACGGAGCTGGCCGCGCGGACCGACGACCCGCAGCACGGCGCCCGGGCACACCGGTTGGTGACCGCGATCGCCGAGCACATGGCGACCGACGGCGTCATCAAGGGCGCCGGTGGCGGTGACGGCGGCCTGTTCAACGGGATCCTGGCCCGTTACCTCGCACTCGTCGCCACCACGCTGCCGCAGCGCGGCGACGACGACTCCGCGGCTCGTGACACCGCCCGCTCGCTGGTGCTCGCCTCGGCGGAGGCGGCGTGGCAGAACCGTCAGGCGGTCGACGGACTGCCGCTATTCGGCGCGTTCTGGGAGCGCACCGCCGAAATCCCCACCGCCGCAGGGGAGCGGGCCCAGTTCGTCGAGGGCGCGGTCAACGCCTCGGAGGTGCCGGAACGCGACCTGTCGGTGCAGCTGTCGGGGTGGATGCTGATGGAGGCCGCGCACGCGGTGACCGAGGCGTGAGCACCGAGGCCGGTCCACGGACGATCCGCCTGCTGCCCGCTCGTTTCACCGGCACCGCCAAATCCGGCAAGACCAGTGAGAACACCGCGGCGGGTCTGTTGCTGCTCTTCACGCTCGCCGCCCTGCTGTGGGCGAATTCGCCGTGGGCACACAGCTATTGGACGCTGCTGGACACCCATGTCGGGTTCACGTTCGCCGAAAGCCGGTTCGAGCTGACCGTCAAGCACCTGGTCAACGACGGTCTGATGGCGTTCTTCTTCTTCATCGTCGGGCTCGAGGTCAAACACGAGTTCGCGATCGGCGAGCTCACCGACCGGGCGCGGGCGGCGGTGCCCGTGGTGGCGGCGATCGCCGGGCTGGCGGTGCCCGCCGCGATCTTCCTGTTGCTCAACCCGTCCGGGGAGAACGCGCAGGCATGGGGCGTGGTGATCTCCACCGACACCGCGTTCTTGATCGGTGCCCTGGCGATCATCAAGCCGATGTTCCCGTCCCGGCTGCGGACGTTCCTGCTCACCCTCGCCGTCGTGGACGACGTCGGCGCGCTGTGCGTGATCGCGCTTTTCTACTCCGACCGCATCGACGTTGTCCCGCTTGTGGTTTCGTTCGTGTTGATCGCGGCCATCGCGCTGGTGCGCTTCCTGCCCGCGGCGCGCGGACCGGCTTACGCCGCTCTCGGCTTCTCGTTGTGGGTCAGCATGTACATGGCGGGTGTGCACCCGACGCTGGCCGGAGTGGCGGTGGCCCTGCTGATTCCGGTGTTCTCGCCCGAACGCAGCCAGGTCGAGGAGGTCGTCGCACGCATCCGGGCGTTCCGGCAGTCGCCGAACTCGCGCTACGCGCGGGAGGTGACCCGCGGCCTGCGCGACTCCATCTCCATCAACGAGCGCCTGCAGATGACCGTCGGGCCGTACGTCTCGTTCCTGGTGCTGCCGCTGTTCGCGTTGGTCAACGCCGGTGTCCAACTCGACGCCGAAAGCGTCTCGGCGGCACTGCGCTCGACCTTGACCTGGGGCATCGTCGCCGGTCTCGTGGTGGGCAAGTTCGTCGGCATCACCGCCGCGACGTGGGTCATGCAGCGCACCGGGTTCGGTGCGCTGGCGCCGGGCCTGGCCATGCGCCGGATCGCGGGGGGCGCCGCACTGTCCGGAATCGGTTTCACCATCTCGCTCTTCATCGTCGACATCGCGATCGACGATCCGATGCGCAAGGAGCAGGCCATCATCGGCGTGCTGATCGCATCGGTGGTCGCCTTCCTGCTCGGCTGGTCGATCTTCAAACTCACCGACTGGCTCAGCCCGCCGGAGCCGATCGGCCTGAAACTGCTACGGCCGATCGACCCGGACCGCGACCACATCAAGGGCGACCCCGACGCCCCACTGACGCTGGTGGAGTACGGCGACTTCGAATGCCCCTTCTGCAGCAGGGCGACGGGGGCGATCGACGAGGTGCGCGCGCACTTCGGCGCCGACCTGCGCTACGTGTGGCGCCATCTACCTCTGGAGCGGGCCCATCCGCGCGCCTTCGACGCCGCACGCGCGAGCGAGGCGGCATCGCTGCAGGGCAGGTTCTGGGAGATGGCCCGCGAACTGTTCGGCCACCAGGACGACCTGGAGTGGTCGGACATGTACCGCTACGCCGTGGCGTCGGGTTGCGAAATCGAGCGGTTCGACCAGGACGTGCGGGTACACCCGTCGACCGTGCTGCACCACGTGCAGGACGACGCGCAGGACGCGGAGTTGATGGACCTCAACTCGACGCCGACGTTCTTCGTCAACGGCAAACGGCACAAGGGCCCGTGGGACGCGGCCAGCCTGATCCGCGCGCTGGAGAACAGCCGCCCGACGCGTTAACCCGGCTGCTCGCCGGTTTCGAGCGGAGGCGTGGCGATGCCGGCACGTTTGGCGGCGCGGCGCCGCTTGTACCACTCGATGAACATCGGCAGCACCGAGAGCACCACGATGGCGATCACGATCGGCTCGAGCAGCTTCTGGATGACCTCGAACCGGCCGAGCCAGTAGCCGAGCAGCGTCAGCCCGACGCCCCAGACGACCGCGCCGATGACGTTGAACAACGTGAACGCCGGATAGCTCATGCGGGCCGCGCCCGCCGTGATCGGCGCCAGCGTGCGGACGATCGGGACGAAGCGCGCGATGACGATCGCGAACGGCCCCCGCTGCTCGAAGAAGACGTGCGCCTCTTCGAGGTACTTCTGCTTGAGGAACCGCGCGTTCGGCTTGAACATCGCGGTGCCGATGTTGCGCCCGATCCAGTACCCGACCTGGCCGCCGAGGATGGCCGCGATGGGGATGAACACCAGCAACTGCCACAGCTGGAAATTGATGACGTCGCCGCCGCCCTCGGCCAGCGCGGCCGTGCCCGCGGCCAGCATGCCCGCGACGAACAGCAGCGAGTCGCCCGGCAGGACCGGGAACAGCACGCCGGACTCGACGAAGATCACCACCAGCAGCCCGACCAGCGCCCACGTGCCGAAGTAGCCGAGCAGCGTCATCGGGTCGAGGAAGTCCGGCATGAGCGCCAGCTGGTCGGTCGCCGCGAGGGCCGAGGTGGTCATGGCTCACCAAGATACCGGCGCGGCGACCACGGCCTTCGTCCGCGCGCAGGGGGTGCGGACCGCCGCGCTGCGTCACTAATGTTCCTCTATGCCCACTCACAAGGCGGTTCTGGTCGAATCCGTTGGCGGTCCCCTCACCCTCTCCGACGTCGAGACGGCCTCGCCGCCGCCGCTGCACGTGCGGATCGCCGTCGCCGCCTGTGGTGTGTGCGGCACCGATCACGGCTTCGTCGCCGGCGGCTTCCCGAACCTGAATTGGCCCATCACGCTGGGCCACGAGGTCGCGGGGACCATCGCCGAGGTCGGACCCGACGTCGAGGACTTCGCCGTCGGCGACCGCGTCGCCGTCGGATGGTTCGGCGGCAACTGCAACCGCTGCGTGCCCTGCCGCAAGGGCCAGTTCATGCAGTGCGAACGCATGCAGGTGCCCAGCTGGCACTATCCCGGCGGTTACGCCGAATCGATGGTCGCGCCGGTCACCGCGCTGGCCCGCATCCCCGACGAGCTGTCGTTCGCCGAGGCCGCACCCATGGGCTGCGCGGGCGTGACCACCTTCAACGGCCTGCGCCATACGAGGGCCAAATCCGGTGACCTGGTGGCCGTGCTCGGCGTCGGGGGCCTCGGCCACCTCGGCGTGCAGTTCGCGCGGGCGATGGGCTTCGAGACCGTGGCCATCGCGCGCGGTGCGGACAAGGAGGCCGACGCGCGCGAACTGGGTGCCCACCACTACATCGACTCCAGGGCCGTCGACGTCGCGGCGGCGCTGAAGGACCTCGGCGGTGCGGCGGTGGTGCTGGCGACCGCGGCCAATTCGCAGGCGATGGCCGACACGGTCGGCGGCCTGGCGCCCCAGGGTGAGCTCGTCATCATCGGCGTCACGGCCGACCCGCTGCCGATCGCCCCGATCCAGCTGATCAACGACGGGCTGAGCGTCAGCGGTCATCCGTCGGGCACCTCGCGCGACGTCGAGGAGACCATGCACTTCGCCGTGCAGAGTGGGGTGCGCGCGAGGATCGAGGAGCGACCGCTGGCGGAGGCCGCCGAGGCGTTCGCCGCGATGGAGGAGGGCCGCGCGCGGTACCGCATGGTCTTGACCATGTGAACCGCGCCCGGCGGTGGGATAATCACCGAAACCGGCAAGAGGAGGGCTCATGCCCATCGCAACGCCCGAGGTGTACGGGGAGATGCTCGACCGGGCCAAGGAGCACGGCTACGCCTTCCCGGCCATCAACTGCACGTCGTCGGAGAGCGTCAACGCCGCCATCAAGGGCTTCGCGGACGCCGGCAGCGACGGCATCATCCAATTCTCAACGGGCGGCGCCGAATTCGCGTCCGGGCTCGGTGTCAAGGACATGGTCACCGGCGCGGTCGCGCTCGCAGAGTTCGCTCACGTCATCGCCGCGAAGTATCCGGTCACGGTGGCGCTGCACACCGACCACTGCCCCAAGGACAAGCTCGACACCTACGTGCGTCCACTGCTCGCGATCTCGCAGCAACGCGTCTCCGGCGGCGGGCAACCGCTGTTCCAGTCGCACATGTGGGACGGCTCGGCCGTGCCGCTCGACGAAAACCTTGAGATCGCACGCGAATTGCTCAAGGACGCCGCCGCGGCGAAGATCGTGCTGGAGATCGAAATCGGCGTCGTCGGCGGCGAGGAGGACGGCGTCGCCAACGAGATCAACGACAAGCTCTACACCACGGCGGAGGATTTCGAGCAGACCGTCGAGGTGCTCGGGGCCGGCGAACACGGCAGGTACCTGCTGGCGGCGACGTTCGGCAACGTGCACGGGGTGTACAAGCCGGGCAACGTGAAACTGCGGCCCGAGATTCTCGACCAAGGGCAGAAGGTCGCCGCCGCGAAGCTCGGATTACCGTCGGACGCAAAGCCTTTCGACTTCGTCTTCCACGGCGGCTCCGGTTCGCTGAAATCCGAGATCGAGGACGCGCTGCGCTACGGCGTGGTGAAGATGAACGTCGACACCGACACCCAGTACGCGTTCACCCGACCGATCGCGGCGCACATGTTCACCAATTACGACGGCGTGTTGAAGATTGACGGAGAGGTCGGGGACAAGAAGGCCTACGATCCGCGCGGCTACCTGAAGAAGGCCGAGGCGTCGATGAGCGAGCGCGTCGTCGAGGCGTGCCGGGATCTGCACAGCGCCGGACGGTCGGTCACCGCCGGGCAGTAGCTACTGGGGCGCCTGGCAGACCTTCCACTGGTCGTCGCGGAACTCCAGATCGAAACTTCGCGTCGAACGGGTCTGCGGGGCGTAGGCCATGAACGCGGTGACGTTCGCCTCGGCGTGGTCTCCGTTGATCACCACCTGGTCGATGCTCGCCACCACCGGATACTGCTTTGCGGCCGCGACCCGTTCGTGGATCTCCGCCCAGGTCTTGTCGTCGTACTTGACGTAGCTGTCGCGCTTGCTGCCGCAGGTGATACTGCGCAGTTTCGCCAGATCCCCGTTCTGGATCGCGGTGTCGAACTCCTCGATGGTGGTGCGGACCATCTCCTCCTGCGACACCTTCGGCTGCGAGTCCCGGGTCAAGAGGACGGTGCCCAGCACGGCGATCGCCACCAGCGCGGCGATGACGAGCACCACGGCCACCACCCAACCCCAGCTGCGCCGCTGCTGCGGCGGCCTGGGCGCTTCCCCACGCGGCGGAATGACCTGCGGGGCAACGGGTTTCTGTCCTGGGACGCCGGGTGAGGCGAACACTTCGGTGGCGGGTTCGACCGGGGTGTCGATCCTCTGCGTCGTGCCGGCGTCGAATCCCGACGGCGCCGTGAACCGGCGCTCGCCCTGATCGAGGGCCGACGCCGGCTCGGTGGGCGGTTGGGCGCTCGCCATCACCTCGGTCGCCGGTTCGTGGTCGGCGTGCGGTTCGATCACCTCGGTGGCCGGCTCACCTTCGCGGTCCTCGGCGTCGACCCCGCTGTGGGCGTCGTCCGGCGCAGCGTCGTCGCTTTCGGGTGTTTCGGGGTTCTCGGAGGCTCCAACGTCCGAGGCGTCCGACCCTTCCGGAACGTCTTCCGGCTGGTCAGGCCCTGATGGATTCGACATGCCCGCTGCGGTCCTCCCTTACGACGCTACGGCGGGAAGCTTAGTCATCGCCCGGCCGTCCGCGCTCGGACCCGTGCGGTGCCGGCGGCGCCGACGCACACGGGCACAATGGGGGTCATGACAGGGATGGGTGATCTCCTGGGTCCGGACCCGGTACTGCTGCCCGGCGACAGCGACGCCGAAGCCGAACTCGCCTCGGGCGAGAAGCCCGCCATCGTGGCGGCCGCGCATCCCTCCGCGTCGATCGCGTGGGCGACGCTGGCCGAGGAGGCGCTCGCGGACGACAGGGCGATCACGGCCTACGCCTACGCGCGCACCGGCTACCACCGCGGGCTGGATCAGTTGCGCCGCAACGGCTGGAAGGGCTTCGGCCCCGTGCCCTACCGCCACGAGCCCAACCGCGGGTTCCTGCGCTGTGTCGCCGCCCTGGCGCGGGCGGCCGACGCGATCGGCGAGACGGACGAGAACCAGCGCTGCCTGGACCTGCTCGACGACTGCGATCCGTCGGCGCGGGCCGAACTCGGGCTCGCCTGACTACTCCGCCTCGCAGTTGCAGTCCCCGGAGCCGTCGCCCGGTTCCACCTGAACCGTCGCGTGGTCGAGGCCCCGTTCGGTCAACACCGCCCGCGCGTCGTCGAGCACCAGCGCCGAATCCCGGTCGCTGGTGAGGTGCGCGGTGACCATGTCCTTGCCCGGCACCAGGGTCCAGACGTGCAGATCGTGCACATCGGTCACACCCTCGACCGCGCACAGCGCGGTCCGCAACTCCTCGACGTCGATGTGGGCGGGCGAGGTCTCCGACAGGATCCGCAGGGCCGCGCGGGCCAGTGAGAACGCCCGCGGCAACACCCACAGCGCGACGAACACCGCGACCACGACGTCGGCGTACGGCCAATGCGTCGTGACCGTGACGATGCCCGCGATCAGCACCCCGATGCTGCCGACGGTGTCGGCGACGACCTCCATGTAGGCGCCCTTGACCGCCAGGCTCTTCTCGGAGTGCGAGCGCAGCAGCAGCACGACGATCGCGTTGGCCACCAGGCCCGCCAGCGCCACGACGATCATCGGCACACCGGGCACGTCGGGCGCGTCGCCGATCCGCTCGATCGCCTCGAACAGGATGAAGCCCGCGACGCCGAGCAGCAGCACCGCGTTGGCGACGGCGGTGAAGACCTCGGCGCGGTGCCAGCCGTAGGTGCGTGCCGGTGAGGCGCTGCCCTTACGGGCGAGCAGCACCGCTGTCAGGCCCATGAACATCGCGACCAGGTCGGTCAGCATGTGCCCGGCGTCGGCCAGCAGCGCGATGGAGTCGATGAGCAGCGCGGTGACGAGCTCTACCACGAAGAAGGTGGTGAGGATCGCCGCGGCGATGACCATCCGGCTGACGCGGGTATCGCCTCCGCTGTGATCGTGCCCGGCGCCCATGCCAGCAATCTATGCGCAAGTCCGCATATGTCGCAAGGGCGCGGCGGCCGCGCGTGGCGTCGCTAGAACCAGGCCGACCAGAAGCGGGTCAGATCGCTGCCCAGCCAGACCAACGGACGCGCGACTCCCGAGAAGTCGAAGAACCACAACACCAGCTGCCAGAACCACCGATTCAACCCGGGGCTGAACAGCAGCAACAGCAGGATCAGCAACCCCCATTGCTTGGCGGGGGCCACCGCCCGTTGGGTCTGCGGGCTCAGGTGCGGTTCGAGCGCGCCGTACCCGTCGAGCCCGGGCACCGGAAGCATGTTCAGCACGAACGCGGTTACCTGCAGGAACCCGAGGAACGCCATACCCGCCCAGAACACGCCGTGTGCCGGGTCGAAGAGCGCACTGGTCAGCACCAAAAGCAGCGCCGCGAACACCAGGTTGGTGAACGGCCCGGCCAGGCTGACCATCGTGCGCTGACGCGGGGTCATCCAATTCGTGCGGACGTACACCGCGCCGCCGGGCAGGCCGATCCCGCCGATCGCGATGACCAACACCGGCAACCCGATCGACAGCAGCGGATGGGAGTACTTCAACGGGTTGAGCGTGAGGTAGCCGCGCACCTCGACATCGCGGTCGCCGAACCGCCACGCGGTGTAGGCGTGGGCGAACTCGTGCACGCACAGCGACACCACCCAGCCCGCGATCACGAACGTGAACACCCCGACGTAGGCCAGGGGTCGCGAGGTCTCCGTCGTGCAGGTCCACGCCACCACGCCACCGGCCACCGTGGCCGCCACGATGGCCAGGAAGACGGGGCTGGGCCGCACCGACTGGTGCAGCGGGCGAACGCTCACGCGTCGACGCTACCGGAGGTCAGAAGACCCGCAGCCAGCCTTCGGTGTGCCGGTAGAACGTCGAGCGCCGGACCGGACGCGAGGCCATCACCCCGTCGCGCACCACGATGGCGCCGGTGCTGCCGAGCTGGGCGGCGCGCCCCGTCACCCACCGGCGCGGCCGCATGCGGGGGGACAGCACGCTCGCGCGCAGCCCCGGCATCGTCGGCGTGGGTTCGATCCGCACCCCGGTCACCGCCCCGTCGAACAGCACCTCGTCGTCGACGACCGCCTCACCGGTCAGCTTGACCGGTGGCGAACCCTTCTCGAGCCCGCTCTCGCCCAGCCAGAACGCGACGCCGACCAGCGCGGTTCCCCTGTCGTCGCGGATGAGCGGTACCCGGGTGGCCTGCCCGCGCAGGGCCCGGCGCGCGTGCCAGGGGCGCCGCACGTGGGCCACCTCGACATCGAGCCGGTCGGTGCGCAGCAGACCGGTCAGTACCGTCGCCAGGTCCGCTTCGGAGCCGACGACGATCAAACGGCGGCAGGCGACATCGGGGTCGTCGGCAACCGGAAGCCCGCGCAATACCCGCGGCACGCGATGCCGGCCGAAACGCAACACCACAACGTCGGCGGTGTTCAAGTTCGGCTCCTCGCAAGTGCTGGGATAGGGTGTCTCACCGGCTGCAATAAGGTTTGGGTGCAAGAGTAGCCGGGAATTGCGAGGTCCTAGTCATGCCGGCAATCGTGCTCATCGGCGCGCAATGGGGCGACGAGGGCAAAGGTAAAGCCACCGACCTGCTCGGTGGACGTGTCCAGTGGGTGGTGCGGTATCAGGGGGGCAACAACGCCGGTCACACCGTCGTGCTGCCGACCGGTGAGAACTTCGCTCTGCACCTCATCCCCTCGGGCATCCTCACCCCAGGCGTCACCAACGTCATCGGCAACGGCGTGGTGGTCGACCCCGGTGTGCTGCTGACCGAACTGCAGGGGCTGGTCGATCGCGGCGTCGACACCGAGCGCTTGCTGATCTCCGCCGACGCCCACCTGCTCATGCCGTACCACGTCGCGATCGACAAGGTCGTCGAGCGGTACGCGGGCAGCAAGAAGATCGGCACCACCGGACGCGGTATCGGTCCCTGCTACCAGGACAAGATCGCGCGCATCGGCATCCGCATGGCCGACGTGCTCGACCCCGTGCTGCTGGCCGAAAAGATCGAAGCCGCACTGGAATTCAAGAACCAGGTGCTCGTCAAGATCTACAACCGCAAGGCGCTCGATGCCGCTGAGGTGGTCGACAGCCTGCTCGAGCAGGCCGAGGGCTTCAAGCATCGCATCGCCGACACCCGCTACCTGCTCAACACGGCGCTGGAGAAGGGCGAGACGGTGCTGCTGGAGGGCTCCCAGGGCACCCTGCTCGACGTCGACCACGGCACGTATCCCTTTGTGACGTCGTCGAATCCGACGGCCGGCGGCGCCGCCGTCGGGTCGGGTATCGGGCCGACGCGGATCACCACGGTGCTCGGCATCCTCAAGGCCTATACGACGCGGGTGGGGTCGGGGCCGTTCCCGACCGAGTTGTTCGACGAGAAGGGCGAGTACCTGTCCAAGACGGGCGGCGAGTTCGGTGTGACGACGGGCCGCCGGCGGCGGTGCGGATGGTTCGACGCCGTCATCGCCCGATACGCCACCAGGGTCAACGGCATCACCGACTACTTCCTGACCAAGCTCGACGTGTTGTCCAGCCTCGAGACCGTGCCCGTGTGCGTCGGTTACCGGGTGAACGGAAAGCGGTTGGACGACATGCCCATGACCCAGTCGGACATCGCGCTGGCCGAGCCGATCTACGAAGAGTTGCCCGGCTGGTGGGAGGACATCTCCGGCGCACGCGAATTCGACGACCTGCCCGCCAAGGCGCGCGACTACGTGCTGCGGGTGGAAGAGCTTGCCGGGGCGCATGTCTCGTGCATCGGTGTCGGCCCCGGGCGGGACCAGACCATCGTGCGACGCGACATTCTGGCGAGTTCGTGATGAGCGCCGACTACGGGCTCGACCCACGGCGGGTCGACCCCGAATACGACCGCCACGGCGGGTTTCCGGTGTACGAGCCGGCCCAACCCGGACCCGGTTTCGAACGCTTCCTCACCGCGATGCGCCAGGCGCAGGACCTCGCGGTCTCGGCGGACCCGGGCCCGGACACCTGGGACGAGGCGGCCGACCGGGTAGAGGAACTGGTGAAGCTGCTCGACCCGTACCGCGCCCACGAGGGTGTCGGCCCCGCCAACCGCACGCCGTCACTGCCCGGTGCGGGCAGCCTGCTGATGCCGCCGTGGGTGGTGACCAAGTTCGAGGCGGACGGGGTCGAGCTGGAGGTCACGTTCAGCCGCTACCACGTGGGCGGCAACTCGGCGGTGCACGGCGGGGTGCTGCCGCTGCTGTTCGACTCCATGTTCGGCATGGTGATCCACGCCGTCGGCCGCCCGATCAGCCGGACCGGGTTCCTGCACGTCGACTACCGCAAGGTGACCCCGATAGACACCAAGCTCACCGCACGCGGCTGGCTGCGGGAAGCCCAGGGGCGCAAGGCTTTCATAAACGCCGAATTGCGCGACCCCGACGACAACCTGCTCGCCGAGGCGAACGGGTTGATGATCCAGCTGCTCGCCGGGCAGCCGTGACGCGGGTGCGCCGGGACCGGTGAGCGAGCGCCGCTGAGGTGAAAATCGCGATCCGCCCGCACCTTCGGAGATCCGATGACACGATCACCGCGTGAGTTCCGAGCGGGCCGACCAGCGGCCGCGACGCCTGACCACCCCGCGCTCGGCCGCGCTGGCCGGCGTGGCCTTCGCGCTGTTGTTCGCGGCGGCGCTCGTCCTGATCCGCGTGGACCTGCCCGAGGCTGGGCAACCGGGCTCGCAGTGGGTGCTTGAGCACAGCGTCAACATGCGGATCGCCGCGATCCTCATGCCGTTCGCGGGCATCGCGTTCCTGTGGTTCATGGGTGTGCTGCGCGACGGGATGGGCCGATACGAGGACAAGTTCTTCGCGACCGTCTTCCTCGGCAGCGGCCTGCTGTTCCTGGCGATGATGTTCTCGTCGGTCGCCGTGGGGGTCGGCCTCGAACGAAGCGGTGCCGCAACACATCCCGACGTCGCCGCATTCGGTCAGATGATGCTAATGACGATCTCGAAGACCTATGCGCTGCGGATGGCGGCGGTGTTCATGATCTCGCTGGCCACGATCTGGCTGCGGACGCGGCTGATGCCGCGGTGGCTGGCCGTCACCACGTACGTCGTGGCGGTCGGGGTGCTGTTGGCCGCCGACGTCAGCATGTGGCTGACGCTGATCTTCCCGGTGTGGGTCCTGGTGGTCAGCGTGCAACTGCTCGCCCACCGGGCGCGCACGGATTAGTCGACCAGGCGCAAAGCCTGTGAGGGACAGAGTTTCACGGCCTCGCGGGCGTGGTCGAGCTCGTTCTCGGGAACCTCATCGACCAGCACCACGACGATGCCGTCGTCGTCCTGATCGAAAACGGCCTCGGCCGACATCACACAGTTACCCGCCTGGATGCAGACGTCGCGGTCGGCGTGCACCTTCACTTCTCGTCACCTCCAATCGACTGACAGCGACTTCAGACCGTAGATGAAGTGGAAGGACCGGAACTGCACATCGTCGAAGTCCTCGGCGAGCCGCAGCGCCGGAAAACGTTGCAGCAGGGTGGGAAACGCGACCCGCATCTCCATCCGGGCCAGCGGCGCGCCGAGGCAGTGGTGCACGCCGTGGCCGAACGCGAGGTGTCCCGCGGCACCCCGGCCGATGTCGAGCACGTCGGGCGCGTCGACGAAGTCGGGATCGCGGTTACCCGACGGCAGCGACGCGAACACCAGCTGCCCGGCCGGAATCGGCACACCCGCGATCTCGACGTCGGTGGTCGTGATCCGCGGTATCGCGCTGTGCACGATGGACAACCACCGCAACAGCTCCTCCACGGCGGGACCGACGGCGTCGGGGTCGTCGCGGACGGCGGCGAGCTGTTCGGGATGCCGCAGCAACGCCAGCGTGCCCAGCCCGAGCATGTTCGAGGTGGTCTCGTGGCCGGCGAGGAGCAGCAGCCCGGCGATGCCGACCAGTTCGTCGTCGGTGAGCTCGGCGCCGTGTTCGCGGACCAGCATGCCGAGGATGTCGTCGCCCGGTTGTCGCCGGGCCCGTTCGACCAGCGACCGCATGTAGGCGCGGGCCGCCCGCTGCAGCTCGAGCCGCTCGGTGAACGGCAGCGAGAGGTCGAGTTGGCGCGCGCTGCGCCGCTGGAAGTCGTCGCGGTCCTCGTAGGGGACGCCGAGCAGTTCGCAGATCACCAGCGAAGGGATCGGCAACGCGAAGTGCTCGACGAGATCGACCGGGGCACCGGCGTTTTCCATCATGTCCAGGTGCCTGTCGACGATCTCGACGATGCGCGGCTCGAGCCGCTTGATCCGCCGGATCGTGAACTCCGGGGTGAGCATCCGGCGCAGCCGTTGATGCTCCGGCGGGTCCAGGCCGAGAAGGTTGCCCGCGCGTGAGCTGGCCAGCTCCTCCTCCGAAAGCGTGGGCGCGCCGGGAAGCACGAAACCCGGAGGGCGCCCGTTGGAGAACCGCTCGTGGTCGGACAGCACCTGTTTCACGTCGTCGTACCGGGTGACCAGGTACACCGTCATGCCGAAGGAGTTGACGACGGTGCGAACGCCCGCGCCTTCGCGGACCTGCGCCAGCGCCGGGGTTGGGTCGAAGCCGTCGCGACGCATGTGCAGGGGCGGCAGCTCCGGTGCTTGCGTCATGACCCGACGCTACCCGCTAGCCCGGGTCGGCGGCCTGTCCCGCGCGGCGCCGACCGTGTGCCGCCGCGTCCTCGGACGGCGAGTTCTGGTCCTTGAGCGCCGGCCACCAGATGCGCGGTCCGATGAGCGTGAACAGCGCAGGGATGATCACCGTGCGCACGATGAACGTGTCGAGCAGTATGCCGAGGCCGACGATGATGCCGATCTGCGTCAGCACGATCAACGGCAGCACGCCGAGCACGCAGAACACCGCGGCCAGCACGATGCCCGCGCTGGTGATCACCGCACCCGTCGCCGAGACCGCGCGCACGATCCCGCCGCGCGTGCCGTGTTCGGGGGTCTCCTCGCGTGCGCGGGTGACCAGGAAGATCGTGTAGTCCACGCCGAGCGCGACGAGGAACAGGAACGCGAACAGCGGTGTGGTGTTGTCGAGCGCGGGGAAGCCGAACACGTGCACGCTGGCCCACCCACCCAGGCCGAGTGCGGCCAGGGCGCTGAGGACCGTGACTGCCACCAGGATCAGCGGTGCCAGCGCGGCGCGTAGCAACACGTATAGCACCGCGAGCACCACGACCAGGATCGCCGGAATCACCACCGCACGGTCGCGGGAGGCGGCGGCGCTGGCGTCGCGGGCGGTGGCATCGGAGCCACCCACCAAGGCCTGGGGGTCGGCGTCTCGCACCGAATCCCGCAGGGCGTCAACGGTTTCGAAGGCCCGATCCGATGCCGGTTCGGCGTCGAGCACCACCGACCACTGCGTCAGGCCGTCGGGAGTCTCGCCCGCTGGGTTGGCCGACACCACGCCCGGGGTCTCGGTGATCGCGCGCTGGACCGCGGCGGCGCGGTCGGTGGCCGCGATGACGCGGGTGGGATCGGTCAGGCCGCTGGGGAAGTGCTCGGCAAGCCGCGAGTAGCCGCTGACCGACTCGGCCTGCACCCGGAACTGTTCGGTCTGCGACAGCCCGATCGGGGTGGCGAACAACCCGATGCACAGCAGCGCGAGGCCTGCGATCGCGGTGGTCGCGACGCGGCCGGGCCTGCGGGCCACGGACTCCGCGATGCGGTGCCAGATACCGCTGTCGGTGAGAACGCGGTCGCCGATTTTCGGGATGAACGGCCAGAACAGGCGCTTGCCGAAGAGGCCGAGCAGCGGGGGCAACACCAGCAGCACGAACACCGCGGCGACGATCAGGCCCGCGGCGGCCTGTACACCGAGGCTGCGCACGCTCGGCGACGACGCGAACACCAGCGTGAGCAACGCCAGCACCACGGTGGCGTTGCTGGCGATGATTGCCGGCCCCGCCCGCCGCACCGCGGTGTCCAGCGCATCGTGGTGATTCTTCGTGCGGCCCAACTCTTCCCGATACCGCGAGATGAGCAGCAGCGCGTAGTTGGTGCCCGCGCCGAAAACCAGCACGCTGGTGATGCCCGACGTCGAACCATCCGGCCTCATGCCGACCGCCTGGGCGACGGCGGTGCCCAGGACGGCGGCGACGCGGTCGGCGAATCCGATCACCGCCAGCGGCACCAACCACAGCACGGGGGAGCGGTAGGTGATGATCAGCAGCAGCGCCACCACGGTCGCGGTGACCGCGAGCAGCGTGAAGTTCGCGCCGGAGAACGAGTTCGCGATGTCGGCGCCGAACGCCGGCCCGCCGGTGACCTCGCTGCGCAGGCCCTCGGGCAGTCCCTCGGCGGCCTGCGCGCGGACCGTCTCGACCTCGTCGGTGAGCTCGAAGCCGCTGAGCTCGGAGCTCATCGGCACCACCGCGAGGGCGGCCGCGCCGTCCTCGGATACCTGTACCGCGGGCCACTTCCGTTCGACGGCATCGACGTCGGCGGGGCTCAGCGGCGTACCGTCGGCGCGGGTGAGCACGACGATCGCAGGGACGCGGTCACCGCCGGGGAACTGCGCGCGCAGCTCGTCGACCCGCGCCGATTCGGCGGAGTCAGGTACGGGCACCGGCGACCGCGCGCTCGAGTCGTCGCTGCCGACGAGGCCCATCAGCGCGCCGGACAGCAGCACGACGAGCACCGCGAGGATCCAGGAGAGGCGACGGGACATGACAACAAATATTTCAAAAACTTAACTAATAATCAAACCGCGCCCTCCGACTCGGCCTATGCTTTCGGCGTGCCAGAGGACCGCGACGCACTGGAGGCGTCGATCGCCGCCGACGTGCGGGCGATGAACGCCGAATCCGACGAGATCGGCCGGCTGTTCGCGAGCCGACATGACGTCGCGGCCAACGACTTTCGCGCGCTGCTGCACGTGATGGTCGCCGAGACCGAGGGCGCGCCGTTGACCGCCGGGGACCTGCGCAAGCGGATGGGAATGTCGGCCGCCGCGATCACCTACCTCGTCGAGCGGATGATCGCGTCGGGCCACTTCCGGCGCGAATCCGATCCCCGCGACCGCCGCAAGGTGATCCTGCGGGTGGCCGATCACGGAATGGACGTCGCCCGAGGATTTTTCACCCCGCTCGGTGAAACCACCCACGACGCGCTCGCGGGTCTGCCCGATGATGACCTGGCGGCGGCGCATCGCACATTCGGTGCGCTCATCGACGCCATGCGCCGCTTCCGCCGCCGGCTCGAAGAGTCCGCTATCTCGAGTTGAGCGTCGCCTCCTCGAGGTCGAGGTTGTGCAGCACCGAACGCAGCACCTCGTCGTCGATGCGGCCGCCGTCGCGCTCGGCGATGAACGCGGCCCGCTCGGCGGCGAGCATCTCCAGCCGCAGCCTGCGGAACGCCGCCGACGGGCTCTCTGTATCCGTATCTGCGGCGGTACCACCGCGCTCGAGCCGCTCGAACGCCGACTTGCGCCTCTGGGCGTTCCAGGCCCGCAGCACATCGCCGGCCATGGCGGGGACCTCGCCGTCCCGCCCCTCGGCCAGCAGCTCCTCGAGCCGCTGCGCCGCCGCCCTCGAGGCCCTGTCCTGCGCCGCCGCTTCGGCTTTCGCGTCAGCGGTCGACTCCTCACCGGTCACCCCGAGCCGGCGGATCAACCACGGCAGCGTCAGGCCGTGCAACAGCAGGGTGCCGACCACCACGACGAACGTCAGGAACACCAGCTGGGGCCGGCCGGGGAACGGAGCCCCGGACAGCGTCGCGACCGGGACGCCGAACGCGGCGGCCAGCGAGACAACGCCGCGCATGCCCGCCCACGCCAGCACGAACACCTGCGCCGGGGTTGGGGCCGTTTCGTTGCGGCGGATCCGCGGCGAGAGCAGCCGCGGCAGATAGGCGAACAGATACATCCACACGATCCGCACGACGATGACGGTCGCCAGCACGCTCGCCGAAGCGATCGCGATCGTCGCCGCGGAGATCCCGGCCAGTTCGCTGACCACCTTCGGCAGCTGCAGGCCGATCATCAGGAAGGCGAACGACTCGAGCACCAGTTGGACCGCCTTCCACACGGCGAAGTCCTGCAGCCGGGTCGCGTAGCTCGCGCGGGTCGAGCGCTGTCCGGCGATCAGCGCGGCGACCACGACCGCGAGCACGCCCGAACCGCGGATCTCCTCGGCGGCCAGGTAGATCAGGAACGGCGCGACCAGCCCGAGCGCGCTCTCGACGAGCGGATCGCGAAGCCGCCCCCGGATCCACGCGAGCAGCGACCCCAGCACCGCGCCCACCACGACGCCGCCCGCCGCCGCGAGCGCGAACGTGAATAGCCCGTCACCCCAGCTCGTCGCGGCTCCGACGGCAGCGGCGAGCGCCACCTTGTACGCGGTCAGCGCGGTCGCATCGTTGAGCAGGCTCTCGCCACCCAGCAACGTCATCGTGCGCCGCGGCAGGCCGACCCGGCGGCCGACCGCGGTGGCCGACACCGCATCCGGCGGGGCGACGATCGCCCCCAGGGTCAGCGCGGCCGGGATCGTCAACTCCGGGACGGTCTGAAAAGCCACGACGCCGACGGCGACCGTCGTGGCCAGCGGCAGGCCGACCGCCAGCAGCGCGATCGGGCGCACGTTGCGCCGCAGGGCCAGGTAGCTGCTCTCGATGCCGGCCGACCACAACAGGGGCGGCAGGATCACGAAGAGCACGAGGTCCGGGTCGAGTTCGATCTCGCCGAGGCCGGGGATCAGCCCGCCCGCCAGCCCCGCGACGACCAGCGCCAGCGGTGCCGAGAGATCGAATCGCCGGGCCAGTGCGGCCAACAGCACCGACACCACGAGAACCGCGAGCAGCGAGGCACCCACGATGCCGAGCCCTCCTTTCCGCCGCCCGTATGTTGGTCGGCATGCTGAGCAGATCACGTCCGCCCGGCGACCGCTCGACGGCGTTACCGGGTGCGCGGTGACGTCTGGCAGGCTGGAGCTCCGATGACTGATACCCCTGAGACAGCGGTCGATCCCGGCGATCCGGTGACCGATCCCGAATCGGTCGCCGCTACGCCCGGCGCCTCATCGGTGATGCTGCTCGGCTCGGGTGAACTGAGCCGGGAGTTGGCTCTGGCGTTCCAGCGGTTGGGCACCGAGGTCATCGCCGTGGACCGCTACGCCGACGCGCCCGCCCACGGTGTCGCCGACCGCCCGGTCGTGGCGAAGATGAACGACGCGGAGGAGTTGACCGCGCTCATCGAGAAGGAGAGCCCGCGCTACGTGGTGGCCGAGGCGGGCGTCATCGCGGCCGACGCGCTGATCGCGGTGGCCGAGCGCGGCGCCGCGGAGGTGTTTCCCACGCCGCGCAGCACCCGCCTGTCCCTGGACCGGGAAGGCCTGCGCAGGTTGGCCTCCGACGAGCTGGGGCTGCCGACCGCTCCGTTCTGGTTCGCGGGTTCGGCCGAGGAGCTGAGCGCGGTCGCCCAGCACGCCGGTTTCCCGTTGGTGGTCAAGCCGATCGCGTCGGCGCCCGGCGAAGGCGAGTCGGTGCTGGTGCGCGCCGAGGACGTTGAGCCCGCGTGGCAGCGTGCGGTCGCCGCGGGCCGGATCCCGCAAAACCGCGTCATGGTCGAGTCGGTGGTCGAGATCGACTTCGAGGTCACGCTGTTGACCATTCGCACGGTCGGGGCCACCGGACCGGCGGTGCACTTCTGCGAGCCGATCGGACACCGCCAGGCCGACGGCGATGTGCTCGAGGCGTGGCAGCCGCAGCGGTTGGCGCCCGCCGCGCTGGACTCCGCGAAGTCGATCGCCGCGCGCATCGTGAACTCGCTCGGCGGGCGCGGGGTGTTCGGTGTCGAGCTGCTGGTGCGCGGTGACGAGGTCTACTTCGACAACGTCCGCCCGCGGCCGCACGACAGCGGCCTGGTCACGTTGCGCTCGCAGCGGCTCTCGGAGTTCGAGTTGCATGCCCGCGCGATCCTCGGGCTGCCGGTCGACACGATCATGATCTCGCCGGCCGCCGCGGAGGTGGTCTACGCCGGCGCGGAGGCGACGCCGGCGGTCGGCCGGGACCCGCAGCCGGTGCTGGCCGAGGCGCTCGCGGTGGCCGAGAGCGATGTCGCGCTGTTCAACCGTCCCGACGAGACCGAGGAGAAGCGGCGGCTGGCGGTGGCGCTGGCGACCGCCCCCGACCCGATCGTTGCCCGTGACCGCGCCCGACGCGTCACCGCCGCGCTGCGCAGGCTCTGGTAGCGGTGTCGGAATCCGAAGCCAGCCCGGGCGACCGGCCGACGGCGGCGCCGTTTCTGATCGCGCTCACAATCGTTGTGCTCGTCGTGATCGGAATCTGGCTGTTGAACCTGGGCGGCGACGAGCAGGAGCCCCCCGAGCAGCAGGTGGCCCGGGCCGCGGTCGGACAGAACGATGCGCTGCAGCGACAGAACTACTCCGACTTCCGCGGCTACACCTGTCCGGCGCACGCCGGTAGCGAAGCCGAAGTGCTTGCCGCGCAGCGTGATTCCGTCGCGAAGCAGGGTGAGCGGTTCGTCGACGACGTCACCGACGTCGCGATCGACGGCGACCGCGCCACCGCGAAGGTGACGTACCACTTCGACAATGCGCCCGACGACAAGAAGGCCGTCGAGATGACGTTCATCCGCGACGGCGCCGCCTGGAAGGTCTGTTCCCCCGGTCCCAGGTAGCTGTGGGACACTCAACGACCGTGAGTTACGCCGGAGACATCACGCCCGAAGAGGCTTGGAAGCTGCTGACCGGCACCCCCAACGCGGTGCTGGTGGACTGCCGCACCGACGCCGAGTGGCGCTTCGTCGGCGTGCCCGACCTGTCGTCGCTTCAGCGTGAGGTTCTGTTCATCGAGTGGAACCGCGTCGACGGCACGCACAACGACTCGTTCGTCGACGAACTGCGCCGCGAGATCACCGGTCCCGAGGTGGGCCCGGTGGTCTTCCTGTGTCGTTCGGGCAACCGGTCGATCGGCGCGGCCGAGGCCGCCACCGAAGCCGGGATCGCGCCGTCGTACAACGTGCTCGACGGTTTCGAGGGCCACCTCGACGAGGACGGGCATCGCGGCGGCAGCGGATGGAAGGCCGTCGGACTTCCCTGGAAGCAGTCATGAGTCTCCGAAGACGACCGCGAGTGAGGATCGCAGCGAGGAACGAGCGAGGACCGGAGTGAGCGGGAGTCGAGGCATGAGTGTGGGCCCCGAGAACACGGTCCCGTCCGTCCGCACACCCGCGGCGCTGCCGGACGGGGTCAGCCAGGCGACCATCGGCGTGCGCGGTGGGTTGCTGCGCTCGGAGTTCGAGGAGACCGCCGAGGGGCTGTTCCTCACATCGGGCTATGTCTACGCGTCGGCCGCCGACGCCGAGAAGGCGTTCACCGGTGAGATCGACCGCTACGTGTACTCGCGCTACGGCAATCCGACGCTCTCGATGTTCGAGGAGCGGCTGCGCCTGATCGAGGGCGCGCCTGCGTGTTTCGCGACCGCAACGGGCATGGCGGCGGTGTTCACGTCGCTGGGGGCGTTGCTGGGCGCCGGTGATCGCCTGGTCGCCGCGCGCAGCCTGTTCGGCTCCTGCTTCGTGGTGTGCAACGAGATCCTGCCGCGGTGGGGTGTGGAGACGGTTTTCGTCGACGGCGACGACCTCTCACAGTGGGAGGAGGCGCTGTCGGTACCCACCCAGGCGGTGTTCTTCGAGACTCCGTCCAACCCGATGCAGTCGCTGGTGGACATCGCGGCGGTGTGCGACCTCGCCCACGCCGCGGGCGCAAAGGTCGTGTTGGACAACGTGTTCGCGACCCCGATCCTGCAGCAGGGTTTTCCGCTGGGGGTTGACGTGGTCGTGTACTCGGGCACCAAGCACATCGACGGGCAGGGCCGCGTGCTCGGCGGGGCGATCCTCGGCGACGAGCAGTACATCGACGAGCCGGTGCAGAAGTTGATGCGCCACACCGGTCCCGCGCTGAGTCCGTTCAACGCCTGGACGCTGCTCAAGGGACTGGAGACGCTCGCGGTGCGCGTGGACTACCAGAACGCGTCGGCGCAGCGGATCGCCGAGTTCCTCGAGAACCATCCCGGCGTGAGTTGGGTGCGCTACCCGTTCCTGGAGTCGCACCCGCAGTACGACCTGGCCAAGCGCCAGATGACCGGTGGCGGAACGGTTGTCACGTTCGAGGTCAAGGGCGGGACCAAGGAGCGAGCGTTCGAGGTGCTCGACAAGCTGCGCATCGTCGACATCTCGAACAACCTGGGCGACGCCAAGTCGTTGATCACCCATCCGGCGACCACCACGCACCGCGCGATGGGTCCGGAGGGCCGCGCCGCGATCGGGCTCGGCGACGGCGTGGTGCGAATCTCGGTGGGCCTGGAGGGAACCGACGACCTGCTGGCCGATCTCGACCAGGCGCTGGGTTAAGTGTCGAAGCGCAGCGACGCGAAGAAGGCCCGCCGCCGCAAGCGGCAGGCCGCCCGTAACGAGCGCTGGATCCCCGACAACGTGATGGACGCGCTGACCGAGGAGACGACGACCGCCGCGGTGCTGGAGGCGTTCGACACGCGAATCACCGAGCGGGGCTGGGTGTTCGACGACGAACTGTCCGACGGGGAGTCCGCGCTGTGGTTCTATCCGCCGTCGCAGGCCGAGGTGTCGGACGAGGATCTGGTGTCCGTCACGACGGTGGTGCTGACCGCCGACGATGAGGCCGACGTCGCGCACGTGGTGTTCGTCGGCACCGCCGACGACTACCAGTTCAACTTCGACGAGCTGTTCGAGTGCCTCGACGTGATCGAGGCCTACCGGTTGGGCGACCCGGCGCCGACGTTCCCCGTCTAGCGCTGCGGGCTCACTCCTCGACGACGCCCTGCGCGGCGCGCGCCCGGTCCTCGTACTTTTTGCGGGCGCTGGTGTCGAAGTCGAGGAACACCCGGTCCAGTCCCAGCTTGTTGTTGAGCCAGCGACGCCCGCGCGGGCCCAGCATCTGTGCGGCCTGGGCGGTGAAGCGAAGCGGAGTCGGCACGGAGACATGGGTTTTCGGCTTGTCGAGGGTCTTGACGATGGCCGCCGCGATCTCCTCGGGCTCGACCGGTTTGATCGCCCCGCCGCTCTTGGTGCCCGAGATCAGCTCGGTGTTGGTGAACGGCGGCATGATCACCGACACGTCGACGTTGTGCGGTGCGACCTCGTCGGCCAGTGCGGCCGTCAATCCGACCACCCCGAACTTCGCGCCCACGTAGACGACCTGTCCCGGCACCGGGATCAGCCCCGACAGCGAGGCGATGTTGATGATGTGGCCGCTGCGCCGGGCAATCATGTCGGGCAGCACGAGCTGACAGCCGGCGATCACGCCATACAGATTGACCTCGAGGGTCGAGCGGATCGACTGCTCGGTCTCGTCGACGAACGGGCCGATCGGCATCACGCCGGCGTTGTTGATCAGCACGTCGATGCGCCCGCCGCCGTCGGTGCGAGCCTTGTCGAGGAACGCGGCGAACGACTCGCGGTCGGTGACGTCGAGCGGATAGCCCGACACCGGGCCGAGCTTGGTCAGTTGCGCGACGGCCGACTCCTGCAACGCCACGTCACGGTCGCCGATCACGACGCGGGCACCGCGGGCCAGCAGCGCCTTCGCGGTCGCGTAGCCGATGCCGCGGGCGGCGCCGGTGATCGCGATGGTCTTGCCCCTGATGTTGTCCATGCGGCCAAACTTTACACGTGTCAAGTTTGGTGGGGAAGTGGCCGTGAATCCGATCAGGCTGAGCAGACGTGCGGCGCCGGAATGCATGTGCCCGGTTGGCGTTGACAGTTAGATGATGCCCGTGTCGACGCCGCTGAAGTTCGTCGCCGTCCGCCAGGACGACCCCCTGGTGGAGCCGCTGCTGGCCGAGTTGACGGTCGAGTATTCGCAGCGCTACGGCCCGCCGGAGGACACCGTGAGCAGGTGGCTGCGCGGGCATCCGGCCGACGAGTTCGCCCCGCCGCACGGAGACCTGGTCGTCGGCCTGCTCGGCGACCGGCCGGTGACGGGCGGGGCGTTCTGCCGGTTCGACGACACCACCGCCGAGCTGAAGCGGATCTGGACCGACAGCCGGCACCGTCAACAGGGGCTGGCCAAGGCGCTGCTCGCCGAACTCGAGGCCCGCATACTCGCCCGCGGGTATCGACGGGTCTACCTGACGACCGGCGACCGCCAACCCGAAGCGGAGGCGCTGTACGAGTCGGCGGGCTATGAGCGGCTGGCCGATCCGCTGCCCGCCGAGGGCGACGTCTTCCCGGTCGCGTTCGTGAAGGTGCTGCGATGAGCTTCGTCGAGCGCTGAAGGTCGTGACCGGCCTATAGGCTGGGCTGCGGTGTCGCGCGAAGCACGATGAGCCGCGCGAGACCGGGGGTGAAGGTGGCGTTATCGCAGACTATGGTCGGCTGGCTGCTGGTTGCAGGCGGCCTGCTGACGTTTCTGTTCGGGGTGGCGTCACGGGTGTTCATCGGGCGGCGGCGGGAGACCAAGCCCGTCCGGGTCATGGTCCACACCTTCCGCCGGACGGGGCTGGCGCGCGTGTTGTTCGGTCGCTTCGAGAGCGACGTGCTCGACGACGACGAACTCGACGCGATGATCCTGATGCCGACCATCGTGATCGCCTGCGGGCTCTGCCTGACCGCGGTCTTCCTGCTCGGCTACCAGAAACTGGTCTAAGCGCGAGCCGCCGCTTCGGCCGCGTCGCGGATCGATCCGCGCCATGCCGGGCCGTGGCCGGGCAACAGCACCTCGGTGTCCAGCAGGCCGAGCGCCGAGAGGCTGCGCACGCAGCCGTCCTGGTCGTGGTTGAACAGTCCGGGCAGCAGCTGCGGGCCCCCGCGCGTCGAGAGCGGATGACCGGTGACCAGTGCGTCGCCACTCACCAGCACGCCGTCGACCAGAAACGAGCAGTGTCCACCGGTGTGGCCGGGCGTCGGGATCGCCATGGGCTTGCCGGGCAGGGTCGCCGCGATGTCCTCGGTGAGGGCCTGCGCGGTGGGTATGCCGTCGCGCACCATGCCGCCCTTGCGGGTGATCGCCACCGACCACGTGAGGTAGCGCGGGCGCCAGATGTGCTTGGCGATGTCGGCCGGAGACGCCTGCTCAAGGTACTCCCGCTTGGCGTGGCCCACTTCGGCGGCGTGGCAGTAGACCGGCGTGCCGTGCGTCTTCGCGAACCAGATCGCCGAGCCGAAGTGGTCGATGTGCGCGTGGGTCAACAGGATTGCGCGCAGATCGTCGACGCCGAAGCCGAGTTCACGCAGCGACTGCAGGACGTCGTCGCGGTTGCCGGGGAAGCCGGTGTCGATGAGCATCACGCCGGTCTCGTCGGTGACGAGCGTCCAGTTGACGAGGTCGGTGTAGGCGAAATGGACGGTGTCGGTGATGGCGCTCAAGGCTGCTGCCATGCCGCGAGTCTAGGCAAGGGAGTAGAAACGAAGCCGTGGCTGAACTCAAACTCGGATACAAGGCGTCGGCGGAGCAGTTCGCGCCGCGGGAACTGGTCGAGCTGGCCGTGGCGGCCGAAGCGCACGGGATGGACAGCGCGACGGTCAGTGACCATTTCCAGCCGTGGCGCCATGAGGGCGGCCACGCGCCGTTCTCGCTGGCGTGGATGACGGCGGTTGGTGAGCGGACCAAGAACCTCATCCTCGGGACGTCGGTGTTG
The DNA here is from genome assembly GCA_050205545.1 of Mycolicibacterium celeriflavum. Taxonomy (GTDB): domain Bacteria; phylum Actinomycetota; class Actinomycetes; order Mycobacteriales; family Mycobacteriaceae; genus Mycobacterium; species Mycobacterium celeriflavum_A. The sequence continues at coordinate 27,320 of JBNMQV010000029.1, forward strand.
ACCCCGACGTTCCGGTACAACCCCGCGGTGATCGCGCAGGCGTTCGCCACCATGGGGTGTCTGTATCCGGACCGGATCTTCCTCGGTGTGGGGACCGGCGAGGCGCTCAACGAGATCGCCACCGGCTACGAGGGGGACTGGCCGGAGTTCAAGGAGCGCTTCGCGCGGCTGCGCGAGTCGGTCAAGTTGATGCGCGAGCTGTGGCTGGGCGACCGGGTCGACTTCGACGGCGAGTACTACCGCACCAAGGGCGCCTCGATCTACGACGTGCCCGAGGGCGGTATCCCGGTGTACATCGCCGCGGGCGGTCCGGTGGTGGCCAAGTACGCGGGCCGCGCAGGTGACGGGTTCATCTGCACCAGCGGCAAGGGGGAGGAGCTGTACAAGGACAAGCTCATCCCCGCGGTCCGCGAAGGCGCCGAGGCCGCCGGCCGCGACGCCGACGACATCGACCGGATGATCGAGATCAAGATCTCCTACGACACGGATCCGGAACTGGCGCTGGAGAACACCAGGTTCTGGGCGCCGCTGTCGCTGACCGCGGAGCAGAAGCACTCCATCGACGACCCGATCGAGATGGAGAAAGCCGCCGACGAGTTGCCCATCGAACAGGTCGCCAAGCGCTGGATCGTCGCGTCGGATCCCGACGAGGCCGTGGAGAAGGTCAAGGACTACGTCGACTGGGGCCTGAACCACCTGGTGTTCCACGCGCCGGGTCACGATCAGCGCAGGTTCCTCGAACTGTTCAAGCGCGATCTCGAGCCGCGTTTGCGCCGGCTGGGTTGATTAACGGGAACCACTCCGACACAACATGATTCGAGTACCGGCGACGGTTCTCGGCGCGCTCGCGTTCGCGTTGGCGCTCGCTGGGCTGGTGTCGCGCTACCTGCCGGTCGACAACGAGGTCGTGCTGGTGCTCGCCGCGGCGTCGCCATACCTGACGGTCGCGGGGGTCGCCTCGATGGTGCTGTTCGCCGTGGCACGGCGGTGGGTGGCGACGATCGTGGCCGCGGCGCTGTGTGTGGCGATGCTCGCGGTGCTGGCGCCGCGCTACCTCGGTCCCGAGAAGATCGACGTTCCCTCGACCGCGCTGCGGGTGCTCACCGCCAACCTCGGTATGGGCGGCGCCGACGCGCGCGCGATGGTGCACATGGCGTCCGCGGCGGCCGACGTGCTCGTCGTCCAGGAGCTGACTCCGCAAGCGGCCGAGGCCATGTCGGCGGCCGGTCTGGACCGCGCCTTCCCTCATCGGGCGATCGATCCGCGCCCCATGGCCGCGGGGATCGGCGTGTGGAGTCGCCATCCCATCGTGGGTGCCGGCAACGTCGAGGGTTACCAGATGCCGATGCTGCACACCCAGATCCTGGTTCCCGGCGCGAGATTCGACGTCAGCGTGCTCGCGGTACATCTGGCCGCTCCGTTGGTGCGGCCGCTGAGCCGGTTTCAGGGCGACATCGGCCGGTTGCAAGAGACCTTGCGGGAGCTGGCCCGTACGGAGGGATCCGGCGCGGTCGTCGTAGCGGGCGATTTCAACGCGACCTACGACATGCGTCCGTTCCGAATGCTGCTGGACGAGGGTTACCGCGACGCCGCCGAACAATCCGGCGCCGGCCTCACCCGCAGCTACCCCGGCAAGCCGTGGCGTCCTTCGGTGGTCGGCATCGACCATGTGCTGCTTCGCAACTGCGCGGCCACGGAGGCGTACACCGTCGCGGTGCCCAGGTCGGACCACCGAGCGCTGGTCGCCACCGTCGAGATTCCGGTGGACCCCACCGCGAGCTGATGCCTGCCTAAGTTGGGGGTTCCTCCTGGCGATCGTGTAGCCGGAAAATCCGGAACTGAGGGCCGCCCGATGGCCCCGTTACGGTCATCACGAGTGTCCCAATCCCTGCGCCGTCGTTCCACAATGTCGGATACCGTATATTCACTGCGTCGAGCTCGCCGAGTCCCGATGGACGTGGCACGAGAATGTAACGCACGCCCATCTCGGCGGGGTGATTCAGTTTGTCGAAGAAGTCGTAGTCGCTGCGCACTACGAACTGATCTGGGCGGTCGGAGGCCAACCACATCCTGGCCAAACCGAAAGTGTCCATCAACACCGATCCGGTCGGCAGGTTCTGACTATCGAACCAGCGCACGGTGTTCTCGGCGACTTCGCCGGACCAGAAGAACCAGAATTTGTCCCGTGGATACTCCTCGGGCCAAAAAACTGAACGCAGACCGTACTCCTCCTTGCCGATGGAGGGATCTAGCATGGACTTCCACGTGATGGGTAACGAGGTGCACAGGATGCCGACTAGAAGTGCCGAAATTCCGACGCGCCAGAGCTTTTCGGGTCGGGAGGGTAGGTCCTCGCTCGGCCAAGCCACAAGAAGCAAGACCACTGGCATAGGAACCAGCACAATGAAGAAACGGAACCACCCGAAGGTGGAGCCCAACATAATTGCTGCACATTGAAAGGCGAGCACCGATCCGAAAATTGTCAGAGGGACCATCGGTGCATGAATTCGACGCTGCCAGGCGCGAACCGTGACGGTGATCAGGACGACCAGCACCAATGGCTGGATTCCGAACAAGCATTCTGCGATCACGTAAAGCAGCGGGATAATGCCGACTTCAGATGCGTCGACGATCCCGGCAGCTGCGACCTGAGCGCTGTTACCGTACTGGGATGTGAACTGGGCCAGAAGACTTGCATCCAGTAGCCAGCCGGCTAAAGCCCATAATACGAATGCCGCGACGACGGGAAACGCCACAAGGACGCCGTCATGCCAACTGTGGTGCAAGCTCGTGCGCCAGTTCGACCTCGGATACTGGTTACGGAACGAGTAGGCCATCACAAGCACGGTCGTTGCTGCAGCGGCAACGAGCGCCTCGTAGCGGACGAGGTATCCAAGACCGAAAGCAATACCGGCCCAGAAGAGGTTGATAGCGGCGTGCGTTCGCACCCATTCCAGGAGTCGGCGACATGCCCACAGCAATATGAAAAGGAAAGCCGCCTCGCTCATTCCGTTCGCGCCATAAAGAACAATCATCGGGTTCAGCGCAAAAGCGGCGACGGCGGTCCAACGCACCAGCGCCCCAGCGTTGACTTCGAGTGCGATTTTCCGCACCAAAACGGCGGCACCGGACATGAAGGCAGCGCTCTGAATAACCCCGGCGAGGCCCAGCGTCTTCAATTCCGGCCACCATGCGCTCAAGGGGAGCAACGGAATCTGCGCGAAGCTCGGAAGGGGATTCCAGACAAAGCCAACGGCGCCCAGGTGCGGATACCGACTCATCACCGTATAGCCAGCATTGCCGGTGCGGCTGGTGGCATCGGGGTTTATGTACCCAACTCGGTGCAGGTAGTAACCCAGTGCGCCGTAGCCTAAGAGGCACACTAGGAATAAGACCCACCCAGCGCGCCTTCGGGACGGCGCGACTTCAAGGTCATGTGAACTGTCGTGCTTTTCGGCTGCGCGGCTCAGTATCGCGGTCATGGGGCCCGGCTGTCGGGCCCGGCATATGCATGTTGTCCCGTCTGCAACCGGAGTGCCTTACGGCGTCGGCTCCTCGTAACCATGGCTACCGTGCCGGCGATAAGTGCAGCCGTAGCGCCGACCAATGCCCAAGGTACCCAGCGATTACTGGTCTCCGCGACGCGCAAGGCAGGGCCATTTGAGTGGATCGTGATGTTCTTTGCTTTCCCCCCGGCGCCCGCTACCACCACATCGCCTCGGAGGTCGCGCCAGCCTCCCGGTCGGGTGACGAGATAATCGAACACGGGGTTGACAAGTGACCAGTCACCCGACGTCGTCACGAGTACAACGGTACGGTCGTTATCGGCGAACGCCTGAATACTGCCCAGACCTCCTGGGATTCTGGCTACAACGTCAGGAGGCAGGTCCATTTCGACCGCGTTACGTTCGGACGCGATCGGTGGCTCCAGTCTCGTTTCTTCGACCGCTTTCGAGTCGGCGACGATCAACGCCCCAGATCCGCTGTGCGCAGCTTGATTGACATCCACCAGCGTGGGCAGTAGTTCGCGAGAGGTCAGCTTCTGCACTGGAGCGATGACGGCGACCGCGCGGGAAAGATAGTTCGTGTCGTACTCACCTAGCGCGACTTGGAAAGTCGGGGAGAAGCCAACGGGCAACGCCTCGAATCCGCCCATCGAGACATTTCCGCCTGCCACAGTGACGGTCGAAGCATCATCAATCTCAAACGTCAGCGGCACGGTACGCGGGTTGCAGGCTCCGGGCGCAGGCTCGTAGGTGACAGCAAGCTCGAGTCCAGCACCTCGACTGCCCAGATCGCCTGGTACTGAGAAGGTGGCGTCTAAGCGGCCCGATTGGTCAAGTTCCGCCGAATAGAGCACCTGGCCGCCAGAACGGACCAGTAGAGTGCCCTTTTCGCTGTCCTTCACCGATGAGTAATGGGCCAGCAGGTGGACGTCCAACCTGCCAGGGTTCGCCAATCCGAACACAGCCGTATCAAACCCGGTGTAGATCGACGACTGCCCCAATACAGTGATCCGGCCACCTGCGCCCAATTGCCGGAAGGACGCGGTGTTGGTCCCGCGAACAGCCATTGGTTCCGTGGAATCGATGGCCGCAGTGGGCGTTTGGCTGATCACCAACAGCTGCGATCTGAACAATGCGGTTTGGTCGACGAGGCTGCCGCCCTTACCGGTAATCAGCAGGTACGGTACGCCGTGCGGTGCGGTGACCGCGACCTCGCCTCCACGGTCATCGGTGACACCGTCTCGGACGACAACAGTGCGGCGCATTGCATTCCACTCGGATAGCGGTTCGTCTGTGCGCGGCAGCGGGAGCACCCTCAAGTCGATAGGAATGTCCCGGTAATGACGTGTCAACAGCGAAGCTAACGTGACAACGGCTTGTCCTTCTGATTTCGTCGGTGCCGGATCGACATATATGTCGATGCCGGACAACAACACTGGGAAGAATTGATCGATTGTAGTTGGCGGCGTGATTGGTCCGATGAATTCGACAGCAAGTCGATTTATAGTGACGTTTGGCGTGCTTCCGCATATGGGATCGGCGCCCATTTGGCGCAGCACGACGTTGAATCGAGCGGTTTGGTCGCGAATGACAAGTGTCGAAACGTCTATTGCGAAGGGCACTGTTGCTTGGCCGAGGCTCACATCGGGGATCGGGACGGAGCCGAGGAGGCTGCCGTCATCCCCGGCGATTTCGATGTATCCACCGGTGACGTTGACGATGGACTGCAACTCGCCGAAGAACATTCCCAGCCGGGTGCCCTCCGGGACCGGAATCGTGACTGATTGCGCAGAATTCGCGGCAGTGAATCCGATGGTCGGACTCATCCCGAGTTGCTCCCACGACAGCCGCAGAGGCGGTGTCTCGTCAGTTTGGGCAGCGACTGCGGCAGGCTGGGCGGTGCTCATCGTCGGCGATAGCGCACCAAGCGTGAGAACTAAGATTATGACTGAAATACTCTGTAATACAACCCTTTTCTCCATCATGCCTTCTTCGCCACGGTCAGACCATGCACGGTTTTCTCCCAGTAGGAGGATTTGTAGACGAGCTGCGATATGGCCTTGACCGCGGCGAGGGCCTGCAACACCCAATATCCGGGAACGAGTAGAGCCGCCGTCGACAGATACGGTTTACCCATCGCGCGTGTAGACACGAGACCAGCCAATATGGTTATTGCGTTGCCGACGGTGAACAGGAAGAGGCACAGGTAGTACACCGGCCCCGCGTAGAGGTCATCGAGCAGGTCCGACTTGCCGAGGTACCAAATTGACATCAATGTCCAGAAGCCAAGATTCAGCATGCAGGCCAGGGGCATCCCTGCGGTGAAATTGAGGAGCCGCAGCGTCGGTTTGAGTCCGAGCTGACGCGAAACGGCGAGCGGCTTACGAAAGTGTACGAAGAAGGTCTGCAAGTACCCCTTGTACCAACGGGACCGTTGACGCACCCAGTTTATTACATCGGCGTTGGCTTCCTCGAGTGTCACCGAGTCGAGGACAAGCGTTCGATGATCCGACCGCGCCAGAAGTACTCCCAGGTCAGCATCTTCAGTGACGTTGAATGCATCCCATCCGCCTAAGTTGCGGAGAACTGACGTGCGCACGTGATTGGACGTGCCCCCTAGCAGCACCACACATCCAGTAGCAGCTAATGATGACAACACATAGCTGAACCATTGGTCGTACTCCAGCGAGAACCACTTCGTCAGAAGGTTCTGCCGTTCGTTATAGAAACCGAGGCGGCACTGCACGGCTGCAACCTCAGGGCCGTGCCTGGAGAATGCAGCCACGACGCGGCGCAGTTGTAGTGGATCAGGAACGTCCTCAGCGTCATAGATGGTCGTGAAGTCGCTGTCGAGGACATGCCGCGACAACGCATAGTTGCATGCCTTGGGCTTAGTCCTCGGCTCGCTCGGGGGGACGAGCACCGGTGTAACCCAGTCGAACTGCGCGGCAGGGAACGCGTTGATCGTGCCCTCGTCATCGGCTTCCATGATCAGCAATACCTCGAGCTTGTCGCGGGGATAGTTGATCAGTCCAATGCCCCGTACAAGGGTTTCGACGATGTCCGGCTCGTCGTAAACCGGCAGCAACACAGTGTATTTGGGCAAGTCCTTCTCAGGCAGCGCCAATGCCTCCTTGTCCGAGATGCGGAGTGCCGTTCTGCCATCAAGAGCATGGAGCATCAGCACCAAGCGATCGGTGGTGGAAACCACGAAGTAGGCGGCGGACAGGCCGAGGAGCAGCGTTGCCGTCGCACGCCAGTTGATTGCGGCCCCGAGCACGAGGGCGGCCAATAAAACAGCGAGGAACCAGGCCTGCTTGTCGGTGAGTACGCGGCGCGCGGAATACTCCGCCGGTCGGATGAGATCGCTGGACGCCGATGTCACGAGTGCAATCCACCGGCGGTCGAGACAATCAATCGGGCCAGACCCGTTAATTCCTTGCTGCGGTATGGCGGAATGTCCGGCGCCCTCGACTCGGCCCGGATGATAAACGCCATCGGCTGGATCACTGTCGACACCGGGCTCGGAGCCTCTGGAGTCGGGACCGTGTTCGGGGCCGTCTCCAGGCGTGACGTAATGAGGTACACCGATTGGTAAACCGTCTGGTTGCCGTTGCCGCAACGCCAGTACCAGCCCCTGGCCGCCCAGACCGGATCGTCCGGTGATTTGATCGTTCCCATCCGATTATCGAGGGTGGTGAACTTCTCTATGACTGAGTCGCTACCGCTGAAAACCTCCTCCGCGTGCGCCGGCGGAGCGGCTCCATACCAGACACCCAACCGCGTAGATGCAAACCGGCCGAGGTCGCGGGTTGAGAAAACATCCAGATACGCGGTCAGCCCGTTGTGCTCGAGGCGGAAGCGCTGCGCGGAGCCGCCCTCACCAAGTACGCGAGGACCCCAGTCATACACGGTTGGCCCCGACACCTTGACGTTCGCGCCGGACAGGCTTTTGACCCAGTCAGGTTTGACGCGAGCAAGGTCCGAGGCAGCTAGGTAAGGCGTTGGCACCGGCGCAACGAAAACCATTAGCACCGTTGACAACAGCGCAACTATGACAAAGGCCGGGGATAATTGAGGCAACGTCAACTGAATCAGTTGATGGGAGGTGCGCACTGCTAACGCCCCTATGAGCGTCAGTACCCCTGCGGGAAGCAAGTACACGACGGCGGGCTGAGCGCCGTGCAGCGCAAGGACGCCCACGCTGCCTGCCGCCAACAGTATTGGTGCCATGAACCACTTGAGCTTGCTGCGGCGCAACGCGATCGTGATGGCAGACACCGCAAAGACCACTGTGAGTAATCCGAATGCCACAGTCGATCCGCCGAACGCACTGCCGGCGATCAGAAAGTTCGGCGGGAAACACGCCGCTACGAACAGCCAAGCGGGATAGGCGCGGAATACCCGCCGCACGCCGAACAACGAAACCGACAGTCCGAGAATCCAGATCATCGGCAATACGAGCTCGGCGTGCCAGAACGCTGCCGCCGCAGGGATGCGTGGCAACGCCAGGGTGCTGGAAAATCCAGCAACCCCCATGATGAGGACTGTGAGGATCATGTCGAACTCGGTGTCATTGATTTCGCGACGACTGGGGTCGTGAACGACGGAATACATGATGATCAATGCCCAGAACGGCAGGAGCAGTAAGTAAGCCGTGGGCGAGCCGTCAATGATCGCAAGCACGTTCGTCCGGATCGCCGGGCCAAAGGCAACCCCGGTCGCTACTATGATCAAGCCGACCCGGAAGGCACCCGATAGACCACGCGGGCGGCCCACGTAGGTTCCCGCCCCGCCCGACAAGGCAGCCCGCTTGGGCACACTGCGGATCGGCCGAGTTGAAGCCTCTGAAATGAGGTCGACCAAGGGAGCTGTCCCGGCCGTCCCGGGGCAGGTAAGCAACGCCATCGTCTCTGATCCACCGCTGCGCGCCTCGATGGCGATTGAGGGTTGCGCGGGTAGCGCGCGGCGCACCGCGACATCTGCCGTGAGCTCAGCATGAACTGCGGTGTCCGTCATAAGACCCCCGAATTGTCGCGGCCAGCGGTTCCTCGCCGATAGAGGAAGTATGTTTGCTAAACATGATGAAGCAAGTAAATTGACTGTCTAGACAATCCTGTGATCTGTTGATACGCGTACAAGCGCTGGTTACGCAAACGTAAGTAACGTAACTGAGATCTAGATCACACGACGTACGTCGACCGTCACCGACCTTTCCGATGCCGACGCGCCGGCGGACACCGAATTCGCGCCTCCGGAGGCGGCTGAGGATTGTCCTAGGCTGGCGTCTGTGCCTTCGCGCGAGCGCTACTCCGCCATCTACGTCGCTTCTCCGGAAGGGGACACCGGGAAATCCACGATCGCGCTGGGCATCCTGCACCAGTTGACGGCCACCGTGGCCAAGGTCGGCGTCTTCCGCCCGATCACCCGGCTCGGCGAGGACAGCGACTACATCCTCGAGCTGCTCTTAGACCACACCACTGCGGGCCTGTCCTACGACGATTGCGTCGGCGTCGGCTACGAACAACTCCACGAGGACCCCGACGGCGCGCTCGCCGAGATCGTCGACCGGTATCACCGGGTCGCCGACCAGTGCGACGCGGTGCTCATCGTCGGCAGCGACTACACCGACGTCGCCGCGCCCAGCGAGCTCTCCACCAATGCCCGGATCGCAGCCAACCTCGGCGCCCCCGTAGTGCTGGCGGTCAAGGCGAAGGACCGCAGCCCCGAGAACGTCGCGCAGATCGTCGACATCTGCCTGAACGAGATCACCGCCCAGCACGCACACACCGCGGCGGTGGTCGCCAACCGCTGCGATCCCGCCCAGTTGTCGGCAGTGCTCGACGCGCTGAAGGGTTTCGAACCCAAGTGCTACGCCCTGCCCGAGGAGCCGCTGCTGGTCGCCCCGTCGGTTGCCGAACTACAGGACGCCGTCGAGGGCACCTTGATCAGTGGCGACCCGGCGCTGCTGTCCCGCGAGGCCATGGACCTCATGGTGGCGGGGATGACGGCCGAACGCGTACTCGAACGGCTCAGCGAGGGCGTCGCCGTCATCGCCGCAGGCGACCGCTCCGACGTCGTGCTCGCGCTCGCGAGCGCCCATGCCGCCGAGGGTTTTCCGTCGCTGTCCTGCATCATCCTCAACGGCGGGCTCGAACTGCACCCCTCGATCGCCGCGCTGGTGGCCGGGCTGGGATTGCGCCTGCCGATCATCGCCACCCGATTCCGGACCTTCGAGACGGCCAGTCGGGTCGCCTCGACGCGCGGCAGGGTGACGGCGAGCTCGGTGCGCAAGATCGACACCGCCATCGCGCTCATGGAGGCCCACGTCGACGTCGCGGATCTGCTTGCGCAGCTGGCCATCCCGATCCCCGAGGTCGTCACTCCCCAGATGTTCACCTACAAGCTGCTCGACTGGGCGCGCTCGGACCGTAAGCACATCGTGCTGCCCGAGGGCGACGACGACCGCATCCTGACCGCCGCCGGTCGACTGTTACACCGGGGCGTCGCAGAGCTGACGATCCTCGGGGAGGAGCCCGTGATCCGCTCGCGCGCAGCGGAATTAGGTGTCGACCTTTCCGAGGTCACCGTGCTCGACCCGCAGACCAGCGACCTGTGCGACAAGTTCGCCGAGCAGTACGCCGAGATGCGCAAACACAAGGGCGTCACCGTCGAACAGGCCCGCGAGATCATCCACGACGTCTCGTACTTCGGCACCATGCTCGTGCACAACGACTTCGTCGACGGCATGGTCTCCGGCGCGCGGCACACCACCGCACACACCGTCCGGCCCGCCTTTGAGATCATCAAGACCCTTCCCGACGTCTCGACGGTATCCAGCATCTTTCTGATGTGCCTCGCCGACCGGGTGCTGGCCTACGGTGACTGCGCGATCGTGCCGGATCCGACCGCCGAACAACTCGCCGACATCGCGATCTCCTCGGCGCGCACGGCGGCCAGCTTCGGCATCGAACCGCGCGTCGCCATGCTGTCCTATTCGACAGGAACCAGCGGAACCGGCGCGGATGTCGAGAAGGTCCGGGAGGCAACGGAATTGGTCATCCAGCGGGAACCCGACCTGCTGGTCGACGGGCCGATCCAGTACGACGCCGCCGTGGAACCGTCCGTGGCCAAATCGAAGCGACCCGACTCGAAGGTGGCCGGGCGCGCCACCGTGCTGATCTTCCCCGACCTCAACACCGGGAACAACACGTACAAGGCGGTGCAACGCAGCGCGGGCGCGATCGCGATCGGACCGGTGCTGCAAGGCCTGAAGAAACCCGTCAACGACCTCTCGCGCGGGGCGCTGGTGGAGGACATCGTCAACACGGTGGCGATCACCGCGATCCAGGCGCAGACGCTCTGATGGCCGGCAGCGTCCTCGTCCTCAACTCGGGCTCCTCGTCGCTCAAATTCGCTGTCATCGAACCGGATTCAGAAACGATGGTGGTGGACGGCATCGTCGAGCGCATCGGCGAGGGCCAGGTCCGCGACCACGCCGAGGCGCTCCAGTCCGCGTTCGACCAGATGGCCGACGCGGGTAAGCGCCTCGACGAACTCGACCTCGTCGCCGTCGGCCACCGCGTCGTGCACGGCGGCCCGGACATTTACGAGCCGACTCTCATCGACGACGCCCTGGTCGCCAGGATCGATGAGCTCTCACCCCTTGCCCCGCTGCACAATCCGCCGGCGCTGCTGGGAATCCAGGAGGCGCGCAAGGCGCTCCCGGACCTGCCGCACGTCGCGGTCTTCGACACGGCGTTCTTTCACGACCTGCCCGCGGCCGCCGCGACGTACGCGATCGACCGCGACATCGCAGAGCGGTGGCACATCCGTCGCTACGGCTTCCACGGCACTTCGCACGAGTACGTCAGCCAACAGGCGGCCGCCTTCGTCGGGGCGCCCGTCGAGTCGCTGCGCCAGATCGTGCTGCACCTGGGCAACGGTGCGTCGGCCTCGGCGATCGACGGGGGCCGCCCCGTCGACACCTCCATGGGGCTGACCCCGATGGAGGGTCTGGTGATGGGAACCCGTTCCGGCGACATCGATCCCGGCATCCCGTTTTATCTGTGGCGCACGGCGAAGATGGGCGTCGAGGACATCGAGGAGATGCTCAACCGCAGCTCCGGAGTTCGTGGGCTCGGCGGCGAGGTCGACTTCCGGGTGCTGCACCAGTGCATCGACGACGGGGACGCTTCTGCGCGATTGGCGTACGACGTCTACATCCATCGCTTGCGCAAGTACATCGGCGCCTACCTGGCGCTGCTGGGCACCGCCGATGTCATCACCTTCACCGCGGGGGTGGGGGAGAACGACGCCGCGGTCCGTGGCGACGCCTTGCGCGGAATGGCGCCCTTGGGGATCGAACTCGACGAGGAGCGCAACTCCAGCCCCGAGAAGAAGGCCCGGCGGATATCGGCCGACAGCTCTCGGACGACGGTGCTAGTTGTTCCCACTGATGAGGAGCTCGCGATCGCCCGAGCCTGCACGCACCTCGTCGAGCACTGAGCGCGGCTTCTCGAGCGGCAACTCCTGGCCCGGATCGCAGATCGCCAGCAGGCGACGGACCTGCCTGCCGCAGCGCACCTGCCAGTCGATCCCGTTCCGGGAGCAGATCACGTTGATGTAGTGCAGTGCGGCGAAGCCGGCGGTGCCGAAGAAATCGACGAGCCGCAGATCGATCACCAGCCGCCGGGTTCCGGCGACCTGTCCTTCCACATAGGTCGCCAAGGCCCGGCTGTTGGTCGCGTCGATCTCGCCGTCGACGGTCACGAAGACGGTCGAACCATGCCGGTGGGACGCGGTGAAGCTGGCGCGGTGGTGGTGTTCACACTGATCGAAGGACCGGGGGTCAGGTCGAAAAACCCGGCAGGTTCCCACAGCGGACACGGTGCACTCCTGTTGTCGAGATGCAATTGAAACCGCGGATGCCGTCAGCGGCGCCTAACCGTTCCTAAGCCGCACTCGGGAATGTTTCCCCGATGACCTCTGCAGTTGGCTGTGACCTCAACCTGTGATGCAGGTTACTACGAAATCCGCGCCGTGACCATTGAGTCTTACGACATGCGCAAATCCTGTAAAAAAGGCACCCCAGCTACGTAGTTTGCTGGCGGCGGCCACTAATTCCGTAGGTGCTCACAGCCACCGGGTGACGACGGTGAGGATGAATTTGCCCGGTCGGCAACGGGCCGAAATCGGGGCGCAATCGCCGTCGCCTTGAGTGGGGCTATCCGTGCGACGAAGGGACGCCCATGTCGAGCATCTACGAACGGATCGGCGGTCACGAGGCGCTCGAGGTGGTGGTCGAGGACTTCTACCGCCGAGTGCTGGCCGACGACCAGCTGGCCGGATTTTTCACCGGCACGAACATGGCGCGGCTCAAAGGCCGGCAGGTCGAGTTCTTCGCCGCCGCGCTGGGAGGCCCCGACCCCTATACCGGCGCCCCGATGCGCCAGGTGCATCAGGGCCGCGGCATCACCATGCACCACTTCAACCTCGTCGCCGGCCACCTCGCCGCGAGCCTCGCCGCCGCCGGGGTGCCGTCGGAGACGGTCGCCGAGATCCTGGCCGCCGTCGCGCCGCTGAGCGACGAGATCGCGACGGCAAGCGTCGCCTGACTAGAACGTGCTGGTCGGGCGGACGCTGTTCGCCAGGTCGACCAGCGCGTAGCGGTGGGCCTGCGTCGGCGCCACCCGCGCGAGGGCGCGCAGCGACGCCTCCACGCCCAACTGCAACCCGTGCTCGGTGAACGGGAACCCGAGAATGTGGTTCGTGCTCGCGGTGTTGTCCGCCAACCAGTCCAACGCCGTGCCCAGGACCAGCGCGCGGATCTGCAGCACCCGTGGCTCGGTATCTGGCAGCGCCTCGACGCGCCGTGCGGCGTCCCGGATCTGCTGTTCGGTGATCTCGCTCGACGAGCGACCGGACAGCAAGGTGACCGCACTGGTCAACCGGGCCGTCGTGAAATGGCGTGACATCGCGGGCACCTTGTCGAGCGTCTTCACCGCCTCGTTGCGCTCGCCCGCGGCCGACTGGGCGCGGGCCAGCCCGAACCCGGCCGAGATCACGCCGTTGTCGGTGGACCACACGGTGTTGTAGAACTTGCCCGCATCCGGGGTGCCTGCCAGCTCGGCGGTGGCCGCCAGCGCGAGTTTGGGCGCCAGCTCGCCCGGAAGGGTGTCCAGCACCTCGGTGAAATGCTTTGTCGCCGAGTCGTAGTCGGCGGTCAACAGTTGGGCGACGGCCCTGAACCAGACCAGTCGCCACGGCCAGCCCACCCGCTCGGCGAGGTCGTCGAGCTTGCGGGTGGCCTTGGCCACGTCACCGAGATCGAGCAGCGCCCGCACCTCCATCAGCGGCAGTTCGACCGAGTCCGAGAGGTCGATGCCCTCGGAGTCCAGCGCGCCGTGTCTCGCGGCGCGCAACTGGTCGAGGGTCTGCACGGGCTGGCTCACCACGCTGGCCGACAGCACCGGCGCGCCGACATCGGTCGGGTCCACCAGAGGAACCGGCAGCGCCCTGACGATCTCCTGCGCCGTCAGCCGCTCGGAGTGCACCTGCCCGTCGAGATAGACGTCGGTGTGCGCAACCAGCAGATCGATGCCGAACGTGGATCGGGTGGGCGAGAACACCGTCGACAGCCCGGGTTTCGGCGATCCGGTGTCCTTCGCAACGACCTCGCGCAGCACGCCGAGCAGCTGGCTCGACATCTCCTCGGCGCTGGCGAACCGCCGCCGCGGGTCCGGGTCGATCGCCCGGCGCAGCGCACGGCCGAACGAGTCGTATTCGGCCAGCACCGGATCATCCTCGGGTAACCCGTCGACGTACCGGCCCTTGCGCGTGCGCAGTTTGAGGGTCAGCGCCGCGAGCGTGCGCCCCACGGTGTAGATGTCGGTGGCCACCGTCGGCCCGGTGCGCACGATCTCGGGCGCTTGATAGCCGGGGGTGCCGTAGAGGTATCCGAACGAGTTGATGGTGGACACCGCGCCGAGGTCGATGAGCTTGAGCTGCTCCTCGGTGATCATGATGTTCTCGGGCTTGAGGTCGTTGTAGGTCAACCCGATCGAGTGCAGATAGCCCAGGGCGGGCAGGATTTCGAGCATGTAGCCGATGGCCTGGGCGACCGGCAGCTTCTCCCCCTGGGCCTGTTTGAGCGAAGTGCCGCCGACGTACTCCATCACGATGTAGCCGACCGGATTGCCGTGCTGGTCGGCGTGCTCGACGAAGTTGTAGATCTTCACGATCCCCGGATGGGTGACCTCGGCGAGGAACTGCCGCTCGGCCATCGCAATCTTCTGTGCCTCAGCGTCACCGGAATGCACCAGACCCTTGAGCACGACGGGCCGTTCGTTGACGTTGTGGTCGAACGCCAGATAGACCCAGCCGAGGCCGCCGTGCGCGATGCAGCCCTTGATCTCGTACTGGTCGGCGACCATGTCGCCCGGATTCAGCTGCGGCAGAAACGAATACGGGCTACCGCAATGCGGGCACCATCCCTCGGACTGGGCGCGCTTGTCACCGCTCGACCGGCCGACCGGACGGCCGCAGTTCCAGCAGAACCGCTTCTTCTCCGCCACAACCGGATTCGTCATCAGCGCTTCGAGTGGATCCTTGGCCCGAACCCGCGGAATCTCGACCAGGCCGCCGCCGAGGCGGCGCGTGCGCGACAGCGCCCTCGTCGTGGTGGTGGTGGTGGCGTGCTCCTGCGGCTCGGTGTCCCCGGTCCCTACCGACCCGTCCTCGTCGTCATCGAGGTGCGGCCGGAACACCGCCTCGGTCGCCATCGGGCGCACGGTCGAGCCCGAATCCATGCCCATGTCGTCGAAGCTCGCGGGCTGCGTGCCGGGGCCCTCGTCGTCGAAATCTTCCAGCTTTGTCTCGGACATCAGTCGGAGTACCTCGCGACCGGAGGAGCGGGCGCCGGGCCGAGCACCGTAAGCCACTTGCGGTACAACGTGTTCCAGGTGCCGTCGCGGCGGATCCGTTCGAGCGTGCCGTTGACGAACCGCACCAGGCCGGTGTTCTGCCGGTTGACCCCGATGCCGTACGGCTCCTCGTTGAGGCTCGGGCCGACGATGTGCAGATACGGATCCTGTGACACCAGGCCGGCCAGGATGGAGTCGTCGGTGCTGACCGCCTCGACCTGCCGCTGCTGCAACGCGACGAGGCAGTCCGCCCACGCCACCACCCCGACGATGATCGGCGGCGGCGTGATCTGACGGATCCGCTCCAGCGATGTCGTGCCCTTGGCGACGCAGACGCGGCGGCCTGACAGATCCGACGCCTGGCGGATCGTGGAGTCGCGCGGCGCGAGGATGCGCTGATTGGCGGTCAGGTACGCGGTCGAGAACCCGATCAGCTTCTTGCGCTCGCAGGTGATCGTCATGGTCTTGACGACGACGTCAACCTGGTTGTTCTGCAGCGCCGCGATGCGGTCCGCCGACGACAAGATGCGGTACTCCACCTGCGAGGGCGTCCCGAAGATGTCGCGGGCGATCTCACCGGCGATGTCGACGTCGAACCCGGTGATCTGGCCGGTGATCGGATCGCGGAACGAGAACAGGTTGCTGCCGATGTCCAGCCCGACGATCAGCCGCCCCCGCGCGCGGATGTTCGCGACGGCCTCCTCCGCCTGGGCCCGGTTGTTGAACGGCCGCAGGCTCGCCGTGCGGTCGCAGTCCTCGGTCTCGTCGTCGGGCGGCCGCACCGGCTGCGGCGGCAGCTCCTCCATGCCCGCCGGTGTGGGCGGGGGGAGCGTGACATTGGGTGTCGAGGTCACCGACGCCGCTTCCCCACACCCGGTGAGCACGAGCGCGGCGGCCGCGAGGATGCCGAAGACCTTCCTCACTGGCTGTCTGTTCTTCGCGCAAGCTCTCATCAGAGGCACTCTGTTCTTCGCGCAAGCGCTCATCAGAGGCACTCTGTTCTTCGCGCAAGCGCTCATCAGAGGCACTCTGTTCTTCGCGCAAGCGCTCATCACCGGTACTCACTCAGCCTCGGCCACAACCCCAGCGCCACCGCGACCGCGGCGACGACGCTGAGAACCGCGGCGCCGACGGTGGCGCCCGACAACACCCGGTGGGCGTTGACGATGTCGTTGCGCAGCTGCCCGCGGCTCTCTTCGATGCCCTGGCTCAAGGCCTCGTCGAGCTTGTTGAACGCCGGTGTCGAGTCGTCCTCGCCGGTGCCCAGCGCGACCTGCGTGGCGGCCTGGTAATTGCCCACGCTGATGTAGGCGTTGATCCGGTCATCGGCCGCGCGCCAGCGCTTCAACAACTGCTCGGCCTCACCGAGATCGGTCTTGTCGATGGCGTCGTCGCGGGCCAGGTAATCCGACAGTTGCTGCTGCATCATGTCGATGCGTTGGTAGTACGACTGCTTGCGCACGGTCTCGTCGCCGCGGCGGATCAACGACAGCGTCTCGTCGGCGCGGGCCTGCTGTGCCGTGATCGCAAGATTCGTCACGGTTTTCAGCGACTCGGCCGCGGTGTCCTTGGCGCTGCGGCTGTCGGAGGTCGAGATGACCAGCGCCGTGCCCACCCAGATCAACATGGTCAGCACCGCCAGGCCGCCCGCGACGAAGCCGATGTTGATCCGTCTGCGCGTGCGCCTGGCCAGCCACCGGTTGGCGAACACCCCGAACAGCAGCGTCGCCAGGACCACCAGGATCACCGGGCCCGGGATCCGGGTGGACGCGCTTGTTTCGGCGTCCACCCGCGCCGAGGTCTCCTCGTAGAGCCGCTGGGCCCCGGGCAGGATCTGCGTCTGCATCAACGCCGACGCTTCCGACAGGTAGGACGAGCCGACGGGATTGCCCGCGCGGTTGTTGGTGCGGGCGGTCTCGACCAGGCCGGTGTACACCGACAGCTCGGCGTTGATGCGTCCGAGCAGCTGCACCAGGTCCTCGTCGGTGAGCCCGCTCGACGCCCGCGTCACCGCGACCGACGCGTCCGTGATCGCCTGCTCGTAGCGCTGCCGGACGTCGCGCGGCTCCGCGCCCGCGATGAAGGCCGTGGCCGCGGCGGCATCGGCCACGGACAGCGTGGTGTACAGCTGTCCGGCGGCGAACGACAGCGGCTCGGTGTGGTTGAGCACCGTCATGAGCGCCTGCTGCCGGTCGTTGATCGTGGTGGACGTGGCGAACGCGCTGGCGATGACGAGTGCGGACAGCACAACCCCGATCGTCAGGATCCGGCCCGGCGTGGTCCACAGGAACCACCAGCGTTGGTGTGCCGGTGTCGACGGCGACCGCGACGCGAGCGGCTCCGTCGACGGGTGCGCCAACTCCACAGTCACGTGCGCGCGGACCTCATCAGCATCGCTTTCCGGCTCGTCGTTACGACCGCTCCCACTCTATGAAAGAAGTCTAAGAGTTTCCGGCAGGCCGGGCGGCCCTATTGTTGAGGCGTGCGCGGCGACGGTGACGGATGGGTGGTTTCCCAAGGCCAGGCCTACTGGGGCAGGTACGGCGCGGCCGGATTGCTGCTGCGGGCCCCCGGCCACGACGGCGCCACCGTCGTGTTGCTCCAGCACCGCGCGGCGTGGAGCCACCAGGGCGACACCTGGGGTCTGCCCGGCGGCGCCCGCGACAGCCACGAGACGGCCGAGCAGGCGGCCATCCGCGAGGCCCACGAGGAGGCGGGGCTGCCCGCCGAACAGCTGACGGTTCGCAAGGTGGTGGCGACCAAGATCGTGGCGGGCGACGGCGTGAGCTGGAGCTACAGCACCGTCATCGCCGACGCGCCGGCGATGCTGGCCACCGTGCCCAATCGTGAGAGCGCCGAGCTGCGCTGGGTGGCCGTCGACGAGGTCGCGAAGCTGCCGCTGCATCCGGGATTCGCCGCGAGCTGGGCGCGGCTGCGCGACGAGTTCACCGCGATCCCGCTCCTGGTCAACCGGCAGCTGTGAGCGCCGCCTTCAACTGACCGGCCGCGGCCCGCGGATCCTCG
This sequence comes from Mycolicibacterium celeriflavum, assembly GCA_050205545.1. Classification (GTDB taxonomy): domain Bacteria; phylum Actinomycetota; class Actinomycetes; order Mycobacteriales; family Mycobacteriaceae; genus Mycobacterium; species Mycobacterium celeriflavum_A. Next base: position 45,774 of record JBNMQV010000029.1, read on the forward strand.
GCGCCGGTGATCGCGCGGACCACGACGACGCGTCGCGCGCCGGCCGCCAGCACCTGCGGCAACCGGTCGACATCGATCCCGCCGATCGCGAACCACGGCTTGTCCGTACCCAGTTGGGCGGCGTGCCGGACCAGATCGAGGCCGGGCGCCGGCCGGCCGGGTTTGGTCGGAGTGGGCCAGCAGGGGCCGACGCAGAAGTAGTCGAAGTCCTCGTCGACCGCCGCCGCGACCTGGTCCGCGTCGTGGGTGGACCGGCCGATCACCGGTCGGGAGCCGACGATGCCGCGCGCCACCGCCAGCGGCAGATCGTCCTGCCCCAGGTGCAGCACGTCGGCACCGGCGGCCAGCGCGATGTCGGCGCGGTCGTTGACGGCCAGCAGCGCGCCGTGTCGCCGGGCCGCATCGGCGAGCACCTCGAGCGCCTCGAGTTCTTGACGTGCCTCCAACGGCCCGAACCGTTGTTCGCCCGGCGAGCCCTTGTCGCGCAGCTGGATGAGGTCGACACCTCCGGCGAGCGCGGCGTCGGCGAACTCGGCGAGGTCGCCGCGTTCACGCCGGGCATCGGTGCACAGGTACAGCGACGCGTCGGCCAGGCGTTCCCGAGGTTGGTGCACACCGCGACGCTAGCGACCCGTCGTTCGGAGTGGGGCCGGCGGGTAGGGTGGGTTGACGAACGCGGGAGTCCCGGGAACGGGGACTGAGAGTGGGCATACGTACCTGCCCTTACCGTCGCACCTGATCCGGGTCATGCCGGCGAAGGGAGGGATGTTGACGAAACCAAGCCTGGCCGTGATCGGCGGCGGCGTCATCGGTTTGGCCGTGGCGCGGCGCGCGCTGGTCGCGGGTTGGGACGTCCGGGTGCACCGCACCGACGAGCGCGGCGCGTCCTGGGTCGCCGGCGGCATGCTCGCACCTCACAGCGAGGGCTGGCCCGGCGAGGAGAAGCTGCTCCAGCTCGGGCTCGAGTCGCTGCATCTGTGGCACGACGGCTTCCTCGACGGCCTGCCCGACGACGTGGTCACCGCGCGCGAATCACTGGTGGTCGCCGTCGACCGCGCCGACGCGGCGGACCTCAAGACGGTGGGCGAGTGGCTTGCCGCTCAAGGACATCCGGTGACCGCGACGACGTCCGCGCGCGACATCGAACCGCTGCTGGCCCAGGGAATTCGGCACGGCTTCCGCGCCGAAACCGAACTGGCCGTTGACAATCGGTCGCTGGTGGGCGCGCTGGGCGCCCTGTGCGAGCGGCTCGGTGTGCAGTGGGCGCCGCCGGTGTCCGACCTCGCCGAGGCGCAGGCGGACACCGTCGTGATCGCCAACGGTATCGACGCGCCGAAGCTGTGGCCCGACCTACCGATCCGGCCGGTCAAGGGTGAGGTGCTGCGGCTGCGGTGGCGCCGCGGCTGCATGCCGGTGCCGCAGCGCGTCATTCGCGCCCGGGTGCACGGCAGGCAGGTCTACCTGGTGCCACGTGCCGACGGGGTCGTCGTCGGCGCGACGCAGTACGAACACGGCCGCGACACCGCGCCCGCGGTGACGGGTGTGCGCGAACTGCTCGACGATGCATGCGCGGTGATGCCGTCGCTGGGCGAGTACGAACTCGCCGAATGCGCGGCGGGCCTGCGGCCGATGACGCCCGACGGATTACCGCTCGTCGAACGCCTCGACGAGCGCACACTGGTCGCGGCCGGCCACGGGCGCAACGGCTTCTTGCTCGCGCCCTGGACGGCCGAGCGGATCGCGGCCGAACTCGATGTCACGGTTGGAGTATCACAATGAAGGTTCTTGTCAACGACGAAGCGGTGGAAGTGGATGCGACGACGACGGTCGCCGCGCTGTTGGAACGCCTCGGCTTCCCCGAGAAGGGCATCGCGGTCGCGCTGGACTTCTCGGTGCTGCCGAAGTCGGAGTGGGACACCGCGCTGTCGGACGGCGCCCGCGTCGAGGTGGTGACGGCGGTGCAGGGTGGTTGACGCGAAGCTGACGATCGCCGGTCGTGAATTCGGTTCGCGGCTGATCCTCGGCACCGGCGGCGCGGCGAATCTCGCCGTGCTGGAGGAGGCGCTCGTCGCGTCGGGCACCGAACTGACCACCGTGGCGATGCGGCGCGTCGACGCCGACGGCGGTACTGGCGTGCTCGAGTTGCTCAACCGGCTGGGTATCACACCGCTGCCGAACACCGCAGGCTGCCGCGGCGCCGCCGAGGCGGTTCTGACGGCGCAATTGGCCCGCGAGGCGCTGCACACCGACTGGGTGAAGCTGGAAGTCATCGCCGACGAACGCACGCTGTTGCCCGACGCCGTCGAACTGGTCAGGGCCGCCGAGCAATTGGTCGACGACGGTTTCACCGTGCTGCCGTACACCAACGACGACCCGGTTCTCGCCCGCCGGCTCGAGGACATCGGGTGCGCGGCGGTGATGCCGTTGGGCTCGCCGATCGGAACCGGGCTGGGCATCGCCAACCCGCACAACATCGAGATGATCGTCGAGGCCGCCTCGGTGCCGGTGGTGCTCGACGCCGGTATCGGCACCGCCAGCGACGCCGCGATGGCGATGGAATTGGGCTGCGACGCAGTGCTTTTGGCCAGCGCCGTGACCCGGGCTGCCGACCCGCCGACCATGGCCGCGGCGATGGCGGCCGCGGTCACCGCGGGCCACCTGGCGCGCCACGCCGGCCGTATCCCTAAGCGGTTCTGGGCGCAGGCTTCCAGCCCGGCTCGATGAGTCGTTATGTCGCACTGGGCAGTTCGATGGCGGCGGGACCCGGCATCGGACCCCGCGCCGAGGGCGCGCCCTGGGCCGCGGGCCGCTCGGCCCGCAACTACGCGCACCTCGTCGCGGCGAAGTTGGGGTTCGACCTCGTCGACGTGACGTACTCCGGGGCGACCACCGCAAACGTGCTGCACGAACCGCAATACGGTGCGCCGCCGCAGATCTCGGCGTTGGACGGCTCCGAAGAGCTGGTCACGGTGACCATCGGGGGCAACGACGTCGGCTACGTTCCGATGCTGTTCGCCGCGGGACTGCCGGGTCCGCTGCGCAAGCTGCCGCTGCTCGGGCCGGCGTTGCGCGACCGGCTCGACCCGCAGGCCCGCGATGACGCGCTGACAGAGGTCGCCGCGTCACTCGTCGAGGTCGGCCGGACGGTGCGGGCCCGCGCACCGCACGCGACCGTTCTGTTCGTCGACTACCTGACGCTGCTACCCCCGTCCGGGGTCCCGGCACCTCCGTTGCCCGAGGCCGACGTCGCGACCGGCCGCCACGTCGCCGCCACCCTGGAGAGGCTGACCGCGGATGCGGCCAGAGCGACCGGCTGCGGGCTCGTACGGGCCGCCGCACACAGCCGCGCACACCACGCATGGTCGGCCGAACCGTGGACGACCCGGTTCGGGTTGTTCGACTTTCTGCGGCCGGACAGGCCCGCGCCGCTGCACCCCAACGCGGCGGGTATGCGCGCCGTGGCCGACCTCATCGTCGCGCAGCTCACAAGCTGACGCCCCGGCGACGCTAACGTAGTGGGCAATGAGCCGACCAAAGGTTTCGACAACCTCCAAGACAATCGCCCTGATCTCCGCCGCCGTCGTGGTGCTCGGAGGCTGCGGCCGTGACAGCGAGCCGCAGCCCACGGTCCAGCCGCCCACCACCCAGGCCGGGGTCTCCCCGGCCGCCGTCGACTTCGCCAGGGGACTGGCCCGGCGCACGTCCGCCGACGCCGTGTACCAGCATCTGGTGCGGCTGCAGGAAATCGCCGACGAGCACGGCGGCAACCGGGCGCTGGGCACGCCTGGTTACGACGCCAGCGTCGACTATGTGGCGAACATACTGCGGGACAACGGCTTCGCCGTCGAGACACCGGAATTCGAGGTCCGGCTGCCGTACGCCGACGAACCCGCACTCACCGTCAGGGGAGCCCCGGTCAAGGCCAAACCGCTCAACTTCACGATCGGCACGCCGCCCGCTGGGGTGTCGGGACCGCTGGTGCTCGCCCGCGCCGAGGACTCGCCGGGGTGCACCGCCTCCGACTACGACGGCCTGCCCGTCGAGGGTGCCGTGGTGCTCGTCGACCGCGGCAACTGCCAGTTCTCGGAGAAGGAGGAGGCGGCCGCCGGGCGAGGTGCGGTGGCGCTGATCGTCGCCAACAACGAGGACAACGACGAGATGGGCGGCACGCTCGGCGAGGACACCGAGCCGACCATTCCGGTCGTCAGCATCACCAAGGTCGAAGGCGATCGCCTACGCGCCGAACCGGGGGACGTCACCCTCAAGCTCAACGCGGGTGTGCGGGAAGAACGGACCCGCAACGTCATCGCCCAGACCAAGACGGGCGACACCCACAACGTGGTGATGGCCGGAGCCCATCTGGACAGCGTCCCGGACGGGCCGGGCATCAACGACAACGCATCCGGCGTGGCGGCCGTGCTGGAGTCCGCGGTGCAGTTGGGCGGTTCCCCCGACGTCCAGAACGCGGTACGGTTCGGTTTCTGGGGTGCTGAGGAGGTCGGGTTGTTCGGATCGAACAACTATCTGGAGTCGCTGGATGTCGATGCGCTCAAGGACATCTCGCTCTACCTCAACTACGACATGGTGGGCTCGCCCAACCCGGGCTACTTCACCTACGACGGGAACCAGTCGCTGCCGCCCGACACGGAGGGGGCGATCAGCCGGGTGCCCGAGGGTTCGGCGGGTCTGGAACGCACGCTCGTCGACTATCTCGATGCGGCCGGAAAACCGGCGGAGGACACCAGCTTCGACGGACGCTCGGACTACGACGCGTTCACCCTGGCCGGCGTCCCCGCCGGCGGCACGTTCTCGGGTGCCGAGGCCAAGATGACGCCCGAACAAGCCGAGTTGTGGGGCGGCGAAGCGGGTCAGCCGTTCGACCCCAACTACCACAAAGCCTCGGACAACCTCGAGCACATCGACCGCACCGCGCTCGGCATCCACGGCGCCGGGGTGTCGTATGCGGTCGGCATCTACGCCCAGGATCAGGGTGGGCCGAACGGAATTCCCACGCGCGACCTACGCGTTCGTCACCCCCTCGCATCATGAAGACGTGGGCGGTCGGTGCTGCGGCGGCTGTCGGGCTCGTCGCGGCCCTGACGTCGTGCTCGTCGCCGGAGCCGGCACCGCCGTCGCCGCAGGAGGTGGCCGACAAGGTCACCGCCGACGGTATGCACACCCACCTGCAGAAGCTGCAGCAGATCGCCGACACCAACGGCGGTAACCGCGCCGACGGCACCCCCGGATACGACGCCACCGTCGACTACGTCGCACAGTTCCTGCGCGACAAGGGTTTTGATGTCGAGACGCCGGAGTTCGAACTGCTCGACCGCAGCCAGGGCGGTAATCCGTCGATGCGGGTGAGTGGGCGCGAATATCCCGTCGACCAAGCCTCCCTGCTGATCACCACGCCGCCCGGCGGGCTCAACGCCGTCACGCTCCGGCCGGCGCGACCGGCCGGTTGCCGGGCCGCCGACTACAACGGCGTCTCGGTGCGGGGCGCGATCGCGATCGTCGACGACACGGGCTGTTCGGTCGTGGCCAAACAGAACGCGGCGGTATCCGAGGGCGCCGTCGGTCTGCTCGTGGTCAGCTCGCCGGGCAGCAGCGGCAGCCCCGCGGGCCTGTTCACCCCCGGTTACTACCAGGACCTGACCGTCCCGGTCGGGGTCATCGACCGCAACGCCGACGCCGGGCTGCGCCGCACCACCGCACCGGTTCGGCTGGTCCTCGACCGCAAACCGGTGATGAAAAAGACGCGAAACCTCGTGGCGCAGACCAAGACCGGCGACGCCCACAACGTGGTGTTGGCGGGTGCGCATCTCGACAGCTCCGCCATGAGCCCCGGTGTGAACGACGACGGGACCGGTATCGCGGCGCTGCTCGAGACCGCCGCGGCGCTCGGCCCGCAGCCGCCGGTCACCAACGCCGTGCGCTTCGTGTTCTGGGCGTCGGAGGAGAACGGGCTGGCCGGGCCGACGAAATACGTGCAGGCGCTCTCACCGGACGAACTGCGCGACATCGCACTGTATCTCGGCTTCGACATGCTCGGTTCGCCCAACGCCGGCTACTTCACTTACGACGGCGACCAGACGGCCCAACCCAACCCGGAGATCCCGGCGAAGTCGGTGCCCGAGGGTTCGGCCGGCATCGAACGGACGCTGGCCGGTTACCTCAACCTCGCGGGGGTGCGGCCCGCCGACATGCCGTTGAGCCAATTCACGGACTACTACCCGTTTCTCACGTCCGGGGTGCCGGTCGGCGGGCTGACGGCCGGTTCGTCGCAGCGCAAAACCGAGATCCAGGCCCGGCTCTGGGGCGGTCGGGCGGGAGTTCCCTTCGATCCGAACTACCGGACCAAACGCGACACGGTCGAGAACGTCAACCGGGATGCGCTGTCGGTGCTGGGGCCCGCGGTCGCCTTTGCCGTCGCCAGCTACGCGCAGTCGATCGACGGCGTCAACGGTGTTCCGCCTCCGGATCAGCGGCAGCGGACAGCTCGCTAGCCCGGCGGAAACCCAACAGTCGCATGCCGTGATACACGGCCAGCGCGGCGATCGAACCCAACGCGATTCCGGTGAAGGTCAAACTGCCTGCGTTCCAAGTGAAATCGGCGATGCCGACGATCAGCGGAATGGCGGCGGTCATCTGGTTGATCGGCCGGGAGAAGTCGACCCGGTTCGTCAGCCAGATCCGGATCCCCAGCACCCCGACGAGGCCGTACAAGACCACGGTCGCACCCCCGAGCACGCCCGCCGGGATCGCCGAGATCGCCGCGCCGACCTTCGGGCACAGTGAGAGCAGGATTGCCACCGCGCCGGCAACCCAGTACGCCGCAGTCGAATACACCCGCGTCGCCGCCATCACGCCGATGTTCTCGGCGTAGGTGGTGGTGGCCGAACCCCCGCCGAAACCGGCCAGCGTCGTGGCCACCCCGTCGGCGGCCAGCGCCCGGCCCATCACCGGGTCGACGTCGGTGGCGGTCATCTGGCCGACCGATTTCACGTGCCCGATGTTCTCGGCGACCAGGGCGATCACCGCGGGCAGGAACATCGGCAGCACCGCGACGGTGAACGTCGGCGTCTGGAATTCCGGCAACCCGAGCCACGGCGCGGCGCCGATCGCCGCGGTGTCGATTTCGCCGAGCACCAGCGCGAGCAGGTATCCGACGAGGACGGCCAAAAAGATCGCGAGCCGTCCGATGATGCCGCGGAAGAACGCGAGCGTCGCGACCAGCAGCACCAGGGTGACGAGCCCCACCAGCGGACCCTGTTCGAAGTTGGCCTTGGCCGACGGCGCGAGGTTGAACCCGATCAGTGCGACGATCGCGCCGGTGACGACCGGGGGCAGGGTCACGTCCAGCCAGCGCGTACCGACCAGGTGGACCAGACCGCCGATCGCGATCAGCGCGAGACCGACCGCCACCAGGCCGCCGAGGGCGCTGCCCGTTCCGTGCGAGGCCACCGCCGCGGTGACGGGTGCGATGACCGAGAAGCTCGAACCCAGGTAACTGGGCAGGCGGTTGCCGGTGATGATCAGGAACAGCACGGTTCCGACGCCGGAGAACAGCAGCGTCGTCGCGGGCGGGAAGCCGGTGAGCACGGGGACCAGGAAGGTGGCCCCGAACATGGCCACCACGTGCTGGGCACCGAGCCCGATGGTCCGGCCCCAGCCGAGGCGTTCGTCGGGCGCGACGACGAAGTTGTCGCCGGACTCCGCCTCGACGTGTTTCCAGGTCAGCTCGATCACGGTCTAAGACGGTAAGCCAGCGCGCCCACGAGCACCACGCAAGCGCCGGCCACCACCGACGGAAGGGGAAGCAGGAACGCCAGCAGCAGGCACCCGGCCAACCCCACCGCGGGCACCGTTCGGCGGCCAAGGGTCCACGCCGACGCGTTGGCGATCGCGTAGTAGACGAGCACGGTGAACGAGGAGAACCCGATCGCATGGCGAAGGTCGACGGTGGCGGCCAGCGCGGCGACGAGAACACCGACGACGACCTCGGCGCGGTGCGGGCTGCCGAATCTCGGGTGCACCCGCGCCAGCGCGTGCGGCAGGTGACGGTCGCGCGCCATCGCCAGCGTCGTGCGTGACACCCCGAGGATGAGCGCCAGCAGCGACCCGACGGCCGCCACCGCGGCGCCGGCCCGCACGACCGGGTCGAGGCCGGAGAAGCCGGCGGCGGTCACTGCGTCGGCGAGCGGAGCGGTCGCCGACGCCGTTGCCGCACTTCCAAACTCGGCCAGCACGGCGACCGCGACCAAGGTGTAGACGACGAGTGTCATGGCCAGCGCCAGCGGGATCGCGCGCGGAATGGTGCGGGCGGGATCGCGCACCTCCTCGCCCAGTGTCGCTATCCGCGCGTAGCCGGCGAACGCGAAGAACAACAACCCGGCGGCCTGCAGCACGCCGCCGACCGAGGCGTCGGCACCGATCGACAGCCGCGCCGCGTCGACGCCGCCGAAACCGAGGATCGTCACCACCACGGTGCCCAAAACCGCCAGCACCAGCCCGACGATGATGCGCGTCACCAACGCCGACTTGCGGATGCCGAGATAGTTCACGGCGGTCAGCGCCGCGACCGTCCCGACGGCGATCCCGCGGGCCCCCTCCGGCCACACGTAGAACCCGACGGTGAGCGCCATTGCCGCGCACGACGCGGTCTTGCCGACGATGAAACTCCACCCGGCGGTGTATCCCCAGAACTCGCCGAGTCGCTCACGCCCGTAGACATAGGTGCCGCCCGACTCCGGATATCGCGCGGCGAGCCACGCGGACGAGGTGGCGTTGCAGTAGGCGACGAGGGCGGCGATGGCGAGGCCGATCAACAGTCCCGAACCGGCCGCGGCGGCGGCGGGCCCGAGGGCGACGAAGATGCCCGCGCCGATCATCGAACCCAGTCCGATGACCACCGCGTCGAAGGTGCCGAGCCGCCGGGGCAGCGCTGGGCCCGCCGGCGTGCTCACGCCGGAATGCTAGATCAGGCGTTGTGGTGGTGCGGCTGCAACGACTCGCGCGCCGATGTGGTCGCCGACGCGACGAGGGCCGCCAGCAGTGCGGCGCCGCCCAGCAGGGCCAGGGGGATGGTCCACAGCCGGCGCGTCAGCAACGCGGTCTCACACTGGTCGACGTAGTCGGCATCGCCGGCTATTGCGGTCGCCTGCGTCAGGTCGGACAGATAGCCGGTTCCGCATTTGATCTGAAATCCGTATTGGTCGTAGCTGTCCAGGAACACCGGAAAGTTCAACGCCAGCAGGGCCCCGGCCAACACGATGGCGGCGATGATGCCGGTCCACGCGAGCCGGTGGTGGTGGTCGGACAATGTGTTCCCCCGTTCATGTCATACAGACGTCGGCGAACAGCAGCACGGGCCAGGAGACGATCGCCCCGAGATACGAAACGACCAGGTCGGCGCCGTCCATCTGCCGCAGGTGTTCGGTGTGGGTGGTCGACCAGAACACGCCGACCAGCAGGTAGGGCGTGCCGAGGACGAGTGCCACCGTGATCAACTCGCCGATGGTGACCTGGAAGCCCAGTAGCTTGCGAAGCGCGCCGAACACCCCATTATGTTAATCGCCATTCTGCGTGCTTTGGCAAGTCCGGCCGATCTTTCAGAAGGCGGACTAGGCCGGTGTGAGGGCGCTCGGTCCGATATCGTGTCTGCCATGTCGCGCACTCGGCCGGCGAGCGGTGACGCGGTCCGGCGCCGGCCGAAGGACCGCAAAGCCCAGATTGCCCGGGCCTCCGCCGAGGCGTTCAGCACCCTGGGTTTCTACGGCGTGAGCATGGAGTCCATCGCCTCGCGGGTCGGAATCTCGGCGGCCGCCCTGTACCGGCACTACGCGAGCAAATACGACCTGTTCCGCGACGCCGTGCTGAACCTCGGCCAGCAGCTGGTGGATGCCACCGCATTCGTCGACGAGTCCGAGCTCGACGATCCCGAGCTCGAACTGCGCCGCGTGGTCGCGGCGCTCACCGAGACCGCGATGGCGAACCGGGAAGCCGGCGGGCTGTACCGCTGGGAGGGCCGGTACCTGCGCGGCGACGACCAGGCGTCGCTGATCGCGCAGATGCGCACCGTCAACCACCGCATCCAGCGACCCATCCACGCCATGCGCCCGGAGCTGACCTCCCGGCAACGATGGACGCTGTCCATCGCGGTCCTGTCGGTCACCGGCAGCATCGTCGACCACCGGGCCAAGCTGCCCGCCGCCCAGGTGCGGACGCTGCTGTCCGATCTCGCCCTCTCGCTGGCCACCACGGAGCTGCCCCACGAGGGCGACGACGTCGTCGAGGAACCGGTCGCGCCGGCCACCACCGCCCTCGAGCCGTCGAAATACGAAGCGCTGCTCAATGAGTCGATGCGGTTGTTCAACATCAAGGGCTACCGCGACACGGGGATGGAGGACATCGCCGCGGCTGTCGGCATGCCCGCGTCCGGGATCTACCGCTACTTCGCGGGCAAGAGCGATATCCTCGCGGCGGCGTTCCGCCGTGCAGCCGACCGGCTCTCCGAGGAGCTCACGGCGATCACCGGCGCGATCGCCGACCCCGAGGACGCGCTCAGCGCGGTCATCGACGCCTACGTCGCCAGGTCGTTCGCGCAACCCGAACTCGAGCACGTCTACTACACCGAGCGGCTCAACATGTCGCCAACGGACCAGAAGATCCTGCGAAACATGCAGCGCGCCAACGTCGAGTCGTGGGTCGAGCTGGTGGTCGCCGTGCGGCCGGAGTGGACGCCGAGCCAGGCGCGGTTCGCGGTGCACGCGGCCATGTCGCTGGTGATCGATCTCGGCCGGCTGATGCACTACACCAACTCGCCGCAGAACCGCGCGATTCTGCAGCGGCTCCTGGACATGACGCTGCTGGGGCGTTACCGGTTGCGCGCCACGTTGCCCGCCAAGTAGGCGAGGTAGCCGAGCGTCCCGACGAGCGCCAGTTTGCGGGTCTTGCGGGCGGCCAGCCCGACCCCGAGCGCCGTCTCGATACCGCCGTTGACGTAGATGTATTGCCGGGTGTTGCGGGGGAACGCCTGTACGGTCACCGACTCGAACAGCTCCGGCTTGACGAAGTGCGCGAGACCGACGCCGGCGACACCCAGGCCGGCCAACGTGGCCGCGCGCGAACCGCTGTTCGATTCCTCAAGTGACACAGCAGGTGTTCCTCTCTGATCAGGCGATGCGGTAGTCGCTCAGAGGATACTGCGATGCTTCCTTGATGGCCCTGCGGGTCGACGTCGGCTGCAGCAGCGTGGCCTCGCCGTTCGGGTCGAAGTAATAGGACCGCGAACCCGCACAGTTGCCCGCCATGAACACCGAATCGCCGATGAGTTCGGTCATCCGGTTCAGATAGCGGTCGTTGGCTTCCTCGGTGATCTCGAATGTGGTTGCACCCCGGCGCTTCACCTCGCCCAGCAGGCGGTCCATATGGCGCATCTGATATTCCATCGTGTTGAAAAAGTTCAACCCCAGGAACGCATACGGACTTGCCAGGCTCAGGTAGTTCGGGAAGTACGGCACCGTGACACCCTGATAGGCCTGGAACCTGTTCTCGCGCCACCACTTACCGAGGTTCCTACCTCCACGGCCGACGATCTCGATGGCGGGGAAGTTGGCCTCCCACAGATCAAAGCCGGTGGCCAGTACGAGCGTGTCGATCTCGGTCTTGGTGCCATCGTTGGCGACGATGCCATCGGACTCGATCCGCTCGATCCCCGAAGTCTGCAGGTGCACATGGGGTTTGGTGAACGTGCGGTAGTAGGTGTTCGAGAATGTCGGGCGTTTGCAGCCGAAGTCGTAGTCCGGCGTCAGCGCCATGCGCAACTCGCGATCGCGGACCGAGAAGAACCGGTGCATCTTCGCCACGTCCGACGCCGCGATGTTGAGGCGCCGGAACAAGAGTCGGCGGTGGCGAAGGCCGACGTAGAGGAAGAACTCGTAGATCGCGTCGGTGACGGCCCGAAGTGCGCGCTGCGTCAACGGAACCCGGGCGAACAGCCGCTTGACGCGGTCGGAGATCGGGAAGTCGAGCCTGGGCACCACCCAAACCGGAGTCCGTTGGTAGACCGTCAGATCCGACGCCTTTTTCGCCAGTTCCGGGATGAGCTGCACCGCCGTGGCCCCGGTGCCGATGATCGCCACGCGGCGACCGGCGAGGTCGTAGCCGTCGTCCCAGGCGGTGGTATGGATGATCCTGCCTGCGAAGTCGTTGATGCCCGGGATGTCGGGTGTGTGCGGCTGTGACAGGAACCCGGTGGCCGTGATCAGGTAGCGCGCCGTCAGCGTCTCACCGTCGGCCAACGTGACCCGCCACGTGTGGTCCTCGTCCTCCCAGCACGCCCCTTCGACGGTGGTGTTGAACCGCATGTGCCTGCGCACGTCGTATTTGTCGGCGACGGCGTCGGCGTACTGCTTGATCTCGGCGCCTGTCGAGTACAGCCGCGACCAGTTCGGGTTCGGCTCGAAGTAGTACGAGTAGGTGGTGGTCGGCACGTCGACCGCCAAGCCTGGGTAGTGATTGACGTGCCAGGTGCCACCGAGGTCGTCCTCGCGGTCGAGGATGACGAAGTTCTCGTAGCCCATCCGCTTGAGCTGGATGGCTGCGGCGATCCCCCCGAAACCGGCGCCGACGATAACGGCGTCGAAATGTTCCGAAGTCATGCGAAAACGGTACCTCAGGGAGCGCAAAGTCCCCGTCGGCGTGCCGGAGCGATATCAGCCCTTGATGGTCCCGCTACGCGGTGGATCGAGGGTTGCAATGCAGGTCACGGCGCGGTCGCCCTGCTCCCACGTCTCGGCCGTGGGATAGAGCACATACAGCTGGACGGAGGCGTCGGTCATCGCGTCCGGCGAGTAGGCGGCCAGTTCCGGGCTGCACTTCTCGGCGTAGGCGTCGATGGCCGCCTGGCCCGGGAACTCGCCGTCGGGCATCTGGAGCACGGCGAAGACCTCGCCGGCGTGGGACGCGTCACATCCGACCGTTTTGACCGTCAGCACCCGGGTGTTGGCCGGGATCTCCGCCAGGCAGTCGCCCTCCTTGACATCGGTCGCGGTCACCGTGCCGCTGCCGACGAGGAAGTAGACCAGCAGGCCGACGACGAGTGCCGCCACCCACAGCGCCGACAGCACCACGCCCGCGATCGCCATACCGCGGCCGCCCTGGCCCTCCTTGGCCTTCTTCAGGCCGACGATGCCGCAGACCACGCTGATCAGCACGCCGCCGAGCAGGCCGAAGACCAGTGAGACGACGGCCCACCAGTTCGTGGACCGCTGTTGGGGCGGGGCGTAATAGGAGCCCTGCTGCGAATACGGAGGCGGCGGCGGGGGCGGGTAGCCCGCCGCCTCCGTATTCGC
>JBNMQV010000030.1:0-50425 GCA_050205545.1 Mycolicibacterium celeriflavum
CGGTCAGTCCGGGGGGCTGTATGACCACTACTTCGACACGTTTTTGAACCCGATCGATTTGTTGTGGTCGTTTCTTCAGGCGGTGCTGATGGCGATCACAATCTTGTTGATTCACACCTACTTCGGCTACTTTGCCTCGGGCGGACCCTCGGGTGTGGGCGTCGCGGTCGGCAACGCGGTGCGCACCTCTCTGGTGCTCGTGGTCTCGGTCACGCTGCTGGTGTCCCTGGCCGTCTACGGCTCCAACGGCAACTTCAACCTGTCGGGATAGGTGGCGCCGGTGAAAAGTAGTGTGGTACGTCCACTTACAGGCTTGGCGTTGATCGTCTCGATCGGTTTGATCGTCGCTTTGGCCGTCGCCCTGTTTCGCGGCAGCTTCACCAAGACCGTTCCGGTGACGGTGATTTCGGAGCGGGCCGGCCTCGTGATGAACAATGACGCCGAAGTGAAGATGCGGGGGGTCGACGTCGGGAAGGTCGAGTCGATCGAAAGCCGCCCGGACGGTACGGCGGCGCTGCACTTGGCGATGAACCCGTCGCAGATGCACCTCATTCCGTCGAACGTCGATGTCGATATCGCGTCGACGACAGTTTTCGGCGCGAAGTTCGTCCAGTTGAAGCCCCCGGCGGATCCGTCGGCCGAGAAGTTGCGCCCAGGCCAGGTGATCCAAAGCGGCAGCGTCACTGTCGAGATCAACACGGTGTTCCAGCAGCTGGTCAACGTGCTCGACAAGATCGATCCCGCAAAGCTGAACCAGACGCTGGGTGCGATCGCGACCGCCTTCAACGGCCGAGGTGAGCAGTTCGGCCAGACGTTGGTCGACTTCAACGCGTTACTGGCCAAGATCGACCCGAGCCTGCCGAATCTGGAAGCGGACATCGAGGCGTCGGTACCGACCTTCAATGCCTACGCCGATGCGGCGCCGGATCTGATGTCGGTGATCCGCAGCACCACATCGGTGAGCAACTCCATCGTCGACCAGGAGCAGAATCTCGATCGATTCCTAGTCAGCACAATCGGGCTGGCGGATATCGGCAACGAGGTGATCGGCGGGAACCGGGAGGCATTGGGAGACGTGCTGGAGAATCTCGTCCCCACCGCCGAGTTGCTGAACCGCTACAACAGGTCGCTGTGGTGTGGCATCGGCGGGCTGGTGCCCTTCGCGAAGTCACCGCCGCAGTTCTCGGGTGTTTTGGTGAATGCCGGTCTAACCCTCGGTGTCGAGCGGTACCGCTATCCGGGCGACCTGCCGAAGGTCGCCGCAAAGAGCGGCGGGCGTGACTACTGCCAGGAACTCGGCCTGCCCGAATTGCCGCCAGAGTTCGTGCCTCCTGCGATCGTCGGGGATGTCGGCTCCAATCCAGCGCAGTACGGAAACGCGGGAATTCTGCTGAACTCCGAGGGTCTCAAGAACTGGTTGTTCGGGCCGCTCGACGGGCCGCCGCGCAACACTGCGCAGATCGGAATGCCGGGATGACAGGATCAACAGGCACTCTCATCAAGTTCGCCGTCTTTGGAGTCGTCATGACGGTCCTGACGGCCTTCCTGTTCTTGATCTTCAATGATTCGAGAGGCGGTGACACCGAGGGGTACAAGGCAGTGTTCACCGATGCCTCCCGCCTCAAGACGGGTGACAGCGTGCGCATCGCGGGGATCCGGGTCGGCACCGTGCAGAGCGTGTCGCTGCAGCCGGACCGAAAGGTCCTCGTCGAGTTCGACGCCGACAAGAGCACCAAGCTGACCACCGGGACACGGGCCGCCATCCGGTATCTCAACCTCACCGGGGATCGTTACCTGGAACTGCTCGATACCCCGGACTCCACTCGGATCCTCGCTAAGGGCGCCACGATCCCCGCCGACCGGACTGCGCCGGCACTCGACCTTGACCTGCTGCTCGGCGGGCTCAAACCGGTGATCCAGGGCCTGAATCCGGAAGACGTGAACGGGTTGACCTCGTCGTTGATCCAGATCCTGCAGGGCCAGGGCGGCACCTTGGAGTCGCTGCTGTCGAAGTCGTCCTCGTTCACCAACTCGCTGGCCGACAACAACCAGGTGATCGAGCAGCTGATCGACGAATTGCGAACGGTGCTCGACACATTGGCCAAAGACGGCGAGGAGTTCTCCGGCTCCATCGACCGGCTGGACCGACTGGTCGAAGGGCTGTCCGCGGACCGCGACCCCATCGGCGAGGCCATCGAGCAACTCGACAACGGCACGTCGTCGCTGGCGGACCTGCTCGGACGTACCCGTCAGCCGCTGGACCACACCGTCAACGAGTTGCACCGGCTCGCCCCGCTGGTCGGCAACGACCTGCCGCGCTTGGATGCGACCCTGCAGCGTCTTCCCGAGATCTACCGCAAGCTCGCGCGCGTCGGGTCTTACGGGGCGTTCTTCCCGTACTACATCTGCGGCGTCACGTTCCGCGCCAGCGACCTGGAAGGCCGCACCGTTGTGTTCCCCTGGATCAAGCAAGAAACGGGAAGGTGCGCTGAAGAATAGATGGATAAGTACAGGGGTTCCCGTCTCATAAGGGCCGGCGTCATCGGCGTCGTGCTGGTGATCCTTGTGATAACCGTTGGGTTGCAGCCGGAGCGGTTGATGTCGTACGCCACCGGGCTGCGATACCAGGCATTGTTCACCGAAGCCGGCGGCCTCGTGGGAGGTAACGACGTCACGTTGTCCGGGATCAAGGTCGGCTCGGTCTCGTCGATCGAACTCGTCAACGGCGATGCGCTGGTTGATTTCACGATCCAGAGCAAGTACGCGCTCGGCTCGGACTCCACGGCACAGATCCGGACCGGGACGTTGCTCGGTGAGCGGGTGTTGGCACTCGAGTCGGCGGGCAGCGGCACGCTCGACCGCAGCAAGCCCATCCCGACGACGCGGACATCGTCGCCGTACTCGTTGACCGATGCAATCAGCGATCTCACCGCGAACACGGCGGCCACCAACACCGACACGCTGAACCAGTCGTTGGACACGCTGGCCGCGACGCTCGATCAGGTTGCGCCGCAACTCGGTCCAACATTCGACGGGTTGTCCCGGCTGTCGCGGTCGCTCAACAACCGCAATCAGAGCCTCGCCGAGTTGCTGAAGACCGCCGGCGATGTCACCGGGATCTTCGCCGAACGCAGCAATCAGGTGAACTCGCTGATCCTCAACGCCAACGACCTGCTGGCGGTGCTCAACGAGCGACGGCACGCGATCGTCAGCCTGCTCAACGCCACCTCGGCGGTTTCCCAGGAGCTCACCGGCGTGGTTGCCGAAAACGAGCAGGAACTCGCGCCCACGCTCGAGAAGCTCAACGAGGTGGTGGCGGTGCTGGAAAAGAACAGGGACAACCTGGCCAAGATGCTGCCCGGTGCCGCGAAATACTATCTGACACAAGGCGAGATCGTGTCCAACGGTGCCTACTACAACGCATTGGTTCCCAACATGATCCCGGTACCGCCGGCGATTCTCCAGCCGTTCATGGACTACGCCTTCGGGTTCCGACGGGGCATGGACGCGGGCCAGCCGCCGGACAATGCCGGACCACGGGCGGAACTGCCGTTCCCCGTCAACGCGATTCCGCAGCCAGGAGATCTTCCCGATGATGGCACCCCGTAAGCGTCTGGTGGCCGCCACGGCGGTCCTGCTGGCCATCGGACTGGTCGCCGGCGCAGTGTTCCTCGTGCGTCAGGTGTTCTTCGGGCCGAGCACCATCACGGCATACTTCCCGACGGCTACGGCCATCTATCCCGGTGACGAGGTGCGGGTGTCCGGTGTGCAGGTTGGCACGATCGAGTCCATCACACCTGAGGGCACCCAGACCAAGATGGTCCTCAAGGTGGACAGCGGCGTGCCGATTCCGGCCGACGCCAAGGCGGTCGTCGTTGCGCAGAACCTGATCGCGGCCCGCTATGTTCAGCTCACGCCCGCCTACCGCAACGGCGACGGCCCGAAAATGCAAGACGGGGCGGTGATCCCGATGGACCGCACCGCCGTTCCTGTCGAGTGGGACGAGGTCAAGACGCAACTGATGCGGCTGGCAACGGAACTGGGGCCGGATGCCGGGGTGTCGGACACGTCGGTCTCGCGGTTCATCGACAGTGCCGCGAACGCGATGGGGGGCAACGGCGACAAGCTGCGGCAGACGCTGGCCCAGTTGTCGGGCGCGGCGAGGATCTTCGCCGAAGGCAGCGGCAACATCGTCGACATCGTCAAGAACCTGCAGATCTTCGTGGGTGCACTGCGCGACAGCAAGCAGCAGATCGTGATGTTCGAGAACCGGTTGGCCACCCTGAGCAGTGTCCTGAACGACAACAGGTCCGACCTCGACGCGGCGCTGACCGACTTGTCGGTGGCGCTCGGGGAGGTACAGCGGTTCGTGAGCGGCATCCGAGATAAGACCTCTGAGCAATTCCAGCGGTTGGCCAACGTGACCCAAGTTCTGGTCGACCACAAGTTGGCTTTCGAGAACGTGCTGCACATCACGCCGAATGCGATCGCGAACTTCGCAAACATCTACTACCCGAACGGCGGATCGGTAACCGGGGCCTTCTCGATACAAAACTTCTCGAACCCGGTTCTGTTCCTCTGCAGCATGATCGGCGCCGCCGCGAACGTCACGGCCCCCGAGACCGCAAAGCTGTGCGCGCAGTACCTCGGTCCGGCGCTGCGCCTGCTCAACTTCAACAACGTCCCGTTCCCGATCAACGCCTACCTGCGGCCCGCTATCAACCCGGACCGGTTGATCTACACCGACCCGAAGCTGGCGCCGGGGGGTGCGGGGCCGGGCGATCCACCCGAGCGGTTCCCGGATGTGTCCGCCTACCTCGGGGCCGGCGATGTTCCCCCGCCGCCGGGGTGGAATCAGCCCCCAGGTCCGCCCGGGCTGTACACCCCCGACAGCGACGCACCGGCGATACCGTCGCCGCCGTTGTACCCCGGCGCGCCGATCCCCGGACCGCCGCGGGTGCTGAGCAACATCCCTGCGGGCCCCACGACGGTGGAGGGCATGCTGCTGCCGCCGACTCCCGCGCCCGCCGGCGCACCGACGGGACCACCCTTGCCTGCGGAGGCCCCGCGATGATCAGCAGGAGCGATGTGAAGCGATTGACGATCGTCGGCGCGTGCGTGACGCTGACGCTGACCGGCTGCTCGTTTCAGGGCCTGAACTCGCTGCCGCTGCCGGGCGCGGTGGGGCGGGGACCGGACGCGGTGACCTATCAAGTCGAGGTCGCGAACGTCGCGACACTGGAATCCAATTCACCGGTCCTCATCGACGACGTGGTGGTCGGCAGCGTCGGCAAAATGACGGTCGAGGACTGGCACGCCAACGTGCAGATCTCGGTCAAACCCGATGTGGCGGTGCCGGCCAACGCCGTGGCAACGGTCGGGCAGACCAGCCTGCTCGGCTCGATGCACCTGGCGCTCAATCCGCCGCTGGGCGAAGAACCGCAGGGTCGGCTACAACCCGGCGCGACGATCCCGTTGAGTGACTCGTCGACATACCCCTCCACCGAGCGGACACTGTCCGCGCTCTCGACCGTTGTCAACGGCGGCGGGCTCGGGCAGATCGGCGACATCATCTCCAATTTCAACGTCGCGTTGAACGGGCGTGAACCGCAGATTCGCGAATTGCTCACTCGGCTGGATAATTTCGTCGGGATCCTCGATCGGCAGCGAGACAACATCATCGCCTCGATTCAGCAGTTGAACCGGGTCGCCGGTACGTTCGCCTCGCAGCGCGACGTCATCGACCGCGCGCTCAAAGAAATTCCGCCTGCGCTGGATGTGCTGATCCGCGAGCGGCCGCGGCTGACCACCGCGCTGCAGAAGCTGGGGCAGTTCAGCGACACCGCCGATCAATTGGTCGACGATGCCGGTGACGACCTGGTCAAGGACATCGAGAACCTCGGTCCGGTGTTCGGTGCACTCGCCGACATCGGGCCGGATCTGAACCTTGCGCTGTTGTGGGCCACCGCGTTTCCGTATGGGCCAACATTCGCCGACCGCATCACCCGAGGTGACTACATCAACCTGTTCGCCAGCTTCGACCTCACCTATCCGCGTCTTAAGAAGACGCTCCTGCTCGGCACGCGGTGGGGTGACGAGAATGCCAAACTCATTCCAGCGCCCGGCGATCCCTATTACATGAATTACTCCTACAGCCCGATGGCGATCGGTGTCGCGCCGCCGCCGCAGGGTCTGCCGCCGGCACCCGGGTCGCCGCCCGCTCCGGCGTTGCCGCCGGTGAGCGGACCGCTGTTGCCGGTCGCTCCGCCGCCGCCGGCTGCGCCGTGGCTGCCCCAGTCCCAGCCGATCACGTCGTCGCAGATATTCGCGGGGCCGTACGGGCCGTCGGCGCCACCGGCACCTGTTCCGCCGGCTGAACCGACACCGGGAGGCGGTGGCTGATGCTGACGCGCTTTGTCCGAAACCAGTTGATCATCTTCACGATTGCGTCGATCCTGGGCGTCACGGTGATGGTCTTCACCTACATGCAACTGCCCACTCTGCTGGGTATCGGTCGACTGAAAGTCACACTCGAGCTCCCCGCCGCGGGCGGTCTGTATCGCTTCAGCAACGTCACGTACCGCGGGGTGCAGATCGGCGAGGTGACGTCGGTGACGTTGACGGAGGACGGTGCTGAGGCACACTTGTCACTCGACACCTCGCCGAAGATCCCCGCAGACCTTCAGGCCGAGGTTCGCAGTGTGTCCGCTGTCGGAGAGCAGTACGTGGACCTGCGGCCCCGCACCGATTCGGGTCCGTATCTCGAGAGCGGACAACGTATTCCAGCTTCGAGGACCACGCTTCCGCAAGAGGTGGGTCCGATGCTGGACCAGCTCAGCGCGCTGGTGAACAGCATCCCCGGCGACCGGATCGCCGACCTGCTCGACGAGTCGTTCAAGGCCTTCAACGGAGCCGGTCCCGACTTCCAGTCTCTGCTCGACTCGGCCTCCAAGGTGACCGATGAGGTCAGCGGCGTCTCGGACCAGACCCGCGGGCTGATCGACGACAGCAGGCCGCTGCTGGAATCGCAGGCCGAGACCACCGAGCAGATCCGCACCTGGGCGCGGAGCCTGGCCGGCGTCACCGGACAGCTGGAACAGAATGATCCAGAGATCCGCACCGTACTGCAGCGGGGACCGGGTTTCGCGCAGGAAGTGTCCCAGCTCCTCAACGACGTGAAGCCCACGCTGCCGATCCTGCTGGCGAACCTCACCACCGTCACGCAGGTGTTGCTCACCTACAACCCGGCCCTCGAGCAGCTGCTGGTCATCTTTCCGGGCATCATCGCCGCCCAGCAGTCGTTCGGCCTGCCCGGCAACAACCCTGTCGGATGGCCGACCGGCGATTTCGCGCTCACGGTCAGCGACCCGCCGGCATGCACCGTGGGATTCATTCCGCCGTCGCAGTGGCGCTCGCCGGAGGACCAGACGACGATCGACACGCCTGACGGGCTGTACTGCAAGCTGCCGCAGGACTCGCCGATCAGCGTGCGTGGAGCCCGCAATTACCCCTGCATTGAACACCCCGGCAAGCGGGCGCCGACGGTCGAGCTCTGCAACGACCCAAGGGGTTTCGTTCCCCTCGCCATGCGCGAACACTCGTTGGGGCCGCATCCGTTCGACCCGAACCTCATCTCTCAGGGCATCCCGCCCGACGACAGGGTCGACTTCCAGGACCGGATCTACGGTCCGGTACAGGGTACGCCGTTACCGCCGGGCGCCGTTCCAGCGGGAGCGCCACCCGGTCCCTCGGCACCGGACTCGCCACCGTTCCCCGCACCGGAGGTGTTCTCACCGCCGCCGACACCGACGGCTGCGCCGCCGCCACCGCCGGCACCCATCGCACCCCCGCCGCCGCCGGGCAACTCGTTCAACGGGGCGCCGATCCCGCCGGCGTCGGGAACCGTTCCCGCAGCGCCGGCCGCTCATGCCGCCGAGGCCTCTGACGGGGGCCCGTCGGTGGCGGTGGCGACATACGACCCCAGTACGGGGAAGTATCTGAGTCCGGACGGCTTCCTGCAGCAGGAGACACTGCCCAGCAAGGACCCGAAGTCCTGGAAGGATCTGTTGCCGACCTGACCGCGCTCGGGCGGTCAGGACAGCTTCTGCATCTTCACCGGCATCTCAACGGAGGTGGTCTGATTCCTGCCACAGGCGCCGCTCGCGGTCTTGGTCATGTCGCGGCCGGCCAAAAAGGTGAGGTTCTTCGTGAGGCGTTCGTTCCGCGAGGGATCCATTCCCCACAACTGGAACTTCTGGTGCCCGGGGGCGAATGTCCCGTTGGGGCAGGGCATCCAGTTAGGGATGTCGCGATCGACGTACCAGAAGTCGTCGAGCCGAATGGGGGCGGTCCAGCCGCGGTCGCTGCTCACCGTTCCGGTGCATTCGATCGGACTGACGCAATCTGTGCTGACAGTCCAGGTTTGGACCACGGTCTGATCGTCGCGGAAGACGTCGGCACCACCTGCACCAAACGGGCCGATACTCTTCTTCGCCCATTCACCATCCGATATCACCAGGAAGGTGCCATTCAGCGCGACGCCGAAATCATCGGCGTTCGCCGGTGTTGCGGTTCCCAGGCTCGCCACGAAGGCTATCGCCGCGGCGCCCGCGGCCCAGTCAGCAGTGCGCATGCGGAAAGCCTATCGCGCCTGGTACTTCTCCTCTCCGAAAGGGAGAATTTCACTCCCACGCTATGTGAGAATGACTGAATGCGGTCTCCCGTCGCAGTGTTTGCTGCTGCCCTGCTGTCGTTCGCGGCGCTCACCGCAGCCCCGCCCGTCACCGCTCAGCCGCCGTTGCCGCCGCTACCCCCCCCGGGTGCCGAGTGCAACCACCCCAACTGCACGCCGGGCATCAGGCCGGGCGTCATCCTTGGGTCGTACTGCAACAACACGACCTACTATGCCTTCGGCGTCACATCGTGGGGGCGACTGGTGTTCTGCGGATCGCCGCGGCGGTACGAGCCGCGCTGGTTCCGGTCACCCGAAATGCACGGCGTGAAGAACGAATTCGACTTGTGCCCGTTGAACGTGGGAGAGGTGGCGCAAGCGCCAGATGGGCTGTTCCTCACATGCGTAGCCAAGGACGGCCGTTCGTATTGGGAGCGCGGCGACCTCTAAGCGGGAACGAGCGACCCTATAGGCGGCGACGAGAGCTGAGCGCCGGAGCGGTCAGCCGAGCGGCTTGAACTCGATGTTGATCTCGGTCAGTCCACGCAGGATGAACGTCGGCTCATAGACGTACCGGCGGCCGTCGATAGGGCCGTGTTTCTCCTCGCTGACCGTGATGTCGCCCAACCGGTCGAGGAGCCGTTCGATCGAGACGCGGCCCTCCACGCGCGCGAGCGGTGCGCCGGGGCATGAGTGGATGCCGCGACTGAATGCGATGTGCTCGCGAACGTTCTTGCGGTTCAACTGGAATTCGTGTGGATCGTCGAACCGCTTGGGATCGCGGTTGGCCGCGCCGGGGCTGACCATCACCGTCGTGCCCGCGGGCACCGGGGTATCGCCGAGAGTCGTTGTCTTGCGGGCCATCCGGAAGACGCTCTTGACGGGGCTGTCCATCCGCAGGCACTCCTCGATGAACACCGGGATCAGGCTGCGGTCGTCGCGCAACTGCTGCTGGATGTCGGGACGGTCGGACAACACCCGCATCGCCGCGCCGAGCAACTTAGCGGTCGTCTCCTGGCCGGCGGCGAACAGGAAGGTCGCCGTACGCACCACATCGATGACCTCGGGTGTGGAGCCGTCCGGATACTTCGCGGTGGCAATCGAGGTGAGCACGTCGTCGCGCGGGTTCTCGCGGCGTTCCTCGATGTAGCGCGAGAACTTCTCGTCCGCCCACTCAAGAGGATTGGTGGCGACCACCTCGTGATCGAGGGCGCCGATGTTCGATCCGGGGCGCTGGGCGCCGAACGACTCACGAAAGGCCTCATGGTCTTCTTCGGGGACACCGAGCAGGTCGGCAACGACCAACAGCGAGAACGGCTTTGCGTACGCGGCGAGGAACTCGCACTTGCCGTCGGCGATGAACTCGTCGATGTGGCGGTCCGCCAGCCGCCACATGAAGTCCTCGTTCTCCTTGAGGCGCTTGGGCGTCAGCAGACGGGCCAGAATCGAACGCGCATCCGTGTGCTGCGGCGGATCCATCGTGACCATGTGCTCGAACATCGGAATCTCGGTGCGGTGCTTTTCGAGCTGTTCGCAGATGTCGTCACCTTCGGGCGTGAACGGCATCGGGGTGAACGGACCCATGACCGCGACACAGGACGAGAAATTCTCACTGTCCTTGTAGACGGTATTGGCCGCTTCCCAGCCCGTGACGGCGAGCACGCCGTTGTTGATCGGACAACAGACGGGATCCTTCGAGCGAATGTGGTCGTAGTACGGGTGCGGGTCGGGGACGAGGGAGGGATCGGTGAAGTAGTCAACCGAATCGAAATCTGTGGTCATGGTGTGTGAGCCCTCCAGGGGTCGACGCTGGCCCGCGTGATGGTGAGCGGACGCTGCCGCTCTTGAATCTGGCTGAATATGCTGAGCACTTGCTTAGCATGGCGCTAAGGTCAGGGTCAAGATCGGACTGGGCGCGCCCACTACGATCGGCGTGTCGGAAGGGCGGGAAGAGAAATGATCGGATGACTGGGGTTTCCGGGCCGGCGCGACGCATCGGCGCGCCGGACGCGAAGAACCGCGGTGTGCTGCTGGACGCCGCCGAACAGCTGCTGCTCGAAGACGGTTACGCCGCCGTCACTTCCCGACGCGTCGCCGAGAAGGCGGGCCTCAAACCCCAACTCGTGCACTACTACTTCCGCACCATGGAGGACCTGTTTCTCGCCGTGTTCCGCCGCATGGCCGAGGCGGGTCTAAAGGCGCTCACCGAGGCCCTCGCGTCGCCTCAGCCGCTGTGGGCGCTGTGGCGGTTCAGCACGCAGCCGGAGGCCACCCGGCTCACGATGGAGTTCATGGGCCTGGCCAACCACCGCAAGGCGCTACGGGCCGAGATCATCTACTACGCCGAACGGTTCCGCGAGGAGCAGAACAAGGCCATCGCGGCCGTCCTCGAGCGCTACGGAGCCGACGCAGGCGAGGTTCCGCCGGTGGTGTGGACGGTGTTCGCGACGAGCGTCTCTCAGGCGTTGGTGGTCGAACGGGCGCTCGGCATGACCACCGGGCATGCGGAGACATTCGCGTTCTGCGAGAAGTGGATTCGCCGCCTCGAGGGCGAACCGCTCATCCCCGGTCAAGCGCGTTCGACGGGAGTCACCAGCTCCTGATCGAGCAGAGCGCGCCTTTCGGGCCTTGATGCGTCTTCACCACGACACCGTCGACCGCGAGCACGCAGTGAATGTTGGGTTTCGCTTCGCCAGGTCCGCTGGTCGCCGTGACCATCGCCCAGTCGTCGGGGTTGGCCAGTTGCACGTCGAGATTCCACTGCTGGTCCGGACCCACCTGGGCCTCGACCTTCGGGCTGAACTGGTACGGGTTGTGGCTGTAGGCGGCCCAGTTCGGGGGGTCGACGTCGCGATAGTAGATGTCGACGAAGAACGGTTGCTCGGAGAACACCGAGTACTTGACGTTGTGCAGCACCGGCGGCGGTGGATCCTGCGCCACCGCCGGCGCGCTGGCCGACAGCACGCCTGCGGCGGTCACCACGCATGCCGACACGAGAGCCAGCAAGGAGGTACGGGCCGAGCGACCGAAGATCATTTCCGGATCTTAGAACGATGTCCGCGAGCCAGGTCGCGAATCGCGAAGCGCATCAGACCGCCAGGATCGTCGCCGACGCGGTACCGGGTGCGCCATACACCTGGGCCAGGCCGACTTTGGGCTCACCGGGGACCTGGCGGTCGCCGGCCTCGCCGCGCAGTTGGCGGACCAGTTCGTGCACCTGTCGCAGCCCCGAAGCGCCGATCGGTTCACCGTTGGCGATCAGCCCGCCGTCGGTGTTGATCGGCAGGGACCCGTGGATCTCGGTGGCGCCGCCGGCGAGCAGCTTCTCCTGCTCACCATCGGCGCACAGGCCGGTCTCCGCCATGTGGATGACCTCGGCGCCCGCATCGGTGTCCTGCAGCTGCGCGACGTCGACGTCCTCCGGTCCCAGTCCCGCCGCCTCGTAGGCCGCCTTGGCGGCGTACACGGTGGGCGAGGCGTCCTCGTCCAGCGGTGCCGACGTCGCGTGCACCTCGTAGGCGCCAAAGCGGCGGGTGCGAATCTCGGTGGCGCGCACGTAAACCGGCTTCTTGGTGAAGCGGTGCGCGATGTCGCCGCGGCACATGATCACCGCCGCGGCCCCCTCGTCCGGCGCGCAGAACATGTATTGCGTCAGCGGGTAGTTCAGCACCGTCGAGTTGAGGATCTCCTCCTCGGGGATCGGCTTGCGCCGGAACGCGTTCGGGTTCAACGCACCGTTGCGGAAGTTCTTGGCCGCCACCTTCGCCAGGGTGGCCTGCGAGATGCCGTGCTTGTGAATGTAGTGGTTGGCCTTCATCCCGAAGAATTTCGTCGTCACGAACTGGCCGTTCTCGGCATACCACTGCGGAAGTGCGAGTTTCGCCGGATCGTCGGTGAAGGCGCCGCGCGGGTGCTTGTCCAGGCCGATGGCGATACCGATGTCGTACTTGCCGAGCCGGATGGTGTCGGCGGTCTGCTGGATCGCGCTGGCGGCGGTGGCGCAGGCGTTGAACACGTTGGTGAACGTGATGCCCGTCAGCCCGACGAGCCGGGTCACCGCGTCGGGGTTGGACACCTCGTAGCTGCCGCCGAACCCGAACTGGATGTCCTTCCATTCCACGCCGGCGTCGGTGAGCGCGGACTGGATGGCCTCGGCGCCCATCTCCATCGCGGTCTTGGGGAATCGGCCGAACGGGTGCAGTCCGACGCCGATGATCGCCACGTCGTTGGTCATCTCGGTGCTCCTGTGTCTAGACGGGCTTGAAGGCGAACGTGACGACCTCGTTGCCGTCGTCATCGGTGGTGAACGGCATCATCGTCAGCTCGACCTCCATGCCGAACTCGAGCTCGGCCGGGTCGTTCTCGGTGAGCCGGCCCTCCACGCGGATGACCGCTTCATCGCCGAGGCCGAGCTGGACCAGCCCGACGCCGAACGGCACGAAGTCGTTGCCGGTGGGGCCCTTGTACGGCGCGCCGGGCGGGAAGCCCTGCGTCGTCCAGGCGACGAGCGTGCCGCGCCTGGGCAGCTTCAAGTCGGACATCTCACCGGTGCTGCACCGGGGGCAGCGCTGCTGGATCGGGAAGGCGGTGGCGCCGCACGCGCCGCATCGGCTTCCGATCAGCTGCGGGTTGTCATCTGGCCAGGTCGAGATTTCGGGCGCGAGCGCCACTTGCTGTGTCGGCACGCGCCGACGATAACTGGAAATGACGTTCTCGTCTAGAGAGAACCAGGGTCGTCAACGGGTCAAAGCGCTGCTAGCCTCCCCGATGTGGACGCCGACAAAGCGCAGATCGCCGAGGTTCTGATTCGCTACGCGACGGGGATCGACTTCAAGGACTGGAAGCTGTTCCGGACGTGCTGGGCCGACGAGGTCGACATCGATTACGGCGACCTGGGCACCTTCACCGACGCCGACGCCTTCACCACGTTGATGGAGCAGATCCACGGCGGGATGGGGCAGACCTACCACCGCATCTCCAACATCGCCGTCGATGTGAACGCCGACCGCGCGACGGCGCGGTCGTACGTGCACGCCGTGCTGAAGGCCGTGCCGGATGACAACGGAAGCTGGATCGATGCCCTCGGTCACTACGACGACGAGCTCGTCCGTACCCCGGACGGTTGGCGAATCGTCAAGCGCACCACCAACATCGCGCGGGTGATGAGCGCGGCCGGCGTGGCGCCGTGACCCTCGGCGATTTCGCCGCGCGGTACGGGTCGTGGGCCGTGGTCGCCGGTGCGTCGGAGGGCATCGGCGCCGAGATGGCCGATCAACTGGCGTCGCGCGGGCTCAACCTCGTGTTGATCGCGCGCAACGGGGCGCTGCTGGACCAGGTCGCCGCCGCGGCCCGCGACCGACACGGCGTCGAAGTCCTGGCGCTCGTCCAGGACCTGACCGCCCCCGACGTGGTCGCGAAGGTCGCCACGGCGACCGACGGCCTCGAGGTGGGCCTGCTCGTGTACAACGCGGGCGCCTCCGACCGCACGTCGCCGTTTCTCGAGAACGAACTGGAGTACTCGCTCAAACAGGTCGCGCTGGACTGCGTCGGGCCGATGGCACTGGCCCGCCATTTCGGGCCGGCGATGGCCGAGCGCGGGCGCGGCGGCATCGTGATCGTCGCGTCGCTGGCCTGCCTGGCCGGGTCGGCCACGCTGGCGGTGTACTCGGCGGTCAAGGCGTTCCAGCACACGTTCGCCGAAGGTCTGTGGGCGGAGATGCGTCCCCACGGCGTCGACGTGTGCTGCACCCCGCTCGGTATGACCTACACACCGGCGCTGGCACGGATGGGCGTCGAGTACGACCCGCAGACGCAGATGCGTTCGGAGGACGTCGCCGCGGAGATCATCGCGAACATCGGGAACGGCCCCACGTACGTCGTCGGCGAGAACAACCGCGCCATGGCCGCGCAGGTGTGGACGGTCGACAGGCGCACGCTCGTCGAGATGATCAGCGCGGCGTCAAGCGATTTCGCCGCCAAGAGAAAGGGCTGACATGCGCGCGGTGGTGCTTCGCGACGGCAAGCTCGACGTCCGCGAGACGGCCGATCCGAAACCCGGTCCCGGCGAGTTGTTGATCCGGCCGCTGTCGGCGGCGATCTGCGCCTCCGATGTGCACTACATGGACCATCCGAACTCCTCGCCGCGCTTCTTGTGGGATCCCGACCGCGACACCGTGATGGGCCACGAGTTCGTCGGAGAGGTCGTCGGCCACGGCCCGGACTGCTCGGGCGACTTCCCCGTCGGAGCCAAGGTGACCAGCATGCCGATCCTGATCCGCGCTGGTCAGGAGCCGCTCGTGATCGGGCATCATCCGGACGCCCACGGCGCGTTCGGCGAGCTGATGGTCGTCTCGGAGATGATGTCGCGGCGGGTGCCCGACGAAGCGCCGAACGACGCCGTCGCGCTGGTGGACGCGTTCGCGGTGGGGGAGTACTACGTCCGGTGCTCGGGTATCGGGCCCGGCGAGCTCCCGCTGGTCATCGGCGCGGGCGCGATCGGGTTGTCCACCGTCGCCGCGTTGAAGGCGCGCGGTGTGGAACCGATCGTGGTTTCGGACTTCAGCCAGGACCGCCTCGACTACGCCGCCGAGTTCGGCGCCGATGTCCTCGTCAACCCTGCCGAGCGCGACCCCTACGAGGTGTGGCGGGAGACTTTCCGCGTTAACGGCTTCCAGACCACCCAGGTGATCTTCGGATGCGTGGGCGCCAACGGTCTGATGCAGACCATCGTCGACTCGTGCGAGTTCCTGGCGCGCGTGCACGCCGCGGGCGGCTGGTACGACGCGGGCACCATCGACTGCACCGCCGCCACGCACAAGGGCATGACGATCCAGTTCGGCGGCGGGCCGCACCCGCAGGACTGGTACGGGACCCTCGATGCGGTGGTCGACGGACGACTTGACCCGTCGCCGAGCATCGGCGCGACGATCGGTCTCGACGAGGTGCCCGACGCCATCGATCAGGTGCGCAACGGATCGGGTCCGCCGCGCATCGTCGTCCACCCCGGGGCATCATGACGATCCTGCCTGGGCCGATCCGCCAGATCGGTTACGTCGTCACCGATATCGACCGGGCGATCGCGAGCTGGCTCGACCTCGGGGTCGGGCCGTGGTTCGTCATGCGCGATCTGACGCTGGCCGCGCGCTACCGCGGCGAGCCGTGTGAGATCACCCAGTCGTTGGCGCTGAGCAACAGCGGCGACATGCAGCTGGAGTTGATCCAGCAGCAGAGCGAGGCGCCGAGCATCTTCACCGAATTTCTCGATGCGCACGGCGAGGGATTCCATCAGTTCGCCTACTGGGCAACCGATTTCGACGCCACCATGCGGGCGATCGCCGAGGCGGGATGGGCGGTCGTCTGGTCAGGCGGTGAGGATGTCGGCACCCGCTTCGCGTACGTCGAACCGCCGGCGGGCGCGGCGCACGTCGCGCAGATCATCGAGATCATGGAACTCACCGACATCACCAGCGGGATGGCCGCGTTCGTCCGCGAGGCCGCCGCGGGCTGGGATGGAAGCGACCCGGTACGCGTCCTGGGCGGGTGATCGATCGCGAAACTGTGTTCCCGCAGCGAAAGTTCGAGTGAGGGCCTGCTGGAATACAGTTTCGCGGAATTACTTGGCGCGGTTCATCGCCTTGTCGGCGGCGGCCCAGTGTTCGTCGGACACCCACAACCGCGCGAACGCAGCCACAGCCTCGTCGGTCGAGGCGCCGTTCATCACGCGCTTGATCTCCCCTGCGGCCCGGTGGGCGAGCTTGCGGGCGATCGCGCGCCAATCGTCGTCGAACGACTCCCGTTTGAGCACGCGATCGATCAGGCCGACGCGCTCAGCCTCCTCGGCCGACAGGATCGTGCCGGTGCCGGCCAACAAGAGCGCCTTGCTGTAGCCGACGATCTCGACGAGCCGCTCCGCGCCGCCCCAGGCCGGCATGATCTCGAGCGCCACCTGATTGAAGCCGATCTTGATGTCGGAGGCGGCCAGGCGGATGTCGGCGGCGGTCGCGAACTCCGCGCCGCCGCCGAGCGCGTGTCCATTGAGCACCGCGATGGTGACGCCGGGAAACGTGACGATGCGATCGCAGACCGCGCGCATCTGCCTGGCCATCGCGGCCGCGTCGGCTTCCGTGCGCAGTGCGGCGAGCTGTTTGAGGTCGCCGCCCGATACGAACGCCCGGTCGCCTGCGCCCTTGACGACCAGCGCCGTCGCGCCCTGAGCGCGGTCGATCGCGGCGTCCAGTTGCTCCATGGTCTCGGGCGCGATCGCGTTGCGCGCCTGCGGCCGGTCGATGGTGATGACCGCCAAGCCGTCGTCCAACTCGAGGTCTACCATCGATCGTTCTCCATTTGCGATATTGGCATTCTCGGTTTCAGAGAATAGCATCGCCTCGAGTTTCAGCAGCCGCCTGAGTGTGGGGAGTCCATGCGCAACATCCCGGTCGAGCTGACCAAACGCTACGAGGAGGAGGGCTGGTGGACGCCGGACACGCTCGGTGAGCTGCTGGCCCGCCACCTGGCCGAGAATCCGGACACCGGCTTCTGGGTGCACTCGGATGTGCGGCCGTTCGCGGGCACGTTCGCCGACGTCGAACTGCGCGCCCGTCGCCTGGCCGCCGGGCTGCGCAGGCGCGGCGTCGGCCCCGGCGATGTGGTCGCACTGCAGCTGCCCAACTGGATGGAGGCCGCGGTCGCGTTCTGGGCCACCACCTTCCTGGGCGGGGTCGTGGTGCCGATCGTGCACTTCTACGGCCGCAAAGAACTCGGTCACATCCTGTCGACCGCGCGGCCGAAGGTCTTCATCACCGCACGCGAATTCGGCCGCATGGCGTTTCAGCCGGACCTGGCCGCCGATGTCCCGATCGTCGCGCTGGTGGGCGCCGACGAGCGCTCGCGCGAGGAGCATGTCCACAGCTTCGACGAGTTCCTCGACGACGAGCCGATGACGGGGACCCTGGCCACCGATCCGGCGGGCCCGGCGCTGATCGCGTTCACCTCGGGGACGACGAGCAACCCGAAAGGCGTTGTGCACAGCCATCAGACGCTGGGCTTCGAAACCCGGCAGCTGTTGGAGAACTATCCCAAAGACCGCGGTCGCCAGCTCACCGCGACGCCGATCGGCCACTTCATCGGCATGGTCGGCGCGTTCCTCATCCCGGTGCTCGAGGGTGCGCCGATCGATCTGTGCGACGTGTGGGATCCGGGCAAGGTGCTCAAACTCATGGAGTCGGAAGGCATGTCGGTCGGTGGTGGGCCGCCGTACTTCGTCACCAGCCTTCTCGACCACCCGGACTGCACCGATGCGCACCGCTCCCGGTTCACCACCGTCGGCCTCGGCGGGTCCACGGTCCCCGCGGCGGTGACGCGCCGGCTCGCCGACATGGGGTTCTTCGTGTTCCGCTCCTACGGCAGCACCGAGCATCCGTCCATCACCGGTTCGCGGCCGAGCGCACCCGAGGACAAGCGGCTCTACACCGACGGCGATCCGCGTCCGGGCGTCGAGATCAAGCTGACCGAGGACGGCGAAATCCTCTCGCGCGGACCGGATCTGTGCCTGGGCTACACCGACGACGAACTAACCCGGCGCGTGTTCGACGACGAGGGCTGGTACCACACCGGTGACGTCGGAGTCCTCGACGAGGACGGTTACCTCACCATCACCGACCGCAAGGCCGACGTCATCATCCGTGGAGGAGAGAACATCTCCGCGCTCGAGGTCGAAGAGGTGTTGCTCGGTATGCCGAGCGTGGCCGAAGCCGTCGTGGTGGCCGCGCCCGACGAACGCCTCGGGGAGCACACAGCCGCAGTGCTCCGCATCCGGCCGGGCGGCACCATGCCGTCGCTGGAGGACGTGCGCACTCACTTCAAGCGGGAGGGGGTCGCGATCCAGAAGTGGCCCGAGGAACTGCACGAGGTGCCCGATGGCGAGGACTACCCCCGCACCGCCAGCGGCAAGGTCCAGAAGTTCGTCCTGCGCGAGCAGGTGCGAGCCAAAGCGCGGGAGTGAGTCCGCGGGCGACAACCAATTGGCCGAACGCGCATTGCGCAGCAGACACTTATGAGAATAGGATTCTCCCGAGACGAAAAGGAGTGTTCCATGGGGCAACTGTCACATCGGGTCGACATACCGTTTCCGCTGTTCGACGCGGACAACCACCTGTACGAGCCGCCGGAGGCGATGACCAAGTACCTGCCCAAGGAGTACAAGGACATCGTCCAGTACGTCGAGGTCAACGGGCGTACCAAGATCGCGATCAAGGGTCAGATCAGCAACTACATCCCGAACCCGACCTTCTCGCACGTCGCCAAGCCGGGTGCGTGGGAGGAGTACTTCAAGTTCGGCAACCCCGACGGCAAGAGCAAGCGCGAGCTGTTCGGCGAGCCGATGCGCTCGATCCCGGCCTTCTTCGAACCCGGACCGCGCCTGGAGCTGATGAACGAACTCGGGGTCGACCGCTCGCTGATGTTCCCGACGCTGGCCAGCCTCATCGAAGAGCGGCTGCGCGACGATCCGGTCGCCATCCACGTGATCATCCACTCGCTGAACCAGTGGCTCGACGAGGTGTGGGGCTTCAACTACCAGAACCGCATCTTCGTCACCCCGGTGATCACGCTGCCCATCGTGGAGAAGGCGATCGAGGAGCTGGAGTGGGCGGTCGCGCGAGGCGCCCGCGCCATCCTGATCCGTCCGGCGCCGGTGCCCGGCTTCCGCGGCCCGCGGTCGTTCGCACTGCCGGAGTTCGACCCGTTCTGGGAGCGGGTCGTCCACCACGACATCTTCGTCGGGATGCACTCCTCGGACAGCGGCTACTCGCGCTACACCTCGGAGTGGGACGGCGTCGCGCAGGAGATGTTGCCGTTCCAGACCAACGCGATGTCGATCCTCAACGAGTGGCGCCCGATCCAGGACGCGGTGGCCTCGTGGGTGATCCACGGTGCGCTGTTCCGGCACCCGAAGCTCAAGGTCGGCATCGTCGAGGCGGGGTCGAAATGGATGTTCCCCCTGCTGGACTCCATGGCCGAGGTGTACAAGAAGGCCCCGGAGGCCTTCCTGGGCAACCCGATCGAGGAGATCAAGAACCGCATCTACGTCAGCCCGTTCTACGAGGAGGGCATCGACGACCTCATCAACCTGATCGGCGTGGAGCAGGTGCTCTACGGGTCGGACTGGCCGCATCCTGAGGGCCTGGCCGAGCCGACCCACTACGTGACCGCGCTGGAACACCTGTCGGTCGAGGATCAGGCGAAGATCATGGGCGGCAACCTGGGTCGCCTCGTCACCGTGTGACGTCGGGCCCCTGGGAGACCATCCCCGAGATGGTCTTGAGCGCAGCGGACCGTTTCGGCGACGCGGAAGCGGTCGTCGACGGTCCGTTGCGCTTGTCCTTCACCGAGCTGGTGCAGCGGATACGTTGCGCGGCAGGCGCTTTCGCCGAACTCGGGATCGCCAAGGGGGATCGCCTGGCGATCTGGGCGCCCAACTCCGCCGACTGGATCGTCGCCGCCTTCGGTCTGCTGGTCGCCGGGGGCGTGCTCGTTCCGGTCAACACCCGATTCAAACCGGAGGAGGCGGCCGACATCATCGGCCGCAGCGGCGCGAAGGCCGTTCTGGTCCAGAAGGACTTCCTGGGCCTGGACTACTCGGTGAGCGCGGATGCGCCGGTGATCGACCTGGGGTCGGGCTTTCTTTCGTCGGGTAAGCCGTTCGACCGCGCCGGCGAGTTGGCGGGCACCGACATCGCCGACGTCATCTTCACCTCGGGCACCACGGGCCGGCCCAAGGGCGCGATGATGAACCACCTGCAGACGCTGCGCGCGTACGAGGAGTGGGCGACCCTCGCCGACCTCCGCGAGGGCGATCGCTACCTGATGATCAACCCGTACTTCCACACGTTCGGGCTCAAGGCCGGCCTCGTCGCGTCGTTCCTGCGCGGCGCCACGATGCTCCCGGTGGCGGCGTTCGACGTCGACCGGGTCGTCGAGCTCGTCGAGCGCGAGCGCATCACGATGCTGCCCGGCCCGCCCACGCTGTACCACTCGCTGCTGACCGTCACCGACAAGGACCGACTCGCGTCGCTGCGGGCGGGCGTGACGGGAGCCGCCGACATCCCGGTGGAGCTGATCCGCCGGATCCGCGATGAGCTGCCGTTTCAGAGCCTGATGACCGGCTACGGGCTCACCGAGGCCGGCAACGTCACGCTGTCGCGACCGGGGGACACCCCCGAGGACGTTGCGACGACGGCTGGGCTGCCGTGCGAGGACGTCGAGGTCCGCATCGCCGACGACGGCGAGGTGCTGGTGCGCGGCTACAACGTCATGCAGGGCTACCTCGACGACCCCGCTGCGACGGCCGACGCCCTCGACTCCGACGGCTTCCTGCACACCGGCGATCTCGGCGAATTCACCGACTCGGGTCGCCTGCGGATCGTCGGGCGCAAGAAGGACATGTTCATCGTCGGCGGCTTCAACGCCTACCCCGCCGAGATCGAGGGGTTCCTGCTCGAACACCCCGCGGTCGCGCAGGCGGCGGTCATCGGGGTCCCAGACGATAGGTTGGGCCAGGTCGGCAAGGCGTTCATCGTGCGCAGCGCCGGTCACGACGACGTCACGGCTGAGGGCCTGATTTCGTGGAGCCGGGAGAGAATGGCGGGATTCAAGGTGCCACGCTCTGTAGAGTTCCTCGACAGCCTGCCGTTGAACGCCACCGGCAAGGTGATGAAGGACCGCCTTCTGGACAATCGCAGCTGAGCGTAGGCGCAGCGCGTAAATAGCATTTCCGCAGGAAGATGGTGTTTGCCGGGCAATGCGGACGCGGGTATCGTCGCGGCGATACTCAAAAATCGATAATGGCATTCTCACAAGTGTGAAGCAGACAAGGAGGGCGCTGTGCCGTCATTCAGGCGCCGCGAGTCGGTGATCGACGCGGACCGCGTCGAAAAGCCGTCGCAGGACGAACCTGAGCAGCGGTCGGCGGACTCGGACGAGGCGCTTCGCCTCGCCGAGGAGGCGGAGGCCGAAGCCGCGGAGGCGGAGGCGACCGCCGCCGCCGCCCGTGCTCGAGCCAAGGCCATCCGGTTGCGCAGGCAGGCCGAGGGCTCGAAGGCGCAAGAAACCCCCGCTGGCGAAGACCTTCCGGAGCCGACCGAGGAGACCGAACCCGCCTCGGCCACCGTCGCCGTCGCGACAGACGACAAGCCCGAAGCCGAGGTCCGAGACGTCGCGGACACCGACACGGACAC
The DNA here is from genome assembly GCA_050205545.1 of Mycolicibacterium celeriflavum. Lineage (GTDB taxonomy): Bacteria > Actinomycetota > Actinomycetes > Mycobacteriales > Mycobacteriaceae > Mycobacterium > Mycobacterium celeriflavum_A. The sequence continues at coordinate 21,904 of JBNMQV010000030.1, forward strand.
CGACACGGCAGTCGACGAAGCGGACGACACCGATGACGCCGAGGCGCCGAAGCGCCGCCGACTGCGGATGCCGCGGTTCCGGTGGAAGATCGTCGCCGCGGTCGTTGCCGTGCTGCTGATCCTGGGCTTCGTCGCCGCGAGTGCTCTCATGGTGTTCGAGCACCGGCAGGCGCAGCAGGAACAGCAGCGCACCGCCGAGTTCACCGCGGCGGCGCGCCAAAGCGTCGTCACGCTGATGTCGCTGGACTTCAATCGGGCCCAGGAGGACGTGCAGCGCATCATCGACAACTCCACCGGTCAGTTCAAGCAGGACTTCGAGGCCCAGGCCGAGGACTTCACACAGGTCGCCAAGGACTCCAAGGTCGTCACGGAGGTCACCGTCAACACCGCCGCGCTGACGTCGATGACCGACGACAACGCCACCGCGCTGGTGTCGGCCACCTCCCGCGTCACCAACACCGCTGGTGCCAATCAGGAGCCGCGGTCGTGGCGCCTGAAGGTCGATCTGGTCCGTGAGGGTGACCAGATCAAGATGTCGAAAGTCGAGTTCGTACCGTGAGCAGCACCGAAGCCAATACCGACGAGGCCGACGTGAAGACCACGGCCTCCGACGAACCGGAGTCGACGGCCGTCGAGCCGGAGTCGACGGCGGCCGAGGAGTCGCAGCCGGGCGAGGGGACGGCCGACAACAGTCGGCCGAAAGCGACGCACGCCGTCAGGAGGCCTCTCGGTGCCATCCTGCTGACGCTGTTGGTCGTGATATCCGCAGGTGTGGCCGCGTGGCTCTACAACTTCGAGTACCGGCCGGACCAGCAGACCAACGCCGACGCGCAGAAGGTCGCCCTGGAGGCGGCGAAAACGGGCACGGCGGCGTTGCTGTCGTACGCACCGGACTCGATGGATCAGGACTTCTCGAACGCGAAGTCGCACCTGACGGGGGACTTCCTCAACTACTACACCCAGTTCACCGAGCAGATCGTCACCCCGGCGGTCAAGGAGAAGCAGGTCAAGACCAGCGCGGCGGTGGTCGAGGCCGGTGTGGCCGAGATGCATCCCGACACCGCGACGGTGCTGGTCTTCGTCAACCAGACGACGGTCAGCAAGGAAAACCCCGACGGCGCTTTCGCCGCGAGCGCGGTCAAGGTCGGGCTGACCAAGTCCGACGGCCGTTGGCTGATCAACAAATTCGACCCCGTGTAGCGTCGGCGCCGTGACGGCGTCCCCCGGCCAAGGCCTCGCGGCCGTCGTCACGCTGCCGGCCGCCGAGTACGCGGCGGCGTCGCTCGAACCGCTGGCGGGTCGAACCCCACTCACGCGAGTCGTTCAGGCCTGCTTGGAGGCGGTCACCGATCCCGCGACGGTCGCCGTGGGGGTCGCCGTAAGCCTCGCCGACGACGTGCGCGCGCTACTCGCCCGCGACGGGTTGCCCGCGGTGGGTGTCGCGGAGGTCGGCGGACAAGCGAGCCGGGCCCAGTGCCTGGCCGCTGCACTCGAAATGGTTGTGGCCGAACCAATTTCGGCATCCATGGTGCTCGTCTACGACGTCCGCCAGCCGCTGACTCCGTCGAGCCTGTCCGTGCGGGTCGTCGAGAGCCTGACGCACGGAGCCACCGTCGTGCTGCCGGTGCAGCCGGTCACCGACAGCGTGAAGGTCGTCGACGAGGGTGGTGCGGTGACCGCGTCACTGGATCGCTCGACCCTTCAAATCGTGCAATTCCCCCGCGGATTCGCCGCCGTCCACCTGCGCCGACTGCTCGCCGATTCGGTGGGCGGGTTCGACGAGGCGGCCGAGGCGATCCGGTCGGCCGCGCCGATCGTCACGGTCGACGGTGACGCGGAGGCCGTCACGGCCGAACTCCCGAGCGATCGCGCGTTTCTCGAGGCCGTCATCGCCGGTCGCCGCTGACGGCCGCCAACAGGTGTTCGGCGGTCGCGATGTCGCGGGCGTAGGTCACCTTGATGTTGCGGACGTCGCCCGGAAACGTCTGCACCGCAACGTCGGTGAACGCCTCGATGCAGGACGACGTATCGGTGCCCTCGAATCGATGTCGTTCCGAACTGCGGTATGCGGCGAGCAGGGGCGCGGCACGGAACGCCTGCGGCGTCTGCACCCGGACGAGTGCGGACCCGCCGGCAGGCCGCTGCAGGTCGGTGGCCACCACGTCGCGCAGCGGTAATGCCGGTATCGCGCCGCCGGATTCCCGTGCGACCGCGAGCGCGCGGGTGAACATCTCCGCGCCGGCCACCGGTCGTGCCGCGTCGTGGATGAGCACGACGTCGATGCGCCCGGTTTCGATGTCGGGCGCCAGATGCCGTAAAGCGTTGAGTTCCGAACCGTGCCGGCTGTCACCGCCCTCTACCAATTCCACGCCGGCCGTGGGCAGTTCGCGGGCGACCATATCGCGGGCCAATTCAAGCTCGCCCTTGCGGTACACCAGCACGATGCGATCGACCTCGGGCACGTTCGTCACGGTTTCGAGTGACCACGCGACCATCGGCCGCCCCGCGAGCGGGAGGTAGGCCTTGTTGCCGTCGGCGCCGACCCTGGTTCCCAGCCCCGCCGCGAGCACGACGGCCACGGCGGACGGCGGTGTTTCGGGTCCTCGCGCGGTCACCCCCGTATCTTGGCACTGCACGTCAAGAAAGGACGGCGCCGTGAGTTCGACACCGCACGAACCGACCACCATGCGGCATCGGGTTCGTCGCATGTCCGGTCGCGATCCTGGAGAACAGCACCGGGTGGCCACGCCGCTGGAACTGCTCTTCGACCTGACCTTCGTGATCGCCTTCGGCATCGCTGCCCGCGAATTCGCGCACATGCTCGCCGCGAACCATGTCGGCCCCGGTCTGCTCGCATTCTCGTTCGCGACGTTCGCGGTGTGCTGGGCGTGGATCAACTTCAGCTGGTTCGCATCGGCCTACGACACAGACGACTGGGTCTACCGGCTGATGACGATGCTGCAGATGGTCGGCGTGATCGTGATGGCGCTGGGCTTCCCGCCGATGTTCGCCTCGATCGAACACGGCGCGCACGTCGACAACCGCGTCATGGTCGCCGGCTACGTGGTGATGCGTATTGCGTTGGTGGGGCAGTGGTTACGTGCCGCCGCCCAGGATCCCGCGCACCGCGCCGCGTGCCTCACCTACGTCGGGGCCGTCACGTTCGCGCAGGCGCTGTGGATCGTCAGCATCTTCCTCGACACGTCGGTGCCGCTGACGATGGCGATCGTGGCGGGGCTGATCGGAATCGAAACATTGGGGCCGATCCTTGCGGAGCTGCGGCGAGGCGGCACGCCCTGGCACGCCCACCACATCGCCGAACGGTACGGACTGTTGACCATCATCGCCCTCGGAGAAGGGGTCGTCGGCACCGTGGCGTCGCTGACCGCGGTGGTCAACGAGCAAGGGTGGACCTTCGACGCGGTGTTCGTCGTGGTGGCCGGCATCGGCCTGACGTTCGGAATGTGGTGGATCTACTTCCTGACGCCCCAGGCCGAGGTGCTACACGCCCGGCGCGAAAGGTCGTTCTGGTTCGGCTACTTCCCGATCGTGACGCTGGGCGCGATCGTCGCGACGGGTGCCGGCCTGGACGCTGCCGCCCTTTACATCGAGCACCATTCCGAACTCTCCTCGGTCGGAACGGTGTCGTCGGTCGCGGTGCCTGTCGGGATCTTCGTGGTGTCGGTGTATGTGCTGAACGCGCTCATGGTCCGCACCACGTCGATGCCGGAAGTCCTCCTGATCGTGCTCACGATCGCCGTACTCGCCCTGGCGGTATGGCTGGCGGCGCTGGGGATTTCGATGGCGAACTGCCTTCTGGTCGTGACACTCGCACCGATCGTGACGGTCGTCGGCTACGAGGTGCTCGGGCCGCGCCGGTGATCTGGCGGCCGTTTCGCCACCTCACGGCCCGGGTACGCCGTTTTCATGCCCAAGACAACGAAGAGTGGCAGTGCCCGCAAGAGCGAACTGCCCAGCACCCTGAAGAAGTCATCTGCCAAGGCGCAGCGGACCTTCGCGAAGGCTCACGACGCCGCAGCCGAACAGTACGGCGAGGGCGAACGCGCGCACCGTGTCGCCTACGACGCGCTCAAGCACAGCTTCGAGAAGGTCGGCGACCACTGGGAGGCCAAGTCCGAGAAGGGGCCGTCCGACGAGAGGGCACGCAGTGGCGGGCCGAACGCGAAGGGCGAGAGCGCCGAAGGGGTGGACGCCAACGCTTCGAAGAAGCACCTCATGGAGGTCGCGCGTCGGCTCGACATCTCGGGTCGGTCGACGATGAACAAGGACGAACTGGTCTCGGCGATCAAGAAGGCAAACCGCCGCACGACGGCTCGCCGCCGCTGAGCCGTCGGCCTAGCCGCCGCCCCGGGTGTCGACGCTTTCCAGCAGCATCCGCTCCTGTTCGGCCCTCATCACCTTGCGTGCCTTGCCGCGGGTGATGAGGATGCCGACGACGGCCAACACCCAGATCGCGTACTGAACGGTCCAGGCCAACCGGAACGCGTCGAACGAGAAGCCGCCCGCGTGGTCGAGAATCGCGCCCATCGATTGCATCACCAGCAGCGAGGCGATGAAGCCGCCCATGTTGACCAATCCGGACGCGGTGCCCAGCGTGGCGCTCGGGTTGAAGGTCCGGGCAAAGTCGAAGCCGACCATCGACCCGGGGCCGCCCACCGAGATCACCACGATCAGCGTCACGAGCAACCACAGCGGCGCCCTGCCGGGCAGGGCCAACACGATCGTCCAGATCAGGGCGTTGCTGGCGATGATCCCGAGCACGAGCCGCGAGCGGCGGTGCGGGCGTCGTCCGGTGAAGATGCCGATCAGGACGCCCGCCGAGATGGCGGCCACCACCGACACCGTCAACATCAGGCCGGCCACGCCCGCCGAAAGGCCTTGAGCGTTGGTCAGATAGGGCACACCCCACATCAGCGCGAACGCGGTGACGGAGAACTGGGTGCCCATGTGGGTGAAAAACCCGAGCCGGGTGCCCGGACGCAGCCACACGGTCTTGACGCTGGCCAGCGTCTCGCGCACGGAGACGGACTGAATCTCGACGCCGTTGCCGTGCGGGGTGTTCTTCACCAGCGCCGTGGTCAGAACCATGGAGAGCACACCGATCGCCGCCACGGACACGTAGGCCGTCGTCCAGCCCCACGCGTTGAGGACGGCGAAGAAGGGAACGGCCGACAGCACCTGGCCGAGCTGGCCGCAGATGCCGGTCAGCTGAGTGACCAGCGGAACCTGGCGCGGGGTGAACCAGTGCGGCACGAGTCGCAGAACCGAGATGAACGTGAAGGCGTCGCCGAGCCCCAGCACCGCGCGCGCCCCGATGGCGGTGGGCAGCGATTCGGTGAACGCGAGCGTGAGCTGGCCGCCGGACATCAGTGCGGCGCCGGCGAGGATCAGCGTCTTGGACCCGAAGCGGTCGAGGAGTACGCCGGCCGGCACCTGGGCCGCGGCGTAGACGATGACCTGCAGCACGACGAACGTCGAGAGCACGCTCGGGCTGGCGTTGAACCGGTCGGCCGCGTCGAGGCCGGAGACGCCCAATGTGGTGCGGTCGAGAACGGCGACGATGTAGGCGAACAGTCCGGTGGCCCAGACGATCCAGGGACGCACACCGAACCTTTCTTTTAAAAGTCTGACTTTTCCATGGTTCCGTACCCGAATGCTGCGGCGCCAATCCCTTGGCCGTGAGTTCGCTCACCGGCGCGGGTGTGGCCAGAGAGGGAGTTGGCTGGCAGCGACGGTTGGGTGCACGTTTGTCTCGGCGGGTCTGACGATCCGCGCTGATCGGGACGGTTGTGAGCGGCCTGTCGGCCGACCGCGGTCAGTGGGGGAAAAGTTCGCTCGCAAACATGAAGCAGGTTACAGTGATCGAATGACGCGTCACGCTGCACCGGCGGTCCGCGCAGTGGTTGGGGTGCGTGGCGTTGGCTGAGTATCGCCTCGACGAGCTGGCGCAGATCTCCGGTGTGAGCGCCCGCAACATCCGCGCCTACCGGGAGCGCGGGTTGCTGGACCCGCCGCGGCGCGTCGGGCGCTCGGCGTTCTACGACGACTACCACCTGTCACAGCTGCGCACCATCAGTCAGTTGCACCGCCGCGGCTTCAACACCGTCCATATCGCCGAGTTCTTCGCCAGCCTGCGCGAGGGCGCCGACCTCGCCGACATCCTCGGCATCCAGCGCGCGGTGCTGGGCCCGAGGCCGGACAACCCGCCCGTGGAGGCGTCGTCCGACGGACTTGCGATCGGAGCCGACAGCGACGAGGCACGGCGGCTGCTCGAGGCCGGGCTGGCGGAGGTGGTCGACGGCCGCCTGGTGTTGACCGACCCCGCGGTGCGCAAGGTGGTTGCGCGGTCGTCGGACGAACTGGTCGCCCTCCGGGCGCTGCTGCACATCTTCGAGGCGACCCGCGGCGCGGTCGACGCGCTGGCGGCGCAGTTCATGCAAACCCTCGGGGAGTGCTTGGCGGCACAGTTCGGTGCGGACCGCGCGCCGACGCCCGACAACGTCGACGAGCTCGCGCGGGCCGTGCGCGACTATCACGACCTGTGGACCAGCGTGGTGTTCGGGCGCCTGGACGAGGCGCTGCATCGTCACATGGCCGCGACGGATCCCGACGGCGGCGGGCAGCAGCCGCCGCTCAACCGGTGATCTCTCGCCACTTGACGACCCACTCGTCGTAATCGGTGCAATCGTCACCGCGGCCGTCGACGCATTTGCGCTGGGGCGTGGTCCAGTAGTGGATCTTCTCGGCGAATCGGGCGTCGGTGGCGTGATAGATGTCGCAAAAGTCGCGTTCGCGGGTGTACTCACACGCCTCCGCGTTGGCGGGCGCTTCGCCGAAGAACTCCGCGGCCTCGGCGTTGACCTCCGGTGACGAGATCCAGTTCATCCACTTGTACATGCAGTTCGGGTGGGCGGCGTTGGACGAGATCATCCAGGTGTCGGACCAGCCGGTGGAGCCCTCCTTGGGGAGCACGGTGTTGACCGGAACTCTGTTGCGCGCACCGATCGTGTTGGCGATGACCTGCCAGGTGGTGCCGATGACCGATGCGCCGGACTCGAACGCCTCCACCTCTTTGAGGTAGTCCGACCAGTACTCGCCGATGTTCTCGCGCTGCTTCTTCAGCAGTTGCACCGCCGCGTCCAATTGTTCGGCGTCGAGTGAATAAGGATCCTCGATGCCCAGTTCGGGTTGCTTCTTCGACAGGTACAGCGCCGCGTCGGCGATGTAGATGGGTGAGTCGTACGCGGTGACCTTGCCGCGGTACTTGTCGGCGTCATCGAAAACCGCGGACCAGGAGTTCGGTGCATCCCGGACGACCGCGATGTTGTACATCAGCAGGTTCGCGCCCCAGCCGTGCGGGACGCCGTACATCTGGCCGTCGACCGAATTCCACGGCTGCTCCTTGAGGAACGGCGAAATCGAGTCGTAGTTCGGGACCAGGGCGGTGTTCACGGGGGCGACGTCGCCGGCGTAGATCAGGCGAAGCGTCGCGTCTCCTGACGCGGAGACCCCGTCGTACCGTCCGCTGCGCATCAGCTGGACCATCTCGTCGGAGGTGTTGCCCAGCGTCACGTCGGTCTGACAACCGGTCTGCTGTTCGAACGGCGTCACCCAGTCGGCTTCGGCGTCGTTGGAGCCGTCTTCGGCGTAGCCGGCCCAGGCGATCAGGTTGAGCCGCCCCTCACCCTCGCCGACCGCGCCGAGCGGTTCGATCTCGGGCGGCTTCTGGCCGCCCGGGGAGCGTCGTTCGCCCGAACATCCGGATGCGAGCGATAGGACCAGAACGGCACAGCTGATGACGGTCAAACCGGTTCGCACGACGGTGGACGGCCAGCGCGCCATGGCTTCTACTCCTCGTTCGGTCGGCGGATCGTCGAACCGTGCTCCTTCGATGATTTCGCGTTTCGGCTTAGCTCGGCAACGCCGCGCCGATGCGATGCCCGGTGATACTGCTGTGACCAGTGGAGTTAAGGTGAAAGGCGGGACAGCTGTCGTATTCTGTGGCACGTGTCAATAACTCGGCGCTCGGTCTTGAAGGGCGCGGTGGCCGCGCCCGCGGCGCTGGTCGCGGGCGCCGCTGTACGAGCCGCGAGCGCGTCGGCGGCGCCGCTGGGCATCCTGCTCGACTACGCGGCCGGCGTGCTCAAGGCCAGCGACATCCGCGCGGCGGGCGCGATCGGCGCGATTCGCTACGTCTCCGACCGGCGGCCCGGCGGGGCCTGGATGCTGGGCAAGCCGATTCAGTTGGCCGAGGCGCGCGACCTCTATCAGGGCGGGCTGAAGATCGTGTCCTGTTACCAGTACGGCAAGCGAGACACCGCCGACTGGTTGGGCGGCCAGAACGCCGGGGTGGCGCACGCGAAGCGGGGCTGGGAACTGCACGTCGCCGCCGGCGGTTCGCAGGGCGCACCGATTTACGCATCGATCGACGACGACCCGACCTACGAGCAGTACAAACAGCAGGTGGCGCCGTATCTGCGCGGTTGGGAGTCGGTGCTGGGCAGGCAGCGCGTCGGCGTCTACGCGAATTCGAAGACGATTGAGTGGGCGATCCAGGACGGGATCGGGACGTACTTCTGGCAGCACAACTGGGGTTCGCCGGGGAAGGTCGCGCATCCGGCCGCCCATCTGCACCAGGTGGAGATCGACAAGCGATCGGTCGCCGGGGTAGGGGTGGACGTCAACGACATCCTCAAGCCCCAATTTGGGCAGTGGGACTAAACCTTACCGATCAGTAAGTATCCTCAGCAAACTTTTCCGGGTGGCCGGGGCCGTCGAGAAGACAAATCACGCGAGCTTGTCTTGTCTGGCCGCAGCGACGCCGCTGGTGAGACGCGTCGAAAATTTCTTTATAACGATTTGATAACAAAACTGCCTTGATCAGCGCACTTCTGCCTACTCGACCGTAACCACCTGCATGCAGGACGTTTGTCCCGAAAGCCTTCCGTCCGTGTCGAAGTGCGCGTTACGCAATGGGCGGTTACCCGAGCGTAGAACTCTTCAGTAACCATTTCGGCCGCGAAATGGAGGCCTCTTCTTATGACACTCTTAGTACGGCTGGCGTGCACGGAAGGCGGTTCGCAGGGGCAGTCCCGAAGACCTTGAAGGACTCCCGAACCGCCCGACCGGACCAGTCGGATTCGACGCCGAATCGCGTGGCGCCGCGGCAGGGCAGCCGGGAGCCATCGGAGCTTCTGAGACGACAGCCGACGACGAGCATGACGCGGGACAGAGGAGAGAACAAGACGTGACGATCAACGAGCAGCACCGGGTGTCCACCGACCGCCCCGCGGGTGGCACCCATGTCGGTAACCAAGCCCTCGTCGATCGACTGAACTCCGGTGAGCCCTACGCCGTGGCCTTCGGCGGCCAGGGCGGCTCGTGGTTGGAGAACCTCGAGGAACTGGTCAGCTCGGCCGGTATCGAGTCGGAGCTCAGCGAGGTGGTCGGGGAGGCCGCGCTTCTCCTCGAGCCCGTGGCGCGCGAACTGGTCGTGGTGCGCCCGATCGGTTTCGAACCGTTGCAGTGGGTGCGCGCGCTCGCCGCCGACGAACCCCTGCCCCCGACGAAGCAACTCATCACCGCCGCGATCTCGGGCCCGGGCATCCTGCTCGCGCAGATGGCCGCGATCCGCGCCGCCATCCGGCAGGGCCTGGACCTGTACGACGCGCCGCCGGTCGCGATGGCCGGGCACTCGCAGGGCATCATCGCCTGTGAGTCGCTGCGCTCGCGGGGCGCCAAGGACGCCGAACTGCTGGCGCTGCTGCAACTGATCGGCGCGGCCGGGTCGCTGGTCTCGCGGCGCCGCGGCATGGTGGGCCGAGGCGACAAGTCGCCGATGGTCTCGGTGACCAACGTCGACCCCGACCGCATCGCCGAACTCCTCGAGGAGTTCTCCCAGGATGTGCGGACCGTGCTGCCGCCGGTGTTGTCGATCCGCAACGGCAGGCGCTCGGTCGTCATCACCGGGACCCCCGAGCAGCTCGGCCGCTTCGAGCTCTACTGCTCGAAGATCACCGAGAAGGAAGAGGCCGAGCGCAAGAACAAGATCCGCGGCGGCGCGGTCTTCAGCCCGGTCTTCCACGGCGTGCAGGTCGAGGTCGGATTCCACACGCCGCGGCTGGCCGACGGCGTCGAGGTGGTCGACCGCTGGGCCGCCAAGTGCGGAATCGACCCCGAGCTCGCCCACGAGATGACCGAGGCGATCTTCGTGCGCCCGATCGACTGGGTCGCCGAGGTCGAGCGGCTGCACGACGCCGGCGCGAAGTGGATCGTCGACCTGGGTCCCAGCGACACCGTGACGCGGCTGACCGCACCGATCATCCGCGGGCTGGGCGTGGGCATCGTGCCCGCCGCCACGCGGGTCGGGCAGCGCAACCTGTTCACGGTCGGCGCGGAACCCGAGGTGCCGCCCGCGTGGTCGAGTTATGCGCCCACCACCGTGCAGCTGCCGGACGGTTCGGTGAAGCTGTCGACGAAGTTCACCCGGCTCACCGGACGCTCGCCCATCCTGCTCGCGGGCATGACCCCGACGACCGTCGACGCCAAAATCGTTGCGGCCGCGGCCAATGCGGGCCACTGGGCCGAGCTGGCCGGCGGCGGTCAGGTCACCGAGGAGATCTTCTCCGACCGCATCGCCGAGTTGACCAACCTGCTCGAGCCGGGCCGCGCGGTGCAGTTCAACTCGCTGTTCCTCGACCCGTACCTGTGGAAGCTGCAGCTGGGCGGCAGGCGCCTGGTGCAGCGGGCCCGTCAGTCCGGCGCGCCGATCGACGGTGTCGTCGTCTCGGCCGGCATCCCCGAACTCGAGGAAGCCGTCGAGCTGATCGACGAGCTCAACACCGTCGGCATCAGCCACGTCGTGTTCAAGCCGGGCACCGTCGACCAGATCAAGTCCGTCATCAAGATCGCGGCCGAGGTGCCGAACAAGGACGTCATCGTCCACATCGAGGGCGGCCGCGCGGGCGGGCACCACTCGTGGGAGGACCTCGACGACCTCCTGCTGACCACCTACGGCGAACTACGCAAGCTGCCGAACATCACCGTCTGCGTCGGCGGCGGCATCGGTACGCCAGAGCGGGCGGCGCAGTACCTGTCCGGGCGCTGGGCCACCGATTACGGTTTCCCGGCCATGCCGGTCGACGGCATCCTCGTCGGCACCGCGGCGATGGCGACACTCGAGGCGACCACATCCCCGGCCGTCAAGCAGATGCTGGTCGAGACCAGCGGAACCGACCACTGGATCAGCGCCGGAAAAGCCCAGGGCGGCATGGCTTCCAGCCGCAGCCAGCTCGGCGCGGACATCCACGAGATCGACAACGCCGCATCCCGCTGCGGCCGGCTGCTCGACGAGGTCGCCGGCGATGCGGACGCCGTGGCGGCGCGCCGCGACGAGATCATCGCCGCGATGGCCGGTACGTGCAAGCCGTACTTCGGCGACATCGGCGACATGACCTACCTGCAGTGGCTGCAGCGCTACGTCGAGCTCGCCATCGGTGACGGCGACAGCACCGCCGACACCAAGCTGCCCGACAGCCCGTGGCTGGCCGACACCTGGCGCGACCGGTTCGCCGACATGTTGCACCGCGCCGAGGCCCGGTTGCACCCGCAGGATTCGGGTCCGATCCCGACCCTGTTCACCGACCCCGCGGTGTTCGACGACCCGGAGCGCGCCGTCGCGGCGCTGGTGTCGCGCTATCCCGAGGCCGAGACGCTGCGGCTGCACCCGGCCGACGTGCCGTGGTTCGTCACGCTGTGCAAGACGCCGGGCAAGCCGGTCAACTTCGTCCCGGTCATCGACAAGGACGTAAGGCGTTGGTGGCGTAGCGATTCGCTGTGGCAGGCCCACGACGCCCGCTACAGCGCCGACCAGGTGTGCATCATCCCCGGCACCCAGGCCGTCGCCGGTATCACCCGCATCGACGAGCCGGTCGGTGAACTGCTGGACCGCTTCGAGCAGGCCGCGATCGACGAGACGCTGGCCGCCGACGGCAAGCCCGTTGCCGTGGTGTCGCGCCGGCAGGCGCGCGCCGACGTCACCGGTCCCCTCGCGGTGGTGCTGGACTCGCCCGACGTGCTGTGGGCCGGCCGTGTCGCGATCAACCCGGTGCACCGGATCGGCGCTCCCGACGAATGGCAGGCCAACGAGAATCGGAACGCCACGCATCCGTCCACCGGCGCCCGCCTCGAGCTCAACGGCGACCGCATGACGTTGAGCGTTCCGCTCTCCGACATCTGGATCGACATCCCGTTCACCCTGCCGTCGTGCACCGTCAACGGTGGCATGCCGGTCGTCACGGTCGAAGACGCTTCGGCCGCAATGCGTTCCGTGCTCGCCATCGCGGCGGGCGTGGACGGGCCCGACGCGCTGCCGCCGGTGCAGGACAACACCGCGACGGTGACCGCGGACTGGGATCCCGAACGGGTCGCCGATCACACCGGGGTGACCGCGACGTTCGGCGCCCCGTTGGCGCCCGGCCTGACGCTGGTGCCCGACGCGCTCGTCGGCCTCTGCTGGCCGGCGGTGTTCTCGGCGATCGGCTCGGCCGCCACCGACGACGGTTTCCCGGTCGTCGAGGGCCTGCTGAGCCTGGTCCACCTCGACCACGCCGCGCATCTGGTGACCCCGATGCCCAAGACGCGCACCGAATTGACCGTCACCGCAACGGCTTCGGCGGCGAGCGACACCGAGTACGGCCGTGTCGTGCCGGTGTCGGTGCAGATCCGCGACGCCGAGGGCGCGCTGCTGGCCAAGCTCGAGGAGCGCTTCGCGATCCGCGGCCGCACCGGCGCCGCCGAACTGGCCGATCCGCCGCGTGCCGGCGGTGCGGTCACCGACAACGCGACCGACACCCAGCGTCGTCGCCGCCGCGACGTCACGGTCACCGCGCCCACCGACATGAGCGCGTTCGCCGTCGTGTCGGGTGATCACAACCCGATCCACACCGACCGCGCCGCGGCGCTGCTCGCGGGGCTGAAATCCCCCATCGTGCACGGTATGTGGCTGTCGGCCGCCGCGCAGCACGTCGTGGCCGCGACCGACGGCAGGCCCGCCCCGCCCGCGCGGGTGGTCGGGTGGACCTCCCGGTTCCTGGGCATGGTGCTGCCCGGCGACGACATCGACTTCCGCGTCGACCGCGTCGGAATCGACCGCGGCGCCGAGATTCTCGAGGTGAGCGCCAAGGTCGGCGGCGAACTCGTGATGTCGGCGACCGCGCAGCTGGCCGCGCCGAAGACCGTCTACGCGTTCCCCGGACAGGGCATCCAGCACAAGGGCATGGGCATGGAGGTCCGGGCCCGGTCGAAGGCCGCCCGCAATGTGTGGGACACCGCCGACAAGTTCACCCGCGAGACGCTGGGCTTCTCGGTTCTGCACGTGGTGCGCGACAACCCGACCAGCCTGATCGCCAGCGGTGTGCACTATCACCATCCCGACGGCGTGCTGTTCCTGACGCAGTTCACCCAGGTCGCGATGGCGACCGTGGCCGCGGCGCAGGTCGCCGAGATGCGTGAGCAGGGCGCGTTCGTCGAAGGGGCGATCGCTTGCGGTCACTCCGTCGGCGAGTACACCGCGTTGGCGTGCGTCAGCGGGGTGTACGAGCTCGAGGCGCTGCTCGAGGTGGTGTTCCACCGCGGCAGCAAGATGCACGACATCGTGCCGCGCGATCACCTCGGCCGGTCGAACTACCGGCTGGCCGCGATCCGCCCGTCGCAGATCGACCTCGACGACGCCGACGTCAAACAGTTTGTTGCTGACGTCTCCCGGAATACTGGTGAATTTCTAGAAATCGTGAACTTCAACCTGCGCGGTTCGCAGTACGCGATCGCCGGCACGGTGCGTGGGCTCGAGGCGCTGGAGGAGGAGGTCGAGCGGCGTCGCGAGATCACCGGCGGCAAGCGCTCGTTCATCCTGGTGCCCGGCATCGACGTGCCGTTCCACTCGTCGGTGCTGCGGGTCGGCGTCGCCGACTTCCGCCGCTCGCTGGAGCGCGTGATGCCGCGCGATCAGGATCCCGACCTGATCATCGGTAAGTACATCCCGAACCTGGTGCCGCGGCCCTTCACGCTCGATCGCGACTTCATCCAGGAGATCCGGGATCTGGTGCCCGCCGAGCCGCTCGACGAGATCCTCGCCGACTACGACACCTGGCGTAACGAGAAGCCGCGCGAGCTGTGCCGCAAGATCGTCATCGAGCTCCTGGCGTGGCAGTTCGCCAGCCCGGTGCGGTGGATCGAGACCCAGGACCTGCTCTTCATCGAGGAGGCTGCGGGCGGTCTGGGGATCGAGCGCTTCGTCGAGATCGGTGTGAAGTCCGCGCCGACCGTCGCTGGGCTTGCCGCCAACACGCTGAAGCTGCCCGAATATTCGCACAGCACAACCGAAGTGCTGAACTCGGAGCGAGATGCGGCGGTGCTGTTCGCCACCGACACCGACCCCGAGCCGGAGGTCGACGACGAGCCGGCACCCGCGCAGGCAGCCGAGGCCGCCGCACCCGCCGAGACGGCCGCACAGGCAGCCCCGGCACCGGCGCCGGCGGCTCCCGCCGGCGCTCCGCGGCCCGACGACCTGACGTTCGACGCCGCCGACGCCACCATGGCGCTGATCGCGCTGTCGGCCAAGATGCGCATCGACCAGATCGAGCCGCTGGACTCCATCGAGTCGATCACCGATGGTGCGTCCTCACGGCGCAACCAGCTGCTCGTCGACCTGGGCTCCGAGCTCAACCTCGGCGCCATCGACGGTGCGGGGGAGGCCGACCTGGCCGCGCTCAAGGGTCAGGTCACCAAGCTGGCCAGGACCTACAAACCGTTCGGCCCCGTGCTGTCCGACGCGGTGAACGACCAGTTGCGCACCGTCTTCGGCCCCTCCGGCAAGCGTCCGGCCTACATCGGCGAGCGGGTCACCAAGACCTGGGAGCTGGGTCCGGGCTGGGTCAAGCACGTCACCGTCGAGGTGGCGCTGGGCACCCGCGAGGGGACCAGCGTGCGCGGTGGTGAGCTGGGCGGCCTGCACGACGGCGCACTGGCCGACGCCGCGACCGTCGACAAGGTCATCGACGGCGCGGTCGCCGCGGTGGCGGCCCGCCGGGGTGTGGCGGTGTCGCTGCCGTCTGCCGGCGGCGCCAGCGGGGGCGTGGTGGACTCCGCCGCGCTGACCGAATTCGCCGAACGGGTCACCGGCCGCGACGGCGTGCTCGCCTCGGCGGCGCGGATGATCCTCGGGCAGCTCGGCCTCGACACCCCGGTCCCCGTTCCGGAGGCCACCGACGCCGAGCTCATCGACCTCGTCACCGCCGAACTCGGTTCGGACTGGCCGCGTCTGGTGGCGCCGGTCTTCGACGGCCGCAAGGCGGTGCTCTTCGACGACCGCTGGGCCAGCGCCCGCGAGGACCTGGCCAAGCTGTGGCTCTACGACGAGGACGAGATCGACCGCGACTGGCAGCGGCTCTCGGAACGCTTCGAGGGCGCCGGCCACGTGGTCGGCACGCAGGCCACCTGGTGGCAGGGCAAGGCGCTGGCGGCCGGTCGCAACATCCACGCCTCGCTGTACGGCCGCGCCGCTGCGGGTGCCGAGAACCCGGGCACCGGGCGCTACAACCACGAGGTCGCCGTCGTCACCGGCGCGTCCAAGGGGTCGATCGCCGCGTCGGTGGTCGCGCAGTTACTCGACGGCGGTGCGACCGTCATTGCGACGACGTCGCGGCTCGACGACGACCGGTTGGCGTTCTACCGCAACCTCTACCGCGACAACGCCCGCTGGAATGCGAAGCTGTGGGTGGTGCCCGCCAACATGGCGTCCTACACCGACATCGACGCGCTGGTCCAGTGGGTCGGCACCGAACAGACCGAAAGCCTTGGGCCGCAGTCGATCCACATCAAGGACGCCCAGACGCCGACGCTGCTGTTCCCGTTCGCAGCACCGCGGGTCGCGGGTGATCTGTCCGACGCCGGGTCGCGTGCTGAGATGGAGATGAAGGTGCTGCTGTGGGCCGTGCAGCGGCTGATCGGCGGGCTGTCCCACATCGGTGCCGAGCGCGACATCGCCGCGCGCCTGCACGTCGTGCTGCCCGGCTCGCCGAACCGCGGCATGTTCGGCGGCGACGGCGCCTACGGCGAGGCGAAGTCCGCCCTCGACGCGCTGGTGTCGCGATGGAAGGCCGAATCGTCGTGGGCGCAGCGGGTTTCGCTGGCGCACGCGCTGATCGGGTGGACCAAGGGCACCGGCCTGATGGGCCACAACGACGCGATCGTCGGTGCGGTCGAAGAGGCCGGAGTGCGTACGTTCAGCACCGACGAGATGGCGAGCATGCTGCTCGGGCTGTGCGACATCGAGGCCAAGGTGGCCGCGGCGCGTGAACCGCTGGAGGCGGACTTCACCGGCGGGCTGGCCGACGTCGAGATCGACATGGCCGAGCTGGCCGCCAAGGCCCGCGAAGAGATGGTGACCGAAAGCCGCACCGAGGAAGCCGATCTCGAGGGAACCGTGCGTGCGCTGCCGTCGCCGCCGCGTGGTTACAAGTCGGCGCCGCCGCCCGAGTGGGCCGACCTCGACATCGACCCCGCCGACATGGTGGTCATCGTCGGCGGTGCCGAACTCGGCCCGTACGGCTCGTCGCGCACCCGGTTCGAGATGGAGGTCGAGAACGAGCTGTCGGCCGCCGGTGTGCTCGAACTGGCGTGGACGACCGGGCTGGTCAAGTGGGAGGACGATCCCACGCCGGGCTGGTACGACACCGCGACCGGCGATCTGGTCGACGAGGGCGAGCTGGTCGAGCGCTACCACGACGCCGTGGTCGAGCGGGTCGGCATCCGCGAGTGGGTCGACGACGGAGCGATCGACCCGGATCACGCGTCGCCGCTTCTGGTTTCGGTCTTCCTCGACAAGGATTTCACCTTCGTCGTGTCGTCGGAGGCTGAGGCCCGCGGATTCCTGAAGTTCGATCCGGAGCACACCGTGATCGCCCCCGTGCCCGACAGCGGTGACTGGCAGGTGACCCGCAAGGCGGGCACCGAGGTTCGGGTTCCGCGGAAGGTCAAGCTGTCCCGCACCGTCGGCGCGCAGATCCCGACCGGATTCGACCCGATGGTGTACGGCGTCAGCCAGGAGATGATGAACTCCATTGACCGCCTGGCGATCTGGAACCTGGTCACGACCGTGGACGCGTTCCTGTCGGCCGGCTTCACGCCGGCGGAGCTGATGCGGTGGGTGCATCCCAGCCTGGTGGCCAGCACACAGGGCACCGGCATGGGCGGTATGACGTCGATGCAGACGATGTACCACGGCAACCTGTTGGGCCGGAACAAGCCGAACGACATCCTGCAGGAGGTCCTGCCGAACGTCATCGCCGGGCACGTCGTCCAGAGCTATGTCGGCAGTTACGGGGCGATGATCCACCCGGTCGGGGCCTGTGCGACGGCGGCCATCTCGGTCGAGGAGGGCGTCGACAAGATCAAGCTGGGCAAGGCCGAGTTCGTGGTCGCGGGCGGATACGACGACACGACCCTCGAGGCGGTCATCGGGTTCGGCGACATGGCCGCCACAGCGGACACCGCGATGATGCGGGCACGCGGCATCAGCGACTCGAAGTTCTCCCGCGCCAACGATCGTCGTCGGCTCGGGTTCGTCGAGGGGCAGGGCGGCGGAACCATCCTGCTGGCCCGCGGTGATCTCGCCTTCAAGATGGGGCTGCCCGTGCTCGCCGTGGTGGGCTACGTGTCGTCGTTCGGCGACGGTGTGCACACCTCGATCCCGGCGCCCGGCCTCGGTGCACTGGCCGCCGGTCGCGGCGGTCGCGAGTCGCAGCTGGCGCGTGCGCTGGCCGAGCTCGGTGTCGGACCTGACGACATCGCGGTCGTGTCCAAGCACGACACGTCGACGTTGGCCAACGATCCCAACGAGACCGAGCTGCACGAGCGGCTCGCCGACGCGATGGGCCGTTCGGCGGGTGCGCCGCTGTTCGTGGTGTCGCAGAAGAGCCTGACCGGTCACTCGAAGGGCGGTGCGGCGGCGTTCCAGATGATGGGGCTGTGCCAGATCCTGCGCGAGGGCGTCATCCCGCCGAACCGCAGCCTGGACTGCGTCGACGACGAGCTCGCCGGCTCCGCGCACATGGTGTGGCTGCGCGACAGCCTGCACTTCGGCGAGTCGTTCCCGCTGAAGGCGGGGCTGATCACCAGCCTGGGCTTCGGACACGTGTCCGGTTTGATCGCGTTGGTGCATCCGCAGGCGTTCCTCGCCGCGCTGACTCCCGAGCAGCGCGCCGACTACAAACAGCGCGCGGACGCCCGGGTGCTGGCCGGCCAACACCGGCTCGCGTCGGCGATCGCCGGCGGCAAGCCGCTGTACGAGAAGCCGGCCGACCGCCGGTTCGGCCACGACGCACCCGAGAAGCGGCAGGAAGCAAACATGCTGCTCGACCCGGCGTCACGGCTCGGCGACGACGACGTGTATGTGTCCGCGCAAGCATGAGATAGCGTTCGGCCCATGGCGATAGTCGGGGTGGGGATCGATCTGGTCTCCATTCCCGAGTTCGCCGAGCAGGTCGATCAGCCGGGAACCGTGTTCGCCGAGACCTTCACGCCCGGCGAGCGCCGCGACGCCGCGGACAAGAGTTCCTCCGCGGCGCGGCATCTCGCGGCGCGGTGGGCGGCGAAGGAGGCCGTCATCAAGGCGTGGTCGGGGTCGCGCTTCGCCAGGCGTCCGGTGCTGCCCGAGGGCATTCACCGCGACATCGAGGTCATCACCGACATGTGGGGCAGGCCGAAGGTGCGCCTGTCGGGGGCGATCGCGGAGCACCTGAAGAACGTGACGATCCACTTGTCGTTGACGCACGAGGCCGGTACCGCCGCCGCGGTGGCCATCCTCGAAGAGCGCTGAACCCAGCCCCAAGAGCGCTGACCCCAGTCCCGCGAGCGACCGTGTTTGCACACGACACGCCGCGATTTGCTGGCAGTTTGCGGTCGCTCGCGGTGGGTGACTGACCCGCTAGTGTCGTCTCCATGAGCGAACTGGTGCAGCGGGTTCACGAGGTGTTGCCGGAGGTCCGGCGCGATCTGGAGGATCTGGTGCGCATCGAGTCGGTGTGGGCCGACCCGGCCCGTCGCGGCGAGGTGCAGCGCAGCGCCGATGCGGTGGCGAAGCTGTTGACCGAGGCCGGTTTTGGCGATGTGCAGATCGTCAGCGAGGGTGGGGCGCCCGCCGTCATCGCGCGCCATCCCGCGCCGCCCGGTGCGCCGACGGTGCTGCTGTACGCCCATCACGATGTGCAACCGGAGGGTGATCCGACGCAGTGGACCTCACCGCCGTTCGAGCCCACCGAGCGTGGCGGGCGCCTGTACGGGCGGGGCACCGCCGACGACAAGGCAGGCATCGCAACGCATTTGGCGGCATTCCGGGCACACGACGGCAATCCGCCCGTCGGCGTCACGGTCTTCGTGGAGGGGGAGGAGGAGTCGGGTTCGCCCTCGCTGTCGCGGCTGCTGGCCGCGCATCACGACACGCTGGCCTCCGACGTCATCGTCATCGCCGACTCCGACAACTGGAGCACCGAGGTACCGTCGCTGACGGTGTCGCTGCGCGGGCTGGTCGACTGCATCGTCGAGGTGGCCACGCTCGATCACGGCCTGCACTCCGGGCTGTGGGGCGGCGTCGTGCCCGACGCGCTGAGCGTGCTGGTGCGGTTGTTGGCCAGCCTGCACGACGACGACGGGAACGTCGCGGTGGCAGGCCTTCACGAAGGTGAAGCGGCCGATGTCGACTTCCCGCCCGAGCGGGTCCGCGCCGAGACCGGGATGCTGCCGGGCGTGTCCGAAATGGGTTCGGGCTCAGTGCCGCAACGATTGTGGGCCAAACCCGCCATCACCGTCATCGGTATCGACACGACGCCCATCGACAAGTCGTCCAACACCTTGATCCCTCGCGCGCATGCCAAGGTCAGCATGCGCATCGCGCCCGGCGCCGACGTCGAACAGCACATGACGGCGTTGACGCGCCACCTGGAACAGCACGCCCCGTGGGGTGCGCACGTGACGGTCACACCGGGTGACCACGGGCAGCCGTACGCGATCGACGCCAGCGGCCCGGTCTACGACGCCGCGCGCGCCGCCTTCCGCGAGGCGTGGGGCGCCGAGCCCGTGCACACCGGCGTCGGCGGCTCGATCCCGTTCATCGCCGAGTTCGCCGCGGCGTTCCCGTCGGCCAAGATCCTGGTGACCGGCGTGGAAGACCCTGAGACACAAGCGCACAGCGTCAACGAGAGCCTGCACCTCGGTGTGTTGGAGCGCGCCGCGGTCTCGGAGGCGCTGCTGTTGACCGGGCTGGCCGGATACAGCTCAGACGGACAGGTCGCGCCGTAGCTTGGCGACGTGTCCGGTCGCCCGCACGTTGTACTGCGCCGCGGCGATCTTGCCCTTCTCGTCGACGACGAACGTCGACCGGATGACACCCTGAACGGTCTTGCCGTACATCGTCTTCTCGCCGAACGCGCCCCACTCGGTGAGCACCTTGCGGTCGGGATCCGACAGCAGCGGGAACGTCAGCTTCTCCTTATCGCGGAACTTCGCCAGTTTCTCGGGCTTGTCGGGGGAGACGCCGATGACGTCGAGCCCGGCGTCGTTGAGCTCGCGGAGGTTGTCGCGGAAATCGCAGGCCTGTTTGGTGCACCCCGGGGTGGACGCCGCGGGATAGAAGTACACGATGACCTTGCGGCCTTTGTAGTCGGAGAGCTTCACGGTGTTGCCGTCGGCGTCGGGCAGGCTGAACGCAGGGGCTTTGTCGCCGACCTCGAGTCGCGGAGTCTGTGGCACGCGCGGGCATCCCTTCTATCGACCGGTGCGCTGCGGCGAGCGCGGGCTGCTCTAGGGTAGATCGGCAGGCTCTCTCGCAGAGCACCGACTTGGACGGCTTGGAGGCGCACGTGGCGGACCGCGATCCCGAGACCATCAAGCGGGACATCGATCAAGCTCGGGAGCAACTCGCGGCGACGGTGGACAACCTCGCCGAACGCGCCAATCCCAGCCGGCTCGTCGAGGACGCGAAGTCCGCCGCGATCCGGTTCGTCACGAAACCGGCTGTGGCGGTGTCGCTTGCCGGCGTCGGAGTGATCGCGCTCGTGCTCGTCGTCCGCCGGGTCCGGCAGCGCTGAGCCCGCCGTCAGCGGCGTCGCGTCGAGCGGAACCAATCAGACAGAGAGAATCCCGGAGGGTTGGCGACCCGGCCGATCCGGTTGCAGCTGTACACCGCCACCGGGCTTTGGGCAGTCACATCGGCGGACGCGCCCGCGCCCGCTCCATCTGCCGCAAATGAACCGCCCGGCTGAGTCATCAGCTAAGTCCCTGTTTCCTTCCGAGGTTTTGCTGTTTCTGGTCTCCCAGCGTGTCAGCTAACCCGACTCTAGCAGACGTTCTTGCTTAATCGCAGCTAAATCCCCATCCAGTTGCAAAGAAGTGTAACTCCGCAACGCCCTCTAGAGTGAGACCTATGTCTCCATAAGCTGCCTTATGTTGCGCTCAGCACACTTTCGGGCACCGTCGGCAAAAAGCAGCCGTAAATTTACGCGACTGTAATAAACGGCGTTCGGCTCTTGGCGCCGCCGGGGCCGGCTGGCGGTGCCGTACAGAAAAGAACGCGACCGTGACGGAAGTCACGGTCGCACTCGATTTCGAAGTTGGTGCGCCGTCAGGGTTTCGAACCCCGGACCCGCTGATTAAGAGTCAGCTGCTCTACCAACTGAGCTAACGGCGCGCGGATGCGACAATAACAGGCGTTGCTGCGCAGCACGAAATCAATCCCCACGACGCCCCTGCATCGACGCTCGCGTCGAAACCCGGACTCGATTTAGCCCTTAGACTGTTGCCAAGAATCATCGATCCGTCATCCCTGGTTGCGAGGTGGAGTAAGCAATGTGGCGAGTCCGTTCAGTGGCCCGTCCGCGTCGACGCGCATGGTTGGTGACCGTTGCGCTGATCCCCGCCATGGCGCTCGGGTTGTCCGCATGCGGCGGTAATTCGGCGCCGCCACAGCCTCAGGTGATCGACGACAAGGGCACGCCCTTCGGCGATCTGCTCATCCCCAAGCTGACGGCCTCGGTGACCGACGGCGCCGTGGGCGTGAGCGTGGACTCGCCGGTGACCGTCAGCGCGGAGGACGGGGTGCTCGGCTCGGTCACCATGGTGAACGAGTCCGGCAAGACCGTCGCCGGCGCCTTGAGCCCGGATGGGTTGACCTGGTCGACCACCGAACCGCTGGGCTACAACAAGCGCTACACGCTGACGGCCGAATCGCTGGGCCTCGGCGGCGCCACCACCCGGCGGATGTCCTTCGAGACCCACTCGCCGGAAAACCTGACCATGCCATACGTGCTGCCCAACAACGGCGAGGTGGTCGGCGTCGGGCAACCGGTCGCCATCCGGTTCGACGAGAACATCACCAACCGGTTGGCCGCGCAGAAGGCCATCAAGATCAAGACCGATCCTCCGGTCGAGGGCGCGTTCTACTGGCTGAACAACCGCGAGGTGCGGTGGCGGCCCGAGAATTACTGGAAGCCCGGCACCAAGGTCGACGTCGCGGTCAACACCTACGGCGTCGACCTCGGAGACGGCCTGTTCGGCCAGGAGAACGTCAGTACGAGCTTCACGATCGGCGACGAGGTGATCACCACCGTCGACGACAGCACCAAGACGTTGACCGTCAGGCGCAACGGCGAGGTGATCAAGACCATGCCGGTGTCGATGGGCAAGAACAGCACGCCCACCAACAACGGCGTCTACATCGTCGGCGACCGGCTCTCGCACATGGTGATGGACTCCTCGACGTACGGCGTTCCGGTCAACTCGCCCAACGGATATCGCACCGAGGTCGACTGGGCCACCCAGATCTCCTACAGCGGCATCTACGTTCACGCCGCGCCGTGGTCGGTGGGCAGCCAGGGCAACAGCAACGTCAGCCACGGCTGCATCAACGTCAGCACGAGCAACGGGCGCTGGTTCCACGACAACTCCAAGCGCGGGGACGTCGTCGAGATCGTCAACACGGTCGGCTCGACGCTGCCGGGCACCGACGGCCTCGGTGACTGGAATATCCCGTGGGAGCAGTGGAAGGCGGGCAACGCCAACGTCTGAGCCGGTGTCACACCGGAAAAACATTGCCCCACCCGGCGATTGCGGGTGGGGCAATGTCATCAGTCGGGGTGGCTGACGGGACTCGAACCCGCGACAGCCAGGATCACAACCTGGTGCTCTACCAACTGAACTACAGCCACCATCGCCGCGAACCCGAAAGGGTGCAGCGGCGACGTCGATACTAACCGCTCGAACGCCTAGCGGCCGAATCGATATCCTTCGCGTTGCCGTTCGGGGGTCCCAGTTCCTCGGCGACGGCCGCGATATCGCTGGTCGACGGCCCAGGTGGGGGCACGAACGCGGTGCGGCGGTAGTACTGCAGCTCGCGAATGGACTCGTGGATGTCGGCGAGTGCTCGGTGCGCGAGTCCCTTTTCGGGCTGGCCGAAGTAGATCCGGGGATACCAGCGTCTGCACAGCTCCTTGATCGAGCTGACGTCGATCATCCGGTAGTGCAGATAGTCGTCGAGTTTGGGCATGTCGCGGGCGATGAAGCCGCGGTCGGTGGCGATCGAGTTGCCGGCCAGCGGCGCCGTCTTGGCCTGTTTGACGTGGGTGCGGATGTAGTCGAGCACCTGCTCCTCGGCCTCGGGCAGGGTGACGGTCGACGCCTTGACCTCGTCGATCAGGCCGGACTTGGTGTGCATCTCGGTGACCACCGGGATCATCGACGACAACGCCTCGTCGTCGGTGTGGATGACGACGTCGATGCCCTCACCGAGGATGTTGAGCTCAGCGTCTGTCACCAGCACCGCGATCTCGATGAGCCGATCCGTCTTGAGATCCAGGCCGGTCATCTCGCAGTCGATCCACACCAGTTCGTCGCGCACGACGCTCACAGTAAGCCTTGGCGCCGTGGGCCACCTGCTGCACCCGCCCGTTCGGTATGCCGCGCGCGTTAGGGTGCCAGCCATGGCCAGTGAGTCCACACCCATCCCCGCACAGCAGATCGCCGCAGGTTACGCCTCTGAAGGGGCCGCGCTGGAGCTCGGCGCGGTCGTCGTCGACGGGGTATGTGACCCGGCCGCGCAGGTCCGAATTCCGCTGGCCACCGTCAACCGCCACGGTCTGGTCGCCGGAGCGACCGGCACGGGTAAGACCAAATCGCTGCAGGTGCTGGCCGAACAGCTCTCGGCCGCCGGTGTGCCGTGTGTGATGGCCGACGTCAAGGGCGACCTGTCGGGGCTGTCGCGGCCCGGCGGGGCCAGCGACAACGTCTCCGCGCGGGCCTCAGACACCGGTGACGACTGGGCGCCGACGGCCTATCCCGTCGAGTTCCTGTCGCTGGGAACCACGGGCATCGGGGTGCCGGTGCGTGCGACCGTGTCCAGCTTCGGGCCGATCCTGCTGTCCAAGGTGCTGGGCCTGAACGCCACGCAGGAGTCGACGCTGGGCCTGATCTTCCACTGGGCCGACCAGCAGGGTCTCGCGCTGCTGGACCTCAAGGACCTGCGCGCGGTGATCCAGTACCTCACCAGCGACGAGGGCAAGGCCGAGCTCAAGGCGATCGGCGCGGTGTCGACCACGACCGCCGGCGTGATCCTGCGGGCGCTGATCAACCTGGAGGCGGACGGCGGCGACACGTTCTTCGGCGAGCCCGAACTCGAGCCCGAGGACCTGCTGCGGGTCGACGAGCAGGGGCGCGGGATCATCACGCTGCTCGAGCTGGGCAGCCAGGCCGCCCGTCCGGTGATGTTCTCCACCTTCCTGATGTGGGTGCTCGCCGACCTGTTCGCCACGCTTCCCGAGGTCGGCGACCTCGACAAGCCGAAACTGGTGTTCTTCTTCGACGAGGCCCACCTGCTGTTCGCCGACGCGTCCAAGGCGTTCCTCGAACAGGTCGAGCAGACGGTGAAGCTGATCCGCTCCAAAGGCGTCGGCGTGTTCTTCTGCACGCAGCTGCCGACCGACGTGCCCAACGACGTGCTGTCCCAACTGGGTGCCCGCATCCAGCATGCGCTGCGGGCGTTCACGCCGGACGACGAGAAGGCGCTGTCGAAGACCGTGCGGACATATCCGAAAACCGATGTCTACGACCTGAAGTCGTCGTTGACGTCGCTGGGCACCGGCGAGGCGATCGTCACCGTCCTCTCGGAGAAGGGCGCACCGACACCTGTGGCGTGGACGCGGATGCGCGCCCCGCGGTCGCTGATGGACACCATCGGCCCCGAAGCGATCGCCGCGGCCGCGAAAGCCAGTGCGCTGCAAGCGGAATACGGCCAAACCATCGACCGGGAGTCCGCATACGAACGGCTCAACGCGCGGCTGGCCCCGCCGGAGGAGCCCGTGGACGCCTTGCCGCCGCCGCTGCCCCCGGTCCCGGATGTGGGCGGGGCGAGCGCGTCGGGTCAGGTGAAATCGCGGGACACCGCCGAGCCGTCGATGGTGGAGAAGGTGGTCAGCAGTCCGGCGTTCAAGAGCGCGATGCGCTCAGCCGGCACGGTGATCGGCCGCGAAATCACCCGCAGCATCTTCGGCACCGGCCGCAGGCGCAGCCGCCGTCGCCGCTGATTCGGCTCGCGAAACTGTATTCCAGCAGGCCTCTACTCGCACTTTCGCTGACGGGATACAGTTTCGCGGCGTAGGAACGAGCCCCTAGCCGCCGCCGAGTTTCTTGTAGACGGCGCCGACGATCGGCGTCACGATCGCCCGCGGCGTGTAGCCCGCCGCGACCGACATCGCCTTGGACGTCACGCCGGGAACTATGCGCATCTTGTTGCGCTCCAACGCATCCAGCGACTGCTTGGCCGTGTACTGCGTCGAGATCCACAAGAAGTCCGGGATCAGCTTCTCCACCAGCGACTGCTCCTCCTCGGAGGGCAGCGCCTCGCGTACGGGACCGGGCGCTAATAGCGTCACGTGCACGCCGACCTTCTTGAGCTCACCGCGCAATGACTCGCTGAACGTGTTGACGAACGCCTTGCTCGCGGCGTAGGTCGCGTTGTTCGGGATCGGTGAATTGCCCGCTGCCGAACCGGAAATCAGGATGCCGCCCGCCTTGCGCTCGACCATTCCCGGCAACACGGCGAGCACCAGGTCGTGCACGCCCAGCACGTTCAACTGAACCTGCGCCTTCTCGTCCGCCGGATCCAGCGAGGACACCGGGCCGAACGTCGCGGTGCCCGCGTTCGCGCACAGGATCGAGATGTTGCGGGTGGCCAACTCGTCGCACAGCTTCGTGCGCTCGCTCGGATCGGCCAGATCGACCGGCCGCACCTCTACCGTCACCCCGTACTGCTGGGTGAGCCGATCAGCCAGCGTGCGCAGCACCTCCTCGCGCCGCGCGGTGACGATCAGGTGGTGTCCGCGGGCGGCGAGTTCGGTGGCGAGCGCCTCGCCGATGTTCTGCGATGCGCCGGTGACCACTGCCCGGGCGTCGGCGCTGGGTGCGGGGACTGGCATGCGGGGGACTATATCGTTGGCGGACCATGACCGACCCACCCGATTCCGGCCGGCGTCCCGCGCCTCGCCGCCAGGTCATCTCGTGGGCGCTGTGGGATTTCGGCGCGACCGGGTTGAACGCGGTGGTCGTGACCTTCGTGTTCTCGATCTACCTGACCAACACCGTCGGCGCCGACCTGCCCGGCGACGTCAGCGCCACCAGTTGGCTGGGCTGGGCGCTGGGCGCGGCGGGTGTGGTCGTGGCGATACTGGCACCGGTGACGGGGGTGTGGGTCGACGCCCCGTGGCGGCGGCGCCGCGTGCTGGCCGTGCTCAGCGCGCTCGCGGTGGTGCTGATCGCGGCGATGAGTTCGGTGCGCGCCGACTACCGCTACCTGGCGCTCGGCCTGGTGCTGCTGGGCTGTGCGTCGGCGTGCAACGAACTGGCCACGGTGCCGTACAACGCGATGCTGCGCCAACTGTCGACGCCCCGGACGTCCGGTCAGATCTCCGGGCTGGGGCTCGGCTTGGGCTTCCTCGGCAGTGTCACGTTGCTGTTGGTGGTGTACTTCGGGTTCATCTCCGGTGACGGCGGTCTTTTCGGACTGCCTCTCGAGGACGGCCAGAACGTCAGGGCCGCAATGGTTTTCACGGCCGTCTGGTTCGGGTTGTTCGCCTTGCCGGTGCTGCTGGCCGTGCCCAGCGCCCAACCCGATCCGCTGGAGCGACGCCAGTCGGTCGGGTTCTTCGGCGGATACCGCAAGCTGTGGGCCGACATCCGCAGCGAATGGCGCCGCGACCACCACATCGTGTACTACCTGCTGGCCAGCGCGGTGTTCCGCGACGGGCTGACGGGGATCTTCGCGTTCGGGGCGGTGCTCGGCGTGCGGGTCTACGGCGTCTCCGACGCCGACGTGCTGCTGTTCGGCGTGAGCGCCAGCACGGTCGCCGCCGTCGGCGCCGTCCTCGGCGGCCTGCTCGACGACCGGTTCGGCGCCAAACCCGTCATCGTGGTGTCCCTGAGCGCGATGATCGCGGTGGGCCTGACCCTGCTGTCGCTCGACGGCGTGCTCGCGTTCTGGATCTGCGGGCTGCTGCTGTGCCTGTTCATCGGCCCGACGCTCTCCGCGGCGCGAACGATGATGCTGCGCATGTCCGCCCACGGCAAGGAGGGCGTCGCGTTCGGCCTCTACACGACCACCGGACGCGCCGTCTCGTATCTGGCGCCCACACTGTTCTCCGCGTTCATCGCGATCTTCGGCACCGACCGCGCGGGGATGGGCGGGCTGCTGGTGGTGCTCGCCGCCGGCCTGATCGCGATGCTGGCCGTGCGGGTCCCGCGGAGCGCGACCGGCTAACCGGTGGCCGTGCAGATCGTCAGGCCGGCACCCGTGCGCTTCTGCACCACGGTGCCGTCGACGGTGATCGAACAGTTCACCTCGCGGCCGACGTTGATGATGCTGATGCTCGCCGACGCCGCCGCGGACTCGGACAGCTCGACCTCCTTGCTCCACGGCAGCATCACGTTGAACTCGGTCTGCAGCAGACCACCGGTGTCGACGTAGGTGATGTTGATGGCGCGTCCGGAGCCGCTGACGACGTAGACGACGGTCTGGGTCGCGCCCGGTGTGGTCGTGCCGGGCGTACTGGGCACGGTGGGCACCGCGGGCGGCACGGTCGGCCGCGTGGTCCGCGGGACGGTCGGGCGCTGCGTCGTCGTCGGGATCGGCGTGGTGAAGTCGGGTTCCTGCATCGGCGGCGGCGCGACGACCGTCTGCTGCTGCGAGCTGTTGACCACGACCAGCGCGATCACCAGGCCCAGCACGGTCAGCACCGCGATCCCGGCCGCCACCCACAGCCAGCGGGGTGAACGCGGTTCCTCCGGCGCCGGCGGCTGGGACTGCTCGCCGTTGGGATACGGCGCTCCGTACTGGCCCGTGCCGTACGGGTCGTAGCCGTAGGTGCCGTACGACGGCAGGCGCTGCGTCGGGGCGGGCCCGGGC
>JBNMQV010000031.1:0-48291 GCA_050205545.1 Mycolicibacterium celeriflavum
GGGCGCCCTGGCGCGGGCCCGGGCGCGTCGTCGTCGGTGGCGGCGGCTCCTGCGTCACTGTCACCGTTTCCGGCGGCGGTGGCGGCGGCTCCTCGGTCGTCGGAGGCGGTGGAGGAGGCGGTGTCGTGGTGGTGATCTCGTCCTGTACCGGGGGCGATACGGTCGTTGTCGAGGTCTCCGGGGTCGCGAGATTGTCGGTGTCGGTGCGGGTCACCAGCACCGAGACGGACGCCACCAACGCGATCGCGGCGATGATCGCCGCCACGCCGACGACCCAGGGCCACCGCGGCGGTGCGGGCTGGTCGACCGGATCGGCCTGCTCGTAGTTGTCGTAGTCGTACAGCGACGAGTCCGCGGGTACGTACGGGCCCGCGGTGAACTGTTCGGACTCGGGCGCCGAGTACGCACGCGAATAGAACTCCGTTTCGCTGGTGTCCGGCGCAGGCTGGTCACCGGCGGTTTGATCCGGTTCGTGACTCGGCTCCCGACCCTCGTCATCAGGGGGATTCGGCCCGCTCATCTACGCCTATCCTTCTCGACTACTTCACCGGCGCAACACGCCACGCGGTCCGACTGCCGGCGCGGCTGACGGTGCTTCGGCAACATTACCCAACCGCATCACCGGGGGTGATCACGCGGCACGGTTGCCGCGTGAAGTGGTGGCCCGATTGTGACCTTGGGCCGCGACACCGGCCGGCGAAGTGGTCGATCCGGCCGGTCAGTGCTTCTCGGGGCCGGTGTAGTACTCGAACGTCAGGCCCGCGACCGTCGTGATCACGAAGCAGCCACCGGCCACGATGAGCCACGGCAGCCAGATCGCCACGCCGACACCGGTGATCGAGACCGACAGCGCGATGAAGATCGGCCACCAGCTGTGCGGGCTGAAGAAGCCCAGCTCACCCGCGCCGTCGCTGATCTCGGCGTCCTCGTAGTCCTCGGGCCGGGTGTCCAGGCGCCGCGCCACGAAGCGGAAGAACGTGCCGGTGATCAGGGTCAGACCGGCGGTCAGCACCAGCGCGGTGGTGCCCGCCCACTCGATGCCGCCGTACTGGAACATCGCGGTCAGCACCGCGTAGACGACCGCGGCGAGGATGAAGAACGCGGTCAGGAATTCGAACAACCGGGCTTCGATGTGCATGTGGTGTCCCTACTTGCTGGCCGACGTGAGCTGAGGCGCCTGCTCACCGCGGCGGGTGTCGAACGGCTTCGTGGTGACGGCGATCGGCGACTGGTTGATCGCCTCCAGCGCTTCGGCGTTGGTCTTGCCGTCGATGCGCTGCTGCAGATACGCCTTGAAGTCGTTGGGCTCCACCACACGCAGTTCGAAGTTCATCATCGCGTGGTAGGTGCCGCACATCTCGGTGCAGCGCCCGACGAACGCGCCGGTCTGGGTGATCTCGCTGATCTGGAACGTGTTGTCGGAGTTGTTCGCCTCCGGGTTCGGCATCACGTCGCGCTTGAACAGGAACTCCGGCACCCAGAATCCGTGGATGACGTCGGCCGAGGCGATGTTGAACTGGATCCGCTTACCGGACGGCACCACCAGCACCGGGATCTCCGAGGACGAGCCGAGCGTCTCCACCTTGTCGAATGCGAGGTAGGTGCGGTCCTGCGGGTGCTTGCCGGCGATCACGCCGAATTCACTGGCGTGTGAACCCTCTTCACCGCCGTGCGCACCCTCGAGTCCCTCGGGGCCGGACGCCACCGCTGCCGCCCGCTCGGGGTCGGCGCCGTCGTAGGTGAAGGTCCCGTCGGAGAAGTCCACCTTGTTGTAGCCGAACTTCCAGTTCCATTGGAAGGCGGTGACGTCGACGACGACTTCCGGGTTCGCCTCCTCGTGCAGCATCCGCTCCTGCACCACCACGGTGAAGTAGAAGAGCACCGAGATGATCAGGAACGGGATGACCGTCAGCACCAGCTCCAGCGGCATGTTGTAGCCGAACTGGCGCGGCAATTCGGTGTCGGTCTTCTTGGCCCGGTGGAACGCCGAGGTCCAGAAGATCAGTCCCCACACGATCGCGCCCACGACCAGCGAGGCGATCACCGAACCGATCCACAGTTCGCGGTTGACGTGCGCTTCGGGCGTGATGCCCTTCGGCCATCCCAGGCCCAGCACCTCCGACCAGCTGCAGCCGCTGAGCAGCAACGCTGTAGCACCCAGGACGACTGCCAGCGACGCGGTTCGCGCCACCGCCTTCAGCCCGCGAGGTGTCACGTTGGAGCCTCCTAGAAGTCAGTGACGCGCGGCCGCGGTGCGGCCGTTTTCTGGAGCGAATACTACGCAGCGTAGACCACGCCCGGGTGGAGGTCTCAACACACCTCGCCATTAGGCATACTGGCGCCGTGTGCGGACTGCTGGCCCTGTTGCGTGACCCGTCCGCCGACGTCTCCCCCGCGCTGATCGACGCGGTGTCAGGGGCGTCGCATCTGATGCGTCACCGCGGCCCCGACGAGCCCGGGACCTGGTCCGATGACCGCGTCGTGCTCGGGTTCAACCGGCTGTCCATCATCGACATCGCGCACAGCCACCAACCCCTGCGCTGGGGACCGCCGGATTCGCCGGACCGCTACGTGCTGGTGTTCAACGGCGAGATCTACAACTACCTCGAATTGCGCGAGGAACTGACGGCCAGCCACGGCGTGGTGTTCAACACAGACGGTGACGGCGAGACGATCATCGCGGCCTACCACCACTGGGGCACCGACGCGCTGACCCGGCTGCGCGGGATGTTCGCGTTCGCGTTGTGGGACACCGTCAGCGGCGAGCTGTTCTGCGCCCGCGACCCGTTCGGCATCAAACCGCTCTACCTGGCCACCGGCCCGGGCGGCACGGCGGTGGGCAGCGAGAAGAAGTGCCTCCTCGAGCTGGCCGACGAGCTCGGCCTCGATCTGGGCATCGACCAGCGCGCGGTTCAGCACTACACGGTGCTGCAGTACGTGCCCGAACCCGAGACCCTGCACGTCGGGATCCGGCGCCTGGAGTCGGGCAGCTACGTTCGCATCCGCGCGGGCGCCGAATACGAGGTGACGCGCTACTTCCATCCCCGGTTCGCCGCGGTGCCGTTCGTGCCCGGCAAGGAGCAGGAGCGCTACGACGAGATCACCGCCGTGCTCGAGGATTCGGTGGCCAAGCACATGCGGGCCGACGTGACCGTCGGCGCGTTCCTCTCCGGCGGCATCGACTCGACGGCGATCGCGGCGCTGGCCATGCGGCACAATCCGCGGCTGATCACGTTCACCACCGGCTTCGAGCGCGAGGGTTTCTCCGAGGTCGACGTCGCCGTCGCGTCGGCCGAGGCGATCGGGGCCAGGCACGTGGCCAAGGTCGTGAGCCAGGCCGAGTTCGTCGCCGCGCTGCCCGAGATCGTCTGGTACCTCGACGAACCCGTCGCCGACCCCGCGCTGGTGCCGCTGTTCTTCATCGCCCGCGAAGCGCGCAAACACGTCAAGGTGGTGCTCTCCGGAGAGGGCGCCGACGAGTTGTTCGGCGGGTACACCATCTACCGGGAACCGTTGTCGCTCAAGCCATTCGAGTACCTCCCGCGCCCCTTGCGCCGGTCGCTGGGTAAGGCGTCGCGGCCCCTGCCCGAGGGCATGCGGGGCAAAAGCCTGCTGCACCGCGGGTCGCTCACGCTCGAGGAGCGCTACTACGGCAACGCGCGCAGCTTCTCCGACGCGCAACTGCGCGCGGTGCTCCCCGGCTTCCGCCAGGAGTGGACGCACACCGACGTGACCGCCCCCGTGTACGCGGCGTCGCAGGGCTGGGACCCGGTCGCGCGGATGCAGCACATCGACCTGTTCACCTGGCTGCGCGGCGACATCCTGGTCAAGGCCGACAAGATGACCATGGCCAACTCGCTCGAACTGCGCGTGCCCTTCCTGGATCCTGAGGTGTTCGTCGTCGCGTCCCGGCTGCCTTACGACCAGAAGATCACGAGGGCCACAACGAAATTCGCGCTACGACGAGCGCTGGAGCCGATCGTTCCCGAGCACGTGCTGAACCGGCCGAAGCTGGGCTTCCCGGTGCCGATCCGGCACTGGCTGCGCGCCGGGGAGCTGCTGGACTGGGCGCATTCGATGGTCAACTCGTCGCAGGCCGGCGATCTGGTCGACCTCGCGGCGGTGCGCACCATGCTCGACGAACACCGCGATGGCGCAAGCGATCACAGCCGCCGGCTGTGGACCGTGCTGATCTTCATGCTGTGGCACGCGATCTTCGTCGAGCGCAGCATCACCCCGCAGATCGGCGAACCGACCTACCCGGTGCAGCTGTAATTACTTGATGGCGGCAGCGGTCATCTGTCGGCGCCGAGCGCCTCAGCGGTCATCTGTCGGCGCCGAGCGCCTCAGCGGTCATCTGTCGGCGCCGAGCGCCTCAGCGATCTCGGCGGCCGCTTCGTCGCCGTAAGCGTCGCCCAGCCGCTGGATCGCCTCGTCGCGGTTCCAGTTCCACTCCTGCGGACCCGGCGCCTCGAACACGAGCACCGCGACCAGCGAGGCCAGCTGCGCCGAGCGCTCCAGGTTCAGTCCGGCGCTGCGACCGGTCAGGAAGCCGGCGCGGAACGCATCGCCGATGCCGGTCGGATCGGCCTTGTGCTTCTCCGGAACCACCCCGACGTGCACGAAGGTGCCGTCCGAGCTCACCAGGTCCACACCCTTGGGGCCGAGCGTGGTGACGCGCAGCCCGATCTGGCTCATCACCTGCGCCTCGCTCCAGCCGGACTTCTGGAGCAGCAGGTCCCATTCGTAGTCGTTGGTGAACAGGTAGGCGGCACCGTCGATCAGCTTGCGGATCTCCTCCCCCGACAGCCGCGCCAGCTGCTGAGACGGATCGGCGGCGAAGGCCAGCCCGAGCTTGCGGCACTCCTCGGTGTGCAGGAACATCGCCTCGGGGTCGTTGGCGCCGATGATCACCAGTTCCGGTTCGCCGATCCGCTTCGTCAGATCGGCCAGCGAGATGCTGCGCGCCTCCGACATCGCGCCCGGGTAGAACGATGCGATCTGCGCCATGGCCTCGTCGGTGGTGCAGACGAAGCGCGCGGTGTACGCGCTGTCCGAAACCAGCACGCTCTCGGTGTCGACGCCAACGGACTCCAGCCAGCTGCGGTAGTCGTCGAAATCGCGACCGACGGCGCCCACGAGCGCGACGTCACCGCCGAGCACGCCGATGGCGAACGCCATGTTGCCCGCGACACCGCCGCGGTGCACGACGAGATCGTCGACGAGGAAGCTCAGCGAGACTTTCTGTAGGTGATCGGGCAGCAGCTGTTCGGAGAACTTCCCGGGGAACCGCATCAGATGGTCGGTAGCGATCGATCCGGTCACCGCAATTGTCACGAACTACACCCTTCATTTGTTAAGTCGCCTAGGTAATTCTAGTGCGCTAACCTGCCTGTAAAAGCCCGTCAGCCACTGTAGACAGGCACATTCCTACGCACATCTCGGGGGAGCAAATCTATGACCGGTCCGTACCCGCCCGAATACGGCGCTGGACCGACCGGCCCGCAAATGTATCCGCAATCACTTCCCTATCCGGAAAATGTGCCGTCGGCCTATCCCGGCATGTTGCCCCCGCCCGTGCCGTACCGGAAGAAGAAGCGGTGGCCGATCGTGCTGGGAACGGTGGTGGCGCTGGCCGTAGTGGCGGCGGTCGTCGCGGCCCTCGTGATGGCGGGCGGCGACGACGAGGCCCCCGGTTCGAACGCGCTGTCCGAATCGTCGGCCAGGGCCGCCATCCAGGACTACCTGGACGCGCTGACCAACGGCGACGACGAGACCGTCGCGAGGCACACCCTGTGCGGGCTGTTCGATTCGGTGAAGGAGAAGCGCTCGGACCTGGCGCTGGCGCGGTTGTCCGGGGACGCGTTCCGCAAGCAGTACCGGCAGGCCGAGGTCACGTCGATCGACAAGATCGTGCAGCCGTCACCGCATCAGGCGCAGGTGCTGTTCACCATGCGGGTGACGCCGGCCGGATCGCGGCGCAACCAACAACCGGACACCCGCGAACAGCAGGCCGTCGCGCAGTTGTTGTCGCAGGACAACGAGATCCTGGTGTGTTCCTACCTGCCGCGCACGTCGGGGCAGTACTGAGCGGCTGCGATCGTCAGTTGAACGAGTCGCCGCAGGCGCACGAACCCGTGGCGTTCGGATTGTCGATGGTGAAGCCCTGCTTCTCGATCGTGTCGACGAAGTCGATGGTCGCGCCCTGGACATACGGCGCGCTCATCCGGTCCACCGTCAGGTTCACGCCGCCGAACTCCGCGATCAGGTCGCCGTCGAGCGACCGGTCATCGAAGAACAGGTTGTAGCGCAGTCCAGCGCACCCACCCGGCTGCACGGCGATGCGCAGGGCGAGGTCGTCGCGGCCTTCCTGGTCCAGCAACGCCTTGGCCTTCGCGGCAGCAGCGTCGGTCAGGATCACTCCGTGGGTGGCGGTCGCCGTCCCGGGGGTTCCTGCCGACTCTTCGTGAACTGTCATTACGTCTCCTGTAGGCCTCATTGTCGTGGCGCGTACTGAATCAACGGTACCTCGTTCGGACGCTATTCCCGAGTTTGTCCCCAGGCGGTAGGCGCCCCTCGCCACGGAAGTAACCTGGCAGGCGTGAACCTGCTGGGCCGCAAGAAAGACGCCAAACCGACCGCCGACACATCGGGCGCAGATGTGGCGGAGAACACCGCCGAGGCGGAGGCGCAGGCCGCCCGGGCCGGCGGCACGACCCCGCCCAAGGGCAGGCCGACCCCCAAGCGCACCCAGGCCGCCCGCAAGCGCGGTCCGGTGGCGCCCGCGCCGATGACCGCGGCCGAGGCGCGCCGGCGCCGCAAGGAGATGCGCCAAAAGATGTCCCGCGAAGAGCGCCGCGAGGAGAAGGCGGCGCGTCGCGAGCAGATGAACGAGCGCCGCGAACGCATGATGGCCGGCGAAGAGGCCTACCTGCTCCCGCGCGACAAGGGACCCGTTCGCCGCTACGTCCGCGACGTGGTCGATGCCCGCCGCAACGTGCTCGGGCTGTTCATGCCCTCGGCGCTCGGCCTGATCTTCGTGATGCTCGCGGTGCCCTCGATCCAGGTTCAGCGCCTGATCTCCCCCTTGATGCTCGTGCTCGTGCTGATCATGGTGATCGACGGGTTCATCCTCGGGCGCCGGGTCAACAAGCTGGTCGACGAGAAGTTCCCGGACAACACCGAGGGCGGTTGGAAGCTCGGCTTCTACGCGGCCAGCCGCGCCTCGCAGCTGCGTCGCATGCGCGCGCCGCGCCCGCAGGTGAACCGCGGCGACAAGGTCACCTGAGCCCGGTGCGCACCCTGGTGCTCGGCGGCATCCGGTCGGGTAAGTCGCAGTGGGCCGAAGCCGCGCTCGCCGCCGAGGCCGCCGACGCTCAACCGATGCGCTATCTCGCGACCGGACCGTCGCCCTCCGGCGACCCCGAGTGGGCGGCCCGCGTGGCCGCGCACCGCCGGCGCCGCCAGGATCGGTGGTCGACCGTCGAAACCACCGACGTCGCAACGCAATTGCGCGCCCAACCGATCGCGACCCTGATCGACGACATCGGCGCGTGGTTGACTGCGGCAATGGACCGGACGGGCGCGTGGGATACCGGCTCGGTCGCCGCCGCCGTCGACGACCTGCTCGACGCGGTCGGCGGATTTCCCGCACCGCTGGCGGTCGTCAGCCCCGAGGTAGGCCTGACCGTCGTGCCCGCGACGCAGGCCGGTCGCCGCTTCGCCGACGAGCTCGGAGCGCTCAATCAGCGGCTCGCGGCGGCCTGCGACCGCGTGGTGCTCGTCATCGCCGGGCAGCCGGTCGCGGTCAAGGAGCCGGCGTGACGGGCTTCCCGCCCGTCCGGCCGCCCGACGCCGAGGCCGCCGCCGTCGCGCGCGCACGCCAGGACCTGCTCACCAAGCCCCCCGGGTCGCTGGGCAGGCTGGAGGACCTCTCGGCCTGGGTCGCGTCGTGTCAGGGCGTGTGCCCGCCGCGACCGCTGCAGCGCCCGCGGGTGGTGGTGTTCGCAGGCGACCACGGCGTCGCCAGGGCGGGCGTGTCGGCCTACCCCACCGATGTCACCGCGCAGATGGTCGCGAACTTCGACGCGGGCGGCGCCGCGATCAATGTGCTGGCCGAGGCCGCAGGCGCCACCGTGCGCGTCGTCGACATGGCCGTGGACACCGACGAACCGCTCTCACCGTCCATCGGCGCGCACAAGGTGCGCCGCGGCAGCGGCAACATCGCGGTCGAGGACGCCCTGAGCCCCGAGGAGGTCGCGGCCGCGCTCGAGGCGGGCCGCCGCATCGTCGACGACGAGGTCGACTCGGGCGCCGACCTGCTGATCGCGGGCGACATGGGCATCGGGAACACCACTCCCGCAACGACTTTGATCGCCGCGCTCACTGACACCGAGCCGGTGGTGATCGTCGGGCGCGGCACGGGTGTCGACGACGCGGGGTGGGCGCGCAAGACCGCGGCCGTCCGCGATGCGCTGTACCGGTGCCGGCACAGCCTCGCCGATCCCGTTGCGCTGCTGCGCATCTGCGGCGGGGCCGACCTCGCCGCGATCGCCGGTTTCTGCGCCCAGGCGGCGGTCCGGCGGACGCCGGTGTTGCTCGACGGGCTGGTGGTGACCGCGGCCGCGCTGCTGGCCGACCGCCTCGCGCCCGGCGCCCGCCAGTGGTGGCAGGCCGGGCATCTGTCGACCGAACCGGCCCACGAAGTGGCGCTGAACCGGTTGGGGCTCGATCCGATTCTCGACATGGGCATGCGCCTGGGCGAGGGCACCGGGGCCGCCGTCGCGCTGTCCGTCGTGCGGGCGGCGGTCGCCACGCTGACGTCGATGGCGACGTTCGACGAAGCGGGCGTCACCTCCGAGGGACACTAACCCGTGTTCCGTTCGCTTGCAGGGGCTTTCGCGTTCGGCAGTGTGGCGCCGGTGCGCAGCACGGCCGCGATCGGTCGCGGTGCGCTGGCGGCGTTGCCGGTGGTGGGTGCGGCGATCGGCGGCCTGGCGGCGGCGACGGTGTGGGTGGCGTCGTGGGCGTTCGGGCCGGGGCCGCTGGCCGGGGTGCTCGCGGTGGCCGTCGTCGTGGGCGCGACCCGTGCGTTGCATGTCGACGGCCTCGCCGACACCACCGACGGGTTGGGCTGTTACGGGCCTCCGGAACGGGCCCTCGAGGTGATGCGCGACGGGCCCGCGGGCCCGTTTGGCGTGGCCGCGGTGGTGCTGGTGCTGCTGACGCAGGCGTTCACGTTCGGCGGCCTGTCGGCTATCGGTCTGGTGGTGGCCGTCATGGCGGGGCGCGTCGCGGCGGTGCTGGCGTGCCGAAAAGGCGTGCCCGCCGCGGCGGGAAGTGCACTGGGGGTGCGGGTCGCGGGCACCCAACCGGTCGCGGTGGTCGTCGCGTGGGTCGCCGCGGTCGCGGGGTTGGCGGCACTCGCGGGTCCGCGGCTCTGGCAGGGGCCGCTGGCCGTCCTCGTCGCGCTGGCGTGCGGTGCGCTGCTCGTGGCGCACTGTGTGCGGCGCTTCGGCGGCGTCACCGGAGATGTGCTCGGCGCCGCGATCGAAGTGACGACGACCGTCACGGCGCTGGGGCTCGCGATCCGCTGAGTCGCGGCTCCAAGAAGTCACCAAGAATCCGCCAAGGACGGCATCGGAGCCTTTCGGTACCCGCGAGGGGCCCACCACCGAAAGGAAGGCAGACATGTTCCGTCTGAGCCGTATCACCGCCGCCGCCGTGGGCGCGCTGGGCATCGCCGCGTTCGCGACGGCAGGCACAGCGGCGGCCAACACCGTCGACGACACGTTCATCGAGGTCATCAACCAGCAGGGCATCCAACCGCCCTCCTCCGCCGAGGCGATCAGCGTCGCGCACGACGCGTGCGCGGTGATCGACGGCGGCGGCGACATCGCGGCCGCCGTCAACGCGGTCTCCGACGCCACCAAGCTCGATTTCGAGGACTCGGCGTTCTTCGTCGGCGGGGCGATCGCGTCCTACTGCCCCGAGCACGAGAACCTGATCGGCTGACGACAAGGGGGTGGCCCGGCTCAGCCGAGTCGGGCCATCCAGCCGTGGGTGTCGGCGAAGGTGCCGCGCTGGATGCCGGTCAGGGTGTCGCGCAGCGCCATCGTGATCTCCCCTGGCCCACCGTCGGCGATGGTGAACTCGCCCTCGGCGTGCTTGACCGTGCCGACGGGGGTGATGACCGCGGCGGTCCCGCACGCGAACACCTCGGTGATCTCGCCCGCGGCCGCCTTCTTCTGCCACTCGTCGACGTCGATCTTGCGTTCCTCGACGGTAAATCCTGCATCGGTCGCCAACTGCAACAACGAATCTCGCGTCACGCCGGGAAGGATCGAACCGCTCAGCTCGGGAGTGACCAGCCGCGCCGACCCACCGCTGCCGAAGACGAAGAACAGGTTCATCCCGCCCATCTCCTCGACGTAGCGCCGTTCGGCGGCGTCCAACCACACCACCTGGTCGCAGTCGTTCTCGGCGGCCTGTGCCTGCGCGAGCAGCGAAGCGGCGTAGTTGCCGCCGAACTTCGCCGCGCCGGTACCGCCCGGGCAGGCGCGCACGTATTCGGTGGACAGCCACACGCTGACCGGTTTGACCCCGCCCTTGAAGTACGCCCCCGCGGGCGAGGCGATGACCATGTAGCGGTACTCCGTCGCCGGCCGCACCCCCAACCCGGGTTCGGTGGCGAACACGAACGGCCGCAGGTACAGCGACTCCTCACCGCCGGCGGGCGGCACCCATTGCTCGTCGGCGGCGATGAGCTGGCGCAGCGATTCGATGAAGACGTCCTCGGCCAGCTCGGGAATCGCGAGCCGACGCGCCGACATTCGCAGCCGTCGGGCATTGGCCTCCGGCCGGAACGACACGATCGAGCCGTCCGCCCATCGGTAGGCCTTGAGACCCTCGAAGATCTCCTGCGCGTAGTGCAGCACGATCGCCGACGGGTCCAGCTCGATCGGGCCGTAGGGGATCACCCGCGCGTTGTGCCAGCCCTCACCCTCGACGTAATCGATCGAGACCATGTGATCGGTGTGGTAGCGGCCGAATCCGGGATTGGCCAGGATCGACGCCCGTACCTCATCGCTCGCCCGGTTCGCGTTGCGCTCAACCGTGAACTCGAGGGGGCCGTCAGTCATGCAGCGATTGTATATCCGGGCGCTAGCGGGTTTTCGCCTCGACGAACGGCGGCTTGACCACCTCGCATTCGACCGCCCTGCCGCGCACGTCCACCGCGACGCGGTCGCCGTCGGCGATGTCGGCCGCGGTGTCGATCAGCGCCAGCCCGATGCCGACTTTCAGTGTGGGAGAGAAGGTTCCCGACGTCGTCACCCCGACGGGCCGGTCCCCGTCGAGCACCGTGAGATCGGCACGCAACACCCCGCGGCCGACGGCCTTCAGTCCCCGCAGCAGCCGGGGCGGGCCCGCCTCCTTCTCGGCGAGCAGCGCGTCGCGCCCCCAGAAGGCGTCCTTCTTCCAGCCGATGGCCCACCCGCAGCGGGCCTGCAGCGGAGAGAAATCCGGCGACAGCTCGTGGCCGTGCAGCGGATAACCCATCTCGGTGCGCAGGGTGTCGCGGGCACCCAGCCCCGCGGGCTCGCCGCCCGCCGCCGTGATGGCCTCGAGCAACGCGTCGAACACCACGGCCGACCGGTCCCACGGCGGCAGCAGCTCGTAACCGTGCTCGCCGGTGTAACCGGTTCGGCACACGCGCACGGGCACTCCGGCGAATTCGGCGTCGGCGTAGCCCATGTAGTCCATGTCGGTCGGCAGTCCCAGCCCGCCGACCACCTCGGCCGACTTCGGTCCCTGCACCGCCAGCACCGCATACGACCGGTGTTCGTCGGTG
The DNA here is from genome assembly GCA_050205545.1 of Mycolicibacterium celeriflavum. Taxonomy (GTDB): domain Bacteria; phylum Actinomycetota; class Actinomycetes; order Mycobacteriales; family Mycobacteriaceae; genus Mycobacterium; species Mycobacterium celeriflavum_A. The sequence goes on from JBNMQV010000031.1 coordinate 11,852, forward strand.
ATGGTCAGACCGGCCGGCGCCCGTTCCCGCAGCGCCGCGACGACCGATGCGGTGTTGGCGGCGTTGGGCACCAGGAAGATCTCGTCGTCGGAGACGTAGTAGGCGATCAGGTCGTCGATCACACCGCCGGAGTCGTTGCAGCACAACGTGTATTGCGCCTTGCCCGGGCCGATGCGGCGCAGGTCGTTGGTGAACGCGGAGTTGATGAATTCGGCGGCGCCGGGACCTCTCACCAACGCCTTGCCCAGATGACTGACGTCAAACAACCCGACGGTGGTGCGGGTCGAGTTGTGCTCGCTGACCGTCCCCGCGTACGCGACCGGCATCAGCCAGCCGCCGAACTCGGCGACGTTGGCCCCCAGTTCGCGGTGGCGGTCTTCCAGCGGGCCCTTCAACACATCGGTCACGCCGATCCACCCTAGTGGGGCGGTTCAGTTGGCACACTTGTGCAGGTGGTCGACCTCGACGCGCTGGAAGCCGCCGGGATCGCCGATGCCCATGCGCGGGCCGGGCTGATCGCCTACCTCGACTCGCTGGGGTTCGCGGCCGAGGACATGGTCGAGGCCGAACGCCGCGGCCGTCTTTTCGGCCTCGCCGGTGACGTCCTGCAGTGGTCGGGACCGCCCACCTATTCGGCGCGGGCGGCCGCCGAGCGGCTCGGGGTACCGCTCGCCGACCTGACCCAGGCCTGGCAGGCGCTCGGCCTGCGGGTCGCCGACCCCGACGTGCCCGCGCTGAGCCGCGCCGACGTCGACGCGCTCGATTCGTGGCGGACGATCAGCGCGGTGACGGGGCCGGACGCAGCGCTCAACTTCCTGCGGATCATCGGAGCGACGATGGCACGCCTCGCCGAGGCCAGCGGGACGATGATCCGCATCGCCCAGCCCGACCTGCTGATGACCCACACCCACGACGAGCTCACCACCGCGCGGGCGTACCGGGCCGTCGCCGAGCTCGTACCGGGCATCTCGGCGCTGATGGACTCGGTGTGGCGCCACCACATCACCAGCGCCAGGGCGTACTTCGAGGACGTCATCCACGACTCGTCGGCGATGGTGACCTGCGGCGTCGGGTTCGCCGACCTGTCCGGGTTCACGGTGCTGACCCAGCGGCTCAGCCCCACCGAGCTGTCCGATCTGCTGGTCGAGTTCAGCGGCGCGGTGAGCGATGTGGTGCACGGCGACGGCGGCCGGGTGGTCAAGTTCATCGGCGACGAGGTCATGTGGGTGAACTCGGACCCGGCGCAACTGGTCAGGGCGGCGACCGACCTCGTCGAATATCCGCGGGCCCGCGAGAGCGGGCTGGGCGTGCGGGCCGGCCTGGGTTACGGCCTGGTGCTGGCGATCGGCGGTGACTACTTCGGCAACCCGGTCAACCTGGCCGCGCGGCTGGTGAGCGCCGCGGCGCCCGGTCAAATCCTCGCCGCGGGCGACGTGCGCGACGCGCTGCCAGGCCATCCCGCAGCCCGGCTGGAACCTTTGACGCTCAAGGGGTTCGAGGGTCCGGTCACGGCCTACGACCTGCACGTCGGCTCCTGAAGCTAGGGTTGGGCCTCGTGAGCCCTGCAACCGCCGGATATCAAGCCCCTGCCGTCACCGTCAGCTCGTCGCTGCCCAAACGCAGAGCCGATTCGTCGGTGCTGATCGTGCCCGTGGTGAACGGCGACGACGACTCCGCGGCCAAGGTGGTGGCCAGCCCCCACCTCGGCGCCGCGGCGGTCGCCGAGATCGAGACTGCGCTGGCGGCGCTCGGTGCCAAGGCGGGCAGCGAGCAGGTGACGCGGGTCGTCGCTCCCTCGCTGCCGGTGGGCAGCGTGCTGGCGGTCGGGCTCGGCAAACGACGCGACAGCTATCCCGCCGACGTGATCCGCCGCGCCGCGGGCGCCGCGGCCCGCTCGCTCAACGGCGCCGAGTCGGCGCTGACGACGCTGACGGGCCTGGACCTGTCGGCGGCGGTCGAGGGGCTGATCCTCGGCGCGTACCGGTTCAGCGACTTCCGCAGCGAGAAGACCGCGCCCAAGGACGCGGGCCTGCGCGAGGTCACCGCGCTGACCGCCGACGCCAAGTCGGCCACCAAGGAGTCCGCACAGCGCGCGGCGGACATCGCGACCGCGGTGGCCACCGCCCGCGACTTCGTCAACACCCCGCCCAGTCACCTCTTCCCCGACGAATTCGCCCGCCGCGCAGAGGCTTTGGGCAAGGCCGCCGGGCTGTCGGTCGAGATCCTCGACGAGAAGACGTTGGAGCGGGGCGGTTACGGCGGCATCATCGGCGTCGGCAAGGGCTCGTCGCGGCCGCCGAGGCTGGTGCGGTTGACGCACAAGGGCGCCAAGCGCAAGGGCAAGAAGGTCGCGCTGGTCGGCAAGGGCATCACCTTCGACACCGGCGGCATCTCGATCAAGCCCGCCGCGAACATGCACCACATGACCTCCGACATGGGCGGCGCGGCGGCCGTCATCGCCACGGTGGTGCTGGCGGCCAAGCAGAAGCTGCCGATCGATGTGATCGCCACGGTGCCGATGGCCGAGAACATGCCGTCGGCGACCGCGCAACGCCCCGGGGACGTGTTGACGCAGTACGGCGGCATCACGGTCGAGGTGCTCAACACGGACGCCGAGGGCAGGCTGATCCTGGCCGACGCGATCGTGCGGGCCGGCGAGGACAAGCCGGACTATCTGATCGAGACCTCGACGCTGACCGGCGCGCAGACCGTCGCGCTCGGCTCCCGCACGCCGGGGGTCATGGGCAGCGACGAGTTCCGCGACCGGGTCGCGCGGATTTCGCAGTCCGTCGGCGAGAACGCCTGGCCGATGCCGCTGCCCGAGGAACTCAAGGACGACCTCAAGTCGACGGTCGCCGATCTCGCCAACGTCAGCGGGTCACGCTTCGCGGGCATGCTCGTCGCGGGCACATATTTGCGCGAGTTCGTGCCCGAGGGTGTGCAGTGGGCCCACATTGACATCGCAGGCCCGGCGTACAACAGCGGCGGGCCGTGGGGCTACACCGGCAAGGGCGGTACGGGTGTGCCGACGCGGACGATGTTCGCGGTCCTGGAGGACATAGCCGCGAGCGGCTGATTGGGCCGGAGCCGCGAGCGGCTAGGCCCTTCCGGCGAGACCGACGAAATGGCGGCCTTCCCTCGCAAAAACCCGCCAAAACGTCGGCTTCGGGCTAGACGACCTTGCCGCGCGCGGTGCTGCGCATCACCTGCGGCAGCAGATGCGCGACGCCGTAGACGATGTGCGCCTCGGGGGCGACGGGGCGGATCGGCTTGTTCTTCTTGACCGAGGAAACGATCGCGTTGGCGACCTTGTCAGGACCGTACCGGCGCCGGGAGAACGCCTTTTCGAGCTGTGCGCGGCGCGCCTCGACCTTGTCCTGCTTGCCCGCGGGAGCGTCGAAGCGGGTGGTGTGGACGATGTTGGTGTCGATGACGCCGGGGCACACGGTGGTCAGGCCGACCCCGGCCTGGTCCAGTTCGGCGCGCAGACAGTCGCCGAACATGAACACCGCCGCCTTGCTGGTGGCGTAGGCGTTCATCGACTGCTGCGGTGAGTACGCCGCCATCGACGAGATGTTCACGACATGCCCGCCCAGCCCGCGGTCGACCATGCGGCGTCCAAAGGCCCTGCAGCAGTTGACGACTCCGCCGAAGTTGATGGCCAGCACGCGGTCGTACTCTTCGCGCGGGGTGTCGAGGAACATGCCCGCATGGCCGACGCCCGCGTTGTTGACCACGATGTCGGGCACGCCGTGTTCGGCGCACACCTGATCGGCGAACCGCTCGACGGCGTCGGCATCGGACACGTCGAGCGTGTACGCGTGCGCGACTCCCCCGCGAGCGGCGATCTGGGCGGCCGTCTCCTTGACGGTGCCCTCGTCGACGTCGCTGATGATGATCTCGGCGCCCTCGCGGGCGAACGCGAGCGCGGTCGCGCGACCGATACCACTGCCCGCGCCGGTGACGGAAACCAGTGCGTCGCTGAAGTATTCGCGCGGCCGGCCGACCTGTGCGCGCAACAGCTCACGCGCGGGCGGCTCACCCTCGAGAAAGTCGACGAGCTGCTCGACCGACCGGGCGATGGCCTGCGGGTGCGACATCGGCGACCAGTGTCCGGCGGCGATATCGCGGCGCCACAGCCGCGCCACCCATTTGCCGGTGTCGTCGTAGACGTGCGGGCGCACGAACGGATCCCTGGTGTTGACGATGAGCTGGACCGGGACGTCGACGTAGTGATCTTTGCGGCCGGGCTTCATCGACCGCAGGTAGTTGGCGCCGTACACCTTGACGCTCTTCGCGGCGTCGGACTTGTAGGTCGGTGAGTGGTGCAGTTGCTCGCGCGGGATGCCGTCGCGCACCAACAGGATCTGGCGCACGAACTCCGCGATGAACCCGCGGACCGCCAGCGGTGCGACCACCGGGATCGAGAAGAAGCCCATGTAGGCGAAGGACAGGAACTGGCTGAGCGCGCGCACGAAGCGGCGCGGACGCCACGGCCGCATCAGGGAGCCGGTGATGAAGTGGTTGAGGTGGTCGATGCTCGGACCCGAGATCGAGGTGAACGACGCGATCCGGTCGCCGGCACCGGGCCGGGCCAGGTACTCCCACATGGCCGCCGAGCCCCAGTCGTGAGCGATCACGTGTACGGGCCCACCCGGGCTGACCGCGGCGACCACAGCCTCGAAGTCGTCGGCATAGGTGGACATGCGGTAAGCCGAAACCCGTTTCGGCCCAGTCGATTCCCCGACACCGCGATTGTCGTAGCGCACGATGCGGAACCGGTCGGCCAGCAGCGGCACCACGCCGTCCCACAGCACGTGCGAATCGGGCCACCCATGCACGAGAACCAGCGTGGGACGGTCGGGATTGCCTTCCTCGTAGACCGCGATCCGCACGTCATCCGTGCTGTCGACGAATCGCTGCGCGATCTCCCCCATCACACCTCCAGTGAATTGGCGGAACCGCCGGTACCGTAGCAGGCCGAAAGCTAGCTCTCCTCGAGCTCGCGCCGCTGGGCTCGCCGGCGTTCGATGCGACGGCGCTCGTCGTAGTCGCGCATCCGCTGCGGGTAGCCGACCTTCTGCACGTCGTAGACGGGAATCTTCAGCCGGTCGGACAGTCGCCGAGCGCCCGCGTCTCCCCCGGCACGGCGCCGCGTCCACTCCCCGTCGGCGGCCACCAGCACCACGGTGACGTCGGTGACGGTGGTCTTCGGTTCGACGAACGCCTCGACGCCGGTATGTTCGGCGACCCACTGGCGCAGGTAGTTCAGATCCGCGGTTGGGTCGTCACCCGGGCGCGTACGTCCGCGCTTACCGCGCCGGAACCTGTCGAGGACTCCCACTGACGTCCGCACTCCCTTTCGATCCCCTACCGATAGTGCCAGAGCGATGGGTCGGACGGTCTGCGGCGAACTGCGCGTCCGGACGTGACAGGATGGGTATGAAGACAATCACCCCAGCACGATCGACGACCGTTCAAGGGAGCGAGGGAGTCAATCAATGGCCATCTCCGTTCAGATGCCCGCACTCGGTGAGAGCGTGACCGAGGGGACTGTCACCCGATGGCTCAAGCAAGAGGGTGACACGGTCGAACAAGATGAGCCACTGCTCGAAGTCTCCACCGACAAGGTCGACACCGAGATTCCCGCGCCCGCATCCGGTGTGCTGAAGAAGATCATCGCCCAGGAAGACGACACCGTTGAGGTCGGCGGTGAGTTGGCGGTCATCGGCGACGCCGACGAGGACGGTGACTCCGGCGGCTCCGATGACTCCGAGGAGGCGTCCGACGAGCAGGAAGAGCCAGCCGAGGAGGAGAAGCCGGCCGAGGAGCCCGCCGCCCAGCCCGAACCCGCTGCGGAGGAGACCGAATCGGAGCCCGAGCCCGAGCCCGAGGCCAAGCCCGCCGCGAAGTCGAAGTCCTCGGGTAAGGCGACGCCGGTGCTCATGCCCGAACTCGGCGAGTCGGTCACCGAGGGCACCGTGACCCGCTGGCTGAAGAAGGTCGGCGACAGCGTGGAGGTCGACGAGCCGCTGTTGGAGGTCTCGACGGACAAGGTGGACACCGAGATCCCCTCGCCCGTGGCAGGCACGTTGGTCGAGATCATCGCCGAAGAGGACGACACCGTCGAGGTCGGTGGTGAGCTGGCCAAGATCGGCGATGCCGACGCCGAAGCCGAAGGCGAGCCGGAACCAGAGCCCGAACCTGAACCGGAACCGGAACCCGAACCCGAACCCGAACCGGAGCCCGAGCCCGAGCCTGAACCGAAGCAGGAAGAGAAGCCCGAGCCGAAACCGGAACCCAAGCAAGAGGCCAAGTCCGAGCCGAAACCGGAACCCAAGCAAGAGGCCAAGCCTGCGCCGAAGTCTGAACCCCAGCCATCGGGCGAGTCCGGGCCCTACGTCACACCGTTGGTGCGAAAACTGGCCGCGGAGAACAACGTTGACCTCGCCAGCGTGAAGGGCACCGGGGTCGGCGGCCGGATCCGCAAACAGGACGTCGTGGCCGCCGCGGAGGCCTCCAAGGCACCGTCGACCGAGCAGGCCGCCGAAGCGCCGGGCAAGTCACCCGCGGCCGCGTCGGCGCCGGCCGACGCGAACGCCTCGCGCTCGTCGCTGGCACACCTGCGCGGCACCACGCAGAAGGCCACCCGGATCCGTCAGCTGACCGCCAAGAAGACGCGCGAATCCCTCCAAGCGACAGCACAATTGACGCAGACCCACGAGGTCGACATGACCAGGATCGTGTCGCTGAGGGCGCGGGCGAAGGCCAGCTTCGCCGAGCGCGAAGGCGTGAACCTGACCTACCTGCCGTTCATCGCGGTCGCGGTCATCGACGCGCTCAAGGCGCATCCCAACGTCAACGCCAGCTACAACGAGGAGACCAAGGAGATCACCTACTACGACGCCGAACACCTCGGCATCGCGGTGGACACCGAACAGGGTCTGCTCTCTCCGGTGATCAAGAACGCCGGCGATCTGTCGCTCGGTGGATTGGCCCGCGCGATCTCCGACATCGCCGCACGCGCCAGGTCCGGTGACCTCAAGCCCGACGAGTTGTCCGGTGGCACGTTCACCATCACCAACATCGGCAGCCAGGGCGCGCTGTTCGACACCCCGATCCTGGTTCCGCCGCAGGCGGCGATGCTGGGCACCGGTGCGATCGTCAAGCGGCCGCGGGTGATCGCCGACGAGTTCGGCAACGAGTCGATCGGCGTCCGATCGGTGTGCTACCTGCCGTTGACCTACGACCATCGGTTGATCGACGGCGCGGACGCAGGCCGCTTCCTGACCACCATCAAGCGCCGCCTCGAGGAAGGCGCATTCGAGGCCGATCTGGGCCTGTAAAGGCCTCGAGAGAAGGGCTTACGCCTGTCGTGTCCGAAGCCGTAATCGCGATCGCGGGATCGTCCGGTCTGATCGGCACGGCTCTGGTCTACGCGCTTCGCGCCACCGACCGCCGTGTGCTCCGCATCGTGCGGCGCGCGCCGTCGAACGCCGACGAGCTGTTCTGGAACCCCGACACCGGCGAGTTCGACTCGGCGACGCTGTCGGGCGTGGACGCGGTGGTCAACCTGTGTGGGGTGAACGTCGGCGAGAAGCGGTGGTCGGGCGCCTTCAAGCAGAGCCTGCGCGACAGCCGCATCGGGCCGACTGAGGTGCTCGCCACCGCCGTCGCCGAGGCAGGGGTGCCGGTGCTGGTCAACGCCAGCGCGGTCGGCTACTACGGCGACACCGGACCCCGGATCACCGACGAGACAGCCCCGGCCGGCGGGGGCTTCCTCGCCAACCTCTGCCTGGACTGGGAGGCGGCCACCTGGCCGGCCCGGCAGGACGGCGCGCGGGTGGTGCTGGTGCGGTCGGGTCTGGTGTTGGCCCAGGCCGGGGGGATGCTCGGCAGGCTCAAGCCGCTGTTCTCCCTGGGGTTGGGCGCTCGGCTGAGCAATGGCCGCCAGTACATGCCGTGGATCAGTCTCGAGGACGAGATCCGCGCGCTGCTGTTCGCGATCTCGCATGACGACCTGTCAGGCCCGGTCAATCTCACCGGCCCGGCGCCGGTCACCAACGCCGAGTTCACCACGGCCTTGGGCCGCGCGGTCAACCGCCCGACACCGCTGATGGTGCCCGGGTTCGCGCTGCGGGCCGCGCTCGGCGAGTTCGCCGACGAGGGTCTGCTCGGCGGCCAGCGCGCCATCCCCGCCGCGCTCGAACGGGCCGGATTCGTCTTCCACCACAACACCATTGGTGAGGCGTTGGCCTGGGCCACCGCGTCGCCGGAGTAGCGTCGAGGTCATGGCGGATTCGATACGGTCAGCGACATCGCCGGTCGACGTGCGCCGGCTGGGCTCGGTCGACTACGAGAGCGCATGGCAGCTGCAGCGCACGATCGCCGACCAGCGCGTGGCGGGCGGCCCGGACACCCTGCTGCTGCTCGAGCACCCGCCGGTATACACCGCGGGACGGCGCACGCTCGCCGAGGAGCGGCCGCGACCCGGCATCGGCGGCACGCCCGTCATCGACACCGATCGCGGCGGGAAGATCACCTGGCACGGGCCCGGCCAGCTGGTCGGCTATCCGATCGTCGGCCTGGCCGAACCGCTCGACGTCGTCAACTTCGTGCGCCGGCTCGAGGAGGCGCTGATCAAGGTCTGCACCGACCTCGGTGTGCCGAGCGGCCGCGTCGAGGGCCGCTCAGGGGTATGGGTTCCCGCCGCGGCGAGCCGCGAATCCGGTAGCGATGAGACCGGCCCGGCCCGCAAGATCGCCGCCATCGGCATCCGGGTGTCGCGGGCGACGACGCTGCACGGCTTCGCGCTGAACTGCGACTGCGACCTGTCCGCGTACTCGGCGATCGTGCCGTGCGGGATCTCCGACGCCGGGGTCACTTCGCTGACGGCTGAACTGGGACGTCGCATCGCCGTCGCGGACATCGTCGACCGGGTGGCCGACGCCGTGTGCGATGCCCTCGACGGTCGGCTGGTAGTAGCGTTGATGTAGTGACTGTCGCTCGTTCATCCAATGTCGCCGGCCATGCGGCTCCGGAAGGCCGGCGGCTGCTGCGTCTCGAGGTCCGCAACGCCGAGACGCCGATCGAGCGCAAGCCGCCCTGGATCAAGACCCGCGCCAGGATGGGCCCGGAGTACCAAGAGCTCAAGGCGCTGGTGAAGCGCGAAGGTCTGCACACCGTCTGCGAAGAGGCCGGCTGCCCCAACATCTTCGAGTGTTGGGAGGACCGCGAGGCGACGTTCCTGATCGGCGGCGAGCAGTGCACCCGTCGCTGCGATTTCTGCCAGATCGACACCGGCAAGCCCGCCGAGCTCGACCGCGACGAACCGCGCCGGGTGGCCGAGAGCGTGCAGGCGATGGGCCTGCGCTACTCGACGGTGACGGGGGTGGCCCGCGACGACCTGCCCGACGGTGGCGCGTGGCTGTACGCCGAGACCGTCCGCGCGATCAAGGCGCTCAACCCGAACACCGGCGTCGAGTTGCTGATCCCTGACTTCAACGGCGACCCGGCCCTGCTGCGGCAGGTGTTCGAGTCGCGCCCAGAAGTGTTGGCGCACAACGTCGAAACGGTCCCGCGGATCTTCAAGCGCATCCGGCCGGCGTTCCGCTACGAGCGCAGCCTCGACGTGCTGACCGCGGCGCGCGAGTTCGGACTGGTGACCAAGTCCAACCTGATCCTCGGCATGGGCGAGACACCCGACGAGGTGCGCACCGCGCTGACCGATCTGCACGACGCCGGCTGCGACATCGTCACGATCACCCAGTACCTGCGGCCGTCGGTGCGCCACCACCCGGTCGAGCGCTGGGTGCACCCGGACGAGTTCGTCGAACACGAGCAGTTCGCGCAGCGTCTCGGCTTCGCCGGTGTGCTGGCCGGACCGCTGGTGCGCTCGTCGTACCGCGCGGGTCGGTTGTATGCCCAGGCTGCGGCGGCATCGGACGCCGGAGCCGCGTCGGCGGCGACATCGGACTCCGTATCCTGAAGCAATGGCGAAAACCCGCAACCCCGAGGCTCTGAAGGCCGCGAAGGCCGAGGCCAAGGCGGCCCGTAAGGCGGCGTCGAAAGAACGCCGCAGCCAGCTGTGGCAGGCGTTCCAGATTCAGCGCAAGGAGGACAAGCGCCTCCTGCCGTACATGATCGGCGCGTTCGTGCTGATCGTCGCCGCCTCGGTGGCGCTCGGCCTCTTCGCGGGCGGCTTCACCACCTACATGATGATCCCGCTGGGCATCGTGCTCGGCGCGCTGGTGGCGTTCATCATCTTCGGCAGGCGCGCGCAGAAGTCGGTGTACAGCAAGGCCGAGGGCCAGACGGGCGCGGCGGCCTGGGCGCTCGACAACATGCGGGGCAAGTGGCGCGTCACGCCCGGTGTCGCGGCGACCGGACACTTCGATGCGGTGCACCGCGTGATCGGCAGGCCCGGCGTGATCTTCGTCGGCGAGGGATCGCCGTCGCGCGTGCGGCCGCTCCTGGCGCAGGAGAAGAAGCGAACCGCTCGGCTGGTCGGCGACACCCCGATCTACGACGTCATCATCGGCAACGGCGAAGGCGAAGTGCCGCTGGCGAAGCTGGAGCGTCACCTCAACAAGCTGCCGGCCAACATCACCGTCAAGCAGTTGGACGCGCTGGAGTCGCGGCTCGCCGCGCTCGGCACGAAGGTCGGACCCGCCGCGATGCCAAAGGGGCCGCTGCCGGCCCAGGCCAAGATGCGCGGCGTGCAGCGCACCGTCCGCCGCCGCTGACGATTCCGAGTTCCGATCCCACCGAAACAGACGTAATGGTTGTATTCCGACCGAAATTTTCCACCAAAGCGTCGGTTTCGGCGCGCGAGGTTCAGCGCCGGACGACTGCGGTGTTGGTGAAGCGGTCCTGATAGCCGCGGAAGTCCTTGTCGGTGAACAGCGCGGGTATGACGAAGAACACCAGCAGCCCGCGAACCGCGGCCCGTCCGGCGCCGACGTGCTCGCGATGGTCGATCGAGGCGACCCGCAGCCCCAGCGCCCACTGCCCAGGGGTGAACCCGTACAACCGCACCGACACGATGCCGAGCAGCAGCCACACCGCCGCGATCGCCGTCGACCCGAGCGGTGAGTACAAGAACGCGTCCTTGCTGATGAATCCGAGGTTCACGGCGAGCCCGACCAGCCCGTATGCGATGAACCAGTCGATCATCAGCGCGGCGATCCGCCTGCCGAAACGGGCGATGGACCCCGGGCCGGTCTCGGGCAGACCGAGGCGCTGACCGGGATAGTCGTTGGGTCCGGCGTCGCTGGTCGGATCCGGTCCCGACAGCCAGGACCCCAGAGTGCGGGCCATACACTGAAGGATATGGGACTCGAAGAGGTCCATCGGCCGCCGGCGACTGGCACTGACGTAATTGCGTAACTTCAGCGCAACATTCGGTTGACGACCGTGCAACATCGTGTCCTTAGCGTCAACGCGCGAGTTACTGAATAAAGGAGAGAACTCAGTGGCAGAAAAGACGGCCGACGACATTCTCAAGCTGATCAAGGACGAGGATGTCGAATACGTCGACATCCGGTTCTGCGATCTGCCCGGCGTCGTTCAGCACTTCTCGGTCCCGGCTTCGGCCTTCACGCAGGATGTCTTCGAGGACGGCCTGGCCTTCGACGGCTCGTCGGTCCGCGGCTTCCAGTCGATCCACGAATCCGACATGATGCTGCTTCCTGACCCCGCGACCGCACGCATCGACCCGTTCCGCGCCGCCAAGACGCTGAACATCAACTTCTTCGTCCACGATCCGTTCACCCGCGAGGCCTACTCCCGCGATCCGCGCAACGTGGCCCGCAAGGCGGAGAACTACCTGGCCAGCACCGGCATCGCCGATACCGCGTACTTCGGCGCCGAGGCCGAGTTCTACATCTTCGACTCGGTGACCTTCGACTCCCGGATCAACGGCACCTTCTACGAGGTGGACTCCGAGGCCGGCTGGTGGAACACCGGTGAGCCGGTCGAGGCCGACGGCAGCGCGAACCGCGGCTACAAGGTCCGGCCCAAGGGCGGCTACTTCCCCGTCGCGCCGTACGACCACTACGTCGACCTGCGCGACCAGATGGCCACCAACCTGATCAACGCCGGCTTCGTCCTCGAGCGTGGCCACCACGAGGTGGGCACCGCCGGCCAGGCCGAGATCAACTACAAGTTCAACACGATGCTGCACGCGGCCGACGATGTGCTGCTGTTCAAGTACATCATCAAGAACACCGCGTGGCAGGCCGGCAAGACGGTGACGTTCATGCCCAAGCCGCTGTTCGGCGACAACGGCTCCGGTATGCACGTGCACCAGTCGCTGTGGAAGGACGGCCAGCCGCTGTTCCACGACGAGTCCGGTTACGCCGGTCTGTCCGACACCGCCCGCCACTACATCGGCGGCATCCTGCACCACGCGCCGTCGCTGCTGGCGTTCACCAACCCGACGGTGAACTCCTACAAGCGCCTGGTGCCGGGCTACGAGGCGCCGATCAACCTGGTGTACAGCCAGCGCAACCGCTCGGCGTGCGTGCGTATCCCGATCACGGGCAACAACCCGAAGGCCAAGCGCCTCGAGTTCCGCTGCCCCGACAGCTCGGGCAACCCGTACCTGGCATTCGCGGCGATGCTGATGGCCGGCATCGACGGCATCAAAAAGAAGATCGAGCCGCAGACTCCGGTCGACAAGGACCTCTACGAGCTGCCGCCAGAGGAGGCCGCCAACATCCCGCAGGCGCCCACCTCGCTGTCGGCCGTCATCGACAAGCTCGAAGAGGACCACGAATACCTCACCGAGGGTGGCGTGTTCACCGAGGACCTGATCGAGACCTGGATCTCCTACAAGCGCGAGAACGAGATCCTGCCCGTTCAGATCCGGCCTCACCCGTACGAGGTTGCGCTCTACTTCGACGTGTAACCGAGACGTGTAACCGAGACGTGTAAACATCAGTCGACTCTTCGGGCCGGGCGAGTGAAATCGCCCGGCCCGAAGTGCTTCTGCGCGTAGGGTCAACTCGCATGACGACCAGATTCGATGCCCGTCTTGCCAGCTACTCGTCTCCTGTTCTGAGCATTTTCCGGATCATCTTCGGGCTGCTCTTCACACTGCACGGCTCGATGAAGCTCTTCGGCTGGCCCCTCGGTGCGGCCATACCGGTCGGAACATGGCCGGCGTGGTGGGCCGGCCTCATCGAATTCGTCACGGGCATCCTGATCACCGTCGGCTTCTTCACGCGGATCGCCGCGTTCATCGCATCGGGCCATATGGCCGTCGCATATTTCTGGATGCACTGGCCGCCGTTGGAGGGCCCGGCCGCGAGCTTCTGGCCGTTCGATCAGCAGATGGGCGGCAACGGCGGCGAAGCCGCAATCCTGTACTGCTTCGCGTTCCTGTTGTTGGCGACGACGGGCGCCGGCGCGTGGTCGGTCGACGGCAGGCGCCGGGTCGGCGTCGGAGCCCCGGGCCGAGTGGTGACCGGAACGGCGGCCCCCGCCGCCACCGCTCCCGCGCAACCGGTCCGTCGCCGTGGACTGCTGAGCCGCTTCCGGCGGTGACGCGCGGATGCGCAGAACACTTGCCGCGGCCGCGGTGGCCTTCGCGACGGTGACGAGCATGCTCGGCCCGTCGGCCTCGGAGGCCGACGCCCAGAACGCGCGCCTGGTCGTCATCACCACGGGCGGCACGATCGCGACGAGCACCGACGCCAGCGGCGTGCGGCGGCCGACCGTCGGCGGCGAGGAACTCGCGGCCGGGTTCGACGTCGAGATCGTCGACCTGATGAAGAAGGACAGCTCGCAGCTGACGCCCGCCGACTGGGACGCGATCGGCGCGGCGGCCAAGAACGCGGTGGCCAACGGCGCCGACGGCGTGGTCATCACGCACGGCACCGACACCATGGAGGACACCGCGATGTGGCTGGACGTCACGTATCGCGGTGGTCCGCCGATCGTGCTGACCGGCGCACAGCGATCCTCCGACGCGCCCGACGCGGACGGGCCGAAGAACCTGCGGGACGCCCTGACGGTCGCGGCCAGCCCCGCCGCCCGCGACCAGGGTGTGTTGATCGCGTTCGACGGCAACGTGTTTCAGGCGCTCGGCACCCGAAAGATGGACACCGCGAGCCTGTCACCGTTCGCAGGCGCACCCGTCGGCACGGTCGGCGGCGACACGGTCAACCTGACCCAACAGGCGCGGCGCCCGTTCATCGCCGAGGTCTCGGCGGCCAACGCACCGCGCGTCGACATCGTGGCGGCCTATCCGGGTGACGGGCCCGGACCGATCGATGCCGCCGTCTCCTCGGGCGCCCGCGGAATCGTGGTGGAGGCGTTGGGATCCGGAAACGCGGGCGACGGCGTGGTCGACGCGGTGCGTCGGCACGCGCCTGCCGGCATCGCGTTCGCGATCTCGACCCGCGTTCCCACCGGTCCGGTCGAGGCGGAATACGGTCCCGGCGACGAGATGGTCAAGGCCGGCGCGGTCATGGTGCCCAACCTGCGGCCCAGTCAAGCCCGGGTGCTGGTGATGGCGGCGCTCGCGGCAGGTCAGCCGGTGGGCGACGTGATCGCCCGCTGGGGTTAGCGGTCCAGACCGAGGTCCTTGCGGAACCGCTTCATCCCGTCGATCTTCTCGGCCAGCGTGGCCTGCGGACCGGCGTAGAACATCCACGGCATGGTGATGATGCCGGTGATGCCGCCCGCCTCCGCGCGCTCGTAGTGTTCGGGGGTGAACGCGTCGGTCAGCGGGGTCAGCACCTCGAAACCGTCCATCGTCAAACCCTTTTCGGTGCGCAACTCGCGCAGCTTGCCGACGCGCTCGAGCGCCTTGTCGGTGGTGATCAGGTCGCCGATCCAGCCGTCGTGCCGCGCCGCCCGGCGCAGCGCGATGTCCGAGAGCCCGCCGATGTACACGGGAATCGGCGGCGGCGTGGGCTCCATCTCCAGCTTCGGCGTCTGGTAGAACTCGCCGTCGAACTCCGTCCAGCCCGGCTTCCACAGTTCCTTCATCAGCTCGAGCATCTCGTCGGTGCGCTTACCGCGACGCGCGAACTGCTGACCCATCAGCGTGAACTCTTCCTCGCACCAGCCCACCCCGATGCCGAGTTCGAGTCGGCCACCGGCCAATACGGCCGCCGTGCCGATCGCCTTCGCCGCCGAGTACGGATCGCGCATCGCGGGCAGGTACACGGTGGTGACGAACCGCGAGCGCGATGTGACGAGCGCGAGCCCGCCGATCAGCACCCACGGGTCGGGCCAGTCGGTGAACGCCTCCCACCGCCTGCTGCCGTCTTTGGTGTAGGGATACGGCGTCTTCAGCGTCTCGAGGTTGACGACGTGGTCCGGGATGCCGAGTCCTTCATAGCCCAGATCGTCTGCAGCCTTGGCGATCTCGATGACCTCGGCGGTGTCGAGGAACGCCAGGCTGACGTAGAACTTCATCCGGCGTCCCGCGCCCACGCCGGCTGGATGAACACGCCCTCCGCCTCGACCGTCGGCCCCTCGGAGTCGAGCAGGTAACCGCGGGCGAACGTCTTGACCCCCTCGATCCGCTCCACGAACGCCTCGGCCCGCAGCGGTCCGAGCGGCGTGCCGCGCAGGTACCGCAGCGATATGGTGCCGGTGAACTTCGGCTGGGTCAGCGCTTCGCTGGCCGCCTCGCCGAGCAGGTGGTCGAGCACCAGTGCGCAGATTCCGCCATGCACCCAGCCGGGTGGACCCTCGTACGCGCCGCTCAACGTGAACTCGCTCCAGCACCGACCGTCGTCCTCGTGGTGGATCACCATCGGCGGCGCAATCGCATTACGCAGTCCCACAGCGGGGTTCGCCCACGCGAGCGGCCGCCCGGTCTCCTCGTGCACCACCTGCACGCTCGAGCGCTGCTTGCTTTCGAGCAACTCGGCGACCGACTCGATGCGCTGTTGAGCCTCGGCGACCGTGTCGGCGTCGATCTCGGTGTGCAGGCTCGCATAGATCAGCCGGCGCACCGCCTCGGTCAACGGGCCGTACAGCGCGCGCTGGCGCTCGTACTCCTCGTCGGTGATCACGTCGAACCCGAAGTCCATGCTCATCGGCTGTGCCTATCCACTATGTCTCGCCACCGAAAACCTTGCGCACCACTGCTTTTGCCCGCCTCGTGACCCGCAGGTAATTGTCGAGGAACTCTCCCCCGTCGTCGGTGTCCCAGCCCGCGGCCACCGCGACAGCGTTGAGCTGACGTCCGGGGCCGGGCAGCTGATCGGTCGGTTTGCCTCGCACCAGCACCAGCGCATTACGCGCGCGCGTAGCGGTCAGCCAGGCCTGACGCAGCAGTTCGACGTCACCCTCGGCGATCAGCTCCGCGGCGCCGATCGCGTTCAGCGACTCCAGCGTCGACGTGTTGTGCAGTGCGGGCACCTCGTGCGCGTAGCGCAACTGCAGCAGCTGCACGGTCCACTCGATGTCGGCGAGGCCGCCGCGTCCGAGCTTGGTATGCGTGTTCGGGTCGGCTCCGCGGGGCAGACGTTCGGCGTCCACCCGCGCCTTGATCCGCCGGATCTCCTGCACCGCTTCTGCAGACACCCCGCCGGACGGGTAGCGGACCTTGTCGATCATCAACAGGAACCGCTCTCCCAGGTCCAGGTCGCCGGCGACCCGATGGGCGCGCAGCAGGGCCTGCACCTCCCACGTCTGCACGTAACGCTGGTAGTAGGCCTGATACGAGGACAGCGTGCGCACCAGCGGTCCGTTGCGGCCCTCGGGGCGCAGGTTTGCGTCGATCTCCAGCGGCGGATCCGAACTCGGCGTGCCGAGCAGGGTGCGCACCTGTTCGGCGACCGTCACCGCCCACTTCACCGCGGCCGATTCCTCGACGCCCTCTTCGGGTTCACACACGAACATCACGTCGGCGTCCGAGCCGTAACCCAGCTCGCCGCCGCCCAGCCGGCCCATGCCGATCACCGCGATGCGGGCCAGCGGGCCCCGGTCGGGTGTGTTGGCGCGGATCACCGCGTCCAGCGCGGCCTGCAGCACCGCGACCCACACCGACGTCAGCGCGCGGCATACCTCGGTGACCTCGAGCATGCCGAGCAGGTCGGCCGAAGCGATGCGCGCCAGTTCGCGCCTGCGCAGCGTGCGCGCGGCCGCGATAGCCCGCTGGGGATCGGAATACCGTGCGGCAGAGGCGACCAGCGCCCGCGCCACCGCTTCGGGTTCGGAGTCGAGCAGCTTGGGCCCGTTGGGGCCGTCGGCGTAGGACTGGATGACCTCCGGCGCCCGCATCAGCAGCTCCGGAACGTAGGCCGAGGTGCCGAGCACCTGCATGAGGCGTTTGGCGACGGCTCCCTCGTCGCGCAGCGTCGCCAGGAACCACCGCTGTTCGGACAGCGCATCGCTGATGCGGCGGTAGGACAGCAGCCCCGCATCGGGATCGGGTGTGTCCGAGAGCCAGTTGAGCAGCGTGGGCAACAGCACCTGCTGCACGCGCCCGCGGCGGGCGCTGCTTCCGGTCAGGGCGGCCAGGTGCGTCAGTGCGCTCTGCGGACCCTCGTAACCCAGCGCGGCCAGCTGCCGTTCAGCGGCCTCCTGGGTCATGCCTTCCGAAATGCTCAGTGCCGGTTGGCCGACGGACTCCAGCAGCGGTTGGTAGAACAGCTTCTCGTGCAGCCGCGACACCCGCAGGCTCTGGCGCTTGAGTTCTTCACGCAGCACACCGAGCGCGTCGCGGGTGCCGTCGGGGCGCACATGGGCGGCCCTGGCCAGCCAGCGCAGCGCCTCGTCGTCGTCCTCGTCGGGAAGCAGATGTGTGCGCACCAACCGCTGCAGCTGCAGCCGGTGCTCGAGCAGCCGCAGAAATTCGTATGACGCGGTCAGGTTGGCGGCGTCGTCGCGCCCGACGTAGCCCCGTTCGCCGAGCGCGGCCAACGCTTCGACTGTCGACGCAACGTGCAATCCCTCGTCGTTGCGGCCGTGCACCAATTGCAGTAGCTGAACGGCGAATTCGACGTCGCGCAGCCCGCCGGTGCCCAGCTTGATCTCCCGCGACCGCTGACCGGCGGGCACCAGTTCCTCGACCCGCCTGCGCATGGCCTGCACCTCGGAGACGAAGTCCTCCCGCTCGCAGGCCGTCCACACTATCGGCATCACGGCGTCGACGTAGGCCTTGCCCAGCTCGAGGTCGCCCGCGGCGGGTCGCGCCTTCATCAGCGCCTGGAACTCCCACGTCTTGGCCCAGCGTTGGTAGTAGGCGACGTGCGAGTCCAGCGTGCGGACCAGCTGGCCGTGTTTGCCTTCGGGTCGCAGCGCCGCGTCGACCTCGAAGAAGGCGTCGGCGGCGAACCGCATCATGTCGCCCGCCACCCGCGTCGCCAACGCGTCGGCCGGCTCCGCGACGAAGATGACGTCGACGTCGCTGACGTAATTCAGTTCCCGCGCACCGCATTTGCCCATCGCGATCACCGCGATACGGGGCGGCGAGTCACCGCCCGTGGTCTTGATCGCGAGGTGCAGCGCGGAGGCCAGCGCCGCGTCGGCGAGGTCCGACAGGTGCTCGCCGACGGTCGGAAAGGGCAGGACGGGTTCGTTCTCGACCGTCGGCGCCAGGTCGAGGGCGGCCAGCACCAGCAGCCGGTCGCGGTAGAGCTTGCGCAGCGGCTGCAGCGCGGCCGACGTATCCGATGCCTCGTCGGCCTGCGCGACGAACATCTCACGCAGGGCGTCGGCGCTCGGCAACGTCACGTCGCCCGCGAGCAACCGCCAGTTCTCCGGATTCGCGATGATGTGGTCGCCGAGCGCCGGCGACGAGCCGAACACGCTGAACAGCCGGCCCCGCAGGCTCTTGTCGGTGAGCAGGAGGCGGTTGAGTTCGTCCCAGCCGTCGCCCAGCGCCTCGGCCAGCCGCACCATCGTGCGCAGCGCGGTGTCGGCGTCGGGGGCACGCGACAGCGACCACAGAAGCTCGACGTGCGCATCGGTGGTCCAACCCAACTGGTCGAGATCCGCGGGCGCGGTGGGTTCGACGAGACCCAGCCGGCCTACGCTCGGCAGCTTCGGTCGCTGCGTCGCTGGTTTGGCCACGCCTAAAAGGTAGCGCAGCAGCTATGTCGGCTAAGCACCTACAGAGTCACTACAGGGACAAGCACTACAGCGACAGGTAAGCCTTGAGCTCGAACGGGGTGACGTGGCTGCGGTAGTTCTCCCACTCCGCGCGCTTATTGCGCAGGAAGTAGTCGAAGACGTGCTCGCCCAATGCCTCCGCGACCAGCTCGGAGTTCTCCATCTCGGTGAGCGCGACGCCGAGGCTGCCGGGCAGCTCCTTGTAACCCATCGCGCTGCGCTCCTCGGGGGTCAGCGTCCACACGTTGTCCTCGGCCTCGGGCGGCAGCACGTAGTTCTTCTCGATACCCCGCAGTCCCGCGGCGAGCAGCACCGCGAACGTCAGGTACGGATTGCACGCCGAGTCGGGGCTGCGCACCTCGACGCGCCGCGACGACGCCTTGCGCGGTGTGTACATCGGAACCCGCACCAGCGCCGAGCGGTTCGCCGCACCCCAGGACGCCGCGGTCGGCGCCTCGCCGCCGTGCACGAGGCGCTTGTAGGAGTTCACCCACTGATTGGTGACGGCGCTGATCTCCTTGGCGTGCTCGAGGATCCCGGCGATGAACGACTTCGCGACGTCGGACAGCTGCAGCGGGTCGTCGGGGCTGTGGAATGCGTTGGTGTCGCCCTCGAACAGGCTCATGTGCGTGTGCATGGCCGAACCGGGATGTTCGGCGAACGGCTTCGGCATGAACGACGCCCGCACCCCGTCCCCGAGCGCGACCTCCTTGACGACGTAGCGGAACGTCATCACGTTGTCGGCCATCGACAGCGCGTCGGCGTAGCGCAGGTCGATCTCCTGCTGGCCGGGCGCGCCCTCGTGGTGGCTGAACTCCACCGAGATGCCCATCTGCTCGAGCGCGTCGATGGCGTGCCTGCGGAAGTTGGGCGCCGAATCGTGGACGGCCTGATCGAAGTAGCCGCCGTTGTCGGCGGGCACGGGCGGGGTGCCGTCGTCCTCGCCGGGCTTTAGGAGGAAGAACTCGATCTCGGGGTGCACGTAGCAGGAGAAGCCCAGATCGCTGGCCTTGGCCAGCTGCCTGCGCAGCACGTGGCGCGAGTCCGCCCACGACGGTGAGCCGTCGGGCATGGTGATGTCACAGAACATCCGCGCCGAATGGTGCCGGCCCGAGCCATCGGCCCACGGCAGCACCTGGAAGGTGGACGGATCGGGGCGGGCGACCATATCGGCCTCCGAGACGCGGGCGAAACCCTCGATCGACGAGCCGTCGAACCCGATACCCTCCTCGAACGCGCCCTCCAGTTCGGCAGGGGCGATCGCGACCGACTTCAGGTATCCGAGCACGTCGGTGAACCACAGCCGGACGAAGCGGATGTCGCGTTCCTCCAGCGTGCGCAGCACGAATTCCTTCTGCCGATCCATGACCGCAGCGTAGGCACCGGCTGTTAAATCGGTGTTACACGGCGGCTGCGATTACTGGGTCACCAGATGCGGCGCATTTGGGCACCCGTGCGGCGATGTCGCAGCTGGACCTGGCGCTCCTGAGGGGTGAGCACCTCGGTATTCGCCGGCAGATGATCGAGCACCCGCTCGACCGGCACCTTCGTGACCGTGACCTCGGGGAACTGCTCGGCCTTGTAGAAGCGCGCCTGCAGGATGCCCCACGGCCAGTCGGCCTTGTCGAGCCAGTTGTGCACGCCCGGATCCCGCTTGGACACCACGCCGCGGAACCAGCCGTCCGGGTCGATGCGCGCCTGCACGTCGTTGAGGCTGGACTGCCGGTTCACCCAGTCGACGGTGGAGAAGCGGTCGTCGGCGACCAGGATCTGCCAGTAGTAGCAGTCGGACGGCACGGGGAACTCTACGATCAACGCCTCGTCGTCGGTGATCTGGTGGATGCCGTCGTAGTAGGCCTGCTTGGTGGCCAGGCCGCCGCCCTGCTGGATCCACTGAGACCGCAGCAGCACGTTGAAGCCGTGGTGTTCCCGGTAGTACCGGACCAGCTCCATGTCGAAGTCGATCATGCCCTTGATCCAGTCGCCCAGCTCCGAGAACCGGCGCGCGATGTCCGCGGGTGTCATGTCCGCGCCGCCGTCGTCGAGGCGGTTGATCGCGACCTGGGCGTCGATCTCGGTGTTCCAGTCGCACGCGCATTTGCGCATCAGCAGCTTGCCCACCTCCGGGTTGAGCGGCCACCAGTCGCCGTCGTATCCCTCGGGTCGTTCGGCCGACATGATCACGCGG
Organism: Mycolicibacterium celeriflavum; assembly: GCA_050205545.1. Taxonomy (GTDB): domain Bacteria; phylum Actinomycetota; class Actinomycetes; order Mycobacteriales; family Mycobacteriaceae; genus Mycobacterium; species Mycobacterium celeriflavum_A. Next base: position 33,120 of record JBNMQV010000031.1, read on the forward strand.
AAGGAACCGTCCTCGGCGATCGTCAGGTCGTCGAGGTCGTGCGTGATGGCCTGGAACTTCATCTGCCGCTCGACGCCCTTGAGGCTCTTCATCATTCCCGGCGCCTGCTGCGTGATCTCGACGAACCGCAGGGTGCCGCGGCGGCCGGTCAGCTCGTAGACGCCGGAACCGTCGACCTCCGCGGTGAGGTAGACGTAATCCGGATTGGGACCACCCTGGTTGCAGGCGTAGTTCCACAGCGGCATGAACACGGGACGCCGCGAGTCGGTGTAGACGTGGCAGAGGTAGCCGCACGCGAGGATCGACAGCGCGAGCTTGTTCATGTCCTGGATCTCGGCCTCGGAGGCGCCGTCGGGTCGCCACGTCGCCAGCAGATGGTCGGCCACGCCCTTGAGCGCCTCCATCTGGGCGTCCCAGTCGGGCAGCGCGGATCCGGTGGTCATTCGTGCGCCTCCTCAGGCCTCGACGGCCACGTCGAAGTGCTTGATGTAGAACTCGTAGTCCGATCGGATCTCGTCAGCCGAGAGCCCGAATTGTTCGGCGGTGTAGCGGTGTGGTCCCTTGGCCCCGACCGCGTTGGCGTCCTGCCAGTCGAAGATCGTCTGTGCGACATCGGGTTCGAGCTCCAGGCCGAGCCAGTCATAGACGCGACGGACGGTGCCCCTGGGATCGGTGACGAGCTCGCGGTGATGGACGTCGAGGAAGCGGTCCTCGCCGATGCGCGCCCGTTCGGCGATGGCGCGTTCCATGCCCTCGCGCAGGTGGACGTTCACCTCGCGGCCGAGCGCGCACAGATCCCTGTCCCCCGCCGCGGGCGGGAGGACGGTCGACACCAGGCTGGTGTAGGACGGCACGACCTTGGCCGGGTCGCGGTGTGTCATCACGAAGCGCATGTCTGGGTAGGCCTCGGCCAGCGCCTCGAGGTGGAACTTGTGGTGCGGCGCCTTGAACAACCACAGTCGAGGCGGGCACTTCGATCCGAGCAGCTTCACCACCCTGCGGTGGTAGGCGTACGTATCGGTCAGATCGGCGCTGCGCCACCATGATCGATAGCCCGCGACCGGCAGCGTCATCTGCTGGCCGTGGAAGGCCATCCCGAGGATCTCGGTGTCCTCCATCGTGGCGTCGACCTCGAAGATGTGCATGGCGGCCTGCGCGGCGGGCCGCTGCTCGTGCATCCGGATGAACGCCTGCCTGCGCGGGTCGTCGGCCTCGCCGCCGGCCACGGGCGGCGGAACCGGTTGATACTGCTCCCATCCGCGAAGGCAACGGAACCGCGGGTCGAGCGACAGCATGTCGGCCAGTGCGGTGGTGCCGGTGCGCGGCAGCCCGTTGATGTCGACGGGCCCTTCGATGACGACGTCCTCGACCTCGGGGTGGTCGCGGTAGTAAGCCTCGACCTCGAGGCGGTTGACCAGTCGGCGGCGCAGATCGCCGACGACCGCGGCGTCGGTGGCGGGGTCCAGATCGCCGTCTCGTTCCAGGCTCTCCAGAAGCACGGTCAGCCCGTCGCGGAAGTCGCCGGGACCGAAATCCGTATGCCCGCATTCGGCGATCGCCTCGTCGAGCAGTCGCTGCGGCGTGGGATAGCGCATTGCCCTCACGCCTTCACACGATCCGGATAGTGGTGAGCGGCCATGGCGCGGAACCCGTCTCGCCAGTCCACCGCGCAGGGTCCGGTGATCGACGTGCGCTTGGTGTGGTCGCCGACCGAACCGAGCGAAGCGCCGGGAACGGGTTGCACGTCAACACGTGGCGTGACACCAAGAAGCTCGCCGAAGTACGCACACCACTGCTGGACGCTGACCGGCGTGTCGCCTGCGAAGTTGGCGATGGTCGCGGGAACGCTCGCCGCGTCGAGCAGCGCCGGGATCTGGGCGTTGATGTCGTCGTAGTGAATGGGGCTGTATGGCAACGGGTCCCAGCGGGCGATGACGGGTTGCCCCTCGGCGATGGCCTGCAGGTGCCACATCGGCAGGCCGCCCCGTTCGCCGTAGGCGCTGCCCATCCGCGCGATGGTGGTCGGAATGCCGAACTCGCGGGCGCAGTATCGGGCGACCGCCTCCTCGGCGATCTTGACGATGGAATACGGTCGCGGACTGGGCAATCCGGCATCACCGATCGGGTCGCCCTCCCGGAATGCGTACCAGGGGTCTGGGTGGGGTTTGTACACCGTGACCGTCGACATCACCAGCGCGGCCTTGACGTCGCGGCAGTGCGACATCAGCAGCCCGGTTCCTTCGGCGTTGACGCGCAGCCCCTGCTCGTAGTCTTCGCCGAAGTCGGCGGCGATGTGCAGGAGGTACGTGAAATTGGTTGGCAGGCTGTCGAAGTCGCCTACACCCAGGTCGACGCTGCGGGTGGTCACGCCCAGCGCCTCGACCTCTTCGCGCGCGGCCGCATCGGAGAACCTGGCGATGCCCCACACCTCATTGTCGCGGGCGAGCGTCTTCGCGACGCCGTAGGCGATCCGCCCCGCCGGGCCGGTGATGAGAACCCGTTCCCCGCTCAGCATCGCGCGGCCGTGCCATGATCGTGCGCATGCATCTGTTCGAACAGCCGTGGCCCGACGGGGATTTTCGGTTCTTCCAACTCGGCCACGTCGTCGACGACGTCCTCGAAGCCGCCGCGGGTTGGGCGCGCGTGTTCGGGGTCGGACCGTTTCACGTGTTGCCCGTGGCCGATCAGGTCGCCGACTACGGAGGTGAGACTCGCACTGTGCGGATCCAGGTCGCGGTCGCCCAGGCGGGCCCGGTGCAGATCGAGCTGATCCAGCAGCATTGCCAGACCCCGAGCATCTACTCCGAGTGGAGCCGCGGCGGAACCAGCTCGTTTCATCAAATCGCCACGGTGACAACCGATTACGATGCCAAGACGGCACATTTCGCGTCGCTGGGCTATCCGGTCGCCGCGCAGAGCGTCGGCGGCGGCTTCCGCGTGGCGTACATCGACACCGTGGCGGACTTCGGGTTCTACACGGAGGTGGTCGAGGCCCCGCCGGCCTTCCTCGAGCAGGTTCGCCGCATCTCCGAGACCTGCGCCGAATGGGACGGCAGCGATCCCGTGCGCATCATGACCCGCGACGGCTACCGGGTGCCGGAGGATTCGGGGGGCCACACCCGGACTCTAAAGTCTTAGAGACAACCGTGGCAAGCATCTGGCAGGATCCATCCGTGATGGCCACCGATGAGACCGACCCGCCGACCGATCTGACCGGCCCACTACAGGGCACCGCCCTGGAAAAGTCGGTGCTGGAATCCCTCGACACGCTCGAGCGCGCGCTGAGCATGCAGCCGGTGGGCGACGGCAGGTTCCGGGCGACCAACGAACGCGACCGGTTCGGCAGGATCTTCGGCGGCCAACTGCTCGCCCAGGCTCTGTACGCCGCCTCACGCACCGTGGACGAGCACGCGCCGCACTCGCTGCACGCCTACTTCGTCCAGACGGGCGCGTCGGACACCCCGGTCGACATCGCCGTCGACGCCGTCCGCGACGGGCGGTCGATGGCCACCCGCCGGGTCACGGTCTCACAAGGGGACCGCACGCTGCTCACCGCGCTTGCGTCGTTTCACACCAATCCCGCCGAACCCGAACTCGACCGCCCGCACCCGGACACCCCCGCGCCCGAGGAGATGCCGCTGCTGCAGCACTGGGTGCACCAGGTTCCGGCACAGTTGAAACCCAACGCGCAGAACTGGATCGATGTCCCGCCCGCAGTGGAGATGCGCATCGCCGAGCCGACGAACTTTCTAGGCGGCCGGCAGACACCGGAACCGCGGTCGCACTGGATGCGACTGCCGCGGCCCATCGGCGACGAGCCCGCGCTGCACAGTGCGATGCTCGCCTACGCCAGCGACTACCTGCTGTTGGACATGGCGCTGCGCAACCACCCGCACCGCGCCGACTATGCGTCCATCGCGGCGGTCAGCCTCGATCACGCGCTGTGGCTGCACCGCCCGGTCCGCTTCGACGACTGGCATCTGTACACCCAGGACACCGTGGCCGTCACCGGACACCGTGCGCTCATTCGCGGGACCATCCGCGACGCGGCGGGGCGGACCGTGGCCAGCACGTCGCAGGAAGTGTTGATCCGGCCGATCGCGCAGTAGTGATGTCGACGCGCCGAACCCCGGACGGGCGACAGCGGCGTCGCGAACTCTGCGACGCCGCAATCCAACTGCTCGCCGAGCAGGGCGCAAAGGGGCTGAGCCATCCGAGGGTCGATCGTCAGGCCGGCGTCCCCGAAGGAAGCACCTCGTACTACTTCCGGACGCGCAGCGCGCTGATCCACGCCGTCGCCGAGCGGGTGGCCGAGCTCGACCTGGCGGACCTGCGTTCGGTCACCGAAGCGGCGACCGACACCTCCCGGCAGGCGGCCGTCGCGAGACTGGCGGCGGTGGTGATGAAGTCGCTCACCGGTGAGGGGCTGATTCGGACCCGCGCGCGGATCGAATTGCTGCTGCAAGCCAGCCGCGATCCCGCGATATCCACTGTGTTCCAGTCGAATTCGCAGACGTATCTCGCGCTTCACCGCGAGCTCGCGGAGCGTTCGCAATCGGGTGACGCCGACCCCGCCGCCATCGACGATCGTGCGCTGCTGACGGTGAACTTCATCAGCGGGCTGATGCTCAGCGCGGCGGCCGGCAATCGGCCCGTCGTCGGTCGGGAGCGCCTGGAGTCACTGCTTGCCCAGATCGCCGAGAGCCCGTCCTAAGGGGTCGCCCGGGGTTTCGACGGCGCGCTCCGCGGGTAGTTCATGTTCATTCGGGGGGTCGCGCCGCTGAAACCTAGGCGAGGAGCGACCATGAATCTCAAGAAAACCGCATTGTCGATGGGCCTGGCCGGGGCAGTGTGCGGCTTCGCCGCGCTCGGCTCGAGCGTGGGCACCGTGCACGCCGACCCGAAGTTTCCGTCCCCGCCAGTTCCTCCGATTCCCGGGCCACCACCGGTTCCCAAGGTCGAGGTGCCACGGGTCGAAGTGCCACGGGTCGAGGCACCGCGGGCACCGGACGTCAACGTGAACGTGCCGCGGGTCGAGGCACCGCGGGCGCCGGACGTCAACGTGAACGTGCCGCGGGTCGAGGCACCGCCCCTGCCCAAGGTAAGCGTGCCGCCGGCCCCGGCGCCCGTCGTCGACATCGACCTGCCTCGTCTGGCGCCGAACCTCCCCGCCGTCGACGCCTACTTCGGCTTGCCTGGCGCTCGCATTCCACCTGGTCAACTGATGAACGCGGCCACCATCAACGGTGTCCCGAACCCGTTCTTCAAGATCCCACCCGGGCAGCTCAAGAAGATGCGGACGGTCCAGGGTTATCCGAACCCGTTCTTCGACGAGGTTCCGGGCCACTGGGAGATTCCGGAGTCAGTGATACCCGACGCCTGGCCGGGCGTGCCGGGGATCAACGACTACTTCGGCCTGCCCAGCGCGCAAATCGGCCCGGTAGAGCTGAGGGCGTCGGCGACCATCAACGGGGTGCGCAACCCCTTCTACGGCATCCCGGCGGATGAGCTGAGGAAGCTCCCGACGGTGCAGGGTTTCGAGAATCCGTTCTTCGACGGCGCCCCCGGACACTGGGAAGTTCCTTAGGGATCACACCGCTGCCGCCGCCGACGGCGGGCGCTAGCTAGTCCGAGGAGCAGGTGGTATCGGGCGGCGGCACCGTCAGGTCGACGAGGTAGCGCGCGGCGATGTCGTCGACGCACTTGTTGCCCTGGAACACTACGGTGTGCTGGGTGCCCTGGAACGTGACGAGCGTTCCGCCGAGTTGCTTGGCCAGCTCGACGCCCGCCTGGTACGGCGTAGCGGGATCGTTGGTCGTCGACACCACCAGCGTCGGCGGCAGGCCCTCCACCTTGAGTTCGTGCGGTTCGCTCGTCGGCGGCACCGGCCAGAACGCGCACGTACCGAGCGGCGCGTGCCCGGTGAACTCGCCGTAGCTCATGAACGGCGCGGCCTCGCGGACCCGCCGGTCCTCCTCGGCGACCTTCGCGCGATCGGTCACCGCGGGCTTGTCCATGCAATTGACCGCGACCCGCACGTCGGTGGAGTTGTTGTAGTGGCCCTGCGCGTCGCGGCCCATGTACAGATCGGCCAGCGCGAGCATGGTGTCGCCGCTGCCCCGCTCCATCTCGCTGAGCGCCTGCGTCAGATGCCGCCACAGGTTCGGCGAGTACAGCGGCAGGATAGTGCCGACGATCGCGTCGGAGTAGCTGAGCCCCCGCGGATCCTGGGTCTCGAGCGGCTCCTCCACCAGCGGGTCGACCAGGCTGTGGTAGACGTCGTTGGCCTTGGCCGGGTCGGTGCCCAAGGGGCAGCCCGGGTTCTTGGCACAGTCGGCGGCGTAGTCGTTGAACGCGGTCTGGAACGCGGCGGCCTGCCGGACGTTGGCCTCGGTCGGGTCGGCGTTGGGATCGACCGCCCCGTCGAGGATCATCGCCCGCACCTTGTCCGGGTGGTTCTCGGCGTAGGTGGCGCCGATCCGGGTGCCGTACGAGTAGCCGAGGTAGGTCAGCTTCTCGTCGCCGAGCGCCTGCCGCATCGCCTCGAGGTCCTTGGCCACGTTGACGGTTCCGACGTTGGCGAGGAACTCCTTGCCCATCTTGTCCTCGCACCGCTGGACGAACTCCTTGGTCTCTCTCTCGATCTCGGCGACGCCTTCCGGCGAGTAGTCGACCTGGGGTTCGGCGCGCAGCCGGTCGTTGTCGGCGTCGGAGTTGCACCACAGCGCAGGGGTGGAGTTCGCGACGCCGCGGGGATCGAACCCGACGAGGTCGAAGCGCTGCCGCACCGACTCGGGCAGCGAGCTGACGACGCTGGCGGCGGCTTCCACCCCGGACTCCCCCGGCCCGCCGGGATTGATGATCAGCGAGCCGATCTTGTCGCCGGTCGCCCTGAATCGGATCATCGCGATGCGGGCGACGTCACCGTCCGGGTCGTCGTAGTTCACCGGCACCGACAGCATCCCGCACTCGGCGTCGGCGGGAATCCGCGACTCGTCGGACTGGTTGGTCTGGCACTTGGTCCATTCGATCGGAGTGCCGGGCGGCGGCACCGCGACGACGGCGCGGCCGTCGACCAGTTGGCTGCATCCGGTGGCCGCGAGCAGCACAGTGGCCGCGAAGACCCCGATCTTGGCGTTCATGGCTCAACATGCTGCCATGAACCCTCATCGTCGCTGGCTAGGGCGCTATCGCGTGGCGGCCAGCAACTCGTCGAGCGCGGCGGAGAAGTCGTCGGCCATGTCCCACAGGTCGGGCAGCAATTCCGGGCAGGACACGATGCCGACGTTCAGCGACCCGGTCAGCGACATGACGGTGATGTTCAGTCCCGAGCCGTGGAAGATCGGCCCGAGCGGATACATCGCCTTGGCCTCGCAGCCCAGGTAGTACAGCGGCACCTGCGGGCCGGGCACGTTGGAGATGACGAGGTTGTGCACCGGTCTGGCCCCGCTGAGCCGGCTCGCGGCGTAGACGCGCATCGCGACGCCGAAGACCGCAGGTGCGGCGAACTGCGTCCAGTCCTGCAGCAGGGTGGCCCCGATCGCCGAACTGTGTTGTTTGGCAACGGAATTCGACTCGGCGATGGACTTCAGCCGGGCCGCCGGGTCCTCGATGTGGGTCTCCAGTCGCGAGAACATGCCCGACACCTGGTTGCGGCCGGGCCGGTCGGATTTGTCGTGCACCGAGACCGGGACCATCGCCACGAGCGAGTTCTCCGGCAGTTGGCCGTGATCGGCGAGGTACTTGCGCAGCACGCCGGACACCAGCGCCATGACGACATCGTTGACCTTCACCCCGAAGTGGTTCTTGACGGTCTTGATGTCCTCGAGGTCCAGTTGCGCGAACGCGACGTTGCGGTGCCCGGAGACGTTCATGTTGAACACCGTCCTCGGGGCCGCGAACGGCGGCGCCATCGACAGCCCGGAGCGGGCCCGGCGCACCGTGTCGACCACCGATGACACCGTCACGGGCAGCGCGTTGACCAGCTTCAACGGCCGGGTGGCGAACTTGACCGCACCGCTGACCGCGATCTCCAGGGAGCTGGCGTCGCCGGGACCGTCGACGGGATCGGGCGGCAGCGCGTCGGGTTCCGTGCTGCACAGTTGCGACATCAGGCTCGCGCCGGTGACGCCGTCGACGCCGGCGTGGTGCACCTTCGTCATCACCACGAGGCGCCCGCCGTCCTGCGGGTTGGTGCCATCGACGTTCTCGATCACCCACTTCTCCCACAGGGGACGGCTGCGGTCGAGGGGCAGCGACGCGATGTGGCCGCAGATCTCGGCGAGCTCGCGGGGTCCGCCTGGCGCGGGTAGCCCGATGCGATGCAGGTGACGGTCGACGTCGAAGTCCTTGTCCTCCACCCACACCGGATGGTCGAGGTTGAACCGGCTGTCGGCGAGCTTCTCGCGGAACTCGGGCATCGCCTTGATGCGCAGGTTCAGCGCGTCCTTGAACCGGTCGAACGTGTAACCGCCGGGCATCGTCGAGGTGTCGAGCTCGAGAATCGAGCACACATGCAGCGGCTGCTGCGCGGTTTCGAGGTACAGGAAACTGGCGTCGAGCCCGCTGAGCCGTTGCATGTCGCCGATGTTATGCCCGGTGAGGGCGGGTGTGAGCAAATCCACTCAACAGCCCTTTTAACATCTCGGACACCGAGTGGCAGACTTGGTGGGTCAGACGAACCCGGGGACCGAGCATCGGCCTCGAGGATCGACCCGACCCACCCAATTGGGGGACAACGATGTCTGAGCAGACCGTGTACGGGACTGCCTCGCCCGCTCCGCGCACAACTGTTGAATCGTCCGCTCCGCGCACAAAAACGCGCACTCTTCATCTCCAGAAGTGGAAGGCCGAAGGCCACAAGTGGGCCATGCTCACCGCCTACGACTACTCCACCGCCCGCGTCTTCGACGACGCCGGCATCCCGGTGCTGTTGGTCGGCGATTCGGCCGCCAACGTCGTCTACGGCTACGACACCACCGTGCCCGTGACGATCGACGAGCTGATCCCGCTGGTCCGCGGCGTCGTCCGCGGCGCCCCGCACGCGCTGGTCGTTGCCGACCTGCCGTTCGGCAGCTACGAGGGCGGACCGCAGCAGGCGCTCGCCACCGCGACACGTTTCCTCAAGGAGACCGGCGCGCACGCGGTCAAGCTCGAGGGCGGTGAGCGCGTGGCCGAGCAGATCGCGACGCTGACCGCCGCGGGCATCCCTGTCATGGCGCACATCGGCTTCACCCCGCAGAGCGTCAACGGGCTCGGCGGCTTCCGGGTCCAGGGCCGCGGCGACGCCGGCGAGCAGACCATCCACGACGCAATCGCCGTTCAGGAAGCGGGCGCGTTCTCCGTCGTCATGGAGATGGTGCCCGCCGAACTGGCCACCCAGATCACCGGCAAGCTGACCATCCCCACCATCGGCATCGGCGCGGGCCCGAACTGCGATGCGCAGGTGCTGGTCTGGCAGGACATGGCGGGCATGACGAGCGGCAAGACCGCGAAGTTCGTGAAGCGTTTCGGCGCCGTAGGCGACGAATTGCGCCGTGCCGCTGAGCAATACGCCGAAGAGGTCGCCAGCGGGGTGTTCCCCGCCGACGAGCACTCGTTCTAGGCGAACTCCGCTTTCCGCTTGGCCAGGAAGGCGTCGACGCCTTCGCGTCCGTCGCTGGAGGCCGCGCGCGCGGCGATCAGCCGGCCCTCGAGTTCCATCTGTTCCTCGAGCCCGTTTCCGAACGTGCCGAGCAGCAGCTGCTTGACCCCGCCGTTGGATCCCGCCGACGTGGCGGCCATCCGATCGGCGAGCTCCGAGACCCGCTCGGCCAGTTCGGCGTCGGGAACCACCTCGGTCACCAGCCCCCACTGTGAGGCCTCCTGCGCCGACAGCGTGCGGTTGGTCAGCATGAGCTCCTTGGTCCTGGTGATGCCGATGAGCCGCGGCAGGTAGTAGGAGGCGCTGCCGTCGGGGCTCAGGCCGACCCGGGTGTAGGCCATCGTGAACGACGAGGATTCGGCGGCCAGCACCAGATCGCCGGACACCGCGAGCGAGAATCCCGCACCGGCCGCGGTGCCGTTCACCGCGGTGATCACCACGGCGTTCATCCGCGCGAAGGTCGAGATCGCGCGGTGCAGATTGTCGGCCACGCCCTTGATGTGCGCGCCGCGGTCGTCGGAGGCCGCGAAGTCCTTCAAATCACCGCCCGCGCAGAAGAACCGGCCCGACCCGGTGAGCACCACGACCTTGGTCGCGGCGTTGTCACACCGCTTGGCGGCGTCGGCCAGTTCACGAGTCATGGTGCCGTTCATGCCGTTTGCCGCATCGGGTCGATTCAGCGTGATGCGGGCGACGGCGCCGGTCTGCTCGAAGGTCAGCGTTTCGTAATCGGTCACACGGGGACTTTATCTTCGGCGTGCTCGCCGGTGTTCACCTGCGTGTGGCAATCTGTCTCGCACCATGGGCAAAAACGACGGATCGGCGCGGCATCTGGAGGTCGAGCGCAAGTTCGACGTCGTCGAATCGACCGTGTCGCCGTCCTTCGAGGGGTTGTCGTCGGTGGTTCGCGTCGAGCGGTCGCCGGCCCACCACCTCGAAGCCGTCTACTTCGACACCTCCGATCACGATCTCGCCGCACGGCGCATCACGCTGCGCAGGCGGACCGGCGGCCCGGACGAGGGCTGGCATCTCAAACTGCCTGCGGGTCCCGACGCGCGCACCGAGGTCAGGGAGCCGCTGGGCGAGGACGCTCTGGGTGACGACGATGTGGTGCCCGAGGCGCTGCGCGATGTCGTGCTGGCCATAGTGCGCGACCGCCCGCTGCAAGCGGTCGCGCGCATTGCCACCCGGCGCACCGTCAACATGCTCTACGGCCCTGACGGCGCGCCGGTGGCCGAGTTCTGCGACGACCAGGTCACCGCGTCGGCGGAACCGGACGGCCCCGAGCAGGCGTGGCGCGAGTGGGAACTGGAACTGGCCGACGGCGCGGACCGCGAACTGCTCGACCGGTTGTCGAACCGGTTGATCGACGCCGGAGCCACGTCCGCGGCCAGCGGGTCGAAGCTGGCGCGGGTGCTGGCGGAGTCGACGTCGCCCGAGGACGAGTCGCCGCCGGCCGACGCCGTGCACCGGGCGGTGGCCGAACAGGTCGAGCAGCTGATCGAGTGGGACCGCGCGGTGCGCGCCGACGTGCCGGATGCGGTGCACCAGATGCGCGTGACGACGCGCAAGATCCGCAGCCTGCTGCAGACCTCCCGCGACGCGTTCGGCATCTCCGACGACGCGTGGATTCTCGACGAGTTGAGGCAGCTCGCCGCGATCCTGGGGGTTGCGCGCGACGCCGAGGTGCTGGCCGAACGCTACGAGAAGGCGCTCGACGAGCTGCCCGAGGAGTTGGTTCGGGGACCGGTGCGCGAGCGGCTGGTCGAAGGCGCCAAGCGGCGCTACGCGGCCGGGCTGCGCCGGTCGCTGATCGCCATGCGCTCGCAGCGTTACTTCCGGTTGCTCGACGCGCTCGAAGGTCTCGTCGCGGCGGCGCCGGCGCCGCCGCAGGACGAGGAGGAGCGCGACCAGGCGACGATCGACGCGGCCTACAAGCGTGTGCGCAAAGCGGCTAAGGCCGCCGCCGAGGCCGACGAGGACAAGGACGAGGCGCTGCACCGAATCCGCAAGGGCGCCAAGCGTCTTCGCTACACGGCCGCGGCCACCGGGCAGGACAAGGTGTCGGAGCGGGCCAAGAAGATCCAGTCGATGCTCGGCGATCACCAGGACAGCGTCGTGAGCCGGACGCACCTCAGCCAGCAGGCCGAGGCCGCGCACGCCGCCGGTGAGGACACGTTCACCTACGGCCTGCTCTACCGGATCGAAGAGGAGCTCGCGCAGAGCTCGCGAGACCATTTGGGCCGCGCGCTCAAGAAACTCGCCAAGGCGGTGCGCAAGGCGCGGTGACCCCGGCGTCGGCCGAGACGGCCTGCGGGGCGGATGAGTTGGCCTGTAAGCCGGATTCTGTCCCTCACCACCGCGGCTGACCGCGGCGGCGAGGTGGCGACCATCCATCTGGACACACCGTCACCGGGTGCCTCGAGCGGCCTACCCGCAGGCTCGGGCGAGCAACCCTCGGGCGCCTGCGCGGCCGCAACCAGGTTGCGGCCTTCTTGGCCTTGCTTCGGGTGGGGTTTGCCTAGCCACTCCGGTCACCCGGAGTGCTGGTGCGCTCTTACCGCACCGTTTCACCCTTACCACCCCGGGCCCGAAGGCCCGGTGGTGGCGGTCTGTTTTCTGTGGCACTTTCCCGCGAGTCACCTCGGATTGCCGTTAGCAATCACCCTGCTCTGTGAAGTCCGGACTTTCCTCGAAACCCAGGCGAACCTGGGTCCCGCGGCCGCCCAGCCAACTCATCCGCGGGTTCAACGTACTGCGTCTCGCCGCTGTTCCGCGAGTTCGACATACTTGGCGCATGGCCCAGGTGCCTCCGGCGCGCTATCTGCTGCGCGCCAAGGATCTGGTCGACGCGCGGTACGCAGAGCCGATCACCGTCGACGACCTCGCCGCGGCCGCGGGTCTGTCGCGGGCGCACTTCAGCCGGATGTTCACCCGCACGTTCGGCGAGACACCGCGCGCGTACCTGCAGACGCGGCGCCTCGAGCGCGCCGCGGCGCTGCTGCGCTACACCGATCGGTCGGTTGCCGACATCTGCGTGATGGTGGGGTTGCAGAGCGTGGGGTCGTTCACCACCAGTTTCGCGCGGGTCTACGGGCTGCCGCCCGCCGCGTACCGGGCGAGCCTGCCGCCGGCGGCGATTCACGCCCGGGTGCCCAGTTGCATTCTCAAGCGCGACACCCGGCCTCCCGCCGACAGTCGCGTGCGCAAGACAGCACACGGGGAGAAGACGCCGAGGCCGACCGGCCGTAGCGTCGAGCCATGATCAAAATCGCGAGCGCCCACCTCTGGGTTCACGACCAAGAAGCCGCACTGAAGTTCTGGACCGAGAAGGTCGGTATGGAAGTGCGTCAGGATGTTTCGCTGCCCGACGTCGACGGCATCTTCCGTTGGTTGACCGTCGGTCCGCCGGGTCAGGACGATGTGTCGATCGTGTTGATGGCCGTACCCGGCGAACCGGTGATGGACGAGGCGACCCGCAAGCAGGTGCTGGATCTGACGGCCAAGGGCTTCGCGGGCACGGTGTTCCTGACCACGGAGGACTGCCGGGCCTCCTATGAGGAAATGCGTTCGCGCGGAGTCGAGTTCACCGAGGAACCACATCAGATGCCGTACGGCATCGACTGCGGATTCCGTGATCCCTCCGGCAACAGCGTCCGGCTCACCCAACTCGCGGACCTCTCGGCCATCACGGGATAGAGCACGTGCGGATCACCACCGCCGCGCTCGCCTCGGCCGCCTTCTTCGTGGTCGCACCCGGCACCTTCGTCGGGCTCGGCCCGTGGTTGGTGACGCGCTGGGAGCTGTCGGACGCGCCGGTGTGGCGTGTGGTGGTGGGCGGGATTCTGGTCGTGCTCGGCCTGATCCCGCCCGTCCACGCCTTCGTCGAATTCGTCAGGGCCGGTGGCACACCCATGCCCGTCGCGCCGACCCAGCGTCTGGTCGTGACCGGGTTCAATCGGTTCGTCCGCAACCCGATGTATGTGGGCCTGTTGATCGCGATCCTGGGCCAGGCAGTGCTTTTCGGCAGCCTGTGGCTCGTGCTGTATGCCGCGATCGGCTGGGCGGTCACCGCGTCGTTTGTGCGGTGGTACGAGGAGCCGACGTTGGTGCGGACCTACGGGGCGCAGTACGAGACGTATCGCGCGAACGTTCGCGGGTGGATTCCCCGGTTCACGCCGTGGGTGTCAGCGGTTGGGCCAGGTCGTGCGCGGCGCCGGTCCCCCCGGCGGCGCGGGTTTGAGGTTCGCGCCCGGGACCTGTGAGTTCTGCCAGGCCGACATGCACAGTCCGATCCTGCCGGGTTTACACCAGCCGCCCGTGCCCGGAACCCCGAGCGTGGTCTGGGATTGCGCCCAGCACACCCCGGTCCGCTGATCCCACACCTCGCTGGCCTTGCACTGCGCGAACGCCGGCGGCGCGGTCAGCAGTGAGGACGACATCAGCACGGCGCTACACACCGAAGCCAGTAAGCGCACTGGAGCGGTGTTCCGGATTCTCATATCGATGCGTCTCCGTCGGTAAGCGGGTCCTTTGGGCCTCGGATGGTGCGGGCGGTCATGACGGCGGGGTGATGGTCGTCTGCTCATCGATAACCTTGGTGGCGTCGAGTACCGCGTTCTGTTCGGCCTCGGGACTGTCCGCGTTCAGCTGCAGGACGAACACACCGTCCGTCGCCGGCACGACGACCGTCTTCTGTGCGACGAATCGCTTCTGGCCGTCGTTCATGAATGTGCCTGCGTACGAAAGGGCATCGAAGCCACCGAATTTGCCCCTCGTCGGTGCTGCCAACGGCTTGAACTCGGCCATGTCCTCTAGCTGCTCCGGGGCGTATTCGAAGATCTTCGCCTGATCTACGTTGCCGGTGAGCTTCGAGGCGATCGCGTACATGTCCGGCGAATCATTCGGATCTTTCGGGCTGTCGTAGACGATGGCGCCGTAGGCCCATTCCGGCGTCGCCTCACCCGCGTCGGTCCATCCGGGCGGGATCGGGAAGTTGAAGGTCGGGGTTCCGGGTTCGCCGGGTTTGATCGGTGTCTCCGCGATACCGCTCTCGGTGACGTACTCGTTGATCGTGTCGTCATCGTCATCGGACGGCGGGCTCGGTGCGGCCGTCGTGCCGGTCTCGCTCGTCGCCGAGGTCGTCGTCGTGGCCGCCGTGTCATCACTCGAACCACAGCCAACGAGCCCCAGGCTCAGAGCGATCGCGAACAGGCCAGCCGTCGTCGCTACAGGGAGGTTTGTCATCGACGCACTGTCTCCTACGGTCCTTGGTCCAACCACAGAGGATTGATCTTGAAGGGCAGCTTAGAGACGTGACTACCGAAAATTGGCTACTTCGTCAATTTTGACGCGTCGAGCGCACAGCTCGCCGCTCAGAAGGGTGGCGGCTTGTAGTTCGCGGCGAGCCACGCTTGGCGTCGTCGCTCCTCTTCGGCGATCAACTCGCTCCGGCGTCGCCGTTCGGCGTCGATGCGGTCGCGGCGGTCTTGTTCGCGGGTTTGTCTGCGCCGCGGCATCATCGCCATG
>JBNMQV010000032.1:0-38205 GCA_050205545.1 Mycolicibacterium celeriflavum
AACTACCACCACCCCGAGAAATACCTCCTGTCCGACGAACCCGAACCACCAAGCGATCCCGACGACAAGCGCGAAACCCCCGCACCACTGCCCGACGAACCAGGAGACCTGCGGCAGAAAGCCGAAGACCACCCGAAAGACAGCGAGGGACCGTAGCCGACCCGACCGCTGCGATTTCGAAACGGCTGCTGGCGGACGTGAATTACGATCCAGGCATGAGCCGGGTCGTCAGAGCTGCGCTGGTCATGCTGGTCGTCGGGTTGTCCGGGCTGCTGGGTGTGGGGTCAGCCAGCGCGCAACCGCCGCAGCCGGCGTGCGGGTACACGATCTCGCCGCCGCAGGTCGTGAACACCGACGGAGTGAGCAAGGTGACTGCGACCGTCACCTTCTATGCATGCGGAGCGCCGTTCCAGCCGGCGTACAGCGTCGCGTGTGTCCACCGGGCCGGTCACGACTCCCAGGGGCAGTGCACGCAGGCGCGGGGGCCGGCGACCGCGCAGGTGTTCTTCGAGCCGTATCAGCCGGGCGCTGTGTACACCGCGAGCGGACGCGGCTGCGGCAAGGTTTTCCAGGACGCGCTGGAGCCGAACTGCCAGATGCTCGGCCCGATCAACGTGACGCTGTAGCGGTGAACCGGCGCAGCCGAAGGCTGTTGCTCACGACGAACACCGAACTGAATGCCATTGCGGCTCCGGCGATCATCGGGTTCAGCAGGCCCGCCGCCGCCAACGGCAACGCGGCGACGTTATAGGCGAACGCCCAGAACAGATTTCCCTTGATCGTCGCCAACGTCCTGCGCGACAGGCGTATGGCGTCGGGGACCGCGTTCAAATCGTCGCGGACCAGCGTCAGGTCGCTCGCCTCGATCGCGACATCGGTGCCGCTGCCCATCGCGAGTCCGAGGTCGGCCTGGGCGAGCGCGGCCGCATCGTTGACCCCGTCGCCGACCATCGCGACCACCTTGCCCTCGGCCTGGAGCCGCTTGACGACCTCGACCTTGTCCTGCGGCAGCACCTCGGCGATGACGTCGTCGATGTCCACCTGCGCGGCGATCGTGCGGGCCGCGGCCTCGTTGTCGCCGGTCACCATCATGGGCTTCAAACCGAGCGCGCGAAGTCGCGAAATCGCCTCGGCCGACGTCGGTTTGACCGCATCCGCCACCACCAGCACGCCGCGGCCCTCACCGTCCCACCCCACGACAACGGCCGTGCGGCCCTGCGATTCCGCCTCTCGCACCGCGGCTCTCACTGAATCGGGAATGTCGTGCGACGCCAGCAGCCGCTGCCGTCCGACGGTCACCTCGTGGCCGTCGACCCGTCCGCGCACGCCGAGACCACGCATGTTGGTGAAGTCCTCAACGCTCGGCAGATCGCCCAGCTTGTCCCGCGCGCCCTTCGCGATGGCACGGGCTATCGGGTGCTCCGAACCGTCCTCGACCGCCCCCGCAATCCTCAGCACCTCGTCGGGGAGTTCTCCGCCGGCGGCAACGACATCGATCAACGTCATCCTGCCGGTGGTGATGGTCCCGGTCTTGTCCACCACGATGGTGTCGATGCGCCGGGTCGACTCCAGCACCTCCGGACCCTTGATCAAGATGCCCAACTGTGCACCGCGTCCCGTGCCCACCATCAGCGCGGTCGGCGTCGCCAGGCCCAACGCGCACGGGCACGCGATGATCAGCACGGCCACCGCCGCGGTGAAGGCCACCTCGGCCGATTCGCCGGTGACCAACCAGAACCCGAGCGTCGCGAGCGCCAGCACGATCACGATCGGCACGAACACACCCGAGATCCGGTCGGCCAGTCGCTGCGCCTGCGCCTTCCCGTTCTGCGCATCCTCGACAAGCCGCGCCATCTGAGCGAGCTGAGTGTCGGAACCGATTCGCTTGGCCCGCAACACGAGTCGACCATCGACGTTGACCGTCGCGCCGACCACCTCGTCGCCTGGGCCGACGTCCACCGGCACCGATTCGCCGGTCAGCATGGACGCATCGATCGCCGAGGCGCCCTCGACCACCACCCCGTCGGCGGCGATCTTTTCGCCCGGCCGCACCACGAACTCGTCACCGATGCCGAGCTCGTCGATCGAAATCCGTTGTTCGGCACTGTCTCTGCGGACCACCACGTCCTTGGCGCCGAGTTCCAGCAGCGCTCGTAACGCCGCGCCCGCTCGCCGCTTCGACCTCGCTTCGAAATAGCGTCCGGCGAGGATGAATGTGGTGACCCCTGCCGCCACTTCGAAGTACACGTTGGCCGAACCGTGGGTGCGCGACAACGTCAGCTCGAACCCGTGCGTCAATCCCGGTGCGCCCGCGGTGCCCCAGAACAGCGCGTAGACCGACCATCCCAACGCGGCGAGCGTGCCCATGGAGATCAACGTGTCCATGGTGGCGCTGCCGTGGCGCAGGTTCGCCCACGCCGCACGGTGGAATGGCCAAGCCCCCCATAGCACCACCGGCAGCGTCAAAGCGAGAGACAACCACTGCCAGTTCGTGAACTGCAGCGCCGGCACCATCGCCATCGCGATCACCGGAACCGTCGGCACCGCCGACGTCAGCAGCCGGCGTCGCAGCCCGGCGGTCGGGTCGTCGTCGACATCGGACGGCTCGTCGGCCGGCAGGTGCGCGTGGTAACCCGCGTCTTCCACGGTGGCCACCAAGGACTCCGGCGTCACCTCGGCGCCGTACTCGACGCGCGCTTTCTCGGTCGCGAAGTTGACGGTCGCCGTCACGCCGTCGATCTTGTTGAGCTTGCGCTCGATCCGGTTGGCGCAGGACGCGCAGGTCATACCGTCGATCGACAGCTCGATCGTGGCGGTGGTGGTGGCGTTGGCCGTCGCGTCGGTGGTCATCAGCCGGCCAAGCGGTAGCCCGCCTCTTCCACCGCGCTCCTGATCGCTTCGGGCTCGACGGGTGCGACACTGTCGATGGTCACCGCACCGCTGGCAACGTCGACGTCGACCGCCTGTACGCCGGGGATCTCGCCGAGCTCCTCGCGCACGGATGCGGCGCAGTGTCCGCAGGTCATTCCGGTGACTGTGACAGTGGTGGTAGCCATGCGACCCAGGATACCCAATACCCCCTAGGGGTATTCACTCCGGGGGTCAGATCTTGCGGGCCGCGCCTACGAACAGCGCACCGCCCATCCTCTGATCGACGGTGCCCGTTCCGTGCAGCCCGTGGCGGCTCAACTCCGCGGCGAACTCGGCGGCTTCGAACCTGTTGTCCCTCGGATGCACGGTGAAGGTGCGGAACTACCAGGTGTCCAGCATGTGCCGCGGGATCTCCTCGAACAGCAGCAACCCGCCCGGCCGCAGCACGCGGGCGATCTCGCCGAGCGCGCTCTGCCAGTCGGGCACGTGGTGGATGATGCCGAAGTCGACCACCGTGTCGACAGAGCCGGACGGCTGGGCGATCTCGCAGACGTCACCGACCGACAGCGACACGGGGCGTCCGTGCAGCCGCCTTCGTGCCAACTCGACCATGGAGTCGTCGAGGTCGAAAGCTGTGACCTCGCGAGCGCCGAGGCGGTCGAGAATCACCTCGGACCCGACACCGCGACCACAGCCGACCTCCAACACGTGCTGGCCCGCCAGGTCACCGCCCGCCAAGCGGCGAAACCACGCCGCCTCGCGCGTGTGCTGATGTGCGGCACGCACCGGATTGTTCATCAGCGCCCGCTCCACTGAGTTCAACTTCATGGATCGGAACGGTACCCCCGTAGGGTATACACCGATAGGCCTACGTTTCCGAACCCATGGCAGCATCTGCGAGCATGCGTGTTCTCGCCCAACGGGTCACTTCGGCGGCCGTCACCGTCGACGGCGAGGTCGTCGGCGCGATCGACCCCGACGGTCAGGGTCTGCTCGCGCTCGTCGGCGTGACGCATGACGACGACCCCGCCAGGGCGCGGCGGATGGCCGAAAAGCTCTGGCAGCTCAGGATTCTCGACGACGAGAAGTCGGCGTCCGACGTCGCGGCGCCAATCCTGGTCGTCAGCCAGTTCACCCTCTACGCGAACACCGCCAAGGGCAGGCGGCCGGCGTGGAACGCCGCAGCGCCGCGCGCAACCGCCGAACCGCTCGTCACCGCGTTCGCCGACGCGTTACGCGACCTGGGCGCGACGGTGGAGACGGGCGTGTTCGGCGCTCACATGCAGGTTCGGCTCGTCAACGACGGGCCGGTGACGGTGCTCCTCGAATTGTGACGTGAAGTTGTGACTACGCCGTCGCGACGGGCGGCGCACCTTCCGACGGCTGGACGATCACGAATCCCTGCCCGTGGAAGGCGACCTGGATCGCTTCGCCGGAGCCACGGCCGATCAGCGCGCCGGCCTTGAAGCTGGTCTTGAGCTGCGTCTGCAGATTCGCCGACCAAGCCACGACCGCATTGGTGTCTGCGAACGTCGGCGCCTCGGCGGCATTGAGCACGACAGGGGGGCCGTCGGTCGTCAGCGCCACCCATCCGGTTCCGCGCAGTGTCGTGTTGAACAGTCCTCCGGTGGCGATGCTGCCGCCGCGCACCCGCTCGATGTTCCAGTTCAGGCTCGAGGAGAACGCCAGCACGTTCTTACCGCTGATCGACAGTCCGGAGTTGGTCAGCTGCAACAGATGCACGTCGTACGCCCGCTCGGCGAGGAAGACGTCGCCCTGCCCCTGACAGCGCATAAGGGGGAGTCCCTCGCCGGTCAGCGCCTTCTTGATGAACTTCGAGGCGCCGCCGCCCTCGAACGCGAAATCGACGTTGCCCTGGTAGGCGACCATCGATCCCTGTCGCGCCATGAACGGTTCGCCGAGGCGCACACGCAGCATCTTGGTGTTCTGGTTGGCGATGGCTTTGGCCTCTTTCTCGCTGTACCTGCCGTCGACCAGATCGCCGCTGATGCCACTGAAACCGTCACCGACCGCCATGGCCTGCGGGGGTGCGCTCTGCTGTGGTTGCGGGGGAGCCTGGGGCGCCGGGGAAGGTCCGCCGAGCGGCGCCCGGCCGACCTGGCCCTGATGCGAAACCTGGTCGGTCCACTGCTGGCCGTCCCACCAGCGGTACTCGTAGCGGCCCTCGGGATCGGGCCGCCAGCTTCCGTTGTTCGGTGCCGTCATGCGCTACAAACTAACCGCGCGACGGCCACGCGGTGAGGATCTTTTGGCACTCGATCGCCAGACCTGAATCGATCGTCGACTGGCATTCTTGGGGTATGGCAAAGGAAATCGACCGGGCTCGGGCCCAGAGCGCCTTCGCGGTCATCAAGCAGCACCCGGGCATGGTGCTCTTCGTCGCCTCGCCCGCCCTCATCGCGGTCGCCCTGGTCTGGTGGTTGGTCAGCCCGACCCTGGCCGTATTGCTGTTGATCGGCGCGGTCGTTGGCGGCGGCGCGGTGTTGTTGCGTAAGCGCGGCTAACTCGTCATTCCGAGACGTCGAGCCGCCTGACCTGGTCCGTTCGCTGACGGCGAACGGTAACACCGTTAGAGGTGCAACGGTGTAAGCATGTAATCATGCGACACAACATCCACGGCCGCCGCCGTCCAGGCGGCTGGCAACAGGCACAGCAGCCCGAGGCGGGCGACGCCGCCGACTGGTTCGCCGGCCGGCTACCCGAGAACTGGTTCGTCGGGGACCCGACGGTGGTCGTCGACCGTGACGAGATCACGGTGATCGGCCGGCTGCCGGAGGCCGAAGGCGGCGAAAGCGAGGCGCGCGCATCGGGACGGGCCGCGCGATTCCGTGAAGAAACCCGCTCCGAACGCATGCGCATCGCCGACGAGGCGGAGGCACGCTACGGCCGCAAGGTCGCGTGGGGCGTCGAAATCGGGACCCCGGGCGCCGACAACCACGAGCGGATCATGTTCACCAACATGGCCGTTCCGGTGATGACGCGGTTGCGACAGCCCGAGCGTCAGGTGCTCGACACGCTGGTCGACGCGGGCGTGGCACGGTCACGTTCCGACGCGTTGGCGTGGTCCGTGCGGTTGGTCGGCGAGCACGCGGAGGAGTGGCTGGGCAAGCTGCGTGAGGCGATGCGCAACGTCGACGAACTGCGTGCCGAAGGGCCGAACCTGTAGGGCTTCAGTCCTCGCCCGAGGAGGAAACCCGTTCCACGCCAACGTATTGTGAGCTCAACGCCGCCGTTTGCGACAGCGGATCCACCGGTGCGCCTTCGACCAGCAGGTTGCGGTTCACCCCGTAGGAAACCGGCTCGCTGCGCCCCCGCGGATCGAAAACGCGTGAGCCCCAGCCATGATCGACGATGATCACGCCCTGGCGCGGACGGTCGTTGACCACCGCCCTCAGGTTGATCGCGCCGACCGGGGAGAACACCTTGACCAGATCGCCCTCGCTGACCCCGAGATCGGCGGCATCCTTCGGATGAATGACGACGTCGTTCCCCTTGCCTGCGGGGTGCAGACCCGGTAATTCGTTGAGCCACGAGTTCATCGAGTGCCGGTGTCTGCGGTTGGCCAGCTGGAACGGATATCCGACCGGTGCCGCGGGCCGCGGATCGGCGAGCAGCTCCCGGGCCCGCCCGACGAACTCCGGCGGTGCGGCGTGCACCTTCTTGTCGTCGGTCCTGAGCGCATTCCGGAAATGTCCGAACTCGCGCGGCCCCAGCACCAAGCCGTGCGGATGCGATACGACGTCGCGCCATTTGATCTTGCGCCCGTTGACCTTTCGTGCAGTCGCCACCACGGTTCGGTCGATCCAGTGGGGACCGAACTCCAGGG
Organism: Mycolicibacterium celeriflavum; assembly: GCA_050205545.1. GTDB lineage: Bacteria > Actinomycetota > Actinomycetes > Mycobacteriales > Mycobacteriaceae > Mycobacterium > Mycobacterium celeriflavum_A. The sequence continues at coordinate 6,719 of JBNMQV010000032.1, forward strand.
CCGGCCTGCGCATCGCGCGGGCGGCCAACCGCGTCGCCTTGATGAACCCGTTGAGGCCCTTGGCGCCGAACAAGGGTTTACGCATCGCGAGCGCGAGGTCGATGAAGATGCGCCACTCCTGCCGCACACCCGGTGGGGGCTCGACGACCTTCGCCCCGTACTGCACATAGGGCTCGTCGTGCATATTGCTGGTGAACGCGAGCAGGTCGTTGCGTTCGAGCCAGTGGGCGGCGGGCAACAGCCAGTGCGCGTGCCGGTGGCTCTCCCGCTGCACGAAGTCGATCGCGACGAGGAGGTCGAGATCGGCCAGCGCCCGGTCGAGTTTGGCGCCGTCGGGTCCGGAGACGACGGGGTTGCCGCAGTTGATCAACAGTGCGCGGATCTGACCGCGACCGGGTGTCGTGATCTCGTCGGGCAACTCGCTGAGTGCGTGTGCGCCCGCGACCATTTCGCGGCCCAGCAGCCGGCTATAATGCGGCTTCCCCTTCGCCATGGCCGACAGCCGGATCGCGTCGACGTAGCCGGGTTCGAAGCGGCGCCCGCCGGGGCGGTCCATGCGGCCGGTGATCACGTTGAGCACGTGTCCGAGCCATTCGGCGACGGTCCCTGCCATGTGCAGCGACACCCCGGTGCGGGTCACCACCATGGCCCCGCGTGCCGCGGCGAAGGCACGAGCGACCCGCTCGATCCGGTCGCGGCCGATGTCGCAGCGGGTGGCGAGGTCGTCGAGGTCCGCGTCGGCGACCAGGGCGCGCAGATCGTCCACGCCGGTGGCCAGTTCGGTGCAGTCCTGGCGATGTTCGAGGCCCTCGTCGAGGATGACCTTCACCATCGCCAGCAGCAGCGCCCAGTCCTGCCCGGGACGCACGGCGAGGTGCACGTCGGCCTTCTGCGCGGACTCCGTGCGCAGCGGGTCGACCACCACGATCGTCGCGCCCAGTTGTTGACGTGCCAGCGCGCGACGCCACCCGGCGGGCACGGTCTCCAGCCAATTCCACGCGCTCACTGCGGGATTGGTGCCGACGAGCAGGAAGTAGTCGCAGTTGTCGATGTCCGACACCGGCGCCATCAGGATCGATCCGTACATCGCGTCGGCGACGACGTGCATCGCGTTCTGGTCCACCGACCCCACCGCGTAGCGGTTCTGGGTTCCGATCGCGTCCAGCCAGGCGTTCATGAAGATGACGTTCGACGAGGAGAAGCCCGCGGGATTGCCGTAGTAGACGCCGACGGCGTCCGAGCCGTCCGCCTCGATCGCGGCGTCCATCCTGGCCGCGATGTCGGCGATGGCCTCGTCCCAACTGGCTTCGACGTAGGTGTCGCCGACGCGGCGCATGGGGTTGAGGATTCGGCGCGGATGTTCGACGAGCCGGTGTGCGGCGCGGCCCTTGGCGCAGAAGTCCTGCCAGCTGTGCGGGTTCTGCTTGTCGGCCGCGATCTTGGTGACGTGGTTGTCTTCGACCGTCACCTCGAGGCCACATGAGGCCAGGCAATACCGGCAGAACGTATACACGGTCTCGCTCATCATCTCGAGCGTACGGCGATCAGGCCTGCGTCATGGACCAATAAGCGCCACGCTTAGCGATCAGCTCGGCGTGGGTACCGCGTTCGACGATCTGACCGGCGTCCATCACCACGATGAGGTCGGCGTCCCGGATGGTCGACAGTCGGTGGGCGATGATGAAACTCGTTCGATCCTGGCGCAACTCGGCCATGGCCTGCTGGATCAGCAGCTCGGTGCGGGTGTCCACCGAGCTGGTCGCCTCGTCGAGCACCAGCAGGCTGGGCTGCGCGAGGACCGCGCGCGCGATCGTGATGAGCTGCTTCTCACCGGCGCTGATCGTGCCGCCGTCGTCGCTGACGCGCGTCTGGTAGCCGTCGGGGAGCATGTGCACGAACCGGTCGACGTACGCCGCCCTGGCCGCCGCGATCACCTCGTCCTCGGAGGCGTCGGGCCTGCCGTAGGCGATGTTCTCGAAAATCGTGCCGCCGAACAACCAGGTGTCCTGCAGGACCATCCCGATCCGGGACCGCAGCGAATCCCGGCTGACCGTCGAGATGTCCACGCCGTCAACCAGAATCCGGCCCGAGTCGACGTCGTAGAACCGCATCAGCAGGTTCACCAGGGTGGTCTTGCCCGCACCCGTCGGCCCGACGATCGCGACCGTGCTGCCGGGTTCGGCGATCAGTGACAGGTTGCGGATCACCGGCGTGTCGGGGTGGTAGCCGAACGTGACGTCGTCGAACTCGACCCGCCCGGCTCGCCCGACCGGCAGTTCCGTTGCGGGATCCGGCGGCTCCTCCTCCGCGTCGAGCAGGTCGAAAACCCGCTCGGCGCTGGCCACGCCGGACTGCAGCGTGTTGTACATCCCGGCCACCTGGGTCAGCGGCTGGTTGAACTGGCGGACGTACTGGATGAACGCCTGGATGCTGCCGAGCGTGATCTGGCCGGTCGCCACCTGCAACCCGCCGACGACGGCGACCGCGACATAGCTCAGGTTGCCGATGAACGTGGTGGCGGGCCCGACGAGGCCGGAGAAGAACTGGGCGCCGAAAGCGGACTCGTAGACGGCGTCGTTGCATTCGCGGAACCGCTTTTGGGCCGCGGCGCGGTGACCGAAGGTCTTGACGATGGTGAACCCGCTGTAGGTCTCCTCGATGTGGGCGTTGAGCCGCCCCGTGTTTGCCCACTGCGCGACGAACAGCCGCTGCGACCGGCGGGCGATCACCCGCGTCGCCCACAGCGACAGCGGCACCGTCACCACGGTCAGCAACGTCAGCAGCGGTGAGATGGTCAACATCATCACCAGCACCGAGAGCACGGTCAGCACGGACGTCATCAACTGGCTGATCGTCATCGACAGCGACTGCTGGATGTTGTCGACGTCGTTGGTGACCCGGCTGAGCACCTCGCCGCGTTGACGAGAGTCGAAGTACGACAGCGGCATTCGGTGGATCTTGTCCTCGACGTCGGAGCGCAGCGCCACCATGGTGCGCTGCACCGCGACGTTGAGCAGGCGAGCCTGCAGAAACACCAGCAGCGCGGCGACGAGATACAGGCCGAGCGCGAGCAGCAGGGTGCGCCCCACGGCGCCGAAGTCCACGCCGCGGCCAGGCACGACGTTCATTCCCGACAGCAGATCGGCGAACGTGCCGTCGCCGCGGGCGCGGGCGGCGTCGATCGCCTGCTCCTTGGTGAGCCCCGCAGGCAACTGACGGCCGATCACACCGTTGAAAAGAAGATCGGTGGCGTGCCCCAGGATTCGCGGGCCGACGACGCTGATCGCGATGCCGCCGATGCCGAGGAGTATCACGGCCGCGGTCAGCCCACGTTGCGGCGTGAGCCGCTTGACCAACCGGATCGCCGAACCGGTGAAGTCGCGGGAGCGTTGGGTCGGCGCCTGCACCTGTCCGCGGATCGGCCGGGTCATCGGGGCGCTCACTGGGCGTCTCCCACTCGGGCCAGCGACTGTGAGTCGGCGAACTCGGCGTACTCGGGGCAGGCCGTCAGCAGTGACTCGTGGGTGCCGAGCCCGACGATGCGGCCGTCATCGATGACGACGATCTGGTCGGCCTGGGTGACGGTCGAGATGCGCTGCGCGACAACGATCACCGTCGCCTCCGCCGACACCTCGCGCAGCGCGGCGCGCACGCGCGCGTCGGTGTGGACGTCGAGTGCCGAGAACGCGTCGTCGAACAGGTACACGGCGGGCCGGCGGACCACCGCGCGGGCGATGGCCAACCGCTGGCGCTGTCCGCCCGAGAAGTTCCCGCCCCCCTGCGCCACCCGCATCTGAAGGCCGTCGGGATGCGCGCGCACGAAATCCTCGGCGGCCGCCACTCGCAACGCGTCCCACATCTGTTCCTCGCTGGCGTCCGCCTTGCCGTAGCGCAGGTTGTCGGCGACGGTGCCCGAGAACAGGTATCCGCGCTGCGGCACCAATCCGAGCACCGACCACAGCTGTTCGGGGTCGTAGTCGCGCACGTCGACGCCGTCGAGCCGAACCAAGCCGCTCGTCGGGTCGTACATCCGGCAGATCAGCGACACCAGCGTCGACTTGCCCGACCCCGTCGAGCCGACCACCGCCGTCGTCGTACCGGGGAGCGCCGACAGCGAAACATCCTGCAGAACAGGGCGTTCCGCGCCGGGGTAGCAGAACGTCGCGGCCTCCAACCGAATCTCGCCCCGGATCCGGGCCGGTCGCACCGGTCGTTCGGGGGACACGATCTGCGGCGTCGTCGACAACACCTCCGAGATGCGATCCGCGCACACCGACGCCCGCGGAATGATGACGAGGATGAACGTGGCCAGCAGCACCGCCATCAGAATCTGCATGAAGTAGGCCAGGAACGCGATCAACGACCCCACCTGCATCTGGCCGGCGTCGATTCGCAGCCCGCCGAACCAGATCAACGCGACGCTCGACACGTTGATCACCAGCGTCGTGGTGGGCAGCATCAGCGCCTGCCACCGCCCGGCCTCGAGCGCGGTGTCGGCCAGCGCGTGGTTGGCGTCGGCGAAGCGGTTGCGTTCGAACGGCTCCCGGGCGAATGCGCGGATCACCCGCAGGCCGGCGAGCTGATCGCGCATCACCCGGTTGATGCCGTCCACCAGTTGCTGCATCCGCCGGAAGATCGGAAGCAGGTGGCGCGTGATCCAGTAGTTGGACAGCGCCAGGATCGGCACGCTGACCAACAGCAGCCAGGACAGCCCGGCGTCCTGGTGCAGGGCCATCAAGATGCCGCCGATCGACATGATGGGCGCGGTGACCAGCATCGTGCACGTCAGCTGCACGAGCAGCTGGATCTGCTGCACGTCGTTGGTGGTGCGGGTGATCAGCGACGGCGCACCGAACCGCGCTGCGTCCTCGGCCGAGAACCCGGTGACGTGGTTGAACACCGCCGCGCGCAGATCGCGGCCGACGCCCATGCCCGCCCGCGAGCCGAAGTACACGGCTCCCACCGCGCACACCACCTGCAGCGCGGTGACGGCCAGCATCACAGCACCCAACTCGACGATCCGGCGCAGATTCCCGACCGCGACACCGTCGTCGATGATCGCCGCGTTGACGGTCGGCAGATACAGGGAGGCGAGCGTGCTGACCAGCTGGAGCGTGGCGACCGTGGCGAGCAGCGTCCGATATGGCCGCGCGTACTGTCGCAGCAGCGCCCATAACATCCCGCTACTGTCGCACATTCGATATATGGGCTGGTCAACCGGCATGTCGGTGGTTGACCCCAAGAGCGGCCGCTACAGTGCATGGCGTGACTCACAGCACGCGCATGACCCGCTGCCTGGCCGTCGTGGCCGCGGTGGTCATCCCGCTGTCCGCCGCATGCTCGGATTCGGAGCCCGCCGGCCCGCAGGTGCCCGAGGACAACCCAGCCCCCGCGGAGGACGTGTCGCACGGCCCGTTCTTCCCGGAGTGCGGCGGCGTCAGCGATCAGGAGGTCATGAGGCTCACCCGCGTGCCGGGGCTGGTCAACACCGCCAAGACCTCGGTCGGGTGCCAATGGCTGGCCGGAGGCAGCATCCTGGGGCCCCACTTCTCGTTCAGCTGGTTCCGCGGCAGCCCCATCGGGCGCGAGCGCAAGACCGAGGAGCTGTCCCGCACCAGCGTCGAGGACATCAACATCGAGGGCCACGACGGGTTCATCGCGGTGGGTGACGATCCGATTTTGGGCACAAATCTGTGCGAGATCGGCATCCAGTTCGACGACGACTTCATCGAGTGGTCGGTCAGCTTCGCCAACAAGCCGTTCCCCGAACCCTGTGACGTCGCCAAGGAACTGACCCGTCAATCGATTGTGAATTCGAAATGACAACCGCGTTCGCACGTCGGCTGGGAGCCGTCCTCATCGCCGTGCTGGCGGTGCTGACGCTGCTCACCGGTTGCACGAACACCGTCGAGGGCACCGCGGCCAAGTCGGGTTCGGGCGGTGGCGGTCCGCGCAATCAGGATTCCGAGCGCCAGTACCCGAACCTGCTCAAGGAGTGCGAGGTGCTGACCGAGGACATCCTCGCCGAGACCGTCGGCGCGGACCCCCTGGACATCCAGAGCACGTTCGTCGGCGCGGTGTGCCGTTGGCAGGCGGCCAACCCGCAGGGTCTGGTCGACATCACCCGGTTCTGGTTCGAGCAGGGCAGCCTCGACAACGAACGTGAGGTTGCGCAGCAGTTGAACTACCGCATCGAGGACCGCAGGGTCGCCGGGATCCAGTCCATCGTCATGCGCCCCAACGACCCGAACGGCTCATGCGGTGTGGCCAGCGACGCGGCCGGTGTCGTCGGCTGGTGGGTGAATCCGCAGTCGCCGGGGTTGGATGCCTGCGGAATGGCGATCAAGTTGATGGAGCTGACGCTCGCCACCCGCGCCTGACGCCGCCTAGCGCGGCACGTGGAAGGTCACCAGCGAGGCGCCGTCGAGCGCGAGCCCGTCCCATGACTGGCCGGTGCGCAACACCGCGATGGACGACGTCGGGAATTTGATCGAGATCTGTTCGGCCGCAGCGACGTTGCTGCCCTCCACGGTGGCCAGGCCGAGCGTGACGCTCGACATCGCCGGCTCGTGGCCGATGACCAGCAGCGTCTGCACCTCGAAGTCGAAGTGCGACGGCACCCGGTTGATCTCGTCGATCACCGTGCCCGGAGTGGCGTCGTAGAGGCGATCGAGGTACTGCACGGGCGCGGCGATCCGGGTGCGTGCGAGCGTCTCGCGGGTCCGGGTCGCGGTCGAACACAGCACGGCGTCGACGGCGGGTGCGTGTGCGCGCAACCAGTCCCCGGCCAGCCCGGCCTCGCGCACACCCCGCGGCGCCAGCGGACGGTCGTGGTCGCCGACGCCCGCCGGATAGTCCGACTTGGCGTGCCGGAGCAAGAGCAGCGTGCGGAACCGGTCGGTCACGGACTAACGGTAAGGCATGCCGCCGCACCTCCCGGGACTTGTCGGGGTGCCGCCCTACACTCGCGGTGCCCGGCAAACACACGAGCGAAGGGGGCGTGCTGAGATGCGATTCGTGCATACCGCCGACTGGCAACTCGGCATGACGCGGTACTTCCTCAATGGTGAGGCACAGCCCCGTTATTCGGCTGCGCGCCGCGATGCGGTGGCCGAGTTGGGGCGGGTCGCAGCCGACGCCGGCGCGGAGTTCGTCGTCGTCGCCGGCGACGTTTTCGAGCACAATCAACTCGCCCCCAGGGATGTCAGCCAGTCTCTCGAAGCCATGCGCGCCATCGGTGTTCCCGTATACCTGCTGCCCGGCAACCACGATCCGCTCGACGCCTCGTCGGTGTACACCAGCCCGCTGTTCGTCGCCGAGTGCCCCGCCAACGTGTCGGTGCTCGCCCGCGCGGGCGTGCACGAGGTGCGGCCCGGCCTGGAGTTGGTGGCGGCGCCGTGGACTTCCAAGGCGCCGTCGTCGGACCCGGTGGCCGGGGTGCTCGACGGGTTGCCCGCCGACGGGGTGACGCGGATCGTCGTCGGCCACGGTGGAGTGGACATCTTCGTGCCGGACAAGGACCGTCCGTCGCTGATCCGGCTGGCCGCGCTCGAGGCGGCGGTCGACCGCGGCGCCGTGCACTATGTGGCCTTGGGGGACAAGCACTCTCGTATGCAGGTCGGGTCGACCGGGCGGATCTGGTATGCCGGGTCCCCGGAGGTCACCAACTACGACGACATCGAGGTCGACTCGGGTCACGTGCTGATCGTCGACGTCGACGAGGACGATCCGGCGCGACCGGTGAGTGTCGAACCGCGCAAGGTGGGCCGCTGGCGGTTCGTGACCCTGCGCCGCGGGGTGGACAGCGACCGTGATGTCGCCGATCTCGACATCAACCTGGATCTGTTGCCGGACAAGGAACGTACGGTGGTCCGTCTGGCGTTGACCGGGTCGTTGACCGTCACCGACAAGGCGGCTCTCGACGCGTGCTTGGACAAGTACGCCCGATTGTTCGCGGCGCTGCGGGTGGACGAGAAGCAGAGCGACATCGCGGTCATCCCCGCCGACGGTGAGTTCGACGATCTCGGCATCGGCGGTTTCGCTGCGTCGGCCGTCGACGAACTGGTCGCGACCGCACGCTCGGACGGCGAGAAGGCCGACGACGCTCGGGCCGCCCTCGCGCTGCTCCTGCGGCTTTCGGATCGAGGTGTGGCGTGAAACTCCACCGCCTGGTCCTGACCAACTACCGCGGTATCACGCACCGCGCGATCGAGTTTCCCGATCACGGCGTGGTGATCGTCAGCGGGGCCAACGAGATCGGCAAGTCCTCGATGATCGAGGCGTTGGATCTGTTGATCGAGGCCAAGGACAGGTCGGGCAAGAAAGAGGTCAAAGAGGTCAAGCCGACGCACGCCGACGTCGGCGCCGAGGTCGAGGCCGAGATCTCAACGGGGCCCTATCGGTTCGTGTACCGCAAACGCTTCCACAAGCGCTCGTCGACCGAATTGACCATCCTGGAACCGCGTCGCGAGCAGCTCACCGGCGACGACGCGCACGACCGGGTGCGGGCGATGCTCGACGAGACCGTCGACACGTGTCTGTGGCAGGCGCAGCGGGTGTTGCAGTCGGGATCGACGGCGGCGGTGGACCTCTCCGGCTGTGATGCGCTGTCGCGCGCGCTCGACGTGGCGGCCGGTGAGGCGGTGGCGCTTTCGGGCGCCGAGCCGCTGCTGGTCGACCGGGTCGAAGAGGAATACCTGCGGTACTTCACCCGTACCGGCAGGCCCACCGGCGAATGGGCGGCCGCCACCAACCGGCTGCGAGCGGCCGAGGAGGCGAAGGCCGAGGCGACGGCCGCCGTTGCGGAGGTCGAGGAAGCCGTGCGCAGGCACGCCACCCTCACCGACGAGCTGGCCCGGTTGCGGGTCCAGCGCGCAGAGGCGGCCGAGCAGGTCGCCGTCGCACAGAAGGCCGCCGCCGAGGTCGCCGGGCTGACGGGCCAGCTCAAGGAGGCGGAGCTGGTCGCCGCGGCGGCCCAGGCCAACCACGACACGTCGCGCGCCGCGGTCGACGAGCGCAGGCGGCTGCGTGCCGACATCGAGCAGCGTGCCGCGGGGATGGCCGAACTCGAGGCCGACGCCGCCCAGGCCGCCGACCACCGGGTCACCGCCGCCGAGGTCGCCGAGCTCGCCGAGGCCGCCGCGGAAGAGGCGCGAAATGCGTTGGAGGCCACCCAGGCCCGTGTCGAAGCGGCCCGGCGGACCGTGCAACGCCTCGCCGACCGCGACGAGGCCGACCGGATCGCCGCGCAACTGTCCAAGATCGAGACCGCGCAGCGGGAGCTCGAACGCGTCGGGGCCGAACTCGCCGAGATCCGGTTGACCGGTGAGGGAATGCGGGCCATCGAATCCGCGAAGGCGACCGTCGACGCCGTGGCGGCACAGGTCGAGTTGGCGTCGGCGCACGTCGAGTTGGTCGCGGCCGCCGACGTCGAGATCCGCATAGGGGGTCAGGCGCTCACCCTCGGCGCGGGGGAGACGTGGACGGCCAGCGTCAGCGCCGAGACGGCGATCGAGGTGCCGGACCTGTTGACCGCTCGGCTCGTTCCTGGTGCGCCGGCGTCCGAAACACAGGCCAAACTCGATGCCGCACAGGAGGTTCTGGCGTCTGCGCTCGAGGCGTGCGGAGTCGCCGACATCGCCGAGGCGCGCGCCCTCGATCAGCGGCGGCAGACCTTGGCCACCACCCGTGACCGGTTGAGCGCGACCGTCGAGGCGTTGACGTCCGATCAGCCGGCCGACCGGCTCAAGGCGCGGCTCGCTGAGCTCACCGCCGGTCAACCGGAGACGGCGGACCTGTTCGAGGTCGACGCCAGCGGTGCCCGTGCCGATCTCGACGCCGCGGCCGCCGCGCAGAAGCAGGCGATGGTCGATTGTGAGAAGCACCGCAAGGTGGCCGAGGAGGCGGGGAAGCGATTGGGCGAGTGTGAGACTCGCGCGACCGTGCTGAGCGAGAAGCTCGCCGGCGCCCGGTCCGAGCTCGCGCTGGCCCGCGAGCGGCTGGAGGGTCAGCGGGCCACCGTCGGCGACGACGAGCTGGCGCTGCGGGCGCAGGCGCACGCCGAGGAGGCGCAGCGGGCCGCCGCCCTGGTGGCCGAGCTGAACGAGGAACTGACCCGTGCCGCGCCCGATGGCGTTGCGGCGGCGCTTCAGGAGGCGACGCGGCGGGCGGACGCCCTGTCGGACGGCCACGAGCAGGTGGCCGAGGAGCTGCGGGAGGTCGCTGCGCGGCTGAAGGTGTACGGCACCGAAGGCCGCAAGGGCAAGCTCGACGAGGCCGAGACCGAGCGGGAGCGTGCCCTGGCCGAATACTCGAGCGTGCAGCGCCGCGCGCGGGCCGCCGAGCTGCTGCGGTCGGTGATGGCGCGGCACCGCGACTCCACCCGATCGCGATATGTCGATCCGTTCCGCGGGGAAGTGGAGCGGTTGGGCCGCATGGTCTTCGGCGACGATTTCGAGGTCGAGGTCGACAACGCGTTGCGCATCTGCACCCGCACGCTGTCCGGTCGCACGGTGCCCTACGACTCGCTGTCGGGCGGGGCCAAGGAACAACTCGGCATCGTGGCTCGGTTGGCCAGTGCGGCCTTGGTGGCCAAGGAGGACAGCGTTCCGGTGGTCATCGACGACGCGCTCGGGTTCACCGATCCCGACCGCCTGGTCAAGATGGGGGCGGTCTTCAACGCGGTCGGTGGCGACGGGCAGGTGATCGTGCTGACCTGCAGCCCGCAGAGGTACGCCGCCGTCGACGGTGCCCAGCACATCGCGCTGACGGCGTAAGGCGCGTCACGGGGGCGCCGCGCGGGCGACTGCTGACGACTTTCAGACGGTTTTGCGACACCTGCCGTTCGATCGCCACGGAATACCTAGACTGCGGCGGATGGACGCCGACTACATCGTCGTGGGAACCGGCTCTGCCGGGTCGGTGATCGCCGCGAGGTTGAGCGACGATCCGTCCGTGCGGGTCGTGGCGCTCGAGGCGGGCCCGCACGACAAGGACAAGTTCATCCGCATCCCCGCCGGCTTCGTAAAGCTGTTTCGCAGCCCGGTTGACTGGGACTACCTGACCGAACCGCAGAAAGAGCTCGACGGCCGCGAAATCTATTGGCCGCGAGGCAAGATGGTGGGCGGATCGTCGTCGATGAACGCGATGATGTGGGTCCGCGGATTCGCCGCCGACTACGACGAGTGGGGCGAGGCCGCCGGCGAACAGTGGGACTATGCGCACCTCGAGCCGTACCTGCGCCGCATCGAAGCCGGTCCGTTGTCCATCACCAAACAGCGAAGCCCCCGCAGCGCCACCGCCAAATGGCTCGCCGCCGCCGAAGAGTGCGGTTACCGCATCGAGAAGCCGAATCAAGCTGCGCCGGAAGGCTTTTGCGAAACGCTGGTCACCCAGCGCCGCGGTGCGCGTTGGAGCGCCGCCGACGCCTATCTCAAACCCGCCCTCAAGCGCGCGAACCTCACGCTCGAAACGGAGGCGCTGGCGACCAGGGTCGTGTTCGACGGCCGCCGCGCCGTCGGCGTCGAGATCGAGCAGAACGGCACGCGCCGCGTCATCAAGGCCCGGCGCGAGGTCGTGCTGTGCGGTGGTGCGATCAACAGCCCACAGCTGCTGATGCTGTCGGGCATCGGAGACCGTGACCGGCTGGCACAGCACGGCATCGAGACGCTGGTCCACGCGCCGGGTGTGGGGGCCAACCTTCTCGACCACTTCATCGCGGCGCTCGGCTTCGACGTTCCGAACGACAGCCTGTTCGCCGCAGAAAAGCCGCTGCAGCTGCTCAACTATCTGCTGCGCCGCCGCGGAATGCTCACCTCCAACGTCGGCGAGGCCTACGGATTCGTTCGCAGCCGCCCCGACCTCGCGCTGCCCGACCTGGAGCTGATCTTCGCGCCGGCCCCGTTCTTCGAGGAGGGCATCGGCGACCCGTACGACAAGCATGCCGTCGTGCTCGGGACCATCCTGCTCAAGCCGAAGAGCACCGGCACCATCGAACTGCGTTCGGCCGACCCGAGGGACAAGCCGATCATCGACCCGCGGTACCTCACCGACCCCGACGGCGCCGACCGTGCGGCGATGATGGCCGGGCTGCGCATCTGCGCGACCATGTCCCAGGCGCCCGCGCTCGAGGGTGTCATCGGCGGGATCGCGCGGCCGCTCGACTCGACAACTCTCGACGACGAGACGCTGGAACGCGCGCTCGCCACGTTCTCTCACACGTTGTATCACCCGGTCGGCACGTGCCGGATGGGTCGCGACGACGCCAGCGTGGTCGATCCGCAGCTCCGCGTCCGCGGTGTCGAGGGGCTGCGTGTCGCTGACGCGTCGGTGATGCCGACCATCATCCGCGGGCACACCCACGCGCCCAGCGTGCTGATCGGGGAGAAGGCCGCAGAGCTGCTTCAACGCTGAATAGTTGCGGGTGCCAAGATGGGATCCATGGCCGAGCGCGACCGCGACGAAGCCGGGCGTCCCCGCAACACCCGTCCCCGCGATGCGCTCGGGCGGCCGCTGGCCCACGGCAGCGAGGGAGTCGCGCGGATACCCGAGGACCTCGACCTGCCGCCGGACGAGACCCTCACCTACGCCCAGGAGCTGCTCGACGACGGGATGGCGTTCCACGCGCACGAGGTGTTCGAGGCCGCGTGGAAGAGCCGCCCGGACGACGAACGCTCACTCTGGCAGAGCCTCGCCCAGCTCGCCGTCGGCATCACCCACGTGCAACGCGGAAACACCAAGGGAGCCCTGGGGGTCCTGCGCCGGGCGCACGCCGGCCTCGCGGGCGGCGCCGTCACCCACGGCGCCGACGTCAGCGGGCTCGTCGCGTACGCCGAGGCGCTGATCGCCGACCTCGAAGCGGACGTGGCGATCGCGCCCGAGCGACTGCGACCGCAACTGCGCGCCTAAGGAGCGCGGTTTGTGGAGCAGCACCGGCGGTCAGCGCCGCTACGACTCCACAAACCGCTGGGTGGGTGAGGGATCAGAAGTAGGCGTTCGACGGAATCGGGGTGTCGTGCAGCAGGTTCTGCCCGATCACCCTGGCTTTGTAGACGACCGGGTTGTGCAACGTGATCGTGCGGATGTTGCGCCAGTGCCGATCCAGATTGCGTTTGCGGCTGGCCGCGCTGGCCCCGCCGAGCTCGAGCAGTCGCGTGGCGGCCTCGGGCGCGATGCGGTCCAGGTGCACCTTCACCTTCGCCACCTTCAACTGGGCCTCGGCGGCGAGGTCGGCATCCGGGACGCCGTCGACCTCGGACGCCGTCGCGGCGCCGATGGCGGTGGCCGCGTCGAGCACGGAGGCCCTGGCGATGTAGGCGGTGCTGGCCAACTCGCCGAGCAGCTTCTGATACAGCGGATCGTCGCTGGGCCGTTCGGTCAGCGCATGGCTGAAGCTGCGATCGCGCGAACGCAGCAGCGCGGCACCGTCGTCGACGACGGACTCGAGGATGCCCGCCACCACCGCGTGGATGAACAGCTGCAGCGAGGCGTACTGAACCGTCGGCACCGGATCGGCGTCGTAGGGCGTGTCGCTGAGCACCTCGTCGGCTGCGACGGCCACATCGGTGAAAACGGTCGTGCCCGTGCCGGTGCGGCGCTGGCCGAAGCCGTCCCAGTCGTCGATGATGCGCACGCCCTCGCGGTCGGCGGGCACCACGACGTTGGCGACCGAGTCGTGGTCGGTCGTCGCCGTCACCGTGAGGTAGTCGGAGAACAACGTGCCTGTGCTGTAGAACTTTTCACCGTCCAATCGGAAAGCCCCCGGATTGGCGGGGTCGGGAAGCAGCCGCGTCTTGAACACCAGGCTGCCGACGGCCAACGAACCCTTCTCGCTGAACGCGTTGCCGAAGACCTTGCCCGCGGCGACCTTCTCCAGCCAAGCCCGCGAGGTCGGCAGATCGGCCGTGCGCAGCCGTTCCTCGACGAACCAGAAGTGGGTCCGGAAGATGTGCGCGACGATCGGATCGGCGTGCGCGACGTCGATCACGGCGGAAAACAGCTGGGGCACGGTGAATCCGGCGCCGCCGACGTCGCTCGGCAGGCGCAGGGTGCCGAAGCCGGCGTGCTTGAGCGCGGCGACTTCGTCGAAGGGGTTTTCGTCGTTGAGGTCCCGGTCGCTAGCGCCTTCACGGATGCGGTCGAGCAGTTGGGCCCATTCCGGTGTGCCCGGAAGCGTGCGTGTGGGGTGGTCCGCCGTTGTCATGGCGACTGTTCTACCGACGGCGAACACCCTGAACACTGCTTTGGCTCAGCGAGAGCCGAAGGCGTTACGGCTTCATGAAGCCGATCTTCGTGTAGTCCGCGTCGGCCAGGCCGAACGCCCCGAAGTTCGCCAGATTGCTTCGCACCGCGATATTTCCGGGCGACTGGGTCAACGGCAGGCTGAACACCTCGTCGAACAGCATCTTGTCCAGCGCGTTGGCCAGCTGTCGGGCCTTGGCGGGATCCAGTTCGCCGACGGTCTGCTCGATCTTCGCGTCGATCTCCGGGCTGCCGATCTTGCCGAAGTTGCTCTCGGCTCCGGTCCGGTAGATCTGCGTCAGGCTGGCCAGCGGGAAAGCGTCACCGCTCCAGGAGAATTGGGCGATGTCGAAGTTGCCGACGGTGATGTAGTCGGTGAAGAAGCCAGCCGCCGGGCGGACGTCCAGCTCCAGTTTGACGCCGATCTGGGCGAGGTTGTTCTGCGCGATCTGCCCGTACTGCCGGGTGCTGAGCGAGTCGAACAGCACATCGCGGATCACGAGTTGACGGCCGTCCTTTTCGCGGAACTGTCCGTTGAGCCGCCAACCCAACGCATCGAGTTCCTGTTTGGCCTTCTCGGGATCGAAGGCGACCGCGCCGCTGTTGTCCTGGTACCCCTCCTGGCCCGCGACGAAGATGTGGTTGTTCAGCGGTTGGGGGTTGTCGGCGAGCCCACGCTGGGTGACCTCGGCGATGGTCTTGCGGTCGATGCCCTTGGCGATCGCCCGGCGCAGCGCGGGGTCGGCCAGGATCGAACCGGGGGCGCCGTTGAACGTGAAGTGGTACCAGGCCAGGCCGGGGGCTCGTCGGATGCTCACGCCTTCGGTACGTCGCGCGATCTGCATCTCGTCGAGCGTGGCCAGTCCGGTGGCGTCGATGGTGTTGTTCTGCAGCGCGGGGATGCGTGCGGCGTCGTCCAGCACGAGGAAGGTGATGCTGTCCAGCACGGGCGGCTCACCCCACCATTTGGGATTGCGGGTCAACGTGATTCGCTTCGCCCCCCGGTCGAGGTTCGAGACGATGAAGGGTCCCGCCGACGGTCCGGGGCCGTTGAGCTGACCCTTGTTAAACACCTCCGGGTTTTCCGTCGAGCTCTTCGGCAACAGCACGCTGGTGCCCGCGAACATGCCACGCCAGTCCGACCACGGCTTGGCGAACGTGACGACGGCCTGGCGATCGTCGACGCCGCGTTCGACCTTCTCCACCCGGTCGCTGCCGTTCGTGGCGGCGATCGCGAACCGGTCGTCCTTGCCGCTGGTCGCGTTGATCTGTGACTGGATGTCCTCCCACGTGATCGGCGTGCCGTCGCTCCACACCGCCTTCGGGTTGATCGTGTACGTGACGACCTGCGGATCGGTGCTGGTCAACTCCACGCTGGTGAAGTAATCGGTGTTGACCGTGGCCGAGCCGTCCGGAGCGATCCGGAACGCGCGCGGCATCGTCGGCTTCAGCACCGAGTTGTTGTCGCCGGTGTTGCCGTCGATGTGCAGCGGATTGAAGTTGGGCGAGAAGTCGTTGAGCGCGAGCCGGAGGTTGCCGCCCTGCTGGAGGTTCGCGACGTCTTGCGGGTTGATGTCGTTGGTGCTTCCGACCGTCGCCTCGCCGCCTGCGGAGGGGGCTTCCTCGGAACCGCTTGAACAGGCGGTCAGGGTCAGCGCGGCGATCATCGTGGCCGCAGCGAAGCGTCGGAGAATCCTTGCCTCGGCTCCCGCTCGTCCCCTGCCCTCCGGGCGTGGGCCCACCGGTCCTCGCTTCGCTGCGATCCTCACTCGCGCTCGCCTTCGGGTGCTCATGCGCTCCGACTTTAGCTGCGATTCACCTGGGGTTGCGGCACCGCGGCGAGCAACCGGCGGGTGTAGTCGTGCGCGGGGTTGGTGAACACCTGGTCGCCGTCGCCCTGTTCGACCACGGTGCCCTTGTACATGACGGCCACCCGGTGGGCGAGGTGACGGACCACCGACAGGTCGTGCGAGACGAACAGGTAGGACAGCCCGAACCGTTGCTGCAGGTCCAGGAGCAGGTTGATGATGCCGGCCTGGATCGAGACGTCGAGCGCCGACACCGGCTCGTCCAGGGCCAGGATCTTCGGCTGCAGCGCGAGCGCCCGCGCGATCCCGATGCGCTGCTTCTGCCCGCCCGAGAACTCGGCCGGATAGCGGGCGGCGTCCTCCCGCTGCAACCCGACGATGCCGAGCAGCTCGCCGACCCGTTCCTCTCGACGACGCTTGTCAAAACCGTTGGCCTGCAACGGCTCGGACAGCACATCGAACACCGGCAGCCGCGGGTCCAGGGAGGCCACCGGATCCTGGAACACGACCTGCAGGTCGCCCCGCAGCGCCCGCCGGCCCGGCCGGTCCAGCGAGGCCACATCCTTGCCGAGCACCTCGATGGAGCCACCTTCCGGGGCGGTCAGCTGCAGGATCTGGTGAAGGGTCGTCGACTTGCCCGATCCGGACTCCCCGACGATGCCCAGCGTGCGGCCCTGCTGCAGTTCGAAGCTGACCCCGTCGACGGCACGCACCTCGCCGACCTGGCGGCGGAACACCACACCCTTGGTGAGCTTGTAGGTCTTGACCAGATCCTTGACGCGCACCACCACCGGGGCGTCGGTCTCGAACGGCATGTCGGGTGGCGCCGTCGACACGCCGTAGATGTCGGCGGCGCTGCGGCCGACGACGTGTTCGGTGCGGATGCAGGCGGCGCGGTGGCCAGATCCCGAGTCCATGGGCAACAGCTCGGGCTCGGCGGCGCGGCAGTCGTCGATCGCCAGCGGGCACCGCGGCGCGAACGGGCAGCCCGGCGGCAGCGCGGCCATCGACGGTGGGGCGCCCGGGATGGGAACCAGTCGGTACCCCTGTGCCGCGTCGAGGCGGGGCACCGAGCCCAGCAGCCCGACGGTGTAGGGCATGCGCCGGTCGCGGTACAGCTGCTCGACGCTGGCGATCTCGACCGCCCGCCCCGCGTACATCACCAGCGCGCGGTCGGCGAACTCGGCGACCACCCCTAGGTCGTGGGTGATGATCAGGACGCCCGCACCGGTCACATCGCGCGCGGTCTTCAACACCTCGAGAATCTGCGCCTGGACGGTGACGTCCAGAGCGGTCGTCGGCTCGTCGCAAATGATCAGGTCGGGGTCGTTGGCGATGGCGATCGCGATGACGACCCGCTGGCGCTCACCGCCGGACAGTTCGTGCGGGAACGACTTGGCGCGGCGCTCGGGCTGGGCGATGCCGACCAGCTCGAGCAGTTTCACCGCCCGCGCGCGGGCCGCTCGCCTGCCGATGCCGCGTTGGTGGATTTCGATCGCCTCGGCGATCTGGTCACCGACGGTGTAGACGGGGGTGAGCGCGGACATCGGGTCCTGGAACACCGTGCCGATGGTCTTGCCGCGGATCGCCGACATCCGCTGATCGGACAGCCCGATCAGCTCGTCGCCGTGCAACCGGATCGAACCGGACACCTCTGCGTACTCCGGTAGCAGGCCGACGACGGCCATCGCGCTGGCGGATTTACCGGCCCCGGATTCGCCGACGAGCGCGACGACCTCGCCCTTGCCGACGTCGAAGTTCATGCCGCGCACCGCTTTCACCGGCGCCGCGTCCGTCGGGAACGCGACGGTCAGATCGCGGACCTCGAGCAGGCTCATCGCTTGCGCCTCCGGAGCTGGCGGGCATCCGGATCGAGCGCGTCGCGCAATCCGTCACCGACGAGGTTGGCGCACAGGATGATCAGCACCAGCACACCGCCGGGGAACAGGAAGAGCCAGGGGAACGTCGTCGCGGACTTCGTACCGTCGGCGATCAGCGTGCCGAGCGACACGTCGGGCGGCTGAATACCGAAACCGAGGAAGCTCAGGCCGGTTTCGGCCAGCACCGCCACCCCGACGTTGAGCGCGGTGTCGATGATGATGATCGACGCGACGTTGGGCAGGATGTGGCGGATGATGATGCGCCAGTCGCTCACGCCCATATACCGTGCGGCCGCGACGAATTCGCGGTCGCGCAGGCTCATGGTCATACCGCGCACGATCCGGGAGCTGATCATCCAGCTGAACAGTGCCAGCAGCAGGATCATCCACACGATGTCACCCTTGGTGCGCTGCACGACGATCGAGATCAGCAGGAAGCTGGGGACCACCAACATCAGGTCGACCAGCCACATCAGGGCGGGGTCGCGCCAGTCGGCGAAGTAGCCGGCGATCGTGCCCACCGTGGCCGCGATGATCGTCGAGATGAACGCGACGCACACGCCGATCAGCATCGATTTCTGCATGCCCCGGAGCGTCTGGGCGAACAGGTCCTGGCCCAGCGCGTTGGTGCCGAACCAGTGCTCGGGGCTGGGCGGTTGCTGCAGTGCGAAATAGTCGAGATCGCTGTAGCTGTACGGCGACAACGGCGGAAGCGCGTAGCACCCGATGAACAGCAGCGCCAACAGGACCAGCGAGATAACCGCGGGCTTGTTGCGCAGGAACCTGCGGAACACCAGTGACCGTCGCGACGCGAATCCGGCTGCGTTGAGGCCGGATTGGGCGGTGGTCGAGGTTTCCGTCGTCACCGGTTCGGTCATGACACGCGCACTCTCGGATCGAGCGCCGCGTACACCACGTCGGACAGTAGGCCGGCCAACAGGATCATCGCCGCGGAGAGAACGGTGATCGCGGCGACGATGTTGATGTCCTGGTTGCCGATCCCGGTGACGATCCACTCGCCGACGCCGTACCAGCCGAAGATCTTCTCGGTGAACACCGCACCCGTGACCAGTCCCGCGACGCTGTAGGCGAACAACGTCGCCATCGGAATCAACGCGGTCCGCAAGCCGTGCTTGACCAGCGCCCGTCGTCGTGACAGCCCCTTGGCCCGCGCGGTGCGGATGAAGTCCTGGCCGAGAACGTCGAGCATCGCGTTGCGCTGGTATCGGCTGTAGATGGCGATCGAAGAGATCGCGAGCGTCATGCTCGGCAGCACCAGGTGCTGCACCCGGTCGACGAACTGGTTCCACGCACCCTCGATGGGGAACGGCGACGTCTCGCCGGTGTATTCAAATATCCGCACGCCCAGCACGTTGTTCACGCCGAGCGCGGCGAGGATGAAGAGGTTGGCCAACACGAACGTCGGCGTGCTGATCACCAGCAGCGACAGCACGGTGACGACGCGGTCGCTGAGGCGGTACTGCCTGATGGCGCCCCAGGCTCCGGCGGCGACGCCGATGACGGTGCCGACGACCGAGCCGATGACGAGCAGGCGCAGGCTGACCCCCACGCGTCGCCACAGCTCGTTGGTGACCGGCTGTCCGCCGACCGTCATACCGAAATCGCCGCGGACGGCACCGGAGGCCCAGTGGACGTACTGCTCGAGCACCGGCTTGTCGAGGTTGAGTTCGACACGCTTGGCGTCGATGACGCTCTGGGGCGGGCGGGGGTTGCGGCTCTCCAGCGTCTCCAGGGGGTCGAACTGCCACGACGCGAGCAGGAAAACCAGGAACGAGGCCAGTCCCAGCAACACGAGGTAATTGAGCAGTCGGCGCGCCAAGAACCGCGTCATGCGGTGGGTCCGTCCGTCGGCTGCATGCGCACAGGTTAGGAGATCGCGGCCCCGATGACCGTGATGTGGGCCTTTGCAGCGCGCCGAGCTGGCCGTTTTGGCGAATTGGCACCGGGCTTGCAGCGGGTGTCCAGAGTCGGATGGTTCAGTGCGAAGGCATCTGCGATTTCACCGGTGGCCGCGCCGATGGGGCGACTGGGCAACCACGAATGGAGGAATTCGGATGGCACGTCACAGGGCGCGACGCGGTACCAGGATGCGAGCGGTGTCGGCCGCGATCGGCGGCTGCGCGGTCGTCGCGATGGCCGCACTCGGCATGGCGGCCGAACATTCGACGACCGGTCCGGCGACCGCGAAGCCGGCCATGACCGTCGGTGCGACGACAAAGCAGACCACGCCGCCCAAGGTCCCAGCGATCGGAATGGCGAAGCCGGCCATCAAGGGACCGGCGCCGTTGCCGTCGGAGGAGGAAGCCGCCAAGTAGCGCAGCTAGCTGTTTCACGGGCCTGCCGTTCGGTTATCCAGCACGTTAAGGGTTCGACGACGAACCCTGTATGCGCTGCTAGACGGGTCGCGACACGGTCGCGCCCACCGAACCAGACGGAGAGGTCGAAGTGAACACCAAACAGGTCAAACTGCTCTCGGCGGCGGTCGGCACCAGTGCCCTGCTGGCGATGGGGGCGTTCTCGGTCGCCTCCACCACGGCCGCTCAGGACGAGCCGCCCGTGACGCCGGGGCCGGTGACGACGTCGGAGATCACGACCGGCGAGACGTCGACCGACAGCAAGGCTCCCGAGACCCCGACGACGTCGGTGGCGACGCCGCCGGTCACCGCTGAGCCGCCGGAGGAAGCCGGCTGACCCGGCACTGTCGGCCGTGCGGCACACCACTTCCGCAGGTGATGTGTGCCGCGTGGGGCTGAACGCATCCACAGCTGGCGCATAGGAACAGCACAGGAACCGCTCATAGCCGCTGCGGATAATGGGGCGCGTGGCAACCTCCCGTCCTTCAGGCGTCAGCGAGCAGGAGGCCGGACGGGTCGTCATGCGCCGCGCCGACGGGAAGCCCATCCATGTGCTGGTCGTCGACGACGAACCGGTGCTCGCCGAACTGGTGTCGATGGCGCTGCGGTACGAAGGCTGGGAGATCGCGACGGCGGCCGACGGGGCGTCGGCCATCGCGTCGGCCCGGGAGACCCCACCGGACGTCGTCGTGCTCGACGTGATGTTGCCCGACATGAGCGGGCTCGAGGTGCTTCGCAAGCTGCGCGAGCAGATACCGGGTCTGCCGCTGCTCCTGCTGACGGCCAAGGACTCCGTCGAGGACCGCATCGCCGGCCTTACGGCGGGCGGCGACGACTACGTCACGAAACCGTTCAGCATCGAGGAGGTCGTGCTGCGCTTGCGGGCGCTGTTGCGCCGCACCGGCGTGGCGAGCGAATCGGGTGGCTCCAAGATCGTGGTGGGCGATCTCGTGCTCGACGAGGACAGCCATGAAGTGACCCGCGGGGGTGAGCTGATCACGTTGACCGCAACGGAGTTCGAGCTGCTCCGGTTCATGATGCGCAATTCCAAACGCGTTCTCAGCAAGGCCCAAATCCTCGATCGCGTGTGGAGTTACGACTTCGGCGGCCGATCCAACATCGTCGAGTTGTACGTCTCGTATTTGAGAAAGAAGATCGACAACGGGCGGGCACCGATGATTCACACGCTGCGCGGTGCCGGGTATGTCCTCAAGCCAGCGCGCTGATCGCCCCGCCGACGCCAGGCAGTCGACGACGCGGCTCCGGTCGCCACGGACGTGGTCGTTGCGCGCCCGGTTGCTCGCCTCGCAAGTCATACTCCTGGCGTTGGTCTGCGCCGCGGTCGGGGTGGGCACGGTGCTTGCACTGCAACACTTTCTGACGAACCAGTTGGACGAGCGTCTCCTGGAGACCGGCCGGCGCTCGGCGGGTTTGTTCGAACTCGGTCCGCCGCCGCCACGTCCCGGCTTTCCGCGGCCCGGTTTCCGCGAGCGCATGATCATCCGCGACGAGCTCGGACCCGGGCCGGCCTTCCTCAACGCGCCAGGGCAGGCCGCAGGCACCCTGGGTGCGGTGGTCTCGCGTGGCACCACGGTCGACGCCGGAGTGATCACCGCCGACGGCACGCGCAGCGAGATCAGCGACACTGCGGCACAACAGCTGGCGCAGGTCAGCCAAGACAATCCGATGACGGTCGACATCGACGGGCTGGGCCGTTACCGCGTGATCGCGTTGCCTGCACACCGACCGGGCGAGGCGATCGTGACCGGGTTGCCGGCTTCCGACGTCGACGACACGTTGTTGACCGTCGCCATCATCTTCTGTGTTGTCGGCGCCACCGCGCTGATCGGGGCGACAACGGCCGGAATTCTGATCATCCGGCGTCAACTGGCCCCTCTGGCAAGGGTTTCCGACGCGGCGCGGCAGGTGGCCGATCTCGAGCTCGAACGTGGAGAAGTCCGCCTGCCCACGCCGATCGTCAAGGTCGACCCGGCGGGCGCGCACACCGAGATCGGCCAGCTCGGCTCCGCGTTGAACCGGATGCTGGACCGCATCGCGTCAGCGTTGTCGGCGCGGCACGCCAGCGAGACCCGCATCCGCCAGTTCGTCGCCGATGCCAGCCACGAACTCCGCACCCCGTTGGCCGCCATCCGCGGCTACACCGAACTGGCACAACGCAAACGCGACGACGTACCCGAGGACGTCGCCCACGCCATGGGCCGGGTGGAATCGGAAACCGCCCGGATGACGCAGCTCGTCGAGGACATGCTGTTGCTGGCGCGGCTGGACACCGGACGCCCGCTGGAGCGACAGCCCGTGGATTTGTCGCGATTGATCGTCGACGCGGTCAGCGACGCCCATGTCGCCGGGCCGGAACATCAATGGTCACTGGACCTTCCGGAGGAACCGGTGACGGTCGTCGGCGATGAAGCACGCCTGCATCAAGTGCTCGCGAACCTGCTCGCCAACGCCCGCACGCATACCCCGCCGGGCACCTCGGTGACGACGGCGTTGACCGCCGAGGCCGACGGGCGCGTGGTGTTGACGGTGGCCGACGACGGGCCCGGTATCCCGACCTGGTTGCAACCCGAGGTTTTCGAGAGGTTCGCCCGTGGTGACTCGTCGCGTTCCCGCCGCGGTGGCAGCACGGGCCTCGGCCTGGCGATCGTCGCCGCCGTTGTCAGGGCGCACCGCGGCACCATCGATGTGCACAGTGAACCCGGCGACACCCGGTTCGTGGTGACGCTTCCCGGTAATCCCCACCCTGGCCACGGCGTCACGATCGACGGCATGGTCCGCTAGGCGCGTGCCGTCGTCGAACACCTCATAGCTCAGACACAGGTTCGGCCCATCGGGGACACAACTTGCGGCCCGACCCTGGATGTCGTGACAGACATCGCCCTCGAGCGCGACACCCCCGTGCGGATGCGCTTCGAGTACCGACCGAACGCTGCGGCGACGGCCCGTGCGGCAGGCGTTCCGGTTCTCGACGTCGTGATTCCGGTCTACAACGAGCAGGACGACTTGGGCGGCGCCGTGCGCCGACTGCATCGGCACCTGCGCGACGACTTCCCGTTTCCGTCACGGATCACCATCGCCGACAACGCCAGCGACGACGGCACCCCACTTAGGGCCGCCGAGTTGGCCGACGAACTGAGCGATGTGCGGGTGGTGCGGCTCGAGCAGAAGGGTCGCGGTCGGGCGTTGCACACCGTGTGGTCGAACTCCGACGCGCAGGTGCTCGCGTACATGGATGTCGACCTGTCGACCGACCTGACCGCGCTCGCCCCGCTGGTGGCGCCGCTGATCTCCGGACACTCCGACCTGGCGATCGGGACCAGGTTGAGCCGCGGCGCGCGGGTCGTGCGCGGCGCCAAGCGTGAAGTCATCTCGCGCTGTTACAACTTGATCCTCAAATCCACCCTCGCGGCCAGGTTTTCCGACGCACAGTGCGGTTTCAAGGCCATCCGCTCAGACGTGGCCCACCTGCTGCTGCCGCATGTCGCCGACACCGGATGGTTCTTCGACACCGAACTGCTGGTGCTCGCCGAACGAAGCGGCTTGCGCATCCATGAGGTGCCCGTCGACTGGGTGGACGATCCGGACAGCCGCGTCGACATCGTCGCCACCGCCGCTGCAGACCTGAAGGGAATCGGACGCTTGCTGCGAGGTTTCGCCAACGGATCGATTCCGGTGCCCGACATCGCCGCGCAACTGGGCTCGGCGAAGGCGGCGGCGCCGGGATCGCTGTTGCGTCAGGTCGTGCGCTTCGGCGCCGTCGGCGTCGTCTCCACCGCCGCATACGTCGCACTGTTCATGCTCATGCA
Source organism: Mycolicibacterium celeriflavum (assembly GCA_050205545.1). Taxonomy (GTDB): domain Bacteria; phylum Actinomycetota; class Actinomycetes; order Mycobacteriales; family Mycobacteriaceae; genus Mycobacterium; species Mycobacterium celeriflavum_A. The sequence continues at coordinate 30,847 of JBNMQV010000032.1, forward strand.
CGGATGGGTCGGGGCCCAGGCGGCGAACCTCATCGCGTTGTTGACCACCGCCGTGGCCAACACCGCCGCGAACCGCCGGTTCACCTTCGGCATCGGAGGTTTCACCAACGCGACGCGGCACCACATCGAAGGGCTGATCGTGTTCGCGATCGCCCTCACCATCACCAGCGGATCGCTGGCCGCCTTGCACCTTCTGGTCGTCGATCCCCATCACCTGGTCGAGCTGACGGTGCTGGTGCTGGCCAACCTGGTCGCGACCGCGGCGAGGTTCGTGCTGCTACGCGGCTGGGTGTTTCACCCGCGGAGGGCTCGAAACAAAGTGCAGGGCAGAGGAATCACACGATGACCGTCACAGACGCGCGCCGGCCCGCCCCATCGGCATCCCCCGCGCCAGCCGAACGGATCGATGCCCGCTGGGTTCGCCCGGCACACATCTCACTACTGCTGGCCACCGCGGTCTTGTATCTCTGGGGCCTCGGCTCGAACGGCTGGGCCAACGACTACTACGCGGCGGCGGCTCAGGCCGGTACGCAGGACTGGAAGGCCTGGCTCTTCGGTTCGCTCGACGCCGGGAACGCCATCACCGTCGACAAACCGCCCGCCGCGTTGTGGCTTATGGCGTTGTCCGGCGGGCTGTTCGGCTTCAATGCGTTCACCATGCTGCTCCCGCAAGCCGTGATGGGTGTCGGTTCCGTTGCGGTGTTGTATGCGGCGGTCCGCCGCATCAGCGGTCCCGCCGCGGGCCTGATCGCGGGTGCCGCACTGGCGCTCACACCCGTCGCGGCGTTGATGTTCCGTTTCAACAATCCCGATGCGCTGCTGGTGCTGCTGATGGTGGTCGCCGCGTATTGCGTGGTGCGGGCGACGGGAACCGGGAGCATCCGTTGGATGGCGTTCGCGGGCTGCGCCTTGGGCTTCGCGTTTCTCACGAAGATGTTGCAGGCCTTCCTCGTCATGCCCGGTCTGGCGCTGGCGTTTCTGGTCGCGGCCCCCGTGGGGATGTGGCGGCGCATCTGGACGCTCGCGGTCGGTGGCGTCACGATGGTCGTTTCGGCCGGCTGGTATCTCGCGCTGGTCGAGCTCTGGCCCGCCGGATCACGGCCGTACATAGGCGGCTCCACCGACAACAGCCTGCTGCAACTTGCGCTGGGCTACAACGGCATTGAGCGCATCGCCGGAGGCAGCGCGCCCGGCGGCATGGGCCCCGGCCCGGGCGGACCCGGCGGCGGGCGACCCCTGTTCTTCGGCGGCGAGCCCGGTATCGGCAGGATGTTCGGCGACTCGATGGGCACGCAGGCCTCCTGGTTGTTGCCCGCCGCGCTGATCGGCCTGGTCGCAGGGCTGTGGTTCACCCGGCGGAGTTCGCGCACGGACGCGGTGCGCGCTGCGCTGCTGATGTGGGGCGGCTGGCTGCTGGTGACCGCCGCGGTGTTCAGTTTCATGGACGGCACCATCCATCCGTACTACACCGTCGCGTTGGCGCCGGCGGTGGCCGCGCTCGTCGCGATCTCGGCGCGAGAGTTGTGGTGTGACAGGCGGTTACCCGCGAGGGCGGTCCTAGCGACAATGTCGGCGGCCACCGGCGTCTGGGCGTTCATGCTCCTGAGCCGGACACCGGACTGGTGGCCCGCGGTGCGCTGGCTCGTGCTGGTGGGCTCGGTCTTGGTGGCTTTGGCGCTCGTGTTCGGTGCCCACCGGCTCGGCAGGGCGACGACCGTGTTGGCGGTCGCCGCAGCGGTGTTGGGTGTGGCCGGACCGACCGCGTACACGTTGGCGACGGTGGCCAACGCGCACGGCGGTCCGATGGTCGTCGCCGGTCCTTCCGTCGGCGTGCGAGGTTTCGCCGACGACGGGCCGGGTCGGCACGCTCCTCCCGGCGGTCCCGGCCGGTTCGGTCCCGGCGCGGACAACCCTGCGCTCGAGAACCTCGTCAGGGAGGCTCCGACCCGCTGGGCGGCGGCGACCATCGGGTCGATGACCGCCAGCAGCCTCGAATTGAAGACCGGCGCATCGGTCATGGCGATCGGGGGGTTCACGGGATCGGACGACTCGCCGACGCTCGAGCAGTTCCAGGCGTACGTCGCGCATCAGGACGTGCGCTACTTCATCGCCGACGGGCATGGCGGTCCGCCTCGCCGGAACAACGCCAGCGCCGCGGCGATCGCGACATGGGTTCAGCAGAACTTCACCCGGGTCGACGTCGGCGGGGTCACGGTTTACGACCTGTTCGCGCCGGTCGCCAGCTGATCGGCTCAGCAAGCTCGTCAATTATTTGATCTGCTTGATTTTCTTTCGCTCTGTCAGGGCGTGCGCGGTTATAGGGTCGACCTCATGTCCGTGACCGATGAATATCTGAAGAACAACGAGGAGTACGCGAAGACGTTCTCCGGTCCGCTGCCGCTGCCGCCCAGCAAGCACGTCGCGGTCGTGGCGTGCATGGACGCCCGGCTCGACGTCTACCGGATTCTCGGTCTGCAAGACGGCGAGGCCCACGTCATCCGCAATGCGGGCGGCGTCGTGACCGACGACGAGATCCGGTCGTTGGCCATCAGCCAGCGGCTGCTCGGCACCAAGGAGATCATCCTCATCCACCACACCGACTGCGGCATGCTCACCTTCACCGATGACGGGTTCAAACAGCAGATCCAGGACGAGATCGGCATCAAACCCGAGTGGGCCGCCGAGTCCTTCGTCGATCTCGAGGTCGACGTGCGGCAGTCACTGCGGCGCATCGAGGCCAGCCCGTTCGTCACCAAGCACGAGTCGTTGCGGGGGTTCATCTTCGACGTCGCGACCGGCCGGCTGAACGAGGTCACGCTGTAGCTTCGGCCACCTGTTTGCGCGAGCGCCCGTGTCTGCACGCGACACGCCGCGAAAAAGCAGCACTCCGCGGTCGCTCGCGACCGACGAGCGTCCGCTAACCGATCTTGTAGGTCGCGATCGCCTTCGCCACCGCTTCGCCGTCGGCCGTGACGACGTCGACATCACAGTTGACCAGCGTCTTGCCCCGGCGCAGCACCCGCCCGATCGCGACCAGGTCGCACGCTCGCGCGGACGCCAGGAACTGCATCGCCATCGACGTGGTCACCCCGCGCAGTGACTCCGGCACCTCGGCCTGCGCCCACGCCACCGCCATCACCGCGACATCGGCCAATGCCGCGATCGCGCCGCCGTGCACCATGTCGCCGACGGTCACATTGGACTCGTCCCACGGCAGGCGCAGCCGGACTTCGTCGCCGTCGAGGCGCTCGGACACGATGCCGAGCTTGGCCACGAAGGGCGACTGCGGAAGGAACTGCGCCATGACGTCTGCGCCGGTCCGGGGTGGGGAAGTGGTGGTCATGAATCGAGTATCGGCACCAGCCGCGCGAGTTCAATTACCTCGCGGGTAAGCACTGTGCGGATGTTCGCGGCGGTCGAGCGTCCGCGAAGTGCCGAGGAAGCGCGGCGTGTCGTGTGCAGACACGGTCGCTCGCGCAGAGGGGGTGACGTGCGTTGGCGCCCGGGCGCACGGCCCGCAGAGGAGCCACCGCGCGTTGACACCTCGCGGCGCTGGGGTGTTCAATATCCGGTAATGATCGTAAATATGGTCATTCCTACCAACTTTACGAGGAAACGATGACGGCCACCACCGAACACGTCCACGCTGGGCGCTACGAGCTCAGCCATCTGCGGTCACTGGAAGCCGAGGCCATCCACATCATCCGGGAGGTGGCCGCGGAGTTCGAGCGGCCCGTGCTGCTGTTCTCCGGTGGCAAGGACTCCATCGTGATGCTGCACCTGGCGCTGAAGGCGTTCCGCCCGGGCCGGCTGCCGTTCCCGGTCATGCACGTCGACACGGGGCACAACTTCGACGAGGTGCTGCAGACCCGCGACGAGCTCGTCGAGGAGTTCGGTGTCCGGCTGGTCGTGGCCAAGGTGCAAGACGACATCGACGCCGGCCGCGTGGTCGAGACGATCCCGTCGCGCAATCCGCTGCAGACGGTGACCCTGCTGCGCGCCATCCGCGAGAACAAGTTCGACGCCGCGTTCGGTGGCGCGCGCCGCGACGAGGAGAAGGCCCGCGCCAAGGAGCGGGTGTTCTCCTTCCGCGACGAGTTCGGTCAGTGGGACCCCAAGGCGCAGCGGCCCGAGCTGTGGAACCTGTACAACGGTCGCCATCACAAGGGCGAGCACATCCGCGTGTTTCCGCTGTCGAACTGGACCGAGTTCGACATCTGGTCCTACATCGGCGCCGAGAAGATCAAGCTGCCGTCGATCTACTACGCCCACCGCCGCAAGGTGTTCGAGCGCGACGGGATGCTGCTCGCCGTGCACCGGTACCTGCAGCCGCGTAAGGACGAAGAGGTCGTCGAGAAGACCGTCCGGTTCCGCACCGTCGGCGACGTCACCTGCACCGGATGCGTGGAGTCCCGCGCGGCAACGGTTTCCGAGGTCATCGCCGAGACGGCGGTCTCGCGGCTCACCGAGCGCGGCGCCACCCGCGCGGACGACCGCATCTCTGAGGCCGGCATGGAAGACCGCAAGCGAGAGGGCTACTTCTGATGACCAGCACCACCGACCGGCCCGCCTCGAATACGCGCCCCGCCGCCACGCTGCTGCGAATCGCCACCGCGGGTTCGGTTGACGACGGCAAGTCGACCCTCATCGGCCGACTGCTGTTCGACTCCAAGGCCGTCATGGAAGACCAATTGGCTTCTGTCGAGCGGACTTCCAAGGAGCGCGGTCACGACTACACCGATCTGGCGCTGGTGACCGACGGCCTGCGCGCAGAGCGTGAGCAGGGCATCACGATCGACGTCGCCTACCGCTATTTCGCTACGCCCAAGCGCAAATTCATCATCGCCGACACCCCCGGCCACATCCAGTACACCCGCAACATGGTGACGGGTACGTCCACCGCACAGCTGGCGATCGTCCTGGTCGATGCGCGCCACGGCCTGCTCGAGCAGTCTCGCCGCCACGCCTTCCTCGCGTCGCTTCTCGGCATCCGGCACATTGTGCTCGCGGTGAACAAGATGGACCTGATCGATTGGGACAGAGAGCGGTTCGAGAAGATCCGCGACGACTTCCACGACTTCGCCGCCCGCCTGGACATCCACGATGTCACCACGATCCCGCTGTCGGCGCTCAACGGCGACAACGTCGTCACCAAGTCCGACAAGACCCCGTGGTACGAGGGGCCGCCGCTGCTGAACCACCTCGAAGAGGTGTACATCGCCGGCGATCGCAACCTCGTCGACGTGCGGTTCCCCGTTCAGTACGTGATCCGCCCGCAGTCACTGGAGCACCATGACCACCGCAGCTACGCGGGTACGGTCGCCAGTGGTGTGATGAAGGTCGGCGACGACGTCGTCGTGCTGCCCTCGGGCCTGACCTCACGGATCGCCGGTATCGAGGGGCCGAACGGGCCGGTCGACGAGGCATTCCCGCCGATGGCGGTGGCGGTCACCCTGACCGACGACATCGACATCTCGCGCGGCGACCTGATCGCACGGCCGAACAACCAGCCCAGGGTGGCCCAGGAATTCGACGCCACGGTCTGCTGGATGGCCGACGGCTCTGCATTGGAGCCCGGCCGCGACTACCTGATCAAGCACACCACCCGCACCACGCGGGCCCGGGTGACAGCGCTGGATTACCGCCTCGACGTCAACACGCTGCACCGGGACAAGGAGGCGACCGCGCTCAAACTCAATGAGCTGGGCCGCATCTCGCTGCGCACGCAGACGCCGCTGTTGCTCGACGAGTACAGCCGCAACGCGACCACCGGCTCGTTCATTCTGATCGACCCGCACACCAACGGCACGGTCGCGGCGGGCATGATCCTGCCGCAGGTGACCGCCCGCACCTCGAGCCCCAACACCGTCCGGCACGAGTCGCTGTGCAAGGCCGAGGACCGGCTGAGCAAGGGCAGGACCGTGTGGTTCACCGGGCTATCGGGCTCGGGCAAGTCGTCGGTGGCCATGCTCGTCGAGCAGAAGCTCATCGAAAAGGGCGTTCCCGCCTACGTTCTCGACGGTGACAACCTGCGTCACGGGCTCAACGCGGACCTCGGCTTCTCGATGGCCGACCGCGCCGAGAACCAGCGCAGGCTGGCGCACGTCGCGGCGATCCTCGCCGATTCCGGACAGGTGGTGCTGGTCCCCGCGATCAGCCCGCTCGAGGAGCACCGAGCCCTGGCGCGGAAGGTGACCACCGAGGCCGGGCTCGACTTCTTCGAGGTGTTCTGTGACACCCCGCTGGAGGACTGCGAGCGCCGCGATCCGAAGGGCTTGTACGCCAAGGCCCGCGCCGGCGAGATCACCCACTTCACCGGCATCGACAGTCCCTATCAGCGACCGAAGAACCCGGATCTGAGGTTGACTGCCGATCGCGATCCCGAGGAGTTGGCCGACATGGTGATCGAACTGCTGGAAAGCCGCCAGTGAGCGACCACGAACTCGCCGCCCGGCTGGCCACGGCGGCCGGAAAGCTTCTGCTCGACGTCCGCGTCGAGCTGGAAGACGCTTCGGCGGCTGAGCGGAAAGCGGCCGGGGACAAGCGTTCCCACGACTTCCTGATGGAAGCGTTGGCCACAGAACGGCCCGACGACGCCGTCTTGTCGGAAGAGGGCGCCGACGACCCCGTCCGCCTGAGCGCCGAACGCGCCTGGATCGTCGACCCTCTCGACGGCACCCGCGAGTTCTCCGAACTCGGGCGTGACGACTGGGCCGTGCACGTCGCGCTGTGGGAACGCGGCGAACTGGTCGCCGGGGCGGTCGCGCTTCCCGCGCAAGGCGTCACGTTGGCCACGCCCGCGGTGGATTCACCGCCCGCCGCGCCCGAGAAGCCGCGGATCGTGGTGTCACGCACGCGGCCGCCGGCGATCGCGCTCGCGGTGCGCGATGCGCTCGGCGGCACATTGGTCGAAATGGGTTCGGCGGGGGCGAAAGTGGCCTCCGTCGTGCAGGGCCTGTCCGATGTGTACGTGCATGCGGGAGGGCAGTACGAGTGGGACTCGGCGGCACCCGTCGCCGTCGCCCGCGCCGCAGGCCTGCACACCTCCCGCATCGACGGGTCGGCGCTGCTCTACAACCGGCCCGACCCGCTGCTGCCCGACCTTGTCGTCTGCCGGCCCGAGCTCGCCGAGGCGGTGCTCGCCGTCACGCGTGATTGACTGTGTCCATGCGCATGTCGGCCAAAGCTGAGTACGCCGTCCGCGCGATGGTGCAACTCGCGACGGCCGAGGCAGGGGTTCTCGTCACCACCGACGACCTCGCCAAGGCGCAGGGCATCCCACCGCAGTTCCTCGTCGACATCCTCGCGGCGCTGCGCACCGATCGCCTCGTCCGCAGCCATCGCGCGGACGGCGTACTC
>JBNMQV010000033.1:0-33108 GCA_050205545.1 Mycolicibacterium celeriflavum
TCGTCCTGAGCCAGGATCAAACTCTCCAAACAAAAACTGTTCGAAACAATTCGACCAAAGCAAGACACCAAAAACTGGCATCAAAAAACATCCACCCCTAAACGGGAAAAAAGGGCGGACAAAAAACAACAAACAAAAACCACCAAACACACTATTGAGTTCTCAAACAACACACCCGCTTTTGGGGCAACCCTGCCAGTCTATACCGATCTGGACAGAGACGTCAAACCCCGTCCTCCAGTCCGATTGGCCTGGGGCCGTGGGCTTCTCACAAGAGCTTACGCCAGCCACGCGCGAACCCCAAAAGGGGGCTTGGGTACGGCGGGCGCAGCCCACGAGCACGCCCGGAGCGGCCGGATTCAGGCCACTCGCTCGATTTCAGCGCCCAGGCTCTTGAGGTTTTCGACGAACAGCGGATAGCCGCGGTCGATGTGGAAGACGTCGTGGACCTCGGTGTCGCCGTCGGCGACCAAGCCGGCCAGGACGAGCCCGGCTCCGGCGCGGATGTCCGAGGACCAGACCGGTGCACTGGACAGCTGCGAGATTCCCCGAACCACCGCGTGGTGCCCGTCGGTCCTGGCGTCGGCACCGAGGCGCACCATTTCCTCGACAAACCGGAACCGGGCCTCGAACACGTTCTCGGTGATCATCGACGTGCCGTCGGCGATCGAGGCGAGGGCGATGGCCATCGGTTGCAGGTCCGTCGGGAAACCGGGAAAGGGAAGCGTCGCGACGTTCACCGCCTTGGGGCGTTCGTACTGGACCACCCGGAAGCCATTGTCGGATTGCGTGACGGTGGCCCCGGCGTCGTGCAGTTTGTGCAGCACCAGCTGTAGGTGCTGCGGGTCCACGCCCGTCACCGAGATGTCGCCGTGCGTCATCGCCGCGGCGATACCCCACGTCGCGGCCACGATGCGGTCACCGATCACCCGGTGTTCGGTCGGATAGAGCCGGTCCACACCGGTGATCGTCATCGTCGAGGTGCCGGCGCCGGAGATCTGGGCGCCCATCTGGTTGAGCATCGCGCAGAGATCAACGACGTCGGGTTCGCGCGCGGCGTTGTGAATGGTGGTGACGCCCTCGGCGACGACGGCCGCCATCAGGATGTTCTCCGTGGCCCCGACGGAGGGGAACTCCAGCTGGATCTCCGCGCCCTTGAGGTGGTCCGCCTCGGCGACGACGCAGCCGTGCTCGATGTTGCACCGCGCCCCCAGTTGGCGCAGGCCGGCCTGATGCATGTCCAGCGGTCGCGACCCGATCGCGTCGCCTCCCGGCAAGGCCACCTTGGCCCGTTTGCACCGGCCCACGAGCGGTCCCAGTACGCACACCGACGCACGGAACTGCCGGACGGCGGCGAAGTCGGCGTCGTACTTGGGTTCGTCGGGCGAAGTGATCCGCACGACGTCGCCGTTCAGCTCGACGGTGGCACCCAGCCCCCGAAGCACCTCGGCCATCAGCGGGACGTCGAGGATGTCCGGACAATTGGTGATCGTGCTGGTGCCTTCGGCCAGCAACGTCGCGGCCATCAGCTTCAGAACACTGTTTTTGGCCCCCCCGACGGCAACTTCGCCAGATAACCGGTTTCCGCCGGTCACCACGAATCGCTCGCTCACGCGGGTTAGTTTAAACAGCGCCGCGAGCCGTGTCAGTTTCCTCGGCTACGGGTTCCGGTACGGTTTGACCATGGCGGTCCATCTCACCCGGATATACACGCGTACGGGCGATGACGGCACCACGGGCCTGAGCGATTTCAGTAGGGTGTCAAAGAATGACGCCCGCCTTGTGGCGTATGCCGATTGCGACGAAATCAACGCTGCCATCGGCGTTGCGATCGCCTTGGGAAACCCCGGCGAGCAAATGTCAAAGGTGCTCAAGCAAATTCAGAACGACCTCTTCGATGCGGGCGCTGACCTGTCCACTCCCGTGGTCGAGAACCCCGAACACCCGCCGCTGCGGATCACGCAAAGCTACATCGATCGACTGGAAGCCTGGTGCGACGAGTTCAACCAGTCGCTTCCCGCCCTGAATTCGTTTGTGCTGCCGGGCGGTACCCCCCTGTCGGCGCTGTTGCATGTGGCACGCACGGTCGCCCGCCGCGCTGAACGTTCTGCATGGGCCGCGGTCGACGCGCACGGCGACGCGATCAGTGTGTTACCCGCTAAATACCTCAACAGGCTGTCGGACCTGCTGTTCATTCTGTCGCGGGTCGCCAACCCCGAGGGCGACGTGCTGTGGCAACCCGGCGGTCCGGCAACGGATTAGAAGCTTCGCCGCCGCGCGCGCGGCGACGGCCGCGACTCCAGCCAGGACAGGAACGCCGTCAAAGCGCCACGATCCAGGGCGATCTCATACCCACGACGACGTTCGGGGCTGGTGTCGCGCAACTCCAGCACCACGATCTCATCCGTCATGATGTCGAACTCGTCACCGCGCGGGCTTCGCCGTGACACGATCTCCAACCCGCGCCGGCTCAACCGGCGATCCGGCCACCAGCGCAGGCTCGACAATCGATAGAACCCGGCTTCGCCGCCGCGGTAACGCATTACGCCGTGACGCCAACCGTGCCCGCCGACGGCAGGCACGTCCCGCAGAATCGCCGCTGTGCCGCCCACCTGCCGCAGCTTCCACAGCCGGTAGCACAGCGCGATGACGACGAAAAGCAGCACGCAGATCAGCGCGACCATGATGAACATGAGCGCGCTCATCGGCGACCGCTAGTCGATCTGGCCCAGGGCGCGGAGCCTGGCTCGACCCTTCGCGGCGGTTGCGGGATCGTCGGACTCGGAGTCCTGACGCGCGCGATCGGCGTTGATCTCGGACTCGAGTTCGGCGGACTCCGCAAGGATGATCACGCCTTCGTCGGTGACCGACATGAATCCGCCGTCCACCGCGATCCGCAGATCCTCCTCGCCCTCCCGCTCGACACGCACCATGGCGTCGTCGACGAGCTGAGCAACCAACGGAATGTGGCGGGGCAGGATGCCGATTTCACCCGCAGTGGTGCGGGTGAACACGAACGTCGCCTTACCCGACCAGATTTCCCGCTCGACGGCGACAATGTCGACGTCTAATTCCGCCATCGCTATTCGTCCTTGCCGGCGTCGCCGTCCGAATCAGCCTGCGCCGGAGCTCCGTCGCCGCCGCCGGCGTCCATCTTGGCGCCGAGGCTTTCTGCCTTCTTCTCCAGATCTTCGAGACCGCCGATGAGGAAGAACGCCTGCTCCGGCAGATGGTCGAAGTCGCCCTTGGTCAGCTTGTCGAACGCCTCGATGGTTTCCTTCAGCGGAACCGTCGAGCCCGGCTGACCGGTGAACTGCTCGGCCGCCATCATGTTCTGCGACAGGAAGCGCTCGATACGACGGGCGCGCTGCACCAGCTGCTTGTCCTCCTCGGCCAACTCGTCGATACCGAGAATCGCGATGATGTCCTGAAGGTCCTTGTAGCGCTGGAGGATTCGGATGACCTCTTGCGCGACGCGGTAGTGCTCGTCGCCGACGACGCTCGGGTCGAGGATCGTCGAGCTGGAGGCCAGCGGGTCCACCGCCGGGAAGATGCCCTTCGAGAACACCGACCGGCTCAACTCCGTGGTGGCGTCGAGGTGCGCGAACGTGGTCGCGGGCGCCGGGTCGGTGTAGTCGTCGGCGGGCACGTACACGGCCTGCATCGAGGTGATCGAGTGGCCTCGGGTCGAGGTGATGCGCTCCTGCAGCTCACCCATCTCGTCGGCCAGCGTCGGCTGGTAACCCACCGCGGACGGCATACGGCCGAGCAGCGTCGAAACCTCCGAGCCCGCCTGGGTGAACCGGAAGATGTTGTCGATGAACAACAGCACGTCCTGGCCCTGCTCATCGCGGAAGAACTCGGCCATTGTCAACGCGGACAACGCGACTCGCATACGAGTGCCCGGCGGCTCGTCCATCTGACCGAACACCAGCGCGGTGTCCTTGAGCACGTCGGCGTCCGCGAGCTCGACCCACAGGTCGTTGCCCTCACGGGTGCGCTCACCCACACCGGCGAACACCGAAGTACCACCGAAGTTGCGGGCGATGCGGTTGATCATCTCCTGGATCAACACGGTCTTGCCGACGCCGGCGCCGCCAAACAGGGCAATCTTGCCGCCGCGCACGTACGGGGTCAGCAGGTCGACGACCTTCAGGCCGGTCTCGAGCATCTCGGTCTTGGGCTCGAGGTGATCGAAGGCCGGCGGCTTGCGGTGGATCGACCAGCGATCGAAATCCTTGCCGTAGCCGGGCTCGTCGAGGCAGTCACCGAGGGCGTTGAACACGTGGCCCTTGACGCCGTCGCCGACCGGCACCGAGATCGAGTTGCCGGTGTCGGTCACCTCAACACCGCGCACCAGACCGTCGGTGGGCTGCATCGAGATGCAGCGCACGAGGTTGTCGCCGAGGTGCTGGGCGACCTCGAGGGTCAGCGTCTTCGCCAGATCCTTGTAGCCGATCTCGGCGTGCAGCGCATTGAACAGTTCCGGCACGGCACCGCGCGGGAACTCGACGTCGACGACCGGGCCGGTGACACGTACGACGCGACCCGCGGTGTCGGTGCTGGTCGCTTTTTCAGCAGTAGCAGTCATTTGTCTCTTCGCTTTCTGGGGCTACTTCTTGGCGGCGTCCGCAAGCGCGTTCGCGCCACCGACGATTTCGCTGATTTCCTGGGTGATCTGAGATTGCCGCTCGCGGTTGGCCATCAACGTCAGATCCTTGATGAGGTCGTCGGCGTTGTCGGTCGCCGACTTCATGGCGCGTCGGCGAGACGCCGACTCCGACGCCGCCGCCTCGAGCAGCGCGGCGAAGATGCGGGTGGAGATGTACCGAGGCAACAGTGCGCCGAAGAGCGTCTCGGGGTCCGGTTCGAAGGAGAACAGCGTGTGCGGTCCGGTGTCCTCCTCGGTGTACTCCACCACCATCGGTGCGATCCGGCGTGCGATCGCCGACTGCGACAGCATCGACCTGAATTCGGTGAACACGATGTGCAGTTCGTCGACGCCGAGGATGTTGTCGGCGCCGGGATCGTCGCCTTCGTCATCCATACCGGCCGTGAAAGCGTCGACCAGCGTCGACGCGATCTCCTGGGCGTTCTCATAATCGGGCCGCTCGGAGAAGCCGGTCCACGACTCCTGGATGTCCCAGTTGCGGAAGCTGTAGTACCCGAGGGCTTTCCGGCCCACCACGTACAGGACCGGTTCCTTACCCTCCGAACGAAGGAGGGAGAACAGCTCCTCGGAGCGCCGGAAGATGTTCGCGTTGTACGCGCCCGCGAGGCCCCGGTCCGACGACACCACCAACACACCGGCCCGCCGAGGGTTCTCGCGCGCGACGAGCAGCGGATGATCCAGCGCGCTCGCGCTCGCCAGCTCGGTGAGCATGTTCGTGATCTCACGGTCGTAGGGCCGAGCCGCCTCGACTCGGGCCTGCGCCTTGGCGATTCGCGACGTCGCAATCAGCTCCTGGGCCTTGGTGATCTTCTTGATCGACCCCGCGGAGCGGATGCGGCCGCGCAATTCGCGCAGTGTGGCAGCCATCTGTGTTCAGGCCTTACTTCTTCTTCGGGGCGGGCTTACGGACCTTCACCGATTCCTTTTCGACGTCTTCCTCGTCCATCGCCTCGACATGCTCGTCGGGGACGACCGAGCTGCCGTCGGTGGTGGCGAAGCCCTTCTTGAAGTCGTTCACGACCTTCTCGAGCTTGTCCTCCAGCTCCTCGGAAAGCTTCTTGCTCTCCCGGATCTCCTTGAGGATGCCCTCCTGCGACCCCTTCACGTGGTCGAGGAACTCGCGCTCGAACTTCTGAACATCTTCGACGGGTACGGAATCCAGGTGGCCCCTGGTGCCGAGGAAGATCGCGACGACCTGTTCCTCGACCGGCATCGGGCTGCTCTGCGGTTGCTTGAGCAGCTCGACGAGCCGGGCGCCACGGTCCAGCTGCGCCTTCGACGTCTCGTCGAGGTCGGACGCGAACGCCGCGAACGACTCGAGTTCGCGGTACTGCGAAAGGTCCAGACGCAGCGACCCGGCCACTTCCTTCATCGCCTTGATCTGTGCCGCGCCCCCAACGCGCGACACCGACACACCGACGTTGATCGCCGGCCGCACACCCTGGTTGAACAGGTCGGTCTCCAGGAAGCACTGGCCGTCGGTGATCGAGATGACGTTGGTCGGGATGTACGCCGAGATGTCGTTGGCCTTGGTCTCGATGATCGGCAGACCGGTCAGCGAGCCGCCACCGAGCTCATCGGAGAGCTTCGCGCAACGTTCCAGCAGACGCGAGTGCAGGTAGAACACGTCGCCCGGGTACGCCTCGCGGCCCGGCGGGCGGCGCAGGAGCAGCGAGATCGCGCGGTACGCCTCGGCCTGCTTGGTCAGGTCGTCGAAGACGATGAGCACGTGCTTACCGTCGTACATCCAGTGCTGAGCGATCGACGAACCGGTGTACGGCGCAAGCCATTTGAAGCCGGCCGAGTCCGAAGCCGGTGCGGCAACGATGGTCGTGTAGTCCATCGCGCCGCCCTCTTCGAGGGTCTGGCGCACGCTGGCGATCGTGGTGCCCTTCTGGCCGATCGCCACGTACACGCAGCGGACCTGCTGCTCGGGATCGCCGGTCTCCCAGTTCTGGCGCTGGTTGAGGATCGTGTCCACGCAGACGGCGGTCTTACCGGTCTTGCGGTCGCCGATGATCAGCTGACGCTGCCCGCGGCCGATCGGGGTCTGCGAGTCGATGGCCTTGATGCCGGTCTGCAGCGGCTCGCTCACACCCTGGCGCTGCACCACCGACGGCGCCTGGAGCTCGAGGGCGCGACGCTCGGTCGTCTCGATCTCGCCACGGCCGTCGATCGGCTGGCCCAGCGGATTGACCACGCGGCCGAGGAAGGCGTCACCCACTGGCACCGAGAGAACCTCGCCGGTGCGCTTGACCTGCTGGCCCTCTTCGATCTTCTCGAAGTCACCGAGGATGACGGCGCCGATGCTGTGCTCGTCGAGGTTCAGGGCCACGCCCAACACGCCGCCCGGGAACTCGAGCAGCTCCTGCGTCATGACCGACGGGAGGCCCTCGACGTGAGCGATACCGTCGCCTGCGTCGACGACGGTGCCGATCTCTTCGCGCTCGGTCTCCGCCTCGAAGCCGGCGACATACTCCTCGATCGCGCCCTGGATCTCATCCGCGGAGATCGTCAACTCTGCCATGGCTTTTCGTCTTCCTACTTCGTGTGTGGGTCTTGGGGTGGTGGGTCAGTCGGGTAGGCGGGTCTCGGCCGCGGCCAGCTTGGACGACAGCGAGCCGTCGATCACCTCGTCGCCGACGGCGATCGTCAACCCGCCGAGCAGGTCGGGGTTCACGTCGAGCTGGATCGAAACCGGACGGCCGTAGATGCGGGTGAGCAGTTCGGTGAGCCGCTCGCTCTGGGCATCGCTGAGTTCGGCGGCCGCGCGCACCTGCGCGACGACCTCACCGCGCCGGGAGACCGCCAGATTCGCGAGTTCGCGAACGGCCTCGTCCGCGCGTTCCCCGTGCAACAGGTCGAGCGTCTGACGCAGCAGGTCGGCGGTGTTCTTGTTCGCCCGGCGGCCAAGCACGTTGTTCAGCAGGCCGATTCGACCGTCCAGCGGAGCGGTGTACTCACTGAGCAGCGAGATCAGGCGCGGCTCGGCGTCGAGGATGCGGCTGAACCTGAACAGCTGGTCCTCGACGTCCTCGATCTGCCCCTCGTCTTCTGCGCGCACCAGGAGTGCCAACCGGGCGAGATGCTGAATGCCGTGGAGCAGATCGGAGGTGCTCGACCAGCGCTGCGACACAGCGGTTTTGAGGATCTCGAGCGCGTTGTCCGAAACCTGGCCGGAGAACAGACGCTCGACCAGTCGAACCTTCGGCTGATCGTCGCTCGAGGGGTCGGCCAGATGACGGGAGAGCACGGCCTCGCGGCGCAACAGCTTCGCCGACGACGCCAGGTCGTCCGCCAGGCGGGTCAGCGCGTCCGCGTCGAGACCCGACACCACGGAGTCGAAGCGCTCGACCAGTTGGCCCAGCGACTCGCGGCTGGCGGCGCGGAGTTTCGCCGTGGTGCTGTCGGTGAAGGTGGTCGTCGACGGTGCCATCTCGTCGAGCTCGCCGAGGAATCGATCGACGGTCGCGGACTGCTCGGAGCTGTCGGACACGAAATTGCGCACGATGTCGCCGGCGCGCTGGACCGACTCGGCGCCCAGGCTCTGCCGCAGCTCGCGGACGAGCTGCTGGCGCAGCAGCTGAACCTGTTGCGCACCTTGGGTCTTGATCCGCTCCAGCTCCTGATCGGCCTGCACCCGAAGCTGCTCGGCGATCTTCTCGGCGTCCCGGCGGGCCTCCTCGATCACCTCAGCGGCCTCGGCCTTGGCCTGTTCCAGGGCCTTGGCGTGCTCGGTGTCGGCGTCGGCCACCTTCTTCTCGGCCTCGGCGTGCTCTTCGAGTTGCCTGCGGACCGTTTCCTTCTGGGTGTCCATCATCCGTCGCACCAGAGGCACGATGTATCGCACCAGAAGGAAGACGATCAGCGCGAAACCGATCAGCTGTCCGATGAAAGTCGACATGCGTTAGCTCCCCTGGCCCGTCGATACCGGAACGGTCCGAGTCGTCACATCGACGCCGAGGACACGGCTCGCCAGATTCGCCGCCAAGGTCTCGACCGACGCCTGGAGGTCGGACGTCAGATCCCTGGATTGTCGCGTCAGCTCTTCGTTGGCTTGCTGGAGCAGAGTCGACACCTCGGTGTTGGCACGTGTCCGTGCGTCGTCGATGATCTGCCGTCCCTCGGCGCGGGCTTCCTCACGGACATTCGTCGCCTCGCGGCGCGCGTTCGCCATCACCTCGCGGTAGTCGGCTTCCGCGGCAGCCCGCAGCTGGGCTGCCCGCCGGTTGTCCTCAGTCGTCTTCTGCACCATGGCTTCGCGCTCGTGCAGCACCTTGGAGATCGGTGGCACGACCCACTTCGCGATCACGCCGAGCACGATCAGGAAGATGAGCAGCACGAAGAAGAAAGTGCCGTTGGGGATGAGGAAGTTGCTCTGTCCGCCTTCCTCTGCCGCCAACAGAACGACGTTCGAGTCAGCCATGGCCGGCATTAACCGCCGACCGGCGTGGCGAAGACGAACAGCGCCATGAAGGCGAGGTTGATGAAGTACGCCGCCTCGACCAGACCCACCGTGATGAAGAACGGAGTGAACAGTCGGCCCTGTGCCTCGGGCTGCCGAGCGATGCCGGCGATCAGCGCGTTACCCGCGATGCCGTCACCGATACCGGCACCGATCGCGCCGCCGGCCATGATCAGTCCACCGCCGATGAGCGCGCCGGCAGCGATAGTGGGATCCATTCCTTATCCTCCTTGATAACTGGTAGCTGTCCTACCAGGTTGTGGGTCCTGCTTGTTCGGTTGGTTAGTGGTGGTCTTCTTCGAGTTCCATCGACTGACTGAAGTACAGGATCGTCAGCAGCGCGAAGATGAAGGCCTGAATCGCGCCGACGAACAGGTCGAAGCTCTTCCAGATCGCGTTCGGCAGCCACATGATGTACGGCGGGAACAGCGCGATCAGCGCGACCAGGATGCCGCCGGCGAAGATGTTGCCGAAGAGTCGCAGGGACAGCGAAACCGGTTTGGCGATCTCCTCGACGAGGTTGATCGGAGCCAGGATGGTGACGTGACCCTTGAGCACGCGCCACGGGTGGCCGAGCGGACCGCGGCGCCAGAAGCCCGCGGCGTGGTAGGCGATGAACACGAACAGCGCCAGCGCCAGCACGAAGTTGATGTCGGAGGCCGGCGGTTTGAGTAGCTCGTGGATCGCACCGCTGGAGTCGGTGTACTGCACCGGAAGCACCGAGAGCCAGTTGGCGGTCAGAATGAAGACGAACAGCGTGACAGCGAGCGGCAGCACGAACGGCGCGATCTTCATGCCGATGGCCGCCTCGACCTGGTTGCGCGTCTGCACCGTGATGGCTTCCCAGAACAGTTGCACCCCACTGGGAACACCGCTCGAGGTCACCTTGGCCCGCAGATAGAACGCCAAGCCCAGCACGATCACGGCGGCGATGGCCGTCGCCAGCACGGTATCGGTGTTCACCGTCAGCCCGAACCAGTGCGCCTCCGTGTGGTGGCCGACCTGGATGCCGGATTCGGCGGCCAGGATCGTCTGGGCCGACTGGCCGGCGACATCAAATCCCGTCATTGCTGCGGAGCCTCTCCTTCGAGTCCGTCACCGGCACCTGCCTTGAGCTTTTTCATCACAGGCAAAGCCGTGGAAACTACAAGCAATACCTGGAACAACGCCATTCCAAACACGACGCCCAGACCCTGGGGCCGGAAGATGAACGCGATGGTCAACCCGATGACCGTCATGATCAGCAGCCGGGTCGCGGAGTTCAGCGCCATCTTGCGCTTCAGCGGATGATCTTCGGCCGTAATGGAATCCACCGAACGCTGCACGAGAATGGCGTTGAGCAACCCCAGGCCGAGCCCGACACCGAAGAACACCCCCACCATCGGATGTCCGAGGAAAGCGGCCACGCCGGTCACCAAACCGGCGAACACCACGCAGATCACGAACAGGCGCAACGGCCGGAAGGCAACCGAGGGAAACACCAACGGCGCATCCTGCGCTGGCGTCGTCACAACTTCACCTCAATCCGCGGTTCACGGTGGCTGCCCCGATGATTTGCGTGCGTGGCGCCCTGAGCGTATCGGAGGGCGTTTGGCTCGCTGAATTCACCCACGGGGCAGCTCCCTTTGTCGGTCGTGGTTCCGTGCCGATCGGTGGTCAACCGACGGCCCGGGGGCCGGCAACCCGCGAGGTTTTTTCGGGTTCTGACTGCACCCTAACACATGGTGGGAGGCATAAAAGGGGGTCTACTACTTTTCGTCGTACATCGGCTGAAACTGACCATTTCGACGCCGCAGAAGCGGGATCAAGGTCACCACGACGGCGACGAGGATCGCGGCCAGCATGACCGCCCCGCTGTAGCGCGGATCGAAGAAGATCGTGCTGGCCGCGCCGAAGCAGACGATGCTCACCCACAGATAGATCACCAGGACCACCCGCCGGTGCGAGTGGCCGATCTGCAGCAGCCGGTGGTGCAGATGCATCTTGTCCGGCGTGGTGAAGTGCACTCCCGCACGAGTGCGCCGGATGATCGCCAGCAGCGTGTCGAGAGCCGGCACGAACATCACCGCGACGACGAGCAGGAACGGCGAAAGCAACGCGAACACGTCGCGCACCCCGTACGCGGTCTGCGAGATGGGCCCGGCGGCCGTCGTCGAGGCGGCCGCGAGCATCAGCCCGATCAGCATCGACCCGGAGTCGCCCATGAAGATCTTGGCGGGGTGGAAGTTGTGCGGCAGAAAGCCGAGGCACACCCCGGCCAGCACCACCGAGATCACCGCGGGCGGATAGAACAACACGTCACCGCCGTGGTCGCGCAGCAATCCGACGGAGAAGATGCAGATCGCCGATGCGGTGATCAGCCCGAGGCCAGCGGCCAGGCCGTCCAGGCCGTCGATGAAGTTCATCGCGTTGACGATCGAGACCGTCAGCGCCAGCGTCAGCAGGATCGACGACACCTGGTCGAGGACGATCGTGCCGACGCCGCCGATGGGGATGTAGAGGACGCTCCACGCCACGCCCATCGTGACCAGCACGCTCGCCGCGGTGATCTGCCCCGCGAACTTCGTCAACGAGTCCAGACCCCAACGGTCGTCGATCAAACCGACGACCATGATCAGCCCGCCCGCGACGACGACCGCGGGCATGCCCGTCGAATAGACGAACCCCCGCGTCAGGGCAGGCAGCTGGGAGGCCAGCAGCACGGCGAACGCGACCCCGATGTACATCGCGAGCCCGCCCATCCGCGGAATCGGTTGCGCGTGCACGTCCCTGTCGCGCGGGATCGCGACCGCGCCGACGCGACGCGCGAACACCCGGACCCAACCCGTCGCGAAGTACGTGATGATCGCCGCCGTCAAGCCGACCAGCGCGAGCTCCCGGATCGGTACACCCGCACCGCGATCGTTGAGTGCCAACAGCGTGTCGGTGGCGTAGACCACCGGTGAACCGTACTGCACCAAGGTCAATCTGAGCCCGTCAACGTCGTCGGCTCCACACCGAGCACGGTCGCGATCGCCTCGAGTCTGACCGGGCCTTCGCGCAGCACGCGGGGGTGCGCGCCGGTGAGGTCGACGATCGTCGACGCCGCCTGCTGCTCGGAGGTTCCGGCGTCGAGATACACCTCGACCTGTTCGCCGAGTTGTTCGCGCGCCGCTTCCGCGGTGACCGCCGGCGGGCGACCGGAGACGTTGGCGCTCGAGACCGCCATCGGGCCGACCGCCCGCAGCAGCTCGATCGCCACCGGATGAAGGGGCATGCGCAGCATCACGGTTCCGTGCGCGTCGCCGAGGTCCCAGTGCAACGACGGCGCCTGACGCACCACCAGGCTCAGTGCGCCCGGCCAGAACGCGCGGATGAGTTCGCGTGCGCTGTTCGGCACGTTGTACACCAGTCCCTCGATCGTGTGCCAGGACCCGACGAGCACGGGAACGGGCATGTCGCGCCCGCGACCCTTGGCCGCGAGCAGGGCGGCGACCGCCTCGCTGTCGAACGCGTCCGCGCCGATGCCGTAGACGGTGTCGGTCGGCAGCACGACCAGCCGGCCGCCCTTGAGCGCACTGATCGCCGATGCGATGCCCGTCTCGCGCTGGTCGGCATCCGAGCAGTCGAACAACTGACTCATGCCGCGACTCCTTCGCGCCTCATGCGGTCCTCCGTGCGGTCACGAACCTAGGCCGTCCGGTCAGATCGCGCCGGGGGGTGATGTCGCCGAAATGCGTTGACCGGCGGAAACACTCGACGGTGCGGTCCGAGGTGGTGTCGTCGTGCTCGACCGCCACCAGCCCGCCGGTGCGCAACCACCTGACCGCGACGTCGACAATCGACTCGATCACGTGCATGCCGTCCGGTCCCCCGAACAGCGCATGGACCGGATCATGTTCGGCCACTTCGGGTTCCAGCTGCGCGCCGTCCGGAATGTAGGGCGGATTCGCGACGACGAGATCCACGGCACCGTCGAGCTCGGGCAGCAGGCCGGGCGCGGTCACGTCGGCGTGGACGATCTCCACGACCGAGCCGGCCAGGTTCTTTCGGGCGTAGCCGAGTGCCGCCTCGGAGTCGTCGACGGCGATGACGCGCGCGCCCGGCCAGTGCCTCGACAGCGCCAGCGCCAGCGCACCGCTGCCCGTGCACAGGTCGACGATCACCGGCTCGTCGGGCAACCGTCGTGCCATCGCCCATTCCAGGATGGCCTCGGTCTCGGGCCGCGGGATGAACACACCCGGGCCGACGAACACCTTGACCGGGCCGAACGGCGCCGTGCCGACGAGGTGTTGCAGCGGGATGCGCTGGGCGCGCCCGCCTATGAGCTCGTTGTACCGGTCGGTGAAATCGGGGCCGGCATCGACGAACCGGAGCCGGGCCCGGTCGGTGCCCAAAGCGTGCGCGGCGAGCAGTTCGGCGTCGACGCGCGGTGCGGCGACGCTCGCTTCGGCCAGCACCGCCGCGGCGGCGTCGATGAGCCGGCTCAGCGGGGTGGATGCCGGCGCCGGGCTGGGCCGCGTCATGTGGCCTGCAGTCTCGCTTGTTTGTCCGCGGCGGCCAGCGCGTCGAACAGGTCGTCGAGGTCCCCGTCGAGCACCTGGTCGAGGTTGTGCGCCTTGAAGTTGATCCGGTGGTCGGCGATCCGATTCTCGGGGAAGTTGTAGGTGCGGATGCGTTCGCTGCGGTCCACGGTGCGGATCTGGCTGGCGCGGTCGGCGGACGCGTCGGCCTGCGCCTGTTCCTCGGCTAGTGCCTGCAGACGCGCGGCGAGCACCTGCATCGCGCGAGCCTTGTTCTGCAGCTGGGACCGCTCGTTCTGGCAGGTGACGACGATGCCCGTGGGCAGGTGGGTGATACGCACCGCCGAGTCGGTGGTGTTGACGCCCTGACCGCCCTTGCCCGACGACCGGTACACGTCGATGCGCAGATCGGATTCGTCGATCTGCACCTCTTCGACCTCTTCGGGTTCGGGGTAGACGAGCACGCCGGCGGCCGAGGTGTGCACGCGGCCCTGCGACTCGGTGACCGGGACGCGTTGTACCCGGTGCACGCCGCCCTCGAACTTCAGCCGTGACCACACGCCGTCGGCGGAGTCGCCCTTGCTGCGGATGGACAGCGTCGCGTCCTTGTAGCCGCCCAGGTCGGAAAACGTCTCGTCGAGCACGGTGACGGTCCAGCCGTGGCGTTCGGCGTACCGGATGTACATCCGGGCCAAGTCGGCGGCGAACAGCGCGGACTCCTCACCGCCCTCCCCCGACTTGACCTCGAGGACGATGTCGTCGGCGTCGTGCGGATCGCGGGGGGCCAGCAGGTCGGTCAACTGGGTGTCGAGCTGCTCGACGGTGGCGGTCAGCTCGTCGACCTCGGCCGCGAACGACGGGTCGTCGGCAGCCAACTCGCGGGCCGTCTCCAGGTCGCCGCGGGCCGCCTCGAGCTTGCGGTACGTCGAGACGATGGGCGACACCTGCGCGAACCGCCTGCCGACCTTGCGGGCACGGGTCGCGTCGCTGTGCAGTTCCGGGTCGCTGAGTTGACGCTCGAGGTCAGCGTGCTCGGCCAGCAGCGCGTCGATCGCTCCCGGCTGAGCCGGGGATTCAGCGCGAGCCATGTCGGCCTCCTCTCAGTAACCCCTTCAGAAACGCAAACCGGCGCCCGGCCTGGCCGCTGATGCGGCAGATCGGGCGCCGGAAGGGAAGCTACTTGTCCGCTGAGCCCTTGTCGGCCTTGTCCGCGGCTTTGCGCTTGCCGTAGCGCTTCTCGAAGCGCGCCACCCGGCCACCGCTGTCCAGGATCTTCTGCTTGCCGGTGTAGAAGGGATGGCACTGCGAGCAGACCTCGACATGGATCTGGCCGCTCTGCTTCGTGCTCCGCGTGGTGAACGTGTTTCCGCAGCCGCAGTGCACGGTGGTCTCTACGTAATCAGGGTGAATACCCGTTTTCATGGTTTCCTCTTCGATCGTGGGCCCCGGGTCGCCCCTCCGTGCTGGAGGTGACGGGCGTGAACCGGAACCGAGGGTCGGCGGTCCATTATGCCAGCTCAACCGCCAAGTGCCTAAACGCGCGCGCACCGGCGGGTATTCCACAGCGGCCCTCGACCGCGAGCGCTCATCCTGGTACGGAATCGGCCGGAAATCTGTACAAGACCGAGCGCTCGGCGGTGGGTGGGCCGTCACTCGAGCGGGTGGAACCTGCTGCCGTCACGCCGCCAGAGCCGCCTGCCGTCCGGTGCGAACCCGCGCGCGACGAGCTCGCGCTTGAGGATCTTGTTGGTCGCGGTGCTGGGCAGGTCATCGGCGACCCACACGTAGCGCGGCCACGCCTTCGGCGACAGGTCGCGCTGGGCGGCCAGGAACTCCTCGAACGTCTCCGGGTCGAGTTCGGCGTCGTCCTGCAGCACGAGGGCGGCCATCACCTGGTCGCCGACGAGCTCGTCGGGCACCGGGTAGACCGCGACGCGGTTGACCGCAGGAAGCCGCAGCAGGATCCGCTCGATGGGAGCGGTCGCGAGGTTCTCCCCGTCGACCCGCATCCAGTCGGCGGTGCGCCCGGCCAGATAGATGAAGCCGTCGGCGTCGCGGTAGGCCAGGTCGCCCGACCAGTACATGCCGTGGCGCATCCGCTCGTCGGTGGCGCCGCGATCGTTGTAGTAGCCGCGGAACAGCCCGCTGCCGTCGGTGTTGACGAGCTCTCCGATCGCGACGTCGGCGTTGGTCAGCGCGCCGTTCTCGTCGAACTCCGCGACCGCGCACTCGGTGACGGTGTCGCTGTTGTAAATCGCCACACCCGGAAACCCTTGCCCGATCGAACCTTTCGGCGTATCCGGGGTCCGGGTGATGATGACGGCGTTCTCCGTCGATCCGAAACCGTCGTCGACGGTGACGTCGAAGCGACGGCCGAACTCCTCGATGTCGCGGTCGGTGGCCTCGTTCCCGAACGCGACACGCAGCGGGTTGTCGCGATCGTCGGGTTGTTCAGGCGTCGCCAGCACGTAGGCCAGCGGCTTGCCGACGTAGTTCATGTACGTCACGCCGTGGCGTCGGATGTCGGTCAGGAACCGGGAGGCAGAGAACTTGGCGGGCACCATCGCCGCCCCGGCGACCAACGCGGGCGCCCATCCGCCGACCACGGCGTTGGAGTGGAACATCGGCATCGAGAGGTAGCAGACGTCCTGCTCGGTGAGATCGAACCGCTCTGCCAGCGCGTTGCCCGCGAACAACACCATGAGGTTGGCAACCTGGACTGCTTTGGGATCGCCGCTGGTACCGGACGTGAAGATCATCATGAACGTGTCGTCGACCGCGACCTCCCGGTGCGGGACGAACGCCGGCGCACCGGCCACGAATTGGGTCCAATCCGCGCTCGACGTGTCGAACACCGTGACCCCCGGCAGGTCCAGGCCGTCGAGCAGCGGGAGGTGTTCGGCGTCGGTGATCAGGAACTGGCAGTCCACCTTGATGACGTCGCGCGCCAGCGCCTCCCCGCGGCGCGTGGTGTTGATGCCGGAGGCCACATAGCCGCCGAGCCCGGCCGCCGCGAGCGCGATCAGCATGTCGGGGGTGTTGCCCAGCAGCACCCCGACGTGCAGCGGTCGGTCCGGGTCGGCGGCGGCGATGAGGGCGGCGGCCTGCTTCTTGGCCTCGTCGACGTATTGGCGGTAAGTCCAGGTGCGGTCTCCATACCGAATGGCGACGGTGTCGCGGTCGGCGCGCTCGTTGAGCAGCTGCTGGAGCGTGTCCGCCATGGCTCACCTCTCGACCGTGAACAGATTTGTGATTGTGTCTACCATGACACAATGCTCCGATCGGCCCACTTGCGGGCGACATTGACGGAGGAGTCGACCTGGTGACGAGCGGCGCCGCCACCAAGAACGTCCGCGAGCGTCTCATCGACGCGGCCGAGGCCTGCTTGCGCGCCAAGGGAATTCGTTCGACCACCGTTTCGGAGGTGGCCGAGGTGGCGGGTGTGTCCCGTGGTTGGCTGTACCGCCACTTCCCCGACAAGACCTCGCTGCTGGGCGCGGCGATCGTCCGGCTCAACGAGGCCTACTGGTCCGAGGCGCACGGAATGCTCGAGCGTTTCGAGGGCCTGGACCGGCAGCTTGCCGCCGGTGTCCTGCATGGACGCACCGCCTACGACGACCCGGGCACCCTGCTGATGAAGCTGCGCATCGACGAGCCGGAGGAGTTCGCAGCCTGTGCGGGCGCCGGCGTGCAGGGACTGGTGCCCGACTTGGCCGACTTCTGGTCGCGCTACCTGGTCGCCGCGCGCGATTCGGGCGAGATCCATCGCAACACGGATATCGCCGAGGCATCGGAATGGCTTGCCCGCGTGCTGATCTCGCTGGCGACGGTGCCAGGCAAGACGCTCGACCCCAGCGACGGCGACGCGGTGTTGCGACATCTGCGCCGCTACGTCATGCCCGGTTTGCGAGCCGCTCCCGCCGAATGATCACTGGTCGCTGAGCGACTCGATGCGCGCCGATATCGAGGTGGGGCGAGCGGTGAGCGCCATGAGGATGTCGCGGATCGGCGCCTCGACAAGGCGGCCCTCCCCGACGCGGAAGTCGGCGTCTGTTGCCGCAAGTTCCACCCCGCGCAGACGCCGTCGCGCATTGAACGGAAACGCGGTGGTCCACACGCGTTCCGCCGCGGCGACCGCCGCGTCCACCGGCATGGGCCGGTCAACCCCCAGGGGCACCGCGACGTCCTGCGTGTGCACGAGCACATCGAGCAGCGGATCGAGTTCGCTGGTGCCCGGCGGACGTTTCCGTGAGCCACTCATACCGCGCAGCGCGGCGGTGAGTTCACTCGGTGATCGCTTGTCCTGCAAAGCGGCTCGATAGACCATGGCGTTGAACCGGAAGCCGGACCGGATCAGCGCGATGACCATCGTCGACTTCGGCAATTGAGAGTGCGTGATATGCGCGGCCACCTCCCGCACGGTCCACCCCTCGCACAGCGACGGTGTCGACCATCGCTCGGACTCGATCGCGTCCAGCATGTCGGCCAGGTTCGCGCGCTGCTCGTCGATGTGTCGCCACACGGTGTCCGAATCCATGGCCGTCCCCTCGTTTAGTCAGGTTCCCTGACAACATAGTCAGGGAACCGTACTAACGTCAACGGGGTGAACGACTGGGTGAGCACCGCGACGTTGATGTTCATCGGTCATCGCGCCGCCGAAGCACGCGTGATGGAGGCATTGGTCGCGGCGGGTGCCGACGACATCACGCTCGCGCAGTCGAGGCTCATGCAGCGCCTAGACCTGCGAAACGTGAATTCGGGCGGAATGCGGCTGACCGACCTCGCCGAACAGGCGCGCGTCACCAAACAGACTGCCGGCGCCCTGCTCGATCAACTCGAACGTACCGGTTACGTCGTGCGCTCACCGGATCCGAACGACGCGCGAGCCAGGCTTGTCACGTTGAGCGAAAAGGGCATGGCGGTGTGCCGAGCCGCCGGCGAAGAGATCGCCAAACTCGAGGACGAGTGGCGAGCGCATCTGGGGTCGCGCAGGTTCGAGAACCTGCGAGAAGCCCTGTTGGCCCTCCGCGAGATCACCGACCCGTATCAGTGATTGTTTCGGTGCGCCTCCGCCCGGAAGCGCACCTAAACCCCGAGGTCAGTCGGCGTCCATCGATCCCGGCGTGGTCTTGGAGACCTGCACCAGAAACTCGTAATTGTTCTTGGTCTTGCGCAGCTGGCTCATCAACAGGTCGATCGCCTGGTGCGGATCCAGTCCGGACAGCACGCGACGCAGCTTGTGCACGATCGCGAACTCATCCGGCGAGAGCAGCAGCTCGTCCTTACGCGTGCCGGACGGGTTGACGTCGACGGCCGGGAAGACGCGCCGCTCGGCGATCTTGCGGTCGAGCTTGAGCTCGGCGTTGCCGGTCCCCTTGAACTCCTCGAAGATCACCGTGTCGCCGGTCGAACCGGTCTCCACCATGGCGGTGGCGACGATGGTCAGCGAACCGCCCTCTTCGATGTTGCGGGCCGCGCCCAGGAACCGCTTCGGCGGATACAGCGCGGTCGAGTCCACACCACCGGACAGGATGCGACCCGACGCGGGCGACGCGTTGTTGTACGCGCGGCCCAGGCGGGTGATCGAGTCCAGCAGCACGACGACGTCCTTACCCTGCTCGACGAGCCGCTTGGCCCGCTCGATCGCCAGCTCGGCGGCCTGGGTGTGGTCGGACGGCGGCCGGTCGAACGTCGAGGCGATGACCTCGCCCTTGACCGAGCGCTGCATGTCGGTCACCTCTTCCGGACGCTCGTCGACGAGCACCACCATCAGGTGGCATTCCGGATTGTTGGTGGTGATCGCGTTCGCGATGTCCTGCAGGATCGTCGTCTTGCCGGCCTTCGGCGGCGACACGATCAGCGCGCGCTGACCCTTGCCGATCGGCATGATCAGGTCGATGACGCGGGTGGTCAGCTTCTCGGTGTTTGTCTCCAGGCGCAGCCGCTGGTTCGGGTAGAGCGGCGTGAGCTTGTTGAACTCCGGCCGTTTCTTGGCCTCCTCGACCGGCTTGCCGTTGACGGTGTCCAGGCGTACCAGCGGGTTGAACTTCTGCCGCGGGTTCTTGTCGCCGCCTTCTCCATCTCGGGGCACGCGCACGGCACCGGTCACGGCGTCGCCGCGGCGCAGGCCGTTCTTGCGCACCATGTTCATCGAGACGTACACGTCGTTCGGTCCGGCCAGGTAGCCAGACGTGCGGACGAACGCGTAGTTGTCGAGCACGTCGAGGATGCCCGCGACGGGTTGTACGACGTCGTCCTCGCGCAGTTCGGTGTCGCGGTCACCGCCGCCGTCACCGCCGCGCTCACGGCGCCTGCGGTCGCGGAACCGCCGACCCCGGCGACCGCCGCGGCCCTCGCCGTCGTCGTCGTTGTTGCTGTTACCGCCGCCGCCGCGGTTCTGGTTCTGGCCACCCTGCTGGTCGCCCTGCTGCTGATCGCCCTCGGACTTGCTGTCCGACTTGTTGGGCTGATCGTTCTGGCGATCCTTGGTGTCCTGGGCTGCGTTGTCGGTCTGGTTGCCCGAGGCCTCGGGTGAGCCGGTGCCGCGCGACGCGCCACGACGCTCACGGCGGCGGGGCTGTTGCTCGGTATCGGCGTTCGAACCACGGTCGCCTTCGCCGCTCTCGGCGTTCGAAGCGTCCTTGGCGGGCTCGGCGGTCTTGGCCTCGTTGGCCGTCTTGGCCGGCGCCCCGCCGGACGCCTGTCCGCGGCCGTTCGATTCGCCGCGTCGTTCCCGGATCGCGGCCACCAGCTCGCTCTTGCGCATGCCGGACGCGCCCTCGACGCCGATCTCCTTGGCCAGCGCACGCAGCTCGGGCAACACCATGGTCGACAGCGAGCCGGCGCGATTGCCGGATGCGACTTCAGCAGTCGGTGCGGTCTCCGCGGTCGGCGTGGCGTTCGGCGCATCCGCCGCCGCAGAAGTTGAAGTGTCTGAACTCACGGCGTTTGGCAGCTCACCGTTGTCGCTGCTGCCCCCAGCCGTGATCAGGTCCGTTTCAGTCACGGATTTCCTTTCTTTCCCTCGCAGAACGAATCGTGCGGGGGTTCGGTGCGATCAGTCGATGCACTGAACGCGTGGGCCCCACCATTGCCCCTGCAACGGTGATGGCCGGGCCTCGCCGGTATTCGACGAACCGTCAATCCACGAGTAGACCACGGGGAAAATGGGTGGTGTCCTAGTGTCGGCGCAGGTAGAGACGCTGCGATTGCCTGACGAAAGCGAGAATATCCCGCATCGGGACGGGAAGCAAGAAAGACATGTGTGTCGTGTTGCTCCTGTGATTCCTGTTCCAGCGTGTTTCAGCTGCGCAGGGCCGCGCCTGACGTCCACCTGGCGCCATCACCAATTTCCATGGATTTGACGGTGAACCCTTTCGCGGTGCCGTAGTCGAGAACTTCGGCGGGCAGCTCCGGCGACGTGCTCAGTGCAAGCACCGAAGGCCCAGCTCCTGACAGCACCCCCGCTATGCCGTAACGCCGCAATACCTGCAGGTATTCCGCGGACGCCGGCATCGCCGAGGCCCGTTGCGGTTGATGCAGGACGTCCTCGGTGGCCGGCATCAACAGATCGGGCCGGGTCGTCAGGGCGACCACCATCAGCGCGGCCCGGCTCACGTTGAAACGCGCGTCGGCGTGCCTGACCTTCTCCGGCAGCAGCACGCGGGTCTCGGCCGTCGATGAACGCTCGTCCGGTATCGCGACGAACAGACGGATGTCCGGGTGCACCCGGATCGGCGCGGCGTCGTAGCGGGGCGCCGACTCCTCCCCCGCGGTCCAGGACACCACGCCGCCACCCAGCACCGCGGCCGAGGCGTTGTCGGGATGGCCCTCGAATTCCGAGGACAACTGGACCAGATCGCGTTCGGACAGAACCGGTGAACCAGCTTGAGCCGCAAGGCCGTTGACGACCGACAACCCGCTGACCACCGCCGCGGCCGAGGACCCGAGCCCTCGTGAGTGCGGAATGTCGTTGCGGCAGCGCACCGTCATCCCCGGCACGCCGAGATCCAGCGCATGAAGCCCTCGCCGGATGGCCCGGACGACGAGGTGACTCTCGTCCAGCGGCACCTGGCCCTCACCCTCGCCTTCGACTTCGACCGTCAGGCCGGAATCGATTGTCTCGACTACGATCTCGTCGTACAGGCTCAAGGCAATGCCCAGGCTGTCGAAGCCCGGGCCGAGGTTCGCACTGGATGCCGCCACCACGGAGGTGGCCCTCAGCCCAGGCGGCAATGCTTGAGTCACCTGCTATCCCAGCCCCAGTTGCTCGACCACGGCCACCGGATCCACGGGCACCGCGATGACCGACGGCATGCCCTTCAGCGCCGTGTCGGGATCCTTGAGCCCGTTACCCGTCACCGTGCACACGACCGTGGAACCCTTCGCCACCCAACCGTCTTCGACCGATTTCAGCAGACCGGCGATGCTGGCCGCCGATGCCGGCTCGACGAACACGCCCTCGGTGCTGGCCACCAGGTGGTAGGCCGACAGGATCTCCTCGTCGGTGGCCGCCAGGAAGCGGCCGTCGGACTGCTGCTGCGCCTCCACGGCGGTGGTCCACGATGCGGGCGAGCCGATCCGGATGGCCGTGGCGACGGTTTCCGGATTCTTGACGGGTTCGCCGTGCACCAGCGGCGCCGCACCGGCCGCCTGTGTCCCGAGCATGCGGGGCAGACGATCCGTGACGCCGTCGCGGCGGTACTCGGTGTAGCCCTTCCAATAGGCCGTGATGTTGCCGGCGTTGCCGACCGGCAGCGAGTGCACATCGGGCGCGACGCCCAGCGCGTCGACGATCTCGAAGGCCGCCGTCTTCTGCCCCTCGATCCGGTACGGGTTGACGGAGTTGACCAGCGAGATGGTCGGGAAGTCGGCGGTCAGCTTGCGGGCCAGTTCCAGGCAGTCGTCGAAGTTGCCGTCGACCTGGATGATCTTCGCGCCGTGCATTACCGCTTGCGCGAGCTTGCCCATCGCGATCTTGCCCTGGGGCACCAGCACCGCGCAGGTGATGCCGGCCCTGGCCGCGTAGGCCGCCGCCGATGCCGAGGTGTTGCCAGTCGAGGCGCACAGCACCGCCTGCTGGCCGCGCGCCACCGCCTCGGTCACTGCCATGGTCATACCGCGGTCCTTGAACGACCCGGTCGGGTTGAGCCCCTCGACCTTGAGATGCACTGTGCAGCCGGTGAGTTCGGACAGTCGCGCCGCGGGCAGCAGCGGGGTGCCGCCCTCGCGCAGCGTGATCGGCGTCCAGCCGTCCTCGACAGGCAGACGGTCCCGGTACGCGGCGATCAGCCCCGGCCAGGGCTGGTGGACGGTCTGCGCTGAGGTGCTCATTCGGTGGTTCCTTCCATGCGCAGCACGCTGTTGATGGTCTGCACGATGTCGAGGTCCGCCAGCGCCGCCACGGTTTCCGACAATGCCGCGTCGGTGGCCTGGTGGGTCACCACCACGATGCGAGCACCGCAACGCTGCCCGAACTCGTCGACAACGCCTTCCTGCCGCACCTGGGCGATGCTGACGTCGCGTTTGCCGAACTCGTCAGCCACTGCAGAAAGCACACCGGAGCGATCGGCGACGTTCATGCTCACGTAGTAGCGGGTCGGGATGATACCGATCGGCGCGATCGGCAGCTTGGCGTACTTCGACTCGCGCGGTCCGCGGCCGCCCTGCACCCGGTTGCGTGCGGCCATGACGAGATCACCCATCACCGCCGAGGCCGTCGGCGCTCCGCCCGCACCCTGTCCGTAGAACATCAGGCGGCCCGCGGCCTCCGCCTCGACGACCACCGCGTTGAACGCGCCGTTGACCGCGGCGAGCGGATGATCCAGCGGCACCAGCGCGGGGTACACCCGGGCCGAAACCCGTTGCTGTCCCTTGTCGCCGGTGAGCCGCTCGCAGATCGCCAACAGCTTGATGGTGCATCCGAGCGCCTTGGCGGACTCGAAGTCGGCGCTGCTGACCTTGGTGATGCCTTCACGGTAGACGTCGTCGGCGGTGACGCGCGTGTGGAAGGCGATCGAAGCCAGGATTGCGGCCTTCGCCGCGGCGTCATATCCCTCGACGTCGGCGGTCGGGTCGGCCTCGGCGTAACCGAGGGCGCTCGCGTCGGCCAGCGCGCTGGTGTAGTCGGCGCCGGTGCTGTCCATCTCCGAGAGGATGTAGTTGGTGGTGCCGTTGACGATGCCTGCCACTCGCAGCACGGAATCGCCCGCCAGCGACTGAGTCAGGGGGCGGATCACGGGGATCGCCCCGGCGACGGCAGCCTCGAAATACAGGTCCACGCGGGCGTTCTCGGCCGCCTGGGCCAACTCCCCTGTCGACACCGCCATCAACGCCTTGTTGGCCGTGACCACGGACTTGCCCTGTTCCAGCGCCGTCAGGATCGCTTTGCGCGCGGGTTCGACGGGCCCCATCAACTCGACGACGATGTCGACGTCGTCGCGGGAAACGAGTTCCTCGATGTTGTCAGTCAGCTTGTCGACGGGAATTCCGCGGTTCTCGGCGACCCGGCGGACGCCGACCCCGCGGAGTTCCAACGGGGCGCCGATCCGCGCGGCCAGGTCTCGAGCGCTCTGCTCGATGATGCGCACAACCTGGCTGCCGACGTTTCCATAGCCGAGGACCGCTACGCCAATGGGCTTTTCGGAGTCAGTCATTCCTCACCTCACTTCCAAACTCAGCAGATCATCGACCGTCTCCCGGCGCAGGATCAGGCGGGCACGCCCGTCGCGCACGGCCACCACGGCGGGGCGACCGATCAGGTTGTAACGGCTCGACATGGAATAGCAGTAGGCGCCCGTCGCCGCGACTCCGACCAAGTCGCCGGGGCGGATGTCGTCGGGAACCCACGTGTCGCGGACGACGATGTCGCCGCTCTCACAATGCTTTCCGACTATCCGGGCGATCTCGGGTGCGGCATCGGTCTGCCGCGAAATCAGCCGGATGTCGTACTCCGCCCCGTACAGCGAGGTCCGGATGTTGTCGCTCATACCGCCGTCCACGCTGACGTAGCGGCGGTGTGCGTTCGAGCTGACAGCGACATCCTTGACGGTGCCGACCTCGTAGAGCGTGATCGTCCCGGGGCCGGCGATGGCCCGTCCCGGCTCGACGACCAGCCGCGGCGTGGGCAGTCCAACGGCGGCCGACTCGTCGCGCACGATCGCGGTCAGCTTGGCGGCCAGGTCCGCGATCGGGGGCGGATCATCCTGGGGCAGATACGAGATGCCGAGGCCACCGCCGAGGTCGACGATCGACATCTGTGACGTCTTGTCGACGCCGAACTCAGCGACCACGTCGCGCAGAAACCCGATGACGCGGTGTGCGGCGATCTCGAATCCCGCGACGTCGAAGATCTGGGAGCCGATGTGGCTGTGCAGCCCCTTCAGTCGCAGGTGATCGGTCTCGAACACCCGGCGCACGGCGTCCATGGCGGCGCCGGAGGCCAGCGACAGCCCGAACTTCTGGTCCTCGTGGGCGGTGGAGATGAACTCGTGCGTATGCGCCTCGACGCCGACGGTGACGCGAACGAGCACGTCTTGCACCACACCGGCGGCGCCGGCGATCTCATCCAGGCGGTCGATCTCGATCATCGAGTCGACGACGACGTGCTCGATACCGGCCTTGACGGCGGCGGTCAGCTCGGCAACCGATTTGTTGTTGCCGTGCAACGCGATTCGATCGGCGGGAAAGCCACCGGCCAACGCGACGGCCATCTCACCGCCGCTGGCAACGTCGAGCGAGAGTCCCTCCTCGGCGATCCAACGGGCGACCTCTTTGCACATGAACGCCTTGGCGGCATAGCGCACGTTCTCACCGCCGCCGAACGCGGCGGCGATCTCGCGACAGCGCGACCGGAAATCGTCCTCGTCGACCACGAACGTCGGGGTTCCGAACTCCGCGGCGATGTCCGTGACGGGCACACCGCCGATCGACACCACGCCGTCGGCGCCGCGAACCGTGCTGCGCGGCCAGACGTTCGGCGCCAACATGAGAAGCTCGGACGACGACTGCGGGCGGGGCGGGGCACCGGCGTGGTGCACCTCTTCGGCGTGCCGGGGTCCGGCCGGATGCGCGATCACATGCGCTCCGGAGCGGAGACGCCGAGGATGCCAAGGCCGTTCGCGATCACCTGGCGGGTGGCCTGGCACAGCGCCAGGCGTGCGCCGTGCAGCTCGTTGGGCTCCTCGTCGCCCTGCGGCAGGACTCGGCAGGAGTCGTAGAACCGGTGATAATCGCCCGCGAGATCCTCGAGGTAGCGAGAGACGCGGTGCGGTTCACGAAGGGCCGCAGCCGTTTTGAGCACGCGCGGGAATTCCCCGATGTTGCGGATCAGCGTGCCTTCCTTCTCGTGAGTCAGCAGTTGCAGGTTGTCCGTGTCGGGCACCACGCCGAGCTCGGCGGCGTTGCGGGCCAGGGCGGAGAGCCGCGCATGTGCGTATTGCACGTAGTAGACCGGGTTTTCGTTCGATGCCGATGACCACAGCGCGAGGTCGATGTCGATCGGGCTGTCGACCGACGACCGGATCAGCGAGTAGCGGGCAGCGTCGACGCCGATCGCCTCGACCAGGTCGTCGAGGGTGATCACCGTGCCCGCACGCTTGCTCATCCGGACGGGTTGGCCGTCGCGCACCAGGTTGACCATCTGACCGATGAGCACCTCGACGGTGGCCGGGTCCTCCCCCAGCGCGGCCGCCACGGCCTTGAGGCGCGCGATGTAGCCGTGGTGGTCGGCGCCGAGCATGTAGATGCAGAGGTCGAACCCGCGCTGGCGCTTGTCGAGGTAGTAGGCGATGTCGGCAGCGACGTAGGCGGGCGCACCGTCGCTCTTGATGACGACGCGGTCCTTGTCGTCGCCGTAATCGGTGGTGCGCAACCAGGTTGCGCCGTCCTTCTCGTAGATGCTGCCCGCTTCGCGGAGCCGGGCGACAGCCTGTTCGACGCGTCCGGAGGTGTGCATCGAGTCTTCGTGGGTGTAGACGTCGAAGTCGGTGCCGAAGTCGTGCAGCGACTGCTTGATGTGGGCGAACATCAGGTCCACGCCGATGGCGCGGAATGTCTCGCGCATCTCGTCCTCGGGGAGGCTCAGCGCGTCGGGTTCCTTGGCCAGCACCTGGGCGGCGATGTCCTTGATGTAGTCGCCGGCGTAGCCGTCCTCGGGGGGCGGCTCGCCCTTGGCGGCGGCGATCAACGAGTTGGTGAACCGGTCGATCTGCGCGCCGTGGTCGTTGAAGTAGTACTCGCGGGTGACGGCGGCGCCTTGGGTCGACAGCAGGCGGCCGAGGGCGTCGCCGACGGCGGCCCAGCGGGTGCCGCCGATGTGGATCGGCCCGGTGGGGTTGGCCGAGACGAACTCGAGGTTGATGTTCTGGCCCGTGAGGGCGTCGGAGTGGCCATAGGCCGTGCCGGCGGCCAGGACGTCGGTGACGATCACGTTCTGCGCCGACGCCTCGAGGCGCAGGTTCACGAAACCGGGGCCGGCGACCTCGGCGGCGGCGATGCCGTTGTTCTCGGCCAGGGCGGCGGCGAGCCAGCCGGCCAGTTCCCGCGGGTTGGCGCCGACCTTCTTGCCCAGCTGCAGGGCGAGGTTGGTGGCGTAGTCGCCGTGCTCGGGGTTGCGGGGACGTTCGACGGTGACGGTCTCCGGCAGTGCCGACGCGTCAAGCCCATGCTGGGTCAGCACCGCGGCGGCGGTGGTCTTGAGCAGGTCGGCCAGATCGGCGGGGGTCACGAGGGTCCATCCTATGGTCTGGGGTGGTCAGCCCCCGAATCCGTTACCGATGAGCCGGATGCGTTACGCTGTGCAGGCCCAACGGCGCCGTTCTTCAGCGCCCCCGTAGCTCAGGGGATAGAGCGTCTGCCTCCGGAGCAGAAGGCCGCAGGTTCGAATCCTGCCGGGGGCACCAGCATCAAAGCGGTGGGGGCTCAGTCGTAGCGCCGCCTTCTGCAGCTCGCCGCGGCTCAGCGCGTATGGCGGAGCCGCAAGGGCCCCTCTGCGCGTCAGATGGGAAGAGTCGTCCCGGTCTCCTTCTCGGCGAACTCCCACAGCCTTCTGGCGTCGTCGTAATCGCACGCGACCGCGCCCCGGCCGCTCAAGGTCGGCCCACCCTTCAAGCCGTATCTGCTGTCGATGCCGACGTAGCTGCCGGGTGGGATCGGCTCGGTGATGCAGTACAGCGTCGGCGCCGCGCCCGCGTCGATGTCGTTGGCGAGCACCTGGGCCACCGCCTTGACCACCCCGTGAAACGCGGCCATCACAGGCTTTTCGGAGACGTTGGACAGGTTCGACGCCACCCACCCGGGATGCGTCAAGTAACTGGTGATCGGCGACCCGGCCTCACGCAGAAGGCGATCGAGTTCGAGACCCCACATCATGACCGCGAGCTTCGAACGGGCATACGCCGGGAACGCCGACCACTTGCTCGTGCGCAGATGCGGGTCGTCGAAGTTGAACGTCGCCGACTTGTGCGCGTCGGAGCCCACGTTGATGATCTTCGACCGCACCCGCTCGAAGAGGAGGTTGGTCAGTGTGAACGGCCCGAGGAAGTTGGTGCCGAGTGTCATTTCGAAGCCGTCAACGGTCTCGCGCCGGTTCTGCGCGACCAGGCCCGCGTTGTTGATGAGGATGTCGACGTCGCCGTCGAACAGCTCGGGGAAGGCCTTCACCGACGACTGATCGGCGAGGTCGAGTTTGACCACCGCTGTGTCCCCGCCCATCTCCGCGGCCCGTTGCGCGCCGAGCTCGACGTTGCGCACCGCGAGGATCACATGGGCACCGGCCGCGGCCAGCGCCCGCGCCGTCGCCAGCCCGACCCCGTTCGTCGCGCCGGTGACGATGATTCGCTTCCCGCTCAGATTGCCGAGCCGGCTCGGCGACCAGTTCGTAGCCACCGCATGAGGTTAGCGACGGCCCCAACGCGCGTGATCGTTGACACGACACATCGGTGCTGGTTGTCTTCTCGCCGATGAGCAACTCCGCGCGCGAGATCGAGAATCTCGTCTACGCCTACGCCGAGCTGATCGACGCCGGCGACCTCGAAGGTGTCGGCGCACTGTTCACCCACGGGCGTATCCACGGCGTCGAGAACGGGCCGCCGGAAACGGTTTTCGAGGGTGCCGCCCGGGCGCGAGAGATGTTCGAGATGGCCGTGCGCTTCTACGACGACGGCACACCGAAAACCAAACACCTCACCACGAATGTGACGGTGCACGTCGACGAGGAGGCCGGTACCGCCCGCGGTAGCGCGTACTACTGCGTCATGCAGGCGACACCGGACCTACCGCTGCAGGCAATCGTGACCGGCCGCTACCGCGACACCTTTCACCGCATCGACGGCACGTGGTGGTTCGACAGCCGCACCATCTTCATCGACCAGGTCGGCGACACCAGCCACCACCTGAAGTTCTAGGCGGGAACGCCCCGGATTAATGCCACCACTTCCACGGCTTGTCCCAGTGTCCTGGCGGCGGCACACCGGGGATGTGGGCGATATGCCCCGGCGGCACCTTCGGGACGTGGACATGCACTGGCGGTGGTCCCGGAATGTGGACGTGGCCAGGTCCTGGCGGATCCCAGCGCCAATCGTCGGCGGCGGCCTGGCTCGCACCAAGGCCGGCAGAGGCGACTCCCAGCGCACCGGCCAACACGGCTCCGGCCGCAAACCTCTTGAATCCTGTCATCGTCATCGTGATTCCTTTCGGCGATCTGCCCCCGCCGCTGCTATGGACGCTCGGTATTGCTGTCCAACGCGACGCGACCCTCACGACTTCCCCGACGGCTCCATACTGCCACCGCGGCAACCCCGCCCGCCAACCGGCCTACCGGCCGAACTCGCCGATCACCTCGGCGGCCCTGCGCACCTGATCAACGTCTGAACTGGTTGGAATCAGATGAATTTCGTCGGTGCCGATGTCTTCGAACCGGTGCAAGACGTCGCGAAGTTCCTGGTCAGTGCCCGCCCATCCCGTCGTGGGAGCCATCGCGTCGACGAGGTCACCGGGAATCCAGTTCATGTAGCGCCGCAGGTGGCGGTGTACCTGCTCGCGCGGTTGGTCGCCCTCACCGATCGCGAACCAGAACGACGTCGCCAGGTGCGGTGCGGGCTTGCCGGCCTCGGCCCAAGCGGTGCGCGCGACATCGAACAGTTCGTTCTGCCGGTCGACGTCGAGGTCGAGCGTCGTGCCTGCCAGCCCGTCCGCCCATGACGCCGCGCTGCGCACCGTCTTCGGCCCGATCGTGCCGACCAACAGTCGAGGCCCGCCGGATTGCACCGGCGCCGGGCCGACCGGGAGGACGGATTCGGTGATCTTCTCCCCCGCCCAGACCCTCCGCATGACCGCGACGCGATCGGCCATCCCTCGCATGGTCTGGCTTGCCGGGTCGGCACCGACCGCGCGGTAGTCCTCTTCCCTGCCGCCCACACCGAAACCGACCGTCAACCGTCCGCCGCAGAGCATGTCGCCGGTGGCCAGCGCTTTGGCCAGCATCACGGGGTCGTGCAGTTGCGGGACCACGACGGTGGTCACCAGGCGAACCCGCTCGGTCCACGCGGCGAGCGCGCCGAGCAGCGTCAGCGAGTGTGGGTTGTCGAACGCGATGCGCTCCCCCCAGCAGAGTGACGAGAACGATCCGTCGTCGATCGCCCGGGCCCAGGCCTCGAGCGTCGCCGCGTCGAGATCAGCTTCCATGACCGGCATCGTCATCCCGATTTGCACGACGGCGATTCTGGCACGGCTGGCAGCATGAGGGTCATGGCGATCACCACCGCGTCCATCGCGCACCTCCGGCTGACGGTCACCGACATCGAGCGGTCCAGGGAGTTCTACGAGTCGGTGTTCGGTTGGCGCGTGTTCATCGAGCTACCGGAGGGCGCCGACGCCGCCACGCGCGAGGCGTTGAGCTTTCTGTATGGCGGCGTCATCTACGACCTGGGTGGTGTCCTGGTGGCGCTGCGGCCCGTGGGCACAGATCGCTTCGACGAAGACCGCACGGGCCTCGACCATGTCGCGTTCCGCCTGACCAGCAAGGACGAACTCGATTCCGCGGAAGCCCATCTGGACAAGCTCGGCATCGCCCACGAACCGATCAAGGACATCGGCCCGATGTACATCCTCGAGTTCCGCGATCCGGACAACATCGCGCTTGAGTTGAGCGCTCCGAAGTGATTCGTCAGGTGAGCCTGCTCATGATCTCGGCCACCGAACCCGGCGCGGCCTCACGGAAGCCGGTGCCCGCCCACACGTTGACACCGTGCGGATCCCCGGCGCGTACGGCCGCCGCGCGCAGTGGGCTGGTCAGGTAGTGCACCTCGGGGTAGCCCAACGGTGCCTGACCTTCGTGGTCGTCGACGAACCGGTTCCGCAGACCCCGTGCATAGCGACCCGAGAACGCCTTCGTCACAACGGTTTCGGTGAAGGCACGATCTTGCAACGCGGCACGGTGCACGGCGCTGCTGCCCGATTCGTCCGCGAGGAGAAACGCGGTGCCGAGTTGCGCGGCCACCGCGCCCGCACGCCGCACGCGGTCGACGTCCTGGGCGCTCAT
This sequence comes from Mycolicibacterium celeriflavum, assembly GCA_050205545.1. Taxonomy (GTDB): domain Bacteria; phylum Actinomycetota; class Actinomycetes; order Mycobacteriales; family Mycobacteriaceae; genus Mycobacterium; species Mycobacterium celeriflavum_A. The sequence continues at coordinate 31,179 of JBNMQV010000033.1, forward strand.
GAGGCCTCCCGCGGCGACGACGGGCACGTCGACGCCTGCGATGACCGCTCCCAACAACTCGTCCAGCGGGATTTCGGACGGCTGCGCGGTCGGATCGAAGGTGCCGCGATGGCCACCCGCCCCGGGGCCCTGCACGGCGACCGCATCCACGCCGCGCTCGACGGCCTGACGCGCTTCGCCCGGCGTCGTCACGGTGCCCACCGTGGTGATGCCTGCCGCGCGCAACCGCTGTACCTCGGCGGCGCCGGGCAGGCCGAAGGTGAATGACGCCACCGCGGGCTTCAGATCGAGCAGAACCTCGAGTTTGGCCGCCCAGTCGTCGTCGTCGAACCTCGGCTCACCCAGCGACACGCCGTAGCGATCCGCATCGGCCCGAAGAGCCGCGGCGTAATCCGCGATCGCCGACGGTGTTACCGCAGACGGTTGCGGGACAAAGAGATTGGCGCCCAACGGTCCGGTGGTCAAGCTCTGCGCGGCGGCGACGCGGTCGGCGAACGCCTGCGCGGTGAGGTAGCCACCGGCCACGAACCCCAGACCACCGGCGGCGCTTCCCGCCGCGGCGAGTTCGGGCGTCGACGGGCCGCCGGCCATCGGTGCGACGATGATCGGGGTGGTGAGGTCGCGCAGATCGAACATCAGCGCACCGCCTTGGCGAAGAGCAGACAGTCCTGCGGTTCGTCGCTGATGTTCGGTAGCACCGTGTAGCGAACCAGGCGCCCTTCCAGGCTGAGTCCGTTGCGTTCGAGCAGGTTCGCCGATGCCGCGTTGTCGACGTGGCAGTACGCCGAGATCCGGTAGACGGTCGGATCGCGATGCGCCTTGTCGAACAGCAGCTGAACCGCCTCGGACATGAAACCCTGCTTCCACCACGGCCGGCCCAGGTAATAGCCGAAGTCGATGTGGTGCGGCTGCGGTCGCCGCCAGCCGATCGCACCGATCGGGCCGTCGCCGCGCAGGTCGATCAGCCACGTGGTCTCGCCGCCGGTGTTGAACACCTCGGTGAGGACGCGTCGTGTCTCGCCGACGTCGCGGTGTGTCCGCCATGCCATGTAGTGCGTCACCTCCGGGTCCGACACCGCCCGCTCGAAGAGGGGCTCCGCATCGTCAAGGGTCGGCGCGCGCAGCGTGATCCTCGGACCTTTGAGAACCTCGATGTCCGCCATCCCCCCATCGTGCATCGTTGTTGACGCAGCGCCGCGGTGGTTGACTGAATCGATATGGCCATCACGTTCAACCACACGATCGTGGCCGCGAAAGACCGCGAGGAGTCCGCCCGCTTCTTCACGGAACTGTTCGGGTTGCCACCTGCCAGAGAGTTCGGCCATTTCCTGGTCGTGGATCTGGCACACGACGCCAGCCTCGACTACGCACAGGTCGAGCCGGATGAAGACATCCGCCCGCAGCACTACGCCTTCCTGGTCTCCGAGGACGAGTTCACCGAGATCTACGACCGCATCCGGACGCGGGGTCTGCAGCACTGGGCCGATCCTCGCGGAATGCGGCCGGGCGAGATCAACCACAACGACGGCGGTCGCGGGGTCTACTTTCAGAACCTGGCCGGTCACTATCTCGAAATCATCACCCGGCCTTACGGATCCGGCGCGGATTGACCGGCTAGTTGAGCGAGTGCCCGCGCTGGGTCTCCTGGTCGCGGTAGTCGTCGGCGAGCTTGCGGACGTGTTTGGGCAGCGCGTCGGCGGCCACGTCGGCAAGGCTCGTCTGCTCGAGCACCGATCGCATGCTGGCGCGCAGTGCCCGCCAGACGTCGGTCAGCGGCGTCGTCGGCCCGGTGTACGCAAGGTCCCCGAGCCCGATGTCGCGCACGCTGGCCAGCGGACCGTCGATGCAGCGCAGCACGTCGGCGAGGCTGATGTCGTTCGCGGGACGGGCCAGCTCGTACCCGCCCTCCCGCCCGCGATGGCTGCGGACG
>JBNMQV010000034.1:0-28540 GCA_050205545.1 Mycolicibacterium celeriflavum
GGGGTCAGTCCCACGCCCTGGGGGGTGTCCGGCCGCCGACCCCGGGGGCCGGGGCGGGCCAGAGCAGCCGGGCCGCGCTGGCGCGGCCTGGCTGCTCTGGCTCGCCATGGCCTGCGGGGTCGGCGGCAGGACACGCAGCAGGTCGTTGAACTGACGCACGGTGCGCAGGCCCTCGTCCCATTGCGCGCGCGTGCTGGTGACGGGCATCGACACCAGCGTCCAGTGCTCTTCGTTCCACATGATCTCGGCGCAGTCGGGCGCCGTGTGGGCAAAGGTCACCATCCGCCGGTCGCACGCGCGGCGTGCGGCGTCGAGGTTGGTGGAGTAGACCATGCGCGGCCCGATCGCGCCGAGCAGCCAGATGTCGTTCTCGCGCGGCTCCTTGATGCCCTTGAGCCGCAGGTCGACCACGACGTTGGTGCCGACCTTGCGGTGCAGCGCGATCACCGTCGCGACGTCCTCGAGGTCGAAGATGAACACCGCCTCGCCGCGGATCTGGCCGAGCACGACGTTCTTGGCGGTGACGTCGCCGACGGTCGACATCACGCCGCGCTTCCAGCGCTTGACGATGTCGGCCGATTCGTGTTCGTAGTCGAAGCCGTGTGACTTAGCCCACGACTTGCGGCGACGGCCCAGCCCGCGACGACGATCGATGTCGACGTACAGCAGCACGGCCGCGCCGACGAAACACAGCGCGGACAGCGTGAACCAAAGCGGGACCATTGCGCCCTAGCCTACTTGCAGGTAGCGCCGAATCCCGAACTCATCTCGATCACAGCCCCATCACATAGCGTCCAACCGGCCCCGCGCCGGCCCGCGAGACTGCGGTTTCGATGCCGGGCTCAGGCGCCGGGGTAGCTCATCGCCGCCAACTCGAGGATCTCGGCGCGGTCCGCGACCAGGATGAAGCCCGCCTCGATCGCCTGGTCCAGCGCCGCGGTGAAACGTTCGAGGTAGTCGTCCTTGCCGCCCGGATAGAGCCTGCTCAACACGTGGCCGTCGAACACCTCGCCCGAGCCGAAGATGAACGACATCGGGCTCTCGTCGGGAGCGAGCCCAGAGAGGCGGGCGGTCGGCACGTCCACCCAGGGCGTGCGGACGCCGCCCTTGGCAAGGCCGCTGTTGTCGAGTTCGGGCGTCACGGGGTCGGATCCGGTCAACGCGATCGTCGGGGCCGAGGGCGCGGGCCTGCCGGTGCGCACCCAGTCGTTCAGGTGGGCAACGGCGGCCTGCAACACGTAGTGGTGCTGCGGCCCGAAGTTGATGGTGTAGGAGAGCTTCTCGCCGATGAGCTCGTTGGTCGGCGCGAATGCGGCCGCGAGGTCGGCCAGCGGTGCGGATCCGCTGTCCATGAAACTGCCGATGATGGTGTAGTTGTCCGCGTGGGCGGCGCCGGGTATCTCCCACGTCCGCAGCCGGTCATTGTCGGGTTGGCGCACAGCGTGATACCCCAACCGGAAGCCGCCGACCAGGTCGGTCTCGGTGATGAACGCCAGGACCGGGACGCGGGGGTCGGACCGGAACGGGACGGCTTGCAGGGTTGATTCGTGCCCCTCGAACAGGTTCGCCCCATCCAGCGGCGCGCTGGTGCCGAACCGGGAGTGCACGAGAAATCCGTCGAACACGGCGGCTTCCGGATCGATCTCATTGATGTAGGTCGACAAGAAGACGGCCGATTGCGACTCGCCCACCCCTAGCAGGATCTGTGGGCGGAGCCCCTCGACAGCGCCTCCGCCGACCAGACGCCCCACCTGGGTGTAGATGTCGTAGGAAAACTCGTCTCCTGGATGATGCAATTGCCAATAGCGTTCGGGATCTTGGGTTTTCAGCGACATGTCGATGCCGACCAGACTTGTCCCGCCCTCGATGCCGACCCGCTGGGCCGACACCCCCACGTAGGCGTAACCCGAGCGGGCGATCTCGCGATGCGCCATCGCCCACACCGCGGGTGTGTCCATGCCGCCGCTGACGTTGAGCCATTCGACGATGACCGCGCCGTTGAACAGCGCGCGATCGATCGGCTGCAGAACCACGATGCGGGTGGTGTAGTCGGCCGTGGCGTCGGTCGCATACGACCTCGCGGTGCCTGAGACGAAGAACTCCTCGGCGCCGTAACCCAGCGTGGCCAGGTCGTAGGCGCCGAGGAGCAGGTTCGGATTACCGGGAACGGGTGTGATCACGTTTCCATCTTGCGGGTTCGGCGTGCTCGCTCACGCTGAGAATGAGCGAGCACGCCGAATCGCTCAGCCCAGGACCAGTGAGTCGCCGTCGGGGCTGACGTTGACCGGCACGATGTCGCCGTCGTGCACGTCACCGGCCAGCAGCAGCTTGGCCAGCTGGTCGCCGATGGCCTGCTGGATCAACCGCCGCAGCGGGCGGGCGCCGTACTGCGGGTCGAACCCGCGCTGGGCCAACCACCGCTTCGCGGGCAGCGACACCTCGAGGGTGAGGCGGCGCTGCGCCAACCGCTTGGCCAGCTGCTCGAGCTGGATGTCGACGATGTGGACCAGCTCCTCGGGGTTGAGCCCGTCGAACACGATCACGTCGTCGAGACGGTTGATGAACTCCGGCTTGAACGCCCCGCGCACGGCGGCCATCACCTGCTCCTCGGTGCCGCCGGCGCCGAGGTTGCTCGTCAGGATCAGGATCGTGTTGCGGAAGTCGACCGTGCGGCCCTGGCCGTCGGTCAGCCTGCCCTCGTCGAGCACCTGCAGCAGCACGTCGAACACGTCCGGGTGGGCCTTTTCGATCTCGTCGAACAGGATCACCGTGTACGGACGTCGGCGCACCGCCTCGGTCAGCTGACCGCCCTGGTCGTATCCGACGTAGCCCGGAGGCGCACCGACCAGGCGGGCCACCGAGTGCTTCTCGGCGTACTCGCTCATGTCGATGCGGACCATCGCCCGCTCATCGTCGAAGAGGAACTCCGCCAACGCCTTTGCGAGCTCGGTCTTACCGACGCCGGTCGGGCCCAGGAACATGAACGAGCCCGTGGGCCTGTTCGGGTCGGCGACACCCGCACGGCTGCGGCGCACGGCATCCGAGACGGCCTGCACGGCCCGCTTCTGGCCGACGACGCGCTTGCCGAGCTCGTCTTCCATCCGCAGCAGCTTGGCCGTCTCGCCCTCGAGCATCCGGCCCGCCGGGATACCGGTCCACGCCGACACGACATCGGCGATGTCGTCGGGGCCGACCTCCTCCTTGAGCATCAGGTCCTCGCGTGCCTCGGCTTGCGGCAGCGCGGCCTCGAGCTTCTTCTCGACCTCGGGGATGCGGCCGTAACGCAGTTCGGCGGCGCGTTCGAGATTGCCGTCGCGCTCGGCGCGGTCGGCCTCGCCGCGCATGGCCTCCAGCTGTTCCTTCAGCTCGCGGACGACGTCGATGGCGCTCTTCTCGTTCTGCCACCGCGTAGTGAGTTCTGCGAGCTCTTCCTTTTTATCGGCCAACTCGGCGCGCAGCTTCTCCAGCCGCTCCTTGGACGCCTCATCCTCTTCCTTGGCCAGCGCCATCTCCTCGATCTCCAGCCGGCGGACCAGCCGCTCGACCTCGTCGATCTCGACGGGTCGCGAGTCGATCTCCATGCGCAGCCGCGATGCGGCCTCGTCGACGAGGTCGATCGCCTTGTCCGGCAGGAACCGCGACGTGATGTAGCGGTCCGACAGCGCCGCGGCCGCCACCAGCGCGGAGTCGGTGATGCGCACACCGTGGTGCACCTCGTAGCGGTCCTTGAGGCCGCGCAGGATGCCGACGGTGTCCTCGACCGACGGCTCGCCGACGTAGACCTGCTGGAAGCGCCGTTCCAGCGCGGCGTCCTTCTCGATGTACTTGCGGTACTCGTCGAGGGTGGTCGCACCGACCAGGCGCAGCTCACCGCGGGCCAGCATCGGCTTGATCATGTTGCCCGCGTCCATCGAACCTTCGCCGGTCGCGCCCGCACCCACGATGGTGTGCAGCTCGTCGATGAACGTGATGATCTGACCGGCCGAGTTCTTGATGTCGTCCAGGACGGCCTTCAGCCGCTCCTCGAACTCGCCGCGGTACTTCGAACCGGCCACCATCGAACCCAGATCCAGGCTTATGACCTTCTTGTCGCGCAGGCTCTCCGGCACGTCGCCGGCCACGATGCGCTGGGCCAGACCTTCGACGATCGCGGTCTTGCCGACGCCGGGTTCACCGATGAGCACGGGGTTGTTCTTGGTGCGACGGGACAGCACCTGCACCACGCGCCGGATCTCGGTGTCCCGCCCGATGACCGGGTCGAGCTTGCCTTCCCGCGCGCGGGCGGTCAGATCGGTCGAGTACTTCTCCAGCGCCTGGTAGGTGCCTTCGGGATCCGGGCTGGTGACCCGGGCGCTGCCGCGCACCTTGACGAACGCCTCGCGCAGCGCCTGCGGGGAGGCGCCGTGGCCGGTGAGCAGCTTGGCCGTATCCGAGTCACCGGTGGCCAGGCCGACCATCAGGTGTTCGGTCGAGACGTACTCGTCGTCCATCTCGGTCGCGAGATTCTGGGCGGCGGTGATCGCGGCCAGGGCCTGCGGCGACAACTGCGGCTGCGAGGCGGCGCCGCTGGCGCTGGGCAGCCGATCGAGGAGTCGCTGGGTCTCGGCGCGAATCGTCGCGGGTTCAACGCCAACGGCCTCGAGAAGGGGTGCGGCAATGCCGTCGTTCTGCGTCAGCAGTGCCATCAACAGATGGGCGGGCGTGATCTGCGGGTTGCCCGCGGCTGTAGCCGCCTGCAACGACGCGGTCAGCGCCGCCTGAGTCTTGGTCGTCGGGTTGAACGAGTCCACGACACCTTCCCTTTCCTAGGTACGTGAGCTTGGCAAAAATGCTTGTCGCATAGATCAACGTCGTCAATGTTGAGTCTGTTCCGCTCAAGTCTAATCAATTTCTGGCGCGCTTGGGCCACGGCCTATGGCAGAGCTGAACAACACGCCGCACAGCTGTCACAACTTTCACACCCGTATCAGGGAGGCTTGACGCATGCGTGGACACTGCGCAATTCTCGCGGGCCTCGTGGTCGGCTTCGTGGTGTGCCCGGGCGCCTCGCCGGCACTGGCCGCCCCCGCGTCCGCGGCCGAGGACGCGGATCAGGTCCGTGCCGTGCTCGCCGGCATGAACGGCTCCTACAACCGCGAGGACTTCGAAGCGTTCGCCGCCCATATTTGCGCGCCGATGCGCCGGGTCGCGGGCTTCGAGGCCGAGTGGTACGCCAGCCGCAAGGCCGACGGACCGACCCGAATCAAGGTCAATTCGGTGACCGTGGCCGGCCAACCGCCGGTCACCGCCGTCGCCACCGTCCGATTCGCGGCCGCCAACCAGCCCACCGCCAAGACGTTCGACATCGACTTCCTGCGCGAGGGCACCCAGTGGAAGGCCTGCCAGTACCACCCGACGCGATCGATCTGACCGTGACGGATGCCGCCGCGACGGTCATCATCGGCCAGCGGGTCCGCACAGGTATGGACGCGGCGTTCGAGCGGTGGCAGCGCGACCTCAACCGCGAGGCTTCCCGGTATGCCGGGTTCCTCGGCGCCGAGATCAACCCTCCCACCGCCGTTCAGCACGAATGGGTGGTGATCTATCGCTTCGATTCGAGCGCCCACCTGCAGGCGTGGATCAACAGCGCCACCCGGCAGCGGTGGCTGACCGCGGGCCGCGAGTACTTCGACGGTCCGGCCACCCAACAGGTCGTCGGCGGGAACGCGAGGGGAAGCGATGCGCTGGTGACCGTCGTCGTCAGCCACCGGGTCCGCGCCGATCAGGTCGACGAGTTCCTCGCCTGGCAGGACCGACTTCGCCTGGCCGAGAACGAGTTTCCCGGCTTCCGCGGCAGCGAGCTGTTCCGCCCCGTGGCGGGGGTCCAGGACGAGTGGACCGCCATGTACCGCTTCGACACCGCCGCGGACCTCGACCGGTGGCTGGTGTCCAAGGAGCGCCACGACCTCCTCGCCGAGGGCGAGAAGTTCTCCGACTTCCAACTGCGCACCGTCGACCATTCCTTCGGAAGCTGGTTCGCATTCGACGAACACGGCAAACAGGCGCCGCCACCGTCGAACCTCAAGACGTCGATCGCAGTGTGGGTCGGCCTGTATCCGACGGTCATGCTGCTCACCATCGCGATGTCACCTTTTCGGCTGCCGCTGTGGTTGAACATGCTGATCGGAAACCTGTTGTCCAGCTTGCTGATCAGTTTCGTCGTCATGCCCTACTACGTGAACCCGCTGTTGAAGCACTGGTTGCGGCCGCCGCCGTCGGTGTCCGTCGCGCGGACCAACTGGCGGGGCGTCGGCACGATCGCCGCGGCCATGCTGTTCTGGGCGCTGACGTTTCACCTGGCGACGGTCGTCTTCTGGGACGTGTTCTGACACCTCCAAACAGCGACGCGCACAGCGCATGCGGCGTGAGAACCGCACCGGTAGCGGGCATTGGCGATAGTGTTCGGCCTCGTGGACAAGGGATCGTTGCTGACCGAACTGATCCCCCTGGCGTTGGTGGTGGCGCTCTCGCCGCTGTCGATCATCCCCGCGGTGCTCGTGCTGCACACACCGCGGCCGCGCCCGACGGGCCTGGCGTTCCTCGCCGGTTGGCTGATCGGGCTGACGGTGCTGACGAGCGTCTTCCTGCAAATCTCCAGCCTGCTGGGTGGGCGCGAGGGGCGACCGCCGGGATGGGCGTCATGGTTGCGGATCGTGGTCGGCGCCGCCCTCGTCGTGTTCGGTCTCTACCGCTGGTTCACCCGCAACAAGAAGGCGCACAAGCCGCGCTGGATGGAGGGCCTGAGCACGTTGACCCCGCTGCGTGCCTTCGGCGCCGCGATGGCCCTGACCGTCGTCAACCCGAAGGTGTTGTTCATCTGTGCCGCAGCGGGTTTGGCGATCGGCACGGCGGGCGGAGCACGCGACGACTGGCTCGCCGTCGCCTGGTTCGTGATCGCGGCCGGGTCGACGGTGGCGCTGCCGATCCTGGCCTACGCCGTCAGCGGCGACCGCCTCGACCGGCCGCTGGCCCGGCTCAAGGACTGGATGGACCGCCAGCACGCCGTCCTCGTCGCGGGCATCCTCGTGGTGATCGGTCTGATGGTGCTGTACAAGGGCATTCACGGGCTATGACCCGTCGGCCGCCGGCAGTCCGAGCTCGCCGGCATCGGCCGTCAGGTACCGCGTCACCGTCGGGGCGAGCAGCCGCACCAGGTCGTCGTCGGGCAGGGTCGCGAGCGGTTCGATCTTCATGACGAAGCGCAGCACCGCGGTGCCCACGAGCTGGCTCGCGGCCAGCAGCGCGCGCAACCGGGCCTCCTCACCTCCCCCGAGTTCACCGGACACCGCGCTCAGCACGTAGTCCTGCATGAAACCGCGGAACGCCTCGTGAGCGTCGGGGTTCGAGGTGGCCGACTGCAGCATCGCGACCATCGTCGGACCCGACTCCGGTGACTGCCAGATCCGCAGGTACGCCCGCACCATGCGGGCCCCGATGTCGGGATCGTCGTCCGGGCCCCCGGCGATCGCCGAGACCAGGGCGCTGGGGTCAACCACCACGTTGAGCGACTCCCGGAACAGCTCGGCCTTCGACCCGAACAGGTAGAGCACCATCGACGGGTCGACGTGGGCGTCGCGGGCGATCGCGCGCAGCGTCGTCTTCTCGTACCCCTGGGCGCCGAACCGCTTGCGCGCCGCCGCCAGCACCGCGTCGCGCGACACCGGCTCGCCCTGTCGGCGGCCGCGGCGGCGGACTGTTTTTGCTGGTGACACCATGCGTCGAGGCTAGCATTTCAATGACTGTTGAAATGTGTGCCGCGCGGCGTTACGCTGCCCGTACCCAGTAATTCAACAAGGAATGAAAAGGGACCGCCATGACCACCGAAACCCCCGAGAGGGCCACCCACCACGCATCACCGGTCCACGAACCGCCCGCCGCGATCCGCGCAACGGGCGTGATCGTGGTGCTCACCGTCGTCATCGCGATCGTTGCGTTGGCCTTCGCGCTGCCCGCCGCCCGCAGCGGGCCCCACGACGTGCCGATCGGCGCCGCGGGACCGCAGGCGGCGAGTGGACAGGTTGCCGCGACGCTGGAACAGCAGGCGCCGGGCGCTTTTGCCGTCACGTACTACCCAGGTCCCGACGCCCTGCGCGACGCCATCGAAAGCCGCGACGTGTACGGCGGCATCGCATTCGGGCCCGACGGACCCACGCTGATGATCGCCACCGGCGCCAGCCCGATGGTCGCGCAGATGCTGACCCAGATCGGCAACGGCATCGCGCAGAAGACCGGCACGCAGCTGCAGGTCGAAGACCTGGCGGCGCCGACCGCGAACGATCCCCGGGGTGCCGGGCTGGCCGCATCGGCATTGCCCATCACCCTCGCCGGACTGCTCCCCGCGATCGCCTTGCTCTTCGCGCTCAAGCGGGAGGTGTGGACCCGGTTCACCGCCGCCGTGGTCTTCGCCGGCGTGGCCGGCCTGTCGATCGCCGCGCTGCTGCGCTGGGTGCTCGGCTCGATCAATGTGAACTTCTGGGGCGTCGCCGGTGCACTGACGCTGGGCGCGCTGGCCATGGGCTTGACGCTGCTGGGTCTGGGATCGCTGTTCGGCCGGGCCGGCCTGGCGTTGGGCGCGGTGCTCGCGCTGCTCGTCGGCAACCCGCTTTCCGGCCTGACCAGCGCACCCGAACTCCTGCCGAGCGGTTGGGGCGCTTTCGGGCAGTTCCTGCCCCAGGGCGCCAACGCCACCCTGCTGCGGTCCGCGGCGTTCTTCGACGGCGCGGGCGCCACGGTGCCGGTCATCGTGTTGGCCTGCTGGACGGCCGTCGGCGTGACGCTGATCGTGCTGGCCGCGCTTCGGCAGCGAAGGGCCGGGCCCGCCTGACATACACTCGGGCCGCGTGGGACTCGACGACCGTGACGCGCTGCGCACGCTGCGCGACGCGGTCGCTCCCGCATCCGGCTCCGGCCTGATCCGCGACTTCTACACGCACTGGTTCGCGATCGACATCTCGGTGCGCGACCTGTTCCCGCCGGACATGGACGAGCAGCGCCAGCGGTTCGCCCACGCCGTCTCGTGGGTCCTGGGCGAACTCGTCGCCCAGCGGGCGCAGGAGCCGGTCGCGTTCCTCGCCCAACTGGGCCGTGATCATCGCAAATACGGTGTGCTGCAACGCCATTACGACACCATGCAGACGGCGCTGTACGCCGCCTTCCGTAATCATCTGGCCGCGTGCTGGGACGACAGGCTCGCCGAGGCCACACGGGACGCCGTCGAGCTGATGATCGGGGTGATGCGCGGGGCCGCCGACGCGGAGCAGGGCCCGCCGTTCTGCGACGGCACGGTCATCGAGCACCTGCGCGTCACCCACGACGTCTCCGTCGTGCGGTTGCAGCTGGACCGCCCGCTGTTCTACCACCCGGGCCAGTACGTGACGGTCCAGGTTCCGCAGTGGCCGCGGCGATGGCGGTATCTGAGCCCGTCGATACCGTCCGAACCCGGCGGCGCGATCGAATTCCACATCCGCTCGGTGGCCGGCGGCATGGTGAGCACCGCGATCATCGCCGAGACAAAACCCGGTGACCGCTGGCGGCTGTCGAATCCGCACGGCGGGATGCACGTGGACCGCGACGGCGGCGACGTGTTGATGGTGGCCGGCAGCACCGGACTGGCGCCGCTGCGGACGCTGATCATGGACCTCACCCGCTGGGGCGTCAATCCACGGGTCCACCTGTTCTTCGGCGGACGGTATCCGTGCGACCTCTACGACCTGCGCACGCTGTGGGAGATCGCTTCGCAGAACCCGTGGCTTTCGGTCACGCCGGTCTCGGAGTTCAACGTCGACCCGCCGTGGGCCACCGACTATCCCGACGTGCAGCCGCCGCGCGGGCTGCACGTGCGACAGACCGGCACGCTCGCCGAGGTGGTCACCCGTTACGGCAACTGGGGCGATCGGCAGATCCTGATCTGCGGCAGCCCGAACATGGTGACGGCCACCAAGGCCGCGCTGCTCGGCAAAGGAGCACCGGCCGAACGCATTCAGCACGACCCGCTGAGCTCCTGAAACCCGGGCGCGGGGAAAGCCGCGCCCGTACACTCCGATCAAGATCAACGGTCGGGAGTCCAGATGACGACGATGCGGGCCGCACGCATGCACGGGTACAAGCAGCCGCTGCGGCTGGAGGAGATTCCCGTCCCCGACATCGAGCCCGACCAGGTGCTGATCAAGGTCGGCGGAGCGGGCATGTGCCGCACCGACTTTCAGCTCATCGACGGTTACTTCAGCCTGCCGATGCCGCTGCCGGTGACGCCGGGTCACGAGGTCGCCGGGACGATCGACCGGATCGGCGCCGACGTCCCGGCCTCCGCCGGCCTGGCGGAAGGGACGTCAGCGGTGGTCTTCGGCCCGCTCGGCGACGGGTCCTGCCGCCAGTGCCACCGCGGTAACGAGCAGATCTGCAATCAGGGTCACTGGGTCGGTTTCGGTCCGCATGGCGGATACGCCGAGTACGTGCCGGTGGCCTACCAACAGGTGATACCGGTCGGCGCCGACCTGTCGCCGGCGTCGCTGGCGCCGCTGACCGACGCGGGCCTCACGCCGTACCGCGGGCTCAAGAAGCTGCGCGCGGCCGGTGTGCTCGGGCCGGGCACGACGCTGGCGGTCATGGGTGTCGGCGGACTAGGCGCCTACGCCGTGCAGTACGCCAAGCTGCTCGGCGCGGGCGCGACGGTGGTCGCATTCGCCCGCAGCGACGAAAAGCTCGCGCTGGCAATCGAAAACGGCGCCGACCACACGATCAATACCAGGGGTATGACCGACGATCAGGTTCGCGACGCGCTCGAACAGGCCACTGGCCGCCGCGAGTTCGACGCCGTGATCGAGTGTGTCGGAGCCGAGGAGAGCATCCGGTTGGCCTTCGCGCTGCTGGCCACCGAGGGTGCGGTCGCATCCGTCGGGTTGGTGGGCAACCGCATCGACATCCCGCTGTTTCCGTTGGTCGGCCGCGAGTACACGTTCTTCGGGTCGTTCTGGGGCAACTACAACGACCTCACCGAGGTCGTCGCGCTCGCCGAGGCCGGAAAGATCAAGGACAGCGTGACGCAGGTCCGCTTCGAGGACGTCAACGACCACATCGACGCGCTCGGCCGCGGCGATTTCGTCGGCCGCGCGGTGATCGTCTACGACTAGCGGCTGGTTTGTGAATCCGACGACGGTTTCGCCGCGATGAGCGCCGCCGGTTTCACAAATCAGGCGGGCACGCGCTGCCAGAGGTCGTTGAACGCGATGCTGTCGAAAAACGCGGCGCCCTTGACGATCTGGTTGTCGGCGAACGTCAGGAACCACGAGTAGGTGTTGCGGTACGGCACGCCGTCGCGGGCGACACCCTCGGCGTCGAAGAGCACGATCACGGTGTCGCCGTCGGCGTTGAGGTCGCGGATCGTGGGGCGCAGCGGCGTGGACATCCGGGCGTTGAAGGGCCGTATCACGTTGCTCAGGAAGTCTTCCTTGCTCGTGTAGACCCGCGAGGCGAGCGAGTTGCCGACGATCTCCCATGTGGCGGTGTCTGCCAGCGCCTCGTCGGGGCTGCCCGTCCCGTTGCTCCACGCGTCGAAGCCCGCACGGACCGTTTCGATGTTGCGCGTTTCGGTTTCGTCGTGCGGTTGGGCCGAGGCGAACGGCGCCGTCGCCAGCATCCACCCGACGGCGAGCCCGGAACCGACGAGCCACCTGAATCCGATCATGGCTTCATCTAAGCGCAGCATGCGACGATCGTCTCGTGGTTGACTTCGATGCCGTCACGTTGCGAGATCCGTCGTCGGACCTGACGGCGACCTTCGTCCCCGCCGCCGGCATGGTGGGCACGTCGTTGGCCGAGTCGGGTGACGAGTTCCTCGGACAGCGCCGTGGCTTGACGGCTTACGTGAACAACGGCAAGACGATGGGGATCCCCATCCTGTTCCCGTGGGCGAACCGGTTGAGCGCCAACACCTATGAGGTGGACGGAACCGTCGTCACGCTGACCCCGGGGACCGGCGGCGTACGCACCGACGACCACGGCGCGCCGATCCACGGCGTGCTCGCCGCCTACCCGGGGTGGACGGTCAGCACCCACACCGACAACACCCTGACCGCCGTGCTCGACTACGGCGCCGACGCGCGACTGCTCGCGTCGTTTCCGTTCCCGCATGTGCTCACCCAGCACGTGGCGCTCGCCGACCGCACCCTGACCGTCGAGACCACGGTCACGCCCACCGGCACGGTGTCCGTACCGCTGTGCTTCGGCTACCACCCGTACCTGAAGATCCCCGGGGTGCCGCGCGAGGAGTGGACGCTGAGCACCCCGGCGATGCGCCACCTACCGGTGGACGACACCGGCATCCCCACCGGCGCTCACGAGCAATGGGCCGGCGGCGCCGAAGTATTGAAGATCACCCCCTACGACGACGGCTTCGACCAGGTTCCCGACGGCGCGCTGTTCACCCTCGCCGGAGGCGACCGTCGCATCGAGGTGCGGTTCGAAACCGGTTATCCCGCAGCGCAACTGTTCGGCCCGCCCAACGACGACCTGATCGGCATCGAGCCGATGGCCGCGCCGACGGACGCGCTGCGCAGGGGCGGATACCGAAAAGCGGCCCCCGGCAAGCCGGAGACCGCTCGGTTCTCGATCACGGTGGTCTAGCGTTTGTTCCGCGGTTGCCAGACCACGACCGCGGTGCTCTTGGGCATCACGGCGAGATCGCGGCGCTGGGACCCGCGCAGCGCCTCCAACTCCTCGGTCAGCTCCCGGACCCGCGCCTGAAGCGCCTCGACCTGGTTGGTCAGTTCGATGATGCGCTTGATGCCCGCGAGGTTGACACCCTCGTCCTGGCTCAGCCGCTGCACCTCGCGGAGCAACTCGACATCATGCTGGGAATAGCGTCTGCCGCCACCCGAAGTGCGTTGCGGGCGTACCAGACCCAGCCGGTCATACGTGCGCAGCGTCTGGGCGTGCATGCCCGCGAGTTCCGCGGCCACCGAGATCAGGAACGTCCGAGCATCGTCATTGGACCGTTTCGCCGCCATCACGCACCTGCCCATCCGGCCCGCGGATCGAAGCCACTGGCCCGCTCCGCCTTCGCATAGGCCTCCAACGCCTCGGCCGCCTCACCCTCGAGGTTGGGCGGCACCGCGACCTTCACCGTCACGAGCAGATCGCCGTGTCCACCGGAGCGTTTCGGCACCCCACGTCCGCGCACGCGCAGGATACGTCCGTCCGACGTGCCCTTGGGCACCCGCACACCGACCTTGCCCTCAAGCGTCGGCACGGAAAGCGTTGTGCCCAGCGCCAACTCGTGGAAGCTGACGGGGACGGTGACCGTCAGGTCGTCGCCGTCGCGGCCGAACACCTTGTCCGGTCGCACGTGCACGGTGACGTACAGGTCACCCGACGGCGCGCCGCGCAGGCCCGCTTCGCCCTGGCCGGCCAGCCGAATCCGTTGCCCGTCTTCGACACCCGGCGGAATCCGCACGTTGATCGTGCGGGTGCGGGTGGTCACGCCGGTGCCCTTGCACTCCTGACAGGGGTGCTCGATGATCGACCCGCTGCCGCGGCACTCGGTGCACGGCTCGGAGAACCCGAACGCGCCCTGGTTGCGGTTGATCACCCCGGACCCGTTGCAGTTCGGACACACCTTCGGGCTGGTCCCGGGGCGGGCGCCGCTGCCGTGACAGTTCGTGCACGGCGCGGGGCTGGTGAGCCGCAACGGCATTGCCACACCCTTGGTGGCCTCCAGGAATGACAGTTCCGCTTCGGTCTCGAGGTCGTTACCTCGGCGCGGTCTGCTGGGTCGCGGCTGGGCGCCGCGGCCGAAGAGCCCACCGAACAGGTCGCCGATGTTCGCACCGCCGGTCTGGCCCGCCGCGTCGAAAAGGTCGTTCAGGTTGAACTCGACGCCGTCGCCGCCACCGAATCCGCCGAAGCCGCCACCGCCGCCGAACCGGCCACGGCCGAAGCCGCCGTTGGCGAACAGGCGCCGGGTCTCGTCGTACTCCTTGCGCTTGGCCGGATCGGTGAGCACCTCCTTGGCCTCGGAGACGGCCTTGTACCGTTCCTCGGCCGCGGGGTTTCCCGGATTGCGGTCGGGATGGTTCTCCGCGAGCAGCTTTCGGGCCGCCCGCTTGATCTCCTGTTCGCTGGCGTCAGAGGAGACGCCGAGCTCCTTGTAGAAGTCCTTCTCGACCCACTCACGCTGGGCCATGCCGCGTCACCTCCTTCCGCTCCTGTCTGTTTATCGCAGTCTCATTCCGATTTTGATGTTTGCCCACGAATCGTGCCGGATTCGTCGCCGCCGAGTCGAAGGTGGCGCGGCATTCGCCCCGTATCGGCGATTCCGCGCCACCTTCTCATCACTCGTCTTCGGCTTCCGGCGCAGTGTCACCGGCGGCCGCGTCCTCATCGGGAACGGTGTCCACCACACCGACGAGGGCGTGGCGCACGACCTGGTCGCCGACCTTGTAACCGCGTCGCATCACGGTGCCGATGACGGGGTGAGTGCCCTCACCCTCGTGCTGCACGGCCTCGTGAAGCTCGGGGTCGAACTCGTCGCCTTCGGCGCCGAACCCCGAAAGACCCAGCCCCTCAAGGGTGTTGACCAACTTGTCGGCCATGACCTTGAGCGGGCCGCTCTCGAGGTCGCCGTGATCGCGCGCGCGGTCGAGGTCGTCGAGGATCGGCAGCAGTTCCGAGATGACCGAGGCCTTCGCCCTGTCGGCCGCCACCTGCTGATCGCGCAACGCCCTCTTGCGGTAGTTCGTGAAATCGGCCTGTACCCGCTGCAGGTCGGCGAGCAGTTCGGAGGCCTTGTCGGCCTCCTCCCCCGCCGCCTTCTCCTGCGTGGGCGCGTCCGGCGCCGGCTCACCGGGGCCTGCCGCCCCGGCGTCACCGGCCGCCGAACCCGAACCTGCTTCTCTCACTTCGCCGGTGACCGGATCGATGCGCCGTTTGTCGGTGACGGTCACCGGCTCGTGCGGATCATTTCCTGTCACTTGTTCTCCTTGCCTGCATCATCGTCGACGACCTCGGCGTCCACGACGTTGTCGTCGGCCGCGGCACCGGTGTCGGAGCCGCCGCTCGCCGCCTGCTCGGCCTGGGTGGCCTCATAGATGGCCTGGCCCAGCGCCTGCGATTCGACGCCCAGCTTCTCCATTGCCGACTTGATCTCACCGATGTCGGTGCCTTCCAGCGCCTTTTTGGCATCGGCGATCGCCGCGTCCACCTTGGTGAGCGTCTCTTCGGGGACCTTCGACCCGCCCTCGGCGCTGCGCTGCTCGGAGACGAACTTCTCCGTCTGGTAGACCAGCGACTCGGCCTGGTTGCGGACGTCGGCCTCCTCGCGACGCTTGCGGTCCTCCTCGGCGTGCGCCTCGGCGTCCTTGACCATCCGGTCGATCTCTTCCTTGGACAGGCCGGAGCCCTCCTGGATGCGGATCGTGTTCTCCTTGCCGGTGCCCTTGTCCTTCGCGGTCACGTGCACGATGCCGTTGGCGTCGATGTCGAAGGTGACCTCGATCTGGGGCACACCGCGCGGAGCCGGCGGGATGCCGGTCAGCTCGAAGCTGCCGAGCAGCTTGTTGTGCGCGGCGATCTCGCGCTCACCCTGATAGACCTGGATCTGCACCGACGGCTGGTTGTCGTCGGCCGTGGTGAAGGTCTCCGACCGCTTGGTCGGGATCGTGGTGTTGCGCTCGATCAGCTTGGTCATGACGCCACCCTTGGTCTCGATACCGAGGGACAGCGGCGTGACGTCAAGCAGCAGAACGTCCTTCACCTCACCCTTGAGCACACCGGCCTGCAGGGCGGCGCCCACGGCGACGACCTCGTCCGGGTTGACGCCCTTGTTGGGCTCCTTGCCGCCGGTCATCTCCTTGACCAGATCCGACACCGCGGGCATGCGGGTCGAGCCGCCGACCAGCACCACGTGGTCGATGTCGGACACCGAGATGCCGGCGTCCTTGACCACCTGCTGGAACGGCTGTCGCGTCCGGTCGAGCAGATCCTGGGTGATGCGCTGGAACTCGGCGCGGGTCAGCTGCTCGTCGAGGAACAGCGGGTTCTTGTCCGCGTCGACGGTGATGTAGGGCAGGTTGATCGAGGTGCTCTGGCTCGAGCTCAGCTCGATCTTGGCCTTCTCGGCGGCCTCACGGAGCCGCTGCATCGCCATCTTGTCCTTGGTCAGGTCGATGCCGGAGGTGCCCTTGAACTTGTCGACCAGCCACTCGACGATCCGGTCGTCCCAGTCGTCGCCGCCCAGATGGTTGTCACCGCTGGTGGCGCGGACCTCGACGACACCCTCGCCGATCTCGAGCAGCGAGACGTCGAACGTGCCGCCGCCGAGGTCGAAGACCAGGATGGTCTGTTCCTTCTCGCCCTTGTCCAAGCCGTAGGCGAGCGCTGCCGCGGTCGGTTCGTTGACGATGCGCAGCACGTTGAGCCCGGCGATCTGGCCGGCCTCCTTGGTGGCCTGACGCTGGGCGTCGTTGAAGTAGGCGGGCACGGTGATGACCGCGTCGGTGATGTCCTCACCGAGATAGCTCTCCGCGTCGCGCTTCAGCTTCATCAGCACGCGGGCGCTGATCTCCTGCGCCGTGTACTTCTTGTCGTCGATCTCCACCGACCAGTCGCTGCCCATGTGCCGCTTGACCGAACGGATCGTCCGGTCGACGTTGGTCACCGCCTGGTTCTTGGCGGGCTGGCCGACCAGCACCTCACCGTTGCGCGCGAACGCGACGACGGACGGCGTGGTGCGGGAGCCCTCGGAGTTGGCGACGACGACGGGATCGCCACCCTCCAGTACCGCGACGACGGAGTTGGTGGTCCCGAGGTCGATTCCGACCGCACGAGCCATGTTGGTTCCTCCTGGAATAGTCCTGCTTAATGTCCGAGTGCGGTGCACTCAAACGGGTTGGGCGCACTGCACTCAATTCGGGCTGAGTGCACCGCACTCAAGCCTGCGCCGACGAACCCTACCCTGTCAACCCAGACTTGAGTCACTCACACTCAAGTGTCGATAGGCTCAACGGCGCTGCCGCCCGGTTTGTTCCCGGCGTAGCGTCGGACGCGATGTGCCAGTACTGCGGGTGCCGCGACCTGCCCCTGATCCGCGACTACATCGCGGAGCACGCCCACGTCCTCAACCTGGGCGGCGAGGCCGTCCGGCGCATCGACCGCGGCGACCTCGACACCGCTCGGCGACTGTTGGCCGAGATGGCGCAGGAGCTCGAAACCCACTGGCGCGGCGAGGAGCACGGCCTGTTCAAGGTGCTCCTGCGCGAGGACTTGTTCGCCGAACACATCGAACCCCTCATCCGCGAACACCGCGAACTCGCCAGGCTCCTCGCCTCGGTGGATCTGGCCCGCGACGCCGACCGGCAAGCCGTCCGCGTCGCCGTGGGGGACCTCTGGGAGCGCACACCCGCAAGGAGGAGGACGGCATCTTCCCGGCGTCGATCACCGAACTCGACGGCGACGACTGGGACGCCGCGATCGCGGCCTGGCACGAGGCCCATCCCGACCGCGAGATGGTCAAGTGGAGCGTCTGACGAGCGCCCGTCCCTAAGGTGAAGACATGACCGCCGCACAACGGGAACGCGCCGCACTCGTCGAGACCATGCGCGAGGAGGGACCCGACGCCCCCACGCTGTGCGGGGATTGGACCACCCGTGACCTGGCCGCGCATCTGGTGGTACGCGAGCGCAGGCTCGACGCCACGCCGGGGATCATGATCCCCGCGCTGGCCGGCTACACCGACAAGGTGCAACGGCAAACCGCGCAGACCGACTGGGAGGAACTGCTCGACAAGGTCGCCTCCGGCCCGCCGCTGTACTCGCCGTTCAAGCTGCTCGACCCGGTGGCCAACATGGGCGAGATGTACATCCATCACGAAGACGTCAGGCGTGCGCAATCCGGTTGGGAGCCAAGGCCTCTGGACGACAGCACGGTCAGCGCCCTGACGCGTTCGCTGCCGCTGATGGCGAAGATGACACTGGCGAAGGCACCCGCGCGGATGACGCTGAAGACACCGCAGGGCAAGGTGCTGGCCACCGTCGGAAAAGGCCCCGAGCTGACCATCGTCGGAGAAGCGCAGGAACTGCTGCTGTTCATCTCGGGTCGCGACGAAGTGCGCCTCGACTTCGACGGCGACCCGGCGGCCGTCGAAGCGGTGCGCGGAAACCGTCGCGGGCTGTGACCCGCCGATCGTGCCTAAGCTGCCAGCCGTGAGTTCATCGGTCGATTTCCGGGTTTTCGTCGAACCGCAGCAGGGCGCGTCCTACGCCGACCAGCTCGCCGTCGCGCGGGCCGCGGAAGAGCTGGGCTACTCCGCGTTCTTCCGATCCGACCACTATCTGGCGATGAGCGGCGACGGTCTGCCCGGCCCGACGGACTCCTGGGTCACCCTCGCGGGAATCGCGCGCGAGACGTCCACGATCCGCCTGGGCACCATGGTGACCTCCGCGACCTTCCGCTACCCGGGGCCGCTGGCGATCTCGGTCGCCCAGGTCGACGAGATGAGCAGCGGCCGAGTGGAATTCGGCATCGGCGCGGGCTGGTTCGAAGCCGAGCATCAGGCCTACGCGATCCCGTTCCCGTCGCTTCGCGACCGCTTCGACCGGCTCGAGGAGCAACTGGAGATCATCACCGGCCTGTGGACGACGCCCAAGGGCGAGACGTTCGGTCACTCCGGCAAGCACTACACGGTCGTCGACTCCCCCGGCCTACCCAAGCCCGCGCAGGCCCCGCACCCGCCGGTGATCATCGGCGGGCAGGGCGCCAAGCGGACGCCCGCGCTCGCGGCGAGGTTCGCCACCGAGTTCAACGTGCCGTTCGTTCCGCTGGAGACGGTCAGGACGCAGTTCGAGCGCGTCGCCGCGGCCGTGGCCGACGCCGGCCGTTCGGCCGATTCGATGACGTACTCGGCGGCGTTCGTGCTGTGTGCGGGCCGCGACGAGGACGAGATCGCCCGGCGGGCCGCCGCGATCGGCCGTGAGGTCGACGAGCTGCGCAGCAACTCCCCGACGGTCGGCACACCCGGCGAGATCGCCGACAAGCTCGAACCCTTCCTCCAGGCCGGTGTGCAGCGCATATACCTGCAGGTACTGGACATGTCGGACCTCACGCACCTGAAGTTCTTCGCGCGCGAGGTGCTCCCGCAGCTTCGCTGAGCGGGCGCGCGCGGGCGACCGGCCCTACGATCGGTGGCCGTGCCAGGTGAAGACCCGCCGCAGCAGCCCTGGTACAACCGCACGCCCGAAGTGGTCGGTGCCAGTCTGTTCGGCGTCGCGGTGATCGGGCTCCTCGTTCTGGCGGTCTCCTTCGTCGCCGGGCGGTTCACCGAACCGACGCAGGCGCCGGTGGACTTCGTCGAGCCGACATTCACAACGACCGCAAGCCCGGCGGGCCCCGCGACCACCGCCACCACGGGAACCGTCACGAGCACCAGCCCGCCCGAGACGACCGAGATCAACGACCCGACACCGACGACGTCGGGCAGCGAGCCGACGTCGGGCAGCGAAACGTCGGGCAGCGAGACCACCCCGGGCACCACCACGACGAGCAGCCGGCCGACGCCGCGCAGTGAGGTCGACGAGGATTCGACCACGACCCGCACGACGCGCCGGCCCCGGACGAATGTGACGCGCACGCTCAATCCCTACCCCTGAGCGCCTACTATCGGTGGCCGTGGCGCGATACGGATCTCCGGACGACCCGAACAATCCCGATAACGAACCCACGGCCTACATCAACTACGGCGACGGGGGTCCGGGCCAGCCGCCCGAGGAACCGCTTCCGTGGTACCGCAAGCCGGCGGCGCTGGTCGCGTTCGGGGCGATCGGCGCCCTGCTCGTCGCCCTCATCGTGTGGCTTCTGGCCAGCCTGATCAGCGGCGACGACTCGACGACCGAACCCACTTCGCTGACGCCGTTGACCACGACGTCACGCTCCGTCGTACCGACCACGCAGGCGCCGCAGACCGTGACCGAAACCATCACCGCGCCGCCGGAGACCACCACCACGGAGCCGACCACCACGACCACCACGACGACGACCACGACGACCACCCCGCCGCCGACGACGAGCATCAGCACCGAGACCAGCACCGAAACGGTGACCGAGACGGTGACGGCGCCGCCGACGCCGTAGATCCAGGCATCGGCACACATCTGCGCGACGAAGCTTGTCGATTATCGGCCCCGCCGCCGAAAGATTTGCAATGATCAAGACGGAAATTGACGGCGCGGGAGATAACGGGGGATGTCCGGTCCGCCCAGTGGAATCGTTCGGTGCGGGTCGTGTGGCCACGACCTACGGCCGGAGGCTCGGTTCTGCGACGCCTGCGGTGTGCCGCTCTCAGTCCAGGGGACCGAGGGTGAACACAAAAACGTCACTGTTCTCTTCGCCGACGTAGTCGACTCGATGCACCTCGCGGAGCATCTCGTAGATGAGCGGCTCCAAGAAATCATGCACGAGCTGTTCAACCGTGCTGGGGCGGTGGTGCAGCGCTACCAGGGAACGGTCGACAAATTCACCGGCGACGGGTTGATGGCGTTGTTCGGCGCCCCGAGAGCCCTCGAGGATCACGCTCTGCGCGCCTGCATCTCAGCGCTGGAGATCCAGTCAGCAGTCCGGGAGCTTTCGACGGAGGTACGCGAGCGCGACGGCGTCGCACTGCATCTGCGTGTCGGCCTCAACTCCGGTGCCGTAATCGCCGGCCAAATCGGAACTGGGCCCGGCGCTTACACGGCGATCGGCCATACCGTCGGGGTTGCTCAACGAATGGAAGCGGCTTCGGCTCCGGGCGGCGTGTTGTGTTCGATGTCGACGGCTACCCTCGTCGAGGATTCGGCGCGGCTCGGTCCGGTTCACGAAATCCCGGTTAAAGGTAGCAAGGCACCTGTGCCGGTTCGAGAGCTCCTAGGCGTTGAGCCCAGCAGGATGGTGCTGGGGCGCAACGAAGCTGACATGCTAGGCCGTGATGGCGAGTTGGCTCGGCTACGCGAACTCTTCGCGGCCCGACGCGGGGTGCTCGTCGGTATCGTCGGCTCCCCCGGATTGGGAAAAAGCCGCCTGATCAGGGAATTCGGCACCATGACAGCCGACGCGGGCGCGCGAGTAGTGGCCGCCCGCTGCGAAGCTCACACGGCAAATCTGGCGTTTCGGGCGGTGACGCGATTGCTGCGCGCCATGTTCGACGCCGATCGGCGGAGCGACGACGAGGCTAGACAGCACATACTTGCGGTTTGCCCGGGTCTGAGGCCCGATTCGACGGACGCGATGATCTTGTTCGACGCTACGGGTATCGCGAACGCCGAAGCCCCTGATCTGGACATGGGTGTGGACGGCCGGCGCCGAAGGTTGGCCGAAGTGATGTGGCGTACCGTTCGGACGCATCCGGACAGATACGTGTTTGTTCTTGACGACGCGCATTGGATCGACGAACCCAGCGACGCTATCCTCGCCGATTTCGCTACCAGACTGGCCGAAACGGAATCGATGTTCGTAACGGCTTACCGACCCGAGTTTCATGGTGCATTACATCTCCGTGCGCGGCGCAGGCTGACACTCGAACCATTGACGAATTCGGAAGCCCAGGAGTTGTTGCGCCAACTACTCGGCACCGACCCCTCGGTCGTGGGCGTCGCCGAGCGAATCGCCCACGCCGGAGCCGGCTATCCGTTCTTCATCGAGGAAATTGTCCGAGATCTCGCCGGTCGGGGTGTGCTGTCGGGAAGTCGGGGAAACTACCGCCTGATCGCTGACATCGGCGAAATCAGTGTTCCCGCAACCGTTCAGGCTGTGCTCGCAGCACGCATCGATCGCTTGTCCGCCGACGCCAAGGCGATCCTGTATTCAGCGGCCGTGATCGGCATCCGGTTCGACGTGGACACTCTACGTGCGCTGCGCCCGCAAGCGGTGTCGCGGGGCCTGGCGGAACTGGTGTCTGCTGAACTGATCGATCAGACGGAATTCGTGCCGCGGCAGCGTTATTGCTTCCACCATCCGTTGGTACGGGCGGTAGCTTACGACTCCCAGATGAGCAGCGCCCGGTGCCGGGCGCATCGCCGCCTTGCCGCCGCCATCGAGGCACGTGCCCCTCGCTCCACTGATGAAGATGCGGCATTGATCGCTACCCATCTCGAGGCTGCGGGCGATCTCGCGAAGGCTTACTGGTGGTACATGCGGGCCGCAGAGTGGCTCCGGACGCGTGACCTCGCAGCGGCACGCATGGGATGGGAGAACGCTCGACGCATCGCTGACCGGTTATCCGGCGAGGATCATCATGACGTCGTTCAAATGCGCGTCGCACCTCGGACAATGCTGATGTCAACGCTGCTGTACGTCGGCGACGCGTCAGATACCGATGAGCAATTTGAAGAGTTCCGTGATCTGGCAATAGCGGCCGGTGACCTCCAGTCACTCGCTCTTGGCACCGCCGGGCGCATGTTTTCCTTGACTGTCAACGACTTCCGCGTCCCAGATGCAGTAGCGATTCTGTCACAACTGAATGTGCTGGCGGAGAGTGTCGAACTCGACACGGGATCACGCGGAATAATTCTGAACGCGATGGCCTACGTCCAATTCGCATCTTGTGATTTCAACAGTGCCTTCCGCACAGCAAGCGCGATCGTCGATCTTGTACCTGAAGCACCGGCGATCGAAGTAGCGCCAGCCGTAGCGCTTCGCGGGGCCATCGAAACATGTCTGGGTGAGTCCGAAATCGGTCGACACCATCTCGACGAAGCGTTTCGACAAGCGCGCTCGCTTCCTGCCATTACTTACGCGTCGGTGCAGGTCTACCGGGCGTTGTTGGTGGCGCTGGGCCTCTGCGAAGCAGTGGGGCTGATCGATAGCACGCGTGACGCGCTCAGCCGAGCGGAGGCGTTCGGAGACGCCTGCGGCATCGTCATCGCGAGATGGACCTACGGCACTGTGTTGCTCCGAGCGGGCGAGGAACACCGGGAGGAAGCGTTGGCTGCGCTCCGAAAAGCGCAGGCGGACATAATCAAACATCGGGTCGGGCTAATTGGGTTGACGACGATCGTTTCAGATCTCGCAGTGGACGCGGCTAGCCATGGGGAGCTTGGTCGGGCTATCACCGAACTTCGGGCCGGGCAGGAGCTAACCAGCGGGGGCTTACTGGCTTTCGGTGTAGTTGCAAATGAAGTCCTGATCGAACTCCTGGTCGAACGAGGGACGAAGGACGACCTCTCTGATGCACATCGGCTCGTCGAACGCTGGTCCGAGGAACGCCCCGGTATACCCGCCCTTGATCTGTGGTGGATGAAGTCTCGCGCTCTCTTGGCGAAGGCCGAGGGCCGCTCGGACTACGCCGAGCTGGCGGGCCGATACCTCGATCTGTGCCAAACGCTCGATGCTCAAGGCAGATTGGAGGAAGCTCACAGGCTCGCGAAGGAATCGACTCCGCAAGCCGGAATGGTGTGACATATGGCCGTAGTCCTGGCCTACACCTCCCCCGCGCTGGGCCACATGCTCCCGATCAGTGCGCTGTGCGTAGAGCTGTCACGCCGCGGCCACACTGTCCACCTCCGCACGCTGTCCAGCGCGGTCGACATGGCGGCGCGCCTGGGCCTCAAGGCATCCGCGATCGACACGCGCATCGAAAGCGTTCCACTCGGTGACGGAGACACGACCGATCCTCGGCGCGCCCTGCAAATCGGTGTTGCGGCTCTCGGCCGGCGCGCGCCACATGAAGTCTGCGACCTCACCGAAGCGACGGCCAGAATTGCTCCGGACGCGCTACTGATCGATGTCAACTGCTGGGGTGGGCGGTCAGCGGCAGAGGCGGGTGACATTCCGTGGGCGTGTTTCTCGCCATACACGCCACCGTTGCGGTCCCCCGGCGTACCGCCATTCGGGATGGGTCTCAAACCGGGCCGGGGACTGTTCGGCCATGCCCGCGATGCATTCGTAGACGCCGTGGTCACCAGGTCGATCGAAAGAATGATGCTGCCGTCTGTCAACCGCGTTCGCGTGGAAGTCGGCTTACCACCGGTCACGACAGCCGACCAATACCTGCGTAGGGCACCACTGATGCTTGTGGCCACCGCGAAACCGTTTCAATACGAGCAGACCGATTGGGGCGCGACCGTCCACATGATCGGTCCATGTGCGTTGGACCCTTGTACTGACTTCGCAGCAGATTGGCTGACCGAGATCGACCGTCCGATCATCCTGGTTACCACCTCATCGGAGCCGCAGGCCGATGGAAGGCTCCTTTCGACGGCGGTCGCCGCGTTGGCCGAGGAGTCTGTGCATTTAGTCGCCACGGCGCCTACCGGCCCCCCGGAAGACGTAGCTACGTCGCCGAACGTGACGATGTGCGGGCTGATACCGCACCACCCTGTACTCGCTCGTGCAGTGTGCGCCGTCACACACGGGGGGATGGGCGCGACGCAGAAGGCGCTGCTGCATGGTGTTCCGGTATGTGTTGTGCCGTTCGGGCGGGACCAGTTCGAGGTGGCAAGGCGGGTGGAGGTCGCTCGGTGCGGGAGCTGGTTACCCGCGAAGAAGCTAACGTCACCGCGACTGTTGGCCAAGGTGCGAAAGGCGAGGACCATGGCGGAAGGAGCGAAGCGAGTGGCGGCGGGTTTCGCGGCCACCGGCGGAACCGCTCATGGGGCTGAGCTGTTCGAACAGCGGATTCTTCATGACCGACGCTGATGATCCGCTTGGTCCGACGCCCTAGCCAGCTCAGCGGCCGTGGCCCGATTGGCCGCTCAGCGGCCGTGGCCTGATTGGCCGCTCAGCGGCCGTGGCCCGATTGGCCGCTCAGCGGCCGTGGCCTGATTGGCCGCTCAGCGGCCGTGGCCTGATTGG
The DNA here is from genome assembly GCA_050205545.1 of Mycolicibacterium celeriflavum. GTDB lineage: Bacteria > Actinomycetota > Actinomycetes > Mycobacteriales > Mycobacteriaceae > Mycobacterium > Mycobacterium celeriflavum_A. The sequence continues at coordinate 24,853 of JBNMQV010000034.1, forward strand.
CCGCTCAGCGGCCGCGCGCCGCGTACTCGGCCACCAACGCCTCGGCGCTGCGCACCGCCGCCCGGCACGCCCGCGTGGTGAACGGGTCGTTCAGCGGATGCTCGGCGCGCCTGCGCCAGCGCTGCGCGGCCGCGAACGCCGCACGCGGCCCGTCGTACGGGTTGTCCGGCTGCAGACCGAGCCGACTGGCCGCGTCGGTACCCGAACCGCCGATGATCCGGCGCAGCGAGGCCATTTCGTCATCGTTCAAAGTGGTTGGTCGCGAACGCAACTGGCTCAGCAGCCGCAACTCTTCGAACGCGTGCGTGTCGGCGAGCAGCGGGTCGATGTCGGCGAGGATGTACGGAGTGGCGTAAATGGGGTTGGTCTGCACGAACTGCCGTAGCGACAGCAGGGCGGTGTGCGCCTTGAGTAGGTCCGACCGCTGCGCGAACTGCTGATCGATGACGTCCCGCAGTGCCACCAGCCCGCTGCGTTCCAGCAACTCGTCGGCCAGCGCCACCGAATCGCTGACACCGGCCCGCAGCACCGCGATCGAGATGCGGATACCGAACATGCCGAACCGGTCCAGCAGTGCCGCTCGGGTGGCGGCGTCGACGGGCAGTTCGCTGTCCTCGCGGACGAAGCGGTCCACCGACAGCATCGCCTTGGTCAGCTCGGCGGCGTCCACCCCGGCGAGCTTCTCGAGCGCGACGAACTCGCTCTGCCGCAGCGTTCGTGCGGTCAGCGCCAGCAGGCCGGACACCGGCACCACGGCCTGACACGTTCCGGTGCGCTCCATCTCGGCGGTGAACCGCGTCGCGACGTCCTTGGCCGACAACATCGCATCGATGCGCCCGGCACCGATCTCGTCCGCACGAGAGGCGACGCCGATCACGCCCAGGGCGCCAGCCGAGCCGCCAACCAGTTCGCCGATCTGCTTGAGCAGCGCGATGTCGGCGGCGTTCAGTGTCCGCAGCAGAAAGACCACCGCGTCGACGCGCGGCACCCCGTCCTCGGGCACGAGCAGCCGCAGGGTGCGCGCCGAGACGTCCCGGGACAACGACGACGTGCCCGGGGTGTCGATAATCGTGGTGTCGATCAGCTCGGCGGCGGGCCATTCCACCTCGAGGTCGACGATGTCCTCGGGGTCGAGCGTGGCGAAGTCGAACGTCAGCCCACCCTCGTGGGGATCGCGCCCGATCGGCACGTTGGATCGCCTGCCGCCGCGATGATTAGCGGTCACCTTCGGCGTGGGCCCGTGCCGGAACCAGGTGACGATCCGGGTGGCCTCGGTGGCATCGGTCGGCGCAATGTCCTCGCCCACAAGCGCATTCACCAATGTCGACTTGCCCGCCTTGAGCGTGCCGGCCAGCGCGATCCGGATCGGCTGGTTGAGCCGCGCACCGATGCGCTCGAGTTCGTGGTGCACATCGGGGCGATGCCGATACGCGGGGTCGGCCTGGTAGGCCTGGACGGTTCCACCCAGGATCGCGCGCACCCGATCGCTCGTGCTCATTTCGCGCTACCCACCAATGCTCCTGGCTGCTCTCCCCGTTCGGCGATGGCCAAGAGTCCAGCTTATGCACCGACGCCGCTATGTGGTCCCGATGGGTTCGGGCGCAGAGCCGGCGGGCATCAGTTTGACCGCGTGCTCGATGACCTGATTGAGGATGTTGAGCTGGCGCTCGAGTTCTTTGATCCGGCCGTTGCGTTCGGCCTCCTGGACCTGTGCGGCGGCGATGGTCGCCTGCAACGACTCGTTGAGGGACCTGGTGGTCTGGTTGGCGATGCCGCGGTAGTGGTCGCGCAGTTGGCGCTGGATCGCCTTGAGTCGGTCGCGTGATTCCTTGCTGACCGCGAACTGGGTGTCGTCGATGAAGCGGCGGGTGTTGGTCTTGGCCTCGTTGCGGACCCGCAGCATCCGGTTCTCCATGTTCTCCCGGTAGGCGGTGCGCCCCATCAGCAGGCCGGCGCCCAGCGAGATCGGGTTGAACATGCCCAGCCCCGCGAACGACGTCATCATGCCGAACATCAGCACGCCGCCGTACGAGCCCTGCATGCCCATCGTCAGCTTGCGCCCCGCGCGCACCGGCTTGGCCTCCAATTTGCCCAGAGACTTCATCTCTCCGAGGCTGGCGCCCATCCGGCTGGGGTCGAGTTGCGGCATGTTGATGGCGTCGAGACCGGCCTCGACGAATGTGCGGGCGACCTCGGCCGCCAGTGCCTCGGCCCGTTGATAGGCCCACACGAAGTTGTCGCCGACGGCCGTGGCGACCGCGTTCTCGAGCTCCGCACCGATCTCGGCCCAGTGGTGTGTCGGATCGCAGGAGTCGATGACCTTTTCGATGTGTTGGCTGATGATGCGGAACCGCCCGCGCAGGTCGTGGTCGACATCGGCGGTCAGATCGGCGATTCCGTCGTTGAGCACCTGCTGCCACAGCGCGGTCTGCTGCAAGGCGTCCTGTGCCTCCTGCTTGCGCCGTTCCAGGTCCTCTTTGAGGCGGTCGCGCGTTTCGAGGTCGTTGAGCACCGCCAACTCGGCTTTGACCTTGAGCATCAAATGCTCAGCCGCCGAATGGATTTCGTCGACGACGTGGTCACGGATCCGGTCGTTCTGCAGGGCGAGCACCTGCTCGCTGAGGAACTTCACGATGGCCGGGAAGTTCGACTCCTCATTGAGTTCCTTGTCGTTGAGCTGGATCGCGTGGCTACGCAGCAGCGAGGAGGACGGGATCATCGGCACGTTCAAACCCGCACGCTGCAGGTGCGCCTTGTTGGCCTCGAGGATCTGGCGCCAGTGCGGATAGAGGTCCGTCTTGGTCGCGATGATCGTTGCGACGGGGCAGATCTCGAACGCCTGACGCATGAACGTCATTTCGGGTTCGGTGAACTCCTGGCTGGTGTCGCTGCACATCAGCAGCGCGTCGGCGTCGGGCATCAGGCCCAGCGTCGCGGACAGATGCGGCTGGCCATGGCCGCCGACGCCCGGGGTGTCCACGAACGCGAGCCCGTTCCTGAGCAGCGGACTGGCCGCGGTCACCTCCACCCGGATCACCTCGCGCCCCTGAGCCTGGGGCGCGCGTCGGAGATCGTTCTTGATGTCGGCCATCGGGATCTCGATGGCATCCGGTTCTTCACCCTCACCCCGCGACACGATGAGCTTCGCGGCGGCGGTCTCCCCATATGTCACCACGGTCGGCAGCACCGTGCTCTCGTCATCGCCGACCCGCGAAACCGGAACGTTGAGAAGGGAGTTCAGCAACTGGCTCTTGCCCTGTTTGAGTTGACCCGCGATCACCACCCGGATCTGCGGGTCGGTGATGCGCTCCTTGGCCTTGGCCAGCCGCTCGACCAGGTCACCGCGATCGTTGGCGGCGGCGATCCTGCTGGTGTGGTCGATCAGCTCGACGATCACCTTGGTCTGTTTGGCCGGCCCGCCGGCCGTGGTTTGTCTGGCCGGCCCGCCGGCCGTGGTTTGTCTGGCCGGCCCGCCGGCCGTGGTTTGTCTGGCCGGCCCGCCGGCCGGTCCTGCGCTGTTGCCTTGCGTCATGAAGTCCTCGTGTCCGGGGTGGTCCGGTGACTCAACGGTAGACGTGCCGACTGGCGGGGATCGTGGATTGATCCCCGCCAGTGGCGTTGTGTGGTTGGGCTCAGAACAGGCCGGTGTCGACGGTGGTGCTCACATCGACGTCGGTGTTGACCTGAC
>JBNMQV010000035.1:0-12005 GCA_050205545.1 Mycolicibacterium celeriflavum
GTCATCGATCCCGACGGTCCGGGGCCGCGGCAGCCCACCACCGAGACCCTCGGACCGGAGACGACACCGACGACGACGCAGCCGCCCTTGTTCCCTCCGCTGCCGCAGTTGATGCCGCCGCCGGCACCAGCGCCGACTCCGGCCAGCTAGGGCATCGCTGTTCCCCCGCTACACTGGCGTGCCGTGATGATCACCCTCAACAACGTGACCAAGCAGTACAAGTCGTCTGCGCGGCCCGCGCTCGACAATGTCTCGGTCAAGATCGACAAGGGTGAGTTCGTCTTCCTCATCGGACCGTCGGGTTCGGGCAAGTCGACGTTCATGCGGCTGCTGTTGGCCGAGGAGACCCCGACCCACGGCGACATCCAGGTCTCGAAGTTCCACGTCAACAAGCTGCCGGGCCGGCACATCCCCAGCCTGCGCCAGGTGATCGGCTGTGTGTTCCAGGACTTCCGGCTGCTGCAGCAGAAGACCGTCTTCGAAAACGTCGCGTTTGCGCTCGAGGTCATCGGCAAACGCGCCGACACCATCAACCGCGTGGTGCCCGACGTGCTGGAGATGGTCGGCCTGTCGGGTAAGGCCAACCGGCTGCCCGCCGAGCTCTCCGGTGGCGAACAGCAGCGCGTCGCCATCGCCCGTGCTTTCGTGAACCGCCCGCTGGTGCTGCTCGCCGACGAGCCCACCGGCAACCTGGACCCAGAGACCAGCAAGGACATCATGGATCTGCTCGAGCGGATCAACCGCACCGGGACCACGGTGTTGATGGCCACCCATGACCACCACATCGTCGACTCAATGCGTCAGCGGGTCGTCGAACTCGAACTCGGCCGGCTGATTCGCGACGAGCAGCGCGGCGTCTACGGAATGGATCGCTAGTGCGCTTCGGCTTCCTCATCAACGAGGTCCTCACCGGATTTCGTCGCAACGTCACCATGACCGTGGCGATGATCCTGACGACCGCGATCTCGATCGGCCTCTTCGGCGGCGGCCTGCTCGTCGTCCGGCTGGCCGACCAGTCCCGCAACATCTACCTCGACCGCGTCGAGAGCCAGGTCTTCCTGACCAACGACGTCTCGGCCAACGACCCGTCGTGCGACGCCGACCCGTGTAAGGCCCTGCGCCAGCAGATCGAGGACCGCGACGACGTGCGGTCGGTCCGGTTCCTCAACCGCGACGAGGCCTACGACGACGCGATCAAGAAATTTCCGCAATACAAGGACGTGGCGGGCCGCGACGCGTTCCCGGCATCGTTCATCGTCAAGCTCGACGATCCCGAGCAGCACAAGGAATTCGACGAGGCGATGGTCGGCCAGCCCGGCGTGCTCAACGTGCTCAATCAGAAGGAGCTGATCGACCGATTATTCGCGGTCCTCGACGGCATCAGTAACGCCGCGTTCGCCGTGGCGTTGGTGCAAGCGGTCGGCGCGATTCTGTTGATAGCCAACATGGTCCAAGTCGCGGCCTACACCAGACGCACCGAGATCGGCATCATGCGACTGGTCGGGGCTAGTCGCTGGTACACGCAGTTGCCGTTCCTGGTGGAGGCGATGCTGGCGGCGTTGATCGGTGTGGTCATCGCGATCATCGGGCTGATAGTGGTGCGGGCGCTGTTCCTCGAGAATGCGCTGAACCAGTTCTATCAAGCGAATCTGATCGCGCAGGTCGACTACGCCGACGTGCTGTACTTCAGCGCACCGCTGATGCTGTTCCTCGGCTTGGCGATGTCGGGAATAACGGCCTACGTCACTCTGCGGCTCTACATTCGAAGATAGCCATGCCGAAACAGGGCAACAAGAAAGCCGATCCGTCTCGCTCCGGCAACAACAAGGTCGTCGCGACCAATCGCAAAGCGCGACACAACTATTCGATCCTGGAGACGTTCGAGGCGGGTATCCAGCTTGTTGGCACCGAGGTCAAGAGTCTGCGGGATGGGCAGGCGTCGCTGGCCGACGCGTTCGCCACTGTCGACGACGGCGAGGTGTGGCTGCGCAACGTGCACATCCCGGAGTATCACCACGGCAGCTGGACGAACCACGCACCGCGGCGCAACCGGAAGCTGCTGCTGCACCGCAGGCAGATCGATCAGCTGATCGGCCGCATCCGCGACGGGAACCTCACGCTCGTGCCGCTGTCGCTGTACTTCACCGAGGGCAAGGTCAAGGTGGAATTGGCCCTGGCCCGCGGTAAGGAGGCCCGCGACAAGCGGCAGGATCTGGCGCGCCGCGACGCCCAGCGCGAGATCACCCGCGAGTTGGGTCGTCGCGCCAAGGGCATGACCTGATCGGAGTCGCGCTGGCGCTGGCGTCGGCGCTGGGTTACGGGATTAGCGATTTCGTCGGTGGGCTCGCATCCCGCCGCGTCGCGGCGCTACGCGTCGTGCTGGTTTCCTATCCGATCGCCGCGGTGGTGCTCGCCGGGTTGGCGGTGCCGATCGGCGGCGACGTATCGCAGGGCGCGGTGGTCTGGGGCGTGCTGTGCGGGGTCTCGCAGGCGTTCGGCGTGTGGTGGTTCTACGCGGCGCTGGGCTCGGGGCCGATCTCGGTGGTGTCGCCGCTGACCGCGATCCTGGTGGCCGGCATCCCGGTGGGTGTGGGGTTGGCGCTCGGGGAGCGGCCCGGGCTGATCGCCGGTGTGGGCGTCGTGTTGGCGTTGGTCGCGGTGGTGCTGGTCAGTCGCGAGGCGTCCGACGAAGACGTCAAGGAGCACCGGTTCACTCCCACGGTGGCGTGGTTGACGGTCGGCTCGGGTGTGGCGTTCGGGCTGAACTTCGTGCTGATTGACCAGGCGCCGGTGGAGGCCAGGCTGTGGCCGCTGGTGTTCGCCCGGTTATCGGCGACGGCACTCGTGATCCTCATCGCGCTGCTGAGCCGAAACCTGCGGCCGCCGTCGGGTGACCCGCTGAAACTCGCGGTGCTGGCGGCGTTCCTGGACGTCGGGGCGAACATCGCGATGCTCTTGGCGCTGCAGGCGGCGCTGTTGTCCCTCGCGGGAGTGCTGATGTCGCTGTATCCGGCGGCGACGGTGCTGCTGGCGATCGTGGTGTTGCGCGAGCGGGTGACGCGCTGGCAGGCGCTCGGAATGGTGTTGGCGCTCGGCGCGGTCGCGATGATCGCCACGGGTTAGCCGGTTGCGCGAATATTTGCATCTGCACTCGACCGGGTGAGGCATCATAACCACCGGGAGGCGGGTGAGGGGTGTCGTTCAAAGATTATCGGCTGCGGTGCGCTGTTTTGGTTGCCATGCTCGTCGTGGTCGCGGTCAATGCGCTGGCGCCGTGGGGGCGCGATGTGGCAACCGCGCTATTGAGCGCGCTGCAGGCGGTCCTGGGCATCGCCGTTGTGGTCATCGGATTCTCGGTCGCACGCAGGGTCAGCGGGCCGTCTCGATGGTGGCGGGTACTGATCGCGACCGCGTGTTTGAGCTGGCTCGTCGGCGAGTTGATGTGGTGGGCCGGGGGAGGGTCTGCCGAAGGCCGGGTGGCAGGCGCGAGGGAAATCGTCGCCTACCTGCTCCCTGCGGTGCTGATCGCTATTGCCGTGGTCGTGCTGGGCCGCGCCGACGACGAAACCGCCGACGGTCGCGACCATCCGGCGCACCAGCATTCCGCCGTCGCCTCGGTGCTGGACGGGGTGGTCGCGGCCATCTCGTTCTCGCTGCTGTCCTACATCGCCGGATACGGTGGGCTGGCCGCCGCGGCGTTTCCTCGCTCGAACAACCCCGCGGTGCTGCTGACGTACTCGCTGCTGCAATTGTGCGCGGTGGTGGCGGCGGTGTACTTCGCGATCATCTACCCGGCGGGCAGGCCGTTTCGCGCGAACTGTCTGCTGTTGAGCGGCGGGGTCATGGTGCTCACGTCCGCGGACCGGATGGTGGCGTACTTCCGGACCGTCGATGTCGGCAGCGGTGAGCTCTGGGCGGGCGGTGCGTTCGTCATCGGCCTGGTGTTGGTGACGTACGCACTGGTCGAGCTGGAGCCGGCCGGTGATGCCGGCGAGCGGGCGATGGACTACGTACAGCTGATCCTGCCGTACGTCGGATTCGCCGGTCTGGCAGTGCTTTACGCCTACCACGTGCTGATCGGTCAGCAGCTGGACGCCGTGCTCGTCGGCGGAGCCGTGGTGATGGTCATGCTCGTCGCCGCGCGGCAGGTGTTCGCGATGCGTACCCAGAAGAGGCTGACGGTGCGGCTGTACGACGCGCAGCGTCGGCTCGCGCACCAGGTGCACCACGACGCGCTGACCGGGCTGCCGAACCGGTTGCTGTTCGGTAAGCGACTCGAAAGTGCCGCCACGAGCGGCGATTTCGTGCTCATCTTCGTCGACCTCGACGATTTCAAGGACGTCAACGACCGCTTCGGGCACGCGGGTGGCGACGAGTTGCTTCGCGCCGTCGGAGACCGGCTGCGGCGATGCGTCGCGGACACGGACACCTTGGCCCGCATCGGCGGTGACGAGTTCGCGATTCTGATCAAAGACGGAGTGACACCGCCGGAAGTCGTCGCCGACCGCATCCGAACCGCGCTTCGCGAGCCCTTCGCCGTGCACGGGTCCAGCGCGCGCGTTCGTGCCAGCATGGGCCTGGTCCGCCTGCACACCGACGGCGACGGCCAGACGCCGGATGACCTGCTACGCAAGGCCGATCAGTCGATGTATGAGGGCAAGCGGCTGGGCAAGGATATCGCCGTCGTCTACCCGTCGACGATGGGGTTGGCGGCGGACTTTCCGAGCGCTCTGCGCCGGGCCGGTGGGAGTCCGCCCGCGGGGTTCAATCTGGTCTACCAGCCCATCGTCCGGTTGCCGGAGGCGACTCCGGTCGCCGTCGAGGCGCTCGCGAGATGGACCGCGCCCGACGGCGCGCAGATCCCGCCGGAGACTTTCGTCGCCGCCGCCGAGGTCGCCGGGCTCGGTGGCTCCCTCGACGCGATGATCTTGGACCTCAGTTGCCGGGAAGTCACCGCTGCCGGAACGGATTTCGATCTGCACGTCAACATCGGCGCCGCGCGGTTGCGCGAGGCGGGCTTCGGCGACGTGGTGGCCGATACGCTGGCCCGCTACGGCATGAATCCCGGCCGGTTGACGCTCGAAATCACCGAGACCGTGCCGATCATCGACCTCGACGCGGCGGCCGCACAGATCCTGCGGCTCAACGCCGTTGGGGTCAAGGTCGCGCTGGATGACTTCGGAGCGGGCTACAACTCACTGACCTATCTGCACGCATTGCCGGTCCACGTCGTCAAGCTGGACCGCAGCTTGTTGGCCGGGACGGAACGCGCGCGGGACGCCACGCTGTACCGGTCGGTGATCGCGGTGTGCAACCCGTTGGGCCTGGACGTTGTCGCCGAAGGCATCGAGACAGCCGAACAGGCCGACATGGTGATTCGCGCCGGCTGTCGCTTGGCGCAGGGGTACCTGTTCGGGCGGCCGGCCGCGATCGTCGATCGTGCGGCCGAACCCATCGCGGCCGACACGCCCTGACGCTCTGGCATTCCCGGCATGCTCACCGAGGGCGCGCGGTACCGTCGGGTCGTGAGCAGCAGCGCCTCGCGTCCGGTGACGCAGCTCGACAAGGCGGAGGTCCTCGACGCACTGTTCGCGCAGTGGGACGGCATCGGGGAGGTGGTCGACGGGCTGACCGATGCTCAGTGGTTGGCACCGTCTCCTCTGCCGGGCTGGTCCGTGCGCGACATCGTCGCGCATGTGGTCGGAACGGAATCGATGTTGCAGGGTGTCGGCACGCCGGAAGCCGACATCGACGTCTCCACGCTCAAGCACGTGCGCAACGACATCGGGGTCATGAACGAGCGGTGGGTCCGGCATCTGCGGGCGTTACCCGCGGGGGACCTGCTGAAAAGATTTCGATCCGTCACCGCCAACCGCCGCGATGCGTTGGCGGCCATGCCCGACGCCGACTGGAACGAGGTCACCGCGACTCCTGCGGGTCCGGACACCTACGGCAGGTTCATGCGGGTGCGGATCTTCGACTGCTGGATGCACGAGCACGACATCCGCGATGCGCTCGCCGAGCCGGCGACCGATCCCGCGGGGCGGCCGTCGGAACTCGCGCTGGACGAGATGGCGGCGAGCATGGGCTTCGTAGTCGGCAAACTGGGCCGGGCGCCGGACGGGTCGCGGGTCTCGATCGTGCTGACCGGCCCGCTGGGCAGGACGATCAACGTCGCGGTCGAGGGCCGTGGGCACGTCGTCGAAGACTTCGGCGGCGCCGAGCCGACGACCACCATCACGCTCGACGCCCTGCTGTTCGCGCGGCTGGCCGGTGGGCGGGTCGTGCTGTCCGACCATGCCGACGCCCTCGGGTACGGCGGCGACGAGGAGGTCGGCAGGCGTGTCGTGGATCACCTCAACTACGTAATCTGACCTGCGGAAACGCGGCGGCACGGGCATAAACGCTTGTGATGAGGCGTTGTAGGTCGCGTAGGATGGAATGTCCCGCCGAAGGTTGGCGGGCATGTTGTTTAGACAACTCAACAAGGGGCTGAACGGTTTCGACTTCGAGCGTCGAATCAAGGGAAGCGTGCCGGTGCAGGCAAGAGACCACCGTAAGCGTCGTTGCAACCAATTAAGCGCCGATTCCAATCAGCGCGACTACGCCCTCGCTGCCTAAGCGACGGCTAGTCTGTCAGCCCGGGAGAGCCCTCGACCCGGTGTCTGGCATCAGCTAGAGGGATAAACCGGTGAGTTCGGTCGCGGAACTCATCGGGACACCAAACAGCGACTGGGATCGTCATCCTGACTTGTTCGCGTGATCAGGAGATCCGAGTAGAGGCATAGCGAACTGCGCACGGAGAAGCCTCGAGGGAACGCCGTAGGACCCGGGTTCGATTCCCGGCAGCTCCACTCCGAAACGGGCCAGGACAGTAGTCCTGGCCCGTTTGTTGTTTCGTCATCAATGCGGCACGCGAAACTGTGCAGGTACGAGAGTCTTGAATACATGCGGACTGTGCCAACGCACCGCGACGACCAAAGGATGAAACCAGTTGACCATCCAAGGACCAGGACGCCTCCTCGGAAAGTCCGCCGTGATCACCGGTGCGGCGTTCGGCATCGGTCGGGCGACCGCAGAGCGTTTCGCGCGCGAGGGCGCGCGGTTGATCCTGAGTGATATTCAAGGTGAGCCGCTGCTGGCTCTGGCCGACGAACTGCGGGCCATCAAGGCGGAAGTCGAGACGGTCATCGGCGACGTTTCGATCGAGGCCGATGCGCAGCGGATGATCGGCGCAGCGACCGACGGACGGCTCGATGTGGTGGTCGCCAACGCCGGCATCATTCCACTCGGTGACGTGACGGAGGTGACGACCGCCGGTTGGGACGAGGTGATGGCCGTCGATGGGCGCGGCATGTTTCTCACGTGCAAGTTCGCGATCGAGGCGATGCTGCCGACCGGCGGTGGGGCTATCGTCTGTCTCTCCTCGATATCCGGCCTGGCCGGGCAGAAGCGGCAGGCGGCCTACGGGCCAGCCAAGTTCATTGCTACCGGATTGACCAAGCATTTGGCGGTCGAGTGGGCGGACAAGGGGATTCGAGTCAACGCCGTTGCTCCCGGAACCATCCGGACCGAGCGCGTGAAGCAGCTCCCAGACGAGCCGGGTGGTGCGGAGTATCTGGCCGAAATCGAACGCATGCACCCGATGGGCCGTATCGGTGAACCGGACGAAGTCGCGAGCGCAATAGCCTTCCTCGGTTCCGACGACGCCTCCTTCATCACCGGCGCAGTGCTGCCCGTAGATGGGGGATACCTAGCGCAATAGCCGTTCGGTTTATGCCACATCATTGAAGTCGGCCCCGCGGGGATGCTGCCCCATCAATGTCTATGCGGGCGCGAACGTCGGTCGCATCGCTGATATCCAGACGGCGGCCGAGCTCGTAAAGATGCTCAAGCCGTAACCGGCCGTCGCACGTCTTCCGCGTGAATGCGCATTGGCAGTGGTTGTTACACCAGCGGCACCTCGCCGAGGCCTTTCGAGGTCACGTCGCATGCCGTTTCTTACCAATCGGATAGGAAACTCTTCCCGTTCGCGGGGCGGAGTGTGGCGCCGCGGCGATTACGGAACGAGTCGGTGGTCCCGAGAATTTTCCTTGAACACAACTTGTCCCCCTAGCGGGGTCGGTGCAACCTCAAGGAGCGGGAAATGGCCACCTACGACCAAGCGCCGACTGTGATGTGGCCGATTTCCGAATCGATTTCTGCCGAGGGTTTTTCGACGGACTCCGAAGCCACGAGGCGTTTGACATCGATCCGATCGTCGGCGGGTGTGGGCGCCGGTACCGCTCCGAAGGGACACCAACCGAGAGCGATCGTCCACGCATCGAACTCGCACCCGCACGGAGCCAGGGCGGGCAGGTGCCCGTTCGCGGGTCACGCCTCGCCCGCGCCGACGACCGACCACGTCGAGGTGACATCGACGGCCGATCTGTGGCGCGATCAGCCGATCATCGATGCCATCGACCGCTGGGCGTCGGACGACGCCTCGGACGGCTTGGCGTTGGCGAAGCTCATCGTCGAGCACATCCGCGCGGTGGGGAAACACTTCCTTTCCGTCCCGATACTGACGCGACTGAGTGAGGTTCGGCGCGTGCGCGGATCGGCCGATCCCCTCCTCGACGCCTTCCTCGACGGCATCCTCGACAAGTTCGAGGGCCGTTACTACAACCGCACTTACCTGGCACTCCCGCTCCTGGAACGGATCTGCGACGACCCGTCTTCGGGCCTTGACCCTGAACGCATGTCGGCTCTCCTGATGGCCGACATCGTCAGATTCGAGACCGCGGCCGCGGAGGGACCCACCGCTGACCGACCGGATCCGGCAACGTCGCGCAAGCGCATCACCCACGCCCTACGGTTTCTGGCCACCTTCACCGACGCAGACGGCGACGATGTCGGCCGCGATCTGGATCTCGCCGGGATTCTCGAAACGTTGCCGGCCCCTCCCGCGACGGCGGGCGGTGCCTGGTTCGATGTGACCGTCTCGCCGGTGTACGTCGTCCACGACGAATACTTCTTCATGCGTGCTCTCCAGGCCCACGAGATGGTTTTCACGACTCTCGCGGCGGACTTGCGCACGGCGACGGTGTCGATTCGGGAGGGTCGCATCGAGGACGCGGTAGCCGCGCTGGAGCATGCGCACAAGGTCTTTGGCCGGGCTGCCATGTTGTTCCGGTTGGTCGCGACGATGCGCCCCGACCAATTTCACACGTTCCGCGAGTTCACCCAGGGCGCCAGCGCGATCCAGTCCGAGCAGTACAAACACTTCGAAATCGCCTGCGGCACACCGGCCGCCGAACGCTTGCACTCCGATGCGTTCACGAACGTACCCGCAGTGCGCGCAGACGCCATGATCGGCCACGACAGTCTCTCCGATGCGTATCTGGACGCTCGCCGCGAACTCTCGTTCAGCCCTGAGGGGTGGGATGCCCTCGACGCCGCACTCAACAACATCGAGAACAGTCACCAGCGCTGGAAGGCCACCCATCATTCGTTGGCCGCGCGATTGCTCGGGGAGGCGCGAGGTTCAGGCGATACCGCGGGGGTGCCGTATCTCCGAAAGTGCTTGGACAACCGGCTCTTCTGGCGGCTGGGGGATTTCCTGGAAATGTCCAAGACGAGTTGAGCGGCAGTCGACTCGCCGCTGATCACCCCGGTCCTTCGCGAATCACTCCTCGAACAAGATCCGCGGTTGTCGATGCCCACGGGAACTCGACCACCCACCAGGTCGCTCCCGAATCGATGTAGGGGGCCGGATCCGTACCCGGCGACAAGGGAATCATGACATCGAAGTTGTCCTTCGGGCCCAGGGCCTTGATGTCGGCAACCGCTTCGGCCAGCTGGTCGGGGGTCTCCAGAAACACGGGGAAATAACCGTCGTACCGCGCGGCCCGGCGCCGTGGTTTCCTGTTGCCTATCAGCCCTGCGACCCATATCGGAATACGGGGTTGCTGGACGGGCCGAGGGAGGAAGCGCACTCCGTCGACGGTGTAGTACTCACCCCGATGGACTACCTCTTCGCCTGTCCAGGCGCGGGTGATCACTTCCAGCGATTCGTCGAGCATGGCGGCCCGCTTACGGTCGTCGACCTCTTCACCGGTCTTGGTGTACTCAACGCCGTATGCGTCACTGCCCAGTCCCACACCGAAAGTCAGGCGCCCTGAACTGAGGCGGTCCAGCGACGCGGTCTCCTTCGCGACCTTCGCCGGGCGACGCCGGGCAAGCGGCGTCACCATTGGGCCGAGCCGAATGCGCGAGGTGGCCGTTGCCATCGCCGCTAGAGTGATCCACGGGTCGGCGATGGCCGCTATCGGTTCGCACCAACGCAGATGGTCCCAGATGAACACACCCGTCCAACCCGCCTCTTCGGCCTCGGCGGCCAAGTGCGCCACAGTGAGCGGATCGGCGAGCTCCTCGAACGGGGGCAGGAAAAGCCCGGCGCCCACTGTCCTCATCGACTCAGCGTCCTCCATTTTTTGCGGCTTGTCACTCCCCTTGAGCAGCGCGAGCGGCGTCTTGCTCGCTTCGCCAGGACGGCGACGTCCATTGGGGCATACGCTGACCGACACCTGCAGTCAGCAGCCAACGACGTCAAGAAGTCTCGATGTCCGAAACCATCGAGCGCTTGATGGAAAGCAACCTGTTGCGGGTCTTCAACGAGCGGGATGCCGACCGCCGCAAGGCCGCCATCGCGGACACCCACTCGCCGGAGATCCGATGGACCGACGACGAGGGCGTGTCCGTCGGGCACGACGCCCTCGACGCGAAAGCCCAAGCGCTCCAGGACGGACAGCTGGCTGGGCTGAGCTTCACAAGGCGGGATCCCTAAAACAAACACGCGGATTCGGTTATCTCGCCTGGCATGTCGTCGCTCCCGACACCGAGACGGCCATTGTCTCGAAATTCGACGTCGCGCTCGTCGACGAGGACCGCATCACCGATCTTCTATTCACCGTGATCACTTCGGCGCCGTCGTAATCGTCCGGACAGTGAGCCGGGAACCGACGTTCGCGCGCAGACAGCGCTAACCTTCTCGCATGCCAAAGTCGTTCGACTTCGTCGTCGAATCTCCGGTCAGCATTCAGCAAATACACGCTGCCTATCGAGAGCGCGATTATTGGGAGGCGAGGTTAGCCCCTCACAAGGAGATGGTTGAACTTCGCACCTTTGACGTTGACGAGAGCGGAGCGGTGCGGGCCACAGTCGTCCAGGACCTCAAGGACGCCGTTCTTCCCCCTCCCTTCGGCAAGCTTTATCCGGGCGGACTGGAACTCGTTCAGAGCGAGACGTGGACCGTCGATCACGAAACTGCGGTGCGCGGAGACATCAGGGTGAAGGCCCACGGAGCACCGGGCTCCGGACGCAGCCGGATAGTCATCACCTCCAAAGACAACGGAAAACGCCTCGAGTGCAGTGCATCCATTCATGTCAAGGTCCCTCTCGTCGGAGGCAAACTCGAGAATCTCCTCGGTCGTCAGATGATTGATCAGATTCCGGAGACGCTGCGCTTCCTCACCGAATGGATTGAGAAGCGCGGCTGACGCGGCTCCATGGTCACCAAGCGAACGCGACCGTCCGCAAACTGAAGAGATTTACGGATTCCGTGCTCGGGCGGGATCGATCGTGGTTCACTGACCTCCTCGCTAATTTCTTGACATGCGTCAGGGGGAAACGGTGGCTGACCAAAGCGTCGACGATCGAGAGCAAGGCCACGACTCGGAGCTGGCGGTGGACGTGCGGGTCCGCGTCAACGCGGGGACCGACGAGGAGGCGCGCGGTGTCATCGTCGAAGACTTCGGCGAGATGACGGCCGTCGCCGTCGACATCGGGTCCAACCACATCGCGGACCCGGCCCGCCGCTGGGCGGTGATGCTCGACGAGGGCACGCTCCTGTTCGCCGACTCCGAGCAACTCACGCCCGAATAGGTCAGCTCAACCCGTAGAGCCACCCCGCACGGCGCTCACGCCGGCGGCGGAGGTGGCGGCGGTGGTGGCGGAGCCGGCGG
>JBNMQV010000036.1:0-11895 GCA_050205545.1 Mycolicibacterium celeriflavum
GGATCGACCGGCGCCGGTGGCGGCGGCGGCGGAACACCGGGCTGACCCAGCGCTGACGGGCTGGTGAGCCCCATGCCGCCGACGAGGCTCGCCGCGAGGACCGCAGTGAGCAGCCGACTGCGCTTTACCCTGCGCATATACAACCTCCCAGTCGCTGAACTTCAACCAGTGTGGCATAACGCCCCGGACTCTCCGTGTCGCGCGCGGAACGCTTCGACGTGGGCAAACACTCGGTCCATAGATGTGACCTGCAATGTTCATCGGTCCAGGCCGCCTACCGTTAACAACACAGCCGTCGAAGCTCTCGAAAGGAATGTCATGGTCGTCATCCCCGCCGGATACGAGTCGCTGCTGGAACGCCCGCTGTACGGGCACCTGGCCACGGTCCGGCCGGACGGCACCCCCCAGGTCAACCCCATGTGGTTCGCATGGGACGGCGAGGTGCTGCGCTTTACCCACACCACCAAACGCCAGAAGTTCCGCAACATCGAGAGCCAGCCGGCCGTCGCGGTGTCGGTCAGCGACCCGGAGAACCCGTACCGCTACCTCGAGGTGCGCGGCGTCGTCGAGGCCATCGAGCCCGATCCGACCGGCGCGTTCTATCTGCAGCTCAACGATCGCTACAGCGGCCCGCTGACCGAAGCCCCCGCGGACAAGGCGGACCGGGTGATCCTGACCGTCCGGCCCACCGGTTTCAGCAAGCAGTAGCCGTAGCGCCGTCACCGGGTGCTCCGGTGGCAGGCTGGTCGGATGATTGTGGCCTTCAGCGTGAGCCCGATGGGCGGCGGCGACAGTGTCGGCGACGCGGTCGCCGAGGCGGTCAAGGTGGTCCGCGAGTCGGGCCTTCCGAACGAGACGAACGCGATGTTCACCAACATCGAGGGCGAGTGGGACGAGGTGATGGACGTCGTCAAGCGGGCCGTCGACGCGGTGGCCGCGGCCTCGCCGCGGGTGAGCCTGGTGCTCAAGGCCGACATCCGCCCCGGCCACACCGATCAGCTGACGGCGAAGGTCAAGCGGGTCGACGAGGCCCTGGGCGGCTAGGAACGGACCAGGCGCGCGATGGCGGCGGATGCCTCGGCCAGCTTCGCGTCGGCCTGATCCCCGCCTTCGCTGACGGCCTGCGCCACGCAGTGCCCGAGATGCTCGTCGAGCAGGCCGAGCGCGACCGACTGCAGCGCGCTGTTGACGGCGCTGATCTGGGTGAGCACGTCGATGCAGTACTTGTCGTCCTCGATCATCTTCGCGATGCCGCGGACCTGACCCTCGATTCGGCGCAGCCGTTTGGCGTAGTTGTCCTTCTGCTGCGAATAGCCGTGTACCGCAGTCATCTTCAGCCCCTCAACATCTGATTCATCTGGTCGATCTCCGCCTGCTGCGTGTCGACGATCGTCTGGGCCAGCCGCTTGGCGTCGACGTTGTCGCCGTTGGCGAGTTCGGCACGAGCCATCTCGATCGCGCCCTGGTGGTGGGCGATCATCGACTGCAGCCACAGGGTGTCGAACTCGGGACCCGAGAGCGTCTCGAGCTTGGCCATGGTGGCCTCGTCGACCATGCCCTGCATGGCGCCCTCGTGCCCGGCGCCGTGGCCGCCGTGGCCCTCCTGCCCGGTGTTCGCGTCGGGGTTCTCGTTCCACTGCACGAGCATCACCCGCATGGTCCGGATCTCGGGCTCCTGGGCGTTGGAGATCTGCTGGGCGAGCGCCTTCAGTTCCGGGTTCGTCGAGCGGTCCGGCACCAGGGCCGACAGTTCGACGGCCTGCTCGTGGTGCGGGATCATGTTCGTCGCGAACGCGATGTCGTCGGCGTTGTAGCCGGCCGGTTTACCGCTGATCGCCGGCTCGTCGGCGTGCTCGTGGTCGGTGTGCCCGTCGGACGCGGGACTGGTGCATGAGGTCAGCACCAGTGCGGTGACGAAGGCGACGAGGACAGCGGCGAGCCGAGCGATCAAGGACGTCATGGGCCCGATGCTACCGCATACCCCACCGGGGTATAGATAACGGTTTGGCCGGGGCAAAACAGCGAGGGCATACTTGTTTGATGCCCTCAGAAACTCCCGACATCAAGCCCCGCAGTCGCGACGTCACCGACGGCCTGGAGAAGGCCGCCGCCCGCGGGATGCTGCGCGCGGTAGGCATGGAGGACGACGACTTCGCCAAGCCGCAGATCGGCGTCGGCTCGTCGTGGAACGAGATCACACCCTGCAACCTCTCGCTGGACCGGCTGGCCAAGGCGGTCAAGGACGGCGTGCACGCGGCGGGCGGGTTCCCGATGGAGTTCGGCACCATCTCGGTGTCCGACGGCATCTCGATGGGCCACGAAGGCATGCACTTCTCGCTGGTGTCGCGCGAGGTGATCGCCGACAGCGTCGAAACGGTCATGCAGGCCGAACGCCTCGACGGCTCGGTGCTTCTCGCCGGGTGCGACAAGTCGCTGCCGGGCATGCTGATGGCCGCGGCCCGCCTCGATCTGGCCAGCGTCTTCCTCTATGCCGGGTCGATCCTGCCGGGCAAGGCCAAGCTGTCGGACGGCACGGAACGCGAGGTGACGATCATCGACGCGTTCGAGGCCGTGGGTGCGTGTGCCCGCGGGTTGATGCCCCGCGAGGACGTCGACGCCATCGAGCGCGCGATCTGTCCCGGCGAGGGCGCCTGCGGCGGTATGTACACCGCGAACACGATGGCCTCGGCGGCCGAGGCCCTGGGCATGTCGCTGCCTGGCAGCGCGGCCCCCCCGGCCACCGACCGCCGCCGTGACGGGTTCGCACGCCGCAGCGGCCAGGCCGTCGTCGACCTGCTGCGCCGCGGTATCACCGCCCGCGACATCCTCACCAAGGAGGCGTTCGAGAACGCGATCGCCGTGGTGATGGCCTTCGGCGGGTCC
Organism: Mycolicibacterium celeriflavum; assembly: GCA_050205545.1. Lineage (GTDB taxonomy): Bacteria > Actinomycetota > Actinomycetes > Mycobacteriales > Mycobacteriaceae > Mycobacterium > Mycobacterium celeriflavum_A. The sequence continues at coordinate 2,884 of JBNMQV010000036.1, forward strand.
ACCAACGCCGTGCTGCACCTGCTGGCGATCGCCCACGAAGCCAACGTCAAGCTGACGCTCGACGACTTCACCCGGGTGGGCGCCAAGGTGCCCCATCTCGCCGACGTCAAGCCGTTCGGCAAGCACGTGATGTACGACGTCGACCACATCGGCGGCGTTCCCGTCGTGATGAAGGCATTGCTGGATGCCGGTCTGCTGCACGGGGATTGCCTGACGGTTACCGGTGAGACCATGGCCGAGAACCTCCGCCACATCGCGCCGCCGGATCCCGACGGCAAGGTGCTGCGCGCGCTCAGCGACCCCATCCACCCGACGGGCGGCATCACGATCCTGCACGGCTCGCTGGCGCCCGAGGGCGCGGTGGTCAAGTCGGCCGGGTTCGACTCCGACGTGTTCGAAGGCACCGCAAGGGTTTTCGAGCGGGAACGCGCCGCGCTGGACGCGCTGGAGGACGGCACGATCCAGGCAGGCGACGTCGTCGTCATCCGCTACGAGGGCCCCAAGGGCGGTCCCGGCATGCGCGAGATGCTCGCGATCACCGGCGCCATCAAAGGCGCGGGCCTGGGCAAGGACGTGCTGCTGATGACCGACGGCCGGTTCTCCGGCGGGACGACGGGCCTGTGCGTGGGGCACATCGCACCCGAAGCCGTCGACGGAGGCCCGATCGCGTTCTTGCAGGACGGTGACCGCATCCGGCTCGACGTGGCCAACGGCACGCTCGACGTTCTGGTCGACCCGGCCGAATTCGAGTCGCGCAAGGCCGGTTTCGAGCCGTTGCCGCCGCGCTATACGACCGGTGTGCTGGCGAAGTACACCAAGTTGGTCGGATCGGCGGCGGTCGGCGCGGTCTGCGGGTAACGCCCTACTGGGGCGGTGGCGGATCGGTCGGTGTCAGCGCGATCGGAAGCCAGTAGGTGCCGGGGCCCTGGCCCGGGCAGCCCGGCGCGGGCACCGTGAAGGTCCGCTCACCGGAGAAGCTGCCGTCGCCGTTGGGCCGCAGCCAGTCCGAGCGTTGCGTGGTGACGGTCCCACCGCTGCCGTCGGGATTGCAGTAGAAGGGGTACTCGCCCGCGGACTCCCAGCGGTCGCCATTCCATCGGTACTCGAATTGCGCCGGCGCATCGGGGTCCTGGGAGATCTCCGTCTCCCGCAACCACTTGGCCAGGCAGCCGTTCACATCACAGTTAGTGGTGAACAACCCAAGCTGTGTGGCAGACGGTGCGAAAGCGAGCGAGCCGTTGAACGTCTGTCGCGAGTGATCGAGGAAGGCGTTGTAATAGCCGTAGACGGGTGCCGGCTCAGGACGGTCGGCAGTGGCCACGGGCGCCAACGTCACTGCGGTACAGGCGATGCCCGCCGCGAGCGAGAGTGCCTTCATCTTCGAGAGCCCCTTTCGTCGGAGCCCTCGACGGCCGGAGAACTCTGGGCACTGAATAGCACAGCGCCGCGCCGGCCGTCGTCGATTCAGCGAGTTCGGCGCGCTCTCGCCAGTCGTGCTATGCGCGGCAGGGCGATCGCGCAGACGGGTAGATACGCCGTCGCCCACCATGGCACTCCGAAGACAATGCGGGAGCCGTCGCCCTCCGGGATCACCTCGTGCCGCGTGGCGCCGATGCCCGCGACCTTCCACGCCCAGCAGTGGCGGGGGCGAAACTCGGTGATGGTGAACGGCAGTTCGACACCGACCGGCGTGATGACCTTCCCTCGTGCCCCGAGGTGCAAGGGTTCGGGATCGTCCAACTCGGCACCCGATACGGTCGGTCCCCACTGCGGCCACGTGTCGAGGTCGGTGATGACCTCCCAGACCGCCCCTGGGGTCGCGTCGCTGCGCAGCTCCACCGTCGGCATCCCACGCCGGAATCCGAAGTCCACGACTTGCTGATGCCCGGGCGCGCAGGCGGTTAAACGACCGCTATCGAGGTGGCGGATCGATAGGCGTCAGGGAGGTCGGCAGCCGATGGGTTCCCGGCCCCTCGCCCGGGCATCCGGCCCCCTCGATGACGAGCGTCCGCTCACCGAAGAAGCTGCCGTCCGGATTCGGGATCAAATGGTCCGAGCGCGTGGCCGTGACGACGCTGCTGGGATCGTTGTGGTCGCAGAAGTAGGGGTATTCGCCGCTTGTCGTCCACCGGTCGCCGGTCCACCTGTACTCGTACACCGCCGGGGCGCCCGGATTGCGGGCGTGGTCGTCCGCGTTGTCCCAGCGCGCGACGCAACCGTTGACGTCACATTGCGTGGTCAGCTCGACGGGCACGGTCATCGGGTCCATGGGCGTCGGCCGGCCGTTGAACGTCTGTTTCGAGAAGTCGATGAAGACGTTGTAATAGCCGTACAGCGGCGGGGGTTCGGCCCGGTCCGCGTGCGCGACCGGCGCCATGGCCAGGGCTGTGCCTGCTGCTAAGACGGCTAGCGGCAACGATTTCGGCATGAACCTGGTTAGCACATCGACGGCGTCACTGCCTTGAGAATCGAGTGAAGAGCTCGGGCAGGAACGCGGCCAAGTGATTCATCTCCTGCGCACAGTGCACCATCAGATCGCGCGGGTCGGGAAGTTGGCGTGCGGCGACGGGACGAACCACCCTGTCGGCCAAGCGGTTTCCGCCTCGTACGGCGACATGTCTGCCGCCCATCCAGAAGCGGGAGCGCATCTCGGAGCCGTCGGGCGTCGTGCGGACCTGGTGCACCAACCAGCCGACATCGACCGGAACATCGCTGGATCCCAGGCGTGCGCAGATCGCGACGCCGTCGCCCAGGTCGCTCAGGCCTAAGTCGGACGGCGGCACAAACTGGATGGCCGGGCGGGTGAACGACGATCCGAGGTACTCCTCGACCAATGACGTCCGCCCGACGTATCCGCCATCTCCATCACCGTCGCCCCACCGTGCGGACACGTGCGCGCGGGGGTGCCACAACTTGTAGCGGCGCGAATCGCTGCCATGCCACCCGAACCACCAGTCCCACATGGCCGGTGTCACGCCAGGCATGTCCGTGCGCACCGACACCTGGATACCGCCGTCACGTAGGACGCCGTACCCGTTCTCGGTCTGTTGATATCCGTCGGCACGAAGCGCGACGATGTCGTCGAACGCGGGCAGCGTCGGTTCGGCCTGCGGGCCGTGCTCCAGCGCCTCGACGACATGTCCTGGTAGAGCAGACATCTCAGGGTCGTAGAACTCCGCGAAGTCAGCAGAGAAGTCGTCACCGCGGTAGCCGAGGTAGGACTTCATGTCACACCCTGCCCATCCAGCTGTGGAACCGTCCGTCAGGGTCGTAGCGGGCCCGCACCCGATCGAGGCGGGTCATCGCATCATCGGTGGCGAAGCGGGCCGGTCGTTGACCGAGATTCTCGTCGGCGAGCTGGATGCCGGTCGCCAGGTCTGCCATCGCCGCCATGTTCGAGCGCGCCCAGTCCGCATAACGGTCGTCGTCGGCGGCATCGCGCCAAACCGTATACAGGGCAAGGTAGATATCGTCCTCGAGGCTGTAGGCCATGTCTTGGCGAGCGGGTGACGGACCCCAGTTCAACCAGAGAAAATGCGACGGATGCGGCGGGAGCGTTTCGATGGTCCGCCGAATACCCGGCAGCAGGTCCTCGGCCGGCGCCGACGTCCACATGTTGTCGGCCGCGTAGCGATAACCGGTCGGATAGTTGCTCATCACCCCCTCGTACCAAGTGGCGAGATCCGCTGGCGCGTACGGCACGGCGACGATGGCCTTTTCGCGGACGGGGCAGGTGTCCAGCAGCGCCAACGCCTTTGCCGCCTCGTCCTCCGAATCCGCGAACACCGGTGAAGCCATGACGATGCCCGGTTGGTCGATGCCGGCGCCGGGGACGCTGCGGGACGCGACGATCTGCAACTCGACGCGACGGTCGACGTCGGCGCTGATCGCCCTGGCCCAGGTGAAGATGTCGTCGGCCAACTCGATCGGATACACGTAGAGGCTGCTCCCGCAGATGGCGGGGCGGGGATAGAGCTTGAGATGAAAGGCGGTCACCACGCCGAAAAACCCGGGTCCCGAACCCCGTGCCGCCCAATACATCTCCGGGTGGTTATCCGGGCCGCAATGGATCCGCTCGCCGTCGGCGGTGACCACGTCGAGCCCGATGACGCTCTCGCAGGCCGGGCCGAGAACGCGGCTGTTCCAGCCGTACCCACCTTGCAGCAGGTATCCCCCGATGCACACCCCCTTGCAGTGCCCTGCTGGGAAGAACAGGTTCTGGGCCTCCAGATCGGCGGCCAGCAGGCTGCCACCTTTACCGGGTCCGACGACCGCGGTCATGCGGTCGGCGTCGATGGAACAGTCGTCGAGGCGGCTGACGTCGAGCAGCATGCCGCCGTCGCGGACGTGGTTGCCCGCCCAGCTGTGGCCGCCCGATCGGATGCCGACCTTGAGATCGTGGGCGCCCGCATAGCGGATCGCGGCCACCACGTCGTCGACGTCGCGGGCTTGCACGATCACTTCCGGATAGCGGTCCCGGGTGCGCGCGTTCCATACCGTCGCGCGCCGCGCCGCCTCATATCCGTCGTCGGATTGGGTGAAGGAACGACCAGATGGAAGCGACATCTGGGACCCCCTTGGTCCGTATAACGAATCTTTGTGATTCGCTATGCGGATCAATATAGTGAGGGCGTGACGCGGCCGGGCCGAAATGAGCGAACTTCTTCGGGGCGGGAAGACGGCATCCAGGTGCTGCGGCGCGCCGCGGCCGCGCTGGATGAGATCGCGGCGGCTCCGGGACGCCTACGGCTGGTGGATCTGGGCGCCCAGCTGGGTCTGGCCAAGTCGACGGCGCGCCGCCTGCTGGTCGGATTGGTCGAGGTCGGCTTCGCGGTGGTCGACGATCAGGGGCGCATCTCGCTGGGTGATCGCCTGCTCGGGCTGGGGAGCGCCGACGTCGCGGGTCTGGCGGCGTTGTTCCGGCCGACGCTCGAACGGTTGGCAGCGACGACCGGGGAGACGGTCGATCTGTCGGTGTTGCGTGGCGGCGAGATGTTGTTCATCGACCAGGTGGAGTCGGCGCATCGGTTGCGCGCGGTGTCGGCGGTCGGGATGCGCTTCCCGCTGGAGTCGACCGCCAACGGGAAGGCGGCGACGGCGCTGGCGGCCGGGTCGACGGATGTCGCGTTCGACCATGACGAGCACACGGTCGGGATCTCGGCCGCCGGAGTGGCGGGACGTGCGGCCGGCGGGCACGTCGTCGCGATCTCGGTGCCCGCGCCGACCGAACGGTTCGTGGCCCACGAGGAGCGGATCGTTGCGGCGTTGCGCGAGGCGGCGGCGTCGGCGCCCTGGTCGAGGTGACTACTCGACGACGCGGGCGACGGCGAAGCCGTCCCAGCCCTTGAGCCCGACGGTCTGAATCGCGGCGGTCTCCAACCGAGGGTGATCCCCCATCATCTCGAGCATCTCGCGAACGGCGCGGGCCTGCGCGTCGTCGGGGGCGGGTTCGAGTACACGGCCGAAGCGAGCGATGTTGTCCACCACGATGATCGAGCCGGGCCGGCCGAGCTTGATGGCCCACTCGACGTAGGCGACGTTGTTCTCCTTGTCGGCGTCGATGAACGTCAGATCGAACACGTCGCCGCGGTCGGCGAGCACCGGCAGGGTGTCTAGCGCTGCGCCGACGATGACCTCGATGCGATCCTGCACGCCGGCGCGGGCGAAATTCTCCCTCGCGATCTCGGCGTGCTTGGGCTCGTACTCGAGGGTGACGACGTGGCCGTCGGGGCCGACGCCGCGGGCGAGGTTGATGGTGCTGTAGCCCGCGAGGGTGCCGATCTCGAGGACCCGGGTGGCCGACGACAACGTGGTCAACAGATAGAGGAGCTTGCCGTGCTGGCCCGAGACCTCGATGGGCGGCATGCCCGCGGCGTCAACGGACTCCCGCGCGGCGCGCAGCGCGTCGTCCTCGGTGTGCAGGATGCGGTTGAAAAGCTCGTCAAGCGTCTTGGAGTCGGGGTCGGCCATCTGCGGAACGATAGCGGAGGCGCCGTTCGGCGAAGGCCGTCGGGTGAGGTTTGCTGACATCAAGCGCCGAGACCTTTATCCGGTGACGTCCCGGATGAGATGGCGCTTGGATGAGTAACTCGTCAGCCGTGGCAGAGCCACCTGTTGGACGGCAGAAGCCCGGCGAAGGGTCGGCGACGGAGTGGCGGATTTTGGCGCGATCGCTGGTATTGCTGGTCGGGTAGCATTTGCCGGGTGACGCCCGAGGGGCATGCCGATCGATCGGCGCAACGCTGATCGCTGCGCGGGAAGACGATGACTGAAACGCTGCGAGTCGATACAGAGCTGGTACTCGAGGCCGGTGGGCGGCTACAGGCGCTTGCGAATGACATTCCCGAGCCACCGGCATCGTTCAAGCCCCGTGGCGAAGATGCTTTGTCGACGGCGATCGCGGCGAAGGTGGCTGAAGTGGTCGATCCGGTGATCGCTCAGTTGCCGGTCGCGAAGGCGGCATTGGTGAAGTACGCGCAGAACGTCGTGAACGCCGCCAACACTTACGACGCCACTGACCGTCAGATCGCCGAGGAGATACTGAAGCGCCTCGAATCGGTTGTCGACGCGGCGGGAGCGGGCGGCGCGGCGGTGGGCGCGGTCTCGGGTGCAGCGTTGGGCGGGATGCCGGACGCGGGTGCTGCGCTGTGAGCTATCCGCCACCGCCTGGGGGCCCGCCACCCGGGGGTCCGGGTCAGTCGCAGGGCTACCCGGGACCGTACGGCCCGCCTCCCCAGCAGCCGCCGTGGCCGCTGCAGTGGCAGGCGGGTCCGCCGCCAAACAAGCGTGGCAATGCGTGGAGGTGGGCGCTGGGCGCTGTGGCGCTGCTGGCGGTCATCGGAGTCACTGCGGCAGTGACGATTTCGGTGACATCTGACAGCGAAGAAGATCGTGACCCGGCGCCGTCGGGGGAAACCTACGGTCTAGCAAGCGCAGACGACACGGGACCGGTGAACATCATCACGGATGATGCCAGTTGCGCGGCGTGGGGACCAATAAACGACACGTTTGCGGACATCACGAAAAAGGTGTGGAACAAGCGTGATCCCTCCGTGCCTGCGACCCGCTGGACACCCGAACAGCGCGCTGTGTACGAAGATGTCGGCAGCGCCGCATCCGACGCAGCTGACCGGACGGTCCCACTCGCGAAGCTAACCCCGCATCGAGCGATGCGAGAGATGTACGAACAGTTCATTGCCTATGCGCGCGCTTACTCAGAGCTCATCCCAGACTATGTACCCCGCGACGACCATGTCTCGGGCGCGATGATAACGCTCGCCGGCGCTTTGACATACGTCTGCTCGGCACTAGAGTGGCGGTCTGCGCAGGCGCGCGCCCCGTTGATCACAGCGCCTGAACCTCCGAAAGCACTCCCTCCATTAACCGATCCATCCGACCCGAGGCGATTCTTATTGGAGGCGGACGCGACGTGTCCAACATGGGGCAGACTCCTAGATGATTTCGATGCTGACACGAAGCAATGGCAAGCGTTGGATTCGAATCTGCCTGCCGGTCAATGGACGGCGGAGCAAAGAGCGATAGTCGACGCTGTTGTCCCAGTAATGGAGAAGCTCGCGGATGACATCGAAGCCACGGGCTTGCGAAGCAGCAACCCACATATCCGTGATTTCGCTGCCTTAGCTGCTCAATATCGCAGGGCGTATGCAGCAGCGTTGCCTACCTACACGCCCGCAGATTCGTACCTCGCCACAGCCTCGCTGCGAATCACCTCGACTTTGTACGAAGCATGTGCAGCGGTTGGGGACGAGTAGATGGGCATCGGGCGGCCGTCGGATCCTTACGGCTTGACGGCACCTCCTGCTTGGCCCGAGGTTGACGAGGACGTATTGCAAAGCCGCGCTGAGGCTTTCAACAGCGTCTCAAATCTCCTCGAACGGAAGATCGAGTCAGCCAAGCAGGAAAGGAATCAACTCTTCGGCGGCCCCGGAGTGTGGTCCGGCTTTGCGGCCAATACGTCGTCTCGCTGCTTCGACTCTCAGATAATCGATCTCGAATCCACGAAAGCACAGCTGGATTCAGCCGCAAGGTTATTCAGTGCCAGCGCCGCTGCTACAGTCCGCGCGAAGGACCAAATTGTCAGCAATACCGAGACTGCGACCAGGGTTCTCGACTGGGTGCGTACGCACCCTGACATACCGGCCGAGGAAAAAGACCTCTTTCTCGCTCAAGGGATAGCAGCGGTCCGCAAGGAAAACACCTCCATCGTTGACATGGCCGCGTCACAAGTTGCTGAACAGCCTGCGTCAATCTCCTCCAAATCCACTGAAGCCCTTGACTCAACGACACCGCAAACACCTTCAACCTCGCATGGCGACGGGCCAGATTGGTTCTGGGATGACCCGAAGATAACTCCTGCCGCGGGCGATGTTCCTGAGGGCAGCGGCCCTCGCATTACTCCGACAAGTAATGAGTCCAAGTCGGGCACCGCCGAGATTGCGAGTATGCCCACGAATGATGAGCCATCGGCTACTACAAACGACCCAAGAACTGATAGACGAAGCGCCGACAGCGTACCTTTACCAACACCGTCAGCTACCCACGGAGCAGGCAAAACAACGCCAACAGAGATAGAAGCTACCCCGGCCCATCCTTCGCCCGCTCCATCACCCGCGATACCCCACTTCCCCGGCGCGCCAAGCAATCCCACAACGCCACGCGTCAGCGCGCCAGTCAGTCCCATGTCGAGCGGTGGGTCGCCCACGCCAACCGCACCAACGGCGCCATCCGCACCCGCTACGCCGACCACTCCGAGCACCGCCAATCCCGCCCCGACCGCTCCGACGCACGCTCAGATGGCCGACTTCCAGCGGACGATGGCCGAATCGGTCACGAAAGCTGCTGCCCAGACACCGATTCCGCCGCCCCAGTCTGCCCCGATAACTCCGCCGGCCGTCCAACCTTCCAGCCTCCCACCGATGGCCGACGCGCCATCGTCGCCACCACCGCCCGCCCAAACTCCATCCGCCGCCGGCGCACCGCCCGGTCACGCAC
>JBNMQV010000037.1:0-9029 GCA_050205545.1 Mycolicibacterium celeriflavum
GGCCTGTTGCAGCGGATCAGGGACCGGTTCTCGAACATCGGTGACGACCCCGCGGTCCAGCAGGCACCGCCACCGGTCGACCCCGCGCTCGCTCCGCCGCCGGCAGACCTGCCGCCGCCGCCACCGCCCGAGGCGCTCGTCGCCCCGCCGCCCGAGGCCGTTCCGCCCCCAGCGCCCGAGGCTGTCGCCGCGCCGCCACCAGAGGCCGTTCCACCCCCGGCACCGGAGCCCGCTCCGCTGCCGCCGCCTCCGTGAGTCGCCGGCCGTCATCTCGGCAAATCGGCTGCTGACACCACCTCACGCGATCGCGGCGAGGTGGAGCTCACGCAGGTCTGGGACCGGTGTGCTGCGGCACGGTTCGTCCCCGTTCGGTCGCGTGTTGCCAACGATCAGCCGGATCCTGCGACCGGCTCGGACCGAGCCGGTGTGAAACGTTCTGAGCAGCGGATTCGATATGCGCGTTGAAGTCGATACCGACATGCGCGTGCGGATCCGACTTGCGGTTGACCGGGGAATTCCTTGAGACGAATTAGGATGAAAGTGTGCTGAAGCTACGAAATATGCTCGCGGTGGCGAGCCTCGCGGTGCTCACCGTGGTCTCCGCCCCGACAAGTCATGCGGGCATCGCAACGCCGACTGACGTAGCCAGCATCCAGCCGGCCGGCCAGACAGTCGGTGTGGCACACCCGGTCACGGTGACGTTCACCGAGCCGATCGAGGACCGCGCGGCCGTCGAGCGCACCTTTGCTGTGTCGTCACCGGCCATGCCCGCCGGAACTCGGACCGGAACATTCGCCTGGCTCGACGACCGTGTTCTGCAGTGGACTCCGGACCAGTTCTTCCCGGCGCATTCGACCATCACGGTCACGGCGGGCAACACCAAGGCCAGCTTCCAGACCGGCTCTGAGGTGCTCGCGGTCGCCGACATCGACTCCCACACCTTCACCGTCAGCATCGACGGCGAAGTGATGCGCGAGATGCCCGCATCGATGGGCAAGCCGAAGTTCCCGACCCCCAGGGGGAACTTCACGGTGCTCGAGAAGCAGAGCCCGGTGATCATGGATTCCCGCACCATCGGCATCCCACTGGACGATCCCGAGGGCTACAAGCTCACCGTCTACTACGCCGTCCGCATCAACTGGGGTGGTGTGTACGTCCACTCCGCACCGTGGTCGACGGGCTCACAGGGGTACGAGAACGTCAGCCACGGCTGCATCAATCTCAGCCCGGATAACGCCTCGTGGTATTACAACACGGTGAGCATCGGCGACCCGGTCATCGTCCAGTAGCCGACCGATGCGGTCACGTCGGTTGAGCCACGGCGTGAAGGTTTTTCGCGGTCGCTGAGTTCTCCACCGTGGACGGATCGGGGTATGTGCCGAGCACCCTGTCGGCCGTCCCGGAACTGGTCACCGTGAACCAGTAGTGCTCGTTCTTGAAGTGGTGATGGCGGTGGTTCCGCCAAACCGCCCGATACAAGGCGGTTTTCGGTTTGTAGTCGCTGTGGATCAGATAGTGCGTCCACTCGTACACCAGTCCCAGCGTTCCGATGCAGACGAGGTACGTCAGTCCCAGTCCCAAACGGGGAAACGCCAGCAACCCGACAGCGACCGTCACCGGTAACACCCATGTGGCCAACGACTTCCACGGGATGAAGATCAGGGGGATGCTGCGCGGATCGCTGTGGTGAGCACGGTGTTCGCGGGCCAGCAGGGGGTCGATCGTCAACGGCCCCAGTCGCTTCGGCCGCCAATGGAGGACGAAGACGTGGATGATCCATTCGAAGAACGGAAACACGGCGAGCATCACCACCGGCACCATCGCATCGGTGATCTGCCAGTCGCCGACGAACAGGCGCGCCGCCAGCGCGGCGACGAGGGTGGCGCCGATCATCCAGGGGGAGGGGTGCTTCCAGAATTCGCCGACGGCATCGGCGAGCGTGAAGCCCTTGCGCGTAGGACGCGCGTCCGCGGTTGTCATCGCTGATCCTCCAGATTGGCCAAGGCGCCCAGAAGTGCTTCTGTCGCCGGTTGCAGAAGGTCTTGAGCGGCCTGGCGGGCCCGCGGCGGATCGCCCGCCGTGGTCGCGTCGGCCAGTTCTCGGTAAGCCTGCGGTCTGCCGACCTCGCCGGCCATCACCGCCGCCAGTGCGGGAAGCGCCGGTTCGTAGGTGGCGCGCAAGGTGTTGTACATCAGCCGGAACGCGATCGAGTCGGCGCCGTCGACGATGTGGTCCCAGAAGGCCAGGGCGTGGCGTTGTTGTTCGACGGGATCCTCTTCGGCCGCCAAAGCCTGCAACGCCTCATCGAGAGCCGCGGCCAGGTTCGCCCCGCTGCGCTCGGCCGCCAGTTCGGCGACCTTGGGCCCGTTGTGCAGCCGGGTCTCGAGAATGCTGCGGACGACGGACACGTCCAGTTCGCCCGCCCGGATGAGCAGGCGCGGAAGCAGGTCGAGACCCGCGTGGCGCCGGAAGTCGCGAACCGTCGTCGCGTCACCCTGGCGCACCTCCACTAGTCCCGCGGCGGTGAGCCGTTTGAGCGCTTCGCGGACGGCGGGGCGGGAAACGCCCAGGACCTCGGCGAGTCTGCGTTCGCTGGGCAGGGACTCGCCGGGTTGCATCTGCCCGCTGAGCACCTCCGACACGATCTGCTCGAACACGTCTTCGGGCACGGAGCGCCGATTCACCGGTTGCAAGGCCATGCGGCCAGCCTGCCACCGCACAGGACAGAGGTCAAGTGGTCAGACCAGTACGCGACGGGGACGCTAGGATCCGGTGAGCCGCGCCTTCATCAATTCCGCGAGGGTCAGCGTCGCCGACAGCGGGCGCACCATCACCGTGAGCTCGCTGATCGCTCCGTCTTCGTCGGTGCGGATGAAATCGCAGCCTTCGATGTCCTTGTCGCCGACCTTCGCCCGAAAAACCAGCGCATGATCCTGTGCGTCGGGCGCTCCGATCTCACGGACGTATCCGAAGTCCTCGAAGACCTCCATCACAGCCGCGAGGATCTGGCGCAGCGCGTCTTTGCCCCGGTACGGCGTGAAGACGACGGGACTGCGGAACACGACGTCGTCGCGGCACAACGCCATGATCGCGTCGAGATCGGCGGCCTCGACCGCCCGGCGGAACTCGTGCACGGCCGCTCGCTAGCAGCTGGCTTCGATGCGGAAGGTGGCCGTCACGGCGTTGCTCGGGTTGTCGGTGAACGAACCGTCCGCCGAGCCGGTGATCGTGAACTTGCCTCCGACGCCCTTCACCTCGGCCTCACCGATGTTGCCTTGCCAGAAGTTGCCGGTGAAGCCGCCGAAGTCGTTGAAGGCGACCGACTGGACCGTGACCTTGTCTCCCGTCTCGATGCTGGCCGTGAAGCCCTTCTTCTCGTCGGGCGTCTCGATCGTCCACATCCACCCGGATTGGTTGCACGACACCACGTGCGGGCCACCGGTGCTCTCGCCGTTGATGGTTACCTTCGCGGTCGTTCCGCCGAGTGCCGCGGGCGGCGTGGAGCAGCCCGCGACCCCGACGACGAGCATGACCGCGGCCGCCGCAACGAGTCGGTTGTCCATGACGCCAGACTCTATTGGTGTTTGCGGCCGCAGATGCGCGGTTCGGTCGGACTACCGGCTGTGTGTCGCCTCCGGACTCCCAGCCGGGATGCCGGTGTACTCGGGGTTGGGCGGCACCGACAGCGCGATGCCGATGCGGTTGGTCGCGCCGATGAACGCGGCGATCGAGATCGCTTCGAGGATCTGGTGATCGTCGAGTCCGAGGGCGCGGAGCCGGTCGATGTCGCCGTCCCGGATGGACTGCGGGTCGTTGTTGACGAGCACCGCGATGTCGGCCAGTGCCCGTTCACGGTCGGTCAGCTCGGCGACCTGATGGTGGTCGATGGCAACGCGCTGACCGAACGACCAGTCGCCGGCGACCTTGCCGAGTTTGTTGGCGTGGTTGGTATGGCAGTAGGCGCACCGATTCTCGCCCGAGACGACTGTGGCGATGACCTCCCGCTCGCGTGCGGTCAATCCGCCGCGACCGTCCGCACCGAGCAGCGGAAGCAAGTACGCGTTGAGCCGTTCGAGGTCTTCCTCGTTCAGTGAGAGCGCACGGAACCAGTTGGAGGTCAGACCTTCGTCGCGCTGTTGTTTGGCGAAGAAACCGCGCACACCGGCGGTGCGCAGCTCATCGAGTGCGGGCACTCGCAGCCGCGAGATGCGGTTGGGAGCGGGGGAGGTGACGGGTGGCGCATCGGCTGTCGTGGTCATGCGATGACGATGGCGGGTCGGCCGACTGTCGGAAAGGGTTCTGTCATGGCAGAACAGAACTCTTGCGATGGCTCACCGCAAGGCGTTCGCCGTGGCCTCGTCGGCGGGCAGGAACGCCTCGATGGAGAGTTCGGCGGCGGTCAGGTCGAGCGCGGTGCCGAACGTCGTCACGGTGGACAAGAAGGTCAGCAGGCGCCCGTCGGCGGTGGAGAGCTCGAGCGGAACCGCGACGCCACCCAGATCCGAGGATCCGCCGGAACCACCGGGGTAGGAGTCGATTTCGGCCAGCAGGGTCGACAGTTCGTGGGACCCGCTGACGGCGACTTCGCGTCGGAGCCGCTCGATGAGGTGGTGCCGCCATTGGGCGAGGTTTCGGATCCGGGGCGCCAACCCTTTGGGGTGAAGGGCGATCCGCAGCGCGTTGGGCGGTTGAAGCAGTTCCGGGTCCACCCCCTCCAGCAGCACACCGGCGCCGTCGTTTGCGCGCACGATCTGCCAGCCGCGGTCCACCACGATGCACGGAAAAGGGTTGTAGGCGTTCAGGACTCGGTCGATCCCCATACGGACCGCCGCCATGTCCGGGTCATCGAGTGAGCGCTCGGGATACACCGGGGCCAGACCCGCCGCCAGCAGCAGCTGGTTCTGTTCTCGGCGTGGCACGTCGAGCACCTCGGCCAATCGCAGCACCATCGCTCGGCTCGGTGCCGATCGTCCCGTTTCGACGAAGCTGATATGTCGGGGCGACACGTCAGCGGCGATGGCCAGGTCGAGCTGGCTGAGCCGACGGCGGCGACGCCACTCCTTCAAGAGCCCGCCGAACGCCTGGGACTGCAGAGCCGCGGTGGTCATGGATGCCAGTGTGGCTCGTCGCGGACCGCGTATCCACTACGTCACAGGTAATTGCGGCAGTTACCTCGTCGGGGCAGCGTTAGGGGTGACCAACGAGCAGAGAGGGGAATCATGGGCACCCTTCCCGCGACGACGCCGATCCCGCGGTGGCTGCGCTTCGTGCTGATCTCCGACCGTGCCGGCTCGGCGTGGTACATCGGGGCCGGTTTCTTCTTCGCACCCGTCCTGGCGGTGCTGTCGCCGTGGCCAACCGTCACCGCGGTTCTGTGGGCGGTCATCGGGCTCTTCGGGCTCTGGCTCGGGCTACTCGGCATCGCCATGGCGACCGGGCTGGCGATGGTGTTGAAGTCGAACGGTGAGATACCGGAAGAGTACTGGCGCTCGATCATCGACTACTGACGCGGACCCATCGCGATCAGCGGCTCGAAGACCTAGCTGTCGCATGCCGTGCCGTCACCATCGCGGTCAAGGCCTGTGCGGTAACCCGGTTGACCGACCCGGATGGGAGCTGCACCGGCCGCTCGGGCTGCATCGCAGTTCTTGTAGTACACGCTTGACGTTGACACAGGCGGCGCAGGTTGGCTCGGCGGAGGCGCGGCGAGCGACGGCGATGGGATCGTCGCCGGCGACCCACTTGTGACTGTGGCCGGGCTGGACGATGTGTCGCCGTTGCATGGGGGACCCCAGAGCCCGCGCTTGGCGTCCCGGGCCTCCCGCTCGGCCGCCGTTATCGCGGGCGAGCGGGTCACCGGGACCCCGCCATACACGTAGCTGCGAGCCGCTCCCGCGCGGGCCGCTTCGGCTGAGTAGTCCCAATTATCCGCTCGGACAAGGTAAGCCAGCGTACGACCATAGCGATCGGTACGGTCTTGCGTCGGGTCGAGAACAAGTGCAACTCGCTGCCCGAGCATTTCCGAGCGGGCGAACTCAGTCGCCTCCGGTCCCCAGCAGCCGACGGTATACCCGGGCTTCTTCGTTTCCGGTGAGTCGATCCCCAGCACCCGCACGCGAAGTCGGCCGCGAACGTCATCGCGGATATCGATGGTGTCGCCATCGACAACGTTCAGGACGACCGCGGTCGCGGTGACGGAATCCGCCGTCGCGTCCGGAGAATCGATCAACGCCGAAACCGCGCCGGCTGTCATCGCGGCGACTAGCAGAGCGCGACCGACGAGTCGCTTGTTCACGACTCGCAGGCGATGCCGTCACGGTCGCGGTCGCCGCCATCCCAGTAGTCAGGATCGCCTTGCGGGATGTCGTAACGACCGTCGGCATGGGCCGCACTGCAGTTCGCGTACGGCCCCTCCGCCACAGCCGAAGGTGCCAGGGCAATGGCAGGCGCCGTGACGACGAAAGCAGCTACCACGATGGTTCGGATCATGTGTATATCCCCAACATTCGATTCGGATTGATGTGAGATGACCCAGCCCCCGCCGAGGGTTCATCCGGCTTCGACATTAGGGCGGTTCGAGGGCGAAGGAATCAGGGATTTCCCTATAGTTGAGTTTGCTGAAGCCAAGCGGCCTTCCCCGTGCCCCCGGGGGACTCGAATCTCTACGCCCTGCGCCGTGGTGAGACTGACGCTCACGCTGCTATAGATCAAGATGGACGCCGACCCGAAGCAGCGTTCCGCTCATATCGCCTCACCAGGCAAGACAGCGGAACCTGATTCGACTCGGAAGTGGCTCACGGAACGATCTCGGGCGACGGCGCTTACGTGCGAGCCCGTTCATGTGAGCCTGTCGGAATCGCAATCCTGCGCACTGCGTCGGCTCGAAGCTTTTGCCCTTGCCGGCTGGCGGCGTAACGATCATTGCCGCGCTCACGACACTCAGTGGTTCGAAGCTCGATGTCTACGCAGCGACCTGACGCCCCCGAAGTGGTGCAACCGAGCCCCCATATTGGCGACGGGCTGTAAGTACGGCGTTGCGGCAAGCGAAGAACGCTGCGGCGCAAGGAGGTTCCACGAGTGGGGCCCGGACGGGACGAACTGTGGGCCAAGCTTGCCCCCGATGGACAACCCACAGTCCGGTCTTGCGGACAAGACCCGGCTTGGTAGTCGATCCCGTCCGGGTGGAACCATGACACCCCGTTTTCTTCAGGCGCCGGAAAGAAAATATCGGTCCCGAGCGCGTCCGCGCGTCCGCCAATCGGACGCTTCTGCGGAGGACGACGGTGTCCACCGATCGGGGGAACACGTCAATCCGTGCGCTCGTGACCGCGGCCCATTACCGGCCTGCGCTCGCGCCGACGTAGTCGACCTGCCAGTGTTTGATGCCGTTGAGCCAGCCGGACCGCAGTCGCTCCGGCGGAGCCAGCGGCCGCAGGTTCGGCATCTCGTCGGCGATCGCGTTGAAGATCAGGTCGATCGTCATCCGGGCCAGGTTCGCGCCGATGCAGTAGTGCGCACCGGTGCCGCCGAACCCGACGTGCGGGTTGGGATCTCGCAGAATGTTGAACGTATAGGGGTCGTCGAAGACCTCTTCATCGAAGTTGGCCGACCGGTAGAACATGACGACGCGGTCGCCCTTCTTGATGTGCACACCGGACAGTTCGGTGTCCTCGAGCGCGGTGCGCTGAAACGACGTCACCGGGGTGGCCCAGCGCACGATCTCGTCGGCGGCGGTGACGGGTCGGTCCTTCTTGAACAGCTCCCACTGGTCCGGGAAATCGGTGAACGCCATCATGCCCTGGGTGATCGAGTTGCGGGTGGTCTCGTTGCCCGCCACCGCCAAGAGGATGACGAAGAAGCCGAACTCGTCGTCGGTCAGCTTGTGGCCCTCGACATCGGCTTGCACGAGCTTGGTGACCAGGTCGTCGCCCGGGTTCTTACCGCGCTCCGCGGCCATCTGCATGCCGTAGGTGATCAGCTCGACCGAGGCTGCGGTCGGGTCGTTGCGGGCGTACTCCGGATCTTGGTCGCCCACCATCTGATTCGACCAATGGAACAACTTCATCCGGTCTTCCTGCGGAACGCCCATCAGCCCGGCGATCGCCTGCAGGGGAAGCTCGCACGACACCTGCTCGACGAAGTCGCCCGAACCCTCGGCGGCGGCCGCTTTGACAATCTTGGCCGCACGCTCGCGCAGTTCTTCTCGCAGTGATTCGATCGCACGCGGGGTGAAGGCCCGCGAGATGATCTTGCGCAGATGCGTGTGATGCGGGGCGTCCTGGTTCAGCAGCACCACCTTGCCGCCCTCGAGCGACTCGGGATCGGCCTCGTCGCGGTACCGCGGCAGCGCGGTCTTCTTGTTGCTCGAGAAGACGTCGCTGCGCCTCGAGATCTCCTTGACGTCCTTGTGCCGGGTGACCACCCAGAAACCGTCGTCGCCGAAAGCCAGATTCCCCTTCGTCTGCTCGTTCCACCAGATCGGCGCCACCTTGCGAAGCTCGGCCAGTTCGTCGACCGGCAGGCGTTCGGCGTAGATGTCTGGATCGGTGAAATCGAATCCGGGCGGAAGGTTCGGAGTCGGCATCGTTGCATCCCTCGCGTGACGTGGTCTAGTGCCCTCACCGCATTGCTACACCACTGATGGAGCCAGGTGAGGCGGGTTCGGGAAAGTCCGACGAAATGAGAAGTGGAACGTGTTCTCTACGGCGCGGTTATTGACCTCTTCGTCACGGCGAGCACTCCTGTAACAATTCTGCGACACTGTTCGAACCAAAAGTGACGTCGTCGCAAGGACCGGAGCTCGGGCCCTGCGGCGGGGACCCGGAAAGGGGGCAGCGGTGAGGATCGTCATCAACCCGAAGAGGCTTTCGCTGCTAGGCGCGGGAGTGGCCGCCGCGCTCATGGCCGCCGCGCCGCAGGCCCTCGCCGATCCCGCCGAACCGGTTCCTCCGCCGGCACCCCCCGCGCCCCCGGCCAGCGCAGCGGTCACGGCCGCCGCGGCGCCCGCCCCGCTTGCTGCGCTGGCCGGG
>JBNMQV010000038.1:0-8915 GCA_050205545.1 Mycolicibacterium celeriflavum
GCCCGCAGCCCCCGGCGCGACTCCCCCGGCCGCTCCCGGCGCGGCATCGCCGGTGTCGAATCCGCCGTCGTCGGTGACGGCTCCGGCCGCCCCGCAGTTCCCGAGCGCCACCGCGCTGGGAACCCAGCAGGGCCTGCCGGGTTAGGCCCGTCCCCCGGGCGAAGCCTGGCGCCCGGGGGACGTCCCAACTCTCGCCGCGGGACGGATCTCGTTATCCTGTGGCCCATGCTCATCGCCGCGGTTCTCTGCCTGTGCGCTGCCGGCGCGACCGCCGCGATCGGCGCCTGGCTGCTGCGCCGCCCGCACTCGGGGGACCCGGTGCAGACGGTGTTGCGGTCCGTGGCGCCCACCCAACTGGCGGCCGCGGCGATGCTGGCCGCGGGCGGAGCGGTGGCACTCGTCGCCGACCCCGGCACGGCCGTCGTCGCGCTGATCGTCTGCGTGATCGGGGCCGTGGGAACCGTCGGAGCCGGGTGTTGGCAGAGCGCGAAGATCGCCCTCGGTTTGCAAAGCGCCGCACGGAGCGCGGCGTCGACGGGCGCGTCGGACGGGTGCGGAGGCGCCTGCGCCACCTGCACGCTGTCCTGCGGCTGACTAGTTGCGGCTGACGTCGATCGGGTGGGTCGCCAGCAGCGACAGCGGCAGCGGTTGCCTGCGCAGCACCCGCGACCACAGGTCGATCCGCGGTTCGACCAGAACGTCGGACGGCAGCGCCGACAACACGATCCAGTCGTCGCGTTCGATCTCGCCCTCGAGTTGGCCGATTGTCCATCCCGAGTAGCCGGCGAAGATGCGGATGCCCTCCACGACCGGGGCGATCGAATCGGGGTCGGCGTCCAGGTCGACCATCACCATCCGCCCCTGGACGTGGCGCAGACCGGGAGCGTCGGAGGCCTCCATGCCCACGCGCAGGGTCGCCAAGCACAGCGCCGCATCGCGTTTGACCGGTCCGCCGATGAACATGGTCTTCGGTTTGGCCGCCAGCTTCGCCCACTGAGGCAACACGTTGTAGACCGCCGTCTCGCTGGCCCGGTTCAGCACGACGCCGAGCGTGCCGCCGTCGTTGTGCTCGACGACGTAGATGACGCTGCGACGGAACGTCGGCTCGAGCAGATCGGTATTGGCCAGCAACAGCGTTCCCGCCCGCACACGCGGCGCGGCAGGAGCGATGAAATCCTCCGGGTCCTCTGACTGCGCCACTCGTCCATCATGGCACCGGCAACGCCCGCCGTGGCGGACAAGCGCGACGCCGCCGCGATATTTGTACTGTGGATGCGGTCCGATCCCCGCTTTAGGAACGTGATCCCCCGTGCCCGATTTCCGCGCGCCCGTCGCCGTCTGGCGGTCGGTGCGCGGGCTGCCCGAGTTCCGGCGACTGCTGGAACTGCGGCTGGTGAGCCAGTTCGGTGACGGCCTGTTCTCGGCGGGGCTGGCGGGTGCGATCCTGTTCAACCCGCAACGCGCCGCCGAACCGTGGGCGATCGCCGGCGCGTTCGCGGTGCTGTTCCTGCCCTACTCGTTGCTCGGACCGTTCGCCGGGGCGCTGCTCGACCGCTGGGATCGCCGTCAGGTGCTGGTGGCGGCGAACGCCAGCCGGCTGGTGCTGGTACTCGCCGTGGCGCAGCTGCTCGAAACGGGAGCGGGCGACCTGGCCATCCTGTGCTGCGCGCTGCTCGTCAACGGGTTCACCCGCTTCGTCTCGTCCGGTCTGTCGGCGGCGCTGCCGCACGTCGTGCCGAGAGATCAAGTGGTGGCGATGAACTCGGTCGCGATCGCGACGGGCGCGGCCGCCGCGTTCCTCGGCGCGAACTTCATGCTGCTGCCGCGGTGGTTGTTCGGCGCCGACGACGCCGGCGCCGCCGTGATCATCCTCATCGCGGCGATTCCGGTGGCGCTGGCGCTGTGGCTGGCGTGGCGCTTCCCGCCGCGATTGCTGGGTCCTGACGACAGCGCGCGTGCGGTGCACGGTTCGGTGGTCTACGCCGTGGCCACCGGCTGGGTGCACGGCGTCAAGACGGTGGCCGCCGTGCCCGCCGTCGCGGCGACGCTGACCGGGCTGGCCGCGCACCGGATCGTGTTCGGGATCAACAGCCTGCTGGTGCTGGTTATCGTGCGGCACACCGACACCCATCAGGTCGCCGGGCTGGGCACCGCCGTGTTGTTCGTCGCCGCGACCGGCGCGGGATCGTTCATCGCCGCCGCCGTCATGCCGGTGGCGGTCCGGCGGTGGGGCCGGTACGCAACGGCCAACGGCGCATTGGCCTTCGCGGCGCTGGTGCAGCTCGCCGGGTCCAGTCTGCAGCTGCCGATGATGGTGGTGTGCGGGTTCCTGCTCGGCATGGCCGGTCAGGTGGTCAAGCTGTGCGCGGACAACGCGATGCAGGTCGACGTCGACGACGCGTTGCGCGGGCACGTGTTCACCGTGCAGGACTCGCTTTTCTGGATGACGTTCATCGCCGCGATTGCGTTGGCGGCGAGCGTCATTCCGCCAGACGGGCGCCAACCCGCACTCGCGTTGGCCGGCGTCGCGGTGTATCTGGCCGGGCTGGCCGCGCACGCGACAATCGCCAAACGGGCGTCGACACCGGGCTAGGGTGACCGTCATGGCTGGTGCCGAGCCGATGGTGGCCGATCTGCGCGGCGAGAGCGAGGAGCTCGACGCCATCGTCGCCGACCTTCCCGCCGCGCGGTGGGCCGAACCGACTCCGGCGCAGGGCTGGACCATCGCGCACCAGATCGCGCATCTGCTGTGGACCGACCGCGTCGCGCTGACCGCGGTCACCGACGAGGCGGCGTTCGCCGGACTCCTCGAAGAGGCGGGCAAGAACCCGACCGGCTTCGTCGACGCGGCGGCCGAGGAGCTGGCGGCCGCACCGCCACCCGAACTGCTCGCCGACTGGCGAGCCACCCGGACCCGGTTGCACGACGAACTGCTGACCGTCGCCGAGGGCCGCAAGCTGCCGTGGTTCGGGCCGCCGATGAGCGCCGCGTCGATGGCGACCGCCCGGCTGATGGAGACGTGGGCGCACGGGCTCGACGTCGCCGATGCGCTCGGTGTGCACCGGCCGCCCACCGCGCGGCTGCGCTCGATCGCCCACATCGGCGTGCGCACACGCGACTTCTCGTTCGTGATCAACGGCCTGGAGCCGCCGCCCGCGCCGTTCCGCGTCGAGCTGCGCGCCCCGGGCGGGTCGACCTGGTCATGGGGTCCCGAGGACGCCGCGCAGCGCGTCACCGGATCGGCCGAGGACTTCTGCATGCTGGTGACCCAGCGGCGGCCGCGCTCGGAACTCGACGTGCACGCCGACGGCGCGGACGCCGAACGGTGGCTCGGCATCGCGCAGGCGTTCGCCGGTCCTCCGGGATCCGGCCGCGGCTAGCTCTCCAATTCGACTGCCGAGTCGGCCCGGCCATCGCCGTCGCCGTCGCTCAGCTTGATGTCCCACGTGCCGTCGGCGTCGGCGTCGACGTAGGCGGTCTCACCGGCCAGCGCGCGATCGGCCAAACCGTCGCCGTCGTTGTCGACGAGCCTGTCGTCGGATTGGCCGTCGGCGTCGAGGTCGACCAGCGGCCCGCCGAACCGCTCGACGCCGTCGAGCCCGAACCACCGCAGGCCCCGTTCCGCGCCCACCGTCCACGTTCCGGTGCCGTCGTCGGTGAAATACGTTGCGGCGTCGGCATGGTCGCGCACCAGATGGTCGGCGACACCGTCTGCGTCGAGGTCGGCCATCGCGTCGTCGAGCAGGCCGTCGCCGTCGAAGTCGAGCCCGACCGCATCGAACGCACCATCACCGTCGACGTCCACGTCGGGCGCACCGGACCAGATGGTCGCCGAACCGTCGCCGTCGCCGTCGCCGTCGCCGAGGCAGTAGTCCATACCTGATCGGACGCGCCAGCCCGCCGGCCGGTTCCGCCCGGGCTACCGCTCGCCCCTCGCGTTCCACCACGCCAGCAGTTCCTCGACCGCCTCCTCGCGCGACAGCGGGCCGCGGTCCAAACGCAGTTCCTTGAGGTACTGCCAGGCCTCGCCGACCTGCGGGCCCGCGGGGATGCCGAGAATCTCCATGATCTCGTTGCCGTTGAGGTCCGGACGCACCCGCGCGAGGTCCTCTTTCTCGGCGAGCTCGGCGATCCGCTGCTCGAGGTCGTCGTAGTTGGCCTGCAGGCGGGCCGCGCGACGCTTGTTGCGGGTCGTGCAGTCGGCGCGCACCAGCTTATGCAGCCGCGACAGCAGCGGGCCGGCGTCGGTCACGTACCGGCGCACCGCCGAATCGGTCCACTTGCCGCCGCCGTAGCCGTGGAACCGCAGGTGCAGGTACACCAGCTGCGACACGTCGTCGATCATCTGCTTGGAGTACTTCAGCGCACGCAGGCGCTTGCGCGCCATCTTCGCGCCGACCACCTCGTGGTGGTGGAAGCTGACCCCGCCGTCGGGTTCGTGCTTGCGGGTGGCGGGCTTGCCGATGTCATGCAGCAACGCCGCCCAGCGCAAAACCAGGTCGGGCCCGTCGTCCTCCAGGTCGATCGCCTGCCGCAGCACGGTCAGCGAATGCCAGTAGACGTCCTTGTGCTGGTGGTGTTCGTCGATCGCCATGCGCATGGCGCCGACCTCGGGCAGCACCACATCGCCCATCCCGGTCTGCACCATCAGGTCGACGCCCGCGACGGGGTCGGCGCCCAGCAACAGCTTGTCCAGTTCGGCGGCGACCCGCTCGGAGGTGATGCGGCCCAGCTGCGGCGCCATCGCCACCATCGCGGTCACCACCCGCGGCGCGACCGTGAACTCCAGCTGCGAGACGAAGCGCGCGGCGCGCAGCATGCGCAGCGGATCGTCGCCGAACGACACCTCGGGCGCGGCGGGGGTGTCGAGCACCTTGGCGCGCAGCGCCGCGAGCCCGTTGAGCGGATCGCGGAACTCGGCCGGTCCGTCGGCGGTGATACGCACGGCCATCGCGTTGGCGGTGAAGTCGCGTCGCACCAGGTCGTCGTCGAGGTTGTCGCCGAAACGCACCTCGGGGTTGCGGGAGACCTGGTCGTAGGTGTCGGCACGGAACGTCGTGATCTCGAGGCGCTTGCCGCCCTTGCCGGCGCCGAGGGTGCCGAATTCGATGCCGGTGTCCCACAGCGCGTCGGCCCACGGCCGCAGCAACTTCTGCATCTGTTCGGGACGGGCGTCGGTGGTGAAGTCGAGGTCGGTCAGCCCACGACCGAGCAGGGCGTCGCGGACGCTTCCGCCGACGAGATACAACTCGTGGCCGGCGTCGGCGAACAGCCGGCCGATTTCGCGCAGCACCTCGCCGTGGCGGTTCAGCTCCGCTTGCGCGGTGGCAAGCAGTTCGGCGTCGGTGGAGGGCGGCACGTTCGGACAGCCTAGTCAGCAGCCTAGTCAGGCGACGATCGAGCGGCCCCCGGGCCGCGGATCACACAAATGTGCAACGGCTCTGTCACGACCGGTGAGTGCGGCGGGGTCCAAAATGCGTGGCAGCTACTATCGCTTGGGTGTCGGACGGCGAACAGGCCAAACCACGACGGCGCCGGGGGCGACGTCGTGGCCGACGCGCGGCGGGTCCTCCCGAGGCCTCACCCGATCCTTCGGCCCAACCGCGAAACCGCCCCGTTCCCCAGCCGCGTCCCGGCGGCCACACCGACAACGCCGCCGTCAAGAACGACGCCGTCAACCGCAACGGCAACGGCAACGGCAACAAGGGCGGGCAGTCCAAGAAATCGCGCCCGCGCCGGCCGCCGGACCGGCTGCGCACCGTGCACGAGACCTCGGCGGGTGGGCTGGTCATCGACGGGATCGACGGCCCCAAGGAGAGCCAGGTCGCCGCGCTGATCGGGCGCATCGACCGGCGGGGCCGCATGTTGTGGTCGCTACCCAAGGGCCACATCGAGATGGGTGAGACGGCCGAGCAGACCGCGGTTCGGGAGGTCGCCGAGGAGACGGGCGTGCAGGGCAGCGTGCTCGCCGCGCTGGGCAGCATCGACTACTGGTTCGTCACCGAAGGCCGTCGCGTGCACAAGACCGTGCACCACTACCTCATGCGCTTCCTCGGCGGTGAGCTCTCCGACGAGGACGTCGAGGTCACCGAGGTCGCCTGGGTGCCGCTGAAGGAGCTGCCGTCGCGGCTGGCCTACGCCGACGAACGCCGCCTCGCCGAGGTCGCCGGTGAGCTGATCGACAAGCTGCACGCACACGGCCCCTCCGCACTGCCGCCGCTGCCCCGGTCGTCGCCGCGGCGCAGACCCCAGACGCATTCGCACACCCGCAACCGTCGTCGCGACGAACGCGCCCAGCCGTCCCCCGGGGCCGAGCGGTGGGGGCACTCCCCAGGCAAGCCGGGGGCCCACGCGCCCGAGGGGCAGGGGGACGAGTGGGGGAAGACGCAGCCCGGCCGCCGGACGAACGGTTGCGGACAGGGCTCGTGACCGCCGCAGCGCTGCCGCGCGCGCTGGCCGCGCTGATCGTGCTCGCGCTGAGCGCCCTGCCGGTCCTCGTCGCCGGCCCCGCGGCGGCACAGACCGAGGCCACGCCGTTCCTTCAGGTGCGTGTCGACCGCGTCAGTCCCGACGTCGTGACCACCACCAGCGAACCCATGGTCACCGTGACCGGCGCGGTCCTCAACGTCGGCGACCGGCCGGTGCGCGACGTGGTCGTGCGGCTGGAGGATGCCGCCGCGGTGACCACGTCCACGGGCCTGCGGACCAACCTCACCGGCGACGTCGACCAGTTCGAGCCGGTCGGCGACTTCGTCCAGCTCTCACCCGAACTGCCTCGGGGACAAGAGGTTCCGTTCACCCTGTCGTACCCGCTGCGGTCCGCCGACCGGCCGTCGCTGAGCATCGACCAACCCGGCGTCTACCCGGTGATGGTCAACGTGAACGGCACCCCCGACTACGGGGAGCCCGCCCGCCTCGACGACGCCCGCTTCCTGCTGCCGGTGCTCGGCGTGCCACCGGATCCGGGCACCGACTCCGCCGGCGACGCGGTGACGGCGGTCGAAGCGCCCGACACCTCCAAACCCGTCCAACTGACGCTGCTGTGGCCCTTCGCCGACCGTCCGCGGCTGGCCGCGGGCGCACCCGGCGGCACCACCCCGGTCCGGCTGATCGACGACGACCTGGCGACCTCGCTGGCGGCCGGCGGGCGCCTGGACACGCTGTTGTCGGCCGTCGAGTTCGCCACCAGCCCGCAGGTCGATCCCGACGGACGGGTCCGGGCGGCGACGTGTCTGGCGGTCGATCCGGATCTGTTGGTCACCGTCAATGCGATGACGGGCGGTTACGTCGTCAACAACGGCCCCGACGCCGGACCCGGCACACCTACCCGGCCTGGAACCGGGCAGGACGCGGCAGTGGCGTGGCTGAACCGGCTCAAGGGGTTGGCGAGGGGGATGTGCGTCGCCTCCACCACCTACGCCCAAGCCGACCTCGACGCGCTGCGCCGCGTCGGCGACCCGGGGCTAAGCCGCATCGCGACCACCTCCGCGGGCGACATCGTCGACCAGATCCTCGGCGTCACCTCGGTCCGTGGCGCTAGCCTGATCGGCGACGGCCCGCTGACCGGCCCGGCGGTGAGCCTGCTGTCCGAACAGGGCGGCCAGACGGTCGCCATCGCGCCCGCCGAATCCGGCTCCGACGACGGCACCGACGCCGGCAGCTCGGACACCACGCCGGTGCGCTTCACCCCGCAGGTCGTCGCGGCGCCCTTCGATCCGGCCGTCGGGGCGGCGCTCGCCGGAGCGGGCACCGAACCCGTGACCCCGGGCTATCTGGACTCGTCGCTCGAGATCCCGCTGCAGCGCGACTCGGCGGTGGCCCGACGCCAGGACGCGCTCGGCGCGCTGCTGTGGCGCGGGCTCAACCCCGACGTCGCCCCGCGCGCCCAGATCCTCATGCCGCCGCTGGCGTGGAGCCTCGGACCCGACGACGCCCGCGCCGTGTTCACCTCCGCGGCCACCGCGATTAATGCCGGGTTGGCCCAGCCACGTCCGTTGCCGGCGGTCATCGCCGAGAGCAGCGCCGTCCCGCCCGAGGACATGGCCCCGCTGCCCGACGACGAGCTCGGCGATCCGGACGCCCGGTTCGACGACGCCGTCGTGTCCGGCATCGCGGCCGTCACCGGGCGGCTCTGGGGACTGACCGCGGCGCTGACCACCGACGAACGCACCGGCCTGACCGGCTACGGCTACACCGCGCCGCTGCGCGAGGACATGCTGCGCGCGCTGAGCCAGTCGGTGCCGCCCGACACCCGCAACGGCTCTGCGCAACAACGGCTCACGACCGTCGGGCACACCGTCGACGACATGTTCGGCGCGGTGACCGTCGTCAATCCCGGCGGGTCCTACACGCTCGCGACCGAGCGCAGCCCCTTGCCGCTCGCGTTGCGCAACGACCTGCCGGTGCCGATCCGCGTCCGCCTCGACGTCGACGCGCCGCCGGGGATGACGGTCACCGACATGGGCGAGATCGTGCTGCCCCCGGGATACCTGCCCCTCCGGGTGCCGATCGAGGTGCACTTCACCCAGCGGTTCGCCGTCGACGTCGCTCTGCGCACGGTCGACGGCCTTCCACTCGGCGAACCGGTGCGGTTGTCGGTGCACTCCAACGCCTACGGCAAGGTGCTGTTCTTCATCACGCTCTCGGCGGGTGCAGTCCTGGTACTGCTGGCCGGCCGTCGCCTGTGGCACCGGTTCCGCGGCCAGCCCGACCCCGCCGACCTCGACCGGCCCGATCCTCTCGACGTGGCCCTGCGGTACGACGACGAGTCCACCGACGAACCCCTGAGCCGAGCCGGACGCAGAGACAGCGGCGGCCGGGGTGGTGGCGGGTGAACGCCCCCGGGCCGCGGCCGCACCCGCCGGCGCCGCCTCCGCGGCGGCCGCCGCCGGTCGGTCACGTCCCCCCTCCCCCAC
>JBNMQV010000039.1:0-5389 GCA_050205545.1 Mycolicibacterium celeriflavum
CACGGATTGGACCATCCCGCAGGCCCGAGGTATCGCGCCGGGCAACGGAACCCTGGTCTCGGCCGTCCACACCGCCGTCGGCCGCCTCGCGACGGTCGCCGGCAAGCCCGAACGGCCGATCTTCGACGAGGCCGTCGCGCGGTTCGGGGCGCGGCATCCGCTCTTCATCGGAGACCGGCTCGACACCGACATCGCCGGCGCGCAGGCGGCGGGGATCGACTCCGTCCTGGTCCTGACCGGCATCGACCGGCCGAAGCACGTGCTCGCCGCACCGACCGTGTCGCGACCGACGTTCATCGTGGGGGACCTCCGGGAGCTGCACGAGCCGTACCCCGAGACGATCGTCAAAGGCGACGTCACGACGGTCGGCGGCGCGTCGGTCCGCTGCTGCCACTGGGCGGCTTCGTCGTCACGACCGAGCTCCTCGAGCACGGCTGCGCGTGCGGCGAAGAGGCCCGGGCTCCACGGGTAGGCGGTGTCGGGGTCGAGTTCGGGGATGTCCAACTCCTGCAGCGCCCGCTCGGGTTCGCCGAGGTCGAGGCGCGCCCCGGACATCGCGATCGCGAGCTCGACGCGGACCTCGGTCGGCAGGCTTGCACGATCGCCCGCGCGTCCCACTTCGAGCGCACGGTCGGGCCGACCGACGCCACGCTCACTGTCGACCATGAGGGCGATCTGGTCGTCGCGACCGGAGATGCGTCGGAACGTCCGCAGCTCGCGGAGCGCGAGGGCGAAGTCGCCCACGGCGTAGGCCGTGATCGCGACGGTCTCGCGGACGACGGCGATACGGCCCGCGCTCCGAGATGCCGCGAGAGCGTGCTCGTGTGCGAGCGCAGGATCCTCGTCGATGAGACGCGCGGCCATCGCGAGGTGCCGGGCGACCTGTTCGGCGTTGTCCTTGCTCAAGGTCTTCAGCTCGTTGCGCGCGGCACCGTTGAGGTCGCGGGCCGTCACGTCGTCGGGGACGACCGGTCCGGAGGGGACGTTCCTACGGTCCGAACCCTGCGGCGGGCGCGAGGCGCGACGGTCGCCGTCACGCCCCTCGAAGGGGCGACGCTCGCCGTCACGGCGAGGGTACGAGGGCCGGTCCCCGTCTCGACGCGGGTACGACGGCCGATCACCGTCGCGCTTCGGGTACGAACGCCGGTCACCATCGCGGCGCGGGTACGACGGCCGGTCACCATCACGCTTCTCGTACGGACGACGCTCGCCATCACGGCGCTGGTAGGACGGACGGTCCCCGTCACGCTTCTCATACGGACGACCCTCGCCGTCACGCTTCGAATACGACGGCCGATCTCCACCACGCTTCTCGTACGGACGACGCTCACCGTCGCGCGGGGGGTACGAGGGACGGTCGCCACCACGACGCGGGTACGACGGACGGTCACCGTTCCGCTTCTCGTACGGACGACGTTCGCCGTCCCTACGCTCGGGTGCGCGACGGTCGCGATCGGTGGGCTCTGACCGCCCCCGATCCCGCGGTCGCTCGTCTCGCGATCGCGAGGAAGCAGGCGTGAACTTCCGCTTACCGCCCGACCGTCCAGGGCGCTCTTCGTCCGTCATCTTCTCTGTCCTCCCACGTACGCGTTAACGAGAAATGGCCACCCAACTCTGGGTGGCCATTTCACGAAAGAAGTCCGGCGGTGTCCTACTCTCCCACAGGGTCCCCCCTGCAGTACCATCGGCGCTGTGAGGCTTAGCTTCCGGGTTCGGAATGTGACCGGGCGTTTCCCTCACGCTATGGCCGCCGAAACACTATTGATGTTTCAGTCTGCACAACGATTGTTCGTTATGCGGTTCTCGACCGTACATCGAGAACCACTCAGTGGACGCAAGCACCTAAACGGTGTGTTATCAAGTCATCGGCTTATTAGTACCGGTCAG
Organism: Mycolicibacterium celeriflavum; assembly: GCA_050205545.1. Taxonomy (GTDB): domain Bacteria; phylum Actinomycetota; class Actinomycetes; order Mycobacteriales; family Mycobacteriaceae; genus Mycobacterium; species Mycobacterium celeriflavum_A. The sequence continues at coordinate 1,888 of JBNMQV010000039.1, forward strand.
CTTCACGTGTTACCACGCTTCCACATCCGGCCTATCAACCCAGTAGTCTGGCTGGGAGCCTCTCACCCGAAGGTATGGAAATCTCATCTTGAGGCCGGCTTCCCGCTTAGATGCTTTCAGCGGTTATCCATCCCGAACGTAGCTAACCAGCGGTGCTCTTGGCAGAACAACTGGCACACCAGAGGTTCGTCCAACCCGGTCCTCTCGTACTAGGGTCAGATCCTCTCAAATTTCCTACGCGCGCAGCGGATAGGGACCGAACTGTCTCACGACGTTCTAAACCCAGCTCGCGTACCGCTTTAATGGGCGAACAGCCCAACCCTTGGGACCTACTCCAGCCCCAGGATGCGACGAGCCGACATCGAGGTGCCAAACCATGCCGTCGATATGGACTCTTGGGCAAGATCAGCCTGTTATCCCCGAGGTACCTTTTATCCGTTGAGCGACAGCGCTTCCACAAGCCACTGCCGGATCACTAGTCCCGACTTTCGTCCCTGCTCGACCTGTCAGTCTCACAGTCAAGCTCCCTTGTGCACTTACACTCGCCACCTGATTGCCAACCAGGTTGAGGGAACCTTTGGGCGCCTCCGTTACTTTTTGGGAGGCAACCGCCCCAGTTAAACTACCCACCAGGCACTGTCCCTGAACCGGATTACGGTTCGAAGTTAGATATCCAGAGTGACCAGAGTGGTATTTCAACAATGACTCCACGGTAACTGGCGTCACCGCTTCATAGTCTCCCACCTATCCTACACAAGCCACACCGAACACCAATACCAAGCTGTAGTAAAGGTCACGGGGTCTTTCCGTCCTGCTGCGCGTAACGAGCATCTTTACTCGTAATGCAATTTCGCCGAGTTCGCGGTTGAGACAGTTGGGAAGTCGTTACGCCATTCGTGCAGGTCGGAACTTACCCGACAAGGAATTTCGCTACCTTAGGATGGTTATAGTTACCACCGCCGTTTACTGGGGCTTAAATTCTCAGCTTCGCCTTGCGGCTAACCGGTCCTCTTAACCTTCCAGCACCGGGCAGGCGTCAGTCCGTATACATCGTCTTGCGACTTGGCACGGACCTGTGTTTTTAGTAAACAGTCGCTACCCACTAGTCTCTGCGGCCACCACACCCTTTCCGGAGCAAGTCCGTATAAGTGGATGGCCCCCCTTCTCCCGAAGTTACGGGGGCATTTTGCCGAGTTCCTTAACCACGATTCTCTCGATCTCCTTGGTATTCTCTACCTGACCACCTGAGTCGGTTTGGGGTACGGGCAGCTAGAACCTCGCGTCGATGCTTTTCTTGGCAGCATAGGATCACCCACTTTTTATCCGCATCGTGTCTCAGCCTGAATGAGAGACGGATTTGCCTATCTCTCGGCCTACGCACTTGCCCCGGGACAACCATCGCCCGGGTTGGGCTACCTTCCTGCGTCACACCTGTTAATACGCTAGCCGCACCAGAACGGGTTCGAGCGTTAGACCGGCCGGCTTCACCCCGAAGGGATCCACTCAGCCGGGTTAGGACTCTTAGCACTACTGGATTAGCTGGGGCGGTTCTTCGCCGGTACGGGAATATCAACCCGTTGTCCATCGACTACGCCTGTCGGCCTCGCCTTAGGTCCCGACTTACCCAGGGAAGATTAGCTTGACCCTGGAACCCTTGGTCTTTCGGAGGACGTGTTTCTCACACGTCTTTCGCTACTCATGCCTGCATTCTCACTCGTGTAGCCTCCACGGCTGGTTCACACCGCCGCTTCGCTGGCCACACGACGCTCTCCTACCCATCAACACGGCTGGACCACGAAGGCCTACCAATAATGTCAATGCCACAACTTCGGTGGCGTGCTTGAGCCCCGTTACATTGTCGGCGCGGAATCACTTGACCAGTGAGCTATTACGCACTCTTTCAAGGGTGGCTGCTTCTAAGCCAACCTCCTGGTTGTCACAGCAACTCCACATCCTTTCCCACTTAGCACGCGCTTTGGGACCTTAGTTGGTGGTCTGGGTTGTTTCCCTCTCGACTATGAAGCTTATCCCCCACAGTCTCACTGCTGCGCTCTCACTTACCGGCATTCGGAGTTTGGCTGACGTCAGTAACCTTGTAGGGCCCATCGGCCATCCAGTAGCTCTACCTCCGGCAAGAAACACGCAACGCTGCACCTAAATGCATTTCGGAGAGAACCAGCTATCACGAAGTTTGATTGGCCTTTCACCCCTATCCACAGCTCATCCCCTCAGTTTTCAACCTAAGTGGGTTCGGCCCTCCACGACGTCTTACCGTCGCTTCAGCCTGGCCATGGATAGATCACTTCGCTTCGGGTCTAGGACATGCGACTGAATCGCCCTATTCAGACTCGCTTTCGCTACGGCTACCCCACACGGGTTAACCTCGCCACATATCGCTAACTCGCAGGCTCATTCTTCAAAAGGCACGCTGTCACACCTACCAGGGGTGCTCCAACGGTTTGTAAGCAAACGGTTTCAGGTACTATTTCACTCCCCTCCCGGGGTACTTTTCACCTTTCCCTCACGGTACTTGTCCGCTATCGGTCATCTGGGAGTATTTAGGCTTATCAGGTGGTCCTGACAGATTCACACGGGATTTCTCGGGCCCCGTGCTACTTGGGATACTCTTCGCGTCAAGAGAAGCATTTCGACTACGGGGTTGGCACCCTCTATGACCCGCCTTTCAATGCGGTTCGTCTATACCTTCTTGTAACGCCGACAGATCGGCAGAACTGTCTGAAAAGTCCCACAACCCCCAACGTGCAACGCCTGCCGGCTATCACACACGCTAGGTTTAGCCTGATCCGGTTTCGCTCGCCACTACTAACGGAATCGCGGTTGCTTTCTCTTCCTGTGGGTACTGAGATGTTTCACTTCCCCACGTTCCCTCTACCCGCCCTATATATTCAGGCGGGAGTCACTAGGTCGGCACGCCGCCCAGCGGGGTTTCCCCATTCGGACATCCTCGGATCAAAACTTGCTTATCAGTTCCCCGAGGCTTATCGCAGATTGCTACGTCCTTCTTCGGCTCCAGATGCCAAGGCATCCACCGTTTGCTCTTAAAGACTTGAAATCACATGAGTTGAATCGTCAATTCGAAATTGACTAATGATCTTTAAGATCATCTATCACGAACCAATCCCTAAAGATCAGCTCGCAAGATGCTCGCGTCCACTGTGTAGTTCTCAAAGTACGGGCGGTACCTCCCTCGCCACCAGCCACAGCCGGCACAAGAAAGGCCCAGAGGTTCGGACTCATCATCCGGTCCCTCAGGACCCAACAGCGTGCATGCACCAGACCCGCCAGCCCTCTCGTTCCCACCGCAAGCGGCGTACTAGAGAAAACCTTCAGACCTGATGCCTCGTCAAATGTTCCACCCATGAGCTAACCGGCAAGACACATTCGGTCCTGATCCGGCGCCTGGACACCCGAGGGTGCCAGATGCTCCTTAGAAAGGAGGTGATCCAGCCGCACCTTCCGGTACGGCTACCTTGTTACGACT
>JBNMQV010000040.1:0-5353 GCA_050205545.1 Mycolicibacterium celeriflavum
TAATTTGTGTTCGGCGGTGTCCTACTTTTCCGCCCGTGTGGGGCAGTATCATTGGCGCTGGCAGGCTTAGCTTCCGGGTTCGGGATGGGTCCGGGCGTTTCCCTGCCGCTATTGACCGCCGTAACTCTATTCACTTTTTCAGTGCCCCAATCTTAGGTTGGGGTGGTGTGTTTTGGTGGTGGGGTGTGTTCACGTGGTTGACGTGGATGTGGTGTGGTTGCGAGTGTGTGTAAGTTTTCGGCCGGTTAGTGCCAGTTCCCTGAACCCATTGCTGGGCGTGTAGGTCTGGTCTATCGATCCCGTGGTCTGCGGGGGGCCTTATCCCACTGAAATGGGTGAGAAGCCTGGTCTTGGAGGGGGTTTCCCGCTTAGATGCTTTCAGCGGTTATCCTGTCCGAACGTGGCTATCCAGCGGTGCCCCTGGTGGGACAACTGGTGTACCAGAGGTTCGTCCGTCCCGGTCCTCTCGTACTAGGGACAGGTTTCCTCAAGCTTCTGACGCGCGCGGCGGATAGAGACCGAACTGTCTCACGACGTTCTAAACCCAGCTCGCGTGCCGCTTTAATGGGCGAACAGCCCAACCCTTGGGACCTGCTCCAGCCCCAGGATGCGACGAGCCGACATCGAGGTGCCAAACCATCCCGTCGATATGGACTCTTGGGGAAGATCAGCCTGTTATCCCCGGGGTACCTTTTATCCGTTGAGCGACACCCCTTCCACTCGGGGGTGCCGGATCACTAGTCCCGACTTTCGTCCCTGCTTGACATGTCCGTCTCGCAGTCAAGCTCCCTTGTGCACTTACACTCAACACCTGATTGCCGTCCAGGTTGAGGGAACCTTTGGGCGCCTCCGTTACTTTTTAGGAGGCAACCGCCCCAGTTAAACTACCCGCCAGGCACTGTCCCTGAACCGGATAAACGGTTCGAGGTTAGAGGCCCAATACGATCAGAGTGGTATTTCAACAACGACTCCACAATCACTGGCGTGACCGCTTCACAGTCTCCCACCTATCCTACACAAACCGTATCGAGCACCAATACCAAGTTGTAGTGAAGGTCCCGGGGTCTTTTCGTCCTGCCGCGCGTAACGAGCATCTTTACTCGTAATGCAATTTCGCCGAGTCTATGGTTGAGACAGCTGAGAAGTCGTTACGCCATTCGTGCAGGTCGGAACTTACCCGACAAGGAATTTCGCTACCTTAGGATGGTTATAGTTACCACCGCCGTTTACTGGGGCTTAAATTCTCCGCTTCACCCCGAGGGGTTAACGGGTCCTCTTAACCTTCCAGCACCGGGCAGGCGTCAGTCCGTATACATCGTCTTGCGACTTCGCACGGACCTGTGTTTTTAGTAAACAGTCGCTTCTCACTGGTTTGTGCCACCCCCTCCCGCTGCCGGCCGCGAAGGCCTTGACGATATGGGGGTCCCCCTTCTCCCGAAGTTACGGGGGCATTTTGCCGAGTTCCTTAACCATAGTTCACTCGTACGCCTCGGTATTCTCTACCTGACCACCTGTGTTGGTTTGGGGTACGGGCCGTGTATGCGCTCGCTAGAGGCTTTTCTCGACAGCATAGGATCACCGAATTCGCCTCACTCGGCTATGCATCACCTCTCAGGATATGTGAACGACGGATTTGCCTATCGCTCTCCCTACAGGTTTGCCCCAGTATTACCACTGACTGGTACGGCTACCTTCCTGCGTCACCCCATCGCTTGACTACTACCCACACGGGTCCCACGCAGCGGGCGACCCCCGCTCCCCGAAGGGATTGGTAGGCCACCGTTTGGGTGGTTAGCAGTATGGATTCATCAGGGACGCTCATACACGGGTACGGGAATATCAACCCGTTGTCCATCGACTACGCCTGTCGGCCTCGCCTTAGGTCCCGACTCACCCTGGGCGGACTGGCCTGGCCCAGGAACCCTTGGTCTTCCGGCGGGCAAGGTTCTCACTTGCCTTATCGCTACTCATGCCTGCATTCTCACTCCCACACCCTCCACCACTGAATCACTTCGTGGCTTCACCGGATGCAGGACGCTCCCCTACCCAACAACACATGCGTGTTGCTGCCGCGGCTTCGGCGGTGTGCTTGAGCCCCGCTACATTATCGGCGCGCAATCACTTGACCAGTGAGCTATTACGCACTCTTTCAAGGGTGGCTGCTTCTAAGCCAACCTCCTGGTTGTCTTCGCGACTGCACATCCTTTTCCACTTAGCACACGCTTAGGGGCCTTAGCCGGCGATCTGGGCTGTTTCCCTCTCGACGCACGGAGCTTATCCCCCGCCGTCTCACTGCCGCACTACACCTTGCCGGCATTCGGAGTTTGGCTGACGTCAGTAACCTAGTAGGGCCCATCGGCCATCCAGTAGCTCTACCTCCAGCAAGAACCATGCGACGCTGCACCTAAATGCATTTCGGGGAGAACCAGCTATCACGGAGTTTGATTGGCCTTTCACCCCTACCCACAGCTCATCCCCTCAGTCTTCAACCTAAGTGGGTTCGGGCCTCCACGCGGTCTTACCCGCGCTTCACCCTGGCCATGGGTAGATCACTCCGCTTCGGGTCCAGAACACACCACTACACACGCCACTGTTGACGTGATACGCCCTATTCAGACTCGCTTTCGCTGCGGCTACCCCTCAACGGGTTAACCTCGCGACATGTCCCTGACTCGCAGGCTCATTCTTCAAAAGGCACGCCATCACCCCACACAAAAAGCGAGGGCTTTGACGGATTGTAGGCACACGGTTTCAGGTACTCTTTCACTCCCCTCCCGGGGTACTTTTCACCATTCCCTCACGGTACTAATCCGCTATCGGTCACTGAGAAGTATTCAGGCTTACCGGGTGGTCCCGGCAGATTCACAGCAGATTCCACGGGCCCGCTGCTACTCGGGGAAAACATTCCACGAAAGCCGCCAAGTTTTCGGTTACAGGACTCTCACCCTCTACGGCAGACCATCCCAGGCCACTTCACCTAACCCAACGGTTTATCACTTCCGCTCCCATCGGCGGATGGAAGAAGGAACGCCCCACAACACCGCACACACAACCCCCGCCGGGTATCACATGCACACGGTTTAGCCATCCTCCGCTTTCGCTCGCCACTACTCACGGAATCACAATTGTTTTCTCTTCCTACGGGTACTGAGATGTTTCACTTCCCCGCGTTCCCCCCAGACGCCTATATATTCAGCGCCTGGTGACACGACATCACTCGTGCCGGGTTTCCCCATTCGGACATCCTCGGATCCACGCTCGGTTGACAACTCCCCGAGGCATATCGCAGCCTCCCACGTCCTTCATCGGCTCTCAGTGCCAAGGCATCCACCATGCGCCCTTAAACACTTACACACAAAACAGATCAAAATTCTCGGAAGAATATTGCATTAACACCGCAACAAACACCCCACCCACCCAAAGGTGAGCAGGCCATTCATCGCGAGATGCTCGCAACCACTATCCACAAATCAAACACCACACCCCACCACCAAAGCATGGGGCGACAACCAACCAACCCCACCCAACGGCGGGGCCACCCCCAACCACTCGGGGTGCACGGGCTTGTTGTCTCAAAGCCCAATAGTGTGTCTGGCAAGTCTTTCGCCGCCGGCTTTCCCCACCGCACGGACATGTCTGTTGTGCACCAGACCCCCACCCACTACAGGTGTGAGGCCATCCAACGAATCCGTCTGGGACACCGGAAAATCCGCGATCTGCGGGCCAGCCCAAACATCGTGGTGCTCCTTAGAAAGGAGGTGATCCAGCCGCACCTTCCGGTACGGCTACCTTGTTACGACTTCGTCCCAATCGCCGATCCCACCTTCGACGGCTCCCTCCCACAAGGGGTTAGGCCACCGGCTTCGGGTGTTACCGACTTTCATGACGTGACGGGCGGTGTGTACAAGGCCCGGGAACGTATTCACCGCAGCGTTGCTGATCTGCGATTACTAGCGACTCCGACTTCACGGGGTCGAGTTGCAGACCCCGATCCGAACTGAGACCGGCTTTGAAAGGATTCGCTCCACCTCACGGCATCGCAGCCCTTTGTACCGGCCATTGTAGCATGTGTGAAGCCCTGGACATAAGGGGCATGATGACTTGACGTCATCCCCACCTTCCTCCGAGTTGACCCCGGCAGTCTCTCACGAGTCCCCGCCATAACGCGCTGGCAACATGAGACAAGGGTTGCGCTCGTTGCGGGACTTAACCCAACATCTCACGACACGAGCTGACGACAGCCATGCACCACCTGCACACAGGCCACAAGGGAACCGACATCTCTGCCGGCGTCCTGTGCATGTCAAACCCAGGTAAGGTTCTTCGCGTTGCATCGAATTAATCCACATGCTCCGCCGCTTGTGCGGGCCCCCGTCAATTCCTTTGAGTTTTAGCCTTGCGGCCGTACTCCCCAGGCGGGGTACTTAATGCGTTAGCTACGGCACGGATCCCAAGGAAGGAAACCCACACCTAGTACCCACCGTTTACGGCGTGGACTACCAGGGTATCTAATCCTGTTCGCTCCCCACGCTTTCGCTCCTCAGCGTCAGTTACTGCCCAGAGACCCGCCTTCGCCACCGGTGTTCCTCCTGATATCTGCGCATTCCACCGCTACACCAGGAATTCCAGTCTCCCCTGCAGTACTCCAGTCTGCCCGTATCGCCCGCACGCCCACAGTTAAGCTGTGAGTTTTCACGGACAACGCGACAAACCACCTACGAGCTCTTTACGCCCAGTAATTCCGGACAACGCTCGCACCCTACGTATTACCGCGGCTGCTGGCACGTAGTTGGCCGGTGCTTCTTCTGTACCTACCGTCACTTGCGCTTCGTCGGTACTGAAAGAGGTTTACAACCCGAAGGCCGTCATCCCCCACGCGGCGTCGCTGCATCAGGCTTGCGCCCATTGTGCAATATTCCCCACTGCTGCCTCCCGTAGGAGTCTGGGCCGTATCTCAGTCCCAGTGTGGCCGGACACCCTCTCAGGCCGGCTACCCGTCGTCGCCTTGGTAGGCCATCACCCCACCAACAAGCTGATAGGCCGCGGGCTCATCCCACACCGCAAAAGCTTTCCCCCACCAACCATGCGGCCAGCAGGAAATATTCGGTATTAGACCCAGTTTCCCAGGCTTATCCCAAAGTGCAGGGCAGATCACCCACGTGTTACTCACCCGTTCGCCACTCGAGTACCCCCGAAAGGGCCTTTCCGTTCGACTTGCATGTGTTAAGCACGCCGCCAGCGTTCGTCCTGAGCCAGGATCAAACTCTCCAAACAAAAACTGTTCGAAACAATTCGACCAAAGCAAGACACCAAAAACTGGCATCAAAAAACATCCACCCCTAAACGGGAAAAA
>JBNMQV010000041.1:0-4205 GCA_050205545.1 Mycolicibacterium celeriflavum
GGGTTCGGCGGGGGCGGCCGGTAGTTGGGGTCGCGGCGGATCACCTGTGACGGCTCCCGGCGCGGCCGCGGCGGGGGTTCGAACCCCCCGCGGGGCGGCTGCCGGTTGTCGGTCACCTAAAGGAATCTACGTCCCAACGCGGCGGGTTCACCGCAACCAGCCCAGATGACCTGCGGCCAGCGCGTATCCGACGAACGCCACGGCGTCGATCAGCGCGTGGGCGACGATCAGCGGCCACAGCCGACCGGTGCGCAGGTAGACGTAGCCGAACACCACGCCCATCGCGAGATTGCCCAGACCCGCCCCGAAGCCCTGATAGAGGTGGTACAGACCGCGCAGCACGCTGGTGGCCGCGACCGCGGTCACCGGGCTCACCCGCAGCTGCCGCAGCCGGGTGATCAGGTAGCCGACGACGATCATCTCCTCGGCCCACCCGTTCGCCATCGCCGTCAACAGCAGGACCGGTATCCGCCACCAGGTGTCGTACAGCTCGGCCGGTTCGACGTTCGCGTTCATGCCGAGCAGGCGGGCGATCTGATACAGCGCGAGCCCGGGCACGCCGATGAGCGCCGCCAGCCCGAGCCCGCCGAGGAGGTCGGGCCGCCACCGGGGCCGGCCCAGTCCGATCGCGGTGAGTGTAATTCCGCTGCGCCACAACAGGTATACGGCCAAGGCGCCCCACGCCGAGAGCTGGAACACCCAGACGAGGTTGAGCCCGAGGTCGATGAGGTCGAAGGGGGAGCGGCGCGGATTGAGCGCGACGACCTGCCCGGACAGGCCGAGTAGCACGGATTCGATCAGGTTGAGCAGCGCGCTGTACGCGGAGAGGCCGAACGTGACCGCCAGTACGACGACGATCTCGATGCGCAATGCCCGGCGCGCGGGGTCGGTGAGCTCGTCGGGGGCGCCGGTCACCGGAGCTACGGTAGTGCCGTCACAGTTTCCGTGCGCGCAGCCCGTTGAGGAAAGGGCAACCCATCAGCACGCGGATCGCCTGGCTCAGCCCGGTGACGTCGTCGACCGGACGGGTGAACGGCAGCCGCACGTCGTGGTCGCCCTCGTCGGTCTCCACCCGCAGCTGCACGCCGTAGCGGTCCAGACCCAGGGGCCGAACGCGGCCGCGGCGCAACGACATCGGGAGCCGGCTGGCGAGCCGCTCGACGACGTCGCGGTGCGCCGACTCCATGTGCTGCAGCCAGCAGGACTCCATCGCGCAGAACGGGTCCGGCCGCGCGTCGAGCAGCGTGCTCACGCTGACCGACTCGGCGCCCGTGGAATCGGCGACGACCACCGAGTCGATCTCCAACCGCAGCAACGTGTGGCCTTCGTCGCCGTCGGCGGGCTCCGAGTTCACCTGCAGCAGGGCCGGATTGGGATCTTCCGACGCGATCAGGTCGAGAAGGGCCGACACCTCGCCTTCGGGCACGTCGTGCAGGCGGCCCTGGATCCACACCAGCGAACGCACCGGCTCGCGCAGCGGCAGCGGCGCGTAGTCGGTCATCTCCAGCACCGCCTGCACCCCGCCGGCGCCTGCGCTGACGGCCTTGGCCACCACCGCGCTGCCCGCGGGCACGGTGATCGCGAACGATCCGTCGTCGAGCAGGTGGTGCACGGGGGTCTCGGTGGGGCCGCCGTTCTCGCAGCCCTCCACCGCGAGCACCGCGCCGCCCGCCTTCGCGCACGCGCTGCGGATCCGCTCGGCCGTCGTCGGTGCCGTGACCGGTGTCGTCATCGCGCCTCCTTCGAGATAAGGTGAGCCTAACTTAACTAGGCGTGGGCGGATCCCGCAAGGCTTTCGTGCAGCGGAACGGCATTACCGCAGTGACCCGATAGTGTTGACTCGTGCCGCGCATCGCATATCTCGGGCCCGAGGGGACGTTCACCGAGGCGGCTCTGCTCAAGATGTCGGGGGGCGGGATGCTGCCCGGCGGGGCGGGCGCCGACGAGGTGACGCCGGTTCCGTGTGAAAGCACGATCGGCGCGCTCGCGGCCGTGCGCGACGGGCATGCCGACTACGCGTGCGTGCCGATCGAGAACTCGATCGAAGGGTCGGTGCTTCCGACGCTGGACGGGCTGGCGACCGGCAATCCGCTGCAGATCTTCGCCGAGCTCACGCTCGACGTGTCGTTCACGATCGCGGTCCGTGACGGTACGGCGCCCGCGGACGTGGCCACGGTCGCCGCCTTCCCCGTCGCGGCCGCGCAGGTGCGCAACTGGCTGGCCGAGCATCTGCCGTCGGCGCGGGTGGTGCCCGCCAACTCGAACGCCGCGGCGGCCAACGACGTCGCCGAGGGTCGCGCCGACGCGGGCGTGAGCACCGCGCTCGCCACCAAGCGCTACGGGCTGGCCGCGCTGGCGTCCGACATCGTCGACGAACCCAACGCGCGCACCAGGTTCGTGCTCGTCGGACCGCCCGCTCCGCCGCCGGCGCGCACCGGCGCCGACCGCACCTCGGTGGTGCTGCGCCTCGACAACGTCCCCGGCGCGCTGGTGTCGGCGCTGACCGAACTCGCCGTGCGCGACATCGACCTGACCCGTATCGAATCACGGCCCACCCGAACGGGATTGGGCACCTATATCTTCTTCCTCGATTGTGTCGGCCACATCGACGACGATGCGGTGGCCGAGGCACTCAAGGCGCTGCACCGTCGTTGTTCGGATATGCGATTCCTCGGTTCATGGCCGACGGGCGCCGCCGCGGGTGCGGCCCCTCCCGGCCTCGACGAAGCGTCCCACTGGCTCGCGCGGCTGAGGGAGGGCAAGCGTTGAGTGGGCGCCTCGTGCTCGTGCGTCACGGGCAGTCACTGGCGAACGTCCACCGCCGCCTCGACACCCGCCCGCCCGGCGCGGAGCTGACCGACCTCGGACGCGACCAGGCGCGGTCCTTCGCGCGGTCCGTCGGTAGGGGAGCGCCGACCGCGCCCGCGCTGCTGGCGCATTCGGTGGCGCACCGGGCCCGCCAGACCGCCGAGGAGATCGCGGGCGCGCTGCGGTTGCCTCCGGTGCAACTCGACGGCGTCCACGAGGTTCAGGTGGGCGATCTCGAGGATCGCAACGACGACGAGGCGATCGCGACATTCGAGACCGTCTACCAGAAGTGGCACGAGGGCGATCTCGACGTGCCGATGCCAAACGGCGAGACCGGAAACGACGTGCTGGACCGGTACGTGCCGACCATCACTCAGCTGCGGATGCGCCACCTCGACGACGATTCCTGGCACGGCGACATCGTGGTGGTCAGCCATGGCGCCGCGATCCGATTGGTCTCCTCCGTGCTGGCAGGCGTCGAGAGCAGCTTCGCGCTCGACCACCACCTCGGCAACACCGAGGCCGTCGTGCTGGCACCGATCACCGACGGCCGGTGGAGCTGCGTGCAGTGGGGCTCGATGACCCCGCCGTTCTACCCCGAGCCCGACGTGCGCCCGGTCGAGGACGCCCTGCGCTCAGCCGACCCGATGGGCTGACACCGAGACGGCGCAGACGCACCCGATCGCCTCGCAGTCGATCACGAACGCGTGCGCGACTTCCGGGGTCACACAATCGGGTTCGGTGCACTCGGGCCGACACGAAATGTGGTGGATGACGGTGCCATGGCAGTGCTCGAGGCCTGCCACGCAGTCTCGGCACTCGGTCATGGCCCCTTGATAGCACCTGCGGGCGACAAAGCGGGGTTGCCGCGCGGTGGTTTCGCCCGCTATCCCCACCCGAGTTCGTGCAGTCGCGCGTCATCGATGCCGAAGTGGTGTGCGACCTCGTGGATGACCGTGATCGCGACCTCGTCGACGACGTCCTGCTCGGTGTCGCAGTGCTGCAACAGGGCCTCGCGGTAGATCGTGATGGTGTCGGGCAGCGACCCCGCGTACCACGAATCACGTTCGGTCAGCGCCACACCGTGGTAGAGGCCGAGCAGGTCGGGCTCTTCGTCGTTGCGGGCCTCGACCAGCACGACGACGTTGTCCAGCGCGTCCGCGAGCTTCGGCGGAATCAGATCCAGCGCCTCGGAGACGAGTTCGTCGAACCGTTGCGGGCTCATCCGCACGGCCACGGGGCTACGGCCCCGGCGGTGGCGGTGGTGGCGCGGGGACCGGTGGGACCGGCTCAGGCACGGGCGGCGGTGCAGGCGCGGGCGGCGGCGGCAGCGGCGCACCGGGCGGTGGCGGTAACGGCGCACCCGGTGGTGGTGGCGCACCGGGAGCGGGTGGGGG
>JBNMQV010000042.1:0-3985 GCA_050205545.1 Mycolicibacterium celeriflavum
ACTCCCCCACCACACCAACCGGCACCCGACGCAACCACTGATCCAAAACAAACAACGCCGCACCCACCACCGGCGACCCAATCGGCGGAACCCCCAACCCCGCCACCAACGCCGCGGTCCTGGACGCACAGATGGTCGTCTCAGTCGGCCCATAGGCATTGACCATCACCCGCCCCGGCGCCCACCGATCCACCACCTCAGCCGGACACGGCTCACCCGCTACCAGCAACGAAACGTCATCCAACCCGTCCGGCGCCAAAGCCTCTACCACGGACGGGGTTTGGCTGAGAACATCAACACCTTCGGCTACCAACAAATCACGCAAATCCTCCGGGGAGGCGGCCACCGCCTCGGGCACCACCACCACCCGTCCACCGTTCAGCAGCGCACCAAAGATCTCTTCAACCGAGGCATCGAAAGCCAGCGAATGACACTGTGCCCACACCCCGGCCCCGGGCAACCCCACCTCCAACGAGGCCAGCAACTGAGTCACATTCTGATGAGTGACCGCAACCCCTTTCGGGGCCCCAGTCGTGCCCGAGGTATAGATCACATACGCAATATCCTCACCACCAGGCAACCGCAACGCGACACCAGGCTGATCATCAATACCCCCATCATGGATATCAATGACCCGCAACCCACTTCCGTCGAGCCGGCCGGCCAGATCACCAGTGGTGAGCACCGCCACCGGTGTCGCATCGGCGAGCATGAAAGCGATCCGATCCGCCGGCATCATCGGATCGATCGGCAGATACGCCGCCCCCGACTTGAGCACCCCCACCATCGCCACGATCGCCTCAACCGACCGGGAAAACAACAACCCCACACACCGCCCCGGCCCCGCACCACAACCAACCAACAAATGCGCCAACCGATTCGCAGCCTCGTCCAACTCACCGTAAGTCAGCGACCGCCCGGCCGAAGTCACCGCGACAGCCTCGGACAACTGAGCCACCCGCTCAGCGAACACAGCAGGTATTGACATGGTTTCGGCTTCGGCCCGTGTCAACACCGCACAGTTGCCGAATACGTCGAGATGCGCTTGCTCAACATCATCGACCACATCCACCGACGACACCGGCCGACCCGGATCAGCAGCCATCGCCACCAACACCCGCTCCAACCGCCCCACCAACACCTCGACACTGCCCGCATCAAACACATCGGTACGAAACTCAACGCGAAGTTCCCATTCGTCGCCGGGCCGGACGGCCATCGTGAGTGGATAGTGCGTCGACTCCCGGCCTTGGATCTCGGTCATCGCCAATCCTGTGAAGCCCGACAAGGCGGCGGTGTCGATGGGATAGTTCTCGTACACCAGGAGGGTGTCGAACAGTTGGTCGTGGCCGGTGATGCGGTGAATCTCGTTGAGCGCCAGGTGCTGGTGTTCCAGGGTGTCGTTGTAGGCGCGCTGCAGTTGCTCGAGTAGCTCACTGGTGGTGGTGGTCGCGGTCATGGTCGCGCGCACCGGCACAGTGTTGATGAACAACCCCACCATCGAGTCCGCCCCGGCCACCTCGACCGGCCTGCCCGACACCACAGCGCCGAACACCACATCGGATTGGCCGGTCAACCACATCAACAGCTGCGCCCACGCCGCCTGCAACACAACATTGACAGTGGTGTGATGGCCACGCGCCAACGCACCAAGCGCCCGGGATGTCTCGGCACGCATGCGGAATGTTTCTACGCCTTGGCACGCCAATGGCGATCGGTCCGACCGTCCGACGAGGGTGGGGGTGTCGTAGCCGGCCAGTATTTGGCGCCAGGCGTTTTCGGCTGCTTGGAGATCACGCCCTGCCAGCCAATCGAAGAAGCGCCGATACGGCGGGCAGGCGGGTAGGCGCTGGCCGTGGTAGCTGGCGAAGATCTCGCCGAGCAGTATCGGTAGCGACCAGCCGTCCATCACGATGTGGTGGAACGTCAGCACGAACCGGTGCCGGTCGGGTGCGGTGCGAATCAACGCCACCCGGAACGGTCGCCCGCCGGCCAGTTCACAAACTGTGGCCCGCTCTTCGGCGCACAGCCTCTCGATCTGCTCCTCGGAGACAAGCTCATCGCTCCGCCAAGGCGCTATGGGATCTGCCGGGATTGTCTGCACAGGGACGCTGAATTGCGCGTGGAAACGGGCCGCCAGATTCGGATGGCGCTTGATCACCGTGTGAATCGCTTCACGTAGCCGACTGGCATCGAGGGGACCACTGATTGTGATTGCGAGTTGCACCGCGTATGTGTTGTCCTCCGCCTGCCTGGCTTTGGCGTGGAAGAGCAGTCCTTGTTGGAGGGGGGTTAGGGGGAGGATGTCGGCGATGTCGTGGGTTTGGTAGAGATCGTCGATTTGTTGTTGTGTCAGGTGAGCTGGGGCGATGTCGGAGGGTGTGAGTCCGCCTCCGCCTTTTTGGGTGTGGGTGCAGATGCCGGTGAGGGCTTGGGTCCATAGTTGGCTCAGGTGGGTGATGTGGGTGTGTTGTAGTGCTGAGGGTGCCCAGGTGAAGGTGGTGTGCAGGGTTGGGCCGTGGTCGGTGTCGATGGTGACGGCGTTGAGTTCGAGGGTGTGGGCCAGGGGTATGGGTACCGCGGCGGCGGTGGCGGTGACCGACACCGCCGCGGGGCTGAGCTGCCAGAGTTGATCGGTGGTGGTGGTGGGTGAGCCGCCGAGTCGGCCCAGGTAGTTGAATCCGATGGGGGGGTCGGTTTCGGGCAGTTCGGTTTCGGGGTTCACGTAGCGCAGCAGACCGTAGGTCAGGCCGTCGGGCAGAGCGCGTAGTTGTTCTTTGGCCTGTTTGATCACCGCGCCCAGGGCCGCCTCACCGGTGATCACCTGCGCCCACGACAAGCCACCGACGTTGATCGCCACCGGGTATTTGGTGGTGAACCAGCCCACCGTGCGTGACAGGTCCACCTGCCCGATCAACTCCTCGGCCCGCCCATGGCCTTCGACGTCGATACCGATCGGTGCGCGACCGGTGCCCAAGAATTCGGCCAACGCCAAGGCAAAAGCGATCAACAAGATGTCTTGAACGCCGGTACGAAACGCCGCGGGCACCGGGGCGAGCAACATGGCGGTGGTCTCGACATCGACCGACACCGACAACTGCCCGGCACGGGCATAGGTATCGACCTGCGGCTGCACCGCGGGCAGCACCGCCTCCAGCGCGCCCACCTGCCGCCACAGCGGGGCCGTCTCGACCACCTCAGCACCACGGGCATAATCGGCCAACAACGACGCCCACCGACTAAACGAGGTTCCCGGCGCCGGCAACTGCACCGGCTGCCCACCACGATGCTGCGCCCAGGCGATGTTCAAGTCCTCCAACAGGATTCGCCACGACACCCCATCAACAGCCAAATGGTGAATGATCAACACCAACTCAGCGGTGCTGCTCACCCACAACGCGCTGACCATCACCCCCGCCGCCGGATTCAACCGCGACCGCGCCCGCAGCACCGCCTCATCACCAAGCACCTCAACGACCTCAACCCAGGCGCTGACATCCACCGACCCCGCCTCGGGCACCCACAACACCCACCCCCCAGCCCCGTCGTCTCCAACACGCAACCGCAACATCGCATGCCGATCCACCAACGCCTGCAACAGCACCGCCACATCACCGACGCTCGCCCCCGCCGGAGCCGACACCACCACCGTCTGGTTGAACTCATCGACCGGCCCATCCACACCGGCCAACCACCCCATGATCGGAGTCAGCGCCACCGCCCCAACACCGTCATCGGCCACCACCGCCTCATCACCGACCACCCCCGCCACCAACGCCAACCGCGCCACCGTCTGCTCCACAAACACATCCCGCGGCCGACACAACACCCCAGCCGCCCGCGCCCGAGCCACCACCTGCATCGACGAAATACTGTCCCCGCCCAGATCGAAGAACGACTCATCGACCCCGACCCGCTCCACACCCAACACCTGGGCATAAATACCGGCCAAAATCTCTTCCACCGCATTACCCGGAGCCCGATA
>JBNMQV010000043.1:0-2764 GCA_050205545.1 Mycolicibacterium celeriflavum
CACCAGCCACAGCCGGCACAAGAAAGGCCCAGAGGTTCGGACTCATCATCCGGTCCCTCAGGACCCAACCGCGTGCACGTGGAAGAAACCTCACCCCGAACCGTTCCAAACCCGAAGGCCGTACTAACTCCGGAGGTCACCCTCCCCCACCTCGTCAAATGTTCCACCCATGAGCTCCGGTCGAGAACATTCGTCTCGAAACCGGCTCTGTCACTCCGAAGAGTGCAGTGCTCCTTAGAAAGGAGGTGATCCAGCCGCACCTTCCGGTACGGCTACCTTGTTACGACTTAGTCCTAATTACCGATCCCACCTTCGACGGCTCCCTCCACAAGGGTTGGGCCACCGGCTTCAGGTGTTACCGACTTTCATGACTTGACGGGCGGTGTGTACAAGACCCGGGAACGTATTCACCGCAGCGTTGCTGATCTGCGATTACTAGCGACTCCGACTTCATGAGGTCGAGTTGCAGACCTCAATCCGAACTGGGACCGGCTTTTTGGGATTCGCTCCACCTCGCGGTATTGCAGCCCTTTGTACCGGCCATTGTAGCATGCGTGAAGCCCAAGACATAAGGGGCATGATGATTTGACGTCATCCCCACCTTCCTCCGAGTTGACCCCGGCAGTATCCCATGAGTTCCCACCATTACGTGCTGGCAACATAGAACGAGGGTTGCGCTCGTTGCGGGACTTAACCCAACATCTCACGACACGAGCTGACGACAACCATGCACCACCTGTTTACGAGTGTCCAAAGAGTTGACCATTTCTGGCCCGTTCTCGTATATGTCAAGCCTTGGTAAGGTTCTTCGCGTTGCATCGAATTAATCCGCATGCTCCGCCGCTTGTGCGGGTCCCCGTCAATTCCTTTGAGTTTTAGCCTTGCGGCCGTACTCCCCAGGCGGGGAACTTAATGCGTTAGCTGCGTCACGGAATCCGTGGAATGGACCCCACAACTAGTTCCCAACGTTTACGGGGTGGACTACCAGGGTATCTAAGCCTGTTTGCTCCCCACCCTTTCGCTCCTCAGCGTCAGTAACGGCCCAGAGATCTGCCTTCGCCATCGGTGTTCCTCCTGATATCTGCGCATTCCACCGCTACACCAGGAATTCCAATCTCCCCTACCGCACTCTAGTCTGCCCGTACCCACTGCAGACCCGAGGTTGAGCCTCGGGATTTCACAGCAGACGCGACAAACCGCCTACGAGCTCTTTACGCCCAATAATTCCGGATAACGCTTGCGCCCTACGTATTACCGCGGCTGCTGGCACGTAGTTAGCCGGCGCTTTTTCTGCAGGTACCGTCACTTTCGCTTCTTCCCTGCTAAAAGAGGTTTACAACCCGAAGGCCGTCATCCCTCACGCGGCGTTGCTGCATCAGGCTTTCGCCCATTGTGCAATATTCCCCACTGCTGCCTCCCGTAGGAGTCTGGGCCGTGTCTCAGTCCCAGTGTGGCCGGTCACCCTCTCAGGCCGGCTACCCGTCGACGCCTTGGTGAGCCATTACCTCACCAACAAGCTGATAGGCCGTGAGCCCATCCCAGACCGAAAAATCTTTCCAACTGCTGACCATGCGATCGCAGCTCATATCCGGTATTAGACGCCGTTTCCAGCGCTTATCCCAGAGTCAAGGGCAGGTTGCTCACGTGTTACTCACCCGTTCGCCACTGATCCACAGAGCAAGCTCTGCTTCACCGTTCGACTTGCATGTGTTAAGCACGCCGCCAGCGTTCATCCTGAGCCAGGATCAAACTCTCCGTAAAAGAAAAATACTGACAACGACCGGAATAGGCCGAAGCAGCGAGTTTGAACTGACCAAAAAGATAAATCATTGCTGACTATCCATCGCCGACACCGAAGTGCCGGACTTTGATCCAAAGGAATCTCACCTCAGCCGAAGCCGAGATCGAGGTTATTTGGCATTTGACAAGTGCACGCTGTTGAGTTCTCAAGGATCGGATGCTCCCACACCACCCCCGCAAGGGCTTCGTAGTGAGGCAACTTCTCTACCTTAGGATGACACCCGCGAACCCGTCAAACCCGACACGCCGGTGATCTCGAGAGATCATGAGTGTGGGAGGTGACGGCTGCGGGAGCGTCCCGATGCCCCGTCCTAGACCTGAGGTCAGACCCAATCGCAGAGCGACTGTTTCTTCTTGGAGGGGGTGGTTCGCCATCTTGAGGGCGGCGGGCCTTTCGGCCTCTCGCTCTTCCCTGTGGGGCGAACAAGTAATAAGTTACGCGGGGTTCGGGGAGTGGGCAAATCAGCCCCGCATCCCGGGCGTGTCGGGGTCGCAGACCCGCTCAGCGCTTGTAGTTCGGCGCCTCGACGACAATCTGGACGTCGTGCGGGTGGGACTCCTTCAGACCGGCCGAGGTGATGCGCACGAACTTGCCGCGCGCCTTCAGCTCCTCGATCGTGCGGGCGCCCACGTAGAACATCGACTGCCGGAGACCGCCGACGAGCTGATAGGCGACGGCCGAGACCGGACCGCGGTACGCGACCTGCCCCTCGATGCCTTCGGGGATCAGCTTGTCGTCACTCGGCACGTCCGCCTGGAAGTAGCGGTCCTTCGAGTAGGAGGTCTTCTTGCCGCGGGTCTGCAGCGCACCGAGCGAACCCATCCCCCGGTAGAGCTTGAACTGCTTCCCGCCCTGGAAGACGACCTCCCCCGGGGACTCGTCGGTGCCCGCCAGCAGGGAACCGAGCATGACGGTGTCCGCACCGGCGACGAGTGCCTTCGCGATGTCTCCCGAGTACTGCAG
>JBNMQV010000044.1:0-1351 GCA_050205545.1 Mycolicibacterium celeriflavum
CCAGCCAACCCCGCTCCCCCTCACCAACCACATCCACCGACGACACCGGCCGACCCGGATCAGCAGCCATCGCCACCAACACCCGCTCCAACCGCCCCACCAACACCTCGATATCGGGGGCATCGAACACATGGGTGTCATATTCGACGCGAAGCCCCAGTTGAGCGCCCGGCTGGGCTTGAAGCGTCAGGGGATAATGATTTGATTCGCGCACCGAGGATTCGGTTATGGCCGGCCCGTTGGTGCCGAACAATGCGACGGTGTCGATGGGGTAGTTCTCGTAGACGAACATTGTGTCGAACAGTTGGTCGTGGCCGGTGATGCGGTGAATCTCGTTGAGCGCCAGGTGCTGGTGTTCCAGGGTGTCGTTGTAGGCGCGCTGCAGTTGCTCGAGTAACTCGCTGGTGGTGGTGGTCGCGGTCATGGTCGCGCGCACCGGCACAGTGTTGAGCAACAACCCCACCATCGAGTCCGCCCCGGGCACCTCGACCGGCCTCCCGGAAATCGGCGTGCCGAACACCACATCGCGTTGGCCGGTCAACCACATCAACAGCTGCGCCCATGCCGCCTGTAGGACGGTGTTGACGGTGGTGCGATGCGAGCGGGACACGTCGCTGATCGCGTGCGCAATCTCATGAGAGAGTCGCGATTTCACCACGCCGCGAGCTCCTGACCCCAGCTTTTGCTGAGGAGCCACGAGGGTGGGGGTGTCGTAGCCGGCCAGTATTTGGCGCCAGGCGTTTTCAGCTGCTTGGAGATCACGCCCTGCCAGCCATGTGAAGAGGTGGCGGTAGGGAGTGGGTGGGGGTAGGCGCTGGCCGTGGTAGCTGGCGAAGATCTCGCCGAGCAGTATCGGTAGCGACCAGCCGTCCATCACGATGTGGTGGTTGGTCAGCACGAACCGGTGCCGGTCGGGTGCGGTGCGAATCAACGCCACCCGGAACGGCGCACCGTCGATCAAGTCGCACACTGCTGAGCGTTCTGCCGCACAGATCCATTCGATCTGCTCATCGACATCGATGTCGCCGGCGCTGAGATCCTCATAGCGCCACACCAGGGCGGGATCGGCCGGGATGATCTGCACCGGCTCGTCGAACTGCAACGAAAACCGGGCCACCACCTGTGGATGACGTCCGATCACCGTGTGAATCGCTTCACGTAGCCGACTGGCATCGAGGGGACCACTGATTGTGATCTCCAGTTGCGCGGCATACACATCGGTGGCGCCCTGCGCGGTGCGGTGGAAGAGCAGTCCTTGTTGGAGGGGGGTTAGGGGGAGGATGTCGGCGATGTCGTGGGTTTGGTAGAGATCGTCGATTTGTTGTTGTGTCAGGTGAGCTGGGGCGATGTC
>JBNMQV010000045.1:0-871 GCA_050205545.1 Mycolicibacterium celeriflavum
GCCGACTGGCGGGGATCGTGGATTGATCCCCGCCAGTGGCGTTGTGTGGTTGGGCTCAGAACAGGCCGGTGTCGACGGTGGTGCTCACATCGACGTCGGTGTTGACCTGACCGGAGTTGTCGGTCGAGTTGTCCTGCCCGGAGTTGTCGACCGAATTGTCCACCGAGTTGTCCACCGAGTTGTCCTCGACGCTCGTACCACCAGAGATCCCGCCGGACACACTGCCGTCGATATCACCCACGGTGGTCTGATTGCCATCGACATTGGTGGTGGTGGTGTCGTTGTCGTTGATCACGATGCCCCCACCGGAGCCGCCGGCCCCACCGGTGGCGTTGCCGCCGTCGTTGCCGACCCCGATCAACCCGCCGCCGCCGTCACCACCGGAAGCGCCACCACCGCTGCCGCCGCTCATGTCGACGTCGTTGATCACCGGGCCGTCGTTGTCGGAGATGATGTCCCCGCCCGCGCTCTGATCACCGCTGTCGTCGATCTCGTTGTCCTCGCCGATGTTGACGTTGGAATCGTCGATGTCACCGGTGTTGACGTTCTCGTTGTCATCACCGACCACGTTGCCATCACCCTCGACGTTGGTGGCATCGATATCGCCGGCGGTCCCGGTGTTGACCACCCCGCCGTCGGTGGCGGTGTTGGTGGTCTTGTCCCCGAAGGTGATGTCACCGAACTCCAAGCCGACGTTGCCGATGCCCTGCTGCTGATCCTCACCGGCGTGGTTGACGGTGTTGGTCTCCGGGCTCAAGAACCGGGTGTCGTTGTGGCTGAGCGTGTCGTTGTTCGACAACACCTCGGTCTGCCGCTGCGGCGTGAACGCAATCCCATGCGTCTGCGCCACCGCCTGCTGCAAACCCACCAC
>JBNMQV010000046.1:0-843 GCA_050205545.1 Mycolicibacterium celeriflavum
GGCGGTGTGTGGGGTTGTTGTTTTCCCGGTCGGTTGAGGCGATCGTGGCGATGGTGGGGGTGCTCAAGTCGGGGGCGGCGTATCTGCCGATCGATCCGATGATGCCGGCGGCACGGTTGCAGTTCATCGTGGAGGATGCTGCGCCGGTGGCGGTGCTCACCACTGCTGATCTGGCCGGCCGGCTCGACGGAAGTGGGTTGCGGGTCATTGATATCCATGATGGGGGTATTGATGATCAGCCTGGTGTCGCGTTGCCGTTGCCTGGTGGTGAGGATATTGCGTATGTGATCTATACCTCGGGCACGACTGGGACCCCGAAAGGGGTTGCGGTCACTCATTACAACGTCGTGCAGTTGTTTGAGAGTCTGGATCTCGGGTTGCCGTTGGACTCCGAGCAGGTGTGGACGCAGTTTCATTCGTATTCGTTTGATTTCTCGGTGTGGGAGATCTGGGGTGCATTGTTGTTCGGCGGGCGACTGGTGGTGGTGCCTGAAGAGGTGGCGCGCTCCCCGGAGGACTTCCACACGTTGCTGATCAACGAGCGGGTCAGCGTACTGAGCCAGACGCCGTCGGCCGTGGGTGTGCTTTCGGTTGAGGGTCTGGAGTCGGCAGCGTTGGTGATCGGCGCGGAGCCGTGTCCGGCTGAGGTGGTGGATCGGTGGGCGCCGGGGCGGGTGATGGTCAACGTCTACGGGCCGACCGAGACGACCATGTGGATGTCGAAGAGCGCCCCGTTGGTGGCGGGGTTGGGGGTTCCGCCGATTGGGTCGCCGGTGGTGGGTGCGGCGTTGTTTGTTTTGGATCAGTGGTTGCGTCGGGTGCCGGTTGGTGTGGTGGGGGAGT
>JBNMQV010000047.1:0-782 GCA_050205545.1 Mycolicibacterium celeriflavum
CGCACTCAACCCCGGCCGACGCCAATACCCAACACCGACCCCACGACCAGCCAAATACAACTCACCAACCACCCCCACCGGCACCGGCCGCAACCACCCATCAAGCACGAAGAAAGAGGCCCACGCCGTGGGTGAACCGATCGGCGGGGATCCCGACCCCGCAGCCAGTGGGGCGCTGGCACACAACCACATCGTGGTTTCGGTGGGCCCGTAGACATTGACCATCACCCGCCCCGGAGCCCACCGATCCACCAACTCGGGTGGGCAGGGCTCTGCGCCGATCACCAATGCCGCCGCATCCAAGCCGTCGACCGGCAGCGTGTCTGCCGCCGAGGGGGTCTGAGTGAGCACGCTGACCCGCTCGCGCACCAGCAATCTGTGGAACTCTTGCGGTGTACGCGCCACCATTTCAGGCACGACGACAAGCTGTCCACCATGCAGCAATGCACCCCAGATCTCCCACACCGAGAAATCGAAGGCATACGAATGGAACTGCGTCCACACCTGCTCTGCTGATAGCTGCACACCGATCCGCAACGAGTCGAACAGCTGCGTCACATTGCGATGAGTGACGGCGACGCCCTTCGGCGTCCCCGTGGTGCCCGACGTGTAAATGATGTGGGCCAGGTCGTCGTGGGACGGTCCCGGTAGCGGGGTGCAAGGCTGCGCACCGATCTCGGGGTCGTCGATATCGAGCACCGGAACGCCGAAACCATCAAACCGCGCCACCAAATCCGCCGTGCTCACCGCGAGAACCGGCGCGGCGTCGGCCACCATGAACC
>JBNMQV010000048.1:0-747 GCA_050205545.1 Mycolicibacterium celeriflavum
CCAGCCAACCCCGCTCCCCCTCACCAACCACATCCACCGACGACACCGGCCGACCCGGATCAGCAACCATCGCCACCAACACCCGCTCCAACCGCCCCACCAACACCTCGACACTGCCCGCATCAAACACATCGGTACGAAACTCAACGGCCCCACCTATGCCCGCGGGCGCACCGGTGTCGGTCCAGCGTTCGACGAGGTTGAACACCAGATCCATACGGGCGGTGTGGGTCTCCACCGGCATCGGAGTGACCTGCAGATCGCCCATAGCCACTGTTGCCGGCTGGTTGTTCTGCCAAGACAACGCCACCTGGACCAGCGGGTGATGGGTCAACGAGCGCGTGGGGTTGAGTCGTTCGACGAGGACTTCGAAGGGCACGTCTTGATGCTCATAAGCGGCCAGCGCACGATGGCGCACCTGGGCAAGCACCTCAGCGACGTCGGGATCACCAGTCAGCTCCACCCGCAACACCAAGGTGTTGACGAAAAAACCCACCAACTCATCAAGCGCCGGATCAGCCCGCCCAGCGATCGCGAACCCGATCGCCACATCAGAACTGGCGCTGATCTTGGACACCAACACCGCCAGCGCGGCCTGCACCACCATGAAACTGCTCGCATTGTGCTCCCGGGCCACCCGCGCCACCTGCTGCTGCAACCCCGCAGACCAATCCACCACCACAGTGGCCCCACGCTGATCGGCCACCGGCGGATAAGGCCGATCAGTAGGCAGCTGCAACCGCTCAG
>JBNMQV010000049.1:0-737 GCA_050205545.1 Mycolicibacterium celeriflavum
ACCAACCACATCCACCGACGACACCGGCCGACCCGGATCAGCAACCATCGCCACCAACACCCGCTCCAACCGCCCCACCAACACCTCGACACTGCCCGCATCAAACACATCCGTACGAAACTCAACAGTCCCGCCGATCCCCGCCGGCGAGCCGTCCTCACCGAACCGTTCCGCTAACGAAAACGCCAGATCCATACGGGCGCTGCGGGTTTCCACCGGTAAGGACGTAACCTGCAATCCCTTCAACATCAGGCCCGCCGCGGGGTCGCTGTTCCCGGCGAACTGCCAGCCCATCATCACCTGGATTATTGGATGATGCGCCAGCGACCTAGCCGGATTGAGCCGCTCCACCAAGACTTCGAAGGGCACATCTTGGTGCTCATAAGCGGCGAGGCTGCGCCGGCGCACCTGGGCAAGCACCTCAGCGACGTCGGGATCACCAGTCAGCTCCACCCGCAACACCAAGGTGTTGATGAAGAAGCCAACCAGTTCCGCCAACGCGGGATCGCGTCGTCCGGCGATTGGAAACCCGATCGCCACATCAGAACTGGCGCTGATCTTGGACACCAACACCGCCAGCGCGGCCTGCACCACCATGAAACTGGTCGCATTGTGCTCCCGGGCCGCCCGCGCCACCTGCTGCTGCAACCCCGCAGACCAATCCACCACCACAGTGGCCCCACGCTGATCGGCCACCGGCGGATAAGGCCGATCAGTAGGCAGCTGCAACCGCTCAG
>JBNMQV010000050.1:0-727 GCA_050205545.1 Mycolicibacterium celeriflavum
CCCGCGCCACCTGCTGCTGCAACCCCGCAGACCAATCCACCACCACAGTGGCCCCACGCTGATCGGCCACCGGCGGATAAGGCCGATCAGTAGGCAGCTGCAACCGCTCAGGCAACCCGGCCAACTGCTGCTCCCAATAACCCACCTGCGCAGCGATTGGGCTCTCGCTGTCGCCAAGGTCGCCCAACTGCGCGCGCTGCCACAACGTGTAATCGACATACTGCACCGGCAACGGCGCCCAATCAGGGGCCGACCCGCCACGCCGGCAGGCATACGCCACCCCCAGATCACGCACCAACGGCGCCATCGACCAACCATCGGCAGCGATATGATGCACCACCGCCACCAACACATGCTCATCATCACCAAGCCGTAAAAGCATGGCCCGCAACGGAATCTCAGACGAGAGATCAAAACCATGCCGCGCCACGGCATCGATGGCCTCACCCACCCGCGACGCCGACCAGCCCCCCGCATCCACCACACGCCACCCGAAATCGGCTCCCTCAGGCGCCACCACCACCTGCTGGGGCATCCCCTCAGGAGCCGCAAGCAACGTACGCAGGCTCTCATGACGGGCCACCACATCAGCCAACGCCGCGCCCAACGCCGCCACGTCCAATCGTCCGCTCAACCGCAACGCCGCGGGCATGTTGTACACCGGCGAAGGCCCCTGCAACTGACCAAGGAACCACAACCGCTGCTGGGCAAACGACAACGGCACCAC
>JBNMQV010000051.1:0-708 GCA_050205545.1 Mycolicibacterium celeriflavum
ATCAACAAGATTGTGATCGCCATCAGCACCGCCTGAAGAAACGACCACAACAAATCGATCGGGTTCAAAAACGTGTCGAAGTAGTGGTCATACAGCCCCCCGGACTGACCGAACAACACCACCGTGGTGAACTGCGACGCCACGAACGACAAGATCACCGCAATCGAATACAGCGGCGTGATCGCCACCATCCCCGCGATCAGCCGGGTGGACACCAGATATTCGATCGGCCGGATCGCCATCGACTCCAGCGCGTCGATCTCCTCGTTGATGCGCATCGCACCCAACTGCGCGGTCACCCCGGCCCCGAACGTAGCCGCCAACCCGATCCCGGCCACCACCGGAGCCGCGATGCGCACATTGATGAACGCCGCCAAGAACCCCGTCAGCGCCTCGATACCGATATCGCCCAACGACGAATAACCCTGCACCGCCAGCGTGCCACCGGCCGCCAGCGTCAAAAACCCCACGATCGCGACCGTGCCGCCGATCATCGCCAACGTGCCCGCACCCATGGAGATCTCGGCGATCAACCGCACGATCTCCTTACGAAAATGTACCGCCGCGTGCGGCACCCCACCCAGGGCACGCAGATAAAACAGCATGTGATCGCCGATGCGACCCAAAAAGTCGACCGGACGGCGCATACCCGCCGTCAACCGCGGATACGTACTGCGAAGAACCTGAACCGTGCCCACCGACGACCCC
>JBNMQV010000052.1:0-704 GCA_050205545.1 Mycolicibacterium celeriflavum
GTCCCCGCCCAGATCGAAGAACGACTCATCGACCCCGACCCGCTCCACACCCAACACCTGGGCATAAATACCGGCCAAAATCTCTTCCACCGCATTACCCGGAGCCCGATACTGACCGGCGCGATACTCAGGAACAGGCAACGCACGCACATCAAGCTTGCCGTTGACCGTGACCGGCAACCCCGACAACACCACCACCGCAGCGGGCACCATATACGGCGGCAACCGATCAGCCAACAAACCACGCACCCGCCCCGGATCAACCGCCCCCGCAACGGTTTCCGTCACATACCCCACCAACCGCTTATCCCCGGGACGATCCTCACGCGCGATCACCACCGCCTGCTTGACCCCATCAAGGGCACTCAACGCCGCCTGAATCTCCCCCAACTCAATCCGATACCCACGAACCTTGACCTGCTCATCAACCCGACCCAAATAATCAAGCTGCCCATCCCCACACCACCGCACCACATCACCGGTGCGATACATCCGCACCCCCACACCACCAAACGGACACGCCACAAACCGCGACCCGGTCAACCCCGCCCGACCCACATAACCCACACCCACCCCAGCACCAGCCACATACAACTCCCCCACCACACCAACCGGCACCCGACGCAACCACTGATCCAAAACAAACAACGCCGCACCCACCACCGGCGACCCAATCGGCGGAACCCCCAACCCCGCCACCAACG
>JBNMQV010000053.1:0-672 GCA_050205545.1 Mycolicibacterium celeriflavum
CCCCGAGGCGCGCGCCACCTTGGATGCGGTGTTGGCCAAACTGGCCGCCCCGGGCATGTGCAACCCCGACGACCCGGACCCGTGCATCGACGGACCACCGTCAGATGAGCATTTCGTCGACGACGCCCGCTGCACCGGGCAACGCAACCACGACGCCCTGACCGCCATGGGCCGCGCCCTGCTCGCAAGCGGCCAGCTGGGTCACCACCATGGGCTGCCCACCACGATCGTGGTGTCCACGACCTTGAAGGAGTTGCGGTCGTTGGCGGGGTTCGCCGTCACCGGCGGCGGCACCCTGCTACCGATGACCGACCTCATCGCCATGGCACCAGCGAGCACTACCTCGTGGTGTACGAGGATCATCGGGAGGTGCCGATGTATGTGGGGCGGGCCAAACGCTTGGCCACCGCGGGGCAGCGCATCGTGTTGCACGCCCGGGATCGGGGCTGCACCAAACCCGGATGCACCGTGCCGGCCAACTGGGCCCAGGTCCATCACGCCGCCCAAGACTGGGCCGACGGCGGGGCCACCGACATCGACGGGCTCACCCTGGCCTGCGGCCCGCACAACCGCCTGATCACCGACGGCGGCTGGCGCACCCGCATCCGCCCCGACGGCCGCGTGGAATGGCTCCCCCCACCCGACCTCGACACCGGACAAACCCGCATCAAC
>JBNMQV010000054.1:0-659 GCA_050205545.1 Mycolicibacterium celeriflavum
CGTCGTCGCTCCTCTTCGGCGATCAACTCGCTCCGGCGTCGCCGTTCGGCGTCGATGCGGTCGCGGCGGTCTTGTTCGCGGGTTTGTCTGCGCCGCGGCATCATCGCCATGCGGTCGGGATTCTCCGGCGCCGGCGCCACGACCTCGAGCACACCGGTCGATTGTCCGAGTGCGGGAAACATGCTCGCGCCGTGGGGTTCCGACCGGTACACGTGCCCGGTCGGAGCGGTCAGAACGATTGTGCCGTCGGGCAATTGCTCATCGCGCCAGCCACCGCTGCCGCCATAGAACGTCTTGATCAAATGGTGAAGGCGGCAGTAGTGCTTGGTGTTCGACGGATGCGTCGGACCGTAGGGCCACGGCACCGTATGGTCCACGTCGCATCTCGACGCCGGCCTGTCGCATCCGGGCCAGCGGCACGTCAGGTCCCGCCACTGCAGGAATTCGGTCAACTTGGCGCTGGGGCGGTATCCGGCGCTGGCGCGATCCTCCGCGTGCGCAGCGACGTCGGCGGTCGGCACGCCCACCGGCTTGAGTTCGGCGTGCCGCGCCAAATCGCGCACCGACTCAGCGGGCAGCACGCCGAACCCGCGCAGATATCCCGGCTTGTCGCTGGTGCCGTCGACGGTGGCTTGTTCGGCCAGAACATGGATCACCGC
>JBNMQV010000055.1:0-630 GCA_050205545.1 Mycolicibacterium celeriflavum
CACCACACCAACCGGCACCCGACGCAACCACTGATCCAAAACAAACAACGCCGCACCCACCACCGGCGACCCAATCGGCGGAACCCCCAACCCCGCCACCAACGGGGCGCTGACCGCCACACACATCGTCGTCTCAGTCGGCCCATAGGCATTGACCATCACCCGCCCCGGCGCCCACCGATCCACCACCTCAGCCGGACACGCCTCACCGACCACCACCAACGACAGCGACTCCAACCCCTCAGCGGGCAACACCGCCACCGCCGACGGCGTCTGGGTCAACACACTGACCCGCTCAGCCAGCAGCACCTGATGAAAATCCTCCGGCGAGCCAACCATCGCCTCGGGCACCACCACCACCCGTCCACCGTTCAGCAGCGGAGCCCAGATCTCCCACACCGAAACGTCGAAAGCCAGCGAATGACTGTGCGTCCACACCCCGGCCCCGGGCAACCCCACCTCCAACGAGGCCAGCAACTGAGTCACATTCTGATGAGTGACCGCAACCCCTTTCGGGGTCCCAGTCGTGCCCGAGGTATAGATCACATACGCAATATCCTCACCACCAGGCAACCGCAACGCGACACCAGGCTGATCATCAATACCCCCATCATGGATATCAATGACCCG
>JBNMQV010000056.1:0-538 GCA_050205545.1 Mycolicibacterium celeriflavum
CTCGTAGACGAACATTGTGTCGAACAGTTGGTCGTGGCCGGTGATGCGGTGAATCTCGTTGAGCGCCAGGTGCTGGTGTTCCAGGGTGTCGTTGTAGGCGCGCTGCAGTTGGTCGAGTAGCTCACTGGTGGTGGTGGTCGCGGTCATGGTCGCGCGCACCGGCACAGTGTTGATCAACAACCCCACCATCGAGTCCGCCCCGGCCACCTCGACCGGCCTCCCGGAAATCGGCGTGCCGAACACCACATCGGATTGGCCGGTCAACCACATCAACAGCTGGGCCCACGCCGCCTGCAACACAACATTGACCGTGGTGTGATGGCCACGCGCCAACGCACCAAGCGCTAACGTGGTGTGCGCGGGGACGGAAAATGATCGAACGCCCCGGCGCCCCAATGGCCACCGCCCCGGCGGGCCGACTAGCGTCGGGGTGTCGTAGCCGGCCAGTATTTGGCGCCAGGCGTTTTCAGCTGCTTGGAGATCACGCCCTGCCAGCCATGTGAAGAGGTGGCGGTAGGGAGTGGGTGGGGGTAGGCGC
>JBNMQV010000057.1:0-457 GCA_050205545.1 Mycolicibacterium celeriflavum
CTCGAAACCCAAGCTGCGCGACCGCGTCGATCAGTTCATCGCCGGCTTCGATCCCGCCGCGGTCCGTGTGCCGCCGGAGGCCGACAAGCACCGCTATGTCGACGTGAATCCTGCCGATTGTGCCGGATTGGCGTTTCTCTCGGGCAGGCTGCACGCCGAAGACGGTGCCGCCTTGACCGCACGATTGGATGCTTTGGCGGCCACTGTGTGTGAGAACGATCCGCGGACGGTCGCTCAGCGTCGCGCCGACGCCTGCGGTCCGCTGTCGCGCGGCGAGGCCACGCTGGCCTGCCGGTGTGGATCCGACGACTGCCCGGCGGGTGCCGAGCGTGCCGCGACGTCCGCGGCGGTGATCCATGTTCTGGCCGAACAAGCCACCGTCGACGGCACCAGCGACAAGCCGGGATATCTGCGCGGGTTCGGCGTGCTGCCCGCTGAGTCGGTGCGCGATTTGGCG
>JBNMQV010000058.1:0-437 GCA_050205545.1 Mycolicibacterium celeriflavum
GGCGATGGTGGGGGTGCTCAAGTCGGGGGCGGCGTATCTGCCGATCGATCCGATGATGCCGGCGGATCGGATCGCTTTCATGCTCGCCGATGCGACACCGGTGGCGGTGCTGAGTACTGCAGAGCTGTGTTCGCGGCTGGATGGGTTGGGTGTGATGGTCATCGATGTCGCCGATGGGCGTATTGATGATCAGCCCAGCTGGGCTCTGCCTGAGCCCGCCCCGGATGACCTGGCGCACATCATCTATACCTCGGGCACGACTGGGACCCCGAAAGGGGTTGCGGTCACTCATTACAACGTCGTGCAGTTGTTTGAGAGTCTGGATTTCGGGTTGCCGTTGGACTCCGAGCAGGTGTGGACGCAGTTTCATTCGTATTCGTTTGATTTCTCGGTGTGGGAGATCTGGGGTGCATTGTTGTTCGGCGGGCGACTGGTGG
>JBNMQV010000059.1:0-335 GCA_050205545.1 Mycolicibacterium celeriflavum
CCGGGAAAACAACAACCCCACACACCGCCCCGGCCCCGCACCACAACCAACCAACAAATGCGCCAACCGATTCGCAGCCTCGTCCAACTCACCGTAAGTCAGCGACCGCCCACCACAACTGACCGCCACCACATCCCGGCACTGCGCCACCCGAGCCCCAAACACCCCCGGAATCGACACCGGCACAACCGACCTGCTCAACGCAACCCGATTACCCACCCCATCCAGCCAACCCCGCTCCCCCTCACCAACCACATCCACCGACGACACCGGCCGACCCGGATCAGCAACCATCGCCACCAACACCCGCTCCAACCGCCCCACCAACACCTCGA
>JBNMQV010000060.1:0-283 GCA_050205545.1 Mycolicibacterium celeriflavum
GGGCGGGGACTCGCTGTCGGCGATGCGGGTGATCGCCGCGATCAACAACGCCATGAGCACCGAGGTGGCGATCCGCACCTTGTTCGAGGCGCCCACCATAGCCCAGCTCGCGCCACAAATCACCGGACGCGGTGGCGGGCGTGCGCCTTTGGTGGCAGTGGATCGCCCTGAAGTGGTGCCGTTGTCGTTTGCCCAGCAGCGGTTGTGGTTCCTTGGTCAGTTGCAGGGGCCTTCGCCGGTGTACAACATGCCCGCGGCGTTGCGGTTGAGCGGACGATTGGAC
>JBNMQV010000061.1:0-200 GCA_050205545.1 Mycolicibacterium celeriflavum
TGGGGGTGCTCAAGTCGGGGGCGGCGTATCTGCCGATCGATCCGATGATGCCGGCGGCACGGTTGCAGTTCATCGTGGAGGATGCTGCGCCGGTGGCGGTGCTCACCACTGGTGATCTGGCCGGCCGGCTCGACGGAAGTGGGTTGCGGGTCATTGATATCCATGATGGGGGTATTGATGATCAGCCTGGTGTCGCGTTG